>NZ_WMEC01000009.1:0-39837 GCF_021736025.1 Sulfitobacter sp. M22 | reverse complement strand
AATATCTCAGAGCATGGGGATGGAGCTTGAACATTCCGGCTTGGCTTCCAACGCGCTGATGTCTCTTCGTGAAAATGACGATGGCTACTACGCCTTACAGGAGGCGCGTTCCCGGTTTCTTGCAATCCCCAACTCCGAGAAGCTTGCGGCTATAGATGAAATGATGGGTGTCTATCAGAGCCGGGAGACTGGGTTCTGGATTGGATATTTGCCTGCCAAGCGCATCACCGAGCTTGCCGGCACTCCAGGCACTGTGCGCTGCGCATTCACCAGCTCTCTGCACCCTGCACTGATGATGGCCTCCAAAGGGTCGACTGTACGTTTTGTAGATCGTCATTCTGAGGTCTGCGACATGGCCAAGATGATGGCTTTCATTTTGGAAGTTCCTCTTCAAGTCGTGATGGCTGAGCCCTTTAACAGGGTCGCTGATGAGGCATACGACGCAGAAATTATCATGGCTCCGTTCGGCTCTAAAATTCATTCGTCCGCCGAGCTAAGCTTGGAAGCATTGGATATCCTTGGCCGTGATGACGGACCTCGACGCCTAAGTGGCGAAGCTGTGGCTCTCGCAGATGCTCAAGTATCGCCGACTGATACCGTGATTGTATCTGTCGCCAGTAGTGCAATGTTCCGAGGTGTGGGTGTAGAGCCTATTGCGCGGGAAGCGCTCGTAGAATCCGGTCGCCTCAAAGCCATCCTGTCAGTTCCGGCTGGAATGCTCTTCCATGCCTCCAGCATCGCCAGTGACATCCTTGTCTTAGGACCAAAACGAAGCGCAAGTGACACTGTTCGCTTTGTTAATCTTGGATCTCCTCAGTTTGCAGGGAAGACCGTTCGGGGCAGGCCTGAAGTCAAACCCGAGAGCTCTTGGCTTGAGGCAATCTCACATCCCTCTCATCAGGATGATGAGGCCATTGCTGAGGCCTCTATCTCTGAGATCCGGGATAAGGACTACATCCTAAGCTTGGACCGATATGTTATTCCACCTGCAGTGGCTGCCCTGGAGCGGTTTCTGGACAACAGAGAGACTCTCCCGCTTGCGGAAGTGGTCGAACTCATCCGGCCAGTATCTATCGGCAAAGGGGATGATGGCGATGTCATTATTCGTGAAGCAGCACCTGCTGACATTGGAGACAATGACTTCTTGCCTCTTCCCAAGAAAGAGCTTCTGCTCGATCGGCCTCAACTCAGGAAAGCTCGCGCACAGCGGTTTTCAGCCGGGCGATGTGATCCTTTCCGTGAAAGGGACAATTGGCACGGCCGCTTTGGTCCCAAGTGATGTTCCAATGGAAGATGACAGCCACTTCTGGACTGCCGGCCAATCATTCATGATCCTTCGCCCGAAGAAGAGTAAGGTTTCCGGGGTCGCTCTTCTTGAGTTTCTCTCAAGCGATGCAGTGAAAACATCCCTGCGCTCGCTTGCTGTGGGAGCCGCAATCCAAACCATTGCCATCAAGGACCTCAAAGAGTTCCAGGTTCCGGTTCCCTCTGACGAAGAGAAAGCGGCTATCGAGGCAGCCTTCCAAAAGCGACAAGATAAGCGAGCCCAAGTTCGGCTGCTTCTTGAGGATATTGACCGTGAGCGAGACGCATCATGGCCTCACGACGCACTTCAAGGATGGCAGGGGTAAGCGTTTCTGCATTTCCTCGGCAAATCTTCTTCGTTCATCCCGGTCTGGACCAATATCCTAAGAGACCAAACAAATTCACATATCAATATATTCAGGGCCTATGACCAACACAAACAGCAACAACGCAACGCTCGCAGACTTCATCTGGAAGAATGCCGATGTCCTCTGGGGCAATTTCAAACACGTTGATTTCGGTAAAGTTATTCTGCCTTTTACCCTGCTTCGACGTCTTGAGTGCGTTCTTGAGCCTACCAGGACACAGGTTGCATCAACTCATCAAGCGATGGCCAATCAGGGCGTCGACATGGACCTCATTTTGCCTCCAATCACGGGCTACCCCTTTTACAATACCTCCAACTATGACTTGGGAAGCCTTGGGGCGACCCGGACCCGCCAAAACCTGGAAGATTACATTTCCAGTTTTTCAGCTAATGCTCGAGTGATCTTTGAGCAGTTTGACTTTGCCAACACAATTGCGCGGATGGATCGCGGCGGTGTTCTTTACAAGATTTGCCAAAACTTCGCAGCGATCGATATGCACCCGAACACCGTTCCTGAGCGGACGATGTCGAACGTCTACGAGCATCTAATTCGCAAATTTGGCGCCGAAGTAAACGAAGCTGCAGAAGACTTTATGACACCGCGCGATGTGGTTCATCTTGCAATTGAGCTTTTGCTTGCCCCAGACGAGAAAATTTTTGTCAACAATCCTGGTCTCATTACGACACTCTATGATCCGACAATCGGTACCAGTGGCTTCATTTCGGACGGTATGGAGCACGTTGACACATTGCGGGACCGCTACGGCAATGCGCCGACGATCATACCATACGGCCAGGAACTCGAGCCTGAGACTCATGCGGTTGCTCTGGCGTCGATGCTCTTGAAGACGATCCCGTCTGACCCCGGCCGGGATCTGTCACAGAACATCAAGCTCGGCAGCACCCTGTCAAACGATCAGCTGGCGAACGAAAAGTTCAACTACTGCGTCTCAAATCCACCGTTCGGTAAGAAGTGGGAAATGGATCAAAAGGATGTGGTCAAAGAGCACACGGAACAGAAGTTTGAAGGCCGGTTCGGCCCAAAGCTGCCCCGTGTCAGCGACGGCTCAATGCTTTTTTTTGCTGCATCTCCTGAGCAAGCTTGAGGACCCGGAGAAAGGTGGCGGCCGCGCGGCCATCGTTCTGTCCGGCTCTCCTCTCTTCAACGGCAGTGCCGGGCAGGGGGAATCTGAGATCCGCCGGCATCTACTGGAGAACGATGTGGTCGAGGCCATCATTGCGCTGCCGCAGGAAATCTTCTTCCGCACCGGCATCGGCACCTACATCTGGATTCTGTCGAACAAGAAGCCCGAACATCGGAAGGGCAAGGTGCAGCTGATCAATGCGACCGAGATGTACGAACCTCTCCGCAAGAGCGAGGGCAACAAGCGGCGCAAGATCAGTGATGATCAGATCCGCGAGATCGTAGCCATGTATTCGGACTGCGAGCCGTCAAAGCAGAGCTTGATTATGGACGCGCAAGACTTCGGCTATCGCCGGATCAAGGTTCTGCGCCCTCTGCGCAAGAAGATCGTCATCTCTGACGAAGGCTTCGAGAAGCTGGCTGAAGAGAAGGCTTGGGCCAAGCGCTCCGAGGAGCAGCAGTCGGCTTGGACTGACCTTTTGCGCGAAGAAATGAATTCGGAGCATGATTGGCACTGGGTCGAGTCCTTTGCCAAGGATGCGGCCAAGAAGGATACGGCACTCGGTAAGCTTGACGCAGCACTGATCAAGTCATTGCGGGCTGCCTTCGGTGTGCGCGATCCTGAATTAAAGCCTGTAATCGATAAAAAGGGCAAGGTCACCCCTGATGACGATATGACCGACTTTGAGAATGTGCCGCTTGCGACTGACATTCAAGACTACCTCGCCACCGAGGTTCTGCCCCACGCCGAAGACGCATACATCGACGAGACCTACAAGGATGAGGCTGATGAAGGCGTCGGGATCGTCGGATACGAGATCAACTTCAACCGGTACTTCTATGAATATCAGCCGCCACGCGATCTGGAAGAGATCGATGCGGAGCTGAATGCGGTGGAAGAACGCATTGCGGCTATGCTTGCAGAGGTGACAGAATGAGCAAGGCACGCGACTTTCTTGAAGATTTTGTTGGCACGTCTCTTTGGGATACCGTTCCAGCAAAGCATCTTTTTCGTTATGAAAAAAGCCCGAACACCGGAATGAAGGAAAGTCACAGGTTGGCTTTGACTATGCGTGGCGTAATAGATCGATCGCTTGAAGATAACGAAGGTCTACAGTCGTCAGACTATGGTTCTTATCAGATATTCGAGAAGGGCGACCTCGCATTCAAGCTGATTGATCTTCAGAACATCAAGACGAGCCGCGTTGGTCTCGTTCCCCGGCGCGGGATTATGAGCCCTGCCTACATTCGGCTGACAAGGAAGTCAGATAAAGTCCTTCCGGAATTCTACTACTGGTACTTCTATGCCGCCTACTTAGGTAATATTTTTAATGGCCTCGGAGGAGGTATTCGACAGAACCTAAACCAATCAGAATTGCTTGAGTTTCCGGTTCCAAACATTGATGCCTTGGAGCAAGCGAACATTGCCAAGTTCCTCGACCGCGAAACCCGCCGCATCGACGATCTGATCTCTGAGAAGAACAGCTTCATCACTCTGCTGCGGGAAAAACGGGTAGCTGAGATTACACGAGCCGTCACCAAGGGACTCGATGTGGATACGCCGCTAAAGCCATCCGGGCAGGACTGGCTGGGCGACGTGCCCACGCATTGGCATATCAAGAAAGCCAAGCATCTCTTTAATAACATGGCCCGCCCTGTCGAAGAAGATGATGGCATCATCACCGCATTTAGGGATGGACAAGTCTGCCTGAGATCAAAACGACGAACGGGCGGATACACTTTCGCGGAAAAAGAGGTGGGGTATCAGCGCATACATGAGGGCGATCTCGTAATCCATACGATGGATGCTTTTGCAGGTGCGGTGGGTGTGTCAGAGGATACAGGCAAGGCCACCGGAGAATATGCTGTCTGCACGCCCCGCGATAACAACGTAAACTGCCACTATTTCGCAATGGTGTTGCGGTGCATGGCGCTTCGAAACTACATCTTTATTCTCTGTCCGTCGGTGCGCGAGCGTGCCCCGCGATTTCGCTTTTATCCGCTTCGCACCTGTTCCGTTGCCGGTCCCTCCCCGCGAGGAGCAAGATAGGATCATGGAGGCCATCGACCGCGAAACCGCTCGTATCGACGGCCTTATCCGTGAGACGCAACGCAGCATCGAGTTGCTCAAAGAGAAGCGATCCGCTCTCATCACTGCCGCTGTCACCGGTAAAATCGACGTAAGGAGCGCGGCATGAGCGACCTGCATCACGAAAAGCACCTCGAAGCCTACATAGTTCAGAAGCTCACCGAGCAGGGTTGGCTCTTGGGCTCCTCCGCCGGCTACGATCAGGATCACGCCCTCTATCCCGAGGACATCGAGGAATGGCTGAAGGCTACCCAGCCGTCCAAATGGGAGAGGCTCGTCGCCATGAATGGCGACAAAGCTCGCAAAGTCCTCATGGATCGCCTCGAAAAGGCTCTGGAAAAGAATGGCCCCATTCATGTCCTGCGTCGCGGCTTCGCCATCGCGGGATGCGGGCAAATCGATATGTCCGAGGCTGCCCCTGAAGACCAACGAAACCAAAAGATCATCGACCGCTACGCCGCCAACCGGCTCCGCGTCGTGCCGCAGCTCAAATATAAACACGGACATCAGGATGCGATTGATCTGGGCTTCTTTCTGAACGGCCTTCCAGTCGCCACCGTCGAACTGAAGACCGACTTCACTCAATCGGCTGAAACCGCGAAACTGCAGTATATTGAGGACCGGCTCCCCCGTTGAGCCGAGAACTAAGCGTAAGCATCCCCTTCTCACCTTCAAACGCGGCGCCATCGTGCATTTTGCCATGTCAGACAGCGAGATCTGGATGACGACGAAGCTTGCCGGCGAAAACACCTTCTTCCTGCCCTTCAATCAGGGGCATGAGGGGCGTAGCGGAAACCCTCCGCGAGATGACGGTGAATACCCTGTCGCCTACTTCTGGGAAAAGATCTGCCAGCCCGACGCATGGCTTCGCATCTTCCACAGCTTTGTCTATGTCGAAAAGAAAGATGTGGTGGACCTAAAAGGGAAATGGTCCGTCAAGGAAACCCAAATCTTCCCCCGCTACCACCAGCTTGATGCCGTCAATCAAATGACCGCGGATGCCAAGAAAAACGGGCCCGGTCTGGCCTACTTGTGCGAACACAGCGCCGGCTCTGGAAAGACATCAACCATCGCCTGGACGGCCCATGATCTGGTCAAAATGCGAAAGGATGATGGCAAGTCTATCTTCGATACCGTTATCATCGTTACCGATCGAAACGTCCTTGATAGCCAGCTGCAGGACGCAGTTCAGCAGATTGATCACCAGGAAGGCTTGATCGCAGCCATTGACCGGGAAAACTCTTCAAAGCCTAAAAACCAGCAGCTTACTGAAGCTATTTTGAAAGGCACTCCGATTATCGTTGTGACCATTCAAACATTCCCACATGCGATGGAGGCCATCCTCACGGAATCCTCTTTGAAGGATCGCGGGTTCGCAGTCATTATCGACGAAGCGCACACTTCCCAAACCGGAAGCACGGCCTCCAAGCTGCAGGCAACTCTGGCCATGTCATCCAACAGGGATATGGCCGGCATGACCGTCGAGCAGCTGCTCGAAGAGATCCAGAAGAGCCGCGTGAGGCCATCAAACATCTCGCATTTTGCCTTCACTGCGACCCCCAAGCATTCCACCATGATGCTTTTCGGCCGTCGGCCGGATCCTTCTCAGCCCACCGGCGAAGGCAACCTGCCGGCCTCATTCCACAAGTATGAGATGAGACAGGCCATTGACGAAGGCTTCATCATGGACGTCCTTCAAGGCTACCTCCCCTACAAGACCGCCTTCAATCTCGGCAAGAGAATGGTCGATGAAAAGCGCGTTGATGGAAAATCGGCAAAGCGGGCCCTCGCTCGGTGGATGAATCTGCACCCGACGAACGTGACTCAAAAGGTGCGGTTCATCATGGAGCATTTCTCAAAGAACGTAGCTCACCTCCTTGATGGCAATGCCAAGGCTATGGTTGTGACCAGCTCGAGGCCGGCGGCGGTCAGATATAAGAAAGCCTTCGACGCCTTCATTGAGGCCAATCCTCAATACAAAGAAATTCGTGCTTTGGTCGCCTTCTCCGGCAAGCTGTCGGGAAAAGATATCATGCACTCCGATGATGATCGCATTTCCGGCGAAGCCTTCGTTTGCGATGAAGATGCTGAATTCAGTGAAGCCAACATGAATCCCAACATCAAAGGACAGGATCTTCGGATTGCATTCGACCGCCCCGAATACAGAGTCATGCTGGTTGCCAACAAGTTCCAGACAGGGTTCGATCAGCCGAAGCTGGTCGCCATGTATCTGGACAAGAAGATCGCCAATGCTGTCGATATCGTACAGACACTATCTCGCTTAAACCGAAAGACGGCAGGTAAGGATCAGACCTTCGTGGTCGACTTCGTCAATGAGCCTCAGGTCATTCTGGAAGCCTTCGAGATGTATGATTCAGGCGCTAAGATCGAAGAGGCTCAAACGCTTGAAGTCATCTACGATCTCAAGGAGCAACTGGACGAGCAAGCTCTCTATGGTACCTCTCATATCGAAGCTTTTCGAGAAGCCCGATACAAAACCGCCAAGGCCATTTTAAGCTCCACAGATACTCAACACAAAGAGATGTATGCTGCCACACAGCAGCCTACCGATTTCTATAACTCTCGACTGAAAGAACTGCGCAGCCGCAGCGAGAAGGCAGAGGCCGCCTATCAAGCTGCCAAAACTGCAGGCAATCAAGGCGGAATGGAGAAAGCAGATCATCATCGACGTCAGATTGATGAAGACATTGGTAAAATGGTCGACTTCAAATCAGGGCTGGCGCGTTTCTCAAGGACCTATGCCTACATCGCTCAACTGATCGATCTGGGTGACCCTGAACTTGAGAATTTTGCCGCCTTCACCAAGCTACTTTCTAAACGTCTGGATGGCGTACCTGCTGATCAGGTAGATCTCTCCGGGATTAGCCTTACTGGGTATGACATCCAAACCGTCGATCTCCCAGGTACAGATGGAGGTAACGAAGAAGGGGCCGACTTGTCCTTGCGGCCAATTGGTCCCGGCGGCTCCCCTGCCCCCGGCGCTCTCCCGATCTACCTGCAGGAGCTGATCGAGCGCCTCAACGACATCTTCGGTGAGGCTGCCCCCCTGAAAGACCAGGCGAGTTTCGTTAACCAAATCGCTGCCATCACACGCGAGAACAACATTGTCATGGCTCAAGTGGACAAGAATCCCAAAGAACAGGCTCTGAAGGGAAACTTGCCAGGCGCGATACAAATGGCAGTCGCTCGAGCAATGGCTTCAAACAACTCTCTCGCTGCAACACTTCTCAAGGAAGATCGGCAAAGCTTGGGGATCATGACCAATCTAATCTACGATCTACTTAAGAGTGGCGGCGACATTAACCTGACGGACCTGGACGCGGTCTGAACCTCTACACCTACGAATCACCACCCCTCTTGCTCATTGGTCAGGAGTAAGAGGGGATCTTGGGGTGGCAGCCGCGATACCTTAGCGACCAGTCTCAAAAAAAATCAACGCTACTGACGAAGCAAAAAAGAGCCTGACATGGGGTCTCTAAACGCACGGCGAAAAACCGCAGAAAAGCGCTTCCAAGCTACGTTTTTCCGCCCGAAGAAATTTCAGGGAGCGTGTTCGCCGCAATATATGCCCTGAAGACCCTTCAAAAACCGCCATATAGATGCCTATCCCGATGTTTGCGTATCGTCCGAACTCCAGGACCAGATTGCGAACTCAGTGAAATAATATAAGAAGAACATAGGCTTACAGATCATTTTGGGAAGTTCGCTAAATGTTCCAGACGGATATAAGGGTAATTTCGTATATAATTGTCCCAAAGTAACCCTGTTTCGGGCTTCCCTCGAAAACACCTATAACCGCGCTTCTGTTGAACAGGGCGCGGTTTTTTTATTCAGAAACAATATGTTGTACATGTTCACCGGGCTGTTCAGCAAGGTATCTGGTCCAAGTCCTGAACAGGAGCCTAAAACCCTATAACTATCTATTTTATATAAATAAATAATAGGTGTTCAGATAGCTGTTCAGGAAGGGTCAAAAGCTGTTCAGCAACGCGCGTTCAGAACGTTCGTTTAGAACGAAAAGAGAACATTCTCTTGAACAGTGATTCCGAATTGTTTTACAATCACTTAGGCGAACTCCGTTCAGGAGATTGGCCTTGTTCACGTCGGATGGAAAAAGTCGGAGACAGCGATGTTCCCAATGAATTTCACAGTGGAAAAACAGCATTTTTCCCAGGCTTTTTTCGCCCCCGTTTTTCCATGTTTTTTCGTTTGGAAAAACATTGCGCCCCTGAGTTTGCGTATAGTGCACTTGACTGGACGCGTTCGCGCAGAATACTGGCGAAGAATGGAGAATTTACACGTGAATGCCCAGCCAAGGAATTTTCGGCCGCCGACCGATCGGCAGATCGAACTGATGAGCTTCATGGTCTCATATTTTGATGAACATGGAGAGTGGCCAAGTCACCGCCAGATGGCAGTCGCCTTGGACATCAACTCGTCGAACCTTTCGCCGTACCTTAACCTGCTCGAGGCTAAAGGCCTCTTGGCCAAGATCGCGGGGAAATATCGCCGGAACCGAGCCCTCACGGATCTCGGTCGCCAATTTGTAACTGATCAGGAGTGGCAGCCACGACTGTTATAGGACGCCTTTGAACGACGAAGCCCCGGAATGCGCCAACATCCCAGGGCTCCAAATCAAATAAGACTGTCGCGGTCTTGAGGAGATATTATCTCCTGGGCGTCCCCGAATCAAGGGGGACCAATGGGTAAATCTGTCGCATATTCAGAGTTGAGCGCTCAGGTGGAGCCTTCGTTGCCAAAAGTTGGCCCGGAGGAAATCCTTCATGGGGAACTTGAAGACACGATCCGCGATATGCGGAAAGCAGAGCTTCGTCAGAGCGGTGCTGCGTCGTCGACCATTACAAAAGCTGTCTCAAATACAATTTCCGCTCTCAAAGCTTTCCGTACAGCAAATGGGCTTCGTCTCTATGACACAGTAGGTGGTGAGATGATGGAGCCGGTACGTTTCGCGCGGGCTTGTGAGGCGATCTACAATCTCGATCTCTCCGATAAGACCGTCGAGAGACATATATCTGAGATGAACAAGCGTGTTCGTCCCTGGGCGATTACACTCAGAAAACAACAACTGACCCATTGTGAAACTTTAAGTGAAGCCTTGCAGGAACTCCTGAGGATGAGTGGTTTCTCGATCGCAGAACTTGCGCGGCGCAGTAAAGTCACCCGAGAGACACTTGGAACCTGGGTGCGCGGAAAAGAGGTGCCTTCAACGCCCTCTACAATCCAAGACATCGGCAATGTTGAAGCTGAAATGGGAGTGCCCGCCGGCACCCTATCAAAATTCTGCGAAATCAAGAAAATTTACATCCGCAGCGACCGATTGAAGATTGATATCCGCCCTGATGATCTGAAGCGCGTCCGGCAGTATCTTCCAGACGACTTCGAGCACATCAGTAAGTCCAAACAGCAAGAAATCTATGACTGGGTCATGTCGAACATCGTGCTGTCACCGACAGATGATGAAGGAGAGCACGTAGGGAGCCGTGAGCCCTATCGCTGCAAACTAAGAACGCAGTGGCTCCATGTAGATACCCCTGGCACCTTCAAAGCGCCTGATCGCCTACGCCGCCAAGTTGAAGGACTTGTTGAGTTCAAAACGGCCGAGTTAACGCCGCTTGGCAAAAACCGTGATCCGAACAAGGGCCGTTGGAGTTCAGAAGAAAGCAAAGATTCCAAACTTATTCTCCTTGAGATTTTCTTTGGCGCTCTGCGCAAGAAGGGCACGAAAGAAGAGGACCTTGGTCTGGAAAATGTGCTCGATCTGGAGAAGATCGATAACTTCATAGGCTACATGCGAAAGCGGAGGGGCTTTTATACTGAAACCATCCCGGCCGTGCTGATGTCCCTTGCAGGTCACGTGAATCCTGAAAACGGATACATCACTCAACATAGAAAAGAGATACTCGGCGGCCGAAAGATGCTCAGTGAAGAGGCATGGAGGAAGCAATGCATCGCAGCGAACGATTTCATCTGGAGCCGCTGGAGACAAATTCAGCCACTTCTTGATGTTGGACGCGATCCGTTTCTGCCAATCCGGGTAGTCGTGGATACCCGGAAGCCGCTTCACACTTACTATGTGATCGCGGATGAAATTAGAAAGCGCACGCCGTTGGCAGCTGCCAACATTTTGCAAAGAGCCAGATGTTTTCGCGATTTGGTCATGTTTCGCTACGCAGGCCAGTTTGCGCTTCGCGCCGGAAACTTTAGCCAGCTTCAGGTGCTGCCAAAAGGCGCCCCAAAAACCTCGATGACCAAGTTGCGTCGTAGCCGTTCACTTGAGCTGTGGTGGGATCCGAAAGCAAAAGTCTGGATGCACCGGCAGCCCAAGGAATCCTTTAAAAACCACAGCAGTCCCGCCACCAAAGATATCGAAATTCCTTTGGCGGACATCGATGGTTTGTACAGAGAGCTTGAAGAATATTTGGAGCTGCGACCGCTCTTGCTTGATGGGCACTCCGACCCTGGAAACTTGTTTATGGCCGATATGACCCGGGGTGGGTCGAACCGCACAACCCTGACGCCTGGTGCTTTTACGCAAATATGGAAGAACATGATCAGGCGCTATGGGATCTATAACCCCTATACCGGTCATGGGGCGATTGCAGGCTTACGCGTTCATCCCCCTCACGCAGCACGCCACATCCTTGCCACGCACATCATTCGTGTTGATGGCAGTTTTGCCAAAGCAGCCGCGGCCATTTTCGACACCGAATCCGTGACCACAAAACGCTACGCCGAGTTCAGTGCTGTGCATCAATACGAGTTGGCAAGAGATGTGATCTTAAGTGACCCACCTGTATCTCAAATCAGTGGAAGGGTGACCTGAGAATGTCCTCCCGCCGCTATAACGTCGATGAGATCAAAGACCTCCTGACCCAGGAGCGTAACATCGTGCAGGTGCTTGAAGCGCTCTACAACGGTGATGCCACATATGATCGGCAGACGAATACTTACCGTTTGGCTGATATTCGCGGTGGCGAAGGGAAAAGCTGCCAGATCAAAATATCAGGCCAGTACGCAGGACGGTTTGTTGATTTCAACCCTTCCGGAAGCCGTGAAAAGGGCAGCCTGATTGACGCGGTGATGGAAGTCCAAGGCAGCGACTTTATCGGCGCAATCACCTGGCTCGGCGAACTCTTGGGGGCCTCTCCCCGATTGCAAAGTGTCGCAACGCCGGCGCGCCGGGAGCCCTCCCCGGCATCCCAAGAGCTGGCGCCAGTTAATCCTGAGTCCCATCAACGCATGCAGCGCGCTTTGGAGAGATGCCCTGAAGCGATCGCCTATCTGCAAGGGCGCGGCCTGACCTCCAAGACCATCATGAGATTTGGCCTCGGGATCGCGCAGGCCTATCCGCCGCGCGCGCCAATGGAAGAGCAGGTCACCGGGGCCATTGCCTCACCGGTAGTTGATCGCAATGGGCGTTTTCTGTCTCGCATACCAAAGACGACAGTGCCGGGCTTTACGACCAATCCACGCGATGAGAAAGGCTGGAGTACCGGTTCTCCACTGACGTATTGGAATGGTCCGGCCCGCGGAAAAACGGTGCTCTTCGTGGCAGAGGGCATGAAGGACCTATGGCGGCTAAGCCAAGAGATCGAAGGCACCAGCCTTGATAGCCGATTGGCGATCATCACCTCGACGCATGGATCCGGTATCCCCGATGAATGGCGGGATAGCGAATTCTGGAAGCAATGGGATGCCGTCTACCTCGGACAGGACAATGACGCTGCCGGCGAGCGCATGGCGCAAAAAATCCGGGAATATGCTTTCCGGGATATCCGCCGCATCGAGGTGCCCCGCGCCAAGGGCAAGGACTGGACAGACTTTTTCCAGAATGGCGGTTCGCTTGAGGATTTTGAGGAGCTGATTGAAACCGCGCCAAGCCTCGGGCTGCGCCTTCCTGAGCCCAGTCCTAACCGCCCCCTCGAAGAGGACGATGACGGCACCTATGAGATTGAAAGGATCAATATCAATGGCGCCTTTGTCGGCGGCTATATGTATTACCCTTTCCGGGTGAGGGAGACACGCACTGAGAGCCAATGGGTAACTGAGGCCGACGGCACACGTCATAAGCAGGCTCTGAAGGTCCATGCGCGTCTGACACAGGTGGTGCGCTCTGATGGGATCGTGCTTACACCTCGCGAGATGCCGGCGCCTGCCGGCACACCGGACGACAGCCGCATTGTGGCTCTCGAAGACGGCACCATCGTCAGCGCTGTCCCCAATCCCGAAGACTACTCCACATGGCGGTATCGCTCTATCAGGCAGTATATCGACAATGTGCAGTCTGGGCGGCCGCCACACCGGCCTCTCGACGAGATCGTTGACGATCTGGTGGCCTACCTCAAAACGCTGACCTGGCTGCCCTATGAGAGCGACTACGCGCTTCTCGCGGGGTATGTGTTGATGAGTTATGTCTTCAACGCTTTTGACGCGATCCCGATGATCCTGATCAATGGTGAAAAAGGGTCAGGTAAATCGACCACAGCGGAAGGTTTGGCAGATCTGAGCTACAACGGTCACGTCCTCGGCGCGGGCTCGGAAAAAGCGATGATCCGTTTTGTTGACCAGGCGCGCGGCTTGGTGGTTCTCGATGACCTTGAGAAAGTCGGCAGGCGCAACGGTAGCGATGTCTCCGAGTTTTCTGACGTGAACCAGATGCTGAAGGTGTCGTACAATAAGGCGACCGGCGTGAAGACCGTGGTCGACAAGCACGGCAACAACCAACGCCTCATGTTCTACGGTCCGAAGATCATTACAAACATTTCAGGCCTTGATCCCGTCAACGAAAGCCGAACCTACACCGTCTACTGTCGGCCTATGCCGGCCGAGGTGGCGGCGAGCGGCCAGATCACAGGTCTGAACCGTGAGATCAGCCATGAGCTGCGCCAAGAGATGCATGCCTGGGGGATGTGTAATGCCCTGGCCGCCAATACGGCGTACCGCAAGCGTATGGCCAGCCTTGGGGACCGTGCAAAGCAGATCGCAGCGCCTCTCGAGGTGATTGCAGAGCTTTCTGAGCATGTCGGGTTCGCCTCTGCTCTCAAGGATGCGCTTGATCGCCAAACCGCCAAACGCACGGACGATGTTACCCCCATGGAGCTTGTCCGTCTGGCCTCCGAAGAGATCGTATTGCGCGGCGCCCGCCATTATATCACCGCCGAACAGTTGCGCTGTGAGCTGGCCTTGATGCCTGAAAGCATGCTCCTGCGGGATGGTATTTCAGTCCCTGAGGATCTGGCGGTCCTCAAGGATACGAGATGGCTTGGGAAAGCTCTCATGGCGCTTGATATCCGCAAAACCAACGCGTCCTCCCGGCGACGCCTCTACGGTGTCTATAATCGCTGGTATGACCTCAATCCTAAGTTTGTTGCCGAGGTCCTTGAGAGCAAACGAGAAGCAGATGATGCGCCCGCTGCGGCCTATCCCGGTGATGATACACGGCACGCGCTGGCCTATTGCGAGAACACGACCTGCAACCTGTGTCCTTACGCATCGGTTTGTACGGCTGTGATGCCCGAGGTGCGTGCTGCCAAAAGACAATCTGACCCCCAGGCGGGCCGCTAATGCGTCCCCTGCACCCAAAGAAGGAAACACCCCATGGCAGCGCGTAAAAGCTCCCTGCGGGACCTGGCCGCAAAATCCAGGAAGGATGGGTTGGCAGCTGCCAACACCGGTCCAGTGGCCGGCAGGATTGCCGAACTCGATCCTGCTATTGTCCATGCTGGCGGCTTGGAAGATCGCATTGATGTCAGCCAAGAAGAAATCGCCATCTTGGCTGAAAGCCTGCGTACGGCAGGCCAGAAGGTACCCGTATTGGTTCGGCCCCATCCCCTGAGGCCTGGGGAGTACGAGATCGTTGCCGGTCGACGGCGCCTTGCGGCCTGTCAACTTGCAGGCTTGCATGTTCGCGCAGAGATCCAGGATCTCGACGATGCGGCGCTTGTGATGAGCCAGGCAATCGAGAACATTGCCCGGGAAGATCTGACTTACATTGAACGCGCCCGATTGGCCGTGCGTATGATAGATGAGGCACAGCTTGCGCCGACCGACATCGACATCGCCTTCTCGTGTGGAAAGACAGACAGATCAAGGTATCTAAAAATCGGTCGCGGGGTCCCTGATGATATCCTTTCCTTCATAGGGAAGGCTTCAGGGATCGGGCGTCCTCGTTGGGAGAAACTTGTCTCCCACATAGAGACTGACAAGGAGGCTCTGGGGCGTATGCGAGAAGTGTTGGCAGCTGCCAACACGGCGGATGACAACTTAGCTTCCTCTGATGCGCGCTTCACTTTGCTCTTCGATGCGGCTTTCCATACGGAGCCTACCCCTAAGCCTTCAGGGCCCAAGCCTTCTGCAGGTGAAGAGATATGGGTCGCCTCACACAACAAGCCTGTAGGGACAATTAAACGTACCGGCAGTGGTGTGCAGCTTACCCTGCGCGATGCGCCTAAACCTGGGTTTCTTGATTGGCTTGCCAGCAATGGCCAACTTCTGGTCGATCAAATGCTCCGGGAATACGAGGCACAGGTGCCGAGCGATAGTAACGACCCTGTAGACGACAATATGGATAAAACATGAGCCGTAAAATGAAGGTCATCGCTGTCGCCACGCAGAAGGGTGGCGCTGGCAAGAGCACGATTTCTATCCATCTTGCGGTACAGGCGATGCAATCTAAGAAGAATGCTCAGGTCATTCTTCTGGATCTCGACCCCCAAGGGTCTGTGGCTGACTGGGCCAAGCTGCGTGAGCTTGAAGATCCCATCGTATTGCAGGCCATGCCGGGTAATCTCTCCGCATACCTTTCCCAAGCAGAAGATGACGGCGCTGATTACGTGGTGCTTGATACGCCTCCCCATGCTGGAGGCACAATCGACGCCGCGATCCGAGCTGCGGATCTGGTGGTCATTCCCATTCGTCCTGGGCCCTTCGACATCAATGCCGCGGCCGGCACGGTTGAGATCATGCAGCAAACCGGACGCCCCGGTCTTTTTGTGTTGAGCCAGGTGGCCGCCGTCGGCCCTGAAGGCGACGATACAGCAGCTGTCCTTCAAGATCTCTATCCTGATGTACCAGTGGCGAAAGCGCGGCTCGGCCAACGCAAAGCCTTTATGCAGGCCCTGATCTCCGGTCAGGCGATCACTGAGTTCGATCGGCCGAGCTCGAAGGCTGTTGGCGAGATCAAAGCCTTATTTCGTGAAGTCCAAAGCAGACTGCGGTAATCAGCAGCACCCTCAACTTGATTTTTTACGAGGAAGTTCGTATATTGACTAAGAAGATTGGATTTAAGGAGGCCAAGCGACGCGCGATAGAGGCTCTGCGCGACAAGACCTACGAGGTCGAGACGCGTCGTGAGATCGAAACAAAGAATTTGCTCTACTCCAACGCAGTGTCGGAGGAGGAAATCATTGACGTCATCAGTAAGTGCCGCGGTCAGGATCATGAGATGCGACCGCACCACATGGTCAAGACTGTCGACGTTCACATCCTTCGGAAGGAGGACTGGTACATCAAGTTCTACTTCCTCGATCCCAATACCATTTTTATCAGCGTTCACAGGTAGCACGCCATGAAGCTTTACAGTGCCGGGGACAAATCCAAGGCGATCTGCCAATCCTGCCAGGATGTGGTAGAGACCACGTTTCTCTATCGTGATGTCCCGTTTGATGATGGAACCGGGGTTGTGAAAGATATTTTGGCCTCTGTCTGCGATCACTGCGGCGAGGTGGTTGCGATCCCTGCCCAGTCCCTGCCTGCTATCCGGCGGGCGCAGAAGAACGTCGAGGTCTCCCTCGAGGCTCAGGTGCCTGCATCTGATATCGAGGTCCTCGACGCCGCGGCAACCCGCATTTCGGAACGCGCTTCGAAGCGCCATCGCAAGCTTCTTTTGGCTTTCTATGTGCGGAAGATGTCCCAGAACCCGCAGGCCAGAGAAAGACTTAAGCAACTCTTTTCGGAGGCCAAGGCTGCGAAGCCGAAAGTGAATGTTAAGATTCCTCGCAAACGCCTGTCGTTCAAAGTGTCCCGTAATTTTGAGAAGGAGTTCACTGAGCTCACAAAAATATCTGGGCTGAAGAAAACTCAGGTCCTACGCGGTGTCGTTCAAGAGATCCGCTCTGATCTGGTCTATCCGGAGAACCCGGTTTCCTTACCTCAATTGCGCGAAATGGTCGCAACGTTGGAGAGTTAAACCTTCGTTGGCGAGGTGATGTTGGCAGCTGCCAACGTCAGCCAACAAGGACGGTCTCGTCATCTATCATCGGCGTCTGAGAGCCCGCAACGCACATTAAATCCAGATCGAGTGTTGCGATCATGCCCTTGGAAGAAAAGTCTCGCGTGATGGTGCCACCAAGAGAGGAAGAAGCAGTGCTGTCGCACATGCGCGTGCCAAATCCTATACGGTCTGGATCGGCAGAAGGTGGCACAGAGGGGCAGAATTCTTTCCACTGAATGAATAACCGGTCTTCCAACGTTTCCGCTTGGATTGAGAGGCCATCTCCCATTTCTGAAAGCCCTCCATATTTTACGGCGTTTGTAGCGAGCTCAAAAAACACGAGTGAAAGTGGCGTGATCGCGGAAGGGCAAATATGGATTTCGGGTAAATCCATCTGGATCGGCGCGCCCTCGGTGAATGGCTTTAGAAGAGATTGAGTAAGGTCGGCCAGATTAGTGCCTTCGGGCCCATCGCCAGAAGGGTCGCTGACGGCCTTCGAATGAACCGCCGCCAAAGCCTGAAATCTCTGCCGCATTCCCGCAACGAGATCTTCGATGCTATTTGCTTGCCGCGCTGCTATTGAGAGAAGACTCCCGGCGACGGCAAAAGAGTTTCCAACACGGTGGTGCATTTCCCTTAGAAGAAGATGTTGCCGCTCGTCAGCCTCACGCTGCAGCGTGATGTCGCGGGCGATCTTCGATGCACCTACGATATTTCCGTCGTTATCACGTACTGGCGAAACGGTCAGAGAGATCGGAACGAGCGTGCCGTCCTTACGCTTCCTGATGGTTTCAAAATGGGAAATCCGCTCACCTTGGCACAACCGAGCGATAAAACCTGCTTCTTCATCGATACGATCATCGGGGAAAAGCATTGTGATAGGCTGACCTACAGCCTCCTCTGCCTTATAGCCGAAAAGCCGCTCCGCGCCCGGATTCCAGCTTTGGATTACGCTGTCGAGACTCTTTGTAATAATGGCATCATCAGAGCCCTCGATGACGGCAGCCAGGTGCCCCTGGAGATTTCCTACCAAGTTTTTCATTTCAAGCCATGCCCTGTATTTGCGACCGACCAATATTACCAGAAACCTTAACCGAGGCAATAATACTTCAACGAATTGAAATTAAAAGATTATTATCCCTCATAACAAAAAATACCGATATATTTTATGAAGGAAAAGACGTTCTCTGATCGCTTAATCAGCAAGCATTCTGTCGCTTCGAGCGACAAGTAGAGTTACCACTTCATCATCTTGCGTCCTGAAGGATTGCTCGCCCAGCTCTACTTGGTCCGCCCATCCCACATCGAACCAGGTATCACCATCAATCGTGGACATATGTCCGTCATCTTCAGCACCTTCGAAGAGGATGCTATAGGCGCTGCTTTCGCGGTCGAGGGTGTTCTTTGGGAACCATTTCTCATCGATGCTCTTCGAGCGAATAAACCAGCGCCGTCCATCTTTACCATATGCAAGTAAAAGAGATGGGTGGAAATCACTCTCGACCAACCGGTAGGCCATCGCAGTCAAGCTGACGTCGAAATGGGTCGCCATCTCTCTGACCGTTCGCATATTGAGCCTATCAAAGTCGCGGATGGCATCTTTAAGCATGAACTTGGGCATGAGAAGTTCAGCCGCAAAACGGTTTGCTGCAGCCTCCTTCGACAAGCCGCGGGATTTCCCGCTGCCCCCGATATCATCTTTACTGCACATCAGCTGGTGGCCTCTATGCCACTCCCAATGACCGATCTCGTGTGCAAGCGAAAATCTTTGACGACGAGCCATACTACGACTGTCGATAGAAATAATCGCTCGCCCGACATCAGCTCGGCCGGCAATGCAAGCATCGCACCCATCGAGTTCTCGATATTTGACTTTCGCTCCGCTCAGCCAGGCGATGGCCTCAAGATCAATCGCCCCAGGGTCGCTAATCGACAGAGATTTTAACACCTTCTCTGCGGTCCGGGGTTGGTGCGTCATTTGTCAGTCTCGTCCTGATCATCATTCCAAGCGTCATCATCAAACAGCTCATCAAAATCTTCGTCGAGAGCATCCTTGTCTCGCTCAGACAGTTTCTTGCCATTGCGAGCTGCCATCGTGTCTGGAATGAAGCTTTCAGGGCGGGGTTGGCTGTCGCTCCGCTTCATCGGAACAATATTCGTCTTGGATTGATCACGCTCCAAAGCTACGCGCGCGTCTCTTAGGCGCGATACACCTGCCTGAGCAAACGCTGTCTCAAGCCAAGCATCCATTCTTTGAGCAAAGGCAGCTGTATCTTCGCCATCGGCCTTAGCCTCTTCGAGCGCCTCCTCTGGCGTCATCGCCAGAATATCATCGTTGATCGCCTCCTCGAGACGATCGAGCTTCGACATTTTGTCATTCACCATGGATCATACTCTTGAGTTCTGGGTGCGCATTTACTTTCCTTTTGAAACGCTTGCGCACAGTTTCGTAGCGGGTCGTGTCGCCGTCAAAGAGGCTGAGTAAGTCTTGCTTTTCCCAGCCATCCATAATCCCTTCTGCCAAGGCCTCTGCATCATCATCTCCGTCAAACAGCGCCATGACATGCGTCACGATTTCCGTTTCGAGGACGAGGTCTGCTGCACTGGTGTCTTCTGATACAATATTGGCAGCTTTATCGATGTCTCGATCCACATTGCGCCTGAAGCCGATCTTGGATTGCTCTGATACGATGCTCTTCATCACCCCAGAAAGGAATGCATAAAGGTTCAGTCCTTTCGGCCACTTACGTTTTCCTTCAAGCACGCGATAGATGGCATCTTGGAGAACTTCCTCTTCTTCGCCTGGTCGGCCAACACGGCAGCGGTTGCGCGCCAAGCCTCTAAGCTTAATCCACTCTGCTTCAGTCAATGAAAGCGCGGCCTTGAACTCATCGATGGTGTGAAACTGTCGCTGGCTTGTCACCTGATCCATAGGCCGTCCTTGTTCGCTCTATCTGTATATGCGCCCGAGAACCAAAGCGCCGGACAAAAAAGTTCGGCTCGCATGTCCGGGGCGCACGTTCCCAAGCGCATACCATAACGAGGGCCTATTGGCAGGCCTCTGTATCATATGGTGACAAAACGCACGGCAGAGAAAGGCAGCGCATGAACATACCGAAAGACAGACAGATTACCTCTAAAGAGGAGGCCCTCCGGGCCATTGTCCGAGAAATTTCCATCCCGCAAAGCTATGATAAAAAAGCGAGGGATAGGTATCATTCAATAGGGGATTGGCTCGATCGACCAGAGTCTAAGGTTCGTGCGCTGAAGCCGAAGATTTCGGCCCAAGGCTCTTTCGCACTGGGGACTGTTATTCGGCCCATCGGAGATAACGACGCCTATGATGTCGATGTGGTTTGCGAGCTTGAGAATGGTGACCACAATCAGATGTCGCAGGCTGAACTCAAGAGCTTGGTGGGCTTCGAGATCAGGGCCTATGCCACAAAGTACCATATGAACCAAAAACCACAGGACGGACGGCGCTGCTGGACCATGGAGTATGCCGACGAGGCAGATTTCCACATGGATATTCTCCCAAGTATCCCAGGGACAAATAGCTACGTCGCTTCTCTCGTTTCCGCCGGTTACAACCTTGATGGTGTGCACTCGTATACTGATACGGCGATCAGCATCACAGACAAGAAGCATGACGGCTATCACACCCGCGGCTCAGAATGGCTCGTCAGCAATCCCAAGGGATACCTTCGTTGGTTTCGCCTGCGTCAGCGTCAGATTCTCGAGCAGAAGCGCATGCAGATGATGGCTTCTGGCCAAGTCATTGCCTCCGTAGAAGACTTTCCGAACCACAAGGTCCAGACGCCTCTTCAGGATGCAATTAAGCTGCTGAAACGGCATCGGGACGTGATGTTTGATGGCGATGATCACAAGCCGATCTCAATCATCATCGCAACGTTGGCAGCAACATCTTACAATGGAGAGTTGACGATCTCAGACACGCTCCGGAACATTCTCCCGAAAATGCAGCGTACGGTGGAGGAGCTTGGCCCCGTTCCGGTGATTTCGAACCCATCCTATCCAGCGGAAAACTTTGCCGACAAGTGGCAAGAGAAGCCGATCAAGCGCCAGAACTTTGAACGCTGGATCGGGAAAGCACGTCAAGACATCCTTGCCTACTTGGCCGGTAGCCGGTTTGACGCCATTCCTCCTGCCTTCCGTGACAGTATGACGAATGAAACCATCAGTAAGGTGGCTCCGATGATGGCCCTGACAGCGGCGGCTGTGGCTACAAGTGCAGCAGTCGCCGCCGAAGAGGCTGCCGCAGTGCATTCATCTGGAAACCAGACAAAGCCTTGGTACCCCGGTGAGTGATGAGGTGAAAAGCCTTCTGCGTGATGTCAGAGATACCCTCTATGTCGATCAGCCTTTCCTGGATATCTCAATCAAGGATGAGGCGGTCGTCGTTGAGGGTGTCTACCTGCTCTTGGCAAAGCTACCGGCCTATCGTGACCGTGGCCCACTGGCAGAGCACCGTATTCGGATCGAGGTTCCGGCCGACTACCCGCTCACAGAGCCTAAAGTGACGATGCTGGATGACAGCATTCCAAAGCGCGACACCTTCCATTGTTCGCCTACTGGCGTCTGCTGCATCACAGTTTTTGAAACATGGATGGTGACCCAAGAATACCCGACGATCGGTGCCTTCGTAGAGGGACCGCTGAGGAACTTCTTTCTAAGTCAGCTGCTCCGACAAAAAGGTGAGGCTTGGCCATTCGATGAATGGGATCACGGCGCCGACGGCTGGATTGATGCGGTGGCTGAATTCATGGGGTGTCGGGCAAGGAAGACCGAGGTGCAGAACGTCCTGACACAGAGAATTAGCAATGACCTGCTGGATATGGATGCCCCTTGCCCGTGCGGCGCCGGGCTCACAGCAACGCAGTGTTGTGGGGCCACACTTGAAAAATTCTGGTCCCAGGTAAGCCCAGAGACGGCCGAGACTTGGCTGCGTCGGTTGATTGACCTGACGCCTATGCCGTCACCCCGCGAGATACAAAAACGAATTCATAAAAACCGGCCTTTTAGGCGCGTGCATTGAGGAAAAATATGAGCAAGAACGGAACTCGAAACTTGGGTGAGAAAACCAGGCGGATCGTGTGGGCACAATCTGCTGGAAGGTGTCAGTTTGAGAACTGCAACGAACCACTGATTGGCCATCTGGTGTCCGGCAACCTTGGTGCGAACAAGGGCTATGTCGCCCATATCATCGCAGATAGCGTGAAGGGCCCCAGAGGGGACGAGAAGCTGTCTCCAATGCTGGCAAATGACTATACCAATGTGATGCTGCTCTGCGATGCTTGTCATCGTCAGATCGACCGCGAAAATCCAGACGCCTATTCGGCAGATCGACTTCGACAGATGAAGCGTGATCATGAAGCCTGGGTCGACATGGTTTTGTCCGCAGGTCCGAACAGCCGATCACACATACTCCAGTTTAGCGCGCCGATCGGCCCAAATGAGACGGCGGTTCCTTTTGATGATTGCGTGACGGCCATCTTGCCAGAACGGACACCTGCCGAGGCGAGGCCTATCGAGATCAAAGTTAAAGGTATGCACTACAAGGATACCGACCCTACATACTGGATCGTTCAGCCTGAGGTCCTCCGCGCCGACTTCGCATCCAAGATTCATGGTCGCTTCGAGGATAGCGATATCCGCCACCTTTCCGTGTTCGGCCTTGCTCCGATCCCTTTGCTGATGGAACTGGGGCGGCTGCTCTCTGACATCTCGATCGCCGATGTCTACGAACTCCAGAGAGAACCCGCGCAGTGGTCTTGGCCAGAAAATCGTGAAGAGGTTCACTTCACCCGACACCGTGGTGCACCTGGCCCCAAGAAGGTTGCTCTGAAGTTGTCCATAACCAACGAAGTCAGCGACGCGGCTGTAGTGGAGGCTTTAGGGCCGGACGTGTCGATCTGGGAAATCAGTAGCGACCTGCACCGCGCCGGGATTATCAGGCACAAAGCCGATCTCGAACGTTTCCGGGAGATCGTTCGACGCACGTTCGATGAGATACAGAACCAGCATGGCAGTGATGTCGAACTGTCTGTCTTTCCGGCCACTCCTGTATCGTGCTCAGTCGAGTTTGGGCGCGTATGGCAGCCCAAAGCGCAGCCGAGCTTCGATGTCTTCGACCGCGTACCAGATCACGGCTTTGTCCGGAGGCTTCGGATTAAGTCATAGATCATGTTTGACAAGTTAAGGGCCTTCCCTGAGCTTGGAGCTAAGAGCCGGGCCTGTATTTTAGGACAAATTTTAGATCGGAAAGGCGGAAAATTGAGCGCTATCAATCATTTTCAAACGTACTCGCAGCGCGAGAACCACGTAACCAACAACACCATGCTGATGTTGAAACATGTTTATCGAACATCTCCTCGTCTGTTAGAGGATGTCCTCCAATCTCTGCTGGATGAGGATGAGGTTGAAATCGGCCCGCGCTTTGAACAGCAAGTTGGTGAGGCATATTCAATCCCTGATGCTGTGCTCAGTCAGAAACCACTGCATATTTACGTAGAGGCAAAACGCGGCGACGGCCTTTACGACGATCAGTTAGAGCGCCATATGCGCTCAATCTCTGAAAGAAGACACCCAGAGAGCTCAGCTTTCCTGATTGGCTTAACGAACAACAGTACCAATGTTGACGACGACGAGCGATGGAAACAGCGGGCTCTTGAGCACGGTATCACCTTTGCTGCCACAACCTACCGAGAACTACTTGAGGCACTTGATACGGCCTGTTCCAATAATCCAGATCTGCGAGAGATTTTAGACGATTACCAAGCATTTATCGGCGGAGAAAACCTT
The DNA here is from genome assembly GCF_021736025.1 of Sulfitobacter sp. M22. Lineage (NCBI taxonomy): Bacteria > Pseudomonadati > Pseudomonadota > Alphaproteobacteria > Rhodobacterales > Roseobacteraceae > Sulfitobacter > Sulfitobacter sp. M22. The sequence continues at coordinate 15,857 of NZ_WMEC01000009.1, read as the reverse complement.
CTCCCTGATCAGCACCGCAAGATGGTGGCGATGCTTTGCGGGCAATCTTGGCGTGAAAATATTGAGCATGGTGTATACTTTGAGCCTGCGCACCGAAACCCAAAATGGACCCGAGCCCACTTTCTCGGGGTCTATCGTCAAAAGAAAATCAGCCATGTGGGGCGGGTAGTTGCTGCGGCCATATGCCGTAAAGAAGACGACAACCTGATTGTCGAAGTCGAAGAGTTCGGGACGCTCAGTACTGAGCACAGGAGCCGCATCCAAAATATCATCCGTGCAGCAGAGACTTACTTTAAGGGTTTTGCCGCAGATGCGCACAGGTACTACCTGGTTGACCGTTTCGAAGAGACCGATGTGCGCAAAGCCTCTCCGGGTGGGATGATGGGCCATCGCTACTTCGATATTGCTGAACTCGCAGGGCTCGAAGATGTTGAGCAAAACGCCTCATCAGCAGATATGGCTGAAAGACTGACAGGAGCAACATACCGATAAGAAGTATCTTTATCGGCAGCATATTGGATGCCTGTAACCCATTTTCTGACATAACCAATATGGGGATGCATCCGGGAGACATTAGAATGCTTATCAATGGTATAAGATTTGATATGGACTGGCGTCAGGGCGCCAGTCCTCGCGAGATGCTCCCTAAGAGATATGGCATCTACTGCAATGTAGTTTGGCCAGTCAGGGGCATACGCATAGGAATAGCCAAGAATATATGGGCGCGTCATGGAGGACACGCCAGCTGGATGCGCTCTATGCGCAAAGGAGTAAGCGCACGCTCAACCCGATCTGGCCCACTGGCCGACCACGCAAAGGACTGGGGCGATCTTGGTCTTGAGACATTTGCCCTCTCCACTGACCCTCGACTGGAAGACGATCAGATTAGATATGAATGTGAAACAGAGCTACATCGGTGGGCAGAAGAGCAGTCCTTGTGGAAAAACTTCAATGGAGAGAAGTGGAAGCCCAAAAACTACGGCATGCCGGTCTTGGATGAAGTTGCTGCGGCCCGATCCATGGGTGTCGATCTGAACTGGACCCTGCAATAACTCGCATTAGACAACCCTGCCGAGTTTCCAGAGCAGAAGTTCAGTAGGGTTCGAGCTAAGTCACAGAGTGTCTCTGAGATTGCTCCGGCATCCGGTCAAAACCGAGGATCGTGATCCAAGTTGCAGTATTGCGCTACTTCATTAGCATATGCGTTGAAGCCTGCCTCACCGCCACCCCAATCGAAAAAATATAGGGCGTTACCACAGCGAAATCCGAAGTTTGCGTAGTATGCATGCCTCAAGTTTTCACCGCTAACTTCAGCGTAAGCCAAAATTCCTACACTTACTGCAACCACAGCTCCAATGATGGCAAAATACATCTTGAAGAGCACACCGTTCATTTGAAATCACACATGCTTCTTGCAGCCAACGTCAGTTTGCCCACTGCGATTTCCAGTTCTCTGAGCGTGATGCCTGAAGCTTCCTGCAAGAATACAGCCGCTTCCACATCTTGCTCATTCATATTGTTGGCAGCGATGTCGCGTCTAAACGAAGGTGCAAGAACTCTTATCGTATCCCGGGTGGCATTGATGTGGTGACCAGCGCGCAAGGTAACTTCCCGCATCGGGTCGCAGAGGTCCTGCCCAACTTGAGCCGCTGGAATGGCATCACATAGCTCTCTCCTGTCGGGCCCACAGATGTCATCCGAGCCAATCTTAGGATGTATCATACGAGGCGCGTACCTCTTTAGGCATTCCTCTCCCTTGATGTCCGAATAGGTGTCAGCAACCCTTTTCTGTTCAACAGGGTCAATCTCTCGAGAATAGGACCAAACCTCTTCTTCTATCTTTTGAAAAAACCGATAGCTCCGCGAACCAGGCACGGCTTCGCGAAAGGCCATTTTCCAATGGGCGTACTGTCGCGCTTCTTCCCCGCGCGGAATGCCGTGTTGGCGTGCTTCCATTAGACGGTAGGCAGACACACTATCTCTGACGCATTCGGTTCGAGCATCCATGGAAGGCTCTGTGAAGGCGGTAATATCCGCTTTCAGACTGCGGTTTTCCATAATCACGTAACCTAAGGCACCAAAGCCAGCTACGACCGGCAATGCGGCCAAAATGATCAAAAATGTTCTTTTCATAAAGTTTCTCCAGATACAGCTTGAGTATCTGACGCATGACCTTGACGGAAATATGTCTCACCGCTGACCTAATAAACAGTCGTTTGGCCTCTCGTGAGCGCCAACACCGCAAAGGAGTATTTTTAGGCAATCATGGCTCTGCTATTGATGGGCGCGAGATCATAAGGCGACATGCAAGCTCGCGATCTCCCCATCGGGCGGCGAACGCATCGTCGGTCGAGAACCAGCCCCCATCATCACCCTGCCCGTGGTTTGCTCCCATACAGGAGCATTGGCACTCATGACCCGATGCGTTCATGCAGGCGGGCGCACAGATCTCCTGTTCCTGATATGGCTGGATGACATAGATACGGCCCCAACGGCGAAGGCTGCGGTTTACCAGATCATTGAACCACGCTTTGGGTATTTCCCAGCATGTCAGGCTCGCATTCCAACTGGGGCGAAGGCGGCGACCGTCTCGAAGCCAGGCGTAGTTGCCTTCCGCATAGGGCAACCTGACCCTTACCTGTTCACCCTTCCCATCACGGCGAAGGACTACGGGAACGCTCTTCTGGCTCCAGACTTCCTTTAGGCGGTGGGGATCATGCATCGACATTCTGCATATCTAACGCCACCGAGGTTTAGCGTCCAAGATGAATGCTGTTGGCAGATGCCAACTTTTGCAGAAGTCAGATTAATCGGCCGGTGATGCCGTTTGTCTGTCTTTCGTTATCTGGCGGCGGATGCTCCAGTGCGAGTGGCGCATATCCGGTGGGGCGCTACATGGGGTCTGCTCCGGCTCAGTGCAAAATCCTACGCTAAGAAATATTTTTCCCTGACGCTGGCACCCTTTTGCGGAATTTACATTTAGACATGAGCTGAGATGCACGACTTCGCTATCTGAGAGCCTATTTTACATCCGTTTCACAAACCTGCGTTTGTGAAAGCCGCCATTCGCTGCGCTGCGCATAAAATCACACAGTGCGGACTTTACGGACCTTCGCTGCGGACGCTTAGTTTCCGCCGCGATTGCGAAGACCTCAGAGAGGAAGGGCGGAATACGGAGACGCTGTCAGCCGACATTCAGCCGATGTAGTAACCGCGCGCTATTCTGCGCTGCCGCAGCCCCGCTTGAATTGAGAGCGCGGCAACAAACTGCAGAAGTGGTTCCCGGGGAACGGGGACAGATATATTCTTTCCGGCTTGGAAACGCAGCGACTATAACAACCGTTAGGGACGCTTAGGCCTAAACAAAAAGGCAAGTCTAATAGCCGGTCTTCGTGGCTTATCCAGCTATATCCGACGCGCCCCATGCAGCGCGTTAACCAGCAGCGCCTTAGGCGATCGGCTCGGACCCCTCATAGGCAAAATAGGAGGGGCAAACAGTCCCCGATCCACGCTTGGAGGGTGGGGCAGCACGGTAGACTATCACAACCAAGCTGTTTTACTTTTGGTTTCTAACGGCGCGCCGCATTGCCCTGTAAGCAGGACTGGAGAGTTCAAAATCGTCCGGCAAGCCCCATTTGGAGCGATAAGCTTCCGGCGTCATATCGTGCTTTTGGCTAATATGGCGACGCAGAACATTCAGCTCTTCACCGCATTCCAAGCAGGTGATGTGGCGGGGGTCACTCTGCTCATCCTCCTCTATCTGCTCATCGGTCACCAAGCTACGAGCTGTCGGGAGGCAAATTGTAAAGTGGGTTCCTTCACCAAGTTCACTCGAAAGGGATAACGTGCCCCCCAGCAAATCGACTTCACGCTTGATGATGTTCATGCCGAGCCCAGTCCCGCCACCTTCGCGCGCAGTTTGCGGGTCATGGCCTTCAAACTCATCAAAAAGCCTGCTTTGCAGATTGGGTCCTATACCGAGGCCAGTATCGCTTACGCGAAGAATGACGAAGTCTTCTTGCGAAGTAGCTTCAACTGTCACCTGGACTTCGCCATCGGCTGTGAATTTAATCGCATTTGATACAAGCTGTTCCATCACGTTTGTGAGAATGGCGACATCGAACAAGAAGATTGTATTGGCGTTGGCTTGGTTATTGAATGTTAGGGCGATCCCCTTGGAACGAGCCGCCTTGAGGTTTCTGGCGACGACATCTTCGATCACGTTGATAAGATCAAAAGATTCTGCCGCAATGGAAGCGGTAGCCGTGTCCAGCTCCGTGATGCGAACCAGATCCTCCGTAAGCGCGAGCAAACGAGACGTATTCCGCTCAATTACCTCCACTAAGTTACGAGCTTTATCGTCTGCTGAGATAGCACTAAGAAGACGCGCGGCTCCAGAAATTGCGCTTAAAGGCGTCCGGACTTCATGGTTCGCATGCGACAGAAAACTTGCTCGGGTTCGAGCCGCTTTCTCTGCAAAAAGTTTAGCCCTTGCTCGATCTCTTACTGCTGAAGCCAGATAAAACTGGTCGTCAGCAATTGAAGCCAGGCGTATCAATAGTTCCACGTCTTGCTCAGACCACTCTCGTGGACGTTGATCTGAGCAGCAAAGCGCACCAATCGGTTTGCCGCGCTCGCCGTGAAACGGAACGCCGAGATAGCTGACGACGCCGTAATCCTCTATTGCAGGATTGTGCATGTGAAGTGGATGCTCTCGAGCATCGGTCAATAGCAACGTCGAACGGCTGTCTCGCACATGTTTGCAGAAGGAATGGCTCAACGGCGTCGCACGGCTCTGCTGCAGCTCATCCGGGACACCAACGGCTGATTTCAACAGTTGTCGACCACCTGCATCGTCAATGACCGTGAGAAGCGAAACCGGTACACCTAAGAGCCGCGAGGCCAAACTGGTGATTTTATCAAACCGGAAATCAAATTCAGAAAACGGCATGCTGAGCCCCGACAGGGCCATCGTGTTATAGTTCATGAAGGTGTCTTTCTGACAGCGTGGGCGTTCGAGCACATCGCCCGTAGACGCAATGCGAGAGAAAAGATGAAGTCCGCAGTTAGGGGCGAGGGACTGACGAAACAATGCTGAATTCACTGGGGATGAATGAAATTGCTGCGGTGCAGCGAATAAATGCTGAGACACAAGCTTGCTTTCAGCGGAAGTTGGCCTAAGTCGGCAACGTCTGAAACGCGGGGCGGGGGAGATAGGACGCGTTTCAGAGCTGATTTAAATGAACGGCATTTTGATCCTGCACATTCGTCGTCCAGCCTAAGAATGCTGCGTGACGCACAGACGGCTGGTTCGGTGACGCCTCTCTACGGAGATTCCCCTGGCTTTGAAGTTTTCCTTAGGGCGGGTCGCAACAAGATGGATTTTTGCACACGCAAAATCCTGAGGGGCGGCAGACCTCCGCCCCCCACGAGGTCAGTATGGGCTCGGACCGGACATCAGCCCATAGCAGAACGGATCGACATCTGAACGTCGTTGGCGTGCGGTTGCTGCCGTTCGCCAACCCAGAACTGACCTTCGTACATCCGGCAGCGGTCGGCGGGACTGAGCCCTGTATGGACATCGGCGTATTCTCCGAAAAGTATTGGCTTCTGGGATGAACGCTTCGGAGCAGTCCGCACAATCATGGAGCGTTGAGCGTGCAGTTCTTATTCCGCTAACGAGAAGGCGAAGACTGCGGAGTCCACTGCGGAGCCCCTCGGAATTGCTTCATATCGTCCGTCTTCGACTGACCTGACGACAAAGCAGTTTTTTCGCAAGCCGTAGGTGTCGCTCCACCACTCCAGTTCGTAGCATATAGCGCCATCAGTAATGGCCCGCTGTCCGCACAGTCCTTGTCATCAGAAGACGTACGGACGCAAAGCTCATTATTTGTCTGCCAAGTCCATACGCCCCAGCCATTTTCAGTCACCCAGACTTTGCCGTCGACTATTTCTCGCAAAGAGTCGTCACTGACATTTTCGGCATGCGCCGAGCTCCAAACTCCCACAACACTTGCAAAAAGAATGGCTGTCACGCGGTGTAACGACGGTATGATGGTGCCAATTCTGGTTACAGACCCGGTGGCTACCCTCGGTGGTGACATGACGTCCTCCCTGACCGCCCGATGCAAGATTCAGTGTATCACAACTTTGCCTACTTTAGTAGTGAGGTAGGGAGAATTGGATTTCCAACAATCAGCAAGTAGCAGAGCAGCAGTCCACCATCTTCTCGTGCCTTGACGGGGGTACATCCACCTAAATCTAACGTCTGCTTAGTCCCGCAACCTGTGTCCCGCAACCTGTGAATTCGACGGCTGATCCATGCTGCGACATGCACAGATGGCCGCTTTCCACGCTGCGCAACGGCATCCATTTTTTCGCTAACGCGACATTTTTTGTGCTGCGAGCGCCCGCAGCGCGAAAATCGAATTCACAGTGTGGGCTCTGAACTGCCGTTCGCTGTATCGAGAAGGAACGACCGGTTTTGCTTAGACCAGATGAGCGTTTTGCGGCGGTAATGCCGCAGATGTGGTTTTCTTGGCGAACATGAAACTGTTCGGGAGAAACACCAATGACGAACGCACTTTACGTTGGCCTGGATGTCCACAGGGACACGATCGCCGTTGCTGTGGCAGAGGAAGGTCGCCGCGGTGAGATCCGGTTTTTCGGCACAATTGCCAACAAGGCGGATTCTGTTTTGCGTCTAACCAAGCAGCTTACGGCGTCGGGTAAGGTGCCGACCTTTTGCTATGAGGCCGGCCCTTGTGGTTATGGCCTGCACCGTCACCTGACCAAGCTCGGATTCGAAAGCGCGGTTGTCGCGCCCGCGATGATCCCTCGCAAGGCTGGAGATCGGGTCAAAACGGATCGGCGCGACGCGGAGATGCTCGCAAGGCTGTGGCGTGCAGGCGAACTGACGCCAATCTGGACGCCTGATGAAGAGCAGGAAGCCATGCGCGATCTGATCCGTACGCGTAAACAAGCGATGGATGCAGTGAAGGTTGCCAAGCAGCAACTGCTCAGCTTCCTTCTACGTCACGGGCTCCGATACGAGAATGGCAGCTATTGGACAAAACGACATCGTCGGTGGCTGGCCGAATTGCGCCGCTTCCGGTTGACCCACCAGCAGCTGGCCTTTGAGGAATTGAAACGCGCGGTCGATCAGGCCGAGGCCCGTGTGGCCACTCTGGATCAGGCGGTTGATGAAGCGGTTCAGACCTGGCGTTTTGCCCCTGTAGTTGATGCCCTGCGTGCGCTGCGCGGCGTGAACACGATCATCGCAGCGACCGTAGTGGCCGAGATTGGCGACATGACCCGCTTTGAGAACCCGCGCCAGCTGATGGCGTGGCTCGGGCTTGTGCCAAGTGAGCATTCCAGTGGCAGCACGACGCGGCGTGGCCGCCTGACGAAGACCGGGAATGCTCTGGCCCGAACGATGCTGGTGGAAGCGGGCTGGTCCTATCGCCACCCGCCCAAGGAAGGGCAGCCGTATCTCAAGCGATCCGCGCACCTGCCGCAGGAGATCAAGGATATCGGCTGGAAGGCGCAGACCCGTCTTTGCAAGCGGTTCCGCCACCTCTCGAACACCGGCAAACCCCAGCCCCGTGTGCTTGCCGCCATCGCGCGAGAGCTCGCGGGCTTTGTATGGGACATCGCCCGCAAGACGCCACTAACAGCGTGACGTAACGGTCCAGACTGCCTGTGCAGTACGCTGGAGATGGCGGCCAATGATAGGGAAATCCTCGGACTACGTTGGGAAACATATCCGTCCTTAGAGAGAGGCGCTCCCGCATCGAACCAGGTCAGGCGGGAACCAATCCGCGGATGAGAGCATGATAACCATCGGTTCGGCCCACCGTCTCCAGCGCCTGTACAGGCTACATCTTTGACTAACCCGTGTCAGCGGGGTAGTCTTCTCGTGTCAGAAAACCTGAAAACGCTCATGAGAACGTAGGATTTAGCACTGAGCCGGAGCAGACCCCTACATGCTTGACCACGCTCCTTGGCTTTCAGTCTCGCGTCATGGTGACCAAATCGAGATAGCCAACAAGAGTTGGGGATCTGTGCTATAATATTGGCCAGATCACATTGTCGGCGTGAGAATGCCTCACAGGCCTGTTGGGGGAGAGTACATGGATAGCATTTCTTCAAAATTGATCGTTGAGATCTCGCTGATGGTCATCAGTTTGGGGGTTATTGTAGTGAGCCTCCTCTCTCTACGACTTACGCGAGAAGCGCCAAAATCTAAGATCGACGTCGATGCCGCGATTCGAAATGCCCCCTACCACCTACTTGAAGAGGCTGGGATCCGCGTTACCCCTCCCTCTTCCTCAAAGGAAAGTGCTCAGTGACCGGGTAACATTTTCTCTAAAAATATAAAATAAGGGGTTGAAACTGCTTTCAGGGGGTGTATGTATTATTCAGCAGGAAGGAAAATCAAATGAAAAAGACAAAGCACATGGATGCCCGGATGAACCAAAGAGGCATCACACAAGAACTGGTCGATCTGGCGCTTGAATATGGCGAACCCGTCGGAGACAAGACCATCTTGGGACGGAAGCAATGCCATGAGATACTGACAAACCTGCAGCGTGAGATGAAGGTGCTGCAAAAAGTCATGAGCAAAGGTGGAATTACCGTAGTCTCTGCCGGAGAAGAACTCATCACGACCTATCGCACTGACAGTTACTCATCAGTTGCTGCAAGAAAATAAGGGGCTGAAATAAAATGAAGAGCAAATACGCCGATGTCTGGCGCGCACTTGATGGGGTCTCCGGGTACGTTCGGCAATCCGAATTGCCGAACGTACTCCTTGCGGACATATCTCAGAGCATGGGGATGGAGCTTGAACATTCCGGCTTGGCTTCCAACGCGCTGATGTCTCTTCGTGAAAATGACGATGGCTACTACGCCTTACAGGAGGCGCGTTCCCGGTTTCTTGCAATCCCCAACTCCGAGAAGCTTGCGGCTATAGATGAAATGATGGGTGTCTATCAGAGCCGGGAGACTGGGTTCTGGATTGGATATTTGCCTGCCAAGCGCATCACCGAGCTTGCCGGCACTCCAGGCACTGTGCGCTGCGCATTCACCAGCTCTCTGCACCCTGCACTGATGATGGCCTCCAAAGGGTCGACTGTACGTTTTGTAGATCGTCATTCTGAGGTCTGCGACATGGCCAAGATGATGGCTTTCATTTTGGAAGTTCCTCTTCAAGTCGTGATGGCTGAGCCCTTTAACAGGGTCGCTGATGAGGCATACGACGCAGAAATTATCATGGCTCCGTTCGGCTCTAAAATTCATTCGTCCGCCGAGCTAAGCTTGGAAGCATTGGATATCCTTGGCCGTGATGACGGACCTCGACGCCTAAGTGGCGAAGCTGTGGCTCTCGCAGATGCTCAAGTATCGCCGACTGATACCGTGATTGTATCTGTCGCCAGTAGTGCAATGTTCCGAGGTGTGGGTGTAGAGCCTATTGCGCGGGAAGCGCTCGTAGAATCCGGTCGCCTCAAAGCCATCCTGTCAGTTCCGGCTGGAATGCTCTTCCATGCCTCCAGCATCGCCAGTGACATCCTTGTCTTAGGACCAAAACGAAGCGCAAGTGACACTGTTCGCTTTGTTAATCTTGGATCTCCTCAGTTTGCAGGGAAGACCGTTCGGGGCAGGCCTGAAGTCAAACCCGAGAGCTCTTGGCTTGAGGCAATCTCACATCCCTCTCATCAGGATGATGAGGCCATTGCTGAGGCCTCTATCTCTGAGATCCGGGATAAGGACTACATCCTAAGCTTGGACCGATATGTTATTCCACCTGCAGTGGCTGCCCTGGAGCGGTTTCTGGACAACAGAGAGACTCTCCCGCTTGCGGAAGTGGTCGAACTCATCCGGCCAGTATCTATCGGCAAAGGGGATGATGGCGATGTCATTATTCGTGAAGCAGCACCTGCTGACATTGGAGACAATGACTTCTTGCCTCTTCCCAAGAAAGAGCTTCTGCTCGATCGGCCTCAACTCAGGAAAGCTCGCGCACAGCGGCTTCAGCCGGGCGATGTGATCCTTTCCGTGAAAGGGACAATTGGCACGGCCGCTTTGGTCCCAAGTGATGTTCCAATGGAAGATGACAGCCACTTCTGGACTGCCGGCCAATCATTCATGATCCTTCGCCCGAAGAAGAGTAAGGTTTCCGGGGTCGCTCTTCTTGAGTTTCTCTCAAGCGATGCAGTGAAAACATCCCTGCGCTCGCTTGCTGTGGGAGCCGCAATCCAAACCATTGCCATCAAGGACCTCAAAGAGTTCCAGGTTCCGGTTCCCTCTGACGAAGAGAAAGCGGCTATCGAGGCAGCCTTCCAAAAGCGACAAGATAAGCGAGCCCAAGTTCGGCTGCTTCTTGAGGATATTGACCGTGAGCGAGACGCATCATGGCCTCACGACGCACTTCAAGGATGGCAGGGGTAAGCGTTTCTGCATTTCCTCGGCAAATCTTCTTCGTTCATCCCGGTCTGGACCAATATCCTAAGAGACCAAACAAATTCACATATCAATATATTCAGGGCCTATGACCAACACAAACAGCAACAACGCAACGCTCGCAGACTTCATCTGGAAGAATGCCGATGTCCTCTGGGGCAATTTCAAACACGTTGATTTCGGTAAAGTTATTCTGCCTTTTACCCTGCTTCGACGTCTTGAGTGCGTTCTTGAGCCTACCAGGACACAGGTTGCATCAACTCATCAAGCGATGGCCAATCAGGGCGTCGACATGGACCTCATTTTGCCTCCAATCACGGGCTACCCCTTTTACAATACCTCCAACTATGACTTGGGAAGCCTTGGGGCGACCCGGACCCGCCAAAACCTGGAAGATTACATTTCCAGTTTTTCAGCTAATGCTCGAGTGATCTTTGAGCAGTTTGACTTTGCCAACACAATTGCGCGGATGGATCGCGGCGGTGTTCTTTACAAGATTTGCCAAAACTTCGCAGCGATCGATATGCACCCGAACACCGTTCCTGAGCGGACGATGTCGAACGTCTACGAGCATCTAATTCGCAAATTTGGCGCCGAAGTAAACGAAGCTGCAGAAGACTTTATGACACCGCGCGATGTGGTTCATCTTGCAATTGAGCTTTTGCTTGCCCCAGACGAGAAAATTTTTGTCAACAATCCTGGTCTCATTACGACACTCTATGATCCGACAATCGGTACCAGTGGCTTCATTTCGGACGGTATGGAGCACGTTGACACATTGCGGGACCGCTACGGCAATGCGCCGACGATCATACCATACGGCCAGGAACTCGAGCCTGAGACTCATGCGGTTGCTCTGGCGTCGATGCTCTTGAAGACGATCCCGTCTGACCCCGGCCGGGATCTGTCACAGAACATCAAGCTCGGCAGCACCCTGTCAAACGATCAGCTGGCGAACGAAAAGTTCAACTACTGCGTCTCAAATCCACCGTTCGGTAAGAAGTGGGAAATGGATCAAAAGGATGTGGTCAAAGAGCACACGGAACAGAAGTTTGAAGGCCGGTTCGGCCCAAAGCTGCCCCGTGTCAGCGACGGCTCAATGCTTTTTTTGCTGCATCTCCTGAGCAAGCTTGAGGACCCGGAGAAAGGTGGCGGCCGCGCGGCCATCGTTCTGTCCGGCTCTCCTCTCTTCAACGGCAGTGCCGGGCAGGGGGAATCTGAGATCCGCCGGCATCTACTGGAGAACGATGTGGTCGAGGCCATCATTGCGCTGCCGCAGGAAATCTTCTTCCGCACCGGCATCGGCACCTACATCTGGATTCTGTCGAACAAGAAGCCCGAACATCGGAAGGGCAAGGTGCAGCTGATCAATGCGACCGAGATGTACGAACCTCTCCGCAAGAGCGAGGGCAACAAGCGGCGCAAGATCAGTGATGATCAGATCCGCGAGATCGTAGCCATGTATTCGGACTGCGAGCCGTCAAAGCAGAGCTTGATTATGGACGCGCAAGACTTCGGCTATCGCCGGATCAAGGTTCTGCGCCCTCTGCGCAAGAAGATCGTCATCTCTGACGAAGGCTTCGAGAAGCTGGCTGAAGAGAAGGCTTGGGCCAAGCGCTCCGAGGAGCAGCAGTCGGCTTGGACTGACCTTTTGCGCGAAGAAATGAATTCGGAGCATGATTGGCACTGGGTCGAGTCCTTTGCCAAGGATGCGGCCAAGAAGGATACGGCACTCGGTAAGCTTGACGCAGCACTGATCAAGTCATTGCGGGCTGCCTTCGGTGTGCGCGATCCTGAATTAAAGCCTGTAATCGATAAAAAGGGCAAGGTCACCCCTGATGACGATATGACCGACTTTGAGAATGTGCCGCTTGCGACTGACATTCAAGACTACCTCGCCACCGAGGTTCTGCCCCACGCCGAAGACGCATACATCGACGAGACCTACAAGGATGAGGCTGATGAAGGCGTCGGGATCGTCGGATACGAGATCAACTTCAACCGGTACTTCTATGAATATCAGCCGCCACGCGATCTGGAAGAGATCGATGCGGAGCTGAATGCGGTGGAAGAACGCATTGCGGCTATGCTTGCAGAGGTGACAGAATGAGCAAGGCACGCGACTTTCTTGAAGATTTTGTTGGCACGTCTCTTTGGGATACCGTTCCAGCAAAGCATCTTTTTCGTTATGAAAAAAGCCCGAACACCGGAATGAAGGAAAGTCACAGGTTGGCTTTGACTATGCGTGGCGTAATAGATCGATCGCTTGAAGATAACGAAGGTCTACAGTCGTCAGACTATGGTTCTTATCAGATATTCGAGAAGGGCGACCTCGCATTCAAGCTGATTGATCTTCAGAACATCAAGACGAGCCGCGTTGGTCTCGTTCCCCGGCGCGGGATTATGAGCCCTGCCTACATTCGGCTGACAAGGAAGTCAGATAAAGTCCTTCCGGAATTCTACTACTGGTACTTCTATGCCGCCTACTTAGGTAATATTTTTAATGGCCTCGGAGGAGGTATTCGACAGAACCTAAACCAATCAGAATTGCTTGAGTTTCCGGTTCCAAACATTGATGCCTTGGAGCAAGCGAACATTGCCAAGTTCCTCGACCGCGAAACCCGCCGCATCGACGATCTGATCTCTGAGAAGAACAGCTTCATCACTCTGCTGCGGGAAAAACGGGTAGCTGAGATTACACGAGCCGTCACCAAGGGACTCGATGTGGATACGCCGCTAAAGCCATCCGGGCAGGACTGGCTGGGCGACGTGCCCACGCATTGGCATATCAAGAAAGCCAAGCATCTCTTTAATAACATGGCCCGCCCTGTCGAAGAAGATGATGGCATCATCACCGCATTTAGGGATGGACAAGTCTGCCTGAGATCAAAACGACGAACGGGCGGATACACTTTCGCGGAAAAAGAGGTGGGGTATCAGCGCATACATGAGGGCGATCTCGTAATCCATACGATGGATGCTTTTGCAGGTGCGGTGGGTGTGTCAGAGGATACAGGCAAGGCCACCGGAGAATATGCTGTCTGCACGCCCCGCGATAACAACGTAAACTGCCACTATTTCGCAATGGTGTTGCGGTGCATGGCGCTTCGAAACTACATCTTTATTCTCTGTCCGTCGGTGCGCGAGCGTGCCCCGCGATTTCGCTTTATCCGCTTCGCACCTGTTCCGTTGCCGGTCCCTCCCCGCGAGGAGCAAGATAGGATCATGGAGGCCATCGACCGCGAAACCGCTCGTATCGACGGCCTTATCCGTGAGACGCAACGCAGCATCGAGTTGCTCAAAGAGAAGCGATCCGCTCTCATCACTGCCGCTGTCACCGGTAAAATCGACGTAAGGAGCGCGGCATGAGCGACCTGCATCACGAAAAGCACCTCGAAGCCTACATAGTTCAGAAGCTCACCGAGCAGGGTTGGCTCTTGGGCTCCTCCGCCGGCTACGATCAGGATCACGCCCTCTATCCCGAGGACATCGAGGAATGGCTGAAGGCTACCCAGCCGTCCAAATGGGAGAGGCTCGTCGCCATGAATGGCGACAAAGCTCGCAAAGTCCTCATGGATCGCCTCGAAAAGGCTCTGGAAAAGAATGGCCCCATTCATGTCCTGCGTCGCGGCTTCGCCATCGCGGGATGCGGGCAAATCGATATGTCCGAGGCTGCCCCTGAAGACCAACGAAACCAAAAGATCATCGACCGCTACGCCGCCAACCGGCTCCGCGTCGTGCCGCAGCTCAAATATAAACACGGACATCAGGATGCGATTGATCTGGGCTTCTTTCTGAACGGCCTTCCAGTCGCCACCGTCGAACTGAAGACCGACTTCACTCAATCGGCTGAAACCGCGAAACTGCAGTATATTGAGGACCGGCTCCCCGTTGAGCCGAGAACTAAGCGTAAGCATCCCCTTCTCACCTTCAAACGCGGCGCCATCGTGCATTTTGCCATGTCAGACAGCGAGATCTGGATGACGACGAAGCTTGCCGGCGAAAACACCTTCTTCCTGCCCTTCAATCAGGGGCATGAGGGGCGTAGCGGAAACCCTCCGCGAGATGACGGTGAATACCCTGTCGCCTACTTCTGGGAAAAGATCTGCCAGCCCGACGCATGGCTTCGCATCTTCCACAGCTTTGTCTATGTCGAAAAGAAAGATGTGGTGGACCTAAAAGGGAAATGGTCCGTCAAGGAAACCCAAATCTTCCCCCGCTACCACCAGCTTGATGCCGTCAATCAAATGACCGCGGATGCCAAGAAAAACGGGCCCGGTCTGGCCTACTTGTGCGAACACAGCGCCGGCTCTGGAAAGACATCAACCATCGCCTGGACGGCCCATGATCTGGTCAAAATGCGAAAGGATGATGGCAAGTCTATCTTCGATACCGTTATCATCGTTACCGATCGAAACGTCCTTGATAGCCAGCTGCAGGACGCAGTTCAGCAGATTGATCACCAGGAAGGCTTGATCGCAGCCATTGACCGGGAAAACTCTTCAAAGCCTAAAAACCAGCAGCTTACTGAAGCTATTTTGAAAGGCACTCCGATTATCGTTGTGACCATTCAAACATTCCCACATGCGATGGAGGCCATCCTCACGGAATCCTCTTTGAAGGATCGCGGGTTCGCAGTCATTATCGACGAAGCGCACACTTCCCAAACCGGAAGCACGGCCTCCAAGCTGCAGGCAACTCTGGCCATGTCATCCAACAGGGATATGGCCGGCATGACCGTCGAGCAGCTGCTCGAAGAGATCCAGAAGAGCCGCGTGAGGCCATCAAACATCTCGCATTTTGCCTTCACTGCGACCCCCAAGCATTCCACCATGATGCTTTTCGGCCGTCGGCCGGATCCTTCTCAGCCCACCGGCGAAGGCAACCTGCCGGCCTCATTCCACAAGTATGAGATGAGACAGGCCATTGACGAAGGCTTCATCATGGACGTCCTTCAAGGCTACCTCCCCTACAAGACCGCCTTCAATCTCGGCAAGAGAATGGTCGATGAAAAGCGCGTTGATGGAAAATCGGCAAAGCGGGCCCTCGCTCGGTGGATGAATCTGCACCCGACGAACGTGACTCAAAAGGTGCGGTTCATCATGGAGCATTTCTCAAAGAACGTAGCTCACCTCCTTGATGGCAATGCCAAGGCTATGGTTGTGACCAGCTCGAGGCCGGCGGCGGTCAGATATAAGAAAGCCTTCGACGCCTTCATTGAGGCCAATCCTCAATACAAAGAAATTCGTGCTTTGGTCGCCTTCTCCGGCAAGCTGTCGGGAAAAGATATCATGCACTCCGATGATGATCGCATTTCCGGCGAAGCCTTCGTTTGCGATGAAGATGCTGAATTCAGTGAAGCCAACATGAATCCCAACATCAAAGGACAGGATCTT
>NZ_WMEC01000008.1:0-37152 GCF_021736025.1 Sulfitobacter sp. M22 | reverse complement strand
AACTTCCTGACGATTTTAAGGCGGAAATAATTTCGGAAACTTTGAAGATTACGATGCCAGGAGGTGTCGAAGGCCTAGTGGGAAAGTTCAAACCGATCATAGAGCAATTCGTGGACGAAGACGAAGAGCCGGAGACGAACGAAGAGTTGACGGAAACGTAAAAGAACCCTGGCAGTTTGGGAAAACCCCGACTGCCAAAGCCGCCCCAAAGACCTTTCTCGAAGAAATGTTTTCGATTGCGACAGAGCTCTA
Organism: Sulfitobacter sp. M22; assembly: GCF_021736025.1. Taxonomy (NCBI): domain Bacteria; kingdom Pseudomonadati; phylum Pseudomonadota; class Alphaproteobacteria; order Rhodobacterales; family Roseobacteraceae; genus Sulfitobacter; species Sulfitobacter sp. M22. Next base: position 36,900 of record NZ_WMEC01000008.1, on the reverse strand, counting down.
TTTGGGCGGCGTCAAGAACGCATATCACATGAGTCCACGACAGATCGTTTGGTTTCATCTCAACCAATTCAAGCTCCGACAAGCCCGCTTGCATGACGCTTCAATCGCAGCCCGCTCTGCAGATTTTGAAGCAAAAGATTTCGAAGAATATATTGGAAAGTTGATCTAAGATGAGCAAACTTCAGGAGTCTATCGGCGTAAAGCTCAAGCTCGACGGTTTAATTAAAATTCGTAAGGACCTCATAAAGGTAGGAGACCAACTTAGTAAAACCGCAGAGAAAGTAAGTGCGCCGTTCAAAGCGGCGGGAAACACGATATCGAAAGCTCTGAAGGGTGCTACTTCTGCGACGAATAAGTTCGACAGAGCGATTGTTGCAACCGCAAAGCGGGTCGGATCTTCGCTTGCGACTATATCTAAAGCAGCAACCAGGGTTTCAGCTGCCCTTGCGAGAGCAGGGGCCAAAGGCGGGGCTGCTCTCGCAAGAGGGGTTGGGGCTGGCATCAATAAAATTAAAGCCGCGGTCAAAGGCGTCGCACTCGCACTACCTGCCGGCTTGATCGCAACGGGCGCGGGTGTCGCTGCGAATGCTCGAAATATTACTCAACTCGAACGACTATCAAAAGCCGGTGCGACTAGTATTGAGACATTTTCTCTGCTCGCGGGCATTACTGAATCATACGGTATGGAAGCTGACGATCTGGGCGGCGCTCTCGCAGATCTCGCGGATAAAACGGGCCGCGCCGCAGCTGGCGAGGGTGTCAAAGAGTTCTTTGATCGCATCAACGTTTCTGTTCGCGATGCGAAGGGGAATGTTAGAGATACCGGTGCAGTTTTTATCGATGTGATGAAAAACCTGAAAAAGGTTTCATCGGACACTGAGAGATCGTGGCTGTCTCAAGAATTAATCGGTGGCGATGCAGAGAAGCTCGCATCAATGCTGAATGCAAGCAATCGGGAACTTGCAGAACGCGCAAGACTTGTCCGAGATTCAGGTCAAATTGTCTCTCGAGAAGAGGTCTTGAGAACTGAAGCTTTCAGTAAGTCTCTTTATGCGGTTACGGCCACAATTAAAGGTCTTTGGAAAACCGTATCTCTGAGACTTTATCCCGCATTTACAAAGGCTTTTGGCACAGTTCAAACAATCTTGGAGAGAAACAGGGGTCTCATCGTAGACAATTTTGCAAGCGGCGTTGAGCGTCTGCTCGGTTTGCTGACACGGTTTGTACAAAACGTTTTTGAGGTCGGATCTGTCGCTCGTTCTGACACTGGTTTTGGCGCTCTTGTTGATATTACTCAGGCCGCCGGCCGCGGGGCGGGCATGCTCATTAAAAAGTTTTCCGGCGTCGGATCTGGCATCAAGACAGGACTGGGCGAAGGCATCAAAGCACTGAGAGATTTTGCGCTCGCATTTATGGTCGTTTCTGGTGAAGAGAACACGGCCGGCGAGCTCTTTGGTCGCAAGATTACTGCAAACGAGCCTGCAACTGTCGCGCGTCGGATCACGCGAAATGGCATCGAAGACATCGATCAACAGCAAGTCACAAGCGGTTACGCACTCGACTTTTTACCTGAAAAAAGCACGATGTCTGCGGCCAAGGGTTTCGTCAAAGTGCTTGACGGCATTCAAGACAAGTTCCGTTCGTTTGCTAACTTTATCATATCAAATGTGAAACCGGTTTTCGGTAAGCTTTATGATGCGATGAGCGGCGATGAAAAAGCGGTCGAAAGCCTGGTTCGTAGCATTGACGAATTGCTAAGACAGACCCCGTTTTTGAAAGATCTATGGTACGTCTTGAGCGGCCGATCTGCACTCATTGATCCGGAGGGCGCGGTTGCGTGGCTTAAAACGCAGATGAAACTCATCAAAGAAGCATTTGACGAGTTGAGCCCTGCAATCACGGCCGGCTGGGAAAAAATCCAAGAGTTTCAGAAATGGCTCTTTGGCTCGGACAACGCATATACGAACGCTGTAAAATCGATTGCTGCGATATGGGCTTTGACTAAGATTACAAGCCTTTTGCTCGGTCTGCCGAAAGCTGTCGCGGTCGGTAAGCTCGCACTCGGAGCTCTATCAGCCGCGCTCGGTATCTCTGCAACAGCCGGCGCTGCGACGGGGGCTGCGACCGGCGCTGCAGCTACGGCGGCCGCTGGTGCAGGTGTCATTCGATCTGGTGCGTCAAAAGCCCTTGGGTTTGGTAAACTTGTAGCACGCGGTGCAGCGCCGGTCGCAGGCGCTATGTTTGCATATGAAAATCGTAAGGAGCTCGCAGGCCTCGGTGCGTTTGGATACGACAAGGCCACGAACGGTTTTACAGACGGCGAAAAGAGCTTTCTCAAAAACAACATGACGTGGAAATCTGCAGCCGCGTCTTTGATCAATGGCATTACAGCGTCCGACCAAATTGGCGGAATGTTTGGCGTTAAGCGTCAAGAGATCGATGCGAGCAAATACCTTAAAAACGTCGAAAGAGACGGACAAGGCGGCCTGAAGTCAACGCTTGAGCTCGTCCTACCTGGCGAAGGCGGAACTCACACATTTTATGGCGACAAGGCTGCTGTCGCGGCTGTCAACAAGGCGGCCAGCAATGCTGCTCGCAAGCAAATAAGGCAAAGATAATGAGCGTTTCAGCAATTGATCTCGCAGGCCTTTTGCCTGATTTTTCGGATCGCGATATCTCGGAAAACCTGGCTCCGATTGATGGTTCTGCAGCTGTCCGACGGACGGTTAACGGACGACTTGTTTCAGTCGCAAGTCCGAACTTTCGGAAATACCGCTTAAGCGTTTCGGGCTCCGATGTTGAGGCCCCTGCTCTCGGTCAACTTTGGCCTGGCGATATTCTATCAATCGTTCCGTTTTCCTTTTTGACGCATTTTGAACAACGGCCGGTCAACGGGTGGCAAAATGTTGACGGGGAGATCTCAGTTGAGCTCGCACGAGAGCCGCTGAATGGGTCTGTTGAGATTTCCAGGGGCAATGGGTCTCAAATTGCGACATTCTATCTGACGAGCTCGACAGTGCGTTTTCAAGCATCCGACGATGACTTCTATATCAAGTACCGTCCGAAAATGTCCGTTATGGTCACGAGCTGGACGCAAGATGAGTCCGAAATCTCCGGATCGGTATCTTGGTCTCTCGAAGCGGAAGAAGTCTAATGTCTTATTTTGTAGCATTCGTTGATGATGTGGACACGCCTTTTGACGCCGCCCTGCACGCTGTCAAAGACCTTGAAGCATTCTCGGTCAACATCTCTCAAAGAGAAGGCGAGTATGCGTCATGCGAGCTTGAGACGCTTAACCCTGGCGTGTCTGAAATCCTGTCGATTGAGAAACCTCATGTCTTGATTTCATGCGACGACCGCGGTGAACCTGAATTGATTTTTCGCGGCACAATCACCGGCATTCCGACCGAGCTCTTGGGTGAATATATCGTGCTTGAGATCCTTGCATCGCGGACAGCTGAAGACTTGCGCGAACTCGGTTTGACGCTGCAAGAAACGGGGGAGTTGAACCCTCTTTTTGTCGATCTTGAAGAAGCTACAAACGACGATCTCATTCGCGGTCGTGCGTGTCATTACTATGTTGATCGTCGCACAAGAGATTTGAAGCTGTCCGACGATGTTGCGCCCGCGTCTATAGTTGATGTGGACAGCGCTCTTGCAGTCTCAAGCTCGCAGATTTTCGAGGGCTCATTGTCGCTGCGCCTGGGTGAACTTCCTCCGGAAAAAGTTGTCCAAAAGTTTGATGTTGAATGGATTCAAAGGCGCGAAGGCATCATGGATCTTGCGCCGGTTTTGAACGAAAGGCTTGGAGTAAACGGCGCAATTAGCATCGAAACGTTGACGCCCGAATACATCCTGCAAGCCTTACCAGGCGTCGATTTCATGCCAAATGCGGAAGGTTATACTATTCTAGATGTTCAAAAATTTGCGCATCGAGGGGGTCAAATCGGAGACAATCGAACGTTTGATCGAACAGAGCCGCGAAGCACGTATAATACGCATTTCGGTTTTTCTGAGTCTGTTGTCGTTCCTGTTTATCTCGAAAAATGGCATGTCGCATACAAGAAGTTTTCAGTGCATTATCTGTTCACGCAAGGTCGCGTTGAGCATTGTTTTGTTGAAGCAATTGCAGATCATTCAAGCATCATTGGTCATAGCGGTCTGATTGAAACGCTGCCTGATCTTGTTGCGTCGGACGTGACTGTCGACAACGAAACTGAGAAATGGGTTCGCTTCAAAACATACCAATTTGCAGACAGTGTCATGTACGGCGGTCGACGGTATCACGCTCGTGAAAATCATAAAGCTACCTACAATTTTGATTTTTCGAAGTGGACTGAAACCTCGACGACTTTTTCAGCAATCGTTGATCAAGGATCTCCGACGTTTTTGACCGAGACAACAGGCAAAAGCTCGCAAGAATATGCGCTGCACCTCGCATCTGCAGAGATGAGACGGCGGTCGCGTTTCATTGAAATCTCGTTCTCGATGGAGTTTTTGCCTGCACTCGATATCTCAACAGACACTGTCATCGAAGTCTCTCATGAACTAATTCCTGGCGGCCGCGCTTATGGTAAAGTCGTTAACTATAGTCTCAACGACAACGGGTCGGAACGGTCGTGCGACATCTCTTTGCTTGTTGCAGTATCCAACGCTGCACCCGCGCTAAATAGCGTTTTTCAGGGTGAATATGTTGACGCGAAATTCGTTGAATCTGGTTATCAAGAAGAAGTCTCGAACGATTTTTCAATCGATATACCGAGTTCTCAAACGTTCACTGTCTCGCAGCCGGTCGCAGTCGAAGCTGAGGTCGTTTCGAGTGTAGGACTGCCGAATTTCATCTCGAACGAATTTCTCGTTGAAACTGCAACGATGACGGGCGGTCGTTTGACAGATCAAATGCCGTCTCTTGATGACACTATGTTAAGTCCGACATGGGTAAAGCCACCATACCATGTCGCGCCTGGTAAAGTCGAAAATGTTTATGTTCTCGAAAAATCGGATGATCCTTGGGCTCCGGAAGTCGGGAATCGAGGCATTCAAAGTACAACTGTCGATTACGAAGAGCTCGCAACACAAGTTGAAAATGACGTTGCAACTGCGATGAGAAACGAGGAATGGTCTCCGACTATCTTAGTTGAGTTCAAAGATTTGATGTCATCTCAAGATGTTGTTGAGCGCAATATAACGCTGAAAACAACTGTCGAAGTCGAAAGCGGACTTTCATTATAAATTTGTTTGAAACCTTTTTTTGGTAATGAATATCAATGTCTCTTTATTACGTCGAAGATCAATCAAAAATAAATAAGGGATTGACGCCTGCTCCTAAGAACAAGGGGCATCGCAATTCTAAAGTTGAGCGAACTCCGAAGAAAATTGAGCCCTCAATCGGTGCTCCTGAAATTGCGCCCGCGTTTATCAACGCCCGCATCGCGCGAAAGATTTCGGGCGGAGCTCTTTTAAAAATTGGCTAGCTTATGATTACTTATCGCGACGAAAAAGGTTTTCCTCTCACTTCTCAAGAGCTTGATGACAACTTTAGAACTCTTGAAGATAGCCTGCAGTCGGTTGGACTGAGCGGCGGCGGGGCTCTGACAGTCGCGACCTCAGATCCGGATGATGCGAACCCGCCTTCTGGTTTTCGTGAGAACCAGGACTACTTTTTGAATGCAACGAGCGGCGCGATCTATCAATATGACACCGGCGTTTTCGTCCTCTATGCGACCTTGCCGACCGGCGGTGGATCCGGTGCGTCAACTGCGGTTGATGTAAGCTATGATAACGCGGCCTCCGGCTTGACTGCAGATGACGTTCAAGCGGCTGTTGATGAGCTTGCGGGACGTCCGACAGGGGGCGGTGCGTCAACTGCGGTTGATGTAAGTTATGACAATGTGACATCCGGCTTGACTGCAGCTGATCTGCAAGCAGCTGTTGATGAGCTCGCAGCCCGTCCGACCGGCGGCGGTGGAGGCGCGTCTGTTGCATCTGACGTCTCTTTTGACAACGCGGCCTCAAGCCTGGCTGCAGATGACGTTCAAGCGGCCCTGGACGAGCTGGACGGTAAGGTTGAGGCGCTGCCTGCACCCCTCTCAGATGCGTCGGATATCGCATATACAGCTGGTGGTGACCTCACTGCGACAGATGTTGCTGGAGCCCTCGATGAGCTTGCGGCGCGTCCGACAGGGGGCGGTGGTGGCGACACGACAGATGGCGATAATGCGTGGACAATGATCGATGCGTATTGGAGCGGCGGTCTCTTTGATAATCAAGAGATGGCTGATCTTGAGAAGATCTCAGGAGCCGGCTTTTCGTCGATTAAAAGCGCCCTCTATCAGCTTGATTACGCATTCCAAAATCTGAACGCGATTGAGATTTCGTACAATGATACGACCGACCCGCTTCTAGCAGCTGGCGATGTGCAAACCGCTATCGAGAAGCTGCACGCTGTCGCAAACAGGCCGGCGAATAAAGTTCCATACGATGACGAGCGCACAGAATTTGGGTCAACTTCGAATGTGCAGCAAGCTATAGAGCGGGTTAAAGATTTAGCTGATGCGAATACTGCTAAAACAAGCGCGATATCACGCAATGCGTCGACCGGCGATGTCAGCAAATTCACATATTCGAGCTCTACTTTAAGCTTTAGCCAGGAATATTTTGGCGATGCTCTAGTATCTAAATTCGATGGCGTTGAGCGCTTTCGGATGAGCGATAACGGCGCTCTCTGGATGATTCATGACGTCAATGATGCTGAAGCTATCAATATTCGGAAATTCGGCACCAGATCTGGCACTGACACGTATATGTCATTCCGTGGCAATTCGTGGACTGGCTCGCTGAACGGCTCAATCACGTGGGATGGCACTACGCTGTCACTGAATTCTGTCTCAGATGAGCGTCTGAAAGAAGATATTGAAGATGCAGAATTCGAAAGCTGTATCGATGATATTCGTATTCGAAAATTCAAATACAAGAAATCTCAGTCTGTCGTGAACCGCGCTTTCATTGCGCAAGAGCTCCATCAAGTTTGCCCTGAAGCCGTCAAAGTCGGCGATGATCCGGCGATCTCCAGCGATGATCTAGAGAACCCCTGGCAAGTGGATTCCACCGCTCTTATTCCAATGATGATTCAAGAAATTCAAGCACTTAGAGCGCGTGTCTCTGATCTCGAAGGGGCCGCCTAATGGAAGAAAAGAGCAACAATATCAGTTCCAGTGATTACGTGTCTCTCGTGAAAACATTGGCAATCGTCTGCACCAAATTAGACATGCTGTTGGAGCGTTTTGACAGCTCAAATGACGAACACGGCCGCCGCTTCAAAGAGCTCGAAGGACGTGTCGACAAGCTTGAGAGCGTCAAAGACCATGCTGCGGGCAAGATTTCGGTCATCTCATTTTTAGTATCCGGTGCGACCGCGGCCGGCATTACGACAGCCGTCAAATTCTTCCTGGAGGTGCCGAAATGAGCAAATTTGTTGACCTGTTAAAACGCATGTTTCCTCCTGCAAAGGACGGTTTCGAGTGTCCAAAAAAGGTATTTCCGACAAGTCCGTTCAACATTGAGTTCACCGCTTTCGACAGCTTGAAGTCGTTCGAAGCTTTGCGATTGAAGGGCTACTTCGCGACCGACAACGAACGAAAGCGCGGTCTCGTAACAATCGGATGGGGTCATCTTTGTCAGAATAAAGAATACGCGTTTGGCGAAAGCATTACATATGAGACAGCTGAAAAACTGTTGTCTCAAGATCTCGAATGGGCGGTAACAGCTGTCCGACAGCTCGTTAAAGTCGATCTGACACAAGGACAGTTCAATGCTCTCGTTTCATTCATGTTCAACGTCGGACGTCCGAACTTTACGTCATCAACTCTTTTGAAAGTCTTGAACGCTGGTCAACACGATGAGGTGCCGGCTCAACTCATGCGTTGGGTTTTTCAGCAAGGCGTGAAGTTGACTGGACTTGAGAGACGACGGCTGCACGAAATCGATCTTTGGAACGCAGATGATGCAAGCTAAAAAGAGATCATATACCCGTCGCAGGTCGGACCTGGTGCTTGCGTTTTGCGCGGGTGTCATCTTGTACGTACTTGTTGAGCGGCCGGACGCTGAGATAGCTGAGACGGCTCTGACATGGGCGTTTTTGACGTCTGCAGCTGTGCTTGGTCTTTATCAGACAATCGGTGCGATTGATCTCAAGACGCTGTCAAAGCGGCCGTCCGAATAATGCTTGCGTTCGCACTCTCAAAGCGCGGGCGCTGGGCCATCCTCGGTGTCATTGCGACCTCTCTCGCGTTCTCGGGTTTCCTGATGCTCAAAGATGCACGGGAGGTGCGACTGGACCTGAAAAAGGCAAATCGTGCACGAGAGACTACTCTGAGAGCTTTCGAAAAACGGGATGCTGAAAGGACGAAGGCGAGGGTTCAAAAAGAGAAGACTGAAAATGCGATATCAAATCATCAAGACCGCGATCTATCTCCTCTTTTGCGCGGCTACGTTGACAGCTTGCGTTAAGCCCCCTGCCCCCGTGCCTGACTATCTCATGCGATGTGCGACCGAGCCCGTTCCAGGTCAGATCAAAACTGAGAAGCAATTTCTCGCATGGGTCGAAGAAATGAGAGCCGCGGGTCAAGACTGTCGGATGAATCTTGAGACCGTCGCAGCTCTCATCGGTACTACAGCACATTGATGCGTTTTTTGATGTTGAACACGTCTAACAGCTCATAGCGATTATTCGGATCATCAAGATCAAATTCAGGCAAACTGAGAGCATGTTGAAGTGCAGGATATCTGAACTGCAACAACATCAAAGCAATAGTGCTTGGCTGGACTTTGACTGCGAGACCGAACCGAACAATGTCGCGATGTGGGATCTGCCTATCCCCGCTTTCGATTGCTGAAATTTGGGCCGCGCTCTTATAGCCAAGTTTTTCAGCAAGCTCTTGTTGCGACAGACCGACATTCAAGCGCTCAACTTTCAAGATCTCTCCGAACCGGCGTTTCAGGAAAATGCTGTCATCATGATCGATGCTGAATTTATCAACTTTGCTCATTATCTTGACGCCCCATAGCTCATCTCTTCATATTCCATCTGTTCAAACACGCCGGCTCTAATCAGAAATATTTCAGCTGCGTTTGCGTTGAAGTAAAGAGAATTACAGTATCCGATTTCTGAATCGATCTGATCTTCAAGCTCTTCGAACCTTTCCGTTTTCATGGACATTTTAAAAACTTTTAGAGTGCGACCTGTGTTCGAATAATTTCTATACGTTAATGTTTCTGTATTCGGACTAAACGTAACGCCCTGCAATGCACCTGCGTTGAACCTTTTAACTCTTTTTGACATCTGTATATTCCTTTGTTGTTGTCATACTTATCATATTGGTAAGTATATTACTTATTGCAATAGTTTTCTCAAAGTTTTTTTCAAAAACTAATTAATTGCTATAGAAATAAGGGAAAAATTTTTGCAATTAGCGCAATTATGAAAACGGGGATAAAAAGGGGGATGACTTTAAGTCTTATATCGTGAAAGACCCTATTTATATGGCGAAAGTTCATGCCTGTCGGTGCTGTATATAAGCACTGCCTAAAAAGCTGATTTCGGGGTTAGGGGTATGTTTCTCGCCAAAAATGTGGACGGAGAAGTGTAGGATTTGTAGCGTGTAAAGTGTAATTTACTACAAATCCTACAGTCATCATTTTCCAGGCTCTCCGATTTCTCCGTTTTTCGATGGATAGTCTTCGAACTATTTCCGTCAATTTTCGGACACCGCCCCTACCCTGCCGCTTGCGCCTGGGCTTGGGCTTGGGCTCGCGCGTCATTCACCTCATCAACTGTAAACAACGCATGATATAGATCCGGCTTGCGACACTGTAGAATGAGCTTCGTGAGTTCACCGCACCGCACTGAAAGACACTGAGCATAAGTTGGAATGTCTGCGACCGGAATCGCACGGCTGCCGCTTTCAATGCCGCCGATCATCGAAGCATTCTTATATCCGATATGTCTTGCGAGCATCGATTGCGTAAGGCCGGCCTTCACTCTCAGGTCGCGCAAATGCCGTCCAAGTGCAGCGCTGTTAGATAGCGTGCGTCTGTTTTCTCTGTCGTTATCTGTCATCATATTTGTATCCTTTTGTAAGCACTATGCTTAACAAGCAAGTTGCGATGTATTTACAAAATACAAGATTTAGGCATGCTGTTTCAGCTATCTTCAAAAAGAATTCGATAGCTCGTGTAATCAAAAGCTTTCATATTCATTTTTGCCAAGATCTCTGGATCAATCTTAAGTGCAGCCGCGTAAGACATGATGTGATTGTCGGGAATATGATTAACGCCCCTTTCGACATTACATACTGTTGAAATGTTAATCAGTCCGAGTGCTCTACTCAACTCGAGGTGGCTCAATCCGACACGCTTTCTGACAGCTTTCAACCACTCACCGAACGTTCTGCGCATTTCCATTTCACACATGCTCAAGCCCATTGAATTCGATCTTGAGAGCCGCGGCGGTCTGCGGCCGGAATGCCAATAGCTGCAGCTTCAACATATGTTTGACGTCAATTTTCAAGAGATCTGCTAAACGTTCCAGATCATCCGACGGAACTATTGTCTGACCCATTTCAATACTTTTGAGACGACTTGTACCGCTCAAATTCAAATGCTCTTGAACAACTAAACGCGTGAACTTTCGCGCTTCTCTTGCAGTTCGTATGTAATTTCCTGCAGCTATTCTTTCAGCTGTCTCATCGTTTAAAGTTGTCATTGTTTTCTCTTTATTCTTGACTGCTCTATAGAGATAAGGATAGAGATACGACTATACTTATCAGTCTTTAAGCTCTTCGAGCCCGCGGCAATTATACCGCGGGCTTTATTCGTTCAAGCCGCGCGTTTTGATTTCCAAAGAGTATCTGCGAGACGCATCAATTGCTCTTTATATTCGACTTCCTCGCGATCTTGCGTGAAGTATTCGTCAAAGAATTTGTATGAGATCCGGTTGACTGTAGCTTCGTCTGCAATGAGACCGTCAACGAGATCGAGATACCGTGTCTGCAAAACATCTGACAAGCACATCAACTCTTTAACGATGTTCTCATTCAACGTTTTAGCGCAATCACCAAATTCAATATTTATACGATAACCGCCCTGGTGATGACCCCACTCGCACAAAAATTTGCAGTCTAAAACGTCTCGTGCAGATCGCACATAAAACGTAATTTTTAAGCGGTCTTTCTTGATGATAAGTGCGTCTTGCAGACACGGTGCCATATTTTCCAGGATCGCAACCATTTCATCTGCGACATCTTCAAAATGCTGGATTGTCATCATTCGGACCCTCCGACTTGGTCAACTTTCTCTTGAACTGCGATGCCGTTTTGCATGAAACGACGTGCGACCGCGCTGATCGTGCGTTCCTCATTTTTGCTGTCTCTTTTGAGAATATCGAACATTTCCGGCGTAACCCGAATGTTGAGATTTACGCTGAGATTTTTACTGTTGTTCAACCTGTTTTCCTTTTTCGTAAAGCGTTGTTTTGCAATGTCTAACGCACGATAAAGAACAGTCTCAACAATAAAAGCGGCCCACGCCCTTCCCTTGTTGTTTTCATGTCGCAGGTTTTTTAAGCTATCCTTTGTTTTCAATGATTAGTCATTTTGACTATAGGAAAACGCATAGAATAGGTTTCTATATGGTTTCAGCTATTCTTTCTCTTTGCTATCTATCCTTTATCGACGATTTGTCAGTGTCTGTCGCAACTCAAGACGCAACCTAGTCCTCTGCGTCTTTCGGTCGGTTTGTTCGTTTTCCCTCCTGTTATCGAGCAAGCCGGCCGCCTTTTTCACAAAAATAAAGGCCGCGATGAGACTCCTTGGGAGCTGATTGGCATCTTTGCAATCGTCACAAGTTAACTATACTCGATGTGCGACGTTGACGTTGTTCGAGAGGCTTTCGTGGACATCAAAATTGATGAATATCCTCAACTAAAACTGCTCTGCTGGAACATCTCTGACAGTGCTGTTGTAGATGGTGAGACTGCACTGGCGCTCTATGAGCGGAACTGGCGCTTCGTCGATCAAGATGCAATCCTGCCACGCGAGCAGAAATTACTGGATCGTCTTATTGCTGACTACGGAAATGGTCATTTTCTGACCCCTTAAAGTACCAAGAGGCCCCATCTAAGAGGCCTCTTGGTGGACAGTTATGACATGTTTTTATGTGGTTTCTGTCGACTTAGCTTAAGGACAGCGGCGAGTAATATCCGTCGGAATCTGGCTGTTCGACCTCAAAATTGGTATCCATTTCATCATCAAATTCGACCGCCCGCGTCGCGGTTGAGAATGGGGTGGCATCAACTTCTGCTAACAGCCGGCGAGATTCTGCAAGCACGCGCTGGGCCTCATCGTGCTGTTCTAACAAGTAGTTACGTGCTGGATCGAATGGCTCTACGTCTGTCATTATTTTGCGGCCAGTCACATGCTGTTCAAGTGCGAGCGGTCCTCTAACCGCGACTTTGCGAGCAGACACATCGTCCAACGATTTGACGTATACATTCATGAGATAGATTGGCGATGACGTCTCAGTCTCGATGTAATCTGCAAGCGCCTGGCGGTCGGACAGTCGGACTGCGACTTCACATGCGATGACAGCCGCCTGCGCCGTCTTGACCGGATCCTTGAGCGCTTTTGTTACGCTTTTGACTTGAGCTTTCATCAAGCGGTCTTGTTGTCTTTTTGTCATTACTTTTTTCATTTTGAACTCTCCGTTTTTTACTGTTCGAGAGCGCAAATGCGAAAGCGCGTGCGAATTACAAGCGCTTTGCTTATCTTTTTTTTGAAATCCCCAGTTTTCTGGGGGCGTCGTCCTAATTTCCATCGTTATTAGGCCTATCACCTGGCACCTGGCACTTAATGATAACCTGTCAACATTTCATACTCGTGTAGGCCCCCTGCCCTCTTCGCAGATTATGCGTCGGAAAGAGCGCGTGCGAGCATCTCTTTTGCGCTATCTGCAATCGCTTTATTTGCAGCATATTCTGCTCGCAGCTGCGACAAGCGCTGTTCGTCGTTCGCGTCGTCGTTGAAAGCTTTGATTGCAGCTTGTTTATATGTCATATCATCTATCCTTTTTTGTTTTCTCATTTGTTATATCATTTGTTTTACAAGAAAGCAATATGCTTATAAATTAAAAATATCTAACAGATATGCTTTCTGTTGTTTACCCTATCTGAACAACTCAAATAGGGTAAAGCTATCGGAGCTCTATCTCGTACGTACGTACGGACACGTACGAATAGGTATTAATACGAACGCATACGAATTAATACGCATTATGCTTGCATTTTTCCTTGTTTCGCACACATGCTTCTCGAAACGTACGATTTGATACGTTCGCACACGTACGGATACGTACTTAAAAAAAGGGGAAGACTATGCCGGTACTATCATTTGTGAGTTCAAAAGGCGGGGCGGGAAAGACGACAACTTGCGTCGTTATCGCGACGGAGCTCGCACGCTATTCAACCGTTTGCATCATCGATGTAGACAAGATGCAACGCTCGATCAGATGGTCTCAAAAGACCGAAAATCTGCCGGAAAACATCTCGATCAAAAGCTGTCTCGACAAAAAAGAGCTCGCACCTATGGTTCGTGCTGCAGACGCAACATTCGACTATGTGCTGATCGACACGAAGGGCGATGCAAGCGAACTCAACTCTCTTGTCATCGCAGAGTCGGACCTGGTCATCGTGCCTCTCAAAGACGACCAGCAAGCTGCAGATGATACCATTTTCACAGTTGATGAGATCAAAGCGGTCTCGTTCTCATATCGTCGCGAGATTCCATTCCGGCTGCTGTTCAACAACATCAAGCAAGTCGGAAATCCGAAACTTTCATCTCATATCAATGCTGAACTGCGCTCGGAATATCCGTCGTTCAAGACGGAGCTGAAAGAGCGTCCGGCGTTCAACGCGATGATGCACTTTGGCGGCGGCCTTGCAAATATTCCGTCGGAAATCACCGGCGTTGATGCTGCGACTGAGAATGCGTTCCAGGTCGTGTCAGAGTTGACCGATATTCTTGCGAAGGGTGATTCCAATGACTGAGAAAAAACAAGCGTTCAAATCTATCCTCAATAAGCCCGCGGCTGCGACCTCGACAGCGGGGCAGGGGCCGACACCGTCCGAAATTTCTGAGCGTGTCAGGCTAGCTGCAGCTGCGAAGTCCTCTCGAACTCATGAAACGGCCTATGAGACGCCTTCTGAGAGGGGTGGAAGCTGGTTTGACGGTGATATCCCCCCTGGTCCTCCTCAACGCGCTGAAATGACGTCTGAGAGCGCTGCAGATCCGAAAGTTCAATTCTCAGTCACTGGACCGAAATCTGTCGCAGATCGTTTCAAAGCATTGGCGAAAGCTGAAAGACGCTCATATCTCGAGCTCATCGAAGTTCTCATGAATGACTATGAGAGGGGGTAACCCCCCTTTCGATCTAAAATTGAGTTTGGGGGTAGGGGGGTCGGTTGCGCTTAATGTGAAGGATTTGGGAGGTCTGTCGCTCTCGATCTAACCTCCTAATTCCCTTCATCTTTTTCATAGATTCAAGATTCAGGGCTGATTTACCTCATTTTATCAAAGCATTATGCGGTTTAATGTGAGGAAATTGGGGTATTGCGGGCACATATTTGGGTTATTGAAGGCACATATTTGGGAGCTAAACGACCCTTAATGTGAGGAATTTGGGACCCCTTCGCAAAAGTTATCCACAGGTCCGACCCGTCCTCAAGCTTTCTAAATGTGAAGGATTTGGGCGCTGAAATATGAAAATGAATTTTGCGGTTTCACTTTCATAAAAAGCGTTCTAACATCTTCGAATGAGCAGACAACTTGTCATCAATTTAAAGCCCTCCGACTATAAGTCGATGAAGCCGGCTGAGCTTATCAAAGCCCGCGCTCAACGAGATCTAAGTCTCTATGAGCGGCGTTCTATCACGATTCTGTGGAACAATGCACACAAACAAGGCATTGAAAAAGACCGGCTTTATACGATCAACATGTCCGAATTGCGCGGAGGTAAGCACAACGGAAATGAGTTCGTAAAGCAAGCAATCAAGGGCCTACAGACAACACTTTTATCTATCTACAGTCACGCCCTGGACGAAGAAGTCGTAACTCAAATGTTGGGTCCGACCGTCGAAAAAGGCGTCTCAAGAAAAGATGGCGTCTTGTCCTATCGCTTTCCAGCTGAACTCGTTGATTTGCTGAAAGATAGCATTTCGTGGGGTCAGATCGAAATTCCGGTTTTGATGCACTTGAACAGCAAATATTCGATTTCGCTCTACGAATATGTGAGTCATCGGATCAATCTGAAATACAAGCATCATGAGAAGTTCACGCTCGAAGAATTCCGAGACATTATCGCAATTGAGAGCGGTAAATATGAGGTTTTTGGGAGCTTAAACAAGCACGTTATCAAAAAGGTTGTCAATGAAATCAATGCATTGGCATACTTTAACATTACCGTCGTTCCGGAAAAAACGGGCAAGCGGGTCACGCACGTCAATCTGTTTTGGTCAACGAAGACTACGGACGAGAAAAAAGCCGCTTATCAAGAGCTCATGCGACATTCGACCGGCCGCGGCGCTCGGATTTCAGGGCAAGTTGAGATGATCGAGACCGAAGGATAGGACCCAATTATCTCATAGTTGCGCCATCAAAATCCAACGCATAAGCAATGTTATGTTGACAAAATATGTTGACAGCTTGCGTGGATAATAAATCAATGCAAAAGGATAAGCTAAAGAATAAGCTTGCAAAGGATAGGTTTCGAAATGACGAAAATTCTCTCAACTGAAGAACTGTCAACATGGTCTCTCAAAGAACTAGATGAGCTGATCGCAAACGCTCAAAAAGCACGCACAAAAGCTGAAGAACAAGCACGCAAAGATCTCATGCAAGAGATGAAAGACCTCGCATCGAAGCACGGACTTTCGATCAATGAAGTCTTTGGTAAAGAGACAGTCCGACGCTCATCTTTGCCCGCGAAATACCGGCATCCTGAGAACCGGTCAAAGACCTGGACGGGTCAAGGTCGCAAGCCAAATTGGTTCAAAGACTATCTCGAAAATGGCGGTCAGAAATCAGATCTCGAAATCTAGATAGTTGCAAGCTGTCGCACATATCCTTTCAATCAAAGGAGATCGTGCGATGATTGCAGATGAAGTCTATTTTATGTTGAACGCCCTGCCCCCTTACAGGGGCTCGGATTTGGAAGAATTTCGAGATGAGCTCAAGTTGACGAACGATGACCTGGCGTCGTTATTTGGATGCTCAAAAGCTACGATCCATCGGATCAAAAGCAAAAAATCGGATGTCCTATCCCCCGCTTTACGCGGTCATCTGCACTTTTTAAGGCAGACATTCATCTCGACCGAAACCTATATTGAGAGCGCGATATAAGCGCTCTCATACAAACATTTTAGATGACAGAATACGCTTTATCTGCGGCTCTTTCATCTCAAGCGTTTCATCAAGACAGCTTTGATAAAACATCGCGAGCTGCAGATATTCAGGTGCAGTTGACACCTCTTTCAAGACAATATTCGAGATGTCATATGTCTCGTTGAGCAAGCGCAAGCTTTGCCCTCTTTCAGCTTGGTGCTTATCTGAAATATTGAAGTCGTGGATGCCTGGCTCGTTTCGCATGTTTGCGACGATCTCTATTGCGTCAATAATACTATCAAGCACATCTGCAAACTCACGCGTTGTGGACTGAAACGACAGCTTATCTTTCATTTCTGCAAGTGCGTCAAAGCCTTGGCTCATGCCGACTGCGACAGCGGTGCGGGCAACGGATGCGAGACAAAACTCGATGACAACTTCGTACCTTTTCAGCGGCCAAAGTTCCTCTCGAAGCGCTTCTCGTTGCGCCCTCGTTGTATTCGGATAGTCGGTCAAAAAGCGGGCCTCGGTCGCAGTCATCGAGGCTTTTGCATGCTCAAGAATTGTCTTGATATCGTGAACACCGGATAGTCTTTCAAGTCTCATGTCATCTCCAAAATTGTATTGAAGATTGAATACCAGCTCGAAGTTTCGCGGAAATTTAAGATCTCATAATGCGGTTCGAGACACGTCATCATGAAATCTGATATCTCTCATAGTGAACTGAAAACGTCTCAAAATGATGCTTGAAGCGTCAATTTTTGGTTTCTTTTACTGTGGATTTTGGTTTCTTTTGTCCGAAGTAATGGGGACAGCAAAAAATAAATTGTTTCGGACAGCTCATAAAGAGGCCGTTTCGCAGCGCCTCAAGCGCAAGGTAACCAAATTCTCAGAAAATAGGCGGCTCAACAATCGATATTTTTGTTCACTTCTAGAACCCGCCCCCGCGCTTTCAGCTGTCTCAACAATCGATATTTTTGTTCACTTATGCATCTTCTAGATATGCGTAAGCTGCACCGCCGGCGCTATAGTATTCCTCAAGACGCTCTCGCGGGATAAACGGAATCTGTCTCTTGTTGACACCAAGCGTCTTAAGATAATCACCCTCTCTCGATTTCTGAAATGGCAAGGGTCGGAGGTCTGACGCTGTAACAATGATTTGCGGGTTTCTCGGATCTCTCAAGAGAATGCTTCCAACATAGTCGGATCCGAACTCATGCTTCTCAACCAAGCCATAGCGTAGGATGTAACCGCGACTGTCTTTCAGTGCAGAATTCTTCTCTACAGATGCGAGACGCTTTCTCATAAATTTGCTGCTCATGCTGTCTTCCTTTTTATCAGTTCACGCGAGCTCTCAAAGAACCCAAAACGTCTTCTAATTTATTAAAGAGGCCATATTCGTCCTCATCGATCTCAAGCTCTCTGAATGAGTATTTTGTCGGATCGAATTTACCGCTTGCGATGTCCGACACTGAGATTGGCTCGCGCTTGAGCTTGCCTGTTCCAGGATCCTTGATGTCTTGAAAAATGAGATCTTGAAAACGGATCTTGAGGTCATCAAATTTGGCATCAATGCGATAGTAGTCATCAACAACCGCGGCGTCGTTGCGTCGAGCTCGAGCTGGACGTTTTTTAGGTGCCGGCTTTTGAGGGGCCGATGGACTGTCGTTGTAAAACAGCTCATCGATCAGATCGTCGAGGCTCTCATCGTCATCTGTAGCATCCTGATCACCTTCAAACTCTTGCAGACGTCCGAAGACCAAGTCGTCAAAAATCTCATTTGCATAAGCTATCTGACGATCCGTCATCTGTTGCGGACCATACGTCAAAAATCCGTCGGAAAACTCGGAGATGAGCGCTGGGCCCGCGCTCGGTTCGATCTCAACGCCACCCATATATTTATCAACAACGAAGCATTTCCATGCATTTTGAACAATCGTCATGTGCTGCTCAAGAAAACGCTCCGACACATCATAGTTGACAGCTTCAAGAATTGAGAGAAACCGCTTTGGTGAAATGTAGAGATCCGATGGTGCTTTGATATTGAACTGCGAGAATGTCTTTTTCTCCATGCGTTCGAACATGGCCTAGCTGGCCCGAAGCTGCATATTTGGGCTTCTTCTGGAACAGTACATGAACGTTATGTGTCTGAATTCTGTAGATACATCACGACGTTTTCGGCCGGCATTTTGAACCCGCGCCCATCGGAGACCCGCTCAGTGCTAATCGGATACTTTGGTCTATTGGGATTGATTGCCACAATCCGGTAGAGATCTCCGCGTGACTTGAAGGTCCGGCCATAGTCAGATGGCTCAAGGCCAAAATGTGGGGCAAGAACTTCAAAGAGCGCTTTGTCTGGCGAATAGATCGCGCCGTCCTCCATTGGAATGCCGACGCGGAAACTAATGTCGAAGCCATGACGCAGATCGATGTCGCTCAGCTCGCCACCTTCAACCGTCAACCCGTGCGTCTCCGCCACCTTGAGGCACGCTTGCGTCATGTCCCGGCGCAGCTTCTCGCAGAGTGGGGGAGTAAGGTTGCGCGGCGGCGGTACCTTTGTGTTTGTTTGGGCTGGCAGCTTGGCGGTTGGCGACCGCTGCTTTGTCTTGTTCTTTTTCACATCAACGCCTTTGCTTTATAAACCGTGCCCCGCGATATTCCCATGTCGCGTGCAATTTCCGTAGGCGACATGCCCTCTGTCAGCTTCGCCCGAATGGTGGCCATATCGATTTTCGGGAGGCGGCCGCGATACACGCCACGTTGCTTGGCAGCGAGAATGCCCTCGGCCTGCCGCTCACGCCGCAGGTTTGTCTCGAACTCGGCAAAAACACCGAGCATGTCAAAGAAGGCCTTTCCCGTGGCGTTTGATGTGTCCACCGGCTGCTCTGTTGCGGCCAGATGCGCGCCTTTGGATTTCAGGTGGGTGACGATGGTCTGCAAGTCACTGAGGCTGCGGGCCAGCCGATCAATGCGAGTGACCACAAGCGTTTCACCTGAGTGGATGAAATCGAGGATCGTTTTGAGCTCGGGACGCCCTTCAAGGCTGGCACCACTCTTTTGCTCGGTGCGGACCATGCCACACCCGGCTGCTTTCAAGGCAGCAATCTGCGCATCGAGGTTCTGATCGGTGGTCGAGGTGCGCGCATAGCCGATTTTGGCCTGATATGTGTTCATTTTGAGTGTGCCTCTGACAATATCTGTTCATTATCTCGAAACAGACCCAAAGTGAACATGTATTCTGGCGGTTTTTGTGTTCATGCGCGGTGTCGCCATGGGTATACCCATTATGACGCCTCTAGCCCTCCATAACCCAACGTGATGTCCGCCGTGTCTTTTGTCTCTGCAGTTTCGCGAACTGCTCACTGACAGCATCGGCGTGGATTTCATCATGAGCCCAGTCAACGTATCCTGCTTTCTTCGCCCAGTCATGTTCCGGGTGGTTTGTATTCTTCTGCGCCTCCTTGAAGACTTCGTACATGGGCGGGCCTCCAATGTCCTCGGGCGGGGTTGCCCATTGGCCGCCGACAAAACGCGGCAATGGCTCATTTGGCACAACCGTGCGTGTTGAGACGAGCTCAATGCGATGCGCCCAATCATCGCCAAAGTCATAGGTGTAGATCACCGGTGGCACCTTGGCGTTCAGGAAAAAGTCCAGCTTTTTCGTAGTGACCTCCATCACGGGTGGCCCGAACATCGGCTCGATCCAGAAGGCCTCGCTTTTCATCTGATATTTCCGGTCACCAATCTCGAAGTCCCACAGGTGCATGTCGTACCATAGGAAAGCCGCCTGAATGGCATCGTGCAGGTGTGGCAGGGTCTTGTCCGAGCGGATCTCGATTTCCCGCCACGGGGCGGGGTCGACATATTCAAGAGTAATTCTCAGCCGTAGGACCTGGGGTTCTTTTTTTTACCATAAGTGCCTCTATGCGGCCATTTGTTCAAAATCGATCCGCTTATCCAGATTGACCTCAAAGCGGCCATAAGGATTGATGTGTAGATAGATGAGCGGGGACAGGCCACGATAGTCCTCAGGGGACAAGCGCGCGACCACATCGGGATTGCGCAAGACGGATTGCACCATCCGCGTGTTCACGTAGACCAGCGACGACTGCAGCAGATGCAGAGCATGCGCGGCGGTTTCCTGATCTCGCACACGGTTAGTTGCGATCTCACCGCCCTTACCAAAAAATACGAAACTGTTGGCGCTATTCCAGTTCTCCACGACATTCAGCCCTTCGTGGATTTCCCGGCGAAATTCTTCAGAACGCAAATAACGACATAGGAAGATCGTCTTGATGGCGCGGCCAAGCTCCGCCAGTGCCTTGTAGGTGGGGTGCATCACATCGGAACGAGCAAACCGGCGAAGGATGACTTCGGGATCAGCTGTTCCGTGCTGCATGGCCGCGGCGTATTTGACCATTTCGTCATATTGGCGTTCGATCTCCCCCCAATCGATCACGCCAGATAGAATTGGCAACAGATTGGGCAGTTGCCCTCGCATACCCGTACTCGGAAGAGCTAGTTTTTGCCGCGCGATAGCTTTCAGACGTGGCGCAAGTTCAAAACCCAGAAGATGGCAAAAAGCAAAGCCGACGGCGCTTTGTCCGTGACTATCGACATACTGTCTTTGAATTTCCATGTCTGTACAGTGCCGCAAGACGCCCTCAATCATGGCAGCCACTTCGGAAGACGAACATCGTTTCAGCTGTGAATAGACGCAGGTCGCCTGCCGCTCGACATGCCAGTAGATCATGACGCCACGCCCACCATAGCGTGCGTGCCATTCGGTCATCAGATTGCGATCCCAAGCTCCGAATTTTGTGGAATCTCCGGCACATGTTGTGCCCGGCGTACCCCAGATCTCCGGGTTGCGAATTGCCAGTGTCGCACTGGCAACCTGCGCACATGCCGCCTTGAGGGACGCAGGATCAATATACCGCCGCCGAATATGCAAGAGCTCGTCATAGCTGACATCAGGCGAACCAGCAGCCACGCGTTTCAAGCCCGCGTTGGTTCCCAAACCGTAAAGGCAGAGCAGCAAGCGTTGATCTCGCACGGCAGCTGGCAAAGCCTCCCGGCTGGCCGAAGTCTGAAAGCTGTTCAGAAACCCGGTGTCGAGGGCAGTTTCCTTAAGAACATCCAAAAGCCCGGTCATCGGCCACGCCCGGGCAACCTCGGCTTTCAGAGCCGCCAGACCAGTCGGCTCCGGAGCTGGCGTCAGCGGCGTTACGGAAATCCGGTTCTCTCCACCCCACCTCAAGCGCACCTTGTCATTGTCCGGCAAAGTCGCATTCAAAAGGTGAAGTTCCTGTACCAAGTCAGCCTTCACGCCCGCGACAAAGCTCTGCGCGTCACGTGACAGCCCAAGATCGGCATAGTAAGCATCTCGGCGCTCGGCAAAGTCCCCCGGTAGATCATCATCCGGATTGCGGTACCGGTCCGCACCCTCAATCCAGATTTCCTTCGCGCGGACACGATCTCGCAGCTGTGTCAGTACGCAAAGTTCAAACGACACGACGTTGACCCGACCTTGCTCATCTATGACGGCT
Organism: Sulfitobacter sp. M22; assembly: GCF_021736025.1. NCBI lineage: Bacteria > Pseudomonadati > Pseudomonadota > Alphaproteobacteria > Rhodobacterales > Roseobacteraceae > Sulfitobacter > Sulfitobacter sp. M22. The sequence continues at coordinate 14,921 of NZ_WMEC01000008.1, read as the reverse complement.
TGGCGCCATTTTCCCGGGATGATCCCAGACGGGATATCATCTTCCGTAACAACGCGGCGACCAGAAGCTGCATACCTGACGATCTGGTCCAAGGCGGTTAGTATCGGGTGCCACACCGAATTGTTCGACCGGAACTGCAGCGCCCTGAGTAACGGGGACAGCATACGGCGATAATGACTGGCGTAAGAGCCGCGCATGGTCTGCTGGATGCGCGCATCCAAGGTGCCCTTGGCGCGATGTTCGTCGATGACAGCCCGGAGTTTGGCCGCTCCTGCGATAGGAAAAATGACATCTTCAATACGACCATCCGGATGATCCAATGCGGCCATGGCGATCTCGACAAGCAAACGTTCCTTGCCGTTAACCGCGCCGATATCGGCCGCGATGCGCTGAATGACCTTGCGACGCGACCGCGTTGCCAAGCGATGCACTACCTCCAGAAGCAGGTCGATAAGGCCATCAATCAGCTGAGATCGGCGATGCATCAGGTAGACTGCTAGAAGTCCGAGGCGTTTCTTGGGCGCATGACGACGCATTTCAGAGGCGGTTTCACCTTCTACCTGACGCGCGAGGCGCAACATCCAACCGCGTTCGACATCACCAAGAATATCCATCGGAAGCCCAAGCTCCTCGACAAAAGACGCCTTTCGTGCGGCCAGCAACACGCTGTCGAGGGTTGCCGCTCCGACATCATCCTTCAGCCGCTGAAAGCCCGTATCCTCTAACGGTTCCGCGAGTGCTCGCTCTAATTGCTCCGTCGTCTCGATCGACAGCAGGGATACCACCAACGTCAAGAAATTCTCGCGAAAATCCCGGCGGGCAGCGCGGGCAAGGCGCTCCATGATCTTATCTGAAGAAACAAACACGCCCATTTTCCGCGCCTGGCCGAAACCACGTTCGATCCAGTCCGCTAAGTTCAGGTCTCGGCCACCAAGCTGTTCAATCATCCATGCCTGGATTTTGGCACGGTCACGATCAGAAGCCCGGCAAAACCCAAGAAAATCGAGAATACCCGCACGTTGTCGTCGCGCGGTATCACTGGAAAATGAGTAGGAACAATCCTCTGTCGCCCCAATCTGATCCGCAACGTACGCGATTACATCAGGGTCAAGATCACTGCGGTCGGCAGGAAACCGTGCATGTTGGCGAAAGAATAAAAGTTGACATGCAATCGCGACCCGCGACTTCGCCCCAAACCGGTTAAGAAATTCAAAATCTGAATATGAAAGCCCCCACACCGAGGCAAATGCTTGCTCTGTCATGACCCCTCCAGACGCAAACATCATCCAACATCAGGTCTGGCCGTCAATCAGCCTTTTGTTCTCAACATGTTCTCCCAAAAGCCCAAATATGCAGCTTCGGGCCAGCTAGGCCAACATCGCGTTGCGTTCTGCTGGTCTCAGTTTCAGCTTCAAGATTGTCTTGTCGGTCTTGCGAAGATCTCTTTTGAACGGCTCGGTTTTGAGCGGCATACGGGCCTCAAAAGAGGGTCCGAAAGGGTCATCATTGAAATCTGTTTTCGACTTTTTGTCAGCGGCTTTGACAGTCCGAATGAGGCGGGCCGGCTCTTTGAATTTCTTGTTTTCATCATCAAAACCGAGCCACTTTGACAGCTCCGACGGCCAGATGTTGACCTCAAATTCTCTCGAAGGACGGCCGGACTGCACATCGGATTGACGGTTAACTTTGAAGCGGTTGTCAGATGTGCGAGACAGCAAAGATGAGAGCGGGGCCAGGATGATCGCATCTGCAGATTTCAATTTACGAACGACCTGAAGGTCAACGAACGCAAAGAACCGAGGGTCTCTCAACTCCGACCATACGACCGGTGCGAGCGTAATTTCGACATCATAGCGGTTGACTGAAACAGACTTGAACAGTCCGACTGTCTTTGGCTTTGAGCCTGCTTTGACTGAGTTTGCGTTGATCGTTACGCGGCACTCATCGAGCAATCTGACAGCATCAACAACGCGCGGTGTCGTGATTGAGAGATACTCTGCAAGAATGCCCTTTTTGATCGAGACAGTTTTCGAGTTTGCATGAGCATGAGAGGCTAAAACGAAATGCAAAAGCTGCAGGCCTGTTCGTGTCATTTTCTCGGACGGGTTCATATCAACGAGAGCGGCTGGCATGCGATATTCTGGATTGATGTCTGCTTGATATTGCGAAAGCCGCTCAACCCAATCCGAAGGACTTTCAAAACCATTTCTGCGACCAAGCGGTTCGTAGGATAGATAACCTGGGACAGCCTTTGAGTTATCTTTCTCTTTACTTGCAACGTTGAGTTGACAGTTTATGTCGTTTTCAGTTGTCCTTGTTTTTGACAACGAAGCCTTATTTTTAAGGCCTTTTTGGCTGTTTGTTGTGCTGCTCATGACGTTTATTCTTTATTACTGTTGATAACTACTTAACTAATTCGATGACAAATGCAAGGATTATGGCAAGAATTATTTGAGAAGCTCAAGAATAGCCAAAAAAACAAGTAAAAGACATCCGTTTTGATGCTCAAAAAGAGGTCCAAAAAGGGGAGAAGTGATCAAAAATATCGATTTTTAGGGCTCTCACTTAGCAGTCTGTGACGATTATTTCCTGTAGTCATCTGTTTTTATTGAATTATTTAGGGCTGCAATTAACAAAAGACCTTAAGACGCGCGAGGGGCTGACATATAGTAACCGGTTTCCGACTGTCTTTTAGTAATCGATTTCGACTATCCTTTTAGTAACCGATTTCTGACAGGATAGTTTGAAACCGGCTGCAGCTATTCTTTCAGAAAACGATTTCAGATTACCCTGTAGCAGGAGCTTATCATTCCGACACGGCCGATGTTGTTGAGTGATATGCTATGAGAGGGCTCTCAGTTGCAGATTTGATGCTCTATGGTCTCGGTATAGCCTGACTTGCGACTTTACGCACTCAGGTAGCCTCTGAAGTGATTTGAGATAGGTTCAAGGTCTTTAGTGCGGCCGTGATTGGTAAGTTTAAGATGAGCCTGGTGGACTGAGACCTTGTGAGATCGGTTTCGTAAGGTCTTTTTGAGGGCCGGTTTCATACTGTTTTTGATGCTCCGATTTACCGGTTTTGAGGGTCTAAAATGGGGAGAAGTGATCAAAAATATCGATTTTAAACCCTCTCACTTAACAGTCTGTGACGATTAATTCCTGTAGTCCGTTGTTATCGTTGATATATTTTATGCTCCAATTAACAAAAGACCTATAAGACGCGCGAGCGGCTGACATATGAAATCGATTACCACATGTCTTTTAGAAACCGATTTCGAGATGTTCTGTTAAGTAAGCTTTCTGAAAAGGCTTTCATGAGACCGGCCTCTGAACATCTAAGAGCTACCAGGTCTCGATCATTCCGACACGGCCGATGTTGTTGAGCGATGTGTCCTCTGAGAGGGCTCTCAGTTGCAAACAGGGTCTCAAAGGTCTCTCTGTCGCTCAACTCTCAACTTTACGCACTCAGATAGCCTCTCAGGTGATTTTAGGTAGGTTTGAAGCTCTACCACGACCGGCTGTTTACCTTTGATGATGGTCAGTCATGTATTTTATACGGCCGTGGTTGATCTAGACCGAAGCTTAAGTCGAGCCGCGAGGCTGGTTTCAAAAGCTGTTTTATGCGGCCGTTTTCTTAACCAAAATAAGTACGTTTCTGTCATTGTTTTTTGCAGCCGTTTTCGCAAATTGTAATCAATAGATTAACGGACAATCCGACATGAATATCAACAAAACAAAACGACAGAATACGAAAATAGGTATACTTTTCTCAAATCAGTCGGAGAAGAATATCAAGCCGGATCTGATCGGATATGCTGATCTTGAATATGGCCGTGTCATGCTTGCATTGAAAGTCTTGAACAGCTCAACTGGTAAAGATTACCTCCTGTCGGTCGTTCCCTGGTCAATGTCTGTTAAAGCTGAAACGCAAGTTTTGCTGAGACCATCTTTACCGGATGTTACGAAAAAAGGGTTTCCTCTCGCGCTTGATGCGCGGCTCATTTGGTGTGGAACTGCTTATGCGTTAACATGCGAAGTTGAACAGAAAAACAACGGTCTCAAGTATCTCAAAATAACCTTTCAAAATGATTGAAAATATTGTACTATAACCGCGTAATTACTTGAAACTTTGCTGAAAATCGCAACATATTATCTATACCAGGCAAGGCTTAAAACGATGAAAAATCAATCTGCAGATAAGATGAAACAAGCGATTTCAGCTGGACTGTCGGAGCATATGCGTAATAACGCAATTACTGCAGCTACAGCCGTTAGATATCATTGCGACGGTATTACTGCAGGTCAAATGAGCAGGATTTTGAATAACCGACATGCCGGTCTTTCGATTGAGATGATCTTGAAAGTTGCGGCGGATCTTTGCGTCGCATGTTCGATGAAAGTGTCAGATGAGACAGGCCGCGTCTGTCATCCGTTTCTCGAAGAAAAAGCACTGTTGAGCATCAAAGCTGAAAATCCGGTTTATCAAATGAAGAAAAACCTCGCAGTGTCGATCAAGTCTCGTCTCAAAGATAGAGGCTTGTCTCAAACAAAAGCTGTGTCAGATAACATCGTTTCATGTACGCGCAACGATTTGAATCGGATCGTTAATCTCAAGTTTGACGGACATTCTCTTGCGAAGATCGTTGAGATCGCACGCGAGCTCGGTCTGTCAACTGAGATGGTTGTCAACGTACCTGGCCCGAAGACTGAGGTTGATAACATCGTTTACGCGCTTGCGGGTCTAAATCAGCTTGAAGAAATTTCTGTTTAAAAACCTCCGATATTGTATTTAGCAAAGCCGTTTCATATATTGTTTCTAACAACGGAGCTCATGCCGTTTGTTACTGTTCACCCCCCCTCCTCGCACATCGCGGTTGGGGGGGGTTATTTTTTCTCGACTCTCGGTGCGTTTGCTATCATGAAAACATCATGATTCGGGTTAACTACAAACTGCTAGTTGACTTAACCGTTTCACAACTAAAACGGGGCTTGCATCAACTGCAACGCCTCGTTTTTTTAATCTCAGTCTAATTCTTTGCGATGAACCCAACATCATGAGATTTGTCTAAGCACTTGAAAACATTCAATTTGGTAATGAGTGCCTCGAGAATGGGGTCATCATTACCAAATCGAGCATTTTCAACATGTTAGCGTGAGGCTCTGGCGGGGCTCGCATCAACTGCGACGCCTCGTTTTTTTAATCTCAGTTTAACAGCTTTCGGGTAAACCTTTGGTTAATAAAGAGGGTTAACGCGTGGCGGTATCTGTCAAAAAACAGTGGAGAATGTACTCGAAAGCGCTTGAAGATGAGTTCGAGTTTGCTGCGAGCGTCGGACTGTCAGATGCTGCTTTCAAAGTGCGAGATGCACTCGGTCAACATATAGATGACATCTCCGACGGCGGTGCAGTCAACTTTACTAAAAAAGCATTTCGAGTAAGCAAGTACGCAAAAAAGACAGATCTCGAAGCTGAGGTTATGTCGAAAGACAACGCACAATATGTTGTCAAAGCGGTAACTGGTGGTGTCCGAACAACCGGCGATCCTGCTACGTCAAAGCTCGGTGTCCTCATACCTGGGCCGGCCGCTAAGAAAAACAAATTCGGTAACCTATCGCGGCGCTTTATTGCGAACCAGCTGAAGCGGCCGGATGTCTTTATGACAGACCTGGGCGATGACGGATCTGTCGAAGTTGTTAAGCGTAAGAAACGGACCAAGCGCAATCGTAAGGGTGGCTTGCAGATACTCGCAGTCTTCAAAAAGAGGGTCTCTCAAAAGCCGTTGGACGGGTGGGATCTCGAGGGGGTTTCAGGTCGCGTGCTTGATGAGACGCTGTCGAAAAACTTCAAAGAAGCTGTTCAAGATATCCGGAAATATGGTCGCGTAAGATCAAGAAAACAAAGAGATAAGTAAAAACGCGGGGGACCCTCGCACCCGTGGATACTGTGGGTTGTATTTCGCTAAGCACACTCTGTCCGTCGCTAAAAATTTTTCAAAAATCGTTTCAACAACAACAACAATACATCGAAAGTTTGATTTTGGCTAAACGAGCAATAAAAAAAGACACTTCAAGCCCCCGCCATGTCTCGTTATCGGGCCTCGCGACGTTGCTGAATCGTGATCGGAATACCGTCATGAAATGGACAGTCGATGAAGACTTTCCAATCATTCAGCGTGCAGACAAATCAGCTGGCCTAAACTGGATTTTTGATGTCGCAGACGTCGTTAAGTTCCTTGAGACGAAGGCATCGCGCAATGCTGCGACCGCCTTGGTCGGAGATCTCGGTGCAGATGGCATTGGAATTGAAGAAGCAAAGCGTCGCAAAGCTGTAGCTGAAAGCGTGCTTGCAGAATTGAACGTTGATCAAACGCTCGGAACAGTTGTCTTGATCTCGGACGCACTTGAGCAAGTTGCGTCGGAATATTCTGCACTGCGAAACGCTCTACAAAACATCGCAAGCAAGGTTTCAGTGGACCTGACCGGTCTCGATAAAGAATACGAAATTCAAAAGATCATTGATGCTGCGATCTTAGATGCTCTTTCGACACTGCAAGCGGTCGGAGATTAAGATGTCGCTTGAGATGTTTTCGTTCACGACAGATCGCGAGATCGCAGCTTATGAGCAATCTCATTCGCGTCGCGGTATCTATGCGAAGGGTCGCGAAAACTTCTGCGAGAGCCTCAATTCAATGCTCTCTCTCGTTATGCCGAAAGAGAAAATGCTGCCGTCCGAATGGGCGGAAAAGCACGGCCTGATTGATCCGATGAATCCGGCCGCTGGCACGGTCAAGCTCTACGGATATCAAAAAGAGCTGCTCGATGTCATGGTCGATCCAGATGTTGACCAGGTGTCGGTCCTCAAGGCCGCTCGCGTCGGTGCGACTAAGTTGATGACGCTTGGCATCGGATATTTCATCGAACAGAGTCCTCGATCCGTCATGCTTGCGCAACCGACTGTCGGAGATGCTGAAGACTTCTCCGGCTCTGAATTGATGCCGATGTTTTCCAATACCCCTTCCCTCAAAGCCTTGCGACGGACTGTTAAGCGCGGCGAAAAGCAAGACACGCAAACGGACTTTCAGTTCACCAATGGCTCGATCTTGCGGTGTCGCGGTGCAGCGTCGGATGACTCATTTCGTCGGATTGCAGTGTCCGTTGGGTTTGGAGATGAGGTTGACGCGGACGGTTGGAGCGCTCTCAAAAAGGGCTCGCAGGGCGACAAAATAGGTCTCTATAAAAACCGCGGCGAGACGATACCTGATTCAAAATTTTACTTCGCGTCATCTCCGACATGGGAGCATTCGTCTGTCATCAAACGAGAGTTCCTCAAGAGTGATCAACGTCGGTATTTCGTGCCATGTCCTCATTGCGATGAGATGCAATATCTCGAATTTGGCGGCCGCGATGTGGACTATGGCCTCAAGTGGAAGGTCAACGAAATCGGTACTGTTGTTGACGCATATTATGTCTGCAAAGCAAACGGTTGCGTCATTGAAGAACGCTCTAAAAAATGGATGGATGAGAACGGGGAATGGCGTCCGACTGCGACACCGATGGACCCGCGACACCGCGGTTATCATCTATGGACCGGCATGTCGTTGTTCAAAAAAGCGGGCTGGAAATACATCGCAGCTCAAGCCATCGAAGCTGCGAAAGACCCACAAAAGCTGAAGGTTTTCGTCAACACGCGTCTCGGTGAAACATACGAAGAACGCAAAGACGTCAAACCTGAAATCTCGGTTCACGAAGCAAAGAGCAATCTCGAAAACTACAACGCGTTGATGATACCGGCCGGCGTTCAAGTTCTAACAGCTGGCGTTGATGTGCAGACGGGAAGAAAGAAAGCTAAAAAGAAAGAGCATGCAGCTCGCGTTGAAGTCTCGATTTGGGGATGGGGCTACGGCGAAGAAAGTTGGCTCATCTCGCATCATCTCATCCCTGGCGAATTCTCCGATCCGAACTTGCAGCGCAATCTCGATCAATTGCTTGCGACACCGATCCGTCGCGTGGATGGATCTGAGCTGATTATTCAAGCGGCCGCCGTTGATATTGGCGGACATTATACTGAAAGCGTCAAAGCATATTGCAATGCTCGAACAAGACGGAATGTTTGGGCGATCAAGGGTGACAACAGAACAAAAGGCACGAGATCTGCATCAGTTTGGCCTCGGACCCCTCAAAGACATAAGCACGGTCAGTTTTTCTTTCTCGATACGCAGCTTGCAAAAGATATTATTTTTAGACGTCTCAACACGCCTGATGTCGTTCACTTTCCTCTCGGAACGGAGGATCGGTATTTCGAAGGTTTGGCGAGCGAAGTAAAGCTGCAGATGGGGCAAGGTTATCATTGGGATAAGCCGAATAATAACGCTTATGGCGAAAGTCTCGATTGTTTCGTTTACGCGCTTTCAGCTCTTTATGGTCTCAAGATGTTTTCGAAAAGATGGCGTCATTTAGACAACCTTCCGGTTCAAATAGATGAAACGGAAAACAAACAAATTACAAACTCGGACGCTGAATTTAATTCTGACGAAACTTTCATGAGAGATAAGGATCACACACCTGCTCAAGCACCCCCTCCTCCTGCTCGAAAGAAAAAGAGGAGGGCGGTCGCGAAATCAAAATTTCTGAGGTAATCTTTGGCCCTTCTGCGCAAGTTTCAGTTTTGGACTCAAGACGAACTCGTCGAAGCAATTCGTTGTCTCGAGGAAGCTATCGCAAACGGTGTCGCGACGGCCTCATATCCAGGCGGTGGAAGTATTAATTATACGTCTCGCGCGAACATGGATAGCGCTCTCAAAGACCTTTACGCCGCTCATAATTTGTTGACGACAGGTGAGACGCGAAAGCGGGTTCGTCGCGTTGTTTATGCCGGCCGGAAAGGTCTCTAAAATGAGCCTCCGAAAGCGCCTTTTTACGACCGCGTCAAAGTTCGTCGGTAAACGAGATCTCGCATATCCTGCGGCCGGAAACGGTCCTCGATCTGCGGGTTGGGGTTCGTCAACGACGGGTCCGAATTCTGCACTCAACAATGCTCTCGACACGTTGAGACGTCGCGCTCGACAAGAAGTACGTACGAATACGTGGGCGGCCGCGGGTATTGATACGATTGTTATCAACGTTGTCGGATCTGGCATTCGTCCAATGCACAAGAACTCTGACATCGTTGAAAAATGGGTGGCTTGGTCGCACGAATGTGACGCTCATAGCTATACAAACTTTGCGGGCTTGCAGGCTCTCGTGATGCGATCTGTTGCAGAAGCGGGCGAATGTTTTGTTCGCATCCGGCCGCGGCGTCCGACTGATGGTCTGACAGTTCCGTTGCAGCTCGAAGTGATGGAAGCTGAAATGGTTCCGGCCTCAATGTCTCGCACGCTTGCGAACGGCAATGAGATCGTCGCTGGCATCGAGTTCAATAAGATTGGCGCTCGTGTCGCATATCACGTTTACAAAACGCATCCTGGCGACGGCGTTGCATTCTCTTTGACAGACACTGTGAGAGTTCCTGCGAACCGGATTTTGCATGTCCGTCTCATTCATCGTCCAGGTGCTGTTAGAGCCGAACCTTGGCTGACAAAAGCGCTCGTTAAGCTGAAAGATCTCGACGCATATGACGATGCAACACTCGTCAAAGCAAAGGTATCTGCACTCTTCGGTGGTTTCATCCATGCACCTGGCAATTCGGATGAAGACGATGAGGTCATCGCAGGTCTGACGCCTGAACGTCATCCGGATGACGATGATGTTGTCATCGATCCGTTGGAGCCTGGATCTTTTCCTGTTCTACCGCCTGGCTACGACGTTAAGTTTTCCAATCCACCGGATGTTGGGTCAACTTATGCTGTCTTTATGCAAACTCAGTTGCGCTCAATCGCGACATCTCTGGGTATTACATATGAGCAGTTGACCGGTGATTTTAGCGGGGTCAACGACCGGATCATTCGTGCGAGCCTGCTTGAATTCAAGCGCCGCGCTCGCATGTGGCAACAACAGCTTTTAGTACACCAATTTTGCCGGCCGGTATGGCAACAATTCATGAATCTCGGACTGCTCGCGGGTGAGTTTTCAACTCGCGACGAAGGCTTTGAAACGGATCCTGAATGGATTCCGGAAGCATGGGAATATTTGAATCCGTCTCAAGAGATTGATGCACTTCGCAAAGAGGTTGAGGGTGGTTTCGCAAGTCGTTCCGAAGTCATTCAAAGTCGCGCGAAAGACCCCGTCGCAGTCGATGAGCAAATCGCGAAAGACAATGAAAGAGCTGATGGTCTCGGACTAATGCACACGTCCGACGGACGGTACTCAAAGTTTGAAGATATTGGAGCGCCGTCGGATGGCGAGACGCTCGATGAAAACGAAGGAAACTAAAATGAAAATCGAATTGAAATTGAGTGCGCTTTCTCTTGAGCAAGTTGAGGTTTACGGAAACCTGGAAGGCGTCAAAGCAAAGCGTGAAATTGTTGACGGTCGAATGATTTCTTTTGCTGTCGCTGATGGTGTCAAAATCGCTCTCGATGAGTTTGAGGCTTTCGACATTCTGACACCGGACAATAAGGTTTCAGATGTCGAAATGACGGGCGTTCAACTGATCGGTAATCGCGTTCGCGTTTACGTGGACGGCCTGACAGATGAGCAATTGAAGGCTTTGAAAAAGGGTTCTGCACCGCGCCTTTTTGTCAGTCAAGCACCCGCTGAAAAGGCCCCTGAAAAGCCTGTTCAAAAGACCGTGAAAAAGGAATCTCAAAATGACTAAGAAAAACCTACGGGCGATGCGTTTGAAGCCTGGCACGATTGTCGAAGACAGTCGGACAGTTGAGATCGTCTTTACAAGCGGTGCGTCCGTCAAGCGCTACGACTGGGACGGCCGGCCGTTTCAAGAAACGCTGATTGTTGACGAAAACTCCGTCAATCTTGAACGCATGAATGCCGGAGCGCCGCTGCTCAACACGCATTCGTCATGGTCTGTCACGGACGTGATTGGTGTCGTTGAAGAAGCGTGGATCGATGACGGCATCGGTTATGCGAGAGTTCGTTTTTCCGAGCGCGACGATGTGACGGATATCTGGAATGACGTCAAAGCTGGCGTCTTGAGAAACCTGTCGGTCGGATACAGCATCGATAACTCCGAGATGATCGTTGATGCAGACGGCGAAAGAGAAATGAGGGTTACGTCGTGGACACCTCACGAGGTTTCTATCGTTCCAGTGCCTGCCGACACCAAATCGCAATTTAGAGCTCTTGAGACAGCTCCTGAGATCGCGGTCGTTCGTGCAGACGATGATGAGGACGAAGATGAGGATGACAAAACGTCCTCTGACAAGTCCTCTGATGAGGCATCTGATGAAGATGGGTCCGACGACACCTCAACAGACGAAGGTGCGACTGAGACCCCTTCTGAGACCGATGCGCCGTCCGACGATGAAAACGACGACTCTAAAACTGAGTTGGTTAACGATGAAACCGACTCAGTCGTAGACGAAGACGAAGATGAGGATGACGTCAAAGATAAAGACGAACGCATTTCGCCCGCGGACATTGTTCGTCGTTGCGTTGAAGCCGGCGTTGCAGATCAAGCTGCAGCAATAATCGAAAGCAATCCGACACGTTCTGCTTTCGATATGCGTCTGTCCGAGATCTCCGAAGTTCGCAGTCTTTGCGAGCGCTTCAAGCAAGACCCATCGAAGTTTTCAAACAAGAGCGTAGATGCAGTCCGAAAAGAGATTTTAGACACGATCATTTCTGGCGACGAAAACATTCAATCTCGTTTCGCGTCTGAATCCTCTTTGCCCGAAAAGCAAGCTCGCAAAGAGAACCCGCTAAACCCTTCAAAAATTTACGCAAAATACCGAAAATCCTAAACCAAAATTGATTTTTAAACGGCATTATTTCAAGGAGAATTGATATGCTTAATGAAACTGGTGATCTGTTTGAGATGACATCTCTGACAGCTGCTCTGAACAGCTCAACTTTCATTCCAGGCGCGGCCGGCGAGTTGTTTACTGACGTTGATGGCATGAACACTACAACTGCTGTTGTCGATGTGCGTGAAGGTCAAATCACATTGATCGATGACACCGCCCGCGGCGCGGCTGCACAAGCAAACGACGGCGACGGCACCGGCGCTCCTGTTGCTCTGCTTGCAAAGCACTTTCCTGTCGAAGAGATCATCAAGCCGTCTGATTTCCAAAACATCCGTCAACTTGGCGACGCAGACTCTCTCGAAACTCTCGAAGCTGTTCGTGATCGCAAGCTTGAGATCATGCGCAAAAAGCATGCTCTGACTCTTGAGCATCAACGCGTTCAAGCGCTGCAGGGTAAGTTGACGAACTCTGCGGGCGGGGCTGTTGATCTGTTTGCAGCATTTGGTGGAACTCAAATCGAAGTTGCGATGAATCTCGACAACGACGCGACAAGAGTTCGTTCTGTTCTGCTCGACGCAATCGAAGCATCTGAAGACGAAGTCGGAGATATCTCGATTGACGGTTTTGTTAAGCTCTGCGGCAAAAATTATTGGAGAAATTTCGTCGAACACAAGAGCGTTGTCGAAGCTTATCAGCGTTATCAAGACGGCGCGGCTCTACGCGAGGATATGCGTTCCGGCTTTATGCTCGATGACGTGAAAGCGGTTCGTTATCGCGGCACTGTTGGCGGCGTGCCTCTGATCGCAGACGACGAAGCTTACCTGGTTCCGATTGCAGATCTGTACTGCACGCGTTTCGCGCCTGGTGATTTCGTTGAGACCGCGAACACCATGGGCCTGCCAATGTACGGCAAAGCCCGCGAGCTCGACTACAATAAAGGCATCGGTATCTGGACTGAATCGAACCCGATTTCTTTCATCAAGAAACCGTCTGCAGTCATCAAGCTGCACCGCGCCGGCATTCCTGCAGGCTAATTGAAGACCCCTGAGAGGCCTCTGAGATGGGGCCTCTCAACCCTTCCTTCTGGATCCTTCAAAAATGACAATCAAAGCTCTCAGAAATGTCTCAAAAGTGGTGTCTCGCGTTTTTGGTGAGCCTGCAATTCGCATTCGTTTTGACGATGCGTCGGAGCTGCCTGTCCGTGTCATTTTTCAAGAGTCCTTTTCCGATATGGACGCGAACGGCGTCGCAATCGGTGAACGTCAACCGACAGCCTGGATCCAAACGAGCGCTGGGATTGATACGAGAGATCTGCTGCAAATAAGCGGCGTCAACTATCGCATTCTGTCAACTGAGCCGGACGGATACGGACTCCTAAGACTTGATTTGGGAGAAGACTAGTGCACGCAACGAAGCAAGCTCTCGAACAGATTAAGTCGCATCTTGAGACGGCCCTCGTGGACGGCTTTGACGGACGAATTTGGCGTCGGAGATTACATCAACTGCACGACCGAGATCTGCCGGCTGTCATTATACAGCTCGACGGAGAAAATGTGAGCAAGGTTCAATCTGTTCGCAGCTCTCAACCAATTCAAGCTCGAGACGTCAATTTCTCAGTCGTTGTTGCAGACAAGATATTTGAGAAAACGGAACGCGGCGAAGAGGGCGAAGAACTCGAAGACAGATTGCTCGATCATATTGAGAAGATCGAAGTCGCAATGCTTGACGGACAAAAGTTAGAAGGCAGGCTCATACATGAACTCGGTTTAAACTCAATTGAAATACAAGAAACGCAAGAGAACGACCGGCCGCTCGGTTATGCGCGGCTTTCATTTACAATGTCTTTGCGAACTCGCAGTGGCAATCCTGCAAACCCAATTTAATAAAGCTTAATTTCAAGGAGAAATTGAAAATGGCAACTCAACTTAGGCCTCTGCCAAATGATCAACTGCAGGTCGGACGTGCGAACGTTTTGATCGGTGAAGTCGGAGGCACAATCTTTGACGATTTCGGAGACTGCGAAAGCTTCGCAATTACAGTCAACGTTGAAGAGATCGAACGCTACGGCAAAAACAACGGCGTCAAACAGCTGCGTCGGACAGACGTCATTCAAGTTGACGCTGAAATCACCATTGAAGCTCTCGACATGACACCTCAACTTCGGGCCCTGTCGGTCGGTGCAGATCTCGGTTCGTATTTTCTGCAAACCGCTGAAACTGCTGCAACTTTCGACATCGTAAGCGTTGAAGCTGGCAAGATCTATGAGCTGCCTCATCGCAAACTGAGCAATGTCGCAATCGAAGATGGGATGGGCGTTCCATACGTTGAAAACATTGATTACGTCCTCATGGACGAATCTGGTTATCTGCAGATCATCAAGATTCCTGCAACTGCAGACGCTGATTTGACGGTGACTTATGACGCTGCCGAAATCACTGCAGATGATGGGTCATTTATGGCTGGCATCGGTTCGAATTTCAATGTCCGTCGCGCCATTCGCGTTGTCGCAATCAACAAGATCGGTCCTCGAGACATGCTTGTTTTGCATGACGTGCAGATCCGTCCGAATGCTGAAAAAGCAATGATTGGTGGCGATGAATACGGCTCAATAACGTTGACCGGCAAGGTCTTTATTGATCCGACGCAAGACCCAGAATTCGGTCTCGGATATCTGACTGAGATTTCTCCAATCGGAGCATAAGTCATCCTTAAAGCGGGGCGTCGAAACCCCGCTTTAACCATTTTTCGGTAATAAGAGAAAAACCGAATTTCAAGGATATCTCATAGTTATGTCAATTGCAGATCAACTGCTCGCAATCGTTCCAGATTCGTCGAAAGAGATCGAAGTCAAGGGTGTCAAAGTCAAAATCAAACCTATCGAGTTGACCGAGCTCGCTAGAATTGTATCTCGATTTCCGAATTCTATCGACTCTATAAAAGGTGGAATTCATAATATCGATATCTTGCCAATATTAAAATCTGGTCCTGCAATGATTTCAGCTGTCATTGCAACGGCCATTGGATGTGAGGGAGATCTTGAAGAAGAAACAAAAATTTCAAA
>NZ_WMEC01000007.1:0-87692 GCF_021736025.1 Sulfitobacter sp. M22 | reverse complement strand
ACTTTGCGAAAGGACTACGTGACATCAATACCAGTGACCGCCGCCTTGCCATCCTGGCCGTCTGCGTCGTGGAATGGAGCGCTGCCATCGCAGATACCGTTGTGGAATACACTGACAGGATTGGCAGGCAGCGTCTGGCGGGATGCGAAACGGATTCGCGCGACGCGCGGGTCACGGAAGCTCAGGCGGACGTCGCGAAGACCCTGGCTGGATTTGAGACCCTGGGATCAAACCTATTGATGGCCAAAGGCGACGATGCCGCCCTCGCCAATGCCGTCGATAGTTCTTGCGGCTGGAGCGGCCTTCGAAAGTCTGGTCGCGCTAAGCAAAACACAGCTTTGGCAGGCAGCGGTGAAGAGGCAGGGATACTCTGGCCCATGTGTCCAAGGGGCTTCCACCGGTTCAAACGCTATGCTCGGCGCATGTTGAATGCTCTGGATATGACATGCTGCCAGTGTGTGGCCTAGCCATTGATCACGGCAGCGCAGATTATCCGTGACAAACAGGATATCCCGGCCACATCGCTGACCTTTTTACAACCACGTTCGAAATGGCGACCGCAATTCGGCCTAGCTGGCCCGAAGCTGCATATTTGGGCTTCTTCTGGAACAGTACATGAACGTTATGTGTCTGAATTCTGTAGATACATCACGACGTTTTCGGCCGGCATTTTGAACCCGCGCCCATCGGAGACCCGCTCAGTGCTAATCGGATACTTTGGTCTATTGGGATTGATTGCCACAATCCGGTAGAGATCTCCGCGTGACTTGAAGGTCCGGCCATAGTCAGATGGCTCAAGGCCAAAATGTGGGGCAAGAACTTCAAAGAGCGCTTTGTCTGGCGAATAGATCGCGCCGTCCTCCATTGGAATGCCGACGCGGAAACTAATGTCGAAGCCATGACGCAGATCGATGTCGCTCAGCTCGCCACCTTCAACCGTCAACCCGTGCGTCTCCGCCACCTTGAGGCACGCTTGCGTCATGTCCCGGCGCAGCTTCTCGCAGAGTGGGGGAGTAAGGTTGCGCGGCGGCGGTACCTTTGTGTTTGTTTGGGCTGGCAGCTTGGCGGTTGGCGACCGCTGCTTTGTCTTGTTCTTTTTCACATCAACGCCTTTGCTTTATAAACCGTGCCCCGCGATATTCCCATGTCGCGTGCAATTTCCGTAGGCGACATGCCCTCTGTCAGCTTCGCCCGAATGGTGGCCATATCGATTTTCGGGAGGCGGCCGCGATACACGCCACGTTGCTTGGCAGCGAGAATGCCCTCGGCCTGCCGCTCACGCCGCAGGTTTGTCTCGAACTCGGCAAAAACACCGAGCATGTCAAAGAAGGCCTTTCCCGTGGCGTTTGATGTGTCCACCGGCTGCTCTGTTGCGGCCAGATGCGCGCCTTTGGATTTCAGGTGGGTGACGATGGTCTGCAAGTCACTGAGGCTGCGGGCCAGCCGATCAATGCGAGTGACCACAAGCGTTTCACCTGAGTGGATGAAATCGAGGATCGTTTTGAGCTCGGGACGCCCTTCAAGGCTGGCACCACTCTTTTGCTCGGTGCGGACCATGCCACACCCGGCTGCTTTCAAGGCAGCAATCTGCGCATCGAGGTTCTGATCGGTGGTCGAGGTGCGCGCATAGCCGATTTTGGCCTGATATGTGTTCATTTTGAGTGTGCCTCTGACAATATCTGTTCATTATCTCGAAACAGACCCAAAGTGAACATGTATTCTGGCGGTTTTTGTGTTCATGCGCGGTGTCGCCATGGGTATACCCATTATGACGCCTCTAGCCCTCCATAACCCAACGTGATGTCCGCCGTGTCTTTTGTCTCTGCAGTTTCGCGAACTGCTCACTGACAGCATCGGCGTGGATTTCATCATGAGCCCAGTCAACGTATCCTGCTTTCTTCGCCCAGTCATGTTCCGGGTGGTTTGTATTCTTCTGCGCCTCCTTGAAGACTTCGTACATGGGCGGGCCTCCAATGTCCTCGGGCGGGGTTGCCCATTGGCCGCCGACAAAAACGCGGCAATGGCTCATTTGGCACAACCGTGCGTGTTGAGACGAGCTCAATGCGATGCGCCCAATCATCGCCAAAGTCATAGGTGTAGATCACCGGTGGCACCTTGGCGTTCAGGAAAAAGTCCAGCTTTTTCGTAGTGACCTCCATCACGGGTGGCCCGAACATCGGCTCGATCCAGAAGGCCTCGCTTTTCATCTGATATTTCCGGTCACCAATCTCGAAGTCCCACAGGTGCATGTCGTACCATAGGAAAGCCGCCTGAATGGCATCGTGCAGGTGTGGCAGGGTCTTGTCCGAGCGGATCTCGATTTCCCGCCACGGGGCGGGGTCGACATATTCAAGAGTAATTCTCAGCCGTAGGACCTGGGGTTCTTTTTTACCATAAGTGCCTCTATGCGGCCATTTGTTCAAAAATCGATCCGCTTATCCAGATTGACCTCAAAGCGGCCATAAGGATTGATGTGTAGATAGATGAGCGGGGACAGGCCACGATAGTCCTCAGGGGGACAAGCGCGCGACCACATCGGGATTGCGCAAGACGGATTGCACCATCCGCGTGTTCACGTAGACCAGCGACGACTGCAGCAGATGCAGAGCATGCGCGGCGGTTTCCTGATCTCGCACACGGTTAGTTGCGATCTCACCGCCCTTACCAAAAAATACGAAACTGTTGGCGCTATTCCAGTTCTCCACGACATTCAGCCCTTCGTGGATTTCCCGGCGAAATTCTTCAGAACGCAAATAACGACATAGGAAGATCGTCTTGATGGCGCGGCCAAGCTCCGCCAGTGCCTTGTAGGTGGGGTGCATCACATCGGAACGAGCAAACCGGCGAAGGATGACTTCGGGATCAGCTGTTCCGTGCTGCATGGCCGCGGCGTATTTGACCATTTCGTCATATTGGCGTTCGATCTCCCCCCAATCGATCACGCCAGATAGAATTGGCAACAGATTGGGCAGTTGCCCTCGCATACCCGTACTCGGAAGAGCTAGTTTTTGCCGCGCGATAGCTTTCAGACGTGGCGCAAGTTCAAAACCCAGAAGATGGCAAAAAGCAAAAGCCGACGGCGCTTTGTCCGTGACTATCGACATACTGTCTTTGAATTTCCATGTCTGTACAGTGCCGCAAGACGCCCTCAATCATGGCAGCCACTTCGGAAGACGAACATCGTTTCAGCTGTGAATAGACGCAGGTCGCCTGCCGCTCGACATGCCAGTAGATCATGACGCCACGCCCACCATAGCGTGCGTGCCATTCGGTCATCAGATTGCGATCCCAAGCTCCGAATTTTGTGGAATCTCCGGCACATGTTGTGCCCGGCGTACCCCAGATCTCCGGGTTGCGAATTGCCAGTGTCGCACTGGCAACCTGCGCACATGCCGCCTTGAGGGACGCAGGATCAATATACCGCCGCCGAATATGCAAGAGCTCGTCATAGCTGACATCAGGCGAACCAGCAGCCACGCGTTTCAAGCCCGCGTTGGTTCCCAAACCGTAAAGGCAGAGCAGCAAGCGTTGATCTCGCACGGCAGCTGGCAAAGCCTCCCGGCTGGCCGAAGTCTGAAAGCTGTTCAGAAACCCGGTGTCGAGGGCAGTTTCCTTAAGAACATCCAAAAGCCCGGTCATCGGCCACGCCCGGGCAACCTCGGCTTTCAGAGCCGCCAGACCAGTCGGCTCCGGAGCTGGCGTCAGCGGCGTTACGGAAATCCGGTTCTCTCCACCCCACCTCAAGCGCACCTTGTCATTGTCCGGCAAAGTCGCATTCAAAAGGTGAAGTTCCTGTACCAAGTCAGCCTTCACGCCCGCGACAAAGCTCTGCGCGTCACGTGACAGCCCAAGATCGGCATAGTAAGCATCTCGGCGCTCGGCAAAGTCCCCCCGGTAGATCATCATCCGGATTGCGGTACCGGTCCGCACCCTCAATCCAGATTTCCTTCGCGCGGACACGATCTCGCAGCTGTGTCAGTACGCAAAGTTCAAACGACACGACGTTGACCCGACCTTGCTCATCTATGACGGCTTGGCGCCATTTTCCCGGGATGATCCCAGACGGGATATCATCTTCCGTAACAACGCGGCGACCAGAAGCTGCATACCTGACGATCTGGTCCAAGGCGGTTAGTATCGGGTGCCACACCGAATTGTTCGACCGGAACTGCAGCGCCCTGAGTAACGGGGACAGCATACGGCGATAATGACTGGCGTAAGAGCCGCGCATGGTCTGCTGGATGCGCGCATCCAAGGTGCCCTTGGCGCGATGTTCGTCGATGACAGCCCGGAGTTTGGCCGCTCCTGCGATAGGAAAAATGACATCTTCAATACGACCATCCGGATGATCCAATGCGGCCATGGCGATCTCGACAAGCAAACGTTCCTTGCCGTTAACCGCGCCGATATCGGCCGCGATGCGCTGAATGACCTTGCGACGCGACCGCGTTGCCAAGCGATGCACTACCTCCAGAAGCAGGTCGATAAGGCCATCAATCAGCTGAGATCGGCGATGCATCAGGTAGACTGCTAGAAGTCCGAGGCGTTTCTTGGGCGCATGACGACGCATTTCAGAGGCGGTTTCACCTTTCTACCTGACGCGCGAGGCGCAACATCCAACCGCGTTCGACATCACCAAGAATATCCATCGGAAGCCCAAGCTCCTCGACAAAAGACGCCTTTCGTGCGGCCAGCAACACGCTGTCGAGGGTTGCCGCTCCGACATCATCCTTCAGCCGCTGAAAGCCCGTATCCTCTAACGGTTCCGCGAGTGCTCGCTCTAATTGCTCCGTCGTCTCGATCGACAGCAGGGATACCACCAACGTCAAGAAATTCTCGCGAAAATCCCGGCGGGCAGCGCGGGCAAGGCGCTCCATGATCTTATCTGAAGAAACAAACACGCCCATTTTCCGCGCCTGGCCGAAACCACGTTCGATCCAGTCCGCTAAGTTCAGGTCTCGGCCACCAAGCTGTTCAATCATCCATGCCTGGATTTTGGCACGGTCACGATCAGAAGCCCGGCAAAACCCAAGAAAATCGAGAATACCCGCACGTTGTCGTCGCGCGGTATCACTGGAAAATGAGTAGGAACAATCCTCTGTCGCCCCAATCTGATCCGCAACGTACGCGATTACATCAGGGTCAAGATCACTGCGGTCGGCAGGAAACCGTGCATGTTGGCGAAAGAATAAAAGTTGACATGCAATCGCGACCCGCGACTTCGCCCCAAACCGGTTAAGAAATTCAAAATCTGAATATGAAAGCCCCCACACCGAGGCAAATGCTTGCTCTGTCATGACCCCTCCAGACGCAAACATCATCCAACATCAGGTCTGGCCGTCAATCAGCCTTTTGTTCTCAACATGTTCTCCCAAAAGCCCAAATATGCAGCTTCGGGCCAGCTAGGCCAATTCCGCGCGCCCGATATTGATCAAGAGCGGCTGTGGGTTGTCGCCGTCCTGTGCCACCTGCGCGATGCGTTCCGTTCTGGCGATATCTGGCTTCCGCATTCGCGGCGTCATGCCGACATGAAGCAAGCCCTTGTGTCCATCGATGCCGCCCGCGCCATGGGGCTTTCAATGCCACTGGAACCAGAGATCTGGATGGCTGATCGAAAGCGCCGCTTGGAAGAGGGGCTGAAACGGCTGGCCAAGGCGGTGCGCTCCAAAACCTTGCCGAGTGGAGTCATTGAAGACGGCGTTTTGCGCGTGAGCCGTCTTGACGCCGATGTGCCGGAGGAGGCCGGTGATCTCGTCCTCGATCTTTACCGTCGTCTGCCGGAGACGCGGATCACCGATATTCTCACAGAGGTCGACAAAGACACCGGCTTCACCGAAGCCTTCACGCATCTGCACACCGGTGCCCCATGCCGTGACAAGATTGGCTTGCTGAACGTGCTCCTGGCGGAGGGTCTCAATCTAGGCCTGAGCAAAATGGCAAATGCCACCAACACTCATGACTTCATACAGCTTTCCCGTTTGTCACGGTGGCATGTCGAAAGCGAGGGAATGGCCCGCGCCCTGGCCATGGTGATTGATGCGCAGACCCACCTGCCAATGACCAAATTCTGGGGTGTAGGGAAAACGGCTTCCAGTGATGGGCAGTTTTTCCCAACGACGCGGCAGGGCGAGGCAATGAACCTCATCAACGCAAAAATACGGCAACGAGCCGGGCATAAAGGCCTACACCCACGTCTCTGACCAGTATGCGCCATTCGCCACTCAGGTCATTCCCGCCACGGTGAGCGAGGCACCTTATATCCTCGACGGCTTGCTGATGAACGAGGCGGGACGGAAGATAAAAAGAGCAGTATGCCGACACCGGCGGCTTCACCGATCTCGTCTTCGCCGCCACGTCCCTGCTCGGGTACCACTTCCATCCCCGCATTCGCGACCTGTCCTCCAAGAGGTTGCATGTGTTTGACCTCCGCGCTGTTCCCAAAGAGCTGAAAGGGTTAACCGGGGACAAAATTCGGGAAGCGAAGATCGTCGAAAACTGGCCGGATGTTTTGCGCTGTATCGCAACAATGCTGTCGGGCCGGATGCAGCCAAGTCACCTCCTCAAGAAATTGGCCGCGCGCCCGAGGCAACATGATCTGGCGTTGGCCTTGCGGGAGATCGGCCGGGTCGAACGCACATTGTTCATCATCGAATGGCTGCTCGACACCGACATGCAGCGCCGCGCCCATATCGGCTTGAACAAGGGAGAGGCACATCACGCCCTGAAAGGTGCTCTTCGGATCGGGCGTCAGGGAGAAATCCGCGACCGTACCACGGAAGGACAACACTTCCGCATCGCTGGCCTCAATCTGCTGACCGCCATCATCATTTATTGGAATTCCAAACAGCTCGGAAACGCTGTGGCAAGGCGACAGCGGGCAGGATTGGATTGCCCACCCGAACTCCTCGCCCACATATCGCCGCTTGGGTGGGCCCATATCATCCTAACAGGCGAATATCGTTGGCGGAAAATAGAAGCGCAAAATCCTTAAAGGGGTTTTCTGCACTCAGCCCCACTCGACCCCATGTGGCCCCGCCGAAGACCGCCCTGCGCGCGGCCCGCAGTCCGGCATGATCGTCAGATACAATGTATTGGACGCCGCGCAAGCCGCGAGCTTGGAGGCTCTCGAGGAAGGCGCGCCAATGCACCTCGGCTTCCGACAGGGCCACAGAGACGCCGAGCACCCGGCGACGCTCATCTGGGCCTATACCGATTGCCGAGAGCACCGCAGCGTCGCGCACGATCCCGCCATGGCGCATCTTTTCATATCGGGCGTCGAGGATCAGATATTTGATCTCGCCCAGAGGCCGATTGCGCCATGCTGCGAGCTCGTCATCGAGCAGCTTTGCAGCGCGGCTGACCTGACTGGAGGACAGGCTCTCGATCCCGAACTCACGCATCACCGCTTCAGCCTCACGGGTGGAAACGCCCTTCACATACATTTCAGCCACTGCCAGCATCACGGCTCGCACCGAGCGCCGCCCGCGCTCCAGCGATTGCGGGTAGAACGGCTGACCATCATGATCGGCAGTCTTGGGCACCCGCACCGAGACCGTGCCTGCGGGTGTGTCGATGCGCTTTGGCTTGTAGCCATTGGCATACCCCTGCCGTCCGGGCGTGCGCTCATAGCGGCCAGCTCCGAGGAAGCGCTCACGCTCTATCTGCATCGCCAACTCGAACGCTCGCGCGAACACTGTCGCCATGTCGTTGGGGCCGTGCTCGATCAGATGTTCCATGAGGGCCTCAACCGTTGTATCCTGTCGCTCGTCCATTTGTCCGTCTCCATGATGAGTTTGCACTTCCATGGAATACCAGAATGGGCAGCTTCTGCCGGGGCGCGCCCCGGCAGAAGCTCATGGCGCCAGCATCAAATGAATTTCCAGACCTGAAGTTACACCACCCGTCTGAAATCCTGCGCAAGCTTGGGGCGTACCGCCAGCAAAACCGGCTGTACCTCGCTCTGGGTGAAATCGGTCGGATCGAACGTACGCTCTTCATGCTCGACTGGATCGAGAACGCCGACCTGCGCATGGAAAGCCACGCAGGTCTCAACAAGGGTGAAGCGCGTCACTCGCTGGCCAAGGCCGTATTTGCTCATTCACAAGGGCGCATTCATGATCGCTCTGACGCGGCTCAAAAGAAACGCGCGATGACGCTCAACCTCGTCATTGCCGCCATCACGTTTTGGAACACTATTTACATGGACAAGGCGGCCAGACACCTCGCGCAGACCAGCCCGCTATACGATGCTAGGCTGCTTCCGCACACGTCGCCGCTCGGGTGGGAGCACGTCATCCTCTCTGGCGACTTCGATTGGCATTCTGGTGCAGCAGAGCGCAAAATTGCGCGGCCACTGAACATCAGGCCCGTCAGAGACTGGGGGACTTGAAGATGTTCGCTGAAAGTTCTCCCTTGGCGTGGTTTTACGAAGAAACCTTCCGATGGCCCCTATCTGCATCAGCCTATAGTACTCCTCTTTTGACCGGAGATGCGTTGTATTGACCCAAAGTACGGCCGCAAGGGAGCACGCACCGTCAAACAGCCGTGCACCTTTGCCTGCGCATCAGAACATATATGCCCTAAGCCTTCTTTACAGTTTTTGCCTTCGTACCATGCTCGTGGACCGTTTCGACAAGCGAATGATGCCCACCTTGTCTGGGTGCAAACCAGCGGTGCAGGGCGGGCATGACCAGTAGGGTCAGCACGGTTGACGAAACAAGCCCCCCGGTTACCACAGTGGCAAGCGGGCGTTGGACCTCGGCACCGACGCCGGTGGCGAAGAGCAATGGTGCCAGCCCAAGTGCCGTCGTCATGGCGGTCATCAGGACCGGACGCGCGCGCAACCCTGCGGCCTCAATGGCCAAAGCTTCCAGATTGCGACCGGCGCGCGCAAAATCATCCATGAAACTGACCAATACCATACCGTTGCCCAACGCGATGCCGAACAATGCGATAAACCCGACAGTAGCAGGCACCGACACCGGCAACCCTGTCAACCAGAGCGCCATCGCACCACCCGTCAGCGCCAAGGGGATATTCAACAGGATGAGGATCGCTGATTTCAGGCGACCAAAGGTTACCAGAAGGATCAGCAGAACGATGCCCAACGTAATCGGAATAACCACTTTGAAACGGGCATTCGCCTGTTGCTGAAGCTCGAATTGGCCGCCCCAGACCAAACGATACCCGGGCGGTAGATCCAACTGAGCGTCCGTCAACGTCTGCGCTTCGGCAACGAAAGAGCCGATATCGCGACCGCGCACGTTGGACTGGACCGTGATGAAGCGTTCGCCATCTTCGCGTGTGATCTGGCGTGGACCGATTACAGTTTCGATATTGGCCACTGTGTCCAGCGGCACCCGTGCGCCCGAAGGCGATTCCAGCACGATGCGTCTGATCGCCTCCGGTGTGTCGCGGCTTTCTTCGTCAAAACGCACCATTATCGGAAACTGTCGCACGCCCTCGAACAGTGATCCGGCTTCGGCCCCGCCGACGGCTGCACGCAGCCCATCCAACGCGTCCTCAACATCAAGCCCGTAGCGACCAAGGGCTGACCGATCCACGGTTACCACAAGTTGCGGCGCACCGGTGATCTGGTCGGCCTGTACCTCGGCAGAACCCTCAACCTGTTGCAGGAGTGATTGCAGGACTTGTGATCGCTCCAACAGAATTTCGGAATCCGGTCCAAAGATTTTGACGGCCAGTTCGGCGCGTGTGCCGGTCAGCAATTCATCAACAGCCATCGCGATGGGTTGGCCGATATTTACCACAATCCCCGGAAAGCTTTCCAGATCTTCCGAAATCGCCGTGCGCAAACCTTCGGCAGACAAGCCGGGCCGCCACTGATCGACCGGGTTCAGCTCGATGAAGGCTTCGGCGCTGTTGGTCGGGTCAGCATGCGCGCCAACCTCACCACGCCCAATACGGGTCACGATGGACTTGATTTCAGGAAAATTCTTTAACAGCCGCTTTTCCACAAGCGTCGTCGTCTTCGTTCCTTCGGTAAGCGAAATCGAGGGTGCCATGGTGACGCGCATCAGAATATCGCCTTCCTCCAACGATGGCGTAAATTCGGAACCAAGTCGCGATCCTGCAAAACCGCCCACCGCCAAAAATATGCCGCACAGGACGATGGCGAAAAAACGGTTACGGACAAAGAACCCGGCCGCACCACTGACCATCGCGACAGTCCGCCCCGGCTTGTCAGGGGCCTTCTTGCCGGATCGGCGCATCACCGAAAAAGGCCATGGAAGGCGCAATCAGGGCCGCATAGAACAGCGATCCGGTCATGGCGAGTGCAGCCGATGCCGCCAAGGGCCGGAAGGTTTTGCCCTCAACCCCTTGCAGCGAGAAAAGCGGCAGGAAAACAACGATAACCACGGCAACCGCCGCCACCAGAGGTGCGATTACCTCGGCGGTAGATCGGGCAACCAACATACGCGGCTCTTCAGAGCCGTCATCTTCCTCAAAGCTGCGATCCACGTTTTCAGAAATGACAATCGCCCCATCCACCATCATCCCGATGGCGATGGCGACCCCGCCCAGAGACATCAGATTGGCGCTGATGCCGAGCACGTACATTGCGATAAACGCAAAACCGACGGAAAACGGAATCGACAGGACCACAACCAGACTGGGACGCCAGCCGCCCAGGAAGACAAACACCACCAACGCTACGAGCACAGCCCCCTGCCACAACGCCGTCGTGACGGTTGCGGAGGCCTTGTTTACCAGCGTTCCCTGATCATAGTAGGGGACCGCCAGTACACCATCCGGCAGGCTTGCGTTGATTTCCTCAAAGCGCTTCTGGACCCGCGCGATGACATCGGATGTGTTGGTGCCATAAAGTTTCAGAACCAACCCTGCGACAACTTCGCCTTCACCATTGGCGGTTGCAAGACCTTGCCGAACGCCACCGCCAACGATGATGTGGCCCAGATCGCGCACGCGCACGGTGCGCCCGTCCTCCACGTTGACGACAATCTCTGCGAGATCAGAGATTGTCTTGGCAAGTCCAACGCCGCGCACCGTGTATTGTTCGGATCCGATTTCGAGGAATTGCGCCCCTTCGGTTTTGTTTCCGCGCTCCAATGCGCTGATCACATCGGCGATTTGAATATCATAGGCAAGCAGCGCATCGGGATCGAGCCTGACCTGATATTGCTTTTCATAGCCACCAAGGGACAAAACTTCGGTGACACCCGGCACGGTCTGCAACTGATACTTGACGATCCAATCCTGAATTTCGCGCATCTCGACAAGGTTGCGTGCGCCGGTCTGGTCTTCCAGGCGGAAATACAGGATGAGGCCAAGGCCGGTTGAAATCGGACCCATTTGCGGGTCGCCAAACCCGTCTGGGATGTTGCCACGCGCTTCGGCGAGCCGCTCGCCCACGACCTGACGGGCGAAATAGACATCCGTCCCGTCCTCGAAATAGATGTTCACCACCGACAGCCCGAAGTTGGAGACCGACCGCATGTTTTTCAGTTTCGGAAGGCCCGACATCGCCGTTTCGATCGGATAGGTCACATAGCGTTCAACCTCTTCGGGGGCGAGCCCTTCTGTTTCGGTAAAAACCTGAACCAGCGCGGGTGTCACATCGGGAAAGGCATCGACAGGCAAAGCGCGAAACGCAAAAAGCCCGCCAAGCGTCATCGCAAAAGCCGCAATGGCCGCCAAAAAGCCAGCCGCCTGCGATGCGGTGCATAAAATCAGTCATAATCAGCTATCCTAATGTCCGTGGCCGTCGCCAAAGGCGTCTTTTTTCAAGTTGGGCTTTGAGTGTGAAGGCCCCGTCAGAGACAAAAAGGTCGCCTTCCTCCAGCCCGCTGCGGATTTCCACATAGCCGCCAGCGGTTGTGCCGACCATGACGGCGCGCGGTGCGAACCCGCCGTCAACAGGGACAAAAACAGACGGACGGTTCTCTACCAGTTGCACGGCGGATTGTGGCACGCGCAAAACCTCCGCGGCATTGCCGACGCTGAGATCTGCAATCACAAACTGGCCGGGGGTCAGGCTTCTGTCAGCGTTGTCGAGGATGACACGCGCCGTCGCCGTGCGCGACACTTCATCAATAACCGGTAGAATAAAGGCCACCGTTGATTGTGCGATGACGTCGCCTGCGTCTGATTTCAAGGCGACGGGTGCGCCAACGCGAACGCGGCTGATGTCCTGTTTGTAAACTGCGATATCGGCCCAAACCACGCTGTCATCGACAATCGTGAACAGCACCTTGGCGCTGGAATCCCCGGCTGTTACCGTTTCCCCCAGCGTCGCCGCACGTCGCACAATTGTTCCCGCAAGTGGTGCAGTCAGATAGGCATTGGCATTGTTGCCATCCGGAGCAGTGGCTATTTTTTCGAGGGCGGCGTGATCAATTCCGACGGCATGCAGCTCGGTTTCTGCTGCTTCACTTTCGGTCTTTGCCGATTCATGCTCTGCGCGGGCTGTCTGAACATTCGCCTCGGATGTGACTTTTTGCGCCCACAGACCTTCCAGGCGTTCCAACGCCTGTGCGGCAAGGACTTCATTTGTTTGCGCAATGATCCATTGCGATTTCAACCCGGCAAGCTCACGGCTTGTGATCAGTGCCAGCGTATCTCCATAGGCAACGGTGTCGCCTTCACCAACCAAAAGCCGATCTATGACCCCGCTGACTTTGGGGGGTGACATTTGCCATCCGGTCTGCGTCAAAGCGGATTTCTGCTGGCAGGCTGAGGGACTCGCCCAAGGCTCCCAACTCAGCTTGCTCTAGTAGGATTCCGGCCTCTTTCGCGACTTCGGGGGCCAGTTTGACAACATCGCCACCGCCTTCATCGCCGTGTGCGCCCTCAGCTTCGCCCGCATGATCGTCATCGCCATGCGCATCCTTGGCTTCACCTGCGTGGTCATCATCGTCGTGCGCATCCTTAGCTTCACCGGCGTGGTCATCATCGTCGTGCGCATCCTTGGCTTCACCGGCGTGGTCATCATCACCGTGCGCATCTTTGGCTTCGCCCGCGTGGTCGTCATCTTTCGGCGGGGTTGCGGCTGCGGCTGTCATCGGCAAAGGCGTTTCCGCATTGCCAGACGTGGCAGGTATCGTGACGAAGGCTAATACGCCCACCGTCAGCGCAGCCATGGTCATTGTTGTCGGTTTCATAATCGTACTCCAGGGATTGAATAGGTCACCGAAAACACGTCCGGGTACCTGTTGGAACTTCGTCTGCCATGATCAAACCGATGAAGTGGCCCTGAAACAGGTTCGGCTCAAACGGTTTGATCTGCTGTGATATTTATGAGTTTTACAAAGCCCGTTTCGACACGGCATATGTAAAATACCACTCTGCAATAGGGGCAGATCAGCCTCGCGGAGGACGGTAAAAACCTTGGAGCGTGGCAAGGACCACAGAGGCGTCAGCCCAATGTCGCGATCGGTCTGCTGACGACTGATCGCATGCCAACTGCACCTGCCCCGGTCCAATAATGTGGATATGGCAATCGCCAAAGCCATGGGATGCCTCACCATTCTCGCTATATCTTTGATCCTGAGCAGTTAAATCAAGATTAACCATATCGGTAGCAAAGACAACTTTTTCAAAGACTGCTTCACTTGCCTCAAATACATAGGCATCGGCTTTTGCAATGTTGAAATTCAGAGCAGCCGCAAGCAGTATGGCTAACCCGATTTTAGCAACACGAATGGCGAGGTGTATCTGCATGTAAGCGAGATATAGAACTTATCGCCGATGATCCAGAGGATTACTCGCGGCGGCATCATCCCGTTAGCTTTGCCATCGTTCTTTGGCCAAGGCGCAAAAAATGAACCTCATCTCGACCAGCGTACCGAAGGCATCGAAACACACCGCCTCGATCCCGTCGAAGATCGACGGCAGGTCAGTGACTGAGGCCGGGGTCACGGTCTATCTCCCTGTCGATCTCGTGCTCGTTCTCGACCTCACGATCCTTCTCCGGCGCGTCCTCAATCTCCAGTCGCTCGCGCGGCTTGTTCAGCACATCGTCCAGGCGCTTGCGGATCGAAGGCTTCTCGCGGCCGTGTTGCATAGATCAACTGCAACTCAGAGCGCGCCCTACCCGAGACGGAATTCAGGCGGTACGTTCAAAGCTTGGGTGGCCAAGTCCGGTCATCCAGTTGAGAACCCGGACGCCAATCTTGGCTTCTGTTTTCTGATTTTCGAAGGTACGCGCCTTTAGCTTTGGCCCAATAACCACCTTCCAGCGGCCCATGAGGGTTTCGCCCCGGCTGCGTTGGTTGTAGCCAGTGGCTTTCTGCCAGGCCATCCGCCCGCGGGCTGCGACGTCGGCGATATGGCGGTCACGTACCGTCGGATCTTTGGCTGCATTTAGGCTCAGTAATGCGTTTTTGGGGGGGTGGGATCGTCAGCTCGATCAGCGATCCAAACCGGGCAGTAAGCAAATCAGATGTTGGTTTTCCATCATAAGCTCCATCTGCAAGGAACCGATCAGCCGGGCCGTCGATTTGATCCAAAAAGACCTGGCAGCGCCGTCGGATCACCGACGTCGTCCTTGGTGAGATCAGAGCAGACAATCTCACCACTGACAAGATCAAGACCGAGGTGGAGCTTGCGCCAAGAGCGCCGTTTACGCCTAGTTTTATGCTTCTCCTCGAGCCAGTCACCTTCGCCAAAGATCTTCAGACCGGTACTGTCCACAACCAGTTGCACTGGTTTGTCACACTTGGACTTCGGCTTTGGGCGCAACGTCAGCCCATTGCCACGGCGCGACAGGGTGGAAAAATCCGGCACTGCGATCGCAACCCCCAGCAGCTGCGCAATAGAGCGCATCAAGCCTTGGGTTTGACGCAGAGGCTGCTTGAAAACTAGACCCAGCGTCAGGCACATCTCGATCGCCAAGTCAGAGTAGTGCGGCTGTCCGCCGCGCGTGGTACGGCGCGGCGCCGACCACAAGGAAAGTGCGTCTTCGCTGATCCAGACGGCGTTGTTGCAGGGACCCCCCGGTCGGCTGATATTGGGTGCGTTCTGTTCGTTTCAGGATGCTGTAAATGCCGTACAAGTTCAACGCCGATCGGCGTGACAAAATTCCGAAGCAAAGGCATCGAGTAACAAACTGGGCCGAGTATAACGAAGGCTTGCGGCGGCGTGGTGATCTGACGGTCTGGATCAGCGAAGACGCACTTTCCTTGTGGTCGGCGCCGCGCCGTACCACGCGCGGCGGACAGCCGCACTACTCTGACTTGGCGATCGAGATGTGCCTGACGCTGGGTCTAGTTTTCAAGCAGCCTCTGCGTCAAACCCAAGGCTTGATGCGCTCTATTGCGCAGCTGCTGGGGGTTGCGATCGCAGTGCCGGATTTTTCCACCCTGTCGCGCCGTGGCAATGGGCTGACGTTGCGCCCAAAGCCGAAGTCCAAGTGTGACAAACCAGTGCAACTGGTTGTGGACAGTACCGGTCTGAAGATCTTTGGCGAAGGTGACTGGCTCGAGGAGAAGCATAAAACTAGGCGTAAACGGCGCTCTTGGCGCAAGCTCCACCTCGGTCTTGATCTTGTCAGTGGTGAGATTGTCTGCTCTGATCTCACCAAGGACGACGTCGGTGATCCGACGGCGCTGCCAGGTCTTTTTGGATCAAATCGACGGCCCGGCTGATCGGTTCCTTGCAGATGGAGCTTATGATGGAAAACCAACATCTGATTTGCTTACTGCCCGGTTTGGATCGCTGATCGAGCTGACGATCCCACCCCCCAAAAACGCATTACTGAGCCTAAATGCAGCCAAAGATCCGACGGTACGTGACCGCCATATCGCCGACGTCGCAGCCCGCGGGCGGATGGCCTGGCAGAAAGCCACTGGCTACAACCAACGCAGCCGGGGCGAAACCCTCATGGGCCGCTGGAAGGTGGTTATTGGGCCAAAGCTAAAGGCGCGTACCTTCGAAAATCAGAAAACAGAAGCCAAGATTGGCGTCCGGGTTCTCAACTGGATGACCGGACTTGGCCACCCAAGCTTTGAACGTACCGCCTGAATTCCGTCTCGGGTAGGGCGCGCTCTGAGTTGCAGTTGATCTATGCAACACGGCCCTGTAAATGCCGTACAAGTTCAACGCCGATCGGCGTGACAAAATTCCGAAGCAAAGGCATCGAGTAACAAACTGGGCCGAGTATAACGAAGGCTTGCGGCGGCGTGGTGATCTGACGGTCTGGATCAGCGAAGACGCACTTTCCTTGTGGTCGGCGCCGCGCCGTACCACGCGCGGCGGACAGCCGCACTACTCTGACTTGGCGATCGAGATGTGCCTGACGCTGGGTCTAGTTTTCAAGCAGCCTCTGCGTCAAACCCAAGGCTTGATGCGCTCTATTGCGCAGCTGCTGGGGGTTGCGATCGCAGTGCCGGATTTTTCCACCCTGTCGCGCCGTGGCAATGGGCTGACGTTGCGCCCAAAGCCGAAGTCCAAGTGTGACAAACCAGTGCAACTGGTTGTGGACAGTACCGGTCTGAAGATCTTTGGCGAAGGTGACTGGCTCGAGGAGAAGCATAAAACTAGGCGTAAACGGCGCTCTTGGCGCAAGCTCCACCTCGGTCTTGATCTTGTCAGTGGTGAGATTGTCTGCTCTGATCTCACCAAGGACGACGTCGGTGATCCGACGGCGCTGCCAGGTCTTTTGGATCAAATCGACGGCCCGGCTGATCGGTTCCTTGCAGATGGAGCTTATGATGGAAAACCAACATCTGATTTGCTTACTGCCCGGTTTGGATCGCTGATCGAGCTGACGATCCCACCCCCCAAAAACGCATTACTGAGCCTAAATGCAGCCAAAGATCCGACGGTACGTGACCGCCATATCGCCGACGTCGCAGCCCGCGGGCGGATGGCCTGGCAGAAAGCCACTGGCTACAACCAACGCAGCCGGGGCGAAACCCTCATGGGCCGCTGGAAGGTGGTTATTGGGCCAAAGCTAAAGGCGCGTACCTTCGAAAATCAGAAAACAGAAGCCAAGATTGGCGTCCGGGTTCTCAACTGGATGACCGGACTTGGCCACCCAAGCTTTGAACGTACCGCCTGAATTCCGTCTCGGGTAGGGCGCGCTCTGAGTTGCAGTTGATCTATGCAACACGGCCGTGCGAATGCAAGAAATCCACGATCAATACCTCTGTGGCGCATTCCAGAAGCACAACAAAATGGTCCCCTGCCCTTGCGTAGCGCAGGTCCGCTTCGTCATCGAGCAGGACTGCACAACTTTGAGACACCCCCTCATCTCGCGATATCGACCAGACTGTCTTCTGCGCGTCGCCTGAGGCGAAATGATCGTTTCACGCTAGCGAGCGGGCTCTGTCAAAGGCACGTCGAATGGCATCAGAATCTGTACCATCAACCAACTCGTCATTTTCCGCCTGTGCGAGCCCCTGCATCAAGCTGCTTCGGAGTTCAGCCAAACCGGCTTCTTCGCGTTCAAGCAGTCGCAAGCCTACACGAAGGGCTTCGCTCGCATTTTAATAACGTCCAGATGAAATCAGGTCTTGAACCAGCTAATCTTGAGATTCTGTCAGTACCACATTGCGCGCAACCAATCATCTCCCGCTTAGCAATGTAAGCCAGCCCCAACTGCAAAGCGAAGGATAAAATTAAGGGGTTTCGTCCCCGCATCCAACGGGTTTGCCGAAGTTGGGACAAATACCGATTCGATATGTACGCAGTGCATCAACTTGTTGAGAGTTGCGAAGAAGATCCCACAACATCTTGTTTAACTTTGCTCGCTGGTAATTTTATCCCACATTAACATGTTCTTAGCGTCATAACATGAGAAAACATGATATTGAGTCATCATTTGCTTAAGCAGTATACTGCAAAAATTGTTGCCTGAGGTTAAGTTGCGTGTCATGAGTTCAGTTGTCGCTGTTTGACGTAAATCACGCGATTTAGCGACGAAACACAGATGGCCCACTAAGAGGTCGTGAGGGCAGCATGAATTCAAACGCAGATATCGTTCAAACCAACTCTATCGCCGCATCTATTGCGTCGAACGCTGCCCGCCTGTCAGAGGCGCTTAACAATCATATGCGCAATAGCTTTCAGCCCGATAGTAGAAAGGCGCTGCGTAAATTTCATCCCGCGGAAGTTTCAGAGCTTACTGGGATCAGCATGTCGAACCTTCGAACGCGGCATCAGGAGGGCGATTTTCCCGATGTAGAGACTGATTCCAGAGGTCGCAGGCTCTACACAGCCCAAGAGATCGACCAGATCCGCCATGTGATGGCGAAGACTGGTCGGAACGGTGAAACATATCTTCCCGGTCGGCGAGAGAACGACGCCCTTCAGGTGATTTCTATCGTCAACTTTAAAGGCGGCTCTAGCAAGACAACCAGCGCCATCCACTTGGCCCAACGGTACGCTTTGCGAGGCTATCGTGTACTTGCGATCGACATGGACCCACAGGCCAGCTTAACCACGATGTTCGGATACCGTCCGGAGATAGAGTTCGCGGAAAGCGGTACGGTTTACGACGCGCTAAAGTACGAAGATCCGGTGCCGCTGAGCCAAATCATTCGAAAGACTTACTTTCACAATCTTGATCTCGCTCCTGCCGGCCTGTTGTTATCGGAGTACGAGACTGAAACAGCCTACGCGCTTCAGCACAAGGTTGATCCGCCCTTTACTCAACGTCTTGCGATCGCCATCGACGAGATCGAGAGCCACTACGATCTTGTCATCATCGATTGCCCGCCTCAGCTAGGCTTTACAACCATGACAGCTTTGTTGGCGTCTACAGGCCTTCTGATCACAGTCGTTCCCAGCATGCTGGATGTCGCTTCAATGGCGCAATTCCTTGAAATGGCTGGAGAAACTGTCCAGACCCTTGAGGAGGCAGCCGGACCTATCGATTGGAATTTCCTTAAGTTCTTGATTGCTCGATATGAGCCGACCGACGTACCACAATCACAAATGGCAGGTTTTTTGAGATCTATACTTCTGGATCAAGTGTTGACCACACCAATGCTTAAATCCACCGCGATCTCAGACGCTGGGATGACGCAGCAAACCATCTATGAATTGGACCCCTCTCAGGTCGTGAAGAAGACTCTAACCCGAATATTGGAATCCGTTAATGGTGTCGCTGATGAATTCGAAAGCACAATACAGCAAGCTTGGGGAAGGGAAACTGACTAATGGCCCGTCGAAACCTATTCCAGCCTCCTCCCCCACCTGACGCAGACAATTCGGCGGTTCCAGCTGGTGAGCAAAAGGTACGTTTTCCTAATACTGGGGCGATGAGCGGCGTGAAGTCCACTTTGAAGGATGTGGCGAGCAACGCTGTCAGAGAAATCTCGGTTAATGTCATAGAAGAGAGTGGCCCTAAGGACCGACTCTCTTTCAGCGATGCTGATGTTTTAAAGCTAGCTGAGAGCATTAAGGCTCACGGCCAACAAGTGCCTATCATGGTGCGTCCAATTTCGGACAAACCCGGACACTATAAGATCGTCTATGGTCGCCGTAGATTACGGGCTTTACGTTCGCTCGGTATCCCCGCGAAAGCACTTGTTAGGTCTCTTTCTGACGAGGAAGCCATCCTCGCCCAGGGACAGGAAAATTCCCAGCGTTTGGATCCCAGCTTCATTGAAAAAGCTCTCTTCGCGGCTGAACTTTACGCAAGTGGCTACGAACAGGCCATCATTCTTGATGCCCTCGCGGTGGACAAACCAATGTTGTCTAGAATGACCAAAGTAGCGCGGTCCATTCCAAAGTCAGTCATTGAGCAGATCGGATCCGCTCATGGCATTGGACGAAGACGCTGGGAAGAACTTGCGGACCAGTCGCTTAACGACAGCATCGATCTTGAACAGGTTACCGCAGCACTTGAGCTTGATGCGACTAAAAGCCCCGACGATCGCTTTAGCATGATCTGTGACGCCGTTAGTCAGGTGCTGAAACCTAAGGCAACTAGTAAACCCGTTCCCTCCCCGACTCTCTCCATCAAGCTTGGTGATGGGACGGTTTTAGCAGAGGTGAAAGAAACGGCCCGTGCTTTGACAGTTAAGCTGTCGAAGGCTGAAGCCCCAGAATTTGCTCAGTGGATGCGTAACAACGCAGATGCGGAGCTTACACGTCTTTACGAGGCGTGGCAGTCAAAGCGAAAGCCTGACTGATTATTAACCGAGCAGATACACCAAAAAAGGAGCACACCAACAGCCTAAAAAGAAAGAGCCCCCAAGGTTTCCCTAGGAGAGCCCGATCTGTTCTTTGCACTTTCAGATTTAGCAGCTTCTCCGCGCCAGTCAACAACAACCGATTCGGTTGCTGAAGATTTGCGGCCTTTTTTCTGATTTTCAGGGATATTGGTGCCTTTCACATCAGGTTGTCGTGAAAAAAACATGGCATTTAGACAAGCAACTGCACCCTCCGGGTTGCGGACCGGTGAACTATTGTCCGCGGACAACTCCATTCCAGAGCGCCACATCATTGTTGCAACACTGCGGAAAGCTGCCCCCCGCTTGGGTCTCAGCGCATCTGTGATTTCAACCTTAGACGCGATGCTTTCGTGTCTTGCACCTAAGCGCAACCACCACACAGTGTTTGCATCGAACGCAACACTCACATTTAGACGCAATGGCATCTCAGACCGGACGATCCGGCGCCACGCAGCAACGTTACAAGAGATCGGACTGCTTGTTCGCCACGATAGCGCTAATCGAAAACGCTTCACAAAACACAGCAGCCATGAAGGCAAAACGTTGCGGTTCGGATTTGACCTAACACCACTCTTTGATCGCCTGCATGAGATTGCGGCATTGGCAGCAGAGGTGATGCAAGAGCGAGAACAAGTTGATTACCTGCGCGCCAAAATCCGCGCAGCGGCGAACGAATGTCTAACCGAAAACCCAAGCGATGAAATGGCCCTCAGCACCTTCCGTATCCTACGTCGTAAGTTATCCCTCGAAGACTGCGAACGGATCCTCTCAGAACTGGTAATCTCTGAGATCGCAGCCGAGTCTACAAATGATCCAAGTTCTAGTTTGACAACAACTATGACCGCCAGTGACGGTCAATTTGTCCGACACCATCATAAGTCAAATAAAGAACTTATTGATAAAGAGAAGGTTGTTCTAAAAAACGAAAAGTTACCTTCATCTTCAGACGCTCCAATATCCATCCCAGAGTTGTTATCCGCTTGCCCCAACGCTGCTGAATTTTCACTGAAACGTGTCGAGACCATTCACGATGTCGTAAGCCACGCTCGAACCCTTGCACCAATGATTGGAATCACCACCCAAAGCTATGAAGCAGCACATAAACGCCTCGGCGCTTTAAGAGCCGCAGCGACAGTTTGGGCGATTATGCAGTTCCATGACAAGATTCGAGCAGTGGGAGCATACTTTCGATCAATCACCACTGGTTCGAAGAGTGCCGATTTTAGCCCAGAAAGGTTAATACGGCGTCTTGCCAAGGTTCAGAGCTATCCGGCATGAACCAGCAATTGTCCGCGGACAATTTCCTTACTGTAATGCCATTAAAAACTCCTTCATGGCGATCAATACCGCGAACAGGCGCAATTCCTGGACATGCTGCCCATTCTTGGCAACGCGCGCCGCACCGATGACCAGCTGATGCGCCACTTCGAGGCCTTTGCACTCCCGCCCTGGCGACAGCGCGAGGATCTAAACGGAATGATGACTGCGTTCACGCCACTTCTTCGACGCGAATGATCAAGGTGACCGGCGACATCACTCCTGGCACCTTTTCGCTCCTGTCGCAGCTACCGATCACCACCATTGAAAGAGGCGGGGAACGCATCCTCTCCTGTGACATCCTCGGCGCCTACCGGTTGTCTATCTCCACGAGGTCGATGACGTCTGACTTTCGGGCCCACGCACATGGCCCAGTTCCACACCATGACGGCTTCGGAATTCGTCGCCGCGCTCGGTCTAACAGGGCATGATGTGTTTGACTTGGAATGGCGTCTTTCGGAAGGGCAGGGGGCTCTAATCGCGGCTCGGACCAATCTTTCGCTATAACGATGCAAGCCATGACATTCCTGGAGTTGAGGGCTGCGGCCCGCATGATGATCGCACGAAAAAGCTGGTGTTCGTGTCTGTACTATCCCGAAGGTCTGCATTGCAAAGCGGCTACACTGCCGCGGCGATTTCGCTTCCAGGTGCTTGGTGGGGAGTTTCGAGACGCCCCAAGGGAGACCCGTCCGACCGGTTCGGTAGGGATTGGTTCAATAAATTTGAAGGGCATGCCGAGGTCAGTGCAGCGCATCTCGAAGCTTGGGCGCGCGGCGCGGGGCAGCGAGACCTGAAAGCGCCAGAAGTGCTTCAGGTACTAATGGCATGGCATCGTCACGCCTCGCCGCCGAGCGGTGGCGAGCAGCCCCGAATGTCCCTGAAAGAACGGTGGGATAATCATGATTTTCTGTCCACGCCGATCCACCGGCAAGCATTGACGGTCGTCGTCCCCGAATACTTTCAGGTGGTGCCAGTCCTTGCCAAGTTGGTGCGCCCCGGTCACCACGCCCTGGCGCAGGGCTCGCTGTTGCAGTGTTTTGCAATAACGGGCGGATCATGGAGGATACGGTCAAATGGCCGATATTAGTCATGCTCGTGAGCGATGCGGAGGGACAGGGAAGGGCCCGGCAGGCGATTTGCCCATGACCCCTCTCGCTGAGGCGACGCATCTCGGCCCGGTTCTGGCGCGCTGAGCGCAACTAAAGAACTTACCAATCTGGAAGAAAGCCCTGAGACAGCGCCTGTCTTATAAATACTAGTACAGATTCTCACGACCCATGGCTCGTTTTTTCTGGAAGCGGTTGGATCTTGAGAATTTCGGTCAGCTGATAGGATCTGGCGATCAAACTGCTCTCTTTCGCAGAATATCGCCAGACGTCCGATAATGTAAACTTATTGGACATAACTTTGACCGGCAAGATGCGGCGGTTCACGCGCTATTATCTGGAAATAAGCGCCGCGTAGGTTTAGTCTGTCAGGATGAACCCGGCCGCTAAACTTATTATGAGTGATACCATGAGCCTACAGCTTCTGCCCCGTTGGATCACTGTGCAAAGAGATGAAGACCCTGAAACTGTTGCTTTTTTATCTGGCGCGGCGCTGGCTACGCTAGATACGGTGTTACGCGACCCAAACGGTACATTGCCCTGTGCCTTGTTGCGGGATCGAATGGCTCTGGATTCTGCTGTGGCTTGCCTAAAGCTCGAGGGTCGCAATGAACCCGGGTCCGATATCCGTGACGCGGTGTGTTTAGCGCGGGCAGGAGATCGGCTGGGACCTGCGGGCGAGATGTTTATGGGGTGGCGTAAGCTGGCGCGGATCAACTTGGGTGTCAGTGGATGGATGGGGCGGGTGGAGAATGCGCTACCAACAGCGCTGGCCCATGAGGCTGTGTCCATTCTTGGATCTCCATCAGGAACACCGGTGGGACAAGCAAGCGACATCTTAGCAGAGCTGTTGCCCCGGTTCCCACGAGAAGAAGCGGGAGCATTGATGTTGGCGGATGTTGCTTTGGCCCGTGCGGTCGGTTGGGATCGGCCTGTGCCATTATTGGGGGCGCATATGGTGCGCAGGGATATCCGCGCGATTGCGACTGGGGCGGGTGAACCTAGACTTTTTGTACATCGTGCGATGGTTGCTGCTTGCGACACTGCCATCCGTTTGGCGGCGGACCTAGACCTGCGCGTTGCCAAGTTGCGGTCCGTTGCGCCAAAACTGCGGGCCAAAGGCTCAGACGCTGCGTTGGCTTTGTTCCTGAGCCATGATGCGGTGTCACCGTCATGCATGTTAAGCCCGATGATCCAGGGCACATTGATGCCGATGACGGATCGCGCGGCGCGCCGTCTGTGTGACCGTTTGGTGGAACTGGGCGTCGTGCGGGAACTGACTGGCAGGCCGAGGTTCCGACTGTACGGGGTATAAGCATGGCCAAGGAAACCTCAGTGTTAGACACTGAATTAGAATACCTGCCCCCGGAATTGCGCTGGCGTGAATGGATAGGCCGGATTGAAGCGGTGATTTTTGCGAGCGCTTCGCCAGTGCCGCGCGGGGACTTGGCGCGTGTTGTGGGGCAGGGGGCCTCGGTTGATCTGTTGATTGAGGATATTCAGGCCGATTTAGACGATCGCCCCTATGAGTTGGTCGCCGTAGCAGACGGCTGGTTGATGCGAACGCGGGCGCGATTTGCTGATGCCATTCGCGCGGCGGCCGATGTGGGCGACCAGCATCTGGATTTGGACGAATTTGAAGTCGCTGTGCTCGCATCGATTGCCTATCACCAGCCGCTGACGCGGGATGGGTTGAAGGATATTTTTGGCAAAGACATCAGCCGGGATCTGATTGGAAGGTTAAGGGCGCAGGAGTTGATCGCCACGGGTCCACGTAGTCCGAGGGCGGGGGCACCCTATACCTATGTGACGACGCAGAAGTTCTTGATGGCGTTTGGGATGGAAAGCCTTCGTGATTTGCCCGACCGCGGCGAGCTAGAGGATGCTGGCATGGCAAGTTGACACACAGAAGCCCATGTAGCGTGCAAATGGTGGGGCTTCTAATGAGCAAATGGTGGATGTTCTAGTAGACAAATGGTGGGTTCTCTAATAGGCAACCAGTGGTAAGGAACCAGACCTCTCATACGAGGGGCGTTCTGCAAAGCTCGAAAGGGAAGCGCCGGTCCATGAGTGATACAGAAGACTATCTGCCAAGACACCTCATTCCAGAGCTTGAAGACGCGATCGCATCAGCGCGTGTAGTTAACCTCATCGGCCCGAGGCAGGTTGGTAAGACGACACTTGTAAGAGACTTGTTTGGCAATGGCCGTTTTATCACTTTGGATGACGCTGCAGTCTTAGCCGCCATTGAAGCTGACCCAGAAGGGCAGCTCACCAGTCTAATGGAAGACCTGGACCACGCCCCGCTTATCATCGATGAGGCTCAGCGGTCTAAAAAGCTGGCTCTGGCAATTAAGAGGGTGGTCGATACCAATCGGCGCAAAGGGCAATTTGTACTTACCGGATCCTCCAATGTATTTACGACCACTGATGTCGCTGACTCTCTCGCAGGCAGGATGCGCACACTCAAGCTCTGGCCCTTGTCAGTTGCAGAAATCAAAAGAGCACCTGTCAGCCGCCTAATGGATTGGGCGATGCAAAAAGACCCGAAGCTGGGACAAGTGGCCGATCCAGAGCCAAACACCCGAAGTGATTACATTGATTTCATTCTGGAAGGTGGGTTTCCCGAAACCAGAACGTTGCCAATCAGATCCCGTCAGCGGCAGTATAGGGACTATATCGACGCGGTCGTTGAGCGCGATGTGGCAGATATCACGCCGGTTCGAAAACCAGATGCGCTGCGTATCCTGATAGACCAGATGGCGACACGGTCGGCTCAAGAAATCAACGCTTCCGAACTTGCCAAACTGACCAAGCTGCAACGCGTTACGGTCGAGCAATATCTGGACATCCTGATACGATTATCGATGCTCACCAAACTGGGTGCCTGGACATCGGGTGAGGGCAAGCGGGAAATCAAGAACCCAAAATATCACTTCGCAGATTCAGGCATCGCTTGCGCCTTGCGTCGCTTCACTGAAGATACCTTTACCATCGACAACAATCCGCAAGCCCTCGGCGGTCTGCTGGAGAGCTTTGTTTTGAACGAACTGCTGAGAGCCGTCCCAATGCAGGATGCTGACTATCGGCTTTATCACTGGCGCAGTGCGGACCAGCGGGAGATTGACATCCTGATCGACGGCGGCAGCCACCTGGTCTGTGTCGAGGTCAAGGCCTCTGCATCGGTCAGCGGCGATGACTTCAAACATCTCAAATGGTTCTCAAAAAACGGGCCTGGAGGCAGCAGGATATGTACTGGGATCGTGCTTTACTTGGGTAAAGAAAAACTCACCTTTGGCGATAGGAATTTTGCTCTCCCGGTGAGCGCCCTTTGGAGCGATATCAATGCCTAGGTTGCCATATCAAGTCTCATAAGCCCTGCCTTGGTCTGCTCTCGTCGAGACGTGGGCCGAGAGCGCAGTCAATGAAAAATTATAGAGATTTGCACTTCTACTTTAGCGATAGTGATTGCATCGAAAACCTCGCAAACTAATGTAATCCGTAAGAGGGTTTCGTTAATGGCATCAATTTTTAAATTCTTTCGAGTTATCTTTTTCTACGCACTTTATTTTTTGATGTGCATGGTTGTCGTAACGGTCGCGTTGCAAAGTTGGCCAGATGGCACGCAAATGCTCTTTGCCTTTGGGCTGCCTGCCGTTTTGGTCTGGTGGGGCCGTGTTGCATAGATCAACTGCAACTCAGAGCGCGCCCTACCCGAGACGGAATTCAGGCGGTACGTTCAAAGCTTGGGTGGCCAAGTCCGGTCATCCAGTTGAGAACCCGGACGCCAATCTTGGCTTCTGTTTTCTGATTTTCGAAGGTACGCGCCTTTAGCTTTGGCCCAATAACCACCTTCCAGCGGCCCATGAGGGTTTCGCCCCGGCTGCGTTGGTTGTAGCCAGTGGCTTTCTGCCAGGCCATCCGCCCGCGGGCTGCGACGTCGGCGATATGGCGGTCACGTACCGTCGGATCTTTGGCTGCATTTAGGCTCAGTAATGCGTTTTTGGGGGGTGGGATCGTCAGCTCGATCAGCGATCCAAACCGGGCAGTAAGCAAATCAGATGTTGGTTTTCCATCATAAGCTCCATCTGCAAGGAACCGATCAGCCGGGCCGTCGATTTGATCCAAAAGACCTGGCAGCGCCGTCGGATCACCGACGTCGTCCTTGGTGAGATCAGAGCAGACAATCTCACCACTGACAAGATCAAGACCGAGGTGGAGCTTGCGCCAAGAGCGCCGTTTACGCCTAGTTTTATGCTTCTCCTCGAGCCAGTCACCTTCGCCAAAGATCTTCCAGACCGGTACTGTCCACAACCAGTTGCACTGGTTTGTCACACTTGGACTTCGGCTTTGGGCGCAACGTCAGCCCATTGCCACGGCGCGACAGGGTGGAAAAATCCGGCACTGCGATCGCAACCCCCA
The DNA here is from genome assembly GCF_021736025.1 of Sulfitobacter sp. M22. Lineage (NCBI taxonomy): Bacteria > Pseudomonadati > Pseudomonadota > Alphaproteobacteria > Rhodobacterales > Roseobacteraceae > Sulfitobacter > Sulfitobacter sp. M22. The sequence continues at coordinate 60,685 of NZ_WMEC01000007.1, read as the reverse complement.
GCAGCTGCGCAATAGAGCGCATCAAGCCTTGGGTTTGACGCAGAGGCTGCTTGAAAACTAGACCCAGCGTCAGGCACATCTCGATCGCCAAGTCAGAGTAGTGCGGCTGTCCGCCGCGCGTGGTACGGCGCGGCGCCGACCACAAGGAAAGTGCGTCTTCGCTGATCCAGACCGTCAGATCACCACGCCGCCGCAAGCCTTCGTTATACTCGGCCCAGTTTGTTACTCGATGCCTTTGCTTCGGAATTTTGTCACGCCGATCGGCGTTGAACTTGTACGGCATTTACAGCATCCTGAAACGAACAGAACGCACCCAATATCAGCCGACCGGGGGTCCCTGCAACAACGCCTCGCTGAACTCTGTCACGGTGCAGACAAGTACCATGACGTCGATGGTCTTCTTCATTGTACTGGGCGCATCGGTCTTCTCGCTGAGTTTCCACCTTGTTGGTGGACCGGATGTCATCTTCGACTGGATATCCACATTCGATCTCTCCCGATGGGAGTTATTGGCGATGCTTCTTGCTGTGGTCATCGTCCTTGGGTTTGTTTTTGACTGGATCGAGGTGCTGCTGGTCTTCATACCCGTGCTGATGCCGATCTTTTCGGAACTCGACTTCGCAGATCACGTCGGCTCAGCCTACTTTGCACAAATCTGGATCGCTGGCCTGATAGCACTGGCTTTGCAGACGTCCTTTCTGACGCCTCCCTTCGGCTATGCCTTATTTTTCGCCAAGATGGCGGCACCGAAAGGTATCAACCTTTCCGATATCTATCGCGGCGCGGTACCGCTTGTCGCCATTGAGATCGTTTTGATTGCGGCGCTAATCTCGTTCCCTCAGCTTATCACCTGGCTGCCTGAAGTGACCCTTGGGCCTGCAGACACGCCGCAGCTGATCGAACGGTGACAGATGTTTCTGGCGCGGATAAGGGAGTTGCGGCGGGGTCACAAGAAGAAGTCATAAAGTTCGCCAGGGGTTTGATTGCGCGCGGCCCGAAGAGACTACCTTTACAGATGGTCAGAGACGGTTTCGGAATGCGTTGAGTACTCTGATCGAGACATTCGAGAATAAGAGTGCCGTCAAGGAACACGAAACAGCTCAATACGTCATAGTGGAAAAGGCCACGTCGCACATTCAGCTCACGCTTCTTCGCTCGCTGCCTTGTGCTTATGACCTCTGCCGCCAAACTCGGACGGGTCGTCACAGGCGTGGCGCGCGCATTCCAGCTCCAGCGTTGTGTGTTCGATGTTGAAGCGGTCGGCCAGCGCCGTCTTGATTTGCTCTTTCACGGCATCCGCATCGCTCCAGCGACCTTCCGCGATGACCACATGCGCGTCGAGCGCGGCGCGGTGTTCGTCCATCTGCCAGAAATGCGCGTGATGGATGCCAGCCACGCCGTCGAGGTCGCGCACCGTATCGAGAACCGCGCCCGTCTCGATCTCGGGCGGCGAGCCGAGCATGAGAATGCGGATGACCGGGCCGATCTCGCGGAAGGATTGCCAAAGGATGTACCCTGCTATCAGAACGGTCACGATCGGATCAACCAGTCGCCAATCGTAAAGCAGGATCAGCGTGCCCGCGACGATCACCGCGACAGAGCCGAGCGCGTCGGCGACATTGTGCAGGAAGGCCGCGCGAATGTTCACACTGGATTTGGACATCGTGTAGGTCAGCATCGCAGTCGCCGCGTCCACGACGAGCGCAATGCCTGCGATGACCACGATCAGCCAGCCCTCGACGTCCTGCGGGTCGGCGAAGCGCATCGCGGCTTCGTACAGCAGGTAGAGACCGGTCACGATGAGCGTCGTGTAATTGATGAGGGCGGCCACAACCTCGACCCGGCCATAGCCGAAGGTCATTTTCGCATTCCGTGGCCGCCGCGCGATCTTGCGCGCACCAAAGGCGATGATGAGCGAAATCGCATCGGAGAAATTGTGAAGCGCGTCTGCGATCAGGGCGAGCGAACCGGAAACGATGCCACCCAGAATTTGCGCGGCCGTCAGGCCGAGATTGACCGCGATGGCGGCGAATACCCGACGGTCACCTGCTTCGGGGTCAACGTGATGATGGTGCCCGTGTCCCATATCGGCAACTCCTTCATATCCGGCCCATGTGATGGATGACATCCAATGCCCGGACGGCAGAAATCCGGGCGGGTCTCATGACAGTGCACGCCACGATGAAAACTTTGGAGATGTCTGCGGGGGCGCGCCCGAAAACGTTGCAATGTTCATCGAACTCTCCTCCTCTGCCAATTCTGTATCCAAGCAAGCCTGAAGCGCGTTCGTTCCATCAGGTAAGGGCTCCCGAGGCTGACTTCGCATGCTGCCCATGGACCGTTTCGACAAGTGAATGATGCCCACCTTGTCTGGGCGCAAACCAGCGGTGCAGGGCGGGCATGACCAGTAGGGTCAGCACGGTTGACGAAACAAGCCCCCCGGTTACCACAGTGGCAAGCGGGCGTTGGACCTCGGCACCGACGCCGGTGGCGAAGAGCAATGGTGCCAGCCCAAGTGCCGTCGTCATGGCGGTCATCAGGACCGGACGCGCGCGCAGCCCTGCGGCCTCAATGGCCAAAGCCTCCAGATTGCGACCGGCGCGCGCAAAATCATCCATGAAACTGACCAATACCATACCGTTGCCCAACGCGATGCCGAACAATGCGATAAACCCGACGGTAGCAGGCACCGACACCGGTAACCCTGTCAGCCAGAGCGCCATCGCACCACCTGTCAGCGCCAAGGGGATATTCAACAGGATGAGGATCGCTGATTTCAGGCGACCAAAGGTTACCAGAAGGATCAGCAGAACGATGCCCAACGTAATCGGAATAACCACTTTGAAACGGGCATTCGCCTGTTGCTGAAGCTCGAATTGGCCGCCCCAGACCAAACGATACCCGGGCGGCAGGTCCAGCTGAGCGTCCGTCAACGTCTGCGCTTCGGCAACGAAAGAGCCGATATCGCGACCGCGCACGTTGGACTGGACCGTGATGAAGCGTTCGCCATCTTCGCGTGTGATCTGGCGTGGACCGATTACAGTTTCGATATTGGCCACTGTGTCCAGCGGCACCCGTGCGCCCGAAGGCGATTCCAGCACGATGCGTCTGATCGCCTCCGGTGTGTCGCGGCTTTCTTCGTCAAAACGCACCATTATCGGAAACTGTCGCACGCCCTCGAACAGTGATCCGGCTTCGGCCCCGCCGACGGCTGCACGCAGCCCATCCAACGCGTCCTCAACATCAAGCCCGTAGCGACCAAGGGCTGACCGATCCACGGTTACCACAAGTTGCGGCGCACCGGTGATCTGGTCGGCCTGTACCTCGGCAGACCCCTCAACCTGTTGCAGGAGTGATTGCAGGACTTGTGATCGCTCCAACAGAATTTCGGAATCCGGTCCAAAGATTTTGACGGCCAGTTCGGCGCGTGTGCCGGTCAGCAATTCATCAACAGCCATCGCGATGGGTTGGCCGATATTCACCACAATCCCCGGAAAGCTTTCCAGATCTTCCGAAATCGCCGTGCGCAAACCTTCGGCAGACAAGCCGGGCCGCCACTGATCGACCGGGTTCAGCTCGATAAAGGCTTCGGCGCTGTTGGTCGGGTCAGCATGCGCGCCAACCTCACCACGCCCAATACGGGTCACGATGGACTTGATTTCAGGAAAATTCTTTAACAGCCGCTTTTCCACAAGCGTCGTCGTCTTCGTTCCTTCGGTAAGCGAAATCGAGGGTGCCATGGTGACGCGCATCAGAATATCGCCTTCCTCCAACGATGGCGTAAATTCGGAACCAAGTCGCGATCCTGCAAAACCGCCCACCGCCAAAAATATGCCGCACAGGACGATGGCGAAAAAACGGTTACGGACAAAGAACCCGGCCGCACCACTGACCATCGCGACAGTCCGCCCCGGCTTGTCAGGGGCCTTCTTGCCGGATCGGCGCATCACCGAAAAGGCCATGGAAGGCGCAATCAGGGCCGCATAGAACAGCGATCCGGTCATGGCGAGTGCAGCCGATGCCGCCAAGGGCCGGAAGGTTTTGCCCTCAACCCCTTGCAGCGAGAAAAGCGGCAGGAAAACAACGATAACCACGGCAACCGCCGCCACCAGAGGTGCGATTACCTCGGCGGTAGATCGGGCAACCAACATACGCGGCTCTTCAGAGCCGTCATCTTCCTCAAAGCTGCGATCCACGTTTTCAGAAATGACAATCGCCCCATCCACCATCATCCCGATGGCGATGGCGACCCCGCCCAGAGACATCAGATTGGCGCTGATGCCGAGCACGTACATTGCGATAAACGCAAAACCGACGGAAAACGGAATCGACAGGACCACAACCAGACTGGGACGCCAGCCGCCCAGGAAGACAAACACCACCAACGCTACGAGCACAGCCCCCTGCCACAACGCCGTCGTGACGGTTGCGGAGGCCTTGTTTACCAGCGTTCCCTGATCATAGTAGGGGACCGCCAGTACACCATCCGGCAGGCTTGCGTTGATTTCCTCAAAGCGCTTCTGGACCCGCGCGATGACATCGGATGTGTTGGTGCCATAAAGTTTCAGAACCAACCCTGCGACAACTTCGCCTTCACCATTGGCGGTTGCAAGACCTTGCCGAACGCCACCGCCAACGATGATGTGGCCCAGATCGCGCACGCGCACGGTGCGCCCGTCCTCCACGTTGACGACAATCTCTGCGAGATCAGAGATTGTCTTGGCAAGTCCAACGCCGCGCACCGTGTATTGTTCGGATCCGATTTCGAGGAATTGCGCCCCTTCGGTTTTGTTTCCGCGCTCCAATGCGCTGATCACATCGGCGATTTGAATATCATAGGCAAGCAGCGCATCGGGATCGAGCCTGACCTGATATTGCTTTTCATAGCCACCAAGGGACAAAACTTCGGTGACACCCGGCACGGTCTGCAACTGATACTTGACGATCCAATCCTGAATTTCGCGCATCTCGACAAGGTTGCGTGCGCCGGTCTGGTCTTCCAGGCGGAAATACAGGATGAGGCCAAGGCCGGTTGAAATCGGACCCATTTGCGGGTCGCCAAACCCGTCTGGGATGTTGCCACGCGCTTCGGCGAGCCGCTCGCCCACGACCTGACGGGCGAAATAGACATCCGTCCCGTCCTCGAAATAGATGTTCACCACCGACAGCCCGAAGTTGGAGACCGACCGCATGTTTTTCAGTTTCGGAAGGCCCGACATCGCCGTTTCGATCGGATAGGTCACATAGCGTTCAACCTCTTCGGGGGCGAGCCCTTCTGTTTCGGTAAAAACCTGAACCAGCGCGGGTGTCACATCGGGAAAGGCATCGACAGGCAAAGCGCGAAACGCAAAAAGCCCGCCAAGCGTCATCGCAAAAGCCGCAATGGCCGCCAAAAGCCAGCCGCCTGCGATGCGGTGCATAAAATCAGTCATAATCAGCTATCCTAATGTCCGTGGCCGTCGCCAAAGGCGTCTTTTTCAAGTTGGGCTTTGAGTGTGAAGGCCCCGTCAGAGACAAAAAGGTCGCCTTCCTCCAGCCCGCTGCGGATTTCCACATAGCCGCCAGCGGTTGTGCCGACCATGACGGCGCGCGGTGCGAACCCGCCGTCAACAGGGACAAAAACAGACGGACGGTTCTCTACCAGTTGCACGGCGGATTGTGGCACGCGCAAAACCTCCGCGGCATTGCCGACGCTGAGATCTGCAATCACAAACTGGCCGGGGGTCAGGCTTCTGTCAGCGTTGTCGAGGATGACACGCGCCGTCGCCGTGCGCGACACTTCATCAATAACCGGTAGAATAAAGGCCACCGTTGATTGTGCGATGACGTCGCCTGCGTCTGATTTCAAGGCGACGGGTGCGCCAACGCGAACGCGGCTGATGTCCTGTTTGTAAACTGCGATATCGGCCCAAACCACGCTGTCATCGACAATCGTGAACAGCACCTTGGCGCTGGAATCCCCGGCTGTTACCGTTTCCCCCAGCGTCGCCGCACGTCGCACAATTGTTCCCGCAAGTGGTGCAGTCAGATAGGCATTGGCATTGTTGCCATCCGGAGCAGTGGCTATTTTTTCGAGGGCGGCGTGATCAATTCCGACGGCATGCAGCTCGGTTTCTGCTGCTTCACTTTCGGTCTTTGCCGATTCATGCTCTGCGCGGGCTGTCTGAACATTCGCCTCGGATGTGACTTTTTGCGCCCACAGACCTTCCAGGCGTTCCAACGCCTGTGCGGCAAGGACTTCATTTGTTTGCGCAATGATCCATTGCGATTTCAACCCGGCAAGCTCACGGCTTGTGATCAGTGCCAGCGTATCTCCATAGGCAACGGTGTCGCCTTCACCAACCAAAAGCCGATCTATGACCCCGCTGACTTTGGGGGTGACATTTGCCATCCGGTCTGCGTCAAAGCGGATTTCTGCTGGCAGGCTGAGGGACTCGCCCAAGGCTCCCAACTCAGCTTGCTCTAGTAGGATTCCGGCCTCTTTCGCGACTTCGGGGGCCAGTTTGACAACATCGCCACCGCCTTCATCGCCGTGTGCGCCCTCAGCTTCGCCCGCATGATCGTCATCGCCATGCGCATCCTTGGCTTCACCTGCGTGGTCATCATCGTCGTGCGCATCCTTAGCTTCACCGGCGTGGTCATCATCGTCGTGCGCATCCTTGGCTTCACCGGCGTGGTCATCATCACCGTGCGCATCTTTGGCTTCGCCCGCGTGGTCGTCATCTTTCGGCGGGGTTGCGGCTGCGGCTGTCATCGGCAAAGGCGTTTCCGCATTGCCAGACGTGGCAGGTATCGTGACGAAGGCTAATACGCCCACCGTCAGCGCAGCCATGGTCATTGTTGTCGGTTTCATAATCGTACTCCAGGGATTGAATAGGTCACCGAAAACACGTCCGGGTACCTGTTGGAACTTCGTCTGCCATGATCAAACCGATGAAGTGGCCCTGAAACAGGTTCGGCTCAAACGGTTTGATCTGCTGTGATATTTATGAGTTTTACAAAGCCCGTTTCGACACGGCATATGTAAAATACCACTCTGCAATAGGGGCAGATCAGCCTCGCGGAGGACGGTAAAAACCTTGGAGCGTGGCAAGGACCACAGAGGCGTCAGCCCAATGTCGCGATCGGTCTGCTGACGACTGATCGCATGCCAACTGCACCTGCCCCGGTCCAATAATGTGGATATGGCAATCGCCAAAGCCATGGGATGCCTCACCATTCTCGCTATATCTTTGATCCTGAGCAGTTAAATCAAGATTAACCATATCGGTAGCAAAGACAACTTTTTCAAAGACTGCTTCACTTGCCTCAAATACATAGGCATCGGCTTTTGCAATGTTGAAATTCAGAGCAGCCGCAAGCAGTATGGCTAACCCGATTTTAGCAACACGAATGGCGGACAAGTACTTCATAATGGGACCTTTACAGGACACGTAACCGATGGTCCATTCGCTTTTTGTCGCATGTTATTCACCATCAGAATCATAGGCTAACTTCCGTTCTGTTCTGCATCGCGCGCCTCATCATCAGCCGGATCAGCCTTCGGGGCCGCGTGCGCCGATGCCAAGGACCGGGACGGTGATTTAAAGCTCCGTTCCGTCAGAAAAGAGCAGGGTTAGCGGAAAGGTCTCCCCCTCGACGAGCGGAGATTGCAGTTGCATGAGCATGGCGTGATATCCGCCGGGTTCGAGGGCGATCATGCCCCCGAGCGGGATCATGATATCGTCCGCCGGAGCCATGCTGCTGACGCCGTCAGAATTGGTTCTGGTTTCGTGGATCGAGGCCATGTCGGAGATCTTCGCGCGAAGACCGATGAGAGAGATCGGATCGCTGCCCTCGTTCCGAACGGTCAGATAGGCCCCGCCCGGTCGCGACATTCCAAGGCTCGCGCGCGCCCAAGGGCTCTCGACCACAATCCATGCGTTGTCTGACAACTGCTGCGCTGACGATGCCATTGGCAAGCCCATCAGAAGAGTGACAGGCAGGCTCTGAATTGCGTTTGCGAAGGTTTTGAACACCTTGGTTCTCCTGTTCGTTCTAGTTGGTTGCTACAGCCTCGACTTCGGCTTGGACGAGCGACAAAAGCTGCTCCGCACCGAACTCTGGCAAAGGCTTACCGTTGACGAAGAACGTCGGTGTGCCCTGGATTCCGACAGCTTCTACATCGGCCCGGTCCTGATTGAGGACGCCGACGATGCTGGGTGACATGATCTGATTTGCGGCGGCGTCTGTGTCCAAGCCCGCCGCTCCGGCGATCTCCATGATGCGCTCAGCTGCCGGAGCGCCGTGAGAGGCCCAGGCAGGCTGATTTTCAAGCAGCGCTTCCAGCACGGGAACAAAAACGTCCTGCAACCGAGCCGCTTCCAGCACCTTGATTGCCAGCTCGGACCCTTCGCCGTGGAACGGCGTGTAGCGCATGACGACGCGCACATCGTCGGGGTATTGCGCCAGTATCTGCTTCACGATGGGATGGAAGGCGCGGCAGGCCTCGCAGGCTGGGTCGAAGAACTCCACGATGGTCACCGGCGCATCCTCGCGCCCGAGTAAGGGAGAATAGGACCGAACAAGACGATCCTGTTGTTCCAGCGGAGCGGCTGTCGCCACCGGGGTCGGATCGGGGCGCGACACGAACCACGCACCAGCCGCAAAAACGGCCAGCACCAGAGCGAGTATCGCAAGCAGAAGAGTCTTTCGGTTCATATTGAAATCCGTCGAAGTTGAATGAGAAGGACAAGGATCGCCCCGAACGTCAGCAGGGAAAGCAGAGGGATCGGTATACCGACGATCAGCATCGCGTCATCGGTGCAGGATGGCCCGGATGCAGTGCAGGGCACGATCGGCGCAGGCACGATCCCGGCGTAAAGCAGGAAATGGTAGAGGGCGACAGCACCGCCCAGAACGGCAAGGGGCGCGGCATAGCGCCAGATCGAGAGGTCGGCGCGCCACGCCGCCACGCCCAGGATGACCGCGAGCGGGAACATGAAGGCTCGTTGGAACCAGCACAGATTGCAGGGAGTCTGCCCCAGAACCTCTCCGATGAAGAGCACGGCAAGCGACCCAGACAAGGCGACGAACCATGCCGCGAACAGGAAAGCCACCGGATTCTCGGCACTTGGCGTTGCGTCTGGCCCAGCTGTCACGTGCCGATTCTTTCGCGAAGATCGGCAACGATCAGTCCGGGTTCCTGATCGTATTCGTAGATGCGGACGAACTCGCCCTCCGGATCGAACAGGAGGAAGGACGACGTGTGCCCTATCGTATAGCCGTCGGGTGACGAGGCTTCCTCGGTCTTCTGGTAGTAGATCTTGAAGGTCTCGGCTGTTCGTTCGATCTGGTCCGGCGATCCGCTCAACCCAAGGATTCCGGGACCGAACTGGGGAACGTAGTCGGCCAGAGCGCCTGGCGTATCCCTTTCAGGGTCGACCGTGATGAACAGGGGCTGGACGGCGGCACCTTCGGTGCCGAGATCGTCCATGACCTGCGCGATGGTTGCGAGCCCCATTGGACACACGTCGGGGCAGTTCGCAAATCCGAAAAAGACGAGCATCCAGCGCCCCCGGAAATCCTCGTCGGTCTGCACCATACCGGTATGGTCCGTCAGTTCGAAATCCGCAGCGAAACTCTCGGCCTCGGGGTCGACACGCGCGGTGGTCGGTCCTTGACCGCGTTCGGTCATCCAGAGCGTGGCTGACACCGCCGCAGCGACAACCACTGCCGACCAGAGAACTATCCGGACCTTCTTCATTGCTTGCGCTACCCACCTGTTCAGTTCGTCTGTGCGCGGGATACAAGCTACAGCAGATAGAGGTTCAAGCGAAAAGTTGCTCTTTGTTGTCCGAAGTCACACCAAAGTGAAACCTTGTCTTTTCATGGGAGTTGGCTCTTCGGTAAGCTACAGTCTTTGTAGATAGAAGGATCGCTCATGCTGGCTATTGGAACACTCTCGCGGAGAACCGGAACCAAGGTTCAGACGATCCGCTATTATGAAGAAATCGGTTTGATGAACGAGGCCGGAAGGACGGCGGGTGGCCAGCGCCGGTATTTCGAGAAAGATCTGGACCGGCTGGCTTTTATACGGCACTCCCGCCAGCTCGGCTTCTCGCTCGATTCCATCCGGGAGCTGCTAGATCTGTCGGACAACCCGTCCCAATCCTGCGCGGAGGCGGATTCGATCGCGCGTCGGCAACTCCACCAAGTCGAACAGCGGATCAAGCGTCTGCAAGCGCTCAAGAAGGAGTTGAAACGCATGGTCGCCGAGTGCGACGGTGACAGCGTTGCGGAGTGCAAGGTTCTGGAGGTCCTTCGAGACCATGCGGAATGTCTCACCGAGCACGACGAGATTGGGGCTTGAACGCCGCAATTGCCTATCCGCTGGCTGCTGTCGCGGAGATCAGCGGGTGTTTCGCCATCTGGGCGTGGTGGCGTCTTGGGGCATCACCGCTCTGGCTCGCACCCGGCATACTCGCGCTCGCGCTTTTCGGCTGGTTGCTGGCGCAGATCGAAACCAGCGCAGCGGGCCGCGCTTTCGCAGCCTACGGCGGCATCTACATCGGGGCCTCCATGCTCTGGATGTGGTTCGTCGAGGGCCAGCGACCTGACAGATGGGACTTCATAGGTACGTCTATCTGTTTGATCGGTGCCGCGATTATTCTTTCGGTGCCGAGAGAGACGTAAATATATTCTCTTGAACCTATAGTCGCTAGAGGTTCTATACACCTTTTTGATAGCGGCATCCGAAGAGGGCGTTTCCGGCCCCTTTGTTAGAAATCGGAAGGTTTGCCAGTTCGATGGTCAAAAGTGAATTCAGAGGGAAGAATGAAAAAGAGCGCCAGACGCTCTGGATTGTTCTATTTCTCAATCTCGCAATCGCTGCGGGGTTCTTCGCCACGGGAGCCATCGGCGATTCCAGCGCCCTGATCGCCAATGGTCTCGACAACACATCCGATAGCCTCGTCTATGGCATCAGCCTTCTGGCCTTGTCCCGGTCGTCGAAGTGGAAGCGGGGTGCCGCAAACGTATCCGGCGGATTGCTTCTGATCTTTGCGGTTGGCATTCTGATTGACGCTTGGCGGCGCTATGTCGGCGGTTCCGAACCGCTCGGAACTCTGATGATCGCAATGTCGCTGGTCGCTGCGGTCGTCAACCTCGCCTGCATCTGGCTGCTCGGGCGACTGAAGGAACCGGACGTGAACATCCGGGCCGCCAACACCTTCAGCCTCAACGATTTCGCATCGAACGGCGGCATCCTGATCGCGGGCGGTCTCGTTTGGTGGTTGGGCAGCAACTGGCCCGACCTCGTTGTCGGGGTCGCGGTGGCCGGCATCGCGGCATGGGGCGGCATAGGCATCCTGCGGGACGCGCACGAGGAACATCATGAAGCAGTGCATGAGGATCAGAAATGACGGCCGCTTGGGTCTACACGCTGATACCGGCTGCTGTAGCGATCGTGGGAGCCGTCGTCGCGGTCAATGTGCGACCTGGCCCCACGCTGGTCAGCGCCATCCAGCATTTCGCAGCAGGCGTCGTATTTGCTGCGGCGGCGGGTGAGATCATGCCGGATGTCGCCCATAGCGGATCGCCGATCGCGACGATCGTCGGAGGCTTTGCCGGAATCGGCGTGATGCTAGCGATCCGTCAGCTGGAACGGGTAATGAAGGGTTCGGCCGGGCTACTTACGCTCGTCGGCGTGGACATCCTGATCGATGGCCTGGTGCTCGGGATCGCCTTCGCGGCTGGGGCTCAAGCAGGCCTATTGCTGACCATCGCGCTCAGCGTCGAAGTTCTTTTTCTGGGTTTGGCCGTCACGACCGAGCTTTCGGAGACGGTGAAATCCAAGATGCGGATCGTCCTGATTATAGCGGCTCTCGTTGTCCTGCTTCCCGTCGGCGCGTTCATCGCAACGCCGGTCGCCAGCCTACCGGCGCATTACATCACCGGGTTTCTGAGCTTCGGCCTCATCGCGCTGCTCTACCTCGTGACCGAGGAACTGCTGGTGGAAGCGCATGAGACCCCCGACCGGCCATGGGTCGCGGCGATGTTTTTCGTTGGCTTCCTGCTGCTCCTCTCCCTCGAAGAGGTGATGTGATGGCCCGAGCCGCAATGAGAAGGAACCAGCATGCCGCATGATCATGCCCATATGGAGCCCAAGGAAGGTGACCGACGGGTCGCGATCGCCATCTGGGCCAACGGACTCCTGACGGTCGCCCAGATCGTCGGGGGAATACTCTCCGGCAGCCTCGCGCTGATCGCGGATGCCATCCACAACTTCTCCGACATGGCATCGCTCGTCATCGCATTCGGCGCCCGCAAAGTCGCGCGCCGCCCAGCGGACGCAAAGATGACCTTCGGATACGGCAGGGTCGAGATCGTGGCCGCGCTGATCAACTACACCTCTCTGATCATCATCGGCCTTTATCTGGTCTACGAAGGCGCGATGCGGTTTGTCGATCCGCCTGAAATCGAGGGCTGGACGGTGGTCATCCTGGGTGGTGTGGCCCTGTTCATCGACACCCTCACCGCGTGGCTGACCTATTCGATGCAGAAGGGCAGCGTGAACATCCGCGCGCTGTTCCTCCACAACCTCAGCGATGCGCTGGCGTCCGTGGCCGTGATCGTCGGTGGCGTTCTCATCCTGCTCTACGATATCCGCTGGGTTGATCCGGCGATCACCATCGGGATTGCCGTTTATATTCTCTGGCTCGCCTTCAGCGAGATCGGTGGCCCGATCCGCACCCTGATGTTGGGAAGCCCACCCGATATCGACACGGACAAGGTCATCGCGGCCGTCGAAAAAGTCGACGGTGTCGAGGAAGTGCATCATGCGCATTTCTGGCAGATGCAGGAGCATCGCGCGGCGCTCGATACACATGTCGTGGTCGCCCCGGATCGCTGGGAGGATGTCGAAAACATCAAGGAAGCGATCAAGACCCGCCTTTCGGAGGAGTTCGGAATCGATCACTCGACGCTGGAGTTCGAGAAGGCCGACAACAAACACGACGACGCAGCCCGTTACGGGCATGGATGAAAGGAGAACCTCATGTGGAAAGAAGTGAACATAGACGGCGACCGTGTGCTGGGGCTCGAATGCGACGGCAAGCTTTCGAAGGGAATTGTCACGTTAACACGGGTCCGTTGGCAGCGTTGGATATTTTTCGTAGTTGCTACGCATGAGTACGACTGTCAGCTACAAGCGCCACCGTTTTCCGCCAGAGATCATCACGCACGCGGTTTGGCTTTATGTGCGTTTCAACCTCTCCCTACGCGAGGTCGAGGAAATACTCCTGAACCGTGGCGTCGACGTTTCCTATGAGACGATCCGGCGTTGGGCGGCGAAATTTGCCCCTCAAATTGCCCGGAATTTGCGTCGACGCCAGGCCCGTCCCGGCGATATCTGGCATCTCGATGAGGTTGTGGTAACGATATCGGGGCGGAAGTTCTGGCTCTGGCGCGCGGTCGATCAGAACGGGCTTGTTCTGGAGGAAATCCTGCAATCCAGACGCGACAAGCGTGCCGCAAAGCGTCTTTTGAAGGCGCTGATCAAGCGGTTTGGCTTGCCCAAACGGATCGTCACAGACAAGCTGCGATCCTACGGAGCGGCCAAACGTGAAGTCGCATCCGGTCTCGAACATCGTTCCCACAAGGGCTTGAACAACAGGGCGGAAAACAGCCATCTACCGTTTCGAAAACGAGAGCGTTGCATGCAAGGATTTCGCTCTCCGGGCGGGTTGCAACGGTTTGTAGCCTGCCACACTGCCGTCCGAAACCGTTTCTCAGTTCCCGCCAGCCGCCGTTCCGCAAACGCAACACGCTATCATCGAATCGAAGCCTTCGACGCTTGGAAGGGCGCCGCGAGCATCTGACGCTCCAAAACAGGCCATTTCCTCGGCGCCAGCGAGTTAAGTTGACAACGCCCCAAACGGCCCTCCGGGCATTTCATGCCTGTCCGCGCGAAGCGCCGGGCCTGTCGGCGGGTGGCCTTCAGGTTGCCCGCCGACAGGTCACCCTGAAACCGCCCTTGGCCAGGATCACACCACAACGCAAAAGGCCCCCGCCTCCTGACGGGGGCCTCGATCATTTCAGTGGTGCGGCTGCTACTCGGCGGCCATCCGGTCGGCCTGCGCGGTGCGGTCCATGATGTAATCCACCGCCTTCTGCGCCTCGGAGGCGGCGCGGAATATCGCGCGGCTGTCTTCCTTCATCGCTTCAAGCCATCCTTCGACATAGGCCGCGCTCTGGTCGAATTCAGGCTCCACCCCGATCTGCGCGCAAAGCATGCAATTTCCGATCTCCGCGACCAGTTCCTCAAACGCGTAAGCCTTACGGTCATTGAACCGGCCTAAGCGGTCCAGCCGCTTTGTCGCGCCTGTCCAATGGGTCAGCTCATGCGCCAAGGTGCCGTAATACCCTGCGGCCCTGTGAAACGTGCCAATCGGCGGCATATGAATCCGGTCAGTCTTGATGTTGTAGTAGGCGCGCGGCTCCTCGGTCACGTCGATCTGTGCGCCGGTCGCGGCAAAGAACGCCTCCAGCTCGGGGTCGGCCACGGTGCCAAGATCACGGGGCGGATCGGGCAGGATGTAGAATTCAGCGGGCAAGCCCTCGATCTGATCGGCGTTGAACACCCGGTAGGCCTTGGCATAGGGGATCTGGCGTTCCTCACCGTTTTCGTCCTCGCGCTCGACGGTGCCGTATTTCACGACCGTGGCGGATTTCTCGCCCTTGCGAACATGGCCCCCAAGCTGCTTGGCCTGATTGAACGTCATCCAGCGGGCTGATCTGTAATCCTTAGCCATCGCTGTCGCCCAAAGCATCAGGATATTGATGCCCCGATAGGCCTCGCCGTTGAACCGTTCCGGCAAGCTTACCCCTGCCCCTCCGCCGGTCCACGGCTTGCGCCAGGGCGGCGTTCCCGCCTCGATCTGCGCGATGATCTGATTGGTGACATGGGAATAAACGTCAAACTTTTCTGCGGTCATTTGTGACCCTCCTTCAAGTGACGCGGGCCGGGTCTCTTTCCCTTTCCGCCGATGGGCGGGCCTTCCTTCTCTGTTGTCTGGAATGCCCATGCATTCCGGACGGCAGAGCAGGTAAGGGCAAAGCCCGTCCTGCGGCCTGGCGGGGCCGTGACAACCGGGTGGAGGGCGTGAATTTGGGAGGGAACCGCGCGCCCGCGCGTGGGAGGAACCGGAATTCTCGACCGGAACCGACGCCACAGGCGGCGCTTGCCGGTTTTCTCGGACCTGCCGGGATGGCAGGCGGATCAACAGTATTTGGAAGCTGTCTGGGTTGGGGTGAGCGGGCGCCAGCCCGTCGATCCCCTGCCCTGTCTATCGCTCAAAGCGATACCGGCGCACTGCCGGGATCACTGATCTCTATCGAGCCAAATCTAACTCGATAATATACGATTGATGCCTTCGTTAGATTCAGGCACAAGACGACCATCATTGTTTCTGTTGGTATGCGCGATGAACCAGACGATTGACCTCGAACTAAACGTCACCACCGAACAAGGCCTTCGGGCACTTGCTGAGGAGGGACACACGGTCGAAGTGCTGTGCAAAGCCGATCCTGAACGCAAGGGACCAAGCTGGTACGGTCTGTGGATCATGCGGACGGTTGGGAGTGATGGGCAGGAGAAAATCCTTGTCACTGCCAGAACGCGCGTGACGCAGAATGCGATCAGGGTGCGCGAATTCAAGACGGCAACCGGCGTGATTTCATTCCTTGTTGGTGTCGGGTTCTCTCAGGCGAGCATTCCCATGAAGAATGGAGAAACGACCTCTCATCGCCTCGTCAGTGACTGAGACCTGGATCACGGTCGATTTCCCTATCCTTCTCGACCTCCTGATCCTTCTCCTGGTCGCGCTCGTCCTCAATTTCCAGCTTTTCGCGCGGCTTGTTCAGCACGTCCTTCAGGCGCTCGTTCACGGACGGCTTGCGCGCCTCGCGGCTTGTGTCCTCGCCCAGATCATACTCGCTGTGACCATCCAGCTTGTGAACCGCCGACTGACCATCGCGGCCCGCGTCTTTCTCCATGATCTCTTTCAGCCGCTTACGCGCGTAATTGCGACCTTCCGGCTTCGGCGCGTCGTCTTGATCCCGTGACCGGCCCACGACCTGCGACAACCGCTCCCGGAAATCCTCCGGGTTGCGCTCGCTGCTGCGATCTTTCGCGGTCGCGGCCCTGAGTGCGGCCAAACCGGCGGATACGCGCCCCTGCCCTGCGTCCCGCTCGGCCCCATAAGTCTCCCGCGCGATATCCAGCCGCTCACGCATTTCGCGGAAAGCGGCGCGCGCCTGGCGGGCGGCATGGACCACGGCCCCGCGCTCAGTGACGGGGACGTATTCCCGGCCCTGACGTTCGGCCACAGCTTTCGCCCGTCGCTCCATGGAATTGGCCGCTGGCCCCAGCTTCAGCTCGGGGTCGCGGTCCAACTCCTCGGCCGTCAGCTTGTCGCCACGATCCAGCGCCGTCTCGCGCTGCTTCTCAAGCGACCGGTGATCGACACGCTCGACTCCTCCGACACGCTCCAGCGCGCGGTTCTGCAACTCGGCCCAGAGGCCGCGCATCTGCTCGATCTCGACGCCGCCGGTCTTCGCGGAATCGAGCACGCGGGTTTTGGCTGTGAAGCCCCCGGCTTCCAGCTTGCGGGTGGAGGTCAGGACGTGAGCATGATGGTTGCGCTGATCGCCTTCGCGGTGGGGCGCATGGATCGCCACATCGACGGCCACGCCGTAGCGGCTGACCAGCTCCTGGGCGAAGTCGCGGGTGATCTGCGACCGGGCCTCGGCGCTGATCTCGGACGGCAGCGCCAGCTCCCATTCGCGGGCGGTGACGGAGTTGCGGCGGGTCTCGCTGGCCTCGGCCTCGTTCCAGAGGCGGGACCGGTCCGAGGCCCAATCCGGGGCATCCTTCGGGGTCAGGATGAAGGTCTCCTCGATACCCTGCTTGCGGGTGTAATCATGGACGCGGCCTTCGCGCTGGCACTCGATGCGCTCTCCGACACGGTAGGCGGCAGCAGCCGTGGCAGAGCGCCCGGCGCTGCGTTTGATCGTCTTCACGGAGAGGTGGTAGCTGGCCATGCGCCCTCCCCTCGCCCGTGATGCAAACGCCCGCACGCGGCGGACCTAATCCGTGCCGATACCCCGATATTGGCCACCGGATCAGTCGTCTTTTCTCCGTCAGATCGCGCCCCAAACCGGCGCGATCCGAGGGGAAAAGACAGCCCGCCCGAAGCGAGCCTCTGGCTCACTGAGGCGCGGGCTTGCCAGTGATCTGCCCCCATATCCCCGGCCTCATGGGGGGCGGGATATGGGGACAGATCACTGGCGGTTTGCCGGAGGCAAACCCGGTATCGCGAAGGGGCATCAGCACCACCGCGCGATACCTCCCGCAAGGGAGACGCCAGCGGTAGACCGGCCCCCACCGTGGGGCATCGGGCGAGACGCTGGCGCGACCTTGCGGGACGCGATCCAACCGCTGAGGTTGGGCTGGGATGGTTTGGAAGGGGCGGCGCGCCCTTCCATGTCGCGGCGGCACGCAGCGAAGGGGATGGCCATCGGCCGGGGCTTTGCCCCAGAGAGATCGCACGCAAATCTCGAAGCCGCAGGTGAAGAGTTTGCATAAGTGCGCCCTTGTCCTTTACAGGCCTACGGGTAAGCGCTATCGCTCGATCTGACAAGACCAACCTGTCCACCTACTCTTTTCAAAGATGGAGACGCGCATTGGCGGATACCGAACTCGAACGAGCCGAGAAACGATATGCCCAGGCCAAGGCCCGTCTTCAGGCACTGAAGAACCGGGAAGCCACCAGACAGCGCAAGCTGGATACCCGGCGCAAGGTGATCCTGGGCGGTGCGCTCCTCGATCTGGCGGAACGGGATTCCGGGGCTGCCGCGATGCTCGACCGGCTGATCCGCAACCTGCCCCGTGAACAGGACCGCAAGGCCTTCGCGGACTGGGGGACGCCCACCGGGACGTCCTCCCCTGCACCATCCAACTCTGATCCGGACACGCCGTCCTGATGCGGGGCGTGATGCTCGTCTTCGGAGGGCTGTTCCGGTTCTTCGGTCGGTTGATCTTCACGCCCATCCTGTTGGGCTGGATGATCGGCGCTGTCCTGTTCGGCGCGATGATTGGGGCACTTGTCGCCACGCCGTTCGTCTTCGCCTTCTTTGACCAGCCGCCCGGAGAAAGCGCATGGCAGTGGCTGGTCTTCGGGCCCCTGATGTTTGTGGGCGCTGTCTTCGGGTTCCAGTATTGGCGCATGGCCTCTGGCGCGGACGCCTTCTTCGGGCTGACCGGCGACAGCCACGGCTCGGCCCGCTTCGCCAACCGCAAGGAACTGAAGAAACTCCAGCGGGAAGATGGCCTTCTGATCGGGCGCAACCCGCACACCGGACGGCTGCTGCGCTATGATGGTCCGGCCCATCTGATCACCCTCGCCCCGACACGGGCCGGGAAAGGCGTCGGCACTGTGATCCCGAACCTGCTGGCGGCGAAACGCTCGGTCCTGGTCATCGACCCCAAGGGCGAGAATGCCCGGATCGCCGGGGAAGCCCGGCGGCGGTTCGGAACGGTCCACGTCCTCGATCCGTTTGAGGTCACCGGGATGCCGTCTGCCGCCTACAACCCGCTCGACCGGCTGGCACCGGACAGCCTCGATCTGGGCGAGGATGCGGCCTCCCTGACAGAGGCGCTGGTCATGGACCCGCCGGGACAGGTGACGGAAGCGCATTGGAACGAGGAGGCCAAGGCCATCCTCGGCGGTCTGATCATGTTCTGCGTCTGCCACGAGGACCGCAACCGCCGGACGCTTGCCACCGTCCGGGAATATCTCACCCTGCCCCCGGAAAAGCTGCGCGCTCTGCTGGAGCTGATGCAGGACAGCGATGCGGCGAGCGGGCTGATTGCCCGCGCCGCCAACCGCTTCCTCGGCAAGGCGGATCGTGAAGCCGCCTCGGTGCTATCCAACGCACAGCGCCACACGCACTTTCTGGACAGCCCGCGTATAGCCAAAGTCCTGTCGCGGTCGGATTTCCATTTCTCCGATCTGCGCCACCGGATCGCTTCGGTGTTTCTGGTGTTGCCCCCGAACCGGATGGACGCCTACAGCCGCTGGCTGCGCCTTCTGGTGTCTCAGGCCCTTCAGGACATCGCACGGGACGCTGAGGCGTCCGTGAGGCCCCAGAGCGGCCTTGCAGACGCTCAAGGGGGCACACAGCGTCTGAAGACGCCCACGCTGTTCCTGCTGGACGAGTTTGCCGCCCTGGGCCGTCTGGAGGCCGTGGAACGCGCCATGGGGCTGATGGCGGGATATGGCCTCCAGCTCTGGCCGATCCTGCAGGACATGAGCCAGCTCAAGGACCTCTACGGCGAACGCGCGGGCACATTCATTGCCAATGCCGGGGTGCAGCAGGTCTTCGGGGTGAATGATTTCGAGACGGCCAAGTGGCTGAGCCAGATGATGGGTCAGGAGACAGCCGGATTCCAGACCGACAGTTTCAAGCCCGGTGACGGCCCCAGCTTCAGCAACAACATCACGGGCCGCGATCTGCTGACCCCAGATGAAATCATGCAGCTCCGCCCGGAAAACCAGCTCCTGCGCGTGCAAGGGCAAGCCACCGCCGTGGCGCAAAAGCTGCGCTATTACGCCGATCCCGAGTTCAAGGGGCTGTTCGTCCCGCAGGAACAGTAATCCGAAGGACGCTTCCCGATGCCAGACCAACCCAACCGCCCTGCCCTTTCCGACGATGATCTGCGCGAAACGCTCGATCTCATGGCCACGGCTGTCGCCAGCATGTCCGACAGGATCGACGATCTGACCGCCGTTGCGGACAAGCAGATCAAGGTCGCGACAGAAGCGCGGATTGCTGCCTTCGCCGCACGGGACCAGACCAACCCGAAAAAATACGGGGATCTTCTGGGCCAGACCTTCGACAGCCACCTGGGCGCAACCGCAGACGCGCTGACCGAGATTGTCAG
Organism: Sulfitobacter sp. M22; assembly: GCF_021736025.1. Taxonomy (NCBI): domain Bacteria; kingdom Pseudomonadati; phylum Pseudomonadota; class Alphaproteobacteria; order Rhodobacterales; family Roseobacteraceae; genus Sulfitobacter; species Sulfitobacter sp. M22. The sequence continues at coordinate 40,701 of NZ_WMEC01000007.1, read as the reverse complement.
ACATCTTGGCGTCCAGACAGAAAAAACCATCGGAGCCTTGGCTAAATCGGAAGATGACAGGTCCAGCGTCTATCGAGCGGTGTTCGAACGGGAACAGAAAGCGGATCGCCTCAAAAGCCGCCTGCCCTGGTTTGGTCTGGGTGCATTGGTTGTGGCCTTGGCGCTGACGGTGACACTTCCTCGTTTCTTGGCCAGCAACGTATCCACATGCGCTGTCCTTGGAGCGTCATGGACCACGACAACCACGGGTGTTCATGCCTGCGTCTTCTATCAGCGGTGAGTGGTCATGTGATGGGGATGATCAGCTCTGCGTGAGAAGTTGTGTGTTATATATGTGTTATAGAACGTGTTACGAGAATCGCCATCTCCGCAACACGCTGATTTCGTTTCTCGATTCCACCACATTTTAGCCTGCGGGTGTGTAGAGTATCGAATAATGGTGGGTAGACTGTCGAAGAAAGGTGTGTAGAGTATCGAACATTGTACGCCCCTGGTGTGCAGACTGTCGAATAATGGTGGGTAGATTATCGAATAATGGCACGGCCCCGAAAAAGAACAGCTTTGCTGCCGCAGCGGCACACTGAGCCGGACCTGTTTGTTTGTGACATCCTGGATGCCACGCCTAAGAGTGACCGCGCCTCGATGGAACACCCCCTGTTCTCGCTCTCGATCAAAAAGGACCTAGCCGCATTCGAGTACGAACAAGGCAACGTGAAGGTGAAGATCACGCCAGCGGCTGAGGAAGGCCGCGCAAATGTCTTCGATAGGGATATTCTGATTTATGTTCTGAGCCAACTCATGGCAGCGAAGAACGAAGGTCAGGAGATCGGTCGTCGGGTCCGGATTTCAGCCCATGATCTGCTGAAGGCCACAAACCGCCATACTACCGGACAGGCCTACGCAACGCTTCGACGTGCCCTCACCCGTCTTCAGTTTACGCAGATCGAGACGAACATTCATGACCATGGCATAGGTGAGTGGCGTTCGATTTCATTCATCACCGATGCGCGGATTGTCAAGGAGGACTCCACAGGACGCCTTCTCAGTGTCGAGCTGGAAATGGGTGACTGGCTCGTCAAGGCCATCGAGAACAAGAACGTGCTGACGCTCAACAAAGCTTATTTTCAGCTCCGCAAACCCTTGGAGCGGCGCTTGTATGAGTTGGCACGAAAGCACTGCGGAAAGCAGGATGTCTGGCGGATTGGGTTAGATAAGCTGCAACACAAGACAGGCTCCACCTCTACAGCAAAAGAGTTCAAACGCCTTGTAAAAGCGATCTGCAGGGCGGATGAAGCGCAGTCCCACATGCCCGATTATCGCTTCAGGCTTTTGCATGATGTACTGGAAATTACTCCGAAGCCTGAGTTTCTGGAGATTTATGGCGATAGCCCGTCGTTCGCTTCAGAGGTATCGGTGCGTTTGTCCTCTGATGCCTACGATCAAGCCCGCAAGGCTGCCCCCACATGGGACGTCTATGCACTTGAGCAGGAATGGCGGATGTGGATGAACGACCCACCACGTCATCCCGATGCCGCTTTTATAGGGTTTTGCCGGAAGTGGTATGAGCGCAAGGGCAAGGCCCCATAACACTTAACAGATATCAGGTATCTGTTAAGTGTTGACAGTTATTTGTTAAGAGTTAAGGGTTGGTAAAAAATGGAGGCGAGCCATGACGCAAGTTATCAGCGTAGTGCAGGAAAAGGGCGGCGCGGGAAAAACAACACTTCTGACGGCCATCGCAAGCCTGATGGTTCAGGATGGTGCAAGGATCGTCGTGATTGATACAGACCCTCAGCGGCACTTGGAATCATGGGCAAAAAAAGAACAGACCGATCTTGACTGGCTATACGAAGAGGATGACGAAAAGCTTCTTCCAACCGTCAAGGCATTGAAGAAGGCTGATCCGCCGTATGACGCAATTTTTGTAGATACGGCAGGCTTCAAGTCGGCGATGGCCATGCACGCCATCGCGGCGGCAAGCCTAATCCTGATACCATCAAAGGCCAACGAAGCCGACGCCAAGGGGGCCAAACGGACCTTCTCACATGTTCAAAGCGTTGCCGAGACAATGGAAAAAGAGATTCCGGCCCTGGTCGTGATGATGGACGTTGATACACAAACAAACATCACGCAGGCCATTGTCGATGCCCTCGATGCCCAGAATGTGCCTCGGCTCAACGCCATGTGCGCGCATCGAACAGGATTCAAGGAAATGACTTCCACTGGGCAGGCTCCACAAGGGTCGGCGCGGCGGTCAGCTCAGTCCGTGCTGGCAGATTTGCAGGGCAGGGGTCTCATCAGCTTCTACAGGAGCGGCTCATGGCCAAAGTCAGCATAAACCTCGATGATGATCTGGACGGCGACGGAAACGCCCAAAAGCTGAGAGCCATGGCGGCTCCCTTGCCGAGCGTAAGCAAGGCCAAGTCTTCCGCGCTAAAGGACGCGCCGCGTGTCCAATTCTCGTTCACCAATGTGCCCAAACCAATCAAGGAAGCGTTTGCATTGGAAGCACAGAAGCGCGGGTTGACCCAAAAAGAGCTTCTGTATGAGTGCCTTCGAGCAGGAGGGATCGACATTCCGAAGGCAGTCGATATTGATGGCAGGAGGAGATAACTGTTATCTGTTATCTAGTGCATTCTAGGCCTACTGCGCTCAAACCTGACCCATAGAGTTGGCGGCTGAACAGACCCCCAGTAGGCTGGGACGCGCGAAATAAGAGGTTTTCATAGTGAGAACAGGATGGGCATCGGCGGTTTTCGCCTTGGATACCCGATGACCAATGTCCGAATCACGGCTATCAACTAACCAAACCTGACACCAAACAGCCCGCCGGTCTCGATTTCATCTGTCAGCCGGGTTGGGTTTACGAAGGCCTGAACGTCAAAGTCCTTGCGGAAACCGTCTTCGGGCACTGCGTCGGAGTTCATCGTGACGATGTACTGAAAACCGACGTTGGCTGCATGGTCAGCACCGAGTTGCAGGGCCTTCGCGACCTGACGTTCATCGACGCCATCGAACAGATGGCTGTCGTGGATCAGAAAGCCGGGGCCGATGCCTCGCCGGGTCGCCAGCTCGGCCAGCATCAGATCGAAGCAGAAAATCTGCATGTTCGTGATGCCCTTGCTGCGCTGCGCGTCAATCTTCACCTCGAACGTCGGTCCGTTCGGTGTCTCGGCGATAGTCAGGTTTCCGGCCTGTTCATAGAGGGCCTGCGACAGTTCCTCGAAGATGACAATCGCCTCGTTCACAATGGCGCTGCGCTCATGCAAGTCGTTCTGTAGCGCCTGGCGGAGACGGGCACGCTCGATTTCAAGTTGGACCTTCGTGCTTTCGATCCGCTCGGCAATCTCAAGCTGTTGGCGAAGCCCTTCAACATTTGCCTCGGCCCGTCCAACCTCTTCCTGAAGCTTTGCGTAATGCTCTAGAGCGCCACCCGATTGCAGAATGCCCATGAGCTGCGCCCGCCGTCGATCAAGGTCGATACGTTCGGCAACTCGCGCGGAGATGCGCCCCTCGGCGGCTGCAATCTCTGCCGAAAGATGGGCCTGGCGGTTGCGAACGATAGCCTCGTGAAACTGCGAGACCTCTTCGAACCGTCGACCGACCGTGCCCGGCAGGACGACGCCGGCTTCGCTGTAGAGCTTTGCGATGTTGTCAGCGGCAGGTGGGCGCTCGTCCGCCAGCGAGGACGTAAGTTGCAGGACCAACTCGCGGTCAATTAGATTCTCATCGTTGACGGCGGAAATGGTCCGCGTGATCTCTGACGCTTCCTGCTCCATTGCTGCATATTCAGGGACCACGTTGAATGTGGCGAGCTGCTGCTGGAGTTGTCGCGCCTTGGTCTCGGCAATAGCTAGGCGAGTGCGGAAATCGGCGGCGTTACCATAGAATTTCCCCAGATTGCCCTGTTTCGCTGCTTTGCGAAGCTCGGCCATCGCTTTTTCCTGCGCACGGGTTTCCTGGAACTCTTGAGAAATGCCGGAATCGAGACCGAGAAGATAGGATACTGCAACCTGCTGATCCCAATTCTGCTGCTGACCCGACTGCTGGGTAGGCTGAACAAAACCCCCGCTGTTCTGGCGGCGCGCAAAATACGAGAAAAGGGACCGGAAGGTCGCTCCGAAGCGGCTTTGGGCATCGGGGTCTACGGGAAGGCCGAACATCAGCGCCCCTAGATCAGATTTCCAGTGGTCGTTCGACAGGAGGAGGTCGCCGGTCTTGGTTTCCAAGGTTGGTTCGATCGGCCAGTGAGACGTCTCGCCCTGTATTCGGATGCGAGATGGCTTCGCGCCAGATCGTGCTGCCGAAATCACATGCCCGCCCATGTCGATCTGCATCTCGAATGTGGATGCCACCAGCTCGTTCGTCCTGAAAATACTGTCCGGCTTGACGTTGCCGCCGAACAGAAAGTGGATCAGCTCTACGAAGCTGGTCTTCCCAGCTCCGTTGCGCGACTGGCGATCCGTTGCGTCAGCACTCTTCTCGGCAAGCAGGATGTTCAATCCAGGTGTAAACGTCAGCCCCTTGAAACCATCGATGTCGCTCGTAATCGTATGGATCATGGTGCCGTCTTCCGCAGCACGCCACTGTCAAAATCAATGGCCTTCACGATGAACAGAAGGTCGAGCGCCAGGATGAACCAATCGTATGTGATCGCGGATGGCTCCGACGTTTCGCCACGCCGTTTGCGAAGCTCGTCCCAGACACGGGAGACGGTCATCGGCTCGCGCAGACACCCTAGAACCTCGGCCCCAATTGTCAGAAGCGCGCGTTCCGGTCTTATGTGCTTGGTCGGCAGGATCATGTTCCCACATCGTCCTCGACGTGATCCTCGAATATATCGCACCGCTCGAAGAAGTAGGACATGACCGCGAGCACAGCTGCCTGATGCGGAGGCGTCCCGTCCATACCACCGGCGAAAATTTGCAGCTCGGAGAATATCTGGTCAGGCGACAGGTCTTCCGCCTTCAACGCCTGATACCGCTCGCGGAACCCTTGGGCAATCTCCTCGCCAAAGCTCGGATCGGGCCAGTCGTTGAAAAACTGCTCGACCAGCGGCTCACGACGGCGGCCCTGGCGCAGGAGCTCGGCGGCATCAGCCGTGAGGTCGTTCGCGTCCAGCTTCGACGCCGAAGGCGCAGACAGGGGCGGATTGTCGTCTGGGGATAGCTTCTGGATCAGGGATACGACTGGGCGCAGGGCCTCGTAGTCCAGTTGAGCCATCGTGCGCTGTGACGGCACCGACCCGAATAGGTCTTCGAGCTGCGGGACAGGAAGTGCCATGACGATTGCGAACAGCTCCGGATACCCGGTCTGGTCGAGGCTGACATCCGGATTCGCGGTGCCGAGGTCCACCAGCTTCTGTGTCGCATCGCCGGGCAGGCCACCATCCTCGTTGTGAACGAACGACCAGCGGTCCATTCGGTCGCCCCAATGAGCAACTGCGCCGTTGAAGTCCTCGTCCATCTTGGCGAGCATATTCGCCAGTTTCATGGCAGACGGGGCGTAGCACTGGAAAACGGTCTTGTCGCTGACGCGGTAGCCATCGCATTTCAGGTCGCCGCGATTTCCATAAGGCCGCACGGCTTGAAAATCACCGGGGTAGGCGTGCCCCATGATCCTTGAAAATAAGTCCTCGAACGCCTTCCCCTTTTGCTTGAGAAAAGCGTTCTCGAACTTCAGCCCGTAGAAGGCGCGCTGAAGGCTATCCATGCTCAACACGCCTCACGCCGAAGCTCCAAGCGCGCGTTGTATGGTGCTACGATTCACGCCAAGGATTTCGGCCATGCCGGTAACGGTCTCCCGTTTTGCCGAGATTGCCGCCTTGGCGTGTGCAATTTGCGCGGGCGTGAGGGCAGGGGGGCGGCCAAGCCGCTTTCCGCGCTTCTTAGCAGCCCGCAGGCCCGCTCTGGTCCGCTCCTGGATCAGGTCACGCTCGAATTCGGCAAGTGCGCCCATGATGTGGAACACCAAACGACCACCTGCGGTCGTCGTGTCGATCCCGTCTGTCAAGCTGCGAAATTCGATACCACGGTCCTCAAAAAACTTCAGAAGATGGATCAGGTCTGCAATGGATCGGCCTACACGGTCCAGCTTCCAGACCACCAGAAGGTCGCCGGAGCCTAGCAGATCCAGCGCCTCGGAAAATCCCGCGCGGGTCTCGGCTGCTTTCGCGCCGCTCTGCGCTTGGTCGGTAACGATCCGATCGCAGCCAGCCTCGGTAAGCGCCTCGATCTGTAGATCAAGGTTCTGTTCCTCTGTGGACACACGTGCGTAACCGATTTTCATGGATTCTTTTTGCACGAGGTTTTTGCGGCGGTCCAGAACCAATCGGATCAATGACTTGGCGTAAGATAAAAAACTGCCGCGAAAAGGGTCGTTTTCGCGGCAATGCGGTCCGCGTCGCCAACTGTAGAGCGGTCCAAATAGACGTCCATCATCATCCCACAAAAGCAGGACTCTCACGAAACGAAGGCAATCGGTAGAAGGGGATCGGGAAAGCGCTTACGATTGCTGCGCACCCGATATGCTGGTCGACGCACTTTTATTGAATTTCACCTTATCGTGCCCGGTAACCTGGATGTGTTACAGGCCCATGAGATTTGTGATCGGATTGAACTTGCGTTGAAACGCCAGATTGCAGGCAGCACCGTCCACATCCATATTGAACCGGAGCACAAGGTCAAACCCGATGATGCAATCGTCTTTTGAACGGTTGATCTCAGATTTTCACGAATGCTGCGGTAATATACATGAACGCCACGCCAGCCGTCAGGCCACTCAGCACAGACGGTCGCAGGAATGTCTCCAGACCCATCTTGTTGCTTCGCATCACGTAAGCACCAACCTGAACCACAACCTGCAGGATCGCTCCCGAGCCGATAGCCAGAGCAAACGCGCCCCATTGCGGCGAGAATGCAAGGCTACCGAGCCACATACCTATGACCGCCGGGCCACCGGCGAGCAGGGCCAGGCCCGCAAATGCCCAAAGTGGTGGGCGCTTCTTGAGGATGGGTGCTGCGATCCCGATGCCTTCAGTGACGTTGTGTAGCGTAAAGCCCAGCACCAGAAAGGTGCCCAGACCCGCTGATCCCGCTGCAAATGCCGCGCCGATTGCCAACCCTTCACCCAGATTGTGCAATCCGATGCCCAGGGCAATGAACGTTGACAGCGCCAGGCCCGTCGGGGGGCCGTCACGTTGCCCCACGGCCATGAGCAGCAAGAAAGTGGCCGCTGCAACTAGGATCACCATCACAGGGCCCTGAAATAGTGCCGCTGAACTTCCTGCGAGTTCCAAGGCTTCCTCAGCCGAGTCGACCAGGAGAAAGGACAGAAGGCCTATGGTCAGCGCCATCAGGAAATTCATGCCGCCCTGACCGACACCGCGCAATACCGGATAGAACATCAGACCAAAGACGATCGGAACGACACCTACGAATATCCCGATCAACGCCTGAAATCTTAGCTGGCCTGCCGTGACTTTCGGTGTCGGAACGGCAACCTCGATTTCATGGGTGAACGTCGCACCGGTTGTTGTGACGAGGGTCACGGCATGGGCTTCGCCGAGCACCCATGGATAGGGTACATCCAGCCACACCGTGGCACCGCGCGATATGTCTCCCAGCGGTGTTTGCGTAAACGACCAGTACGCGGCATCAACCTGTACCTGGGCGATGGTCATCGGGTCCGAGCCGCCCGCCCGCACTTGCATTCTTAGGCCCTGATCGTTCAGGATGGTACGCTCGAATGTCACGCCTTCGACGGGCGGGGCACCATTTCTGAAACTCTGGAAAGGGTCTGTAAAAACGATCCAGCCGATGGCAGCAATCAACAGTGCCAGTGGCATCAGCAGCCAGATGAGATTTTGCGGGCGCCGGGGGTCCGAGAGTGTTGGCTGGTCCTCCATGTTCACGCCTCCACAACGGCGAAATTCGCCATCCAGCCCAGTTCTGTAAACTCGGCCTGGTGTGCATGAAACATGTAGAGCCCCGGTTCATGGTCGGCGAAGCTGAATTCGAGAATGCCGCGCTCTGCCTGACATTGCGTGATGATGTCGACGGTGCGCAGGGTCGGTGTCAATGTCGTGCCTTGATTGTAATAGTCGAAGAAGTTGCCATGGAGGTGGAACGAGTTGATCGGATCGAACTCGACGGTATTGATCAGGTAGATGCGCACGGGCCGGTTCTTTTCGATCCTGATCGGGGTCTTCATATAGGCGAAGGCGACTGTGTTGGCAGCGTAGAACTCATTCTCCTCGTCGAAGTTTGTATCGAAGGCGTTCATCACCATGACCAGTTCCTGCCACTGCGCGTTCTCGGTGGTTCCCATCAGGCGCGAGCGGGCGACGTCTGTCTGATCAGGGTGCCTTTCCGGGTCAGGGTCGACGACGAAAGCGCCATACATGCCCTTGGCCATGTGACGTTTCAGGGGCAGTGCATGACAGTGATACAGGTGGCAGCCAAACGGTTTGGCGTCGAACTCGTAGGTAAATTCCTCGCCCGGGCCAATCATGCCCGGTGTTCCGTTCACACCATCCATACGCGCGGAATGAATGCCATGAAAATGCATTGAATGCGGGTGCGATCCGAAATTCCGGAACACAATGCGGATACGGTCACCCTCCTTTGCACGGAGTGCGGGGCCGGGGACACGGCCATTGAACGTCCAGGCAGGGAAAAAAACGCCTGGGGCAATTTCGATCTCCTTGTCTTCCGCATCCACTTGGAAGGTTCTGAGCGTACGCCCGTCGGGTAGGATTTCGGTGGTACCGACATCCCAATCCGTCAGCATTGCTACCGGGTCAAATCCGTTGGCCTGGCTGTCCACTTCGCCGACGGTCATCATATTTCCGTGTGTTGTCATGGTTTGCGCGGATGCTGATGGTCCAGTAGCCTCCTGCGCCACGCTTGGATGAGCCTCCTGTGCTCTCGCTCTGTTTCCAACAGCAACGGAACTCCCTGCAGCCGCAAGACCCGCCAAGAGAACGCCGCGGCGACTTACAGTCTCGTCCCGAGAATCTGAGGATTCCATGTTTCCCTCCAGGGATTGCGGCCGAATATCTTGTTGTTGACGGATCGCAGTGGTTGCCTGGCAGTCAGAATTGTTGCGAATCATTTGCATTATGCATTAACTTAAACGCAACTGAGAATTAGTTGCAACTGGGAATCCTTCCCTGAGGAGAGAGAGTATGACGTCGGACGTGCGACAGGATCAGGATCCAGCAGGATCACGTGCTTGCGACATCATTGCCAGCAACGGGTTGCGCATCACCAATCAGAGGGTGGCTTTATTGAAGGTATTGCTTGAATCCGAGGATCACCCAGATGCCGTTGAACTATACCGCCGCTTAAGGGCATCGGATGCGTCGATATCCCTAGCCACAGTTTACCGAAATCTCGCATCTCTGGAAAAGGTCGGCGTAGCTGAGCGGCACTATTTTGAGGGACATGGTGCCAGATATGAAAGCACAATATCAGAGCACCATGACCACATCGTTGATTTGGAATCTGACGAAGTGATTGAATTCCAATCGGAAGAAATTGAAAAGTTACAACAAGAAGTTGCAAGAAAGCTTGGCTACGAGGTCGTTCACCATCGACTTGAACTCTATTGTCAAAAGCTGTGAGCGAGCACCGTTGCGGGCGCTGGAGGACAGGAGGCCTTTTAGCACTAGAGGCACCGCCGACCGGAGCCCGGTGACCCGCCACAGGTGGGGCCGGAGCCAAGTCAAAAGTCGAACGTCATTGGATCGAGAGATCGAACCGGGTTGCGAAGGGTCAGTTCCGACTGTTGCAGTCATTCGATCAGATCATCACAGAAACTGCTTGAACCTCTAGCAACTGAAGCTCCTATTTTTAGCTCAACGCTTATTCGTAGAGGTTTTCCATGTCCCACGACGGTCCAGACACGCATCCACACGGTCATCAGGATGATCGCAAAGACACAAAGGCTTGCTGCGGCCAGACGGCCGAAGGCCCCGCGCAGATGGCAGCACCACCGCCATCTGCCGGACGCAGTTTTCGCGTCAACGGGCTGGATTGTGCGGAAGAGGTCGCGATTCTGAACAAAGTCGTCGGACCGGAAGTCGGCGGCAGCGAGCATCTGGCCTTCGATGTGTTGAATGGTAGGATGACCATCCTCGAAAGCGCCAAACCGCTCAGCGACGACAAGATCATCAAGATCGTCGGGTCGACTGGGATGAGCGCGAAAATGTGGGATGCTGAAAGCGCCGAGGCAGACCAGGCGGCCCATTTCGCACGTCAGCGCCTGTTCACCGGGCTTAGCGGCGGCTTCTGGGCAGCGGGGTTCCTCTACCACATCGTCGAGACGGGGGCGGGCGGCGCGCTACGGCTCTTCTCGGGCCATGGCGAGACGTCGATGCCTCTGATCGAAATGGGTCTGTTCATGCTGGCGGTGGTGTTCGGAGCATGGCTGGTCGCCCCCAAGGCATGGTCCGCCGCGCGCCGACTTTCGCCTGACATGAATCTTCTGATGATCGTCGCAGTGGCCGGGGCGATCGGGCTGGGCGAGTTTTTCGAGGCGGCAACGGTCGCATTCTTCTTTGCTCTGTCCCTCGCTCTCGAATCCTGGAGCGTGGGGCGTGCGCGCAACGCGGTCTCGGCCCTGTTGGACCTAGCACCACCCACGGCGCGCGTCATTCGTGACGACGGATCGGAGACCGATGTTCCTGCGGCTCAGGTTGCGATCGGTGACCGCTTCGTGGTGCGCGGCGGAGACCGTATCCCGCTCGACGGAGAGGTGACCGAGGGTCGCGGCGATGTTGATCAGGCTCCGATTACCGGGGAAAGTGCTCTTGTGGCAAAGGAAACTGGCGATGAAGTGTATGCCGGAACGATCAACGGCGACGGCACACTGACGGTCAGGGCCACCAAGGCCGCAGGCGATACCGTGCTCTCGAAAATCATCCGTATGGTAGGCGACGCTCATTCGCGCCGCGCCGAGGTTGAACAGTGGGTCACAAAGTTCGCCCGCATCTACACGCCTATTGTCATGGTGCTGGCGGTTCTAATCGCCGTCGTTCCACCGCTGCTGTTCGCGGGGGCATGGAATTATTGGTTCTACAATGCACTGGTTCTCTTGGTAATCGCTTGCCCCTGTGCGCTCGTGATTTCTACGCCGGTCTCCATCGTCGCTTCGCTCGCGGCCTCGGCACGCAATGGCGTGCTGATCAAGGGCGGTGCCTATGTGGAGGCGCCGTCACGCCTGACAGCTCTGGCAATGGACAAGACCGGGACGATCACCATGGGAGAACCGGAGGTCGCGGGTCTGCATCCCTTGGGCGGCACGGCCGAGCGCGACCTTCTGAGCGCCGCTGTCGCGCTGGAAGCCCGCTCTTCGCATCCTCTCGCGCGGGCCATCCTGGCGCGCGGCGAACGCGATGGGCTGAAGCAGTCGGCGGCTACCGACACCCAAACGGTGCCGGGCCGCGGTGTCGAGGGAACCTGGGAGGGTCAGCCCGTCTGGCTCGGTTCGGATCGATTTGCGACCGAGAAGGGGCTTGGCGAAGCGATCCCCCGCGACCTGCTGGAACGGATCGAAGGGGCTGGCAGCACACTCGTGGCCGTAGGCTCCGGAAGCCGCCTGCTGGGCCTGATCGAACTGCGCGACCGTATCCGCCCGGATGCGAAGGGGGTCGTGGCGCGTCTGCATGCCCAAGGCGTGCAAAAGATCATCATGCTGACCGGCGACAATGAACGCACGGCGCGCGCCGTGGCGGCGGAAGTCGGCATCGATGAGGTTCGCGCAGAACTGCTGCCAGAAGACAAGGTGGCGGCAATCGAAGAACTGGTTGCCAGTTACGATGTCGTGGCAATGATCGGAGATGGTGTGAATGACGCACCTGCCATGGCGCGGGCGCATTTCGCCATCGCCATGGGTGCGGTCGGATCGGATGCCGCCATTGAGACCGCCGATATCGCCCTGATGACGGACGACATCGCCAAGGTGCCATGGCTGATAGGCCATTCCCGCCGCACCATGAACGTCATCCATCAGAACATCGCTATTGCGCTTGCGACGAAGGCGCTGTTCGTCGGGCTGACAGCGTTCGGCATGGCAACAATGTGGGGTGCCATCGCTGCGGATGTCGGCGTTTCGCTGCTGGTTGTCGCCAACGCGCTCAGGCTGCTCCGGGCCAAGAAGGACCGGCCAGACGGGTCCGGGGGAGAGAAAGTGGGAGAGAAGATGGCGCAGGGAGCCCTGGCGCACGGCCATTGATTGATCAAGCATACCGATACCGATATGAGTGGACAGGTAAAAAGATCGAGCGGACGACATGATGAAAACGACACGACGAACGGCACTCTTGGGTGGACTGACACTCGGCCTTGCGGGATGCGCCAGCAAGTTCCGGACCTACGACGGGCCCGCAGTCACCCGGTTGCAGATGTTCAAAAGTGACCGGAACCTGTTCCTGTTCAACAATACCTCGGTCCTGAAAGCCTACCGGATCGATCTGGGTTTTGCGGCGGTGGGGCCCAAGCAATTCGAGGGTGATGGAAAAACGCCCGAGGGAACCTATACAGTCGACCGCCGCAATCCCGACAGTCTGTTCCATCTCTCCATCGGCATCTCCTATCCGAACGAGGCCGATATCGCCTATGCCGCTGCACAGGGACGTGAGCCGGGCGGCGACATTTTCATCCATGGCGGGCCACGACCCGGTATCGACGCGATCAAACCAGACTGGACGGCGGGTTGCATCGCGGTGTCGGACCGCGAGATTGAGGATATCTACGCGATGGTGCGGGACGGGACGCCAATCGACATATTCGCATAGCATCGTACCGGCCTTGGCTGGCGGTTCATAGAACCCGTGCGAGAAAGAAAGAGGATCTTGGAGTTTTCTAGAACTCGACGGCTCTGAGTACCTCTAGACAAGATTTTACTTTTCAATTACTTAGCTGCTCATAATAGCGTGCCGGGTGAAACATCTCCATCACATCCCCAGCAAATCCAAAAGCTAATCCAATATACAGGAATGACAAATGAACCGTCCCTATCTGCTTTTTATCCTAGCATCCACGGCATTGGTTTCATGTACCGCTGTTGGCCCTGACTATACGCCACCTAAGACACCATTAGAAACGTCGTTCATTGGCGGTGGCGGGGCTCTCGAAGAGGTCGCGCGCGATGAATGGTGGAAACGGCTAAATGACCGGCAAATGAACCGGCTAGTAGACCGCGGCCTTACACAAAACATCGATATTGCAACGGCTTTACAACGTATCAAAGCCGCAAATACAGACCTGAGGCAGACAGGTACCGCTGGCCAATTCTCAGGTGGACTGGATGCACAGGCGCAAAGAAACAATGGTAACCCAATATCAGGTGATCCCTCTGAAAGTGCGACGTTCGGGGCGAATTACATCCTCGATATTTTTGGTGGTGTTCGCCGTGACGCGCAGCGCGCGGCAGCGGGTGTAGAAGCAGCCAAGTTTGATGCTGGCACTGTCCGGCTTGCTCTGGTTTCCGGTGTTGTTTCCAACTATATTGACGCGCGGTATTTTCAGGAGGCATTGGCTTTAACACGACAGAATATCGCGAGCCTCCGCCGGACCCAGTCCTTGATCAGAGCTCAAATTGAGCAAGGCGCATTGTCAGAATTAGATCTTGCCCGATCAGCAGGTCAGCTGGACACAGCAATTGCCGACCTCCCTCCGCTTGAAGCCGCATTCGAAGCCCGGGTTTTTGCAATCGCGACATTGTTGGCCGAACCAGCTCAGCCGCTGCTTAAACAGATGATTGCAGGCGCACCACAACCTTATCCTCGCAGCAAGGGGTCAACAGGCGTCCCTGCTAATCTGCTCCGCAATCGTCCAGATGTATTGGCCGCTGAACGCCGTCTAGCTGCCGCAGTTGCCGGAGTAGGTGTCGCAGAAGCAAAGTTGTACCCATCGGTCACTTTATCTGGCTCGGTGACAGCGGCAAACCCGTCAGAATGGTCCTTTGGTCCAGCACTTTCATTGCCCATCCTCAACCAAGGTCCGCTACGCGCTAGGCGAGATGCGGCTATTATTTCAGCCACGACCGCCGAACTGGAATGGCGTGCACAGGTGTTGGCCGCGGTGGAAGATGTGCAAAAAACTCAAAGTGAATTTACACGAAAACAAAGAGAGGTGGCCGCATTGCGCGCTGCTCAACGATCAAGGGATCGTACTCTTCAGTTGAGCCGCAAAGTTTTTGAACTGGGAGAACTGAACTTACCAGACCTGTTGGACGCCGAACGATTTGCAAACGCAGCACGCATATCCCTCGCAGCAGCAGTAAGAGATTTGGCCCAATCGTGGTCAGCACTTATGGTGGCGACTGGTCGTGGATGGGGCGACGTAAGCTAAAATTGGCGTTCTCTACCTTGATGCAGCAGATCAAGGCGCGCTCATCGCGGCACGTGCAGATTGAGTTTCCCGAATTGCGCAAACGATACTGGGGAACGCTATTTTGGGCACGTGGATTCTTTTCGACCACGTCAGGGAATGTCACCGACGATGTCATCCTCCAGTATCTGGAATTATATTCCAAACGCGAAACTATCTGGGCCCATCGGAAGGTTTCTTCGTAGAACCACGCTAAGGAAGAACGAAATATGAACACGGTTTACTGCGTGGCGTTTCGGATGGCCTTGTAAGCTGTTGATCTGCCTATGCCGAGATGTTTTGCGGCTTTGGATACGGATTTTCCAGCGCCGACGAGGTCTTGAAGGGCTGAGATTGTTGATTTCCACGCAGAAGTGACCCGGGGGGGGTGCGGACAAAAACTTGGACTGTTTTTAAGGCATAAGGCCGAGGCTTTTACGGTACTCGATTGGGCTTCTGCCACCAAGGGACATCTTGATGCGTGTTTCGTTATACCAACGGATGTAGGCGTCAACCTCGTCAATAAACTGGGCCACGGTGAAGGCCCGCCAATCGCGAGGATAGAAAAACTCAGTCTTCAGGCGTCCGAAGAAGCCTTCACATGCGGCATTGTCCTGCGAACTCGCCTTTCGTGACATCGAACGAACGAGCTTTGCTGCATCGATACGTTCCAGCCAGCCAGGCCAGCGATAGTGGCCTCCGCGATCGCTGTGGACTATAGGCCGCACTTCGCTGTCAGCGATGGTCTCTACCGCTGCATCAAGCATTGTGTTTACGAGATCGGCATCCGGTCTGGTCCCTATGGTCCAACTTAAGATGAGGCCGTCGAAGCAATCGATGATTGGGGAAAGATAGACTTTTCCCGCTCGGATGTGGAACTCGGTGATATCGGTCAGCCACTTCTCGTTTGGCGCTGCCGCCTGGAATTTTCGGTTGATGATATTCTCCGGCGCAGGGCTAATCTCACCCAGATATGAGCTGTAACGTCGGCGCTTCGGCTTTGGGACGATCAAAGCTTCCTGTTTCATCAGGCGCCGCACCACTTTTTCGGAGATCGAGATGGAGTCCCGCGTCATATATGCTTTGAGGCGACGGTAGCCGTAGCAGCGATGGTTGCTTTCGAAAGCCTCCTTCATGGCCTGTCGAATGGGAAGATACTTATCTCCCTGTTTCATGCGAGCGCGGTGGTAAAAGTACGAGCTGCGCGCGAGACCCAGCCGAGCCAACAGCGCTGGTGTCTTATACCGTTTTTTTAGGGCGACGATCAGCATGGTTTTTTCCCGATTGCTCAGGCTCTGCAGATCGCCGCCAAGTTCCTTTTTTATCATTTCACTCGCAGACTTGAGCAGATCATGCTCAATCTGGAGCTCGCGAATGTCACGCTGCAGCGCTTCACGCTGACGCTCCAACTCTTCAAGCTCTGGGGGAAGGGCACTCTTCTTGCGTTTCATCATGGCAGGAGCCTCCGGGCCAAGGATCTGTGTTTTCCAAGCATAGAGCGTCGGCCGACTAACTCCGAACTTTTCGGCCAGGGCCTGGGCACTTTCTTGACGGCTATATAGCCCGACCACAGCAGCCTGCTTCACGGCGTCAGAGTGGTTGCCCGGGCCATATGCCGCGTTGGAGGCCGGCTTCATGTCAGGAAAGGCCTCGCGTACCCAAGCCGTCATTGTGGCTCGGCCTGGATAGCCTAAAGCACTCAGCGTCCATGAGATGCAGCGGCCATGGGTTGCATAATGTTTTAACGCCACCTGCTTTTGCGCCAATGAGAATTTAGGCGGGCGCGGCGCCGATCGTATCGGCAAGTCCTGCAGACGTTGGTATTCTCTATGCCACCCTTTCAGGGCGTTCTTCGTTGGATACCCCAACTCACGGATGGTGGCCTGCACGCGCTTGCCGAGCTTGATATAAAGCTTAACCGCGCGCAGTCGTTCTTCGTAGCTGTACATGGACTATCTCCAGGATAGTCCAACTTTTCGTCCGCACCCCCCCCGGGTCACTTCTGCGTGGAAATCAACATTTCTGGCCGGACAAATCCTGGTCGGCGGTCGAGACCCTTGCGTATCCGAGGATGTCGCCAGTGCGTGGCATGGTGTCTCCAAAACGGCCGTTTTATGGCCTGATTTGACGTGACCATTCTGGTCCTAGATTAGCGCGCCAAATATGTCTTTTTATCAGTCTCTATAATATTCGGCGTCTTCAAACCTCTGTGGTTGCCGCCCGTGATGCAAGAAGTTTTTTTCCTTTGAACAAGTGATCGAGTGCGGTCTTCTGTCAGGCCTTGATGTGCGGCGCTTTCAGGAGCCGCGGGCCGGTATGGTGATCTGCGGATCAGGTCCAAATCTTACAAACGAGCTTTGTTGGCTCGAAGTCCGTAGCTGGTTTTCCCGATCCAGATCTGTTCGATCATTTCGCCCATTCGGGTCGTCGCCTTCTCACACTCCCTTCACCGGGTCAGGTCGCTGCGGCACATGTTGATCGTGCTGCCACGGCCGGCACCGGATCCCTATAGTCCTCATTCTTCGTCAGCATGGCCCAGATCCCGCGCGCCATCTTGTTGGCCAGCGCGATTGCCACCAGCATGCGTGGCTTCCTGTCCAACATCCGCGCCAGCCAGGATCCCTCGGCGATCGTCTTGCGTCCCATCCAGTTCAGTCGCGACATCGCCCCGATGATCAGCAGCCGACGGATATCGGTTTGACCGGCTTTGGAGACGCGCCCTAATCGCTCCTTGCCGCCGGAGGAATGCTGCCGGGGGACAAGTCCAAGCCAGGCGGCGAAGTCTCGCCCCCGTTTGAAGCTTTGCATCGCGGGCGCGAATGCCTCTACCGCCAGTGCGGTCAGCGGACCGACCCCCGGCATCGTTTGTAACCGCCGGGCAGTGTCAGCCGTCGTAGCCATTTCTTTTGCTGTCTTAGTTTTGGCGTCGATCCGGATCGTTTGCTCTGAGATCTGTTTGACAAGATCCCCGCATTCATCGCGAACCAACGCGGGTAGATCGCAGTTCGGGTCCTCCAGAATTACATCGAACCGTTTGATATTTCCGATTCCCTTTGGGACGGCGTGGCCAAACTCATAGAGTACCGCACGCAGAGCATTCACCAACTCGGTGCGCTGGTGAACCAAACGCTCCCGGGCCCGAAACAGTACTGCTCTTGCCTGCTGCTCTTGCGACTTCGGCTCGACAAAGCGCATCTCGGGGCGCTGCGCGGCAATCACAATCGCCTCGGCGTCGGCGGCGTCATTCTTCTGACGTTTCACAAAAGGTAGCACGTATTGCGGTGCGATCAGCTTCACGTCATGGCCAAGCCTAACCATCTCACGCGTCCAGTAGTGAGCGCTGCCGCAGGCCTCCATCACCACCACCGAAGGCGGCTGGTCTGCCATAAACTTTCGAAACTGCGATCGCGTCAGTTTCTTGCGGTATTTCAGCTGGCCCGTCATTGACGCACCGTGGAGTTGAAACACGGACTTTGCCAAATCCACCCCAATCATTGTATCGTTCATATCGCCGTCCTCTCCGTTTCGTGGCTCTTTCAGGACCACATCCTGGCACATTGCGATGCCGTCTGGGGAGGGCGGCAACCACCCCATCTTGCAACAACGTTTTGAGGACATCTTATGGGCCGCAGACTTCTTTCCTCCCGGGCGCAGGCAGAATTCTTCGGGGTGCCGACGGATTCTGAATCTTTGATCCGCCACTATCTGCTGAGCGGAGATGACATTGATCTGATCCGTACCCGCCGCCGCGCCGAAAACCACCTTGGCCTTGCGGTACATATTTCTTTGCTGCGCTACCCTGGCTTGGGGTGGAGTGAAGACACCATGCCGCCAGCCGAACTGATTGCTTGGCTTGCAGAGCAACTTCAGATTGGTGCGTGTGCTCTCGACACCTATGCCGTCAGGCGAAATACGCGTCATGAACACCATGCCCTCGCAATGCGCCATTTGGGGTTGTCTTCTTTCGGGCCTCAGCATGTGCAGCAGGCGGAGGAGATTGCCACGAAGGCGGCCTTTGCGACGGATCATGGCGTCAAGATTGTTGCGATGCTGATTGCGGAGTTGCGCAAGCACCACCTGATGTTACCGAGCGTGGACACGCTTGAGCGCCTTGCCTTGAAAGGACGGGCCCGCGCCCGGCGGGAGGCTGCTGCGGCACTGTTTGATGCTCTCTCACTGGAGCAGCGCGGCAAGTTGCAGGCGCTTTTGGTGAACGACCCGTCCGTTGGGCAAACCCGACTCACGTGGTTACGTGGCTATCCACATTCCGCCAGCCCGGCCAGTATGACTGCGCTTCTGGACCGCTTGAAATATCTGCGATCATTGGACTTGCCGCCAGACCTTGGGCACGGCCTGCACCCGGACCGGCTGCTCAAGTTCGCGCGCGAGGGAGCTGTGGCACCCGTGAGCTTGCTGAACGATTTTGGCGAGCGGCGGCGGATAGCAACGCTCGCGGCGCAGGTGTCGGATTTATCCATCACGGTCACCGACGCGACCATCGCCATGTTCGAACGGCTGACAGGCCAGCTCTTCTCCAGATCCCGCAACCGTCAGGAGGAGGTTTGGCGTATGGGCAAAGCGCGTGTTGGCAAGCTGATGCAGCTATTCGGCGAGTCTATCGATGCCATGGCCCGCGCACAAGAATTGGGGCAGGATCCCTTTGCTGCCCTCGATGCAGCGATCGGGTGGAACACCCTCTTGGGCCGACGCGACGAAATCGCTGGCTTCGGAGAGCTGGCGACCAGTGATCCGCTGTCTCTGGCGGCCGAACGCTACGCGTATATGCGCAAGTTCGCCCCTGCCTTTCTTGATGCCTTCCAGTTCAATGCCACCGATGCGGGCGACGACCTCCAGGCCGCGGTCGCCTTGCTGCGTGACCAGAACCGCACCGGCAAACGCAAACTGCCCGATGATCCGCCCATGCCGTTCGCGGCCAAGCATTGGCCGTCGCTGATCTTGCAGGACGGTCAGCCAAAGCGGCGCATGTACGAACTGCCGTTGTGTCCACCTTGCGAGATCGTCTGCGAGCCGGGGATGTTTGGGTCGACGGCAGTCGCGAGTATCGGCGGTTCGACAGCTACCTGATGCCCCGGAACACTGCGGAAATCGTCATGCGGGATGCGGGCTTCGAGACAGATCCGGAATCATGGCTGGCGGATCGGCGGGCCACGCTGGCAAAACGCCTTGATGAAGTGGACCGCGCCTTGAAGCGCGATGCTCTCACCGGCGTCCGGATCGAGCGCGGGCGCCTGAAAATCACGCCCCATGACGCGGTGACACCACCTGCTGCGGTGCGTCTGGAACGGGCCATTGACGCCGTGATGCCACGTATCCGCATCACGGAATTGCTTTGGGAGGTGAATGCGCAGACGGGGTTCCTCGACGCCTTCACTGATCTGCGTTCTGGCAAGCATCACGATGCGCCCGCCGCTGTGTTGGCCACGATCTTGGCTGGGGCGAGCAATCTCGGGCTAGAGCGGATGGCCTATGCCTCATCGCGCGTCAGCCATGCGCAGTTGACCTGGGCGCAGACATGGTAGATTGTGCAACCGGTGGTCTGGAAATTCTCTGACACCATGATCACGCATCCTGGCATTCCCACTTTATGTAGGCCTTGGTGTCGGCGGCCCATTTGTCGTCGATCTCCACCAGCACGGCACTGACCAGGCGCTCGAGGGCGGCCTCGTTGGGAAATACCCGGACCTTAACGGTGCGACGTTTCAACTCTTGCTGCACGCTGCGCTCCATCGGGTTGGAGGTGCGCATGCGGCGACGATGGTGTTTTGGCAAGGTGAAGAAGGTGAGGCCCTCAGGGACATTGTCCTCCAGCCAAGCAGCAAGTTTCGGCGCTGTATCGCGATACTCGGTGACCAATTCGGCCAAGCTGGTTTCGGCCTTGGCGAGGGAGGCCGCGTTCCAGATCTCGCGGAGTTCGGCACCGATGCGCTTGCGAACCGCAAGGTTCGGCGCGTGATGGATGGCGTTTTGGGCGAGGTGAAATTGGCAGCGCTGCCATGTGGGGGTCGAGTGGGGCTGAGTGCAGAAAACCCCTTTAAGGTTTCTGTTGGGTTGTTTGCGCGTTGAGACTGACGCTCACGGTTCGTTCGCTCCGAGATACCGATAGATTGTCGCTTTTGAGAGGCTGTAGTGTGCCATCAGATCTTTGATCAGCATTCCAGCGGTACGCTTTTTGCGTAGCTCAACGATCTGATCTTCTGAAAGCGCGGGTCGTTTGCCGAACTGTACGCCGCGATCTTTGGCCTTCTTGATCCCATCCATCTGTCGCTCGGCGCGGATTTCGGTTTCGAACTGGCCAATGGCTCCGAGCATGTTGAACAGCAGCCGCCCGGTTGCGTCGGACGTGTCGATATTCTGATCGAGCACGACCAGATCGACACCTTTCTGTTTCAGTGTTTCAGCGATCTGGCAAAGGTGCAGTGTGGATCGCGCCAATCGGTCGATACGTGTGACAATCAGCTGGTCACCGTCGCGGACGTAATTCAGGCATTCTTTCAGCTGAGGGCGGGCGTCCGTCGTACCACTGCGCTTCTCTTCGAAAAGCTTGTCGCAGCCATCCAGCTTTTCGCGCTGCACGTCCAGAGATTGTCCGACTGAGCTGACGCGGGCGTATCCGACTTTGGCCATAGTGTCTCGAATAAATTCAGAGGTCTTGCGACTGTCATATTGAGACATTGAAAAAGACATGGCAAGCGAATGGTCTCAATTTCTACAGTTTTGAAGACCCTCTCCGTATAGAAAGACGACCCTCATGGCACACCGAGCGGTTCTGACCGCGCGACAGCGCGCGGCCCTTTTCCACCTTCCAACGGATGAGGCGTTGATCCTTCGGCATTACGCCCTGTCCGATGAAGACATCGATTTTATCCGCACCCGCCGCCGCCCTGAGAACCTGATCGGATTTGCGCTGCAGCTTTGTGCCCTTCGATATCCGGGACGGCTGCTGAGGCCCGGAGAGATCATCCCCAAAGAAATGTCTGACTTCATCGCCGCCCAGCTCGGCGTCAAACCCGATGACCTTCTACATTATGCCGAGCGAGAGAACACACGGCACGAGCACCTGGAAGTACTGCGCAAGATTTATAGGTACGAGATGTTCAAGGGCAAGCGGGTCAAACAGATGCGTGCGTGGCTTGATCAGAATGCCGAAGGTGCGCAATCGAGCGAAGGTCTGGTGAGGGCCTTTGTGCAAGAATGTCGTGGGCGGCATATCATCCTGCCGGGAACGACTGTCATGGAACGGATGTGCGCCGACGCGCTTGTTGCTGCCGAACGCCGGATCGAAACTCGGATAACGGCGCGCCTTGACCGCGCGATGCGCGCTCGTCTCGATGGCTTATTGAATGAGGAAGAGGAGGGCCAAACCACCACGTTCGTGTGGTTGCGCCAGTTTGAGCCAGGCAAGAACTCCGCAGATATCAACCGCCTGCTTGATCGGCTGGAGTTTCTGAAGGCGATTGCCTTGGCACCAGAAATTATGGACGACATCCCAGCACATCGGGTCACGCGGCTGCGCCGTCAGGGAGAACGCTACTTTGCGAAAGGACTACGTGACATCACCAGTGACCGCCGCCTTGCCATCCTGGCCGTCTGCGTCGTGGAATGGAGCGCTGCCATCGCAGATACCGTTGTGGAAACACATGACAGGATTGTAGGCAGCGTCTGGCGGGATGCGAAACGGATCTGCGACGCGCGGGTCACGGAAGCTCAGGCGGACGTCGCAAAGACCCTGGCTGGATTTGAGACCCTGGGATCAAACCTATTGATGGCCAAAGGCGACGATGCCGCCCTCGCCAATGCCGTCGATAGTTCTTGCGGCTGGAGCGGCCTTGAAAGTCTGGTCGCGCAAGCAACACAGCTTCAGGCAACGGTGAAAGCAGATACTCTGGCCCATGTGTCCAAGGGCTTCCACCGGTTCAAACGCTATGCTCGGCGCATGTTGAATGCTCTGGATATGACATGCGCCAGTGTGGCCCAGCCATTGATCACGGCAGCGCAGATTATCCGTGACAAACAGGATATCCCGGCCACATCGCTGACCTTTTTACAACCACGTTCGAAATGGCGACCGCAATTCGGCCTAGCTGGCCCGAAGCTGCATATTTGGGCTTCTTCTGGAACAGTACATGAACGTTATGTGTCTGAATTCTGTAGATACATCACGACGTTTTCGGCCGGCATTTTGAACCCGCGCCCATCGGAGACCCGCTCAGTGCTAATCGGATACTTTGGTCTATTGGGATTGATTGCCACAATCCGGTAGAGATCTCCGCGTGACTTGAAGGTCCGGCCATAGTCAGATGGCTCAAGGCCAAAATGTGGGGCAAGAACTTCAAAGAGCGCTTTGTCTGGCGAATAGATCGCGCCGTCCTCCATTGGAATGCCGACGCGGAAACTAATGTCGAAGCCATGACGCAGATCGATGTCGCTCAGCTCGCCACCTTCAACCGTCAACCCGTGCGTCTCCGCCACCTTGAGGCACGCTTGCGTCATGTCCCGGCGCAGCTTCTCGCAGAGTGGGGGAGTAAGGTTGCGCGGCGGCGGTACCTTTGTGTTTGTTTGGGCTGGCAGCTTGGCGGTTGGCGACCGCTGCTTTGTCTTGTTCTTTTTCACATCAACGCCTTTGCTTTATAAACCGTGCCCCGCGATATTCCCATGTCGCGTGCAATTTCCGTAGGCGACATGCCCTCTGTCAGCTTCGCCCGAATGGTGGCCATATCGATTTTCGGGAGGCGGCCGCGATACACGCCACGTTGCTTGGCAGCGAGAATGCCCTCGGCCTGCCGCTCACGCCGCAGGTTTGTCTCGAACTCGGCAAAAACACCGAGCATGTCAAAGAAGGCCTTTCCCGTGGCGTTTGATGTGTCCACCGGCTGCTCTGTTGCGGCCAGATGCGCGCCTTTGGATTTCAGGTGGGTGACGATGGTCTGCAAGTCACTGAGGCTGCGGGCCAGCCGATCAATGCGAGTGACCACAAGCGTTTCACCTGAGTGGATGAAATCGAGGATCGTTTTGAGCTCGGGACGCCCTTCAAGGCTGGCACCACTCTTTTGCTCGGTGCGGACCATGCCACACCCGGCTGCTTTCAAGGCAGCAATCTGCGCATCGAGGTTCTGATCGGTGGTCGAGGTGCGCGCATAGCCGATTTTGGCCTGATATGTGTTCATTTTGAGTGTGCCTCTGACAATATCTGTTCATTATCTCGAAACAGACCCAAAGTGAACATGTATTCTGGCGGTTTTTGTGTTCATGCGCGGTGTCGCCATGGGTATACCCATTATGACGCCTCTAGCCCTCCATAACCCAACGTGATGTCCGCCGTGTCTTTTGTCTCTGCAGTTTCGCGAACTGCTCACTGACAGCATCGGCGTGGATTTCATCATGAGCCCAGTCAACGTATCCTGCTTTCTTCGCCCAGTCATGTTCCGGGTGGTTTGTATTCTTCTGCGCCTCCTTGAAGACTTCGTACATGGGCGGGCCTCCAATGTCCTCGGGCGGGGTTGCCCATTGGCCGCCGACAAAACGCGGCAATGGCTCATTTGGCACAACCGTGCGTGTTGAGACGAGCTCAATGCGATGCGCCCAATCATCGCCAAAGTCATAGGTGTAGATCACCGGTGGCACCTTGGCGTTCAGGAAAAAGTCCAGCTTTTTCGTAGTGACCTCCATCACGGGTGGCCCGAACATCGGCTCGATCCAGAAGGCCTCGCTTTTCATCTGATATTTCCGGTCACCAATCTCGAAGTCCCACAGGTGCATGTCGTACCATAGGAAAGCCGCCTGAATGGCATCGTGCAGGTGTGGCAGGGTCTTGTCCGAGCGGATCTCGATTTCCCGCCACGGGGCGGGGTCGACATATTCAAGAGTAATTCTCAGCCGTAGGACCTGGGGTTCTTTTTTTACCATAAGTGCCTCTATGCGGCCATTTGTTCAAAATCGATCCGCTTATCCAGATTGACCTCAAAGCGGCCATAAGGATTGATGTGTAGATAGATGAGCGGGGACAGGCCACGATAGTCCTCAGGGGACAAGCGCGCGACCACATCGGGATTGCGCAAGACGGATTGCACCATCCGCGTGTTCACGTAGACCAGCGACGACTGCAGCAGATGCAGAGCATGCGCGGCGGTTTCCTGATCTCGCACACGGTTAGTTGCGATCTCACCGCCCTTACCAAAAAATACGAAACTGTTGGCGCTATTCCAGTTCTCCACGACATTCAGCCCTTCGTGGATTTCCCGGCGAAATTCTTCCAGAACGCAAATAACGACATAGGAAGATCGTCTTGATGGCGCGGCCAAGCTCCGCCAGTGCCTTGTAGGTGGGGTGCATCACATCGGAACGAGCAAACCGGCGAAGGATGACTTCGGGATCAGCTGTTCCGTGCTGCATGGCCGCGGCGTATTTGACCATTTCGTCATATTGGCGTTCGATCTCCCCCCAATCGATCACGCCAGATAGAATTGGCAACAGATTGGGCAGTTGCCCTCGCATACCCGTACTCGGAAGAGCTAGTTTTTGCCGCGCGATAGCTTTCAGACGTGGCGCAAGTTCAAAACCCAGAAGATGGCAAAAAGCAAAGCCGACGGCGCTTTGTCCGTGACTATCGACATACTGTCTTTGAATTTCCATGTCTGTACAGTGCCGCAAGACGCCCTCAATCATGGCAGCCACTTCGGAAGACGAACATCGTTTCAGCTGTGAATAGACGCAGGTCGCCTGCCGCTCGACATGCCAGTAGATCATGACGCCACGCCCACCATAGCGTGCGTGCCATTCGGTCATCAGATTGCGATCCCAAGCTCCGAATTTTGTGGAATCTCCGGCACATGTTGTGCCCGGCGTACCCCAGATCTCCGGGTTGCGAATTGCCAGTGTCGCACTGGCAACCTGCGCACATGCCGCCTTGAGGGACGCAGGATCAATATACCGCCGCCGAATATGCAAGAGCTCGTCATAGCTGACATCAGGCGAACCAGCAGCCACGCGTTTCAAGCCCGCGTTGGTTCCCAAACCGTAAAGGCAGAGCAGCAAGCGTTGATCTCGCACGGCAGCTGGCAAAGCCTCCCGGCTGGCCGAAGTCTGAAAGCTGTTCAGAAACCCGGTGTCGAGGGCAGTTTCCTTAAGAACATCCAAAAGCCCGGTCATCGGCCACGCCCGGGCAACCTCGGCTTTCAGAGCCGCCAGACCAGTCGGCTCCGGAGCTGGCGTCAGCGGCGTTACGGAAATCCGGTTCTCTCCACCCCACCTCAAGCGCACCTTGTCATTGTCCGGCAAAGTCGCATTCAAAAGGTGAAGTTCCTGTACCAAGTCAGCCTTCACGCCCGCGACAAAGCTCTGCGCGTCACGTGACAGCCCAAGATCGGCATAGTAAGCATCTCGGCGCTCGGCAAAGTCCCCCGGTAGATCATCATCCGGATTGCGGTACCGGTCCGCACCCTCAATCCAGATTTCCTTCGCGCGGACACGATCTCGCAGCTGTGTCAGTACGCAAAGTTCAAACGACACGACGTTGACCCGACCTTGCTCATCTATGACGGCTTGGCGCCATTTTCCCGGGATGATCCCAGACGGGATATCATCTTCCGTAACAACGCGGCGACCAGAAGCTGCATACCTGACGATCTGGTCCAAGGCGGTTAGTATCGGGTGCCACACCGAATTGTTCGACCGGAACTGCAGCGCCCTGAGTAACGGGGACAGCATACGGCGATAATGACTGGCGTAAGAGCCGCGCATGGTCTGCTGGATGCGCGCATCCAAGGTGCCCTTGGCGCGATGTTCGTCGATGACAGCCCGGAGTTTGGCCGCTCCTGCGATAGGAAAAATGACATCTTCAATACGACCATCCGGATGATCCAATGCGGCCATGGCGATCTCGACAAGCAAACGTTCCTTGCCGTTAACCGCGCCGATATCGGCCGCGATGCGCTGAATGACCTTGCGACGCGACCGCGTTGCCAAGCGATGCACTACCTCCAGAAGCAGGTCGATAAGGCCATCAATCAGCTGAGATCGGCGATGCATCAGGTAGACTGCTAGAAGTCCGAGGCGTTTCTTGGGCGCATGACGACGCATTTCAGAGGCGGTTTCACCTTCTACCTGACGCGCGAGGCGCAACATCCAACCGCGTTCGACATCACCAAGAATATCCATCGGAAGCCCAAGCTCCTCGACAAAAGACGCCTTTCGTGCGGCCAGCAACACGCTGTCGAGGGTTGCCGCTCCGACATCATCCTTCAGCCGCTGAAAGCCCGTATCCTCTAACGGTTCCGCGAGTGCTCGCTCTAATTGCTCCGTCGTCTCGATCGACAGCAGGGATACCACCAACGTCAAGAAATTCTCGCGAAAATCCCGGCGGGCAGCGCGGGCAAGGCGCTCCATGATCTTATCTGAAGAAACAAACACGCCCATTTTCCGCGCCTGGCCGAAACCACGTTCGATCCAGTCCGCTAAGTTCAGGTCTCGGCCACCAAGCTGTTCAATCATCCATGCCTGGATTTTGGCACGGTCACGATCAGAAGCCCGGCAAAACCCAAGAAAATCGAGAATACCCGCACGTTGTCGTCGCGCGGTATCACTGGAAAATGAGTAGGAACAATCCTCTGTCGCCCCAATCTGATCCGCAACGTACGCGATTACATCAGGGTCAAGATCACTGCGGTCGGCAGGAAACCGTGCATGTTGGCGAAAGAATAAAAGTTGACATGCAATCGCGACCCGCGACTTCGCCCCAAACCGGTTAAGAAATTCAAAATCTGAATATGAAAGCCCCCACACCGAGGCAAATGCTTGCTCTGTCATGACCCCTCCAGACGCAAACATCATCCAACATCAGGTCTGGCCGTCAATCAGCCTTTTGTTCTCAACATGTTCTCCCAAAAGCCCAAATATGCAGCTTCGGGCCAGCTAGGCCAATTCCGCGCGCCCGATATTGATCAAGAGCGGCTGTGGGTTGTCGCCGTCCTGTGCCACCTGCGCGATGCGTTCCGTTCTGGCGATATCTGGCTTCCGCATTCGCGGCGTCATGCCGACATGAAGCAAGCCCTTGTGTCCATCGATGCCGCCCGCGCCATGGGGCTTTCAATGCCACTGGAACCAGAGATCTGGATGGCTGATCGAAAGCGCCGCTTGGAAGAGGGGCTGAAACGGCTGGCCAAGGCGGTGCGCTCCAAAACCTTGCCGAGTGGAGTCATTGAAGACGGCGTTTTGCGCGTGAGCCGTCTTGACGCCGATGTGCCGGAGGAGGCCGGTGATCTCGTCCTCGATCTTTACCGTCGTCTGCCGGAGACGCGGATCACCGATATTCTCACAGAGGTCGACAAAGACACCGGCTTCACCGAAGCCTTCACGCATCTGCACACCGGTGCCCCATGCCGTGACAAGATTGGCTTGCTGAACGTGCTCCTGGCGGAGGGTCTCAATCTAGGCCTGAGCAAAATGGCAAATGCCACCAACACTCATGACTTCATACAGCTTTCCCGTTTGTCACGGTGGCATGTCGAAAGCGAGGGAATGGCCCGCGCCCTGGCCATGGTGATTGATGCGCAGACCCACCTGCCAATGACCAAATTCTGGGGTGTAGGGAAAACGGCTTCCAGTGATGGGCAGTTTTTCCCAACGACGCGGCAGGGCGAGGCAATGAACCTCATCAACGCAAAATACGGCAACGAGCCGGGCATAAAGGCCTACACCCACGTCTCTGACCAGTATGCGCCATTCGCCACTCAGGTCATTCCCGCCACGGTGAGCGAGGCACCTTATATCCTCGACGGCTTGCTGATGAACGAGGCGGGACGGAAGATAAAAGAGCAGTATGCCGACACCGGCGGCTTCACCGATCTCGTCTTCGCCGCCACGTCCCTGCTCGGGTACCACTTCCATCCCCGCATTCGCGACCTGTCCTCCAAGAGGTTGCATGTGTTTGACCTCCGCGCTGTTCCCAAAGAGCTGAAAGGGTTAACCGGGGACAAAATTCGGGAAGCGAAGATCGTCGAAAACTGGCCGGATGTTTTGCGCTGTATCGCAACAATGCTGTCGGGCCGGATGCAGCCAAGTCACCTCCTCAAGAAATTGGCCGCGCGCCCGAGGCAACATGATCTGGCGTTGGCCTTGCGGGAGATCGGCCGGGTCGAACGCACATTGTTCATCATCGAATGGCTGCTCGACACCGACATGCAGCGCCGCGCCCATATCGGCTTGAACAAGGGAGAGGCACATCACGCCCTGAAAGGTGCTCTTCGGATCGGGCGTCAGGGAGAAATCCGCGACCGTACCACGGAAGGACAACACTTCCGCATCGCTGGCCTCAATCTGCTGACCGCCATCATCATTTATTGGAATTCCAAACAGCTCGGAAACGCTGTGGCAAGGCGACAGCGGGCAGGATTGGATTGCCCACCCGAACTCCTCGCCCACATATCGCCGCTTGGGTGGGCCCATATCATCCTAACAGGCGAATATCGTTGGCGGAAAATAGAAGCGCAAAATCCTTAAAGGGGTTTTCTGCACTCAGCCCCACTCGACCCCATGTGGCCCCGCCGAAGACCGCCCTGCGCGCGGCCCGCAGTCCGGCATGATCGTCAGATACAATGTATTGGACGCCGCGCAAGCCGCGAGCTTGGAGGCTCTCGAGGAAGGCGCGCCAATGCACCTCGGCTTCCGACAGGGCCACAGAGACGCCGAGCACCCGGCGACGCTCATCTGGGCCTATACCGATTGCCGAGAGCACCGCAGCGTCGCGCACGATCCCGCCATGGCGCATCTTTTCATATCGGGCGTCGAGGATCAGATATTTGATCTCGCCCAGAGGCCGATTGCGCCATGCTGCGAGCTCGTCATCGAGCAGCTTTGCAGCGCGGCTGACCTGACTGGAGGACAGGCTCTCGATCCCGAACTCACGCATCACCGCTTCAGCCTCACGGGTGGAAACGCCCTTCACATACATTTCAGCCACTGCCAGCATCACGGCTCGCACCGAGCGCCGCCCGCGCTCCAGCGATTGCGGGTAGAACGGCTGACCATCATGATCGGCAGTCTTGGGCACCCGCACCGAGACCGTGCCTGCGGGTGTGTCGATGCGCTTTGGCTTGTAGCCATTGGCATACCCCTGCCGTCCGGGCGTGCGCTCATAGCGGCCAGCTCCGAGGAAGCGCTCACGCTCTATCTGCATCGCCAACTCGAACGCTCGCGCGAACACTGTCGCCATGTCGTTGGGGCCGTGCTCGATCAGATGTTCCATGAGGGCCTCAACCGTTGTATCCTGTCGCTCGTCCATTTGTCCGTCTCCATGATGAGTTTGCACTTCCATGGAATACCAGAATGGGCAGCTTCTGCCGGGGCGCGCCCCGGCAGAAGCTCATGGCGCCAGCATCAAATGAATTTCCAGACCTGAAGTTACACCACCCGTCTGAAATCCTGCGCAAGCTTGGGGCGTACCGCCAGCAAAACCGGCTGTACCTCGCTCTGGGTGAAATCGGT
Source organism: Sulfitobacter sp. M22 (assembly GCF_021736025.1). Classification (NCBI taxonomy): domain Bacteria; kingdom Pseudomonadati; phylum Pseudomonadota; class Alphaproteobacteria; order Rhodobacterales; family Roseobacteraceae; genus Sulfitobacter; species Sulfitobacter sp. M22. The sequence continues at coordinate 10,828 of NZ_WMEC01000007.1, read as the reverse complement.
CGGATCGAACGTACGCTCTTCATGCTCGACTGGATCGAGAACGCCGACCTGCGCATGGAAAGCCACGCAGGTCTCAACAAGGGTGAAGCGCGTCACTCGCTGGCCAAGGCCGTATTTGCTCATTCACAAGGGCGCATTCATGATCGCTCTGACGCGGCTCAAAAGAAACGCGCGATGACGCTCAACCTCGTCATTGCCGCCATCACGTTTTGGAACACTATTTACATGGACAAGGCGGCCAGACACCTCGCGCAGACCAGCCCGCTATACGATGCTAGGCTGCTTCCGCACACGTCGCCGCTCGGGTGGGAGCACGTCATCCTCTCTGGCGACTTCGATTGGCATTCTGGTGCAGCAGAGCGCAAAATTGCGCGGCCACTGAACATCAGGCCCGTCAGAGACTGGGGGACTTGAAGATGTTCGCTGAAAGTTCTCCCTTGGCGTGGTTTTACGAAGAAACCTTCCGATGGCCCCTATCTGCATCAGCCTATAGTACTCCTCTTTTGACCGGAGATGCGTTGTATTGACCCAAAGTACGGCCGCAAGGGAGCACGCACCGTCAAACAGCCGTGCACCTTTGCCTGCGCATCAGAACATATATGCCCTAAGCCTTCTTTACAGTTTTTGCCTTCGTACCATGCTCGTGGACCGTTTCGACAAGCGAATGATGCCCACCTTGTCTGGGTGCAAACCAGCGGTGCAGGGCGGGCATGACCAGTAGGGTCAGCACGGTTGACGAAACAAGCCCCCCGGTTACCACAGTGGCAAGCGGGCGTTGGACCTCGGCACCGACGCCGGTGGCGAAGAGCAATGGTGCCAGCCCAAGTGCCGTCGTCATGGCGGTCATCAGGACCGGACGCGCGCGCAACCCTGCGGCCTCAATGGCCAAAGCTTCCAGATTGCGACCGGCGCGCGCAAAATCATCCATGAAACTGACCAATACCATACCGTTGCCCAACGCGATGCCGAACAATGCGATAAACCCGACAGTAGCAGGCACCGACACCGGCAACCCTGTCAACCAGAGCGCCATCGCACCACCCGTCAGCGCCAAGGGGATATTCAACAGGATGAGGATCGCTGATTTCAGGCGACCAAAGGTTACCAGAAGGATCAGCAGAACGATGCCCAACGTAATCGGAATAACCACTTTGAAACGGGCATTCGCCTGTTGCTGAAGCTCGAATTGGCCGCCCCAGACCAAACGATACCCGGGCGGTAGATCCAACTGAGCGTCCGTCAACGTCTGCGCTTCGGCAACGAAAGAGCCGATATCGCGACCGCGCACGTTGGACTGGACCGTGATGAAGCGTTCGCCATCTTCGCGTGTGATCTGGCGTGGACCGATTACAGTTTCGATATTGGCCACTGTGTCCAGCGGCACCCGTGCGCCCGAAGGCGATTCCAGCACGATGCGTCTGATCGCCTCCGGTGTGTCGCGGCTTTCTTCGTCAAAACGCACCATTATCGGAAACTGTCGCACGCCCTCGAACAGTGATCCGGCTTCGGCCCCGCCGACGGCTGCACGCAGCCCATCCAACGCGTCCTCAACATCAAGCCCGTAGCGACCAAGGGCTGACCGATCCACGGTTACCACAAGTTGCGGCGCACCGGTGATCTGGTCGGCCTGTACCTCGGCAGAACCCTCAACCTGTTGCAGGAGTGATTGCAGGACTTGTGATCGCTCCAACAGAATTTCGGAATCCGGTCCAAAGATTTTGACGGCCAGTTCGGCGCGTGTGCCGGTCAGCAATTCATCAACAGCCATCGCGATGGGTTGGCCGATATTTACCACAATCCCCGGAAAGCTTTCCAGATCTTCCGAAATCGCCGTGCGCAAACCTTCGGCAGACAAGCCGGGCCGCCACTGATCGACCGGGTTCAGCTCGATGAAGGCTTCGGCGCTGTTGGTCGGGTCAGCATGCGCGCCAACCTCACCACGCCCAATACGGGTCACGATGGACTTGATTTCAGGAAAATTCTTTAACAGCCGCTTTTCCACAAGCGTCGTCGTCTTCGTTCCTTCGGTAAGCGAAATCGAGGGTGCCATGGTGACGCGCATCAGAATATCGCCTTCCTCCAACGATGGCGTAAATTCGGAACCAAGTCGCGATCCTGCAAAACCGCCCACCGCCAAAAAATATGCCGCACAGGACGATGGCGAAAAAACGGTTACGGACAAAGAACCCGGCCGCACCACTGACCATCGCGACAGTCCGCCCCGGCTTGTCAGGGGCCTTCTTGCCGGATCGGCGCATCACCGAAAAGGCCATGGAAGGCGCAATCAGGGCCGCATAGAACAGCGATCCGGTCATGGCGAGTGCAGCCGATGCCGCCAAGGGCCGGAAGGTTTTGCCCTCAACCCCTTGCAGCGAGAAAAGCGGCAGGAAAACAACGATAACCACGGCAACCGCCGCCACCAGAGGTGCGATTACCTCGGCGGTAGATCGGGCAACCAACATACGCGGCTCTTCAGAGCCGTCATCTTCCTCAAAGCTGCGATCCACGTTTTCAGAAATGACAATCGCCCCATCCACCATCATCCCGATGGCGATGGCGACCCCGCCCAGAGACATCAGATTGGCGCTGATGCCGAGCACGTACATTGCGATAAACGCAAAACCGACGGAAAACGGAATCGACAGGACCACAACCAGACTGGGACGCCAGCCGCCCAGGAAGACAAACACCACCAACGCTACGAGCACAGCCCCCTGCCACAACGCCGTCGTGACGGTTGCGGAGGCCTTGTTTACCAGCGTTCCCTGATCATAGTAGGGGACCGCCAGTACACCATCCGGCAGGCTTGCGTTGATTTCCTCAAAGCGCTTCTGGACCCGCGCGATGACATCGGATGTGTTGGTGCCATAAAGTTTCAGAACCAACCCTGCGACAACTTCGCCTTCACCATTGGCGGTTGCAAGACCTTGCCGAACGCCACCGCCAACGATGATGTGGCCCAGATCGCGCACGCGCACGGTGCGCCCGTCCTCCACGTTGACGACAATCTCTGCGAGATCAGAGATTGTCTTGGCAAGTCCAACGCCGCGCACCGTGTATTGTTCGGATCCGATTTCGAGGAATTGCGCCCCTTCGGTTTTGTTTCCGCGCTCCAATGCGCTGATCACATCGGCGATTTGAATATCATAGGCAAGCAGCGCATCGGGATCGAGCCTGACCTGATATTGCTTTTCATAGCCACCAAGGGACAAAACTTCGGTGACACCCGGCACGGTCTGCAACTGATACTTGACGATCCAATCCTGAATTTCGCGCATCTCGACAAGGTTGCGTGCGCCGGTCTGGTCTTCCAGGCGGAAATACAGGATGAGGCCAAGGCCGGTTGAAATCGGACCCATTTGCGGGTCGCCAAACCCGTCTGGGATGTTGCCACGCGCTTCGGCGAGCCGCTCGCCCACGACCTGACGGGCGAAATAGACATCCGTCCCGTCCTCGAAATAGATGTTCACCACCGACAGCCCGAAGTTGGAGACCGACCGCATGTTTTTCAGTTTCGGAAGGCCCGACATCGCCGTTTCGATCGGATAGGTCACATAGCGTTCAACCTCTTCGGGGGCGAGCCCTTCTGTTTCGGTAAAAACCTGAACCAGCGCGGGTGTCACATCGGGAAAGGCATCGACAGGCAAAGCGCGAAACGCAAAAAGCCCGCCAAGCGTCATCGCAAAAGCCGCAATGGCCGCCAAAAGCCAGCCGCCTGCGATGCGGTGCATAAAATCAGTCATAATCAGCTATCCTAATGTCCGTGGCCGTCGCCAAAGGCGTCTTTTTCAAGTTGGGCTTTGAGTGTGAAGGCCCCGTCAGAGACAAAAAGGTCGCCTTCCTCCAGCCCGCTGCGGATTTCCACATAGCCGCCAGCGGTTGTGCCGACCATGACGGCGCGCGGTGCGAACCCGCCGTCAACAGGGACAAAAACAGACGGACGGTTCTCTACCAGTTGCACGGCGGATTGTGGCACGCGCAAAACCTCCGCGGCATTGCCGACGCTGAGATCTGCAATCACAAACTGGCCGGGGGTCAGGCTTCTGTCAGCGTTGTCGAGGATGACACGCGCCGTCGCCGTGCGCGACACTTCATCAATAACCGGTAGAATAAAGGCCACCGTTGATTGTGCGATGACGTCGCCTGCGTCTGATTTCAAGGCGACGGGTGCGCCAACGCGAACGCGGCTGATGTCCTGTTTGTAAACTGCGATATCGGCCCAAACCACGCTGTCATCGACAATCGTGAACAGCACCTTGGCGCTGGAATCCCCGGCTGTTACCGTTTCCCCCAGCGTCGCCGCACGTCGCACAATTGTTCCCGCAAGTGGTGCAGTCAGATAGGCATTGGCATTGTTGCCATCCGGAGCAGTGGCTATTTTTTTCGAGGGCGGCGTGATCAATTCCGACGGCATGCAGCTCGGTTTCTGCTGCTTCACTTTCGGTCTTTGCCGATTCATGCTCTGCGCGGGCTGTCTGAACATTCGCCTCGGATGTGACTTTTTGCGCCCACAGACCTTCCAGGCGTTCCAACGCCTGTGCGGCAAGGACTTCATTTGTTTGCGCAATGATCCATTGCGATTTCAACCCGGCAAGCTCACGGCTTGTGATCAGTGCCAGCGTATCTCCATAGGCAACGGTGTCGCCTTCACCAACCAAAAGCCGATCTATGACCCCGCTGACTTTGGGGGTGACATTTGCCATCCGGTCTGCGTCAAAGCGGATTTCTGCTGGCAGGCTGAGGGACTCGCCCAAGGCTCCCAACTCAGCTTGCTCTAGTAGGATTCCGGCCTCTTTCGCGACTTCGGGGGCCAGTTTGACAACATCGCCACCGCCTTCATCGCCGTGTGCGCCCTCAGCTTCGCCCGCATGATCGTCATCGCCATGCGCATCCTTGGCTTCACCTGCGTGGTCATCATCGTCGTGCGCATCCTTAGCTTCACCGGCGTGGTCATCATCGTCGTGCGCATCCTTGGCTTCACCGGCGTGGTCATCATCACCGTGCGCATCTTTGGCTTCGCCCGCGTGGTCGTCATCTTTCGGCGGGGTTGCGGCTGCGGCTGTCATCGGCAAAGGCGTTTCCGCATTGCCAGACGTGGCAGGTATCGTGACGAAGGCTAATACGCCCACCGTCAGCGCAGCCATGGTCATTGTTGTCGGTTTCATAATCGTACTCCAGGGATTGAATAGGTCACCGAAAACACGTCCGGGTACCTGTTGGAACTTCGTCTGCCATGATCAAACCGATGAAGTGGCCCTGAAACAGGTTCGGCTCAAACGGTTTGATCTGCTGTGATATTTATGAGTTTTACAAAGCCCGTTTCGACACGGCATATGTAAAATACCACTCTGCAATAGGGGCAGATCAGCCTCGCGGAGGACGGTAAAAACCTTGGAGCGTGGCAAGGACCACAGAGGCGTCAGCCCAATGTCGCGATCGGTCTGCTGACGACTGATCGCATGCCAACTGCACCTGCCCCGGTCCAATAATGTGGATATGGCAATCGCCAAAGCCATGGGATGCCTCACCATTCTCGCTATATCTTTGATCCTGAGCAGTTAAATCAAGATTAACCATATCGGTAGCAAAGACAACTTTTTCAAAGACTGCTTCACTTGCCTCAAATACATAGGCATCGGCTTTTGCAATGTTGAAATTCAGAGCAGCCGCAAGCAGTATGGCTAACCCGATTTTAGCAACACGAATGGCGAGGTGTATCTGCATGTAAGCGAGATATAGAACTTATCGCCGATGATCCAGAGGATTACTCGCGGCGGCATCATCCCGTTAGCTTTGCCATCGTTCTTTGGCCAAGGCGCAAAAAATGAACCTCATCTCGACCAGCGTACCGAAGGCATCGAAACACACCGCCTCGATCCCGTCGAAGATCGACGGCAGGTCAGTGACTGAGGCCGGGGTCACGGTCTATCTCCCTGTCGATCTCGTGCTCGTTCTCGACCTCACGATCCTTCTCCGGCGCGTCCTCAATCTCCAGTCGCTCGCGCGGCTTGTTCAGCACATCGTCCAGGCGCTTGCGGATCGAAGGCTTCTCGCGGCCGTGTTGCATAGATCAACTGCAACTCAGAGCGCGCCCTACCCGAGACGGAATTCAGGCGGTACGTTCAAAGCTTGGGTGGCCAAGTCCGGTCATCCAGTTGAGAACCCGGACGCCAATCTTGGCTTCTGTTTTCTGATTTTCGAAGGTACGCGCCTTTAGCTTTGGCCCAATAACCACCTTCCAGCGGCCCATGAGGGTTTCGCCCCGGCTGCGTTGGTTGTAGCCAGTGGCTTTCTGCCAGGCCATCCGCCCGCGGGCTGCGACGTCGGCGATATGGCGGTCACGTACCGTCGGATCTTTGGCTGCATTTAGGCTCAGTAATGCGTTTTTGGGGGGTGGGATCGTCAGCTCGATCAGCGATCCAAACCGGGCAGTAAGCAAATCAGATGTTGGTTTTCCATCATAAGCTCCATCTGCAAGGAACCGATCAGCCGGGCCGTCGATTTGATCCAAAAGACCTGGCAGCGCCGTCGGATCACCGACGTCGTCCTTGGTGAGATCAGAGCAGACAATCTCACCACTGACAAGATCAAGACCGAGGTGGAGCTTGCGCCAAGAGCGCCGTTTACGCCTAGTTTTATGCTTCTCCTCGAGCCAGTCACCTTCGCCAAAGATCTTCCAGACCGGTACTGTCCACAACCAGTTGCACTGGTTTGTCACACTTGGACTTCGGCTTTGGGCGCAACGTCAGCCCATTGCCACGGCGCGACAGGGTGGAAAAATCCGGCACTGCGATCGCAACCCCCAGCAGCTGCGCAATAGAGCGCATCAAGCCTTGGGTTTGACGCAGAGGCTGCTTGAAAACTAGACCCAGCGTCAGGCACATCTCGATCGCCAAGTCAGAGTAGTGCGGCTGTCCGCCGCGCGTGGTACGGCGCGGCGCCGACCACAAGGAAAGTGCGTCTTCGCTGATCCAGACGGCGTTGTTGCAGGGACCCCCGGTCGGCTGATATTGGGTGCGTTCTGTTCGTTTCAGGATGCTGTAAATGCCGTACAAGTTCAACGCCGATCGGCGTGACAAAATTCCGAAGCAAAGGCATCGAGTAACAAACTGGGCCGAGTATAACGAAGGCTTGCGGCGGCGTGGTGATCTGACGGTCTGGATCAGCGAAGACGCACTTTCCTTGTGGTCGGCGCCGCGCCGTACCACGCGCGGCGGACAGCCGCACTACTCTGACTTGGCGATCGAGATGTGCCTGACGCTGGGTCTAGTTTTCAAGCAGCCTCTGCGTCAAACCCAAGGCTTGATGCGCTCTATTGCGCAGCTGCTGGGGGTTGCGATCGCAGTGCCGGATTTTTCCACCCTGTCGCGCCGTGGCAATGGGCTGACGTTGCGCCCAAAGCCGAAGTCCAAGTGTGACAAACCAGTGCAACTGGTTGTGGACAGTACCGGTCTGAAGATCTTTGGCGAAGGTGACTGGCTCGAGGAGAAGCATAAAACTAGGCGTAAACGGCGCTCTTGGCGCAAGCTCCACCTCGGTCTTGATCTTGTCAGTGGTGAGATTGTCTGCTCTGATCTCACCAAGGACGACGTCGGTGATCCGACGGCGCTGCCAGGTCTTTTGGATCAAATCGACGGCCCGGCTGATCGGTTCCTTGCAGATGGAGCTTATGATGGAAAACCAACATCTGATTTGCTTACTGCCCGGTTTGGATCGCTGATCGAGCTGACGATCCCACCCCCAAAAACGCATTACTGAGCCTAAATGCAGCCAAAGATCCGACGGTACGTGACCGCCATATCGCCGACGTCGCAGCCCGCGGGCGGATGGCCTGGCAGAAAGCCACTGGCTACAACCAACGCAGCCGGGGCGAAACCCTCATGGGCCGCTGGAAGGTGGTTATTGGGCCAAAGCTAAAGGCGCGTACCTTCGAAAATCAGAAAACAGAAGCCAAGATTGGCGTCCGGGTTCTCAACTGGATGACCGGACTTGGCCACCCAAGCTTTGAACGTACCGCCTGAATTCCGTCTCGGGTAGGGCGCGCTCTGAGTTGCAGTTGATCTATGCAACACGGCCCTGTAAATGCCGTACAAGTTCAACGCCGATCGGCGTGACAAAATTCCGAAGCAAAGGCATCGAGTAACAAACTGGGCCGAGTATAACGAAGGCTTGCGGCGGCGTGGTGATCTGACGGTCTGGATCAGCGAAGACGCACTTTCCTTGTGGTCGGCGCCGCGCCGTACCACGCGCGGCGGACAGCCGCACTACTCTGACTTGGCGATCGAGATGTGCCTGACGCTGGGTCTAGTTTTCAAGCAGCCTCTGCGTCAAACCCAAGGCTTGATGCGCTCTATTGCGCAGCTGCTGGGGGTTGCGATCGCAGTGCCGGATTTTTCCACCCTGTCGCGCCGTGGCAATGGGCTGACGTTGCGCCCAAAGCCGAAGTCCAAGTGTGACAAACCAGTGCAACTGGTTGTGGACAGTACCGGTCTGAAGATCTTTGGCGAAGGTGACTGGCTCGAGGAGAAGCATAAAACTAGGCGTAAACGGCGCTCTTGGCGCAAGCTCCACCTCGGTCTTGATCTTGTCAGTGGTGAGATTGTCTGCTCTGATCTCACCAAGGACGACGTCGGTGATCCGACGGCGCTGCCAGGTCTTTTGGATCAAATCGACGGCCCGGCTGATCGGTTCCTTGCAGATGGAGCTTATGATGGAAAACCAACATCTGATTTGCTTACTGCCCGGTTTGGATCGCTGATCGAGCTGACGATCCCACCCCCCAAAAACGCATTACTGAGCCTAAATGCAGCCAAAGATCCGACGGTACGTGACCGCCATATCGCCGACGTCGCAGCCCGCGGGCGGATGGCCTGGCAGAAAGCCACTGGCTACAACCAACGCAGCCGGGGCGAAACCCTCATGGGCCGCTGGAAGGTGGTTATTGGGCCAAAGCTAAAGGCGCGTACCTTCGAAAATCAGAAAACAGAAGCCAAGATTGGCGTCCGGGTTCTCAACTGGATGACCGGACTTGGCCACCCAAGCTTTGAACGTACCGCCTGAATTCCGTCTCGGGTAGGGCGCGCTCTGAGTTGCAGTTGATCTATGCAACACGGCCGTGCGAATGCAAGAAATCCACGATCAATACCTCTGTGGCGCATTCCAGAAGCACAACAAAATGGTCCCCTGCCCTTGCGTAGCGCAGGTCCGCTTCGTCATCGAGCAGGACTGCACAACTTTGAGACACCCCCTCATCTCGCGATATCGACCAGACTGTCTTCTGCGCGTCGCCTGAGGCGAAATGATCGTTTCACGCTAGCGAGCGGGCTCTGTCAAAGGCACGTCGAATGGCATCAGAATCTGTACCATCAACCAACTCGTCATTTTCCGCCTGTGCGAGCCCCTGCATCAAGCTGCTTCGGAGTTCAGCCAAACCGGCTTCTTCGCGTTCAAGCAGTCGCAAGCCTACACGAAGGGCTTCGCTCGCATTTTAATAACGTCCAGATGAAATCAGGTCTTGAACCAGCTAATCTTGAGATTCTGTCAGTACCACATTGCGCGCAACCAATCATCTCCCGCTTAGCAATGTAAGCCAGCCCCAACTGCAAAGCGAAGGATAAAATTAAGGGGTTTCGTCCCCGCATCCAACGGGTTTGCCGAAGTTGGGACAAATACCGATTCGATATGTACGCAGTGCATCAACTTGTTGAGAGTTGCGAAGAAGATCCCACAACATCTTGTTTAACTTTGCTCGCTGGTAATTTTATCCCACATTAACATGTTCTTAGCGTCATAACATGAGAAAACATGATATTGAGTCATCATTTGCTTAAGCAGTATACTGCAAAAATTGTTGCCTGAGGTTAAGTTGCGTGTCATGAGTTCAGTTGTCGCTGTTTGACGTAAATCACGCGATTTAGCGACGAAACACAGATGGCCCACTAAGAGGTCGTGAGGGCAGCATGAATTCAAACGCAGATATCGTTCAAACCAACTCTATCGCCGCATCTATTGCGTCGAACGCTGCCCGCCTGTCAGAGGCGCTTAACAATCATATGCGCAATAGCTTTCAGCCCGATAGTAGAAAGGCGCTGCGTAAATTTCATCCCGCGGAAGTTTCAGAGCTTACTGGGATCAGCATGTCGAACCTTCGAACGCGGCATCAGGAGGGCGATTTTCCCGATGTAGAGACTGATTCCAGAGGTCGCAGGCTCTACACAGCCCAAGAGATCGACCAGATCCGCCATGTGATGGCGAAGACTGGTCGGAACGGTGAAACATATCTTCCCGGTCGGCGAGAGAACGACGCCCTTCCAGGTGATTTCTATCGTCAACTTTAAAGGCGGCTCTAGCAAGACAACCAGCGCCATCCACTTGGCCCAACGGTACGCTTTGCGAGGCTATCGTGTACTTGCGATCGACATGGACCCACAGGCCAGCTTAACCACGATGTTCGGATACCGTCCGGAGATAGAGTTCGCGGAAAGCGGTACGGTTTACGACGCGCTAAAGTACGAAGATCCGGTGCCGCTGAGCCAAATCATTCGAAAGACTTACTTTCACAATCTTGATCGCGCTCCTGCCGGCCTGTTGTTATCGGAGTACGAGACTGAAACAGCCTACGCGCTTCAGCACAAGGTTGATCCGCCCTTTACTCAACGTCTTGCGATCGCCATCGACGAGATCGAGAGCCACTACGATCTTGTCATCATCGATTGCCCCGCCTCAGCTAGGCTTTACAACCATGACAGCTTTGTTGGCGTCTACGGGCCTTCTGATCACAGTCGTTCCCAGCATGCTGGATGTCGCTTCAATGGCGCAATTCCTTGAA
>NZ_WMEC01000006.1:75000-88976 GCF_021736025.1 Sulfitobacter sp. M22 | reverse complement strand
CATGTTCCCCCAGATCGTGACCTGGCTGCCCAAGCTGATCGCGGGCTGAACGCCCCTACCCCCCAACAAAAAAGGCCCGGTGTTTTCACCGGGCCTTTTTTTTGTCTAAGTCTCGGACCTTAGTATTTCAGGAAGCTCTGACGTGCCTGAACATAGGGGCTGTCGATCTTCTCTGTCCTGGTGCGGACAAGGTTCAGCGCTTCGACAAAGCTCTCGGCTGTTTTCTTGACCAACGGATCGTCGCTGCTACGCAGTTCTTCGAGCACTTCGACCGACGCCTTGGCACCGGCTTCCATGATATCGTCTGGGAAGTTGCGGACTGTCACGCCGTGCTCTTCCACCAGCGTTTTCAACGCGCGTGGATCGTTGGCATAGAAGTCTGCCGCAACCTGATCGTATTCGGCCTGGCTGACGTCGCGGATGATGGCCTGCAGGTCTTCGGGCAGCTCTTGGTACTTTTTCTTATCGACAACCAGTTCGGTCGCGAGGCCGGATTCAACGAAGGACGGCATGTAGTAGTTCTTGGCAACCTGATGGAACCCAAGCGCCAGATCGTTATAGGGGCCAACGAATTCGGCCGCATCAAGCGTGCCCGATTGCAGCGCCTGAAAGATTTCGCCCGCCGCCATGTTGGTGACCGTGGCACCCAGTTTTTCCCATACGCGACCACCAAGGCCGGGTGTCCGGAAGCGCACGCCTTTGACATCATCAAGACTTTTGAGCTCGTCACGGAACCAGCCGCCGGTTTGCGTACCGGTGTTGCCGGACAAGAAGCCCTGAACGCCGAACTGGTCATAGATCTCGTCCCAGATTTCCTGACCGCCCATATAGCGCATCCAGGCTGTCAGCTCTGGCGTGGTCATGCCGTAGGGCACGCCGGTAAAGAACGACAGCGCAGGGGATTTGTTTTGCCAATAGTAGGCGGCCCCGTGGCTCATTTCGGCGGTGCCGTCGATGACCGCGTCCAGCGACTGCAGTGGCGGCACCAACTCGCCCGCCGAGAAGACCTTGACCGTCAGCCGGCCACCAGAGGCCGCGGTGATACGGTCGGCGAGACGCTGTGCGCCGACACCCAGACCGGGGAAGTTTTTCGGCCAGGTGGTGACCATGCGCCACGTGATGTTGCCCTGTGCAACGGCGGGTGCGGCCAATGTCGAAGCGGCAACCCCTGCCCCCGCAACGCCTGCGCCACGAATGAATGAACGACGATCCATGATGTTTCTCCCGAGATCAGATTATGTCGATAAGGTCTCTCTGACAGACGTCAGCCCTCCCCTATGACGGCACGTTAATCCTCTGTTTCACTGGATGTCCATGGGCTGAGAGGCCGTTATCGGGGTGTTTTAGGTGATTTCAGAGGTGTATTCGTCGCGTCCATCTTAAACGCGTTATGAATCAACGTGTTACACGATATCCGCTTGCTATTTAGGGGTGCCGCAGTGGTTTCGGCCCCGGATACGGACTCTTGCCGCCATGTCGCAAAAAAAGGGGACGCTGCTGCGCCCCCTTCCCGTCTATCTGGTCTTTATCGGTTGTCTGCCGTGGCGGTTACCCATGGGTAACCAGTGGTGCCGAGGTTACCCATGGGTAACCGGACAGGCGGGTGTTACCCATGGGTAACCGGTTACCGGATGCGCGGCCCGGCCCTAAGGACCTCTTCAAAGGCGCGCACCGCTTCTTCCAGCTGCTTCTTTGGCATGGTGGCAAAGTCGATATCGCTTACCAAGCGGCATTCGCCATGCCGGGCCGTCACTTTGGTCTGGCCGACGTAGAATTCGAACTTCTGCTTGGGCTCCGCCTTGCTCGCGGGTTTCTCGGCGGGCTCGTTCGAGGCCGTCAGAAAATCCTTGAGCATTTTATTCTGTTCATCGAGCGTCGCGGCATCGGCTAGTTTTTCCTGCAAGGCATTCGCTTGATCCGGCGTGCGCAGGGCGCGGGCAACGTCGACGCCCAGATTGCGCGGCACGGCCTTGGGCCACTGCAAGCTCCCTTCTAATGCAGACAGCAGAAACACAAAGCTTTTGATGTAAGAACGTTTGGTCTTGTGCAGTGCGCTGTAAAGACGGCTCACCAGTTCGGCAGGGTCGACCTCGTCTACGGCGTCATCCTTGGCCGCAGTGATCGCAACCTGTGCCATCTCGGCGAATGACAGGTCTTCGCGCACGACGTTTTCTTCGACCATATCGACATAACGCGAAATGCGGTCATCATCACCGACTTCGACGCGGGCCGTGATGGTGCCAAAGCGATCGTCCTTGGTTTCGGAAAACAGCTGCGACAGCGCGGTGAACCGGCGCCAGCCTTTCTTAAGCTGATAGCGCCCGTTCGGCCCGACATAGACCTCGACCGGTTCACGCTGCCCGCGTTCGCGGATGGAGGATTTGAGCTCTTCCATCTCGTCGGACTGCGCGACCTCTTCCAAAGCGAGGCGATCACGCGGCAGATCATCTGTAAAGATCTCAGACAGGTCGATCTGGTACAGCACGCGGCCTTCGCCTTGGGCCTGCCGGAAAGTCTTGGCGTCTTCGGCATTGCGGCGGCGCTGTTCTATTTTAGCTTCGGTGGCGCCTTGCAGGTTTTCGGCCACGTCACGCACCGCGGCGCCCATAGGCCCGGGCTGGCGGTTGCGGCGGCTACCAGAGGGGGAGGCTTCTACCGGGGCGAAGCCGAATTTATTTTTACTGCTCATTCTGCCTTCTCCTTACGTTTTCCGTTTTCCTTCCACGCGTCGAGCACAGTGTGCAAAAATTCGTCATAGGCACGGTCAAAGCTTTGCCGTGCACGTTTCCATGTTTCGCGCGTCATCTGGCGGTAGTCCTGTTCGTAGACCGACATCTGGAACCTGCCCGATTGTTCGACCGCTCGGGTCATTTCAATCGGGTGAGCGCAGACGTCGGCGCCAAAAACGTTTTTGAACGCATCGATCATGGCGCTGTGCAACGGGTTGTTGGATTCAAAACGGGTCATAAGTAAACGGATGTCGGAAAACTGTTTAGGAAGCGTAATGCCTGCGTCCGCTGCGAGGCTCGCGAAGCCTTCGGAAATGTCCGCCATAGCATCGCCAAGCTGGCCCAGATAGCTGGTCGTACTGTCATATTCCCAATAGCCGGGGCCCGATGGGATATAGAGTATATCAGCCGCAAACGCGGCATTTAGGGACTGATACCCGATCGCGGGCGGGCAGTCGAAAATGATGATGTCATATTGATCGTCGGGCAGTTCATCGAGGTAGCGCGCGACGCAGCCAAAAAAGCTCCATGCCTTGTGCAAGGCGCGGTATTGGGCCGAGGCAAATTCGACAAACGCCGCGTTGGCGCAAGACGGGATGATGTCGATCGTGGGCCAACAGGTCGGCTGGATGAACTCCTGAAACCGCTGCGCGCCGATGGATTGTACGTCTTCGGGCAATTCGTCTGCTGCGGGGTAGGGGCAGTCATCGGGGTCGTCATAGCTGTCCATAATCCGATTGGATTCACGGCACAGGTCGCGGCACATGATACCCCAGACCGTGTGGCTTTCCTTGACCTCGGTCAGGCCCATTGAGTGGGTGAGCGTCGCTTGCGGGTCGAAGTCGACGCAAAGCACGCGGTAGCCATCAAGAGCAGCCGCGTGGGCAAGGTGCTGTGCGACGACCGTCTTGCCGACACCGCCTTTGAAGTTCGACACGGCGACGCGCATGGCGCGACCACGGGGGCGTTCGGGAAGTAGCTTGCGGCCACGGAATTTCGCACGGCGGCGCAGTTCGTTGATCTCTTCGAGGCTGAACCAACGCTGGCGGCCATCCTCTTCGGTGATCCCTTGGGGCAAGGTAGGGTCGTCTGCCAGTTTCTTGCGCAATGTGTCGGCGGGGACGTCGAACATAAACTGGCTGATCTCCCATATAGAGAAGGGGCGCAGGGCCTTGATCTCTCCGGGGGAGAAGGTGGCGCGACGCACAGCGGCCTGTTGTTCCAAGCTGCGCTCGTTCATGTTAAGAAGGTCGTTGTGATTTCTCATCTTTATACTCGCGTTTTTTAGCCTCTGATTTCGAATAACGCGAATTCGGAAATTTGGCAAAACTTAATTTTCGCGAATTTCGGCGTCCGATCCTGAAGAACGGGTTTATTTTGCAGGGGCGAACGCATCACCAAGAGATTTTGGTGACAGGTAAATACAATATGGGGCTGTTTTGGTGACAGCAGGCCTCTGATAAGGTGACACCTAGGCGTCCCCCTTAACCTATTAACCTTTATCAAATTGAATTTGGATTAAGGAAAAGGGTAATTCGTGTTTTTCCCATCGGGTTGACAGAAGACGGGATTTAGAGCTTTGTAGGAAGCATAAACGGAATCGGCTAAGAGAGGCTGACCGGCCAAAATAAGACGATACATCGAGTAGGCAAAACCATGAACCCATTGCGGCTGACCGGCCCTGAAGCCGGGGTGATCAAGTACGACCTTTTGACCGCTCTGAGCGTGGCGGGGTTGAACGGATCACCGACTTTGCAAACCTCGTTGATGCGGCTGATCGCGGCGCTGACATCGCGGTACAACTGGCGGTCGGACGAGCTGAGCGTTGGGCAGCGGGATCTGGCGCGGATGTGGTCGGTGAATGAACGCACGGTAAAACGCGAGATCAAACGGCTAATGGATGCGCAGCTGTTGGTTTGCACGCGCGCTGGCGTGCGGGGCAGGGTGGCGGCCTATCGGTTGAACTATGCGCAGATCGTGCGGCTGTCAGAGCCTTGCTGGCCGTTGGTCGGGCCGGATTACGATGCGCGGATGAAAGAACGCTATCGCGGCGAAACGCCGGTGAAAGTGGTCAATTTGGCAGATTACGCGAAACCTGAGTTATCGGCATCTGAAACCAGTGTGCCGGGGACGTGGCAGCGGGCCATGGCGCAGCTGTCGCGAGAAAACGGGGACCAGTTCAAAGCGTGGTTTTCGCAGCTTGAATATGTGTCGTTCGAAGGCGGGGTGCTGGTGTTGCGCACACCGAGCAAATTCGCACAACGCTATATTGAAACGCATTTGTCGCGCCCGCTTGTTACGGCGGTCGAGGCAGAGCTGGGCCCTGTGACGCGGATCGAGTTCAGGGCCTAGAAGCTGCCGTTGATGGCGCGGGCGGCTTCTTGGGCGATGGGGGCGGTGCTGCGGCTGAAGTCTCCGACGCGCCATTCCGAGAGCGAACCGGCGATGTGTATCGCGCCTAACGGACGTCCCTGACGGTTGAGAATAGGCACACCGACGGCGACTTCGCCCATGACGAATTCATTTTCTACAAGAGCAAACCCGTCTCTACGCGCCTGTTCGAGCCTTTCCATAATGCTATCAGGGTCGATATTGGTCTGCGATGTATATTGGTGCAGCGGAAAGCGGTTGATGATCTCGCGTGCTTCGTCGACGGGCAGGGCCGAAAGCGTGGCGCGGCCACCGGCGGTGCAAAAGGTCGGCACGCTGTGGCCAACGAGGGTGGCGTAAAAGGTTTCGCGTTTGCTTTGCATGCGCAGGGCATAGATCACGCGGGTTTCGTCATAGAGGCTGAAGTCGATCCGCTCTGACAAAGATTTACGCATTTCGAGGATAACGGGTGTCGCGACTTGTACCACGGGATCAAGTCGCAAGGTGTCATGGGTGTGGTCCAGCAGGCGTAGGCCGGGCAGGTAGCCACGATCATCGGCGCTGCGGCGAATGTGGCCCAGAGACATGAGCGTATGCACCAGTCGTTGCGCGGCGGAGCGGTCGATCTCTGCCTTCGCGGCGATGTCGGTGAGGCTCAGCGGGCCGTCTGCATCGTGAAAGGCGCTGAGCACATGGATCGCGCGGGCGGCGGAGCGCACAAAGAGCCTGTCGGCATCTGCCTGAAAATTAGACGCGACCGAGGAATGTGGACGTTTGGGGTCTGGCATTGAACGCTCCGGGTTGACGCGAGGGCAGGACAGTGCCTAGCATCGTAGAGCAATACAGCTGTATCGCCAAGCAATACATTTAGCTTTGTGATCCAGACAACAACCGATAGGTGGATAATTTGATGCGCGTCGCCATGGCTGGATTTCTTCATGAAACCAACACCTTTGCGCCTGAACCCGCAGATATGACGGCGTTCAAAGTCGGTGGCGGCTACGTACCGATGGTGTCTGGCCCCGCGATGGTCGATGCCTTTCAAGAGGTGAACCTTGGCATGACCGGCGCGTTGAAAGTCGCCGGGGATTCGGGGTGGGATGTCGTGCCTATTCTTTGGGCGGGTGCGATTCCGTCGGCACCTGTGACACAAGACGCGTTCGACAGTATTCTAAGCGACATTCTGGACGGGCTGCGCAATGCAGGGCCATTCGATGGGGTGTTTCTGGATTTGCATGGCGCGATGGTCGCTGTTCATCACGATGATGGTGAAGCCGAGATCGCGCGGCAGGTGCGTGCGCTAGTGGGACCGGACGTGCCGATTGCCGCCGCGTTGGACCTGCATGGCAATATATCCGAGGCATTTGTAAATACTGTGGATGTGCTGGCAGGTTTCCGAACCTATCCGCATATCGACATGGCAGATACCGGTGCCGCAGCGGCGCGGTTGCTGGATCATGTGATGAAGACCGGCACGCGGCCTGCCAAAGCGTTCCGGCGCATGTCCTATCTGGTGCCAATCCCGTTCCAGACCACGGATATGGCGCCCGCAAAGGGATTGTATGAAGGGCTGACAGAGGTAGAGGCGCAGGGCGCGCTCTCGGCGTCGTTGTTTATGGGGTTCCCTGCTGCGGATATCGCCGATTGCGGCCCGACGGCTGTGGCCTATGCCGACACACAAGAGGCGGCGGATGCTGCGGTGGATGCTGTCGCGGACGCCTATGCCGCCGCCGAGGCCGCGTTTGAGAACAAGACATTTTTGCCCGAGGCCGCGGTTGCCTATGCGATCAGTGCTGCAAACGGGGCGGGGCAGGGGCCTGTTGTTATTGCCGATACCCAAGACAACCCCGGCGCGGGTGGGGTGTCGGCCACGACGGGCATGTTGCGTGCCCTGATTGATGCCAATGCTCAAGATGCGGCGATCGGGTTGATCGTGGACCCTCATTCTGCCGCCCAAGCCCACGAGCTGGGGGAGGGCGCGCGCGCCGTGTTCCGCATTGGCGGGCACCCCGGTCTGCCCGACGATAGCCCCGTCGAGGTAGAGGCCGTGGTCGAGATGCTGTCGGATGGCAAAGTGAAAGCCACCGGTCCCTATTACGGCGGGACGATGCTGGATCTGGGGCCATCGGCTTGTTTACGCATCGGCGGCGTACGGGTGGCCGTGACCACACGGATTGCCCAGATGGCCGACCGCGAGATGTTCCGTTTTGTCGGGATCGCGCCTGAGACGCAAAAAGTCGTTGTCGTCAAAAGCTCTACCCATTTTCGGGCCGATTTCACCCCGAGCGCGCGCGAGATTATCGTGGCCTGCGCCCCCGGTCCGATGCCTTTCGACCCCGCAGACCTGCCCTTTACGCGCTTGCGCGACGGTTTGCGGCTTTCTCCTAACGGTCCCGTTTTCGGGGCTGCGCGTGCGGCTGCTGCACGCCCCGATACCGGCGGATCAACCGGCGGTGTCCAAATATAACAATGACCACAACCAACATGGGAAATTGATATGCTGACTTTACGACCCACACTGAAACAAAGCCGGGGGCTGGCTGCGTCGCTGATGACGACTGCTGCCCTGCTGGTACCTGCGGCGAGCTTCGCGCAGGAAGAAACCACGATCACGGCGGTCATGCACTCGGGCCTGCGGGTGCTGGATCCGGTGATCACCACGGCGCACATCACACGTGACCACGCCTATATGATCTATGACTCGCTGACGGCGGTTGATGAAAATTTTGCCCCGCAGCCGCAAATGGCAAGCTGGGAGACATCCGACGACGGGCTGGTCTATACATTTACCCTGCGTGACGGGCTGGTGTTCCACGATGGCGCGCCTGTGACGGGTGCCGATGTTGTTGCCTCGCTGACCCGTTGGGGCAAGCGCGACAGCGGCGGGCAGTTGATCTTTGACGTGACCGAAAGCCTTGAGGCGACCGATGACAAGACCGTTGTCTGGACCCTGACCAAACCGTTCGGCCCGCTGATCGACGTGATCTCAAAGCAATCTGCAGTGCCGCCGTTCATCATGCCAGCGCGCGTTGCCGAAACCTCTCCTGATGAGACGATCACCGAATACATCGGCTCCGGCCCGTTCGTATTTGATCAGGACGCTTACGAGCCCGGCGTGTCGGTGACCTATGAAAAATTCGATGATTATGTGCCGCGCGACGAACCCGCATCCTGGATGGCTGGTGGTAAGGTCGTGAATGTGGACAAGGTGGTCTGGACCACAATGCCCGATGCGCTGACTGCGTTGAATGCGCTTTCGGCGGGGGAGATCGACTATCTTGAACAGGTCCAGATCGACCTGATGCCGATCCTGTCGGGCAACGAGGATGTCGTCGTCGAGAAGCGCGATGATCTGGGCTATGTCACCATCGGGCGTCCGAACTTCTTGCATGCACCGTTTGACAACAAGCTGGTGCGTCAGGCGGCGATGGCCGCGCTGGATCAGGAATCCATGCTGGCAACGATGCAGGGTGATCCCGAGTACTACAAAGTATGTGGTGCGATCTTTGGCTGTTCCACACCTTTGGGCGACGAGGCTGGCTCTGACTTGCTGACCGGTGGCGCGAACACCGAGCGTGCCAAGGAACTGCTGGAAGAAGCAGGCTATGACGGGACGCCGATTGTTCTGATGGCACCGACGGATGTGATCAGCTTGAACAACCAGCCGGTTGTTGCGGCCCAAGCACTGCGCGAGGCAGGGTTCGAAGTTGATATGCAGTCGATGGACTGGCAGTCGGTCGTACAACGCCGCGCACAACAGTCGCCTGTCGCTGAGGGCGGGTGGAACCTGTTCTTTACCAACTGGATGGTGCCCGAAGTGTCTGACCCGCTGGTCAACGTGATGTTGAACGGGCGTGGCGATGACGGTTGGTTCGGCTGGCCTGATGATCCTGAAATCGAAGCCATGCGGGCCGAGTATGTGACTGCTAGCGACGACGCGACCAAGAAAGAGATCGCGACCCGCATTCAGGAGCATGTGATGGACAACGTGAACTATCTGATGATGGGCGAATACATCATCCCGCAGGCGCGTCGGTCCAACATCGAAAACATGATCCCGTCGCCGGTACCGGTGTTCTGGAACATGACCAAAGCGGCCGAGTAATCAGCCTTGAGAGGCGCGCCGTGATGCGCGCCTTTCACCCCTAGTACCCCAAGGAGCCGTTGGCATGTTTTTCTATATCCTCAAACGCATATTGGCGACGATACCGGTGATGGTGATCGTGGCGATCTTTGTGTTTCTTTTGCTGCGGCTGACGCCCGGCGATCCTGCCGCGATCCTTGCTGGTGATGCTGCAACCCCTGCGCAGCTTGAACGCATCCGCGACAGTCTGGGGCTGAACGACCCGTTGCTGGTGCAGTTCGGCACGTGGATGGGTCAATTGCTGCGCGGTGATCTGGGGACATCGTTGCTGTCGAATACCTCGGTTGCGGGGATGATCGGCGACCGTCTGGGGCCGACGCTGAACATCGCGCTGATGACGATTGTGATCTCGGTCGCTCTGGCCGTGCCGATGGGGGTGATTGCCGCGTGGCGGCACCGGTCCTGGGTGGATTTCCTGGTGATGTCATTTTCGGTGCTTGGCTTTTCCGTGCCGGTCTTTGTGATCGGTTATATCCTGATCCAGATTTTCGCGATCGACCTGAAATGGGTGCCGGTGCAGGGCTATAAATCGCCGACCGATGGCATCGGGCCTTTCTTTAGCCGTGCGATCCTGCCGTCGCTGACGCTGGCCACGATCTATATCGCGCTGATTGCGCGGATGACGCGGGCGTCGATGCTTGAGGTTCTGGGCGAGGATTATATCCGCACCGCCCGCGCCAAGGGGGTGCGCGAGAATGTCGTGCTGTTCCGCCACGCGCTGCGCAACGCGGCGGTGCCGATCCTGACCATCATCGGTACGGGGTTCGCGCTGCTGATCTCGGGCGTGGTGGTGACCGAGAGCGTGTTCAACATCCCCGGGATCGGGCGGCTGACGGTCGATGCCATTCTGGCGCGCGACTATCCGGTTATTCAGGCGATGATCCTGCTGACCGCGGGCATCTATGTGACGGTCAACCTGTTGATCGACATTTCCTATTCATTCTTCGATCCAAGGATCCGGTACTGATATGACGCAGATCCCAACCTCTCGGCACAGCGCCTTTCAAGTTGTGACCGGTTTATTCTCTGTCCCCAAAGCGATGCGGATCGGTGTCGGTCCGACGATTGCGGCGGTGATCCTTGTGGCGATTGTCCTCGCGGCGGTGCTGGCCCCTTACTATGTGCCTTATAACCCGCTTGAGATGAATGCGATGTCACGGCTCAAGCCGCCGTCAGAGGCGCATCTTTTGGGCACCGACCCTTATGGCCGCGATATCTTTAGCCGGGTCATGACCGGGGGCCGTGTGTCGCTGCTAATCGGTATCGGTGCGGCGGTGGTTAGCGTGGCAGTGGGGCTGCTGATCGGGCTGGTTGCCGGCTATTTCCGGCTGGCCGACAGTATCATCATGCGGATCATGGACAGCCTGATGGCGATCCCCGCGATCCTGCTGGCGATTGCGCTGGTGGCCCTGAACGGGCCGAGTGTGACATCGGTGATCATCGCGATCACCGTGCCGGAGGTGCCTCGCGTGGTGCGGCTGGTCCGGTCGGTGGTGCTGACTGCGCGCGAAGAACCCTATGTCGAGGCGGCGATTGCGCTTGGGTCATCGATGCCCAAAGTGTTGTTGCAGCATCTGATGCCCAACACCTTTGCGCCGTTGATCGTGCAGGGCACCTATATCTGTGCCTCTGCCATTCTGATCGAAGCGATCCTGAGCTTTCTGGGGGCGGGTGTGTCGACCGAAATTCCCACATGGGGCAATATCATGGCCGAGGGGCGCAGCTATTTCCAGATCAAGCCGGGGCTGATCTTCTGGCCAGGGTTGATGCTGTCGCTGTGTATTCTGGCGATCAACCTGTTGGGCGACACTGCCCGCGATATCCTTGATCCACGTATGAAAAAGCGGGAGGTGTGAGATGGAATTCAAGTCCAAAGACTTTACCGATGCCAAACGCGTTTTGAAAATTCGGGGGCTGACTGTGGGACTGACGGGGCGGCCCAATGCCGATCCGGTGTTGCGCGGGATCGATCTGGATATCCGCGCGGGGGAGACCCACTGCCTGGTTGGCGAAAGCGGGTCGGGCAAATCTGTCACCTCGCTGACCGCGATGGGGCTGCTGCCCAAGGATGCGCTGGAAATTCAGGGCGGTTCGATTGATCTGGAAGGGATCGAGATTACCCAAGCCAAACCTGCCCAGATGCGGGCCCTGAGGGCGCGGCGGATCGCGATGATTTTCCAAGAACCGATGACCGCGCTGAACCCCGTTTTGCGGGTCGGCGAGCAGATCGAGGAAGTGCTGAATATGCACAGCGATCTGTCCCGCGCCGAGGCGAGGGCGCGTACCATCGACATGATGGAGCAGGTGCACCTGCCGGATGTGGAACGCATCTATGCCGCTTTCCCGCATCAGCTGTCAGGCGGGCAACGGCAACGGATCATGATCGCGATGGCGTTGATTCTTGATCCTGACCTGCTGATCGCGGACGAGCCGACGACGGCGCTGGATGTGACGACGCAGTTGCAGATCCTCAAGCTGATCTCGGAGATGCAGGAACGTCATGGCACGGCGGTGCTGTTCATCACGCATGACATGGGTGTGGTGGCAGAGATCGCGGATACCGTCAGCGTCATGCAGAAGGGGCGCATCGTTGAAAGCGCGCCGATCCGGCAGCTGCTGACGGCCCCCAAGGAAGACTACACCCGCAAGCTGTTGCAGGCGGTGCCCAACCTTGATCCGCGTGCCCCTCGGGCACCGGCAGAGGCGCGGGATGTGATCACCGTGGACGGGCTAGAAATGACCTATGGCGGGGGTGGTTTCTTTCGCGCCAGCCAAGGGGTGCGTGCGGCGCGAGATGTGAACTTTACCATCCAGCCGGGGCGGACCCTTGGGATTGTGGGCGAAAGCGGGTCGGGTAAATCAACCGTGGCGCGCGCCATTATGCGTCTGATCGATCCCACCGCCGGTAAGGTGACTGTTGCGGGGACCGAGATTGCCAAGCTATCGCGCCGTCAATTGCAGCCGCATCGCAAGCATTTCCAGATCGTGTTTCAGGACCCTTACCGGTCGCTGAACCCGCGCTGGACCGTGGCGCGCAGCCTGTGCGAGGGGCCGATCAACTTTGGCACCAGCCGCGCCGATGCGATGGAACATGCTGCCGAGTTGATGGAGCTGGTCGAGCTGCCACGCGATGCACTGGACCGCTATCCGCACCAGTTTTCAGGCGGTCAACGCCAGCGGATTGCCATTGCGCGCGCCGTTGCGATGAAGCCTGATCTGCTGGTCGCGGATGAGGCCGTGTCGGCGCTGGATGTTAGCGTGCAGGCGCAGGTGCTTCATCTGCTGGATGATGTGCAGGAGAAATTCGGCATTGCCATGCTGTTCATCACCCACGACCTGCGCGTCGCGGCGCAAATCTGTGACGAGGTGCTGGTGATGCAAAAGGGCGTTGTCGTCGAACATGGACCCGCGGGCGAGGTGCTTGCTGCGCCACGCCATGACTATACCCGCAATCTGATCGAGGCTGCCCCCGGACGCCTTTGGGATTTTGCCAATTTCCGTGCGCTTGACCGCACAGCCCCCGCTACAGGAGCCACCCTATGACCACCATTCCAAAGATCGAATCCTTTGCCAGTGATCTGACCGCGATTCGTCAGGATTTCCACGCCCACCCCGAACTGGGATTCGAAGAGGTGCGGACCTCGGGTATCGTGGCGGCGCAGCTGCGCGCCTATGGGGTGGACGAGGTACACGAGGGCATCGGCGGCACCGGTGTCGTCGGGCTGATCAAGGGGCAGGGGGGTGGCAACCGCCGTGTGGGTCTGCGTGCCGATATGGATGCGCTGCCGATCGAGGAAACCTCGGGCGTGGCCTATGCCTCCACCAATCCGGGGCGGATGCATGCCTGTGGTCACGACGGTCACACCACGATGCTGCTGGGGGCCGCGCGCTATCTGGCCGAGACACGGGATTTTGACGGTACCGTGGTGTTGATTTTCCAACCCGCCGAGGAAGGTCTGGGCGGTGCGCGCCGTATGATCGCCGAGGGGCTGTTTGAACGCTTCCCCTGTGATGAAATCTACGGGATGCACAATGATCCCAATTCGGAACCCAATGTTGTGTCCGTCACGCCGGGGCCCGCGATGGCCGGGGCAAGCTTTTTCGACATCACGATCAAGGGCACTGGCAGCCACGCCGCCGCCCCGCATCAGTCGAAAGACCCGATCATCATCGGATCTGCGCTGGTGCAACAGCTGCAAAGCATCGCCAGCCGCAATATCATCCCCACCAAGCCCATCGTTCTGTCGGTGACCAAATTCAATGCGGGCTCTGCCTATAACGTGGTGCCCGATACAGCGACGATCGCCGGCACGATCCGCTATTTCCACGACGATGTGTCCCAGCTCGCCGATCAGCGCATCCGCGATATCTGCGCTGGCATGGCGCTGTCTTACGGGGTGGAGATCGACGTCGACCTGCGCAATGTCTTTGACGTGCTGATGAACGACCCCGATCTGACCACTGCCTATGTCGCTGCTGCCGCAGATGTGGTGGGCGCCGATCTGTCGTCGGAATCGACCGAACAGGCCACCGGATCGGAGGATTTTGCGGATATGCTGAAAGTGGTGCCCGGTGCATATTGCCGTGTCGGTCACGCGGGCAACGTGCCGCTGCACAATCCGGGCTTTGTGCTGGATGACGCGATGCTGCCCGTGGGCGCGTCCATCTATGCGCGCATCGTGGAAACACGTCTGCCCAAGACCTGATATTATTCAAAATCAAGAACGTTCTGC
>NZ_WMEC01000006.1:0-70000 GCF_021736025.1 Sulfitobacter sp. M22 | reverse complement strand
GTAACACTTATTGGAGGACCGAACCCACATCCGTTGAAAAGGATCGGGATGAGCTGTGCCTAGGGGTGAAAGGCCAATCAAACTCGGAGATAGCTGGTTCTCTGCGAAATCTATTTAGGTAGAGCGTCATCCGAATACCCTCGGGGGTAGAGCACTGGATGGGTAATGGGGCCCCACAGGCTTACTGATCCTAACCAAACTCCGAATACCGAGGAGTACTAGATGGCAGACACACAGCGGATGCTAACGTCCGTTGTGAAGAGGGAAACAACCCTGACCTACAGCTAAGGCCCCTAATTCATGGCTAAGTGGGAAAGCAGGTGAGACGACCAAAACAACCAGGAGGTTGGCTTAGAAGCAGCCATCCTTTAAAGATAGCGTAACAGCTCACTGGTCTAAATAAGTTGTCTTGCGGCGAAGATGTAACGGGGCTCAAGCCATGAGCCGAAGCTTAGGATGCATTTATTGCATGGTAGCAGAGCGTAGTGTGACATAGTTCCATGTCTCCTTAGCCCTTCGGGGTATTGGAGACGCGGAGCTTTCTGTGAAGCGGGCCTGTGAGGGATCCCGTGGAGAGATCACTAGTGAGAATGATGACATGAGTAGCGACAAAGAGTGTGAGAGACACTCTCGCCGAAAATCCAAGGGTTCCTGCTTAAAGCTAATCTGAGCAGGGTAAGCCGACCCCTAAGGCGAGGCCGAAAGGCGTAGTCGATGGGAACCAGGTTAATATTCCTGGGCCAGATGGAAGTGACGGATCTCGAGGGTAGTTCATCCTTATCGGATTGAATGGGCTGCTTAGAGGTCCCTGGAAATAGCTCCATCGCTAGATCGTACCCTAAACCGACACAGGTGGATAGGTAGAGAATACCAAGGCGCTTGAGAGAACTATGTTGAAGGAACTCGGCAAAATACCTCCGTAAGTTCGCGAGAAGGAGGCCCGGTTTCTAGGCAACTAGAGGCTGGGGGCACAAACCAGGGGGTGGCGACTGTTTATTAAAAACACAGGGCTCTGCGAAGTCGTAAGACGACGTATAGGGTCTGACGCCTGCCCGGTGCCTGAAGGTTAAAAGGAGGGGTGAGAGCTCTGAATTGAAGCCCAGGTAAACGGCGGCCGTAACTATAACGGTCCTAAGGTAGCGAAATTCCTTGTCGGGTAAGTTCCGACCTGCACGAATGGCGTAACGACTTCCCCGCTGTCTCCAACATAGACTCAGCGAAATTGAATTACCGGTCAAGATGCCGGTTACCCGCGGTTAGACGGAAAGACCCCGTGCACCTTTACTACAACTTCACACTGGCATTAGGCCGAACATGTGCAGGATAGGTGGTGGGCTTTGAAGCGTGGACGCCAGTCTGCGTGGAGCCTCCCTTGAGATACCACCCTTGTTCTGCTTGATGTCTAACCGCGGTCCGTTATCCGGATCCGGGACCCTGTGTGGTGGGTAGTTTGACTGGGGCGGTCGCCTCCTAAATCGTAACGGAGGCGCGCGAAGGTTGGCTCAGAGCGGTCGGAAATCGCTCGTTGAGTGCAATGGCAGAAGCCAGCCTGACTGCGAGACTGACAAGTCGAGCAGAGTCGAAAGACGGCCATAGTGATCCGGTGGTCCCAAGTGGGAGGGCCATCGCTCAACGGATAAAAGGTACGCCGGGGATAACAGGCTGATACTGCCCAAGAGTCCATATCGACGGCAGTGTTTGGCACCTCGATGTCGGCTCATCTCATCCTGGGGCTGGAGCAGGTCCCAAGGGTACGGCTGTTCGCCGTTTAAAGAGGTACGTGAGCTGGGTTTAGAACGTCGTGAGACAGTTCGGTCCCTATCTTCCGTGGGTGTAGGATACTTGAGAGGAGTTGCCCCTAGTACGAGAGGACCGGGGTGAACGATCCACTGGTGGACCAGTTGTTATGCCAATAGCAGTGCTGGGTAGCTATGATCGGACAGGATAACCGCTGAAGGCATCTAAGCGGGAAGCCCCCCTCAAAACAAGGTATCCCTGAGAGCCGAGGTAGACCACCTCGTCGATAGGCCAGAGATGTAAGCGTAGTAATACGTTCAGTTGACTGGTACTAATTGCTCGATAGGCTTGATTTGATCCAGTAGAAGAAAGACTTCATACTGTGACAAAAGCATACACATACAATCAGTCGTACTGACTTGGACAAATCCTTACCCAGAACGGTGAGGAGGCGGGAACGCGCATCCTTTGGATACGCTCTCTCCCGCTTGTTGCTCTTTTGCCAATGGCAAAAGCAACAACATAGAGGTTTTACTCGGTTTGGTGGTCATAGCGTAAGCAAAACACCCGATCCCATCCCGAACTCGGCAGTTAAGTGCTACTGCGCCAATGGTACTGCGTCTTAAGACGTGGGAGAGTAGGTCACCGCCAAACCTAGCAAAACCTCTAAATTTAGTATCTCTCTGCGATGACAAAATAATAAGCCAATACACAAACATTGGCCCCCGGCGCGGGATGGAGCAGCCCGGTAGCTCGTCAGGCTCATAACCTGAAGGTCGTAGGTTCAAATCCTACTCCCGCAACCAAATCTACACAAACTTAGCAGTAAACAACGCCCGCAGAACATGCGGGCTTGCTTGCGTTCAGTATCTCCAATTGCTTGCCACGCAGGTCGAGGTGGTGAATAGCCCCTGGTTTCTTAGACGCCTGCCTCGTTCACTTACGTCTGCCTGTCTTTGTCATCGACATAATCTAAAATGGGGTGTTGCGACGACCGGTTGAATCTGCCGGCTCCAAAAATAGCAAGCAAAGCGTCTACAAATCTAGGGGCTATTCGATCTAAACGAAGGGGATATCCGCCAGATCGGGTGCCGTTTTATTCAATATACCTTCATTAATGAGAAGATGTTTTCTCTCTAATGGCGGTATGGCCAAACAGAGCATGATAATGCGCCTATCTGCAAAGGGGTTCACGAGGGTCACATTGGTGTGGGAGTAGTTTCGGGCTCCAAGCGAATTGGGCAGATAGTTTTCGCAGAATGAAAAGTCCAAGCTATTTTCGCGACAAAGATCGGGCAAAGAATTCCGCCAGTCCAAGTAGCGTTTCTTTAAATCGCTTGGCCTAATCTCGTCGCTAATGGCTTGGCCCATTTTTAGCCTTTTCATGCCAAACCTTACGTTGGAAGGGTTTGCCACTGAATCCTTTCGTGGATTCCAGTCGTTTGCGCGGGTAAGACCAAAAACATTGCCACGGATGAGCAGATGATCCTTGGGAAGCTTGTTATATATCTTGATGGAGTCGGTACCGCCTGCATTGACAGCATATCCAACACGCGCGAGAAAAACCCGTTTTCCCCATCTTTTCGGTTTGTTGCCTGTGATCCGCTTAAATGACAGCCCAACACGTTCAGCGATTATTTCTGCGGCATCGCAATCGCGCCCTGAATTCCAGCCGAAATCGGTTCCAAAAATCATTTTAGCTAAATGCATTTTGTCACGTGACGCGGCGAGTAACATACGTGAGTCTTGACCGCCTGATAGGGCCATTAGGCAGGGTTTTCCTTCAAGAAAACCGACCGTGTTTTGGCGAAGCAACGCAATGATGCGATCGATAATTTCATCGTGGTTCAGGCGTCGCGGCTCCATAAGGGCATTGTCGGTTGGCCAGAATCTTGCTTGCTCAAACGTATCCATCTTTAGGCTATGATTGGGCATAAGTCGCCAGCAACTTTTATCTGTCGTGTACCCTAAGCTGTATTGCCCCAAGCTTTTTTGAACCTTGATGTGCAAAAAGTCATCACGCTCGTTTATCGGTCGGTATAGAATGATCGGTAGGGTGCTTCCCACAATACCGGTTTCGCGATCGAAGACGACACCCATTTCACCAACAGTATCGGTATATACGTATTGTCCCGATGGGGTTGAGGTGAAGACGGCGAACCTTCCCACAAAACCGGCTATAATTTCTTCTAATTTTCGATGCAGATCAGAGTCATATTTTAGATCAAGTTTCAAATCGCCTGCCAGAAGCTTGCCTTCGGCATTTAAGGCGACCCCAATAAGAATTGCACAAAGCGTATCTGCGGCGAAAATGCGCACGATATCTAGCGACGCTGAGTGATGTAGATATCGCTCACCGATTTTGACACTGAGGTATTCGGCAATAGGGGGGGTACTATCGCGAGAGAACTGAAACTGACCAGAATACAGATCGCTTGGCTCTAGGTTAAGCTTTTCGGCTTCTTCTATCGCCAAGCAGATACCTGAACCGTGAAGGCGGGACGTCGTATCAGTCATAATCATTCCTTGTGTCGAAGCACCATCAAAAAAAACCGGCTTACCTGAAACTGCTTCATATTGTGGATGATCCCTCGCACTTCCGCTAATTGCCGTCTGTCCTAAGGACTGGGGGTCTTAACCGGACGAAGGGGCACAATCTATACCCTATGTTTCAACACCGAATACTCATACCTTGCATGGTTGCTTGTACAGGGCATTTTACGACGCTGTCCAATTGTTCCTGTGGCCATTAGCGATCCCAGGGGAAACACCGTTAAGCGCGGCCAAATCTAACGTCTACAGGTGCTTGCCCGTCTTTAGTCAGTGAAAATCGCGGCTCGGAAATATCTGTTTGGCTTGGGCGCGCGGGTTCTGAGCACGAGGGGGATAGCGGGCGGGTCGGGGGGCATCGTCTGCTTGAGGTTGCGTGATTCCCACTGCGCCGTCCATCGGATGTCCAAGATCAGCAATGCGTCCCGACAAATCCTCTATTTTTTCGGCGATCAGATGCACGACGATCCCTTCGCGTTGCAGCCGGCCCGTCACCCGCAAAAGGCGGCCGCCCATGACGATCTGGCGAAACTGGGTGTAAACCTTGCGCCATACCACGACATTAGACACGCCTGTTTCATCCTCTAGCGTCAGAAAAACCACGCCAGAGGCGGTGCCAGGGCGTTGGCGCGTGATAACAAGGCCGCACACAGATATTCGAGAAAGCGGCACAAAGGGGAGCTGATCATGCGGGGTCAGGCCCGGAATTGTGGGGCGTAAAAGCTCCATCGGATGTGCACGCAGGGTAAGGCGCAAAGCGATGTAATCTTCGACAACCTCTTCACCGAGGTGCATTTCTGGCAAGCGCACACCGGGTTCATTCAGGCCTTCGCCATCTAAGGGATTTGCAAATAACGGCAGCGGGGCCGGCGCAGAGATGGCGCGCACGGCCCATAGCGCATCGCGCCTGGTAAGCCCCATTCCAACGAAGGCGTCCGCTTCGGCCAGACGTTCCAATGCGGCGGGGGCAATGCCGCCGCGCAGCCATAGGGCTTCGGGATCGGGATATCCATTGCCACGCGCAGCTACGATCCAAGCCGCATCACTTTCGCGAAAGCCCTTGATCTGACGAAACCCGAGCCGCAGCGCCAAGGCCCCGTCTGCGCGACGCTCTAGCGAGTTGTCCCATGCGCTATGGTTCACGCAGACGGGGCGCAGTTCAATCCCGTGCTCGCGGGCGTCGCGTACGATCTGGGCAGGGGCGTAAAACCCCATTGGCTGTGCATTCAAAAGCGCACATGCAAAGATTGCGGGATGGTGGCATTTCAACCATGACGACACGTAGGTGAGCATCGCAAAGGCCGCCGCATGGCTTTCGGGGAAGCCATAATCGGCAAAGCCCTCGATCTGGACAAAACATGCTTCGGCAATGTCCTGACTGTATCCGTTGCGCATCATCCCTTGAACGAAACGGTCGCGGTGGGTTTTGATTGTGCCCATGCGCCGGAAAGAGGCAAGCGACCGACGCAGATGATCTGCCTCTTCTGGCGTGTAGCCCGCGCCGACCACGGCGATTTGCATCGCTTGTTCTTGGAACAGCGGAACGCCCAGGGTCTTGCGCGTGACCTCTTCGAGTGCGGGACCAAAGGGTTCGGCGGCCTCTAGACCTTGTCGCCGGCGCAGATAGGGTTTGACCATCCCCCCCTGAATCGGGCCCGGGCGCACAATGGCAACCTCGATCACCAGATCATAAAATTCGGCAGGCTTCATCCGCGGCAAGAAATTCATCTGTGCGCGGCTTTCGACCTGAAATACCCCCACCGCATCGGCACGGGTCAGCATGTCGTATGTGGGTTTATCCCCTTGGGGAACAGTGGCCAGCGTCAGATGCTTTTTCTCGTGATTTTCCAACAATGCAAAGGCCTTGCGGATACAGGTCAGCATCCCGAGGCTCAGGACATCAATCTTTAGAATACCCAACGCGTCGATATCGTCCTTGTCCCATTCGATAACGGTGCGCGCGTCCATTGCGGCATTTTCGATGGGGCACAGTTCATCCAACCGCCCTTGGGTGATGATAAAGCCGCCCACGTGCTGCGATAAATGTCGGGGGAACCCGATGAGTTCGCCGATCAGCCGCAGTGTTTGCGACAGCCGGCGATCACCAGGGTTCAGCCCCAATTCGCGCATCCGTTCGGGGTCGGCCCCATCATTCGAAATGCCCCAAATTTGGCCGGACAGCCCTGCAGTTACATCTTGGGACAGCCCCATGACCTTACCAACTTCGCGGATCGCTGCCCGCGACCGGAAATGGATAACGGTCGCGCAAAGCCCTGCGCGGTGACGTCCGTATTTTTCATAAATCCACTGGATGATTTCTTCGCGGCGTTCGTGTTCAAAATCGACATCGATATCAGGGGGCTCGCCGCGATGCCGCGAGATAAACCGTTCAAAGACCATGCCAATCATATCGGGGCTGACGTCGGTAATGCCCAGAAGATAGCAGATGATCGAATTCGCCGCCGATCCGCGACCCTGACATAGAATACCGCGGCGGTTTGCCTCGGCGACAATGTCGTGGACCGTCAAAAAATACGCGGCATAGCCGAGCTCGTCCACAAGCCGCAGTTCCTTGTCCAGCAAGGCATAGACGCGATCCGAAGCGCCCTCAGGATAGCGCCGTCGAAGCCCCGCACGGGCCAGATGCTGTAGCCGATCCTGCGGGCTGCGTCCTTCCGCCCTCTCATCGGGGTAATCATATTTCAGCTCGGATAGATCAAAGCTGCAGCGTGTCGCAATTTCAATCGTGCGGCGCAGTGCAGCGGGGTGATGGCGATATAGACGGGCCATATCAGCAGCCGGTTTCAGACGGCGTTCCCCATTTGGCAGGGCATCTGTTCCGATGCAGTCAATTGTGATGCCTTCGCGCAAGCACGTCAGCACATCTGCCAGCTGCCGGCGTGCGCTGTGGTGCATCAGCACATCGCCGACCGCCACCATCGGGGCAGACGCACGCAACGCCAGTGCGGCACAGTCGTTGAACCACGCCTGATCAGACCCGTCATACCGCGGGGTTGCACCTAGAAAAACGGATCTGGGATAGCGGCGCGCCAGTTTTTGGATGGGGGACAAGGCTTGGCTTAGGTCGGCGGGCGGCAGGGCGATCAAGATCAATCCCTGACATCCCTGTAGCAGATCTTCGAGGTCCAAATGACACTCTGCCTTGCCTGCGCGCCGTTTGCCCAATGTCAGCAATCGCGACAAGCGTTGATATGCTGGCAGGTCAGTGGGCAAGGCTAACCAGTCGACAGGGCAATCCCGAAGCACCAGACGTGTGCCGACGATCAGCTTTGGAAGCAGGGGCGTCGCATCAGGCAAGGCGGCGCAGGGAAGGTTCTGCGGCCTGCCGGTTGGCAACCGCGAAGAGCTGTCAATCTGCGTGCTCGATCGGATCCGCAGCGTATCGCGGGCTTCGGCCTTGAGTGTTTTCAATGCGCTATAGGCGCGTACCACCCCCGCCAACGTGTTGCGGTCTGTGATGGCGATTGCGCTTAGCCCCAGTTCCGCCGCGCGCAGGATCAGTTCCTCGGGGTGGGACGCGCCGGTCAGAAAGGTGAAATTAGAGGTAACACCAAGCTCAGCATAGCTCATATGAATTCTCCTTGCACAAACCAGCCGGGGTTCTGCGGCGTGTAGAACAGCCACAAGCGGCGGCCTTCGTGTGTGTCGATCCGCCAGTAGTCGCGCAGACCCGAGCGCCAGCCATCGTCGTCCATCCACCATTCCGGCGCGATCCTTTCGGGCCCGGTTGCACGCCCAGTGGTCAATGTCATCCGCCGCCACCTGAACCGAGAGGGCGGCTGTGCCCCCTGTCCGGTGATCGGTTCGGGGGAAAAGATGCGCAGCGGCCGCGGTTTGACGCTGCCCCAACCGTTTTGTGGCGGGCTGGCCGCCGCAGGGGCCATGCGAAAGCTGCGTTCAGGGATGTGACTGTCGGCAGGCAGGAACCGCTGGATGTTCTCTAGTCCTATCCGTGTCCCAAGACGCGAGATGAGGTCATTCAGTTGGTCGGGTTGCGCTTGGCGGACCGTCCCGATCTGTTGCAGCGGCAAGGGCTCAACAATCACGGCCTGTAGGCGCATGACATCAATGCCAAACCCTGCATCCACCGCGCCGACGCCGCGTTCAAAGAGTGGCAGGATCCGCGTCGCGTCGCGCATGGCGCTGGCCAATCGCAGCTCTACCTGTTGGCTGTCTTGATCGACGCGGCGGAGCGTCAAGACGAGCTTTCGGGCGCCCGCTTCGTGCATTTTCAGTTTATCGCATAGCGGGATCAAGAGCCGTTCGACCGCAGCCATCACATCAGCCAGCAACCCGATAGGTTCCGGAATTGTCAGGCGCACGGCGTAATGCGGCGGCTCCCCGGCTGGGCAAATGGCCTCTGGGATGTGGCCCAAAGCCTGATCAAGGCGGGTCAATACCTCGGGACCGAACCGGCGCGCCAACGGCCCACGCGGCCGCGTTGACAAGTCATTGATATGACGGAGCCCAAGACGCTGCAGCGCGACAATTGTCGCTGGCGGAAGGCGCAGTGCAGCCACCGGCAACGGCCCCAACGCCCCGACCGTATCGCCATAATGCGCCAAGGCCCACGCCGCCCCGCGGGTTTCGCCCAGACCCAACCGCAAGGAGATCGCCGCGTGCTGTGCACGCTGGCGCATATCCTCCAGCATCGCCGTTTCATCGGGCCATAGATGTGTTGAACCGGTGAGGTCCAGCACCAGACCGTCCGGACCTTCATGTCCCACCCACGGGCAATAGCGTGTCGCCCACCGGCGCAGCGTCGCTAGAAACCGTGCATCCAGATCGGGCTGTGCACTGTGGCTCACTAACGTCGGACAAATCGCGCGGGCATCTGCAAGGCGCATGGTGCGATGCAGGCCCAATGCTTCGGCCTGTTGGTTCAGACAGTAAATCCTATCGGTGTTGTGCTGGTTTAACGTCAGCGCAAAAGGGGCATCAACCGGTCGTACCTTTAGCGCCCGGTCGGAGGCCAACCGGGGAAACCACATGCACACAACGCGCTTTTTGAGACCATTGAACATCCCAGACACCAATCGTTCCCGATTTGTTCTTAATAATTTCCCAATGCATCAGAGTCGAGTCCCCCTTTTCAGCATCAAAGGCAGGACGGACCCGCCACCGGGTCTCTGCGGCGTTCGATCCCATGCCTTCTGGGATAAGACACAGCCCTGTCGTGCCACCAGCTTTTGCAGCCAGCTGTAGCCGGCGCCCTTCGCGCAGGTTCAAAGGGCGCGAAATGTCGATCAACACACAGCTGAGCACCCCCTCGCGCAGGGATTCTTCGGCCACCGCAAGGCTGTCAGCCTGGTTTTTAGCAAACGCGACCAAAAGCTGGGCAGGGTCCAGGACAGTCGCAAGACCCAACGGATTGACCCTTTCGTGCGCGCGCATTTCGCGAATCCAAAGCGTTATGCCCTGCAGCATACTGCCTACAATCGCACCAAAAACGGGCGCTGCAGGGCCGCAGGCTTCATGAACGCGCCCACGCTTTAAAGGAAACGTATCTGGAAAACCTGACTGCATACCTGCATATCTAACGCAACGGCCGCGCCGCGCCAATCCGGTGTCTTGAGTGACCCCCCCTGAAATTTGAACAAGGGGTCTAAGTTGCAGATTTGAGCCGCCCGTTTTGATTAAAGGGGCCGCTTAAACCAGCGAGCCAAGACGCCTACGATGCCCTCGCGGAACATCAGAACACCGATGACGAAAATCACACCTTGAATGATCGTGACCCATGCGCCGAATGTCGCCAGATAGTTCTGCATGGTGACGATAATCCCTGCGCCAACAAGGGGCCCAAAGATGGTGCCCATGCCGCCCAACAACGTCATCAGAACGACCTCGCCTGACATGGACCAATGCACATCCGTCAAAGACGCCAATTGGAACACCTGCGATTTCGTGGCCCCCGCAACCCCCGCCATCGTCGCGGACAAGGTGAACACGATAAGCTTGTAGCGGTTGACGTTGTAGCCCAGCGAAATTGCCCGGGGTTCGTTTTCACGGATCGCCTTGAGCACTTGGCCAAAGGGCGAATGCACAATGCGGTACAACAACAAGATCCCGCCAAAGGTGACGGCAAGAACGAAGAAATAGAGCGCTAGATTGTCGGACAAAGAGAAGAGGCCGAACAGGTCACCGCGCGGGACGCCCTGGATGCCGTCTTCGCCGCCGGTAAAGTCTGCCTGAAGCGCAGTGAAATAGACCATTTGTGCAAAGGCCAGCGTTACCATCGCAAAATAGATGCCTTGCCTGCGGATCGCCAGTGACCCGATGACAAAACCCAAGAGGCCCGCCGCCGCTGCACCGCAAAGAACGGCCAGCTCTGGTGTCAGACCCCAGACCTTGGCCGCGTGCGCCGCGACATAGCTGGCGCCCCCAAAATACGCGGCATGCCCGAACGACAACAACCCGCCAAAGCCTAGCAAAAGGTTAAAGGCTGCGGCAAACAGAGCGAAACACATCACTTTCATTGCAAACACGGGGTAGACGAAAAACGGCAGCGCGATCAGCGCGACCAGAAGCACCCCAAAGATGATCTTGTGCAGCGTTGGCATGCCTGTGGCTTCGCCTTTGGTTTTATCAGTCATTGCCATTATGCGGTCCTCCCGAACAGACCTTCAGGTTTGATCATCAAGACGATTGCCATGATGACGAAAATAACGACGGCTGATCCTTCGGGGTAAAACACCCGCGTCAATCCTTCGACGATACCAAGCATATAGCCCGTGACGATGGCCCCCATGATAGAGCCCATCCCACCGATCACCACGACGGCGAAAACCACAATAATAAGCTGTTCGCCCATCGTCGGGTTCACGGAATAGATCGGGGCGGCCAAGACGCCAGCAAATCCGGCCAGCGCGACACCAAACCCGTAGGTCAGCATCACCATTAGCGGAACGTTCACGCCAAATGCGCCTACAAGCGTCGGATTTTCGGTCGCAGCGCGGAGATAGGCACCCAAACGCGTCTTCTCGATTGCGAACCAGGTGGCAAAACACACCAGAACAGACGCGACAACGACCCATGCGCGATAGTTCGGCAGGAACATAAACCCAAGGTTCTGCCCGCCCGAAAGCACAGCAGGGATTTGATAGGGCAATCCGGAGATGCCGTAATAATTGCGGAACAGACCCTGAATGATCAGCGCCAACCCAAATGTCAGCAGCAGGCCATAGAGGTGATCCAGATGGTACAGGCGCGACAACATGGTGCGTTCGATGACGACACCAAAGACACCCACGATCAGCGGTGCCACAATCAAAGCGGGCCAATAGCCAATGCCCAGATAGTTCAACAGCATCCACGCGACAAAGGCACCTGCCATGTACAACGCGCCATGGGCAAAGTTGATGATGTTCAGAAGGCCAAAGATAACCGCAAGGCCCAGCGATAGAACCGCGTAAAACGACCCGTTGATCAGGCCAAGCAAAAGCTGTCCTAAAAGAACCTGCGGCGGCACTCCCAATAACTCAAACATATCCTGGCCCTATTGTGGTGTGGTAAGAAACATCCATCCCACCAGCACGGTGGGATGGAAAAAACGCGCTGCGTTACTTCTTGGAGAAGTCGCACTCTTCGAGCATGGGCAAGAACGCCTCTTCGCCACTGATCGAGGAAATCTCTTTGTAAAGATCCCATTCGCCGGTCGACTCATCGGGTGTTTTTACTTCGAAAAGGTACATATCGTGCAGCGCACGGCCGTCGGCACGCACAGTCACTTTGCCAAACAGCGGGTCTTCGATGTCCATTGCTTTCATCTTGTCGACGATCGCTTTGCCATCTTCGGCGCTACCCAGTTCTTTCACAGCGGCAAGATATGCCATTGTGGACGAATAGACGCCCGCCTGCACCATGTTGGGCATCGCACCATGCGCTTCCATAAAGCGGTCCGACCATGCCCGCGTTTCATCGTTCTGGTCCCAATAGAACGCTTCTGTCAGCGACAGACCTTGGGCCGTTTGCACACCCAAAGCATGGACATCGTTGGTAAACATAAGCAAAGCAGCCAGCTTTTGACCGGCTTGCGTGATGCCGAATTCCGATGCTTGCTTGATGGAGTTCACGGTATCGCCGCCGGCGTTTGCCAGACCGATCACATCAGCGCCACTGCCTTGTGCTTGCAGCAGGAACGAAGAGAAATCCTGGTTCGGGAACGGCACATTGACCTGGCCCACGACCTCGCCACCGTTGGCCTTAACAACCGCCGAGGTGTTTTCTTCGAGGGAGTGACCGAAGGCGTAGTCTGCGGTCATGAAGAACCACTTTTTACCGCCCGCGTTTGTCAACGCCGCGCCGGTGCCATTGGCAAGGGACGCTGTGTCATATGTCCAGTGCACGGACGTCGGGCGGCATTGTTCGCGGGTCAACGCCGTTGAACCGGCACCCGAGATCAAGAACACGCCGTTGTTTTCAGCGGTGATATCGGCCACAGCCAGCGCGACAGAGGATGTCGGCACGTCGAGGATCGCGTTCACCCCATCCACGTCATACCATTGGCGTGTGATGTTCGAACCAATGTCGGGTTTGTTCTGGTGGTCGGCAGAAATGATTTCGACGCTCATGCCATTTTCGGCGGCTTTGAAATCTTCGACCGCCATACGTGCAGCCACAACCGAGCCTTCGCCGGACAAATCGGCATAGACGCCGGACCGGTCATTCAACACGCCAAGCTTGACGCTGATGTCTTGCGCCAGTGCGGGTGCTGCTGTCATCGCGGCGAATACCGCGGTGCTGATAACAAGATTCTTGGTCATAAATTACCCTCCTGATTATGACGCCGAAGCGTCCTGTTTTCCCTACACGCCCAGATAATCGTGAAGCTTCTGGGCGTTTTCCTCCAGTTGGTCGTTGGGGATCATGTCAACGACCTTCCCCTGATCCACAACGTAATGCCGGTCTGCGACAGAGGCCGCAAAACGGAAGTTCTGCTCCACCAGAACGATTGTGAAACCTTCGTCTTTAAGCGCTTTGATGGTGCGTCCGATCTGCTGGACGATTACCGGCGCCAACCCTTCCGTCGGCTCGTCGAGCAGCAGAAACTTGGCCCCTGTGCGCAAGATCCGCGCGATCGCCAGCATTTGCTGTTCGCCGCCTGATAGTTTGGTGCCCTGACTGCTTTTGCGACGCTCGTACAAATTCGGAAACAGATCATAAATCCGCTCGACGCTCAGCCCGCCGTCGGCAATGCGCGGCGGCAACATGAGGTTCTCTTCGACACTTAACGACGAGAATATGCCGCGCTCTTCGGGGCACAGCGCTATGCCAAGCCGCGCGATCTGTCGCGGCTGTAGGCTGATCATCTCTGTGCCGTTAAAGGTGATCGATCCGGCGCGTTTGGCCAAGATACCCATGATGGCCAAAAGGGTAGATGTCTTGCCAGCGCCATTGCGGCCAAGCAACGTGACAACTTCGCCTTGGCGTACCTCAAAGTCGATACCGTGCAGCACGTGGCTTTCGTCGTACCAGCCCTGCAGATCTTTGACTTTTAACAACACATTGGACAGGGGTTCAGTCATGGCTGGCTCCGATGTAGGCTTCGATCACTTCGGGCGCCTTGGAGATCTGTTCGTATGTCCCCTCCGCCAGAATTTCGCCACGCGCGAGGACAGTGATATGATCTGAAAGTTCCGCCACGACCGACAGGTTATGTTCGACCATCAGCACGGTGCGATTTTCAGCAATACGGCGGATCAACTGCGAGATCCGCTCGACATCTTCGCGGCCCATGCCGGCCATAGGTTCATCCAAAAGCAACATGTCTGGGCTAAGCGCCAGTGTGGTCGCAATCTCTAGCGCGCGCTTTCGGCCATAAGGCAATGATGCGGCCCGTTCGTCTGTAAGATCGCTCAGACCGACCTCGGCAATGTATTCGCGGGCTTGGTCGTCGAATTTTGACAACACACGATCAGACCGCCAGAAATCGTAGCTTTCCCCGCGGGCCCGCTGCAACGCCACACGGACATTCTGCAAAACAGTAAGATCGGGAAAGATCGCCGAAATCTGGAAGGACCGCACCATGCCCAAACGCGCAATCTCTGACGGCTTCATCCGGGTGATGTCGCGCCCCTCATAGGTTATCTGACCATGGGTAGGCTGCAGGAATTTCGTCAGCAGGTTAAAGCACGTGGTTTTGCCAGCACCGTTGGGGCCAATCAGCGCATGGATCGTGCCTTTTTTGACCGACAGATCGACATTGTTGACAGCAATGAAGCCTTTGAACTCTTTGGTCAAACCCTTCGCTTGTAGCGCGATAGTCATTGCTCCCCTCCCAAGGTCAATTCCCAGCAACGCTCACTAAGAGCTTAGTTTCAGGAGATGTCAAACAGGTGTTTCATTTTTTTTGAACGACCGGTCAGAAACGGGGAGTTTAAACTTGGAGGCGCAGTATTTTTGACGGCTGTAATAGGGCAGCTTTTGCATTTGTCCTGCACTATTCGAAATTCCGCAGCGTTTTGCGTTGAGAATATGAATCTTGGCAGAACTCTCTTTGGGATCGGGTTGCAAACCAAGATCGCTGTAGTAGGGTCCGGCTGAAGCACAAATTGACGCGACATATCATCCCCTTGCAAGCCGTAAGGGGCACCGGATCTTGTACCTGATGCAAAGGTCGGCCCGGTGCATATGCGAGCGACGACGCTTTGCCGGGCTTCGCGATAAAATCGCGGCCGCTGAACTGAATGAACGAACAGGAGTTTCCATTATGAACCGCTACATCCTTAGTGCTGCGCTGGCAGCTGTCGCCGTCCCCGGTGCCGCATTGGCGAACGAAGATTGCGGCGAGATCACCATCGCCGAGATGAACTGGGCCTCTGCCGGTGTTGTTGTGGCTGTGTCCAACTTCCTGCTCGAGCAAGGGTATGGCTGTGATGTGACAGTCGTGCCCTCTGACACCACGCCCGCCGTCACCTCGCTTTCAGAGAACAACGAGCCTGATATCGTGCCGGAGCTTTGGCCAAACTCAGCCGGTGACGCTTATAAGAAAATCAAGGCCGACGGTAAGATCGTTGAATTGACCAGCGTTCTTGAACCCGGCGGTGTCGAAGGCTGGTGGATCCCGACGTATCTGGCCGAAGCGCACCCCGAGTTGAAGACCATCGAAGGTGTGATGGCGAACCCCGAGCTGGTCGGCGGCATGTTCAATAACTGCCCCGATGGCTGGGGCTGCCGGATTGTGAACGACAACCTAATCCGCGCGATG
The DNA here is from genome assembly GCF_021736025.1 of Sulfitobacter sp. M22. Lineage (NCBI taxonomy): Bacteria > Pseudomonadati > Pseudomonadota > Alphaproteobacteria > Rhodobacterales > Roseobacteraceae > Sulfitobacter > Sulfitobacter sp. M22. Next base: position 54,486 of record NZ_WMEC01000006.1, on the reverse strand, counting down.
GATCTGGAAGGCTCGGGCATCGAAGTCTTCAACCACGGCTCGGGCGAAACGCTGGCCACGTCGATGGCATCGGCCGTGCAAAGCGAAGAGCCTTGGTTCGGCTACTATTGGGGCCCCACCACGCCACTGGGCAAGTTTGACATGACCAAGGTCAGCCTGGGCGAAGAGATCGAGGCGGCACAAAATGCCAACGCGAATGCTGATTCCGCCGACGCAGCCGTTACCGAATTTGCCACAGCGCCCGTCTTGACAGTTGTCACCAAGGATTTTCAAACCTCTCACCCCGAGGTTTCCGAGCTGATGTCCAACGTACAGTTCGAGACGGACCAGATGAGCAGCCTGTTGGCTTGGATGGACGAGAACAACGCCAGCAGCGAAGAAGCCGCTGTCTACTTCCTGACAAACAACACCGAAATCTGGAAAGACTGGATCAACGATGACGCGCGCACAAAGCTGTCCGCGCTTCTTGGCGATTGATCTGAAACGACACTTTCGGGCGGCCCGGTGCATCAAGCACCGGGCCGCCCTTTCTAGGTAATCGACTTTAAAGAACGAAGGGCAGATGCAATCGCCCTCACGGGGGATGCATGGCAACATACGATTTTATCTTTGACAAGCTCGGCTTGCGCGATTGGTGCGGCGGCGGGGGTGGTGGCGACAGCGCCCCGATGTCGATGGCTGAACTGCTTGGCAAAACAACCGGCACTGCAGACGAGATTTCGGCATGGGACACACCCTTTCCATCGCTCGACAATCTGCACGATGCCTGCAACGCAATCCCGCAGTCGCGCGATCTGACCACCGGTCTTGAAAGCGGGTTTTTGAACATCAAAGACAGTCTGAAAGTCGTTGTCGACCCTCTGACACAACCCCTTAGCTGGGCGCTGAACGAAATGCTCTGGGTGATGCAAGCAGTGCCGTGGTGGATCATGATCCCACTGTTGATGCTGATCACCTTTGTGGTTGGGCGGTCGCTCAAGCTGGTCGGGCTTGTAGCGCTTTGTTTCGGGTTTCTCGCCTTTGTCGATTATTACGATTACACAATGCAAACGCTGGCGATTATCTTCGTCTGTGCCTTCATATGCGTGCTTCTCGGGGTGCCGATAGGGATTGCGATGTCACGCAGTGACCGCACCCAACGAATTATGATCCCGATCCTTGATATGCTGCAAACATTGCCGCCCTTTGTGTATCTGATTCCGCTGATCTTCCTTTTTTCGGTCACCGAACCAAAACTGTATGGGATCGCGATTATTCTTTATGCCATCGTGCCCGTCGTCCGCTTAACCGACCTTGGTATCCGCCTTGTCGACAAGGATGTGATCGAGGCAGCCGACGCCTTCGGTATGACGAGCCGCCAAAAACTATTCGGGGTGCAAATACCGCTGGCGTTGCCCAATATTATGGCCGGCGTGAACCAAACAATCATGATGAGCCTCGCAATGGTCGTGATCGCCTCGCTGGTGTCCGCACCAGGGCTTGGGGTGCTGGTCCTGCGCGGTATTCGCAGTCTGGAACTGGGCGTTGGTCTGCTTTCGGGCTTGGGGATTGTACTGCTTGCGATCATCCTTGATCGGGTAACCAAAGCAGCGCTTGCCCGCATCAATGCCGGCCAGTCAGATTAAGGAGACGGACATGTCAGACGATATTAAAATCAAAATCCGGAACCTGTATAAAATCTTCGGCGACGACCCGAAATCGGCGCTAGAGCATGTAAAAAATGGCATGGGAAAGACGGAGCTGCTGGCCGAGCATAACCACGTGCTGGGGCTCAATGATATCAACGTCGATATACCCGCCGGTAAGACCACGGTGATCATGGGCCTGTCGGGATCGGGGAAATCTACCCTGATCCGACATTTGAACCGCCTGATTGACCCCACCTCCGGCGAGGTGTTGGTCGATGGCGAGGATATCTTGTCTTACAATGACAAGCAGCTGCGCGATTTACGGCAACACCGGATGTCGATGGTGTTCCAGAAGTTCGCGCTGTTCCCCCACCGGACCGTTCTAGAGAACACTGGCCTAGCCCCGTCAATCGAAGGTCAAAGCCTGAAGAAGTACGAAAGCGAAGCACAAAAATGGCTCGCCCGCGTCGGCCTAGAGGGGCAGGGCGATCAATATCCCCATCAGCTGTCCGGCGGGATGCAGCAGCGTGTCGGCATTGCCCGCGCACTGACCAGCAATTCCGACATTATGCTGATGGACGAGGCATTCTCGGCGCTGGATCCGCTGATCCGCACGGATATGCAAAACCTATTGATCGAACTTCAGGGCGAGCTGCAAAAGACCATCGTCTTCATCACCCACGATCTCGACGAGTCCCTCAAGCTGGCGGACCATCTGGTTATTTTGAAAGACGGTTTTGTCGTCCAGCAAGGCGAGCCGCAGCATATTCTTTTGAACCCCTGCGACCCGTACATCGAAGACTTTGTCAGCGACATCAACCGCGCGCGCGTTTTACGCGTCCGGTCGGTCATGCGTAAGACCACGGAAACAACCGGCAACATTAGCGGCGAAGTTGATCACAACGACAATCTGGAATCGCTTATCGAGAAGTCCGGCGGCGACACGACCAACCGCTATCGTGTGATGAAAGACGGCCAGCAGGTTGGTACCTTGGAAATGGCCGATCTGGTACGTTCTTTGGTGCCGCAAGGGGGGTCGTCCGATCCCGACGCGGCACGCAGAACCGGGTGATTTGATTTCTAAGGTGGCATCCGAACTGGGGTGCCACCTTTTAGTGCTGCCCATTGCGATCGCAGCGCAGGGTGTCTTGGACATATAACATAACGTTCATTATCCGGTCTAGCGTTGTAGCGCGGCACATTCTAAACTGGGTTGCGAAATTTCCCCTATCTTGCTGGAAAGCAAGGAGAATGAAAGATGGCCCATACAGAGCTAAACCTGCGTGAACGGCGCACGATTGAAGATATGTTGAATGCTAAGATACCCGTACGAGAGATAGCAGCGGAGATCGGCAGGCATGTTTCGACGATTTATCGTGACATCAAGCGCAACCGCTATGCCGACGAAGACCTGCCGGAATTGAACGGATACTATGGTGTTGTTGCTCAACGCGCTGCGGTTCAAAGGCGTGCACGCCGTCAAAAATTGGTGCGCCTTGTCGGCCTGCGAAAGGCTGTGATCAAACAGCTCAAAGAAGGTTGGTCTCCCGAACAGATCGCGGGTCGATTGTTCTTTGAAGGCCAGAAAGTTCGTGTGAGCCACGAGACAATTTATGCTTATGTCTACAGTCCAGACGGTCAATCCAAAGAGCTGGCCCGATACCTCCCAAACCGGCGCAAGAAACGGAGACCGCACCATTCACGCAGGTCCCGTGGCCTTGTTTTCCCGCCAGATCGGTCCATCCATGAACGACCCGACTACGTTGATACGCGTGAGACTTTTGGCGAATGGGAGGGCGATTTGATGATTTTCGAGCGTGCTCAGGGTAAGATGAACGTCGCCTCGCTCATTGAGCGGAAAACCCGCTTCGCCGTCCTGTTCCGTAACAACGACCGCAGCACAACGCATCTGATGGACAAGCTAATGACTGTGATGGAACCCCTGCCCCAAACGGCCCGTAAATCGATCACCTTTGATAGAGGTATTGAGTTTAGGAATTGGCGCAAGCTGGAACCTGGAATCGGAACCGAGGCATGGTTCTGTGATCCGCAAGCCCCGTGGCAAAAGGGTTCCGTCGAAAACCTGAACAAGCGTGCGCGGCGCTACTTACCAAGAGATGCGCCTGTGGCCGCGCTCTCAAATCAAGATATGAAGTCGATTTGCGACCGCTTGAACGGCACGCCCAGAAAGTGTCTGGGATGGCGCACACCAACGGAAGCATTCAGGGAAGAACTCATGAAACTAAGATAGCGGTAACCGTCGCAACGACCCTTGAGAATCCACTTAGCTTTACGCCCCGTAGCTCCATTTCGGGACATATCTTTGCCAATCGCACCCATGACCCGCGGCGTAGTCCATACCCACCTTCACCCAGTCGATATCACCTTCACGCTGCTGCGGTGTAGCACCGTTAGAATAGATGACGTCGCGGCTGCCTTCTTGGAAGGCGTCAATTGATTGTACCCAGGTATCATTGTCCCAATGCAGCGTCAGATGTCGGCGTTTTGGCTCGTATTCAGCTGTGAACAGCGTGCCAAACCCATCGGCATACCGATCCTGCTTTAGGGGCGCTTGGGTGAATTGCTGCGCAAGACCGGCGGGACCAGGTCCCTCGGATAAGAGACTAATAAGGCGTTTTGACCGCTCAAACGTTCGCGTAAAACCGCCGCGATCGGGGGTACTGCCGTCAGTCTGATGGTTCGTCGCAACAAGACGCGGCTGCACTTTGGCACCTCCGCCCGCGTATAGCTCGACGCTCGCGGCGGCTCCATCGGCATCCGCAACCACTACGTTATAGGGCATATGGGACGGCACCCGCTGCAACACCCGCAGGGCCTCAGGGACTGTTTTACAGGTCTCCAGGACATAGCGCAGGATCGTCGTGATGCCAAAACCACGGCCGGTTTCTTGTCGCCCACCATAGGCCAGCGCGATGCTGAGGCCTGCGTCGTTGATACCGTCAGACAGCCCCCAGAGGAACTCGACCATGCCCATGACGGGGCGGCCGGTCCAGGCACTGTGCAACAGCAACCCTTCGTTTAAGTCTGGCGATAGATCGTAATTACGCACAAGCCGGATGTCGTCCCGCGATGTGGCAACCGCCAGCGAGCAGCCCCCCAGATAGCTAGGAGGGCACCATGTCGACAAAAAACGCGCAGCGCGATCTGATCCTCCAGCCAAATCCGTAAGCTTTGCGTGAACAGGGACTAACTCGGGCATATACTGCTGTAACGCGGCTTCGCAGGCAGTGCGGTCGGGGCCGGTATCGCCGCCACGTGCGGTGAACCACGCCTCGTAGGCAGGCCATGAACGGTCCCAGCGGGCGGCCCACTTTGCTCCCGGGGTGGCTTCGCTGATTGCGTCAAACGTAAGGGAGTGCGTCATATCAAGCGCCTTTCGACGGCAACTCGAGGAAAAACCTTATCATCTCGCGGCTGGCGTCTGGCCCTGTCGGGTCCGTGTACGACCCTGCGCTGTCGCCCCCCGACCACGCATGAGCAAGGCCCGTGATGGTCCACTGCTCTCTTACCGCGTGGCCTTTCGGGGCCAAGATCGTGCGACGGGTAAAGCTGCGCCCGTCAGTTTTGCCATCGTCCATCACCTCTGTCCCCGCGGGAGGCGTATTGGCAATCGCATCTGCATTGGCTGCGTGAACGGTGGTGTCAGCGTCGCCCTGAAAGATGATGGTCGGAATGAAATCGCCCGTGTTAGAGCCTGTTGCCCCCTGCCCCATCGCTGCGAAAGCCGATGGCACATCGCGGGCCGCCTGATAGGGCAGCCCCGAATGCGCCCCGACCGCGTCGAATACATCGGGGTAAGTCTGCCCCAGCACGACGGCCATCGCGGCCCCCGCAGAAAGCCCTGCCACAAAGTTACGCCCCTTTGGAATGGCGTGATCCCGCTGCACCTGTTGCATCAGCCCTGCAAGGATCACGGGTTCACCCGCGCCGCGCATCTGGTCGCCCGGATCGAACCACTTCCAGCAGTTTTGCATATTCGCGATCCGCGATTGTGCCGGATACACAAGGATCAGCCCGTGCTCATCCGCCAGCTGGTTCATGCCTGTACCCTTGGCGAAATCAATCGGGGACTGCTTGCAGCCGTGCAGCATCATCACCGCCCCTTTCGGCGTTGACCCGTTGAGGTTGGGGACATAAATCCGATACTCTCGGCTGCCCGCGGTACAGCTGAAAGTACCGCTGTCGAATGTCGCACCTTGGGGGAGTTCGGGTTCTGTCGTGTCGCCGCCGGTCAAAGCCGATTGCGCCAATCCAGCGAGTGTGTCGCGCAGGCCGCGGCCAACTTTAGCTCTAGCAAAGGGATTTTTAGCGGTTTTAGTCGCAATACCACCCCCTACGCCGAGCGCATTCTGGATCGTTTCGGTTGCCGCTTTGGGGTTTCCCCCGCGCACAAGTTTCCCGGCACGGCGCATGGCCGCGTTGAAATCATCTGTCATGTCGCATTCCTTTAAAGGATTAAGCCGGTCTTAACTGATCCGGTCGCCGAGTGCTTTTTTGACGTCTGTGCTGGCTTGAAGCGCCCCCAGCACATGAATGGAACCAATCGTGGCGCGTGCGAGTTCCGGTGTGACGTCACGTGCGATACGCGCAAGCCCCACGACTTTGATGTGCAGGACCTCATTCGCGGCTTGCACGGCTTCAAGATCTGCGAGGGTGTAGTCGCGCAGGCCCATCTCCATCGTGTGCCGTTCTATCGACCGTGTGACCGTATCGGACTGGTGGTCCAACTGCTTGCGGATCGCTGTACGGATAAAATCGCTGCGGTTGGAATAGAACCCCTCCTGTACCAGCAGATCGATCCGACCCAGATCAACAAAGCCCAGGTTAATGGTAATTTTCTCGTTTTCGGGCTGTTTGTCTCGTAGCTGCCTGACGTTGTTCATATCGATTCTCCATCCATGTGGATGGTATATGGCATCCGATACGCAGATTGCAATGGGTGCCCGATCTTTCTGGCCGCTTCAATCCAGCAGTTTTACCGCCATGGCTAGATCGTCCCTAAACTGGGCCGTTGCATCGGCTTTGGCTTTAGGATCTGGAAGGCGCAGCAGATAAGACGGGTGTAGGGTTAACAAAATAGGCGTGCCGGATGCGGTTTGTTCGACCGTGCCCCGCCGCGACAAGATACCCGCGCGGCGCCCCGTTAGCCCTTCGGCGGCGGTGGCCCCCATCCCAAGCAGCAATTTGGGACGTACCTGCGCGATCTCTGCGTTCAGCCACCACCGGCAATGCTGAATCTCTGACCCGTTGGGAGATTGGTGCAAGCGCCGCTTACCGCGCGGGGTGAACTTAAAGTGCTTTACGGCATTGGTGACAAACGCCTTGTGTCGCTCCAGCCCCGCCTGCCCTGCAATTTTGTCAAACAGCTGCCCCGCCGGACCGACGAAGGGCCGCCCGCTAAGGTCCTCCTGATCGCCGGGCTGCTCCCCTACGATCATCAGGTCAGCGTCCATCGCCCCCTCGCCCGGTACAGCTTGTGTTGCGTTGCAATGCAGGGGGCAACGGGTGCAGGCCGCGATATCTTTGGCCAATGCGTCTTTCGGCCCCTCCCACGCCGATTGATGCGCGGCAAGCTGCGCTTGTACTTGTGCCATGCGCGCAGGTGGCAGCGAGGGTGCGGCCTCTGCCATCGCCCGCGCGCGGGCGGGGGCTTCGGCAATCATCTGGGGAATAAACGCCGCTTCGGGCATGTTCTTCCAGTATTTCTTTGGCATCTCTGACTGCATGGCTTTGACCATCAACCGCGCAGGATTAAAGATGTTCTGGAAATAGGTGATCCACAGCTGCTCGCTTGCGTCTTCGGGCAGCGCTGGCTTTTTCTGTCCTTCGCGGAATGACAGCGATCCATTTTCGAACACGGCAGACACATCCGGCGTGAGGATACGCCAATCCATATCGCTGAAACGGCGGACAAAGAAATCGGCGGTAGGCTCTACCGTGTGATACGTGGGCTCGAACCACGCGGCAAAGGACCGCCGCGGCGCATATTCAGCCCCGATCTCGCGAAAGCGCACGAATGCTTTCATCTTATGTTGGCAGCGATGCACGTTCTTTTCCATTGACCGCAGGCGTGACAGATCGGCGTCGCCGCGGTCCGTCATGAGATGCGGGGCATCTTTCAAACGCCACAAAAATGCATAGAGCCGCGCAAAGCGTTCAGGATCGCTATGCCAGACGACGGTGCTCGCCATCGAAATAAAGCTACGCGGTACAGTGACGTGCCCTGCCGGTCGGACCGGCCCAACCTCACCAAACAGATCGGGTGCAGTGGTGGTATCGCCCCACAGGATCGCTTCGGGCGGGATGCCCGCTGCTAGAAACTGACGCGCCGCATCACGCCACGCCTGCGCCGTGCCAATCGGGGGCATCACTGCGCGGTGCATCAGAACAATGTCAGCTGTTCGGGCGGCGGCGCAAAACGCGCACGCAGGTCAAGGCTGTCGGTCAACCCACCGGGAGACCAGCCGCCCGCTGTGATAAAACTGCGCGCCTTTTTCATCGACGCACCCATGCGGATCAGATCTTCGTAGCGCAGGGCGCGGTGGCAGCGCGTTGACAGGATCCGGTTCACCGTCTTCACCCCGAACCCCGGTACGCGCAGCAGCATTTCGCGAGTGGCACGGTTCACATCCAGCGGAAACACCTCGCGGTGCACCAAAGCCCAGGCCAGTTTTGGATCTACTTCAAGATCAAGGTTCCCGTCCGCCGTGACCGACGTGATTTCGTCCAGTTGGAAATCATAGAAACGCAGCAACCAATCCGCTTGATAGAGCCGATGTTCGCGCTGCAAGGGCGGTCGGATCAGCGGGAGCTTGGACGAACTGTCCGGGATCGGTGAGAAAGCCGAATAATATACGCGCTTGAGTTTATAGCTGGAATAGAGCCGTGTTGACTGGCCCAGAATGGCGGCATCATTTGACCCGTCTGCCCCGATGATCATCTGCGTCGATTGGCCCGCCGGCGCAAACCGTGGGGGGCGTTTACCGGTGTGGGATTTGTCCTTCGACACTTCCTTGCGCAGCCGGAAATCCGCCATCGCCTTGCGGATCTGCTCAGGCTTCTTTTCCGGCGCATATTGTTGAACGGCAGCATCCGTTGGCAGCTCGACATTGATCGACAACCGGTCCGCCAACAGCCCCGCTTCGGCGATCAGCTCGGGGGCCGCATCAGGGATGGTTTTAAGGTGGATATAGCCGCGAAAGTTTTCCTCGTGGCGCAGCTTGCGCGCGATTTGCACCATGTCCGAAATGGTGGCGTCCGGCGACCGGATCACGCCTGAGGACAGGAATAACCCTTCGATATAGTTTCGACGGTAAAACTCGATGGTCAGCTTCACCACCTCATCGACACTAAACCGCGCCCGCGTCACGTTCGACGAGGCACGGTTGATGCAATAGCTGCAATCATAGATGCAGAAGTTCGTCATCAGGATTTTCAGCAACGAGATACAGCGCCCATCCGGCGCATAGGCGTGACAAATGCCCGCCCCCTCGTTCGAGCCAAGCCCCTTACCATCGCGCGAGTCGCGCTTCGTCGACCCCGAAGAGGCACAAGACGCATCGTATTTCGCCGCGTCGCTGAGGATCGCCAGTTTTTGTTCTACAGTTTGTTTAGCCATACGTTCACTATATGTTCACGTTTGGCCGATGTCACGGCCCTTGATGGGTCCACCCCTGCGCCGCAGTGTCGCGGCGCGCGGGATTCTGCTTATACTTCGCGTTTTAGGTTTCCAACGTGGGATAGAGGCGCCGCAGGGTCTCAACCAGTTTTTCACTGCTGACCGGCTTTTTAACGACGCGGTCTTCTGGCCCGAGAAAGCTGATCTGATCCGCATCATAGGCTGTGATGAACACGAACGGGATGCCACGTTCGCGCAGGATATCGGCCACGGGCTTGGAGGTCTTATTCGGACCGAGGTTCACATCCAGAAACGCGATGTCGATATCGCCCTTACGGGCTTTCTCTTTTGCATCTTCAAGATGGATACTGGGCCCAACAACGTTAAAGCCGATGTCTTCCAAAAGGTCGGTCATCTCGAAGGCGACAACGACCTCATCTTCGACGATGAAAATATTTTGAGGTGTATCTGTCATTGTGGTGCCTGTTCTTCCATCTGTTGCAGCATCGTTAAATGCCATTCGTATCCGCCTGGACCAAAGATCGTTTCGATCTTGCCGCCAGTTTCAGCCTCAAGGGCCCGTCCGGTGATAAAACTGCCAAATCCGGTTTCGCTCGGTTTCTCGGCCGCGGGGCCGCCGCTTTCTACCCAGTGAAGCTCAAGGGTGGAACCCTCAGGGGTATCATGCTGTTCCCAAGTTAGTTTCACTATTCCGTCAGGAACCGACAACGCACCGTATTTTACGGCGTTCGTCGCCAGCTCGTAAAATGCCATCGACAACGACAAGGCCTGACGCGAAGGCAGCTCTGTCGCAGGGCCCGAGGTCTTAATGCGCCCACTGCCAATGGGTTCCAATACATCGTTGGCCACCTCTTCGATACCGGCGCGGTCCCACGTGGTGCCGACCAGTTTCGAATGCGCCGTGGCATAGGCGTTCAGACGTTGATCGATCGTTTCGCGAATATTGCGGTGAATACTCATCTTGCGCAGGGATTGGCTGACAATAGACTTCACCACACTAAAGGCGTTCTTCACGCGGTGGTTAAGCTCTGCAATGAGGATGTTCTGTGCCTCGCGCAATCGGCGCTCTTCGTCGATGTCGATCAGGGCGACGGTGGCCCCAATGCGTTCGCCATCACCGTTCAACACCGGCTCGCCGATAATCCGCAACCAAAACCGTGTGCCATCGCCCCGCTGGTAGTGAACGTCGATTTCAGCGTGATCCTGGTTGCCCTCGATGACGCGCGCCAATGGATATTCGTGGCTTTCAACACGCCGCCCATCGGCATGATACGAGATCCATTCACCATAGGACGTGACATCATCGGAAAGAATGACTTTGTGGCCGACCATTTTCTCGACATGGCTGTTGCCATAGACGATCTGGCCATCCGCATCCGCCATAACGACCCCGACGGGGACCGTTTCCATCACAGCTTCAAGGAAGTTCAACCGGTTCAATGCGTGTTGCGCCTTCTTCTTTTTACGCGCGTCCGTGTTAGAATTGTTTGCCGCCAGCTCATCATGCAGATGCAAAAGCTCTGTCGCCATCTTATCGGGGGACTGTGTCGGCATCGTAATTCCTAGATTTTCAAAATGCTGCGTGGTTGGAAATAGCCTGTCGGGGGCTAATGTCTAGGGCAGCCTAGGTGTTTTGCCCCCTAGTCATGGACATCGCCCGACAAGCCCTGCTGAATCAGTGCCGCCACAAGTGCTGCCAGCACCTCTGCCCGCCGCGAAGCGACCCGTTGCACCAGCCCCAGACGACGATGGATAGGCGGTGCCCCAAAGGGAAACCAATCAAGCGAGGCTGACTCCGCGTCATGCAGCGCGATCTGCGGGATAATCGCGAACCCCAGCCCTGCCCGCACGCAGCCCACCACGGCAGGCATTGTGTTGACCGACACGATCTGGCGCGGCGCAGCCCCAAGGCGGGCGATCTCTGTATCTATCTGACGCGCCAGCGGCACCTGCGTACGATACCGGATATAGGGCATATCGCGGATCAGATCATCAATGCTCACCGTCCCTGTCCCCGGCGGCGTCAGCACGATCAGCGGCTCGGTCAGCACGGGTGTCCACCGCAAGCTGCTGGGGACGGCAACGTGATCGGCCACAACGGCAGCATCCAGCTGGCCCGACACAACTTCGCTCATTAACTCCTCAGAGACGCCAACGCGCAGGCGAAAGTTAAGATGCGGAAAGCTGGCGCTCAGAGTTGCAAGGGCTTGTGGCACCAGCGAATTCGCCCCCGTGCGCAACGACCCAAGCGCCACGGTGCCGCGCATTTGCTCGCCTGCGACGGACGCTTTGGTGTCCGACACGATCTGCAGGATCGACTGGGCGGCGCGCACCATCTCGGCACCTTTGGTGGTCAAGGCGGGCGGGCGTCGCGTGCGGTCAAACAGTTGCGTACCGATCTCGGCCTCAAGTGCAGCGATCTGCTGGCTCACGGCAGAGGCGGTCAAATTCACCGCCTGCGCCGCTGCTGCAAAGCCGCCGCGCTGGCTAATGGCCAATAAAGTCTCGAGCTGACGTGTATCCATCCCTTAAGGTAAGCAATGCTAAACATAATGGCAAGAATTACGCGCTTTGTCTGGGTTGTTCTTGTGTTATTCACGAAACTGACACCAAACCCGCGGCGGAAAAACCGCTGCTTCTCTCACAGGGAGTCCTCCTATGACGTTTCGTTCGGGCCTAGCCGCCCTTTTCACCGCTGCGAGCCTGCTTGCAGTTCCCGCCACTGCCGAAACCTACCCTGAACGGGCTGTAGAATTCATCGTACCATGGTCGCCCGGTGGTGGGTCTGACACGCTGATGCGCCTTGTGGCCAACAACGTGCAGCCGTTCCTTGGCGCTGAAATGCCCGTCATCAACATGCCCGGCGTTGGCGGCACCGTTGGTCTGCGCGAGGCGTCGCGCCGCGCAGCGGACGGCTATACCATCAGCCAGGTCCACGAAGGTCTGTTGGTCGCTACCGAAACCGGCATCACCGATCTGGCATGGGACGACTTTGACCCGATCGCGCTGATGACGGCATCGCCCCAGTATCTGGTGGCGGGCAAATCCGACCACTACAGCAATTTCGAAGAATTCGTGACCTATGCCAAGGCGCATCCCGGCGAAATCTCCATGGGGGTGACACTGGCGGGCGTACCGCACCTGCACGCTGCGATGATCGAACAGGCGTTCGGGCTTGAGTTTAAATACGTCGGCTATGAAGGCACCGGAGAGCGCGTGCGCGCGCTGGTTGGCGGCAACCTTGACGTAGCCATCGGCGACATCAGCTCCTCCAAGCAATTCGTCGACAATGGCGATCTGACATTCCTTGCTGTCGGTGCGACCGAACGTGTGGCCGCCGCCGCAGATGTGCCGACCTTCAAAGAGCTGGGTCAGGACCTCGAACTGAACGTGACCCGCGGCATCGTCATGCCCAAAGGTGCCCCACAAGAGGTACGCGACACACTGGAAGCCGCGCTGAAAGAAATGGCACAAGACCCAACCTATATCGAGCAGACCAACAATGCGGGTGCAGATGTCGGGTTCCGCGGTCAAGAGGACTACCGTGCCTATCTGACCAAACTGGACGAGACAGTGAAATCGCTGTCGTCGGTTCTGGCCCCATGAACGGGCACGACCCCATGAAGTCACAGGAGGCGGGCTTGGTTGCCCGCCTTCTGAGCTATGTCTTCTTGCTGTTGGCTTCGGTCGGGCTGTTCATCTCGGCCAGCGGCATTGCCACCTCGCGCTTTGAAAAACTCGGCGCCGGTGCCTTCCCCAAGATTATCTTTGCCACCATGGCCATCGTTTCAGCCATCGCGATCATCGACGCGCTGCGCCAGATCCCCCGCCGCGCTTACGGTGATTTCGCGGCGCAGGCCGTGGCATGGGCCAAACGCTGCTATCTGGTGTTTGTCTGCCTTGGCGCGCTCACAGCCTATCTGCTGACCATTCCTTTGCTGGGGTTTTCCATCGCCAGCCTGATCTTCCTTTTCGTGCTTCAAGTGATCCTGATGCCACGCACGCCCAAGTCAATCGCCCTCGCCGCTGTGGTGGCTGTGGTGTTTTCCTTCGGGCTGAACTGGCTTTTTGCCGAAGTGTTCACCGTCTTCCTGCCGCGCGGAGTGCTTTGAATGACTGATTTCATGACAGGGGCCGCGCAGATTTTCACGCTGGCCACGCTCGCCTATATGCTGGCGGGGTCCGTCGCGGGCATCGTCGCCGCCGCGATCCCCGGTTTCACCGTGACCATGGCGATTGTGCTGACCTTGCCGCTGACCTTCACGATGGAGCCGTTGCAAGGCATCGCGGTGATGTTGTCGGTCTATGTGGGTGGCTACACCGGCGGGCTGATCTCGGCGGCATTGCTGGGCATCCCCGGCACACCATCGTCGGTCGCCACGACCTTTGACGCTTTCCCCATGGCCCGCAACGGTGAACCAGGGCGCGCGCTTTCCATCGGGGTGTGGGCGTCGTTCTTTGGCACCGTGATCTCGACCATCGTGCTGATCTTTGCTGCACCGCCGCTCGCGCTATTTGCTGTGCGCCTTGGCCCGTGGGAGTATTTCTCGCTTATCGTGTTTGCCCTGACCATCGTGGCCAGCCTCGTGGGCACATCCGCAATGCGCGGCATCTTGGCGGGGCTGATCGGGCTCGCAATCTCTACCGTGGGGACAGACCCGATCATGGGCCGCCCGCGCTTTGATTTTGGCATAGAGATGTTGCAGGCCGGCCTGCCGTTTCTGGTGGTGCTCATCGGCATCTTTGCCATCTCGCAGCTTGTGTCAGAGGTAGAGAATGCCGACAGCGTCCGGTCAGGCAATGCGCTGGTCACAGGGGCTATCGACTTTCAGACATGGACGGTGATGAAAGAAGTGTTGATGCGTCCGGTCAACCTGCTGCGATCGTCAATCATTGGGGTGCTGATCGGTGCCCTGCCCGGCGCGGGGGGGTCCATCGCCAACCTCGTCGCCTATGACCAAGCCAAACGCGGATCGAAGAACAGCGAGAAATTCGGCACTGGTGAACCTGACGGCATCGTCGCCTCCGAAGCGGGCAACTCCGCCACTGCCGGCGGCGGGCTGATCCCGCTTATTGGTCTGGGCATCCCCGGTTCTGCTGTTGACGCGATCCTTATGGCGTCTTTGATGGTGCACGGCATTTCCGTCGGTCCCCGTCTGATTCTGGATCACGGCGACCTTGTCTATGGCATGTTCATCGCGATGGTTGTGGCGTCTTTCATGATGCTGATCGTGTCGATCTTTTCCATGCGCCTGTTCCTGCGGGTGACCGAGGTCCCCAAATGGCTGATCGTGCCCGTGGTGATGACCTGCTGTGTCGTGGGGACCTTTGCGCTGAACAACCGCGTGACCGACCTTTACCTGCTGATCTTTATCGGCATTACCGGCTATACGCTGCGCGCCCTTGGCTATGCGCTGGCACCCTTGGTGCTGGGGGTCATTCTGGGCCCGATCGCCGAAACCAATCTGCGGCGCGCGCTGATGACGGATGAAGACCCGACACTGTTCTTCACCCGCCCCATCAGCCTGATTTTCTTGATTGCGGCTTTCGTGTCCATTGTCTGGGCCATCCGCAGTCACCTTAAAAACCGTACATCTACAGAAAGGCCATCCCATGCGCCTACGTCATGATCCCGTCTACCCTTCGCGCCGCTCGCCCATCCTGGCCGAGAATGTCGTCGCCACCTCGCAACCGCTGGCGACCCAAGCCGGTCTGTCCATCCTGCAACAAGGCGGCAACGCTGTGGATGCGGCCATCGCCACGGCGGCTGTGCTAACAATCGTCGAACCTACGGGCTGCGGCCTTGGCTCTGACGCTTTCTGCATCCTGTGGGACGGCAAGCAACTGCACGGGCTCAATGCCTCTGGCCGCGCGCCGGCGGCTTGGACGCCCGAGTATTTCAAGGATGGCATTCCCGAACATGGCTGGGACGCCGTGACCGTTCCGGGTGCTGTCAGCGCGTGGGTCGAACTGTCCGAGAAATTCGGCAGCCTCGGCCTGTCCACCGTGCTCGCCCCCGCGATCCGCTATGCCGAAGACGGGTTCATCGTGTCGCCTGTCGTGGGCACAGCATGGGCCAAAGGGGCCGCAGTGCTAAAGGACCAACCCGGCTTTGCCGAGACCTTTATGCCCGATGGCCGTGCGCCCAAACCCGGCGAACGCTTTCGCAACCCCGGCGCCGCGCGCACCCTACGGGCGATCGCAGAAACCAAAGGCCGCGCGTTCTATGAGGGCGAGATCGCGCAAGAGATCGCTGCTTTTGCAAAGGCCAATGGCGGGGCGATGACGGTTGACGATCTTGCCGCGCATTACAACGACTGGTGCGGCACCATCAGCCAAAGCTTTGACGACGTCGAACTGCACGAGATCCCGCCAAACGGTCAGGGCATCGCCGCGCTGATGGCGCTTGGCATATTGCAACATACAGACATTCGCGACCACGGCCCCGACGATCTGGCCGCTGTGCATTTGCAAATCGAAGCGGTCAAGCTCGCCTATGCCGATCTGCACGCCTATGTCGCCGACCGCGATCACATGACAGATGTGGACGAGAGCGCATTGCTTGACCCCGCTTACCTCGAATCCCGCGCGGCGCTGATTGATGCGAACCATGCACAAAACTTTGGCACCGGCGCCCCTAAGCAAGGCGGGACCGTTTTGCTCAACGTGGGCGATGCGTCGGGCATGATGGTCAGCTTTATCCAGTCGAACTATGCGGGCTTCGGCTCTGGTGTGGTTGTGCCGGGCACGGGCGTATCGATGCAGAACCGGGGCTTTGGCTTCACAACGCAAGAAGGCCATCAAAATCAGGTCGCGCCGGGCAAACGCCCCTTCCACACGATTATTCCGGGCTTTGCGATGAAGAACGGCGCACCGCTGATGGCCTTTGGCATGATGGGCGGCCCAATTCAGGCGCAAGGGCATATGCAACTATTGCTGCGCACGCAGCTGTGGGATCAAGACCCCCAGACCGCCGCCGACGCCCCTCGCTGGCGCGCGATCAAGGGGCTGGCAGTGGCCTGCGAGCCGTCGATGTCTGCCGATTTGCTGGACGGGCTCAAGGCGCTTGGCCATGCGATCCAGATCGAGGCACCTGATAATGCATTCGGCTTTGGCGGCGCTCAACTGGTGCAGCGCACTGACAACGGTGGCTATGCCGCTGGCTCTGATCCGCGCAAGGATGGGCAGGCCGCAGGGTTCTAAGCACGCTTAAAAGCAGAACGAGCGGAGGAAGCTTTTCTTCCGCTCGCTCTTTACGGGCGGGCAGCGCCCCTATACCGATTTCTGCGACAAGGCGGGTTTTCTCATGAATTATATCAAACGTATCGGTATCGATGCCTATATGCTTTTGCTGCTGGCCACTGTGATCGCGGGCATAGTGCTGCCTGCCACTGGCCTTGCCGCCGAAGGGCTGCGCGGGGTGACGTTCTGGGCGGTCTCGCTGCTGTTCTTTTTGTACGGGGCCAAGCTTGATCCCAGTGCGGTGAAGGCGGGCATCACAAACTGGCGGCTTCAAGGCATGACCTTTGGCGCGACCTATATTTTGTTTCCGTTGATCGGACTGGTCCTTGCCACGCTGTTCAGCCCGATACTGGGCGCGACTGTGACCATGGGGCTGCTGTTTCTGTCGGTTCTGCCGTCTACCGTGCAATCATCCATCGCCTTTACCTCTATCGCAGGGGGCAATGTGCCGGCGGCGATTTGCGCGGCCTCAGTCTCTAACATCATCGGGGTTATTCTGACGCCGGTGTTGGTGACCCTTCTGCTACAACAAGGCGACGGCGGCGTCAGCCTTGATGCAATCGGCAAGATCGGCGTGCAGATTTTGCTGCCCTTTGTCGTCGGCCAGCTTATGCGTCCGCTGGTTGGCGGGTTTGTGCAACGCCACAAGCTGCTGACCATGATAGTCGACCGTGGGTCGATCATGTTGATCATCTATTCGGCCTTCAGCGCAGGCACGGTGTCTGGGCTTTGGTCCGCCATTCCCTTGACGACCCTTGTGCTGCTGTTTGCTGTGGTCTGGTTGTTTCTGGCCGTGGGTATGTGGTCGATGATCGCGCTTGGCAAAGCGACGGGGATGCCGGATCCTGACCGCGCGGTGCTGTTCTACTGCGGATCGACCAAAAGCCTTGCCAGCGGCCTGCCCATTGCAACGGCGCTGTTTGCGCCCGATCTGGTCGGGGCCATTGTTTTGCCGCTGATGATCTACCACATCTCGCAGCTTCTGGTCTGTGCCTTTGTCTCGCAGCGGGCGTCCCGCCGCGCCGGTGCCGCGCCGAGCTAAGTTACCCATGGGTATCTTTTCCGCCAGTTCCCCGCCCCCGCGCGGGCGGGTCTTTGCCGGTTTGCCATGAGCCGCCTAAGCCATAGCAGGAACACGCAAATTTCCGCCGAGGTTTGACGGGTCGGCGGCGTGCATCGTCAGGTGATTAGCGTTACGCCAACGCGAAAAGGCAGCATGCTGCCCGCCCGACAAGAAGGACCCTCCCATGGCAGGTAAAACCAAAAGAAGCTGGATTGGTCGCACCATTCTGGCCGCGATCATGCCCATGGTCGCACAGGCGCAAACCGTACAGGACGGCTTGGCCGCGTTCGAACAGGGCAATTATGCCCACGCGCTAGAGCTTTTGCTGCCGCTTGCCGAAAAGGGGGATGCTGAGGCGCAGTGTCAGATGGGCCGGCTGTACTATCGGGGGGGCGACGGAATCCCGCAAAATTTCAGCAAATCGGTCGAATGGGCTGAAAAATCCGCCGAGCAGAATAATCCCTGCGGTCTGAATTCATTGGGGGTCTCCTACCGCTTTGGTCACAGCGTCGATGCCGATGCCAATACCGCCTTTGACTATTTCACCCGCGCCGCGGCGCAGGGCTTCGACAAGGCGCAATTCAGTCTGGGCAATATGCACGAGTTGGGCGAAGGCACGGTGCAAAGTGATGCAGAGGCCCGCGCCTGGTACCGAAAAGCGGCAGACCAGGGATATGCCATGGGCCAGTACCGCTTGGCGGTCCTGCTGCTAGAAGGTCGTGGCGGTGCCGCGGCGCCCAAAGAAGCGCAGCAGCTATTGCGCGCCGCGGCAGCACAGGAACTGGCAGAGGCGCAGTATTCCTTAGGGTGGTTGTCCCATCACGGCATCGGAGTGAAACAGGACTATGGCGAGGCGCTTGAATGGTATCGCCTCGCGGCAGAGCAGGGATACGCTGCAGCCCAGATCAATCTGGGTAACCTCTATGCTGACGGGCTTGGCACCTCGCAGGATGATGAAAAAGCCGTTGGCTGGTACTACGAGGCCGCGCGAAACGGAGTGCCTGCAGCGCAAGTGAACATGGGCAAGCATTACGCCTTGGGACGCGGTGTACAGCAGGATTTTGACGAGGCAATGGTCTGGTACCAGCAGGCCGCGGAATACGGCGAACCCGTCGCCTATCTGAATGTCGGTTTGCTGTACGAGAACGGACAGGGGCGCCCCGCCGATCCGGCAGAGGCCGCCCGCTGGTACCACGCCGCCGCCGAACGCAGAGAGCCAAGATCGCTCGCAAAGCTCGCGCATTTCTATGCCGATGGCATAAGCGTCAAGCGAGACCCTGTAGCGGCTTGGGCCCTACAACATACTGCGATGGCCTATGCCGCAGATGGAGAGCTCGATGCGCCCGAAGAACGCCTGATGCAAATGGGCCAACAACTGGCACCCCAGCAAAAGGGCGAGGCAAAAGCACTGGCACAAAGCTGGCAAAACGGCGAAGAGCTGGTCTTGCCCTAGGTCAAATCGCCGCGTGGCACATGGATGTTTGCCAGTTGGGTGGACTGCTGTTCTGGCTATTTTGCACGCGCAAATACCAAGGAGAAGCACATTCCGCCCGCGCGCCGTGAAGGCTGACGTTCCGCCCGCGCGGGTAACTTTAGGTAGTATGTGGTATTGTTTCCCTGCTAGAAACAGCGATGTGGCAGCCGCCACCGTTGCGCCGGCAAGGAGACGACAATGAGTTCACCCAATATGCCCGCACAGGATAGTATGCCACTTGTGCAACCGATCCCGGTTCAAGCGGATTTGGCCACCGCCGATGTCGGTTTGATCGACTTCGCCAAAAAGGCCGGCAAAAACATCTTTTCTGTGATCCCCGACGCGACGCGAAAGCAAAGCTATCTGAAGGGTCCCGCCAGAATCCATTATGTCTGCGACCCCGAAATGGTAACCGAACTGCTGGCCGGAGCCGGGCGCCGGTTTCCCAAGGCTGCGTTTACCCATAATGTGATCGGCCCGGTGGTCGGCAACGGTATGATCCTGTCGGAGGGCGAGAAGTGGCGCAGCCAGCGTCATCGGTATGCGCCCCTTTTTGCGGCGCGCAACCTGCCTGTACTGACCCGCCACTTTGCCCAGACCGGCGACGAGCTGGCGGCGTTTTTTGCGCGGGCGCAGGGCGAGGTCGATGTGTCGGATGCCGCGCAAGAGGCGACGCTGACCAATATCTCGCGCGTGATGTTTTCGGGCAACGAGGCAGTGTCGAAAGAGGATGTCCGCCTCGGGATGCGACGGTTTACCGATTACATCAGCTATATGTCGCTGTTTGATCTGATGGGACTGCCAAAATGGATGCCGCGCTTGAAATGGCTGCGCAGCAAGAAAGCGATCCGTGATCTACGACAGCTGACCCATGACGTGATCACCAACCGCCGCGCCGCGCGCCATGCCGAGGCGGTCGATTTTCTTGATCTGTTGATCGAGGCGCTCGAGACTGACAAGGAAGACATTGAAACCACCGTCGATAACCTGCTGACCTTCGTCGCGGCGGGCTATGAAACCTCGGCCAATACGGTTGCTTGGGGGCTGTATCTGCTGGCGATGCATCCGCAGGTGCAAGCGGATCTGCGCGCCGAGGTGATAGAGGCGTGCGGTGCGGGCCCGATCGGGTTTGCTGACCTGCCCAAGATGCCGAAACTACACGCTCATGTGCGCGAAACCCTGCGGATGTATCCCGCCGGTGCCCTATTCGCCCGCGATGCGTCAGAGGAGGTTACGATAAAGGATGTGACCTTTAGGAAAGGCGATGTGATCATGTTTCCGGTCTATGCGCTGCACCGGAATGAACTGCTGTGGGAGAATGCGGCGCTGTATCAGCACGACCGGTTTTTGAACCGCAAATACCCGCGTGGCCAGTATATTCCCTTTGGCGACGGGCCACGTATCTGTATCGGTGCGCAATACGCCGAGACCGAGATTATGGTGCTGCTTGCCTCGGCCCTGCGAGGGGCGTCGTTCGAACTGACGGAACACCCTGTCGCACCGCCGAACCTAACCTTTACCATGCGCCCCGACGGGCCGCTGATGCTGCGCGCCGTGCCAGTGGGTCAGGCCGCGTCGGAATAGCTTTGGGGCTTGGTGCCATCGGCCGCATCCGCCGCCTTGAGCGACACGTTGAAGGTCGTGCCGTAGCCAAGTTTGCTTGTGTAGGCGATGCTGCCGCTGTGGGCATCGACGATACGCTTTGATATCGACAGCCCCAAACCGGTGCCTTGGAACTTGCGCTGATCGCTGGAGTCAAGCTGGCCGAACTCTTCGAAAATAACGCTTTCGCTGCCTTCGGGAATCCCGATGCCCTGATCGGCAACCGAGATGACCAGATTTTCGCCGTCCCGCCCTAGCCCGACAGAAATGGTTCCGCCCGCCTGAGAGAATTTGGCAGCGTTGGACAGAAGGTTCACGACGACTTGATCCAGTCGCTTCCGGTCCCCACGGACGATGGGGTTTTCGGTTGTCACATCGATTTTGACAGCCACACCAAAACGGCTGGCATAGGGTTGGAACGAATGAGCCGCTGTGTTCACCACTTCTGCCAAATCCACATTGCCAAGATCGAGCGAGAATTTCCCCACATCGGCTGATTGCAACAGCAGCAAATCCCCGACCAGTTCGCCCAGACGATGCGCGTTGCGTGTGGCGATATCGAGAAGCCGCGACATTTTGTCCGGCACCTCCCCCGCAGAACCCGCATTAATCAGATCAAGCGCCCCTCGGATCGACGTTAGAGGCGTGCGTAATTCATGGCTGACTGTTGACAGGAAACGGGTCTTGGCTTCGCTTGCTGCAAGGGCATTCTTGGCTTCTATCTGAAGCGCCAGACGGTTCTTCATCAGCGCGGAATACCCCTTGATGAAGGTCCGCGCGAGTTCGAGCACGAAGCCTAAGACAAAGAGCGCAGTAAAGAGGTTCAACCAAATCTCAGAGTCCAGTGAGGGTCGGGCAATCACCACATCGCGGATCGGGATGTAAAGGATCGCCCCGATGTAAATCGCCAGGCGAAACCCCAGCACGTAGAGAAACTGATGGTTGTTCATCGCCGCAAATATAGAGGCGGAAATCAACAGGAAAAGCGGCAGAAAATGGCTATTTCCCACGCCCTGCTGGATCGCAATCGCGATGCAGAACAACGATATGGTCGTCGCGCTAAGCGCCGTGGTCATATAGATATGGAACAGTGACTTGCGGATCTTGAGCGTCTTGGAACGGGTGTTGCGCAGGATAGAACGCAGCACAAGAATATCATATACTTCACAGATGCCGATGGCGGCGAAAAAGAACAGCGCCACATAGAGATCGTAATAATACCCTGCCAGTCCGATCGCGACGGTGTAGATGATCGCGCGCTGCGCAAAGGCACGGCTGCCGACAAGCGCATAGTCCCGCAGCCGGCTTAACACCGGGCGGGTCTGGGGCAAGTTAACATTGTCGATTGCTTGCATGTTGCGCTTTCTCCGTCTGCTTGGCGCACTGTAAGGTGCCAAACGAATCTATTTCTATATCACCATGATACACCTCAACTATTAGTGGAAAATTTGTTGCGATTAAGGCAGAACCGTGACTGTATGCATTTAGTTAACTTTTTCGTGATTTCAGTGGGCTCGGGGCAATATCAATGGGAATCCAGAACGCATATTCACATCGAAACGCAGAGACGCTTGAGCCTTTGGTGCAACCCGCTCTCACGTCGCGACCTGTCGAAGATAGCGTGCCTTCCTACGCGACACGCCTAGAGGAAACTGTGGTGCATATTGGCAACCAGTACCGCTATGGCCAGCTGTATTCAGATTTTCTGAAAGCCCGTAAATCGGTATTCATTGACCAAAAAGAATGGGATCTGCCCCATACCGAAGGGATGGAATTCGACCAGTACGACACACCACAAAGCCGGTCTGTCGTCATTCATGAATACGGGCGCGTGCTGGCGGGTGTCCGGTTGTTGCCGACCACGGCGCAGTGCGGGTGCTACACCTATATGCTCAAGGATGCGCAGCGCGGGATGTTGCAGGATATTCCTGAATATGTGCTTTACGAAGAGGCCCCCGTGATGCCCCATGTCTGGGAAGCAACGCGCCTGTTTTTGTCAAAGAACGAGCCCGCGCACCGGCGGCTGGCGATCCAGACCAAGCTGATCAAGGCCATGGCCCGTGCGGCCACCCAACAAGGCGCGACCCATGTGATCGGAATTGTCCCCGCGGTGTTCCAGCGCTGGATGAACCGTCTGGGCATGAGCGCCCTGCCCATGGGGCCCAAGCTGAACATCAGCGGCGACAATACGCAGGCCGCGATCATGCATGTGGCCAATTACGCCAGCGCGGGCCCATCTGACGCACGGTAGGCGATCAAGATAGTGTCGACCCCGCGTGCGACGTGCTGGTCGATGTCTTTGTACGGACGGGTGGTCAGCCCCAGTTGCGCGCGGACCGTCCCAAAGCCTTTCAACAGCGAAATAAGATCCTCGGCCACATCCGCCGGATCAAAATCGCCCCGCAGTTCGCCGGTCTCTTGCCCCTGCGCCAGCAGGCCGGAGACAGCCGTGCAGACTGCCTCGAAGGCGGCAGTATAGAAAATTCGCCCTACCTGCGGATAGTCCCGCGCAACTTCGTGAATCAGACAGGTAAATTTAACCGAATCCTGCTCACTCAGGAAACTCAGGAACTTACGTCCGAACGATGTCAGCGCAGTACGCAGATCGGGATGACTGGAAATATCGCCCAACACCTCGGCGCGGAACACGTCTGCCTCCGCCTCAAGCACATGCTGCAAAATATCCGACATATTGTCGAAATAGCGATAGATCGTCGCCTTGGACACGGATGCTTCACGCGCCAGAAGGTCCGTCGTGACCTTGTCAAAGCCGTTGACAAAGAACAGGGCGCGGGCCGTCGACAATATCCGTGACTTTGATGCATTTTCATTCATCCCCCTGAACTAGGGCGTGTATCGGCGAAATAAAAGTGCTGAAGGGCATCTAAGAGGGGTTGAACTGTGCGTCACTGAGCGTAAGTACCGCTCAGTACTCAAAAGGCCATTAAAATGAAGCAGCTAATTTCCGTTCTATTATGCGCGACCCTTGCGACGCCGCTTATTGCCCAAAGCGCTGACGACCTTACACCCTCGGGCATACAGGCCCCCATTCGGTCGGTCAAACTGATAGAAGCAGGCGGGGCCGCAGCGCAGGTAAAGCGGGTCTTCTTTGGGCAGATCGCTGCGCGAGAGACGGTCGATCTGTCTTTCGAAGTCGGTGGCCGTATGGTGATGTTCGACGCACAAGAGGGGCAGTTTTTGCAAGAAGGCGCGCAGATCGCAGCGCTGGATGCCGCGCCGTTTGAGCGCGCCGTCCAGCGCGCCGAAGTGCAACTGACCCAGGCGGAACGGGATTTTGAGCGGTCGCAAACCTTGGCCAAAAGCAATGCAGTCTCCACCGCGCAGGCGCAGGATACGCAAACCGCCCGTGATCTGGCGCGGCTCGCTTTGACCGAAGCCCGCGAGGCGTTGGACCACGCGACGCTGATTGCCCCTTTCCGTGCATTGGTTGCGTCGCGGCTGACGCCCAATTACGCCAACATCGCCCCCGGTCAGGCCATCGTGCGCCTGCATGATATGTCGGAAGTGCGGGTGGAAATCGATGTCCCCGAACAGATGTTCCAGATGTATTCAAACGCCGCCGGCATCGAATTCACCGGCACGTCGCCGGTGTTCTCCGGCGGTGTCCCTCTTGAACTACGCGAGTTCAACGCCGAAACCCAAAGCATCGGGCAAAGCTACCGCGTGACACTGGCGCTGCCTGCCGACCGCGTCACCCCCAAGCTGATCCCCGGGGCCTCAATGAGCGTGACCGCGCGCGTCGCTGCGGGCGACGATACGGCAACCACCCTCCCCCCTTCTGCCGTGATGATGGCGGAGGATCAGGCGCGTGTCATGGTCTATACCCCCGATAAAAGCGGCAAGCAGGGGCAGGTAGCTTGGGTCCCGGTCGAAGTCTCGTCCAGCACGGGAACAGATATCGTCGCCACGGGACTTGAGCCGGGCACATTGGTCGTAGGTGCTGGCACACAGCTGCTGCGCGAGGGCGACACCGTGCGCCCCTTCAACGGGTTGAGCATCGAGTAAACTATGAAAATCGCACGTTTCTCCATTGAAAATCCGCTTTATACGTGGATTTTCATTCTCTTTGCATTGTTCGGTGGTGTGTTTGGCTACCTTTCGGTTGGCAAGCTTGAAGACCCGACATTCACCCTCAAATCGGCCATCGTGGCGACGGCTTATCCTGGTGCGAGTGCCGCCGAAGTGGCGACCGAGATATCCGAGGTGTTAGAAGCCGAAATCCAGCAGATGGACGAAGTGAAGACGGTCACCTCGCGCAACACCCATGGCCTGTCGGTGATCGAAGTCGAGATGCAGGATGAATATGATGGGACCGAGCTGCCACAGGTTTGGGACGATCTGCGCGACCGCGTGTCCGATGCGGGTGCGTCGCTTCCCTCTGGTGCCCGTCCGTCGCAGGTGAACGACGATTTCGGCGATGTTTTTGGTATCCTTTATGCCGTCTCCGCCCCCGGTTTTTCTGATTCAGAGATATGGGAGATCGCGACTTTCATCCGCCGCGACTTGCTGACCGTGGATGGGGTGGCAAACGTCGATATTGACGGGCTGCCGCAAGAGGCGATTTTTGTCGAACCGTCGTCGCAAGAGCTGTCACAGCTCGGGATTGATCCCAGTGTGATCATCGGCGCAATCAACGAATCTACCGCGATTAACCCCACGGGTTTTGTCGAAACCGGTGATACCAATCTGCGCATCGACGGGCCGTCGGGCGAGGATAGCGTCAACGATATCAGTGCGCTGACCTTCGGCTTTCAGGGCGAGGTGTTGAATCTGCTGGATGTGGCCACCGTCACGCGCGGCCGTGTGGACGCGCCAGATCACATCCTACGGCAGGACGGCCAAGAGGTGTTCACCCTTGGCGTTTCGGGTCTGCTGTCAGAAAATATCGTCGAGGTCGGCAAACGCGTCGAAGCGCAGCTAAAAACGTTGCAAGCCTTTCTGCCCGTCGGGGTAGAGATCACACCGATCTATGAACAGCACCGCGTGGTGGACGAGGCAAACAACAGCTTCCTGCTGTCTCTTGCCATGTCCGTCGCCGTGGTGATCGGGGTGCTTGCGCTTTTTATGGGGGTGCGTGCGTCTGTCGTTGTGGGCGCGTCGCTGTTGCTGACGGTGCTGGCAACGTTCTTTTTCATGTATCTTTTCGGGGTCAAGGTAGAACGGATCAGCCTTGGTGCTTTGATTATTGCCATGGGGATGCTGGTGGATAATGCCATCGTGGTCGCCGAAGGCATGCAACAAGAAATGCGCAAGGGGCGGCCTTCGGTCGCTGCAGCAGATACTGCCGCGCAGAACACCCAGATTCCGCTTTTGGGCGCGACCGTGATCGGGATCATGGCGTTTGCCGGGATCGGGCTATCGCCAGACGCGACGGGTGAATTCATGTTCTCCTTGTTTGCGGTGATCGGCATTTCGTTGCTGCTGTCGTGGATCGTGGCGGTGACCGTCACACCGCTGTTGGGGCACTATATGCTGAAGATCGGCGGGCTGGCGGATGATGACAGCGGCTATAATGGTCCGATTTTCCGCGCCTATGGCAATCTTGTGCGGCAGGTTTTGCGGTTCCGCTGGCTTGTGTTTGCCGGTCTGATCGGCACCACGGTGGCCTGCGTCATGATCTTTGGGCAGGTCAAACAGCAGTTCTTCCCCGCATCGAACACGCCGCTGTTTTACTTTGAATACAAGGCCGAACAGGGCAGCTCTATCCAGTCAACCTCCCGCGATCTTGCGGTGATCGAAGATTGGCTGCTGGCCCGCGAAGATGTGGACACCGTGACTACCACCATCGGTGCCGGTCTGACGCGCTATGTCCTGACCTATACGCCGGGGGACAGCGACCCCTCGATCGGGCAGCTGGTGGTTCGCGCCACCTCGGCCGAGGCAATCCCCGCCCTACGCGCCGAGCTTGACCAGTTCGCGATCAATGCGCTGCCTTGGGCAGAGGTGCAGACCAAGCGGATCATCTTTGGCCCCGGTGGGGGTTCAGACATCGAGGCGCGATTCTCGGGGCCCGATTCCGCCGTGCTGCGCGATCTAGCGGATCAGGCCGAAAATATCCTGCGCGACGCGACGCCATTGCTGCATACCGAGCACGTGGACTGGCGCGAAAAAGTGCTGGTCACCCGCCCCGTCTATGCCGAAGACCGTGCGCAGGCTGTCGGTATCGGCCGCAGCGATGTGGCGGATGCGATTGCGCTGTCGACCAACGGGATCACTGCCGGCACCTACCGCGAAAGGGACCGTCTGATCGACATCATCGTCCGCGTGCCGCGGTCAGAATCCGCCAGCAACGGCCAGCTGCCCGACCAAATCGTCTATTCCGCTGCAATCGGGGACTATCTGCCGCTCAGTCAGGTGATCGACGGGTTCAAGGTCACGTCAGAGAACGCGGTGATCGAGCGCCGCAATCGCGTGCAAACCATCACGGTGCAGGCCAACGTCATCGAAGGTGTCACCCCGCCAACGGTTTTCCCACAAATCCGCCCATTGATCGAAGAGATCGACCTGCCGGTCGGCTATACCCTTGAATGGGGCGGCGAATTTGAAAACGCAGGCGATGCCCAAGCGTCTCTTGGCAAGCAGATGCCGCTGAGTTTCGGGACCATGTTGCTGATCACCATTCTGCTGTTCGGCAAGCTGCGCCAGACCGCCGTGATCTGGACCATCGTGCCCATGGCGATCAACGGGGCCGCGTTGGGTCTGCTGTTCTCGGGGCTGGCGTTCAGCTTTACCGCGCTGCTGGGTCTGCTGTCGCTGTCCGGCATGTTGATCAAGAACGCGATCGTTCTGGTCGAAGAGATTGACGTGCAAAAAGAAAACGGGCTGAACCAGCATGATGCCATCGTCACGGCAAGCGTCAGCCGGCTGCGTCCTGTGGTTCTGGCAGCGGTCACGACGATTCTGGGGATGGTGCCGCTGCTGGCGGATTCGTTCTTTGCCGCAATGGCGGTGACGATCATGGGCGGCTTGGGCTTTGCCTCTGTGCTGACGCTGATCGGTGTGCCGGCGCTGTATCACACCTATCTTGCAAAAGAACGGCGGGCGGATGCCGCGGCCAAACCGGTCTAGAGGGTCAAATTATGCCGTGGGGCCATGCACCACGGCATAGGCCAACGCGCGGGCGAGCGCGTCGCGTTCTGCCTCTGACTGATCGGGGCGAATGCGGTACCAGTCGACCAAACCGTTCAACGCCCCCATCAGGGCGCGGCTGGCAATTTCAATGCTCGGCACGGCCAGCTCTCCCTCTGCGACACCCGCGCGCAGCACCTCGCGGTACAAATTCTCGTAATCGTTGCGCAGGGTAATAAGTTCGCGCAGAACGCCGCGCTCTGCCTCGGTGGTAGAGCCACGCAAATAGACCTCTACGCCCAGACGGATGCTGCGTTGATAGGGCAAGGTGTCCATCATGACGCGGGCGTGGGCGTGAGCCATCTGCTCTAGCTTCTTCACATTCGATTTCTTCATCGAAACGAGCGGGGTGACCGCTTCAAAGCAATATTGCATCGCCTGTCGGTACACGGCAAAAAAGATCGCATTCTTGGACCGGAAATGGTGGTACACGCGCCCCTTTGTCGCCCCAAGCTCATCTGCGATGTCATCCATCGTCGCCTTGTCGAGCCCCTTGAGCATAAAGCATTGCGCGGCAGCTTCGATGATTTCGCGGCGGCTGTCGTGCTTGTGCGAAGCCGAATCCGAGGCCTCGGCGATTGTGGTCACGTCGATGTGTTCGCCCATATACTTTAGACCTCTGGCAGGGGAAAGACGGCTATAATCGGGGTTTTCTGCCCGCCTGACGTGAATACTGAGCCGAAAATATCCATTCTGACAAGCCGTTGCGTGGTCTGACGCCACGGATTTATCTGTTGCTACACTTACATCACCGACAGCTATTGACACCTGCGTGCCCTGTCACGACAGTAACATACTACTCAGAATGTTGCTCGGATAAAACCTAGGGGCGGCAGGGCAGATCGCGGGAATGGTCGGTCTGCAGGGTACCGAAAATCAAGGGCTCGGCCACACGCATTGCGGGGCTATGAGAGCTGAAAAATTATGTTTGGGAGGACATACATGACTTATAAATCATCCGTCGCAGTCACCGCATTGGTCGCTGCTGTTGCCATCAGTGGCCAAGCAAGCGCGAAAGAGCGTTTGAACTTTGCCTACGGCTATCCGAACAACTCTGCCATTGGCCTCGCGGTTGACGCATATGCCGAAGCAGTAGCTGAACGCTCCGACGGCGAAATCGACGTAACCGGCTTTGCGATGTCTCTGCTCAGCTTGCCTGAAACATCGCCGGGTGTACGCGACGGTCTGGCCGATGTGGGCTTTGTACTGCCGCCCTATTATCCTGCGGAATATTCCACCAACCTTTTCCTGCACGAAATGAACCTGCTGGTGAACCTCGTGGAAAACCCCACCGGCAAAGAGCCTTTGGCGTTTACCGGTGCTATGGTCGAATACACCTTCACCAAATGCCCCGAGTGTCTGGACGAATATAAAGCGCAAAACCAAGTTTATACCGGCGGCGGCGTGACGCCCTTGTACAACCTGCTGTGTAAAGACGTCAAAGTAACGTCGGTCGAGGATCTGAACGGTCTGCGTCTGCGTGCCGGTGGTGCGGGTTTCGTACGTTTCGCCGAAGCTTTCGGTGCTCAGGGTGTGCGTCTGCCCGTCTCCGAAGCATATGAAGCGCTGGATCAGGGCATCATCGATTGTGCCATGCTGTCCGCACCTGAACTGACGAACTATAACCTGCACGAAGTCGTCACCGACATCACACTTGCCGTTCCCGGTGGGGTCTTTGCGGGTGTTTCCTCGGCGAACGTGAACGCGGATCGTTGGAAAGCCATGGATGACACAGCCCGCGAGACGATGCTGTGGGGCGGAAGCCACATGACCGCAGACACCACATGGAACTTCTATACGGATGACAGCGCCGCCATTGAACATTCGCGCAATGCAGGCATCAACATCCACAAGCCCGACGCCGAACTGCTTGCTGCGGTAAAGCAATTCTCGCGCGATGACCTCAAGACCGTGTCGGCCCTGTTCAAAGACACCTACGAAGTCTCACGTGCAGACGAGATCGCGTCGGACTTTGAGCCGCTACTGGCCAAATGGAACGATCTGGTGAAAGACGTCGAAAGCTCGGACGATCTGCAAACGCTGATCTGGGATCAAGTGATCTCCAAAGTGGACCCTGCGACTTACGCTCAGTAAGCCGCAGTAGACCTCGGTCTGCTGATCACAACGGGGGTGCCGTGCACCTTGCGCATGGCACCCCCAACGTCCCCTTCTTGCAAACGGATACTCCGATGAAACTTATCGCGTCAGTGATCTCTGCGGTGATCACATTGACCGCTTCGCTGGCTGGTATCATTGTTCTGATGCTGGTCACCCATGTCACAGTTGACGTGGTCATGCGCTTTGCGTTCGATACGCCGTTGAACTCTACCATCCTTTACGTCTCGGCCTTTTATATGGTCGCGATCGCCTTTCTACCGCTTGCCGCTGTCGAGCAAAACGACGGGCATATCGCGGTTGAACTGCTGGTCGAAAAATTCCCAACCAAAGTGCAAAGCTTTCTCGCGGGGCTTGCCCTGCTGTTGACCTGCATCGTGACCGCCACCGTCGCGATCCGCACCGGAGACGAAGCTTTGGCGAAGTTTATCGGCGGGTCCTATTCGATCGAAGCAGGCGGCAAGGTGACCACATGGCCGACCTATCTGGCGCTGCCTCTGGGCTTCGGCCTGATGTCGATCGTCGCCGCGTGGAAATTCATTTGTCACCTGACGGGCCGCCCGCACGGGTTGAACGCTTTAAAAGTTGAAGACCCCTATCTAGCCGGCGGAGACGCATAATGACTGAACTACAAATCGCAGGCATATTTATCGCGATCCTGCTGGCGATGATCTTGATGCGTATCCCGATTGGCATTTCGCTGATCGCGGTGTCCTTTGGCGGGCTCTGGTCCATGTTCAACTGGAACATCGCTTGGGGCAGCCTTGGGATCGTGCCCTATAGCTTTGCCAACTCCTGGGTGCTCAGCTCAATCCCCGCATTCCTGTTTATGGGGTTCATCTGCTACCATACGCGGCTGACCCAAGGGCTATTTAACGCCGCACAGATATGGCTTTCGGGTCTGCCGGGTGGTCTTGCCATTGCGTCGGTATTTGGTTGCGCGGGCTTTGCTGCTGTGACCGGTTCGTCGGTCGCCTGTTCCGCCGCGATGGGTAAAATCGCCGTGCCAGAGATGGTGCGCCACCGGTACAGCCCTGAACTCGCAACGGGAACTGTCGCTGCTGCGGGCACCATCGGTGCGCTTATCCCGCCCTCGATCCTGATGATCTTGTATGGCATTATCTCGCGCCAGTCGGTCAGTGCACTGTTTCTTGGTGGTCTCGTCGTCGGTGTGATCACGCTTATCGCATATATCCTGCTGATCATCGTGCGGGTTAAACTGAACCCTCAACTGGCCCCTCCGGTGCAGATCAGCGCGACACGGGCCGAAAAGATCAGAGCCCTAGGTCAGACCTGGCCAGTGCTGCTGATCGTGATCGGCGTCTTTGCGGGTCTATTTGGCGGGGCATTCACCCCCACCGAAGCGGGCGCTATCGGCGCGATGCTGTCGACCATCGTCGCGCTGCTATACCGAACGCTGACCTTCAAAGCCCTGCGCATGGCGATCACGGAAACGCTGACCACCACTGCCGCCCTGCTGATCATCGCCGTTGGTGCCAGCCTGCTGACACGCTTTCTGGCGCTGTCGGGTATCGGTGATGCGCTGTCGGATGCGATCCTTGGCTTTGGCGCTGCGCCGCTGCTGATTATGATCGGCATCGTCTGCGTCTACCTCGCGCTCGGCATGATGCTGGAACCGGTTGGCGCGATGCTGCTGACCCTGCCCATCGTTTTGCCTATCGTCGAAGAGACCGGCTATAGCCTGCTGTGGTTCGGTGTGGTTCTGGTCAAACTGCTCGAGATCGGGATGATCACGCCGCCCATGGGGATGAACGTCTTCGTGATCAAAGGCGTCGTCGGCAATACCGCATCGCTGTCCACGATCTTTAAGGGCGTTTTCTGGTTCGTCATCGTCGATCTGCTGATCGTTGCAGCGCTGATTGCGATGCCTGATATCGTGATGTTCCTGCCAGACTGGGTAGGCCGCTAAGTCAAACATCCCGGCGCGGGGTTTCCTGCGCCGGGATGTGTTAAAAAGCGAGGACGACCAAGACGCTAAAGTGCAATGGCCTGCCCATGGGGTGTCCGCGCCGCTGCTTCGTGCCAAGCGTCCTTACAGGCCACCAGCTCTGATGCCGACGCCAACTGCTTTTGCGCGACGATCTTTTCCAATGCGCACAGCCAATGCTGATAATAATCCCGCTCGACGCCTGAATGAACCTCTGCCGTCAGCGCTTTTGCCCATTCGGCCCATGTGAAGGCACCGGATTGATGCAAAGTGACAGCCATCGCAAAGGCCTGTGCTTGCCACGGTTCCTCAAAGACCGGCTCGTTTCCAGCCAGTGCAATGTCTGGCAAAAACGAAAGATCGGGCAAGGTCATAATACGGTCCTCAGATAAGGTTCCCACAGATCCAGTGTGACGCTGTCCCCCTCGCGCCCCTGGGCACCCCAAAGCGTGCGCGCCGAGAACGCCACTTGATACAGCCACTGCGGATCTTCGCCCTGCCCTTGCGCATTGCTGTCGGGAAAGA
The DNA here is from genome assembly GCF_021736025.1 of Sulfitobacter sp. M22. Lineage (NCBI taxonomy): Bacteria > Pseudomonadati > Pseudomonadota > Alphaproteobacteria > Rhodobacterales > Roseobacteraceae > Sulfitobacter > Sulfitobacter sp. M22. The sequence goes on along the minus strand of NZ_WMEC01000006.1, from coordinate 22,080 downwards.
CGTGAAACCCGTGCACCTTGGTGATGGTGCCCACCTTGTCACGGGCATAGCGCGCCATGCGGGTGTGGGTCGTGGGATGATCGTTGATCGTTCTGACCTGATCGCCCACGGCAAAAGCGGGCTCTCCCTGTTCGGGACGATCTGCAGGCCCGCCAGCAGACAGCATCGCGTCCACATCTTCAGCCGCAAGCCTGCGCTTGATCGAGGTTGCAGCGATCAGCGGTACGCCTTGGGCGATCTCAGCCTCGGTGAGCATCTCCTTTTCCACCATCAACCGCTTGGCCGCTTTCAGCCAGATCGCATAATAAGGCGTGCGGGTATAATCGCCCGGATGCATATCCTCACGCGCGGATCGCGCAGCATCGATATTCCACTGCCCGCAGGCCCCAAGTGCGACGACCATGCCCAAAGCGCGGGCCTCCCACGGGGCGTGGAACAGCGGCTCATCGGCCTCGGGTGCGACGGGGCCAAACCCCATCATCCCGCCAAGGTCCGCCCCGCCGTTCATGACGCCACCTGCGGCGCGCGTGCCAGTCCCGTGCCGATCATCGCATTGCGGGTCACCAGTTCAGCCAGTTGGTCCATCGTCAAACCCTCCGTCCCCTCAGGCCGCTGCGGGATCACCAGATAGCGTATTTCAGCTGTTGAATCGTGCACCTCCACCCGCGTCGTCGGGGCGAGGGTCAGGCCGAACTCGGCTAATACGCCGCGCGGGTCGATCACTGCCCGCGACCGGAAGGGGGGAGATTTATACCACGTCGGCGGCAGGCCCAAAACCGACCACGGATAGCAAGAGCACAGCGTGCACACGACCAGATGATGCACATCGTCAGCGTTGAACACTGCCTCGATGTGTTCCCCTTGACGGGAATGATAGCCAAGCGAATGGATCGCCGCAGAGGCATCGCGCCGCAGCCACGCCTCGAACTCGGGCTCAACCCAGGATTTCGCCACCACATGCGCCCCGTTGCGCGGCCCGATCTTGGTCTCGTAGGTCTGGATAATCCGGTCAACAGCGGCGCTGTCGATATACCCTTTGGCGCTCAACAGACTTTCGAGCGCTCTTACCCGCGCCTCCGTCTCTGTCAGATGCGAATGGTCGTGGTCGTGATCATGGGATGTCATTTGGCCGGCCCCCTTTACCCGCGTGCGTCGCCTTCACGTTACGAGCGAACGCAGCAATTGCAAAGCGCAATGGCCCGACAAAACAGGCTGAGCGCCTGCCCGCACGAGGTTGAATTGCGCACCGGCCTAGAGTAGGTTTCCGTAGCGGTGACGCTATTTTTTGCTGAAAAGTCAGGTGCTCATGTGATTGGCAAAGTGATCCGGCGCAAAATGGCAGGGTGCCATTTCAAAAAGTTCTCCCTGCTTGATGCAGTCATTCAAGACGTCGACGATGCACAGCATGTGACCTTGTTCTTTGACGCGTCCGTTTCGCCCAAGCTTGTGACCCCGCCCGACGGGTCGGCCCTGCTGGGCACGAAATCTGTCGGCGGGGCAGCGGTGTTAAGCTATGCGCTGCCACGAGGGGCGGAGCCGCGCTTTGATATTGCAGGACAAAAACAGGTGCTGCTCGCTTGCAGCGCCGTCGAACGCTCAGAATATCGCGATGCCAATGCACTGGCTGCGGTGCGCAATGGCGAAAGTGCGGCGGTCGTTCTCGACTGGTTAGCGCATCATGAAACCTATCACCGTATGACTTCGGCGGTCATCCTTGACCGAAGTCGCCCCGATAAAGGCGATGCATTCGCCAAAAACCTGCAGGCTGGCATCACCGCCCGACAGCTTGGCTGCGATGTGGTGCTCCTCACAACCGATATACCGCTTGGCAAACCCGACGCCCCCGCCGAGGCGCATCCCTTTAATGTGCCCGAAGCCCCCGGCAAAGATCGCATGAAGGTGCCGCCGGCAGACCCCTGGACCAGCCCCCTGGGCGCGATGTCAGTATACGAAATCATCCGCGACCGGTTTCTGGGCGATGCACGTGCAGTAGCAAACATTGATGTGCATGACCTGATCCCCCCCGCCAAGACCACAGTGTTCGATGCGGCCGTCGGGGCCGAAAATGGCCTGATCGAATTGATCGGCCAGCATTGCTATCCATGGCGCGTGCGCAATGACGACGATGCGACATTTGGCGATCATACCTGCGTACAATTCGACACCGCATCAGGACGTCGCCGTTGGTGCATCGCACCGCATCACGCCCCCGAAGGATCGGTATGGCGCCTTGTGCGGGTGGGCAATGCAACACCGGATTTGTCGCGCACGATCCGTTTTTACCGCTACATGGCGTTGCGTCACCCGACGCCGTCTATCTCGAAAATTGTGCCCAAAACGTCTCTGGTCGAGCATCCCCCGTTGCTAGATCAAGCGGCCAAGCTGTGGGACCACGCCCCCGTACGCATGCCTGAAATAGAAATCGATACCCCTGCCAAGGCACGCGGGCGCTGCGCCATCGTGACGACCATGAAAAACGAAGGCCCCTTTATCCTTGAATGGCTCGCTTTTCATCGGTCTATCGGGTTTGACGACTTTATTATCTATACCAACGACTGCACCGATGGGACCGACACGATGTTGGACCTGCTACAGGAAAAAGGCATCGTTCAACACCGCGACAATCCCTTCCAGAAAGTGAATCTCAAGCCGCAGCACGCGGCCCTGCAGGCGGCTGAGCAAGAAAAGATCATTCAGAACGCCACTTGGGTGACCTGCATCGACGTGGATGAATTCGTGAACATCAAATGCGGCGACGGCACGCTTGATGCGCTTTTTGCCGCGACCAAAAATGCAAATATGATCGCGATGACATGGCGCTTGTTCGGCAACGGCGATGTGCACGCGTTCCAGCCGACGCCCATAACCGAACAATTCCAGCGATGCGCGCCCGAACACACACGCAAGCCGCATCAGGCATGGGGTTTCAAGACGCTGTTCCAGAATACCGGCATCTTCAAGAAGCTCGGCGTGCATCGCCCCAAGGGGCTGAAATCTCAGCTGTGGAAAGAGATCAACTGGGTCAACGGGTCCGGTCAACCACTGCCGCGCGATATGTACCGTAACGGGTGGCGCTCTACGGTCGACACCTACGGCTATGATCTGGTGCAGTTGAACCACTATGCTGTGCGCTCTGCCGAAAGCTTCTTGGTGAAACGCGACCGCGGAAGGGTGAACCACGTCGACCGTGATCAGGGTCTTGCCTACTGGTTTCGCATGAATAACAACGCCGAGGTCGAACAGTCTATCCAGACCCGTTTGCCGCGCATGAAAGAAGAGCTCGCCCGACTGCTGGAAGATGCGGACATCGCGGCAGCGCACGAACATTCTGTAGCCTGCCATCGCCGCAAGATCACGGAACTGCGGGCAACCGAAAACTATTCGAAATTCTATGCCGAATTGACCAGCCCGCGCATGGAAAAGCTATCGACCTTGCACGCGCATTTCGGGGCCAATGTATTTTTGCAGGGCCCCGGCACTGTCCCGGACGAGGTCGTAGCGCGCAAACAGGGCGACGACTGGGCCTTTACCGTCGAGCGGGAGGAAGAGACCCAGCACTGACATCAAGCTGGCCTAAATCACGCCGCACCTATGCCTTTGTTCTGAACCTTTTCGGTACGATACCGAACCCCTAGTCAAGTCTCGGATAACATGTGATGTTTGCCCAATGAAAACACTTCCTAAAATCGCGTCTCTCTGGATCGGCGGGCGGTTGTCCTGGCTTGAACAGCTGTGCCTGAAATCCTTTGCGGACAATGGCCACCACGTCACGCTTTATAGCTATGGGCCGATTGATAACCTGCCGGACGGTGTGCACGCAGGCGACGCCGAGGAAATTTATCCGGCAGAACCGATGCTGCGACATGCGCGCACCGGCAGCCCCGCGATCCATGCCGATATGTGGCGGCTGCACCTGCTGCTGAAGACGGACTGCATCTGGGTTGATGCCGATATGTATTGTCACCGCCCATTCGACTTTGACAGCTCGTTTGTCTTTGGCTGGGAAAAGCCGGGGCTGGTGTGCAACGCAGTGCTGGGGTTGCCGTCGGATTCGAAAACTCTGGCGGGACTGCTCGACTTTTTTACCGATGAATATGCGATCGCGCCTTGGCTCAAACCTTGGCAGCAACGCGAGCTGGAAAAAGAGCGTGACGCCGGCCAACCCGTCCATATGACAGCGCAGGAATGGGGCTTTACCGGCCCTGCCTCGGTGACGCATTTCCTGAAAGAAACCGGTGAGATAGACCACGCGGAACCCGAAACCGCGTTTTACCCGATCTCGTTTCCCGACAGGAATCACATGATCCTGTCCAAGTTCAACATCGAAGAGCGGCTGACAGAACGCACACGCGGGGTGCATTTTTGGGCCCGACGGATGAAACCGCGGCTTGAGGAAAAAGAAAACAACACACCCCAGTCCGGCAGCTTTATGGATGGGCTGATCGCGAAGCACGCGATCGTCCCCCAAGACGCGCCTATTCCGGCAAAGGTAAAAGTCTCCAAGGCGCCGGTGGATGATCCCGCTTTCAAAGCACAAATCGGGCTCGCGGCGCTGCAAGGCAAGGCCTCCATCAGCAAAATCTCACGCGATCACCTTGTCGACAAGCAATTCGTCAAGACCTGCCGCGATACGATCCTTAATGACGCCGCGATGCTGTTCACGCCCCAAAAGTAATACGCTGCAAGGACCGCGGGGGCATCTGCCCGCGTTCGGCCACGGCCACAAAGATGCGTAGCTGATCAAATGTCATCCTGCGGCCCCCGTCAGAACAATCAGCCCAAGGCTGATCCCCATGATAAAGACCCAAGCCCCCGCCCCCAGCAAGGCCGGACGTAGCCCCGCTGCGGCAAGCTTGCGCAGGTCGGTTTCCAGCCCCATCGCGGCCAGCGCCATCGCCAGTAGAAACTGCGTAACGCCGGTCGCGGGGTCCAACACCGCCTCCGGCACCCAGCCGGTCGAGGCAACGCCAACCATCGCGATGAACCCAAAGACGAACCACGGGATCGGGGCTTTGCCCCCGCCGCTTTGCCCCCCACGGCGCCGCGCGGCAAAGACCCCCAGACATAAGATCATCGGGGCCAACATCATCACCCGCGTCAGCTTGGCAATGGTGCCGAATTGACCAGCCTCGTCACCGCGTTGAAAAGCGGCTGCGACGACCTGTGCGACCTCGTGGATCGATGCACCGGCCCATAGGCCAAAGCCGCGCGGACCCAATGCAAACCAACTTTCGGTTAAAGGCAGCAAGATCATGGCAAGCGAGCCAAAGATTGTGACGCAGGCCACCGCATAGGCGACATCTTCGTCGCGGCCACGGGTCACCGTATTGGTCGCGATCACCGCCGATGCCCCGCAGATCGACGTCCCCGCCGCGATCAACTGTGTCAGCTTGGCATCCACGCGCAGCACGCGCCCCAGCCAGATTGTGAACCCAAAAGTCAGCACCAGCGACAGCGCGATCACCGCTACGCCCAACCAGCCGACCTGTGCCACCTGCCCCAAGGTCAGTTGTAGCCCCATCAGGATGATCCCCGCCCGCAAAACCAGCCGCATGCTGATGGCAATCCCGGCCTGCGCGGCCTCGGGCGTGCCCAAGGTATTGCGCAGGGTCATCCCCAAAAGGATCGCAAGGATCAACGGGCTAAGCATCCCCAGCCCCGGCACAAACCGCAGCACGAACGCCAGCCCCGCAATCATGGCGGCCAGCAGCAAGCCGGGCCAGATGGACTGCGTCGGACGGCTTGCAAGGGCACGGGCGGAAGGGGAGGTTTCGGTCATGGGGTACCTGTATCGTATCTACACCCCCTTAGATATCACCCGATCCAAGCCATCAAGCGATCAAGCGATCGTATCTGCCCGTCCGGCTTGGCGCCCAGAAAAGATGCAGCCCCCCAGAAACGTTCCTTCAAGCGCATTATAGCCGTGATACCCACCGCCACCGAAACCCGCGACCTCTCCGGCGGCAAACAGTCCGGGGATCGGCACCCCCGAGGCATCCAGCATCTGGCTGTCCAGATTGGTGTGCAACCCGCCCAGAGTTTTGCGCGTGATGATGTTCAGCTTTACCCCGATCAATGGCCCGTTTGCCGGGTCGAGTATCTTGTGCAGTTTGGCCGTGCGCTGGAGTTTGTCGCCGCGATAGTTCCGCGCCGCATGGATCGCCATGATCTGCGCATCTTTGCTAAAGTTGTTGTCGACCTGCATATCCCGCGCCTTGATCTCGGCCTCGATCTTTTCAAGCGAAAGCAGATCATTGCCCTCCATACCGTTCATCTTGGCGATTAATTCGGGCAACGTTTGCGCCACAACGAAATTCTCGCCGTGTTCTTTGAAGGCTTCGACGGCGGGGGTCGCGGCCTTGTTTAAAATGCGCTGCTGCACCACTTTGACCCAGCTTTTATCCGCGAAATCAGGGTTCTGCTCTGATCCCGAGAGGGCAAATTCTTTCTTCACGATCTTCTGCGTCGTGATGAACCACGAATAATCGAAACCCGTATCGAGGATCATCTTCAAAGACCCCAGACTGTCGAACCCCGGCAGCGATGGCGCGGGAAACCGGTTGCCCCTCGCGTCGAACCACATCGATGACGGCCCCGGCAGAATGCGGATACCGTGGTTGGGCCAGATCGGGTCCCAGTTTTTCACCCCTTCGGTATAGTGCCACATCCGGTCGTTGTTGATCAGCCTGCCGCCAGCGGCTTCGCTGATGGCGATCATGCGCCCGTCGACATGGGCGGGCACACCGGCGATCATCTCTTTGGGGGCAGGGCCAAGCCGGTCTATGGGCCAAGACTTGCGCACCAGATCGAAATCTCCGCCGATCCCGCCAGAAGTCACCACGACCGATGGTGCTCGCAGTTCAAAATCGCCCACGATATCACGGTTGGTCTTGTGCCCGCGCGCAGCCGTATCCGCCGCTAGCACCTCGCCCGAGACGCCGACAGCTGCACCGTTCTCCATGATGATATGTGAACAGCGGTGCCGGAACTTCAGAGTGATCCGCCCTGCCTGTTCGTGTTCCCGCACGCGGCGTTCAAACGGTGCCTGTGTTCCGGGCCCAACGCCCCACGTCAGGTGAAAGCGCGGCACCGAATTACCGTGGCCAGAACCAAACCCGCCGCCGCGTTCTGCCCACCCCACAACAGGAAACCACCGCATGCCCATATCGTGCAGCCAGCCGCGCATCGGACCCGCAGCAAAATCGACATAGGCTTCGGCCCATTTGCGCGGCCATGCATCTTCGGGCCGGTCAAATTGCGCCGACCCCATCCAGTCTTGCAGCGCCAGTTCGCGGCTGTCTTTAATGCCCATCCGGCGCTGTTCGGGACTGTCGATCAACATCAGCCCGCCAAGAGACCAGAATGCCTGCCCGCCCAGAAAGGCTTCGGGTTCCTGATCGATGATAATGACCTTTTTACCGCGATCTGCCAGCTCGGCTGCGGCGACCAGACCGGCCAACCCGCCGCCGACGATAATAACATCCGACGTGTTCATGCAAAGCCCCCCACAGGATTACCTAGACGGCGGTCCTTCATGTCAGCAGGCTCGATGCGACCCGCCAAACGACAGCCGCCAAACGGCACGAGGCCAAAGATCGGATTTCCCACGACGATCCCTCCCAAGACATCTTAGAAAATTACAGTTGCTTTCCGGTGTACCCGCCATGGGTCGATTCACCTATGAGAAATCGGTTCTGCCGTAACGTCGCAAGGCCACCCCCGATGGACGCTGCGTCAAACTAAGGTTACCTTAACGTCAGGGAACAATACGACCTGCGCGCCCAAACGGCGGGTGGGCTTGGCACTATGGGAGAACAAATAATGTCAGATACGGTGATCGCAGATTTTGATCGTACGCTTACCCGCGAAGTCTTTGACCGACGGGCCGCCCAAGGGGCTGCAGCGCTGACCGGCTTGGGGGCCGGGGCGGATGTGCCCGTCGCGGTCATCATGCGCAATGATCTGACCCAGCTCGAGGTGATGCGCGCTGCTGCAATGGCGGGCACAGTGATCGTGGCGCAGAACTGGCACGCTGCCGCCGACGAAGCAGGTGCCATCTGCGACGACAGCGGTGCGCGGTTCGTGATTATCCACCGTGATCTGATCGATGCGCTACGCCCCGCCCTTGAAGGGCGCACCGTGATCGCGATCACCCCCGACGCCGCTCTCCGCGAAGCTTACGGCATTGACGACGCCGCGGCACAAACCGACCCCGAGACGCCGGAATGGTCGACGCTTGTTGATGCCGCCAGCCCGATCACCCCGCGCGAGATGATGCGCCCGCTGATGCGCTATACCTCGGGCTCTACTGGCAAACCGAAAGGCGTACGGCGCCTTGGGGGCGGACCCAAGCGCGACTTCGAAGACGTGCTGTCGCGCGTTGGCACGGAGATGTTGCAGCTTAAACCCGGTTCGCGCTTTTTCACTGCCGCCCCGATTTACCATTCGGCGCCGTCAACGCTCACGTCTGCCGCCTTGGTGACGCCCGGCGTGTCGACCTTTGTCGCGCCAAAGTTCGATCCCGAAAGCTTTCTTGCCACCATCGAAAAACAGCGGATCACCCATATCTATCTGGTGCCCACCATGATGAGCCGGATGTTGAAACTGCCCCACGACGTAAAAGCGCGGTACGACCTGTCCTCGGTTGAATTCTGCGTCTCGACCGGATCGCCGTGGCCTCATGACCTGAAGGTCGCGATGATCGACTGGTGGGGGCCGGTGTTCTGGGAAAGCTACGGCGCGACAGAGATCGGGTTCATGACGATGGTGTCGTCGGCTGACGCGCTGGCGCGACCCGGCACCGCAGGGCGTATGCAAATGGGCGGGACGCTGTTGATCCTTGATCCCGACGGAAACGAATTGCCCGCCGGCCAGGTCGGCGAGATTTACGCCCGCATGGACGCCTTCGGCGGGTTCGATTACTCCAATGACCCCGAAAGCCGCGCCTCGGCTGAAAAGCACGGGCATTTCTCTGTCGGGGATCTGGGGTCGGTGGACGAGGACGGGTTCCTGTTCATCACGGATCGCAAGAAAGACATGATCATCTCGGGCGGGGCCAATATCTTCCCCGCCGAGATCGAAGCGGTGCTGATGCGCGCGCCCTTCATCCGCGATGTTGCCGTCTTTGGTGCCCCCGACCCCGAGTTTGGCGAACAGATCGTCGCGGCGGTTGAATTGGCCGAGGGCCACAGCGCCGACAAGCAAAAAGTGCTGGATTTCCTCGACGGCAAGCTCGCCCGTTTCAAAGCGCCACGGATTGTCGATTTCCACGATGCCCTGCCCCGCGAAGACAGCGGCAAGATCTTTAAACCCCGTCTGCGCGCCCCCTATTGGGATGGGGCGGGTCGCGCGATCTAATCCGGCGCGATCATCAATGCCATCTGAGGGGCCGGCGCTAAATGCGCCGGTCTCCTTGCGTTAGGGGGCAGGGATTCTTACATCGCGCCGGTACACACGCCACCCCCGAGGCGGCCAATAACAGGAAGACAACAATGACCAGCACCCTTCTAGAGCAGCTGAACTGGCGCTATGCGACCAAAAAGATGGACCCCTCCAAGAAGGTCCCTCAGGAAAAAGTCGACACGATCATCGAAGCGATCCGCATGACCCCCACCTCAAGCGGTACCCAGCCCTTTGAATTGCTGGTCGTGACCAACCCCGACAAGCTGGCGCAAATCCAGACAGCCGCGGGCGATCAGGCCCAGATCACCGAAGGCTCGCATCTACTGGTATTTGCAGCGTGGGATACCTACACCGCAGACCGCATCGACGCCGTGACCAACCTGAACGTCGAAGCCCGTGGCGACCTGCCCATGCTGAACGCGTATTACGAGAACCTGAAAAACAACTACCTGCCCCGCGACACTGAAACCAACTATGCCCACGCCGCGCGTCAGGCCTATATCGCGCTTGGTGTGGCGCTTGTTGCCGCAGCAGAACAAGAGGTCGACAGCACCCCGATGGAAGGCTTCGACCCCGCCAAAGTAGACGAGATTTTGGGTTTGAAAGAACGCGGCCTACGGTCGGTGATCCTGCTGCCATTGGGCTACCGCGATGCCGGATCCGACTGGCTGGCCCCGATGAAAAAGGTACGTAAGTCGGCCGATACATTGGTGACACATATCAACTGATGCGATGATGAAGGGGGCAAAGGCCCCCTTCGTTCACCTCTCCCGCGCCTCGCGCCGATTGTCCACGGGTCTTTAAAGTGGCTTTTTTCCGGAGGCCACACTCAGGGTCACCACCCGCCATGCATCCTCCTCGCCCACAAGCTCTTTGGCGCGTTCGGGATTGGGCAAAAGACTTTCATCGTCGCCGATGACCACGTGCAGATATCGTCCGGCCTCGCGCAGCTTGACCATCGGGGCGCCGTCCACCCCTTTTCTGACGCGGCGCGCCAAATCCTGCATCTCATCCGATCCAAGCTTTCGCGGCGCACCGTCCAAAAGCTCTGCGACAGAGATACGCAGATTGCGCCCGCCGTCTTTCAGGATATCCAACCCGATCAAACCGGCGGCCACCGCATCTGTCCACCAGAACCCCATGGAAATGCCAATGAGGCCCAAAATCCCCGCGACGCCGGTCTTCCAGTCTGCGGCATTCATATCCGCGTCGGCATGCAGCACCTTGTCCTGAATATCAGGCGCAATCGCCAGCTTCTTGCGCCCCAAAATCACCGGCGGGATAATGGAATAGACCAACGCCCCCACCATCAGCCAACCCATCCAGACCTCTGTACCGAATAGCTCCATGCTGCCAATGGTCGGATGCTCTTGCCGGATCAGGGTCACCGCCGCGTCATACACCAGATACCCGCCCATCAACGTCAACGCCGCCGCAGATAGGGCAAAGGCCAGCGTACCAATACGGTGCAGCCCAAACGGATATTTGGCACTGGGGGGCATCCGCTCTAGCCGCGCCGCGACAAGAAACAGGATAGGCGGGAGCAACGACAGTGTGTCCTCAATCCATGCCGCCTGCATCGCCTGACTGGATCCCATCACTAGAAACATCACAACGATAATCGTCATCAGCCAGAACAGCGTCCACCATTCCAGCCGCCGCGCCTGTGCGATCTTGTCGGAAATTTCTGGCGGCAAAGGGGGGTAACGGTTCATTGCTTGGCCTCCCGCGTCAAAGGACGCAACGCCATATTTGCCCGCATGAGAAACTGGTTTTCCCCGCGGCGCAGCAGCAACACCCGTTCTGGCCGATCGGCACCGATAGTGACGTAGCCGATGGGGTTCGTCGCCCCCGCGTGGTCGGTCAGAGGTGAATCCTCAGGAATGCCGCCCGCCAAGAGATGCAGATCGCCAATCTCCAGCGCATCAAGCATCCGGTGAGTATTCTCGCGGTGCCATTCGACTTTTGCGTTCAGCGCATCGGCGATCAGTGTCACGGCGGTCAGGTCAATCTGTGGCAGCGGGTCTTGTAATAGGCCCACCTTCAACACGGCACCTTGCACGGTCTGGGTGGTATTTTCCGGGTCTTTCGGCAACTGGCAGGCAGCGAGACCAAAAAGAAGTGCAACGGCAAGCAGCTGGCGGAACATGATCAAAACCCTTCACTGCGATAACGGCACAGATCGCGATTTCGTTCCCGCCAGCCTGCACCGGCGGGAAACGAGGGCCTTGATACCTCCGCTCGCGGTTCAGCCGTTGAACCGCGGTGGTCGTTTTTCCAGGAATGCGGCCACGCCTTCCTTGAAGTCGGGCGTATTGCCCGCCTCTTTCTGCCATTTGCGTTCATTCGCCAGCGCGGTGTCAAAGTCAGTGTCAGCCGCGCTCCATGCGGCTTTTCGGATCAGGGCAAGGCTGCGCACCGGCCCGTTGGCCAGCTTCGTCGCGATCTCGAGCGCCTTGGCCTCTACCTCGTCATTCTCGACCAACCGCGTGACCAGCCCCCAGTCAAACGCTGTGGGTGCCGGAATCTTCTCGGCCAGCAGCATCATTTCCATCGCGCGCACGCGGCCAACGGCACGGGTCAGCAGCCATGTGGCCCCCCCATCGGGGATCAACCCGATTCGTGCAAAGGCTTCGAGGAAATAGGCATCGCGACCAGCGACAATCACGTCGCACGCCAAGGCAAGCGACGCACCGATTCCCGCTACGGCCCCTTGCACCGCAGACACCACAGGCACGGGCAGATCACGGATCGTGGTCATCAGCGGGTTATACGCATTTTCCAGTGCCGCGCCCGCATCCAGTTCCGTGCGGCTTTCGGGTTTACTTTGTTTCAGATTCGCGCCTGCGGAAAAGGCCCGTGACGACCCCGCAAGGACAATCGCCCGCGCCGTTTGCGCCTCAAGGAGCAGCAGGTCGCGTAGTTCTAGCGCCATGGTAGATGTCAGCGCGTTCATCGTCTCTAGATCATCCAGCCGCAACACCGTCACCGGTCCGTGGCGTTCTACCTTGATTTTATCCGTCACCCTGCTCTCCTCCCATGCAATCTACGGTTTAGATCGGGGGCATCCCACCACGGGAAGACGACGTGAACAAGCGCTAGATGGCGCCGGCTAGGCGTCGCCAAAGGTCGCGGCCACCCAATCGGGCAAGGTGACCCGCTGTTCGAATACGGTCGATTTCGCCCGCAGGACATTCTCTTTTGTGTCACGCACTGGGGCCGCGTTTATCGTCGCATAGGCGTGATCGCGCGCCGCCTCCCAGCTTTGTGATGGGTAGCTTGCCAATCGTGCATAGAACCGTGCGGCGGTCTGATCTGCTTCTTTCCACGCTGCCCCCGGCAGACCCCGCCCCGGCATATTGCCCACATCCGTGCGATGCTGGTTTGCCGTCTCTAAAGCAGCGATATTCGCGTATTTCAGATGCATCAGATACACGCCGCGCGGCAGCTCGAAAGGCGTGGACTCGATGCGCCTTGGCCCGACCCATATCCCGTGCCGCCACAACCCCGTGCCCCGTTTGGTGGCCCATGCTTTGCTGTAATGGCCCGAAAACACAGCTGTGCGCCGGTGACCCAAAGCCAACTGTCCTTCCGCCAACACATTGTCGTCCAGCGTTTCTGCTACATTCAATCCCAAGGCAAAGACGGCCTTGCCGGAAACAGTCTCTAATACTTCCGTTAGAGACGCATAGACCGCGGGATCAAAGCAGATCAGCTCGTCCGCGTCAGTGCGGATCACCCAATCGAAAGACACGGCCAGCCCATCTGCAAAACTGTTCAGCACCTGCCCGCGCCGTCGGTCGAACCCTTCCAGCGTCTCGCGGGGCACGGTAATGACTGTCGCGCGGGGACACAGGCTTGCGATCTCGGGGTCGGCCCCATGTGCGACAACATACAGGTTATCAAAGCCCACCAAGCGCCCGTAATGCAGGTACCACTGGGACAGCGCCCAGTAGTCTTTGTAAACCATTGTGATCGCGCTGATATTCATGCCTCGTTTGTACGTCGTTCGCCGAAATCAACACAAGAGGTTTAACAAAGGTCGAGCGCCAGATCACAACCTGAGGGTCCATTCCACCACAAACATTCGCCCTACAGTGTTTACTTGTTGCGTCTTGGCGACACCGTTGCCAATATGTCGGCGTTGTCGGGGGGCGCACATGTCATTGGAAAAGCTGATCGATTTAACAGGCGCGGCGCGCGCAGGCATGGATGACGCAGCTTTCTGGGCCTCGTGCATGACAGCACTGTCGGATGTCGGCGTGACGGGCGTTGGGTATGGCATAATCCCCTACCGCAGCGACGCCACAGTGCGCGGGTTCACCAAAGCCGGATTCTTTCGCCACACCTATTCCTCCGATTGGTCTGCAGCCGTAGAGGCGAATGCGCTGGTTGATGATGACATATCGGTTGAACTGATTGCCAATGGCATGCCCGAAGTCCTTTGGAACGACGATAGCCTGCTAGAGCACGCCACCGAACCCCAGCAGCTACAATCCGAGCTGGAAGGCGACCTTGGCATGAAATACGGGGCCTCGCTTTCGCTCAACCGCAATAACGCCGGACAAGCGATTTCAGGCATCGGCCTCTGGGTCGGGGACCCCACGTCGGACGGCGAATTCAGCCGGTACTGGGAGGCCCATCGCAGCACGTTACGGCGGCTGTCTTTCGCCATGGACGAAGGGATTCGCCGCGATCACATGAGCCTGCTCGTCAACCTCACCCCCAGAGAGCGTGATTGTCTAAGCTACCTTGCCATCGGCCTACGCCCCGCCGAAATCTGCTGGACCCTCAAGATCAGCGAAAAGACGTTCGAGAAACACATCAAAGGGGCCAAGGGCAAACTGCGCGCCAGCACCCGCGATCACGCGGTCGCCAAGTCGCTGGTTCTGGGGCTAATCAAACCCTAGATGGGGGTTTTTCCCCGCTTGTTCCAATCTGACGGCAATGGCAGTTTAAGGCCATAGAACGGCATCACAACTTTTTAGAAGCGGGCTGGCGAGATCGGGCATATTCACGCTGCCTGACCTCATTCTAAACCAGCATCGTTTTGCAAATAATTTTATTATTAAAGCGCGGGGTGGCAGCAATGCCGCCCCCATTTTTCCGCCATTGGACGACATATCCGATGCGGGGAAAGCTGCGCCGCGTGTCGCCGGATCACTGCCCCTTGTGAGGCCCCCCGCACATACCTTATAATTAGAGTAAGATATTCAATCGACCGGGCTTCCCCGCCCCATGTATGGACTTCTCTTGATATGGCATCACTGGCGACCCTTCCGATCTCGGATCGTGACGACACACCACTGCACGCACCTGCCCCGCACGTTACCCCCGACCAACGCGCCGCCCTGACCCGTTTGCGGCTGTCGGCGATGGCATGTCGCGTCGCCGCGCGCACGGATCTTTACGAAGCCTGCGCCCTGCTCAGCCTCGACGGCGAAGACGCCAAGCGCACATTTGTCGATACGCTCGTCAAATGCCTGCCAAGCGCAGTACAGCGGCAAGTGATCTGGTTCACCCCCGGAACAGATACGCTTTCGTTCGACGAATCCTGGACCCTGCGGTGCCTGACCTGCATCCGCGCCAATGATCTTGCTAACCTCAATTTCCTGATCAAGTCGCGGGTATCCCATGCGGACCGGCGCTATATCGGCTATCTGCTAAGCCAGATATCCGAGCAGTTTTCTAAAGATTAGAATTATTCTAAACAAGTCTTGGCAAACCGTTTTCCGCGTCTATGTTAAAAGACAGCCAGCTTGTACCGTGCCAGCCAGTTACAATTTCAAACATGTGGGGACGTAAAAATGAACCAGACAGCCGCTGCATTGACCACCGATGCAAAAACAGCAATCGCCGATGCGTTAAACCAATGCGTTGCCGAAACCGCCGTGACGACAATGCTCGCGCAGAACTTTCACTGGAATGTAAAAGGCATGTCGTTCGGTCCGCTGCACGATCTGTTCCAGAAAATCTACGAAGACCACTTTGTCGCGCAGGATGATCTGGCAGAGCGTATCCGAGCCCTTGATGTGCACGCCGAAGGGATGCTTTCCGGCATGCTCAAACGGTCCAAGATCAGCGAACATGATGGCCATGCGACCGATCAGGAAATGATCCGCATGATGATGGAAGCGCAAGAGACGCTGGCCTCTACCATCGCGGGCGCAGGCCAGCTGGCCGCCGACAACGGCGACACGCTAACCGAAGATCTGTGTATCGCACGCGGAACAGCGCATGAAAAATTCGCGTGGTTCCTGCGCGCACACCTCGCAGGCTAACCGCCCTGCCCGCTGACGCCGTTAGCACATCGAAACAAATCGCGGCTAGAGAAGCTTCTCGGCCGCGATTTTGCGTTTAGCGAGCTTTTTGCGATACGCCAGATCCCAGTGACTATATTTGCCCAGACGTTCCTGCTGTGCGGTCAGCATGTGCAAGAACCCCACGCGGTGGCTTTCCTTCTTCAGCGACTTGAACATAGATTTCTGCGCCTTGGTCATCGAACAACCGATGCAATGGCCCTCGCGTTTGAACTTGCACACGTCGATACAGGGGCTTGGAGTTTTAGCCATGGGAAACCTTGCTGATACATCCGGCAATTTGATCCCTGTCGGTCAGGGGGCTCGCGGTAGCATATGGCAATAAACGCAAGGCCGCACCAGTGCAGGCGCGGCCTTGATCCTTCACATCATTGTATGTGGGCTGCGATCAAGCAGGGTCGGCCCCGAAGGTCCCACAAGCAATACGATCCCCCGCGTCGCCCGATGGCTGCGAGCTGTAATCGTCCTGTCCGCCATGTGTCACAAACGCCGCACCATCATCGTCCATCAGGTGTTCTTCCACGTTCAGGAAAGGCAGAAATACCTCCTGCTCGACTGTGCCATCGCTGTTTACGGTGACGTTCGGCATGTCACCGGGGTGCGGGCCACCTGCGGCCAGCACGCCATGTTCCCGGTCCCCTGCAATATGACCGCCTGCTGATTTAAAGCCCTCGCCCGAACAATCCCCGGTCTCGTGCAAGTGCACTGCGATACCCCCCTCGGGCAGGTTCGTCAGCGACAGTTTCGCCAGCGCAACGCCGGACTCTGTGTCGCTTACCGAAACGGTCCCGACCTCTGCGCCGTCGCTGTTCATGACGGTCGCTGTGGTCTCTGCTGCAAATGCGGCGCTTGTCATCAGCCCGCAGGCCACGGCAGTGGTAAATGCGATTTTCATGGTAATCTCCCTCTATGCTTGGATTTGAACCGGCCAACTGTGGTCGATTGGTCAAGGACCAACCCGCCCGATTTCGCAAGGGTTCCAAGACAACGGCCCCCTCGGCCAGACCTCGCCCATCGGCAGAACTTGGCCGCCAGTGAAAGCCGCCGGAACCGGAACCGCGCATCCTTCGTTTCAACTACAGATAACCACAACACAGGAGAGTTTCGACATGACTGCAACATCACACTCTAGCCTCGTATCTTCCTCTGACGTGAACGGGACGAATGTCTACAGCCGCGACGGCACACACATTGGCTCCATCGATCACTTGATGATCGACAAACAATCGGGAAAGGTCGCTTATGCCGTGATGGGCTTTGGCGGGTTTCTTGGCCTCGGCGAAGAACACCATCCGGTGCCGTGGGGCAAGCTCGACTACGACACTGCTAAAGAAGGTTTCGTAACCGACATCACCGAAGAGCAAGTCAAAGGCGCGCCGGACCGCAACGACGGCTGGAAAGCGGATCGGGACTGGGAACGCCGGACGCATGAACACTACATGATCCCCAACTATTGGATCTGATCCCCGCAAATAGCTACATCACCGACCGTCCCCCTTTCGGGGGCGGTCTTTTTCGATTGCCGCCTTATCATATACTTTATCGCGTTAAAGCTTCCGGAAGATCGCCCATGCCACATGCCCCCGCAGCCCCCCGCCTCTCTGTCTGCCCGCAGGAGCCGTGCTGATGTGGGATGATATCTTAGGCCAGTTCGCGCTCTCTCCCAGCCTGCCCTTATCGGTGGTGATCTCGCGTACGCTCGCGACAGTCGTGTTTTGTGGGCTCATTGGGCTGGAGCGTGAAACGTCCAAACGACCCGCTGGACTGCGCACTCATATGCTGATCGGTCTTGCGTCCTGCATCTACTGTTTGCTGACGCTCGCCCTCCTTGCCCGCAGCGCTGAATTTGGCGACACCATCCAGATGGACCCGCTGCGCATCATCGAGGCGGTTACGAGCGGCGTCGCCTTCCTCGCGGCGGGATTGATCGTTTTCTCGCAGGGCAAAGTGCGCGGACTAACCACAGGTGCCAGCATGTGGGTCGCCGCCGCTGTCGGCGTGGCCTGCGGTTTGGGCGAATGGACCATCGCAGGTATGACGGTGATCCTTGCCCTCATTATCATCGCACTGGTGCGAAAGCTCGAAAAACACGCGGGCACCTACGAGGATCACGACTAGGATCGACCCAATGCAGCAATGCAACAGTTTGTGACGTGAAAACACATGCCCTTGTTTTACAACTCCGGCGGAATACCGTAGCTGCATAACAGATTCATATGAGGAAGATAACGATGAGCGTTCGGGTTTGGATTGCAGGCTGTGCCGTTTTGGCGCTGGCTGCTTGTGCGGAAGTGCCAACTACCACTGACAAAATGACCAACGACCAAGGGTTTTTCACCGAACTGCCCGAAAATGTGCGCCTGGTGGCTGCCAAGAACCAGGACCTGACCGCGGTTAAGATCGACCCCAGCAACGGATGCTACGTCTACCGCTACCGCGGGCCGGTCGAAACGACCTTCCTGCCCCTGCGCGCCGACAATGGCCGTCCGATCTGTACCCAAACGATCGCGGCAGCTGCGGCGGGCTAATGCGCCCCGCATCGTGACGTAAAAAGGCCGCCGGAAGCTCGATGCTTCCGGCGGCCTTTTGTATCTACAAGCCGTAACTCCGCTTAGCTCGTTGCGGTGATGCGCTCTTCGGGTGGATAAAGAATAGCGCGCGAACCGGTGTTCACGTTTTCATATAAGGCGTTGATGTGCGGCATGATCATCCGTACGCAACCAGAGCTCGCACGCCCCCCGATCGACTGCGGGTTCGGCGAGCCGTGAATGCGCAGATAGGTGTCGCGGTTGCCCACAAACAGATACAGCGCACGCGACCCCAAGGGGTTCTGCGGTCCGGCATCCATACCGTCAGCGTGTTGAGCGTAAAGCTCAGGATCGCGACGGATCATATTCTGGGTCGGCGTCCACGTCGGCCATTTCGCCTTGCGCTTGATCGAATAGGTGCCGGGTTCGTACAGATCGCCACGGGCAATCGCCACACCATATCTCATGGCCGTACCGTTGTCCTGAATGTGGTAAAGATAGCGGGCCACCGCATCAACGTGAATGTCACCCGGTATCAATCCGGGGTTCGATTCGACAAGACGCGGCAGGAAGCGTGGTGCGACACCCCACGGGTTTGTCGTTGCAGGGTCAAAGCCGGCGGGCGTCACTTGTGCGTCCCACGCATCCCACATCGACCGGTTAGTCGTGGCAGCAGCGGCAAGGTTCGGGGCCAGAGGGGCGGAAAACAACGCGGCAGCGGTGCTGGTGATGAAATGTCGTTTGGTCAGCATGCGGACACGCTCCTATTTAGTTAGTGCTTGAAGAAGTAACCCCCGATAACGCGCCTCTGTTCCCAAGAACCAGTCACATGGCCGTGTGAGTTTGTTTCGACAGGGGTAAACTAGACCGCCCGCACCCAAAACGCTACGGCTCGTTTCCCCTTATTTTATTGATAAATCCACAGATACTTTGACAAAGTTCCAATAAGATTGAAATTCTGTCAGTTTCATCGAATCTGACGCAGCAATAATTCCTTTATAGGTGGGCACCGGGCCTGCTGCGCAAAAACATCTTCTTGCGCCGTGACCAGTGCAGTCCAATTTCGCCGGCCATACGCTCCATCCCACGGTGCAATTCATATCTGCGCAGAAATGGGAACCACGCACGCAGCCTGATGACACTCGGGTCGCCGAACCCGTCTACAATGAAAGGTCGGCAGATACCGTCTTCCTGCCCCCACACGATGCTCCGGCAATCTGCCTTTGGCACAACGACACCGAGCGCAAAAACCGATCGCGCGAAATCATTCAAAGCCTTCAGCGCGGCGGTATCCAGCATGTCACGCGCGATAAACTCATCCAGCGTCAGCCCCAGTCCGCCAGCTTTTGGCCCGACACGCTGCATCAATAGACCCAGTCCCATGTCCGTGCGCGTCATCCCATGCGTCGTCGCCAGCGGAGAGACAAAGGCGGTGCCAAAGCTGCGCATGCGCACTTCCATTTCATGCGACACCTCACGCACCAAAGCGCGGTGCAGCGTCACTGGGAATTGCGTGTGTACCAACGGCCTCACACGCCGCTTGCGCGCCGACACATCCGCCCCGATCGGCACTTTCGCGACCAGATCGCCGGCACCATTCACCGCGAACACCGCCCTCCCTTGCTCTCTTCTAAGCAGAGCGCCTGTATTCAACTGGAGCACTTGGGCTGATTTTGGCATATTCATAAATTATCTTTAACTACGGGAACTTATCAACGGAAACACACGACGGCGAATCTGTAACCTAAAGTTGCACGAAATGTCAAAAGCTATCCTTAGAAGGATCCTTCACCCGCGTCACCTGCCAGCTTTTAACACCGTCAAGAATCCGTCGCCGCTTGACATTCCCCCGTGGCACTTTGATTGACGTGCGTTAAGAACGATAGAAACCATAGAAAAGGGTGGAATGTGCGTTTTCTCGCTGGAGTAGCCTCACTCATATGCGCTGTTAACTTGATTATCGGGAAAGTCTTTTCCTGGCTCGCGCTGGCCATTGTCATTGTCTGCTTCACCGTAGTGGTACAAAGATACCTCTTTGCCATCAGCTATGTCTGGATGCAGGACCTGTATATCTGGCTCAATGGCGCAATGTTTACCGCCGTCGCCGGTTTTGCGCTGTTGCGCGACGATCACGTGCGGGTCGATATTTTCTACCGCCCCGCCAAACTGCGCACCCGTGCCATTACCGATCTGATCGGTGTGGTTATATTTCTGCTGCCCTTTACGTGGATCGTCTACATCTATTCCATGCCCTTCGTGCAGCGCGCCTGGAGCTATCATGAAGGCTCCGCCAACGTTGGTGGGATGCCGGGGCTCTATATTCTCAAAACCTTTATCATCGTCTTTGCCGCCCTGATCGCGGCGCAAGGTATTGCGATGGCGATCCGGTCGATTCTGGTGTTGCGGGGCAGGGTCGATCTTGTCCCCGCCGCGATGCAGTACAGCCCCGATGCCATCAAACCCGCCGCCACTAAGGGAGCCGCCTGATGGACCCGATAATGATTGGCGAGATGCTCGCCGCGCTGATGTTCTTTGGGGTCATCGGCTTTTTGCTTCTGGGCTTTCCGGTTGCCTTCACCCTCGCCGGTACATCGTTACTATTCTGCGGTGTAGGCATGGCTTTGGGCGTGTTCGATCCGTCGAATTTCGGGTCTTTGCCAAACCGCTATATCGGCTTCATGACAAACGAGGTCCTTGTGGCCGTGCCCCTGTTCATCTTTATGGGCGTGATGCTTGAACGCAGCCAGATCGCTGAACAGCTGTTGCTTACGATGGGCAAGATGTTCGGCAATATGCGTGGCGGGCTTGGTATCTCTGTCGTGCTGGTCGGTGCCATGCTTGCGGCCTCTACCGGGGTTGTGGGCGCGACAGTGGTGACTATGGGGCTGATCTCGCTGCCCGCGATGCTACGCGCGGGGTATGACCCGAAACTGGCGACTGGCGTTATCTGTGCCAGCGGTACCCTGGGGCAAATCATCCCCCCCTCTACCGTCTTGATCTTCATGGGCGATATGCTGTCGGGCATTAACTCGCAGGTGCAGATGGCCAAGGGCAATTATGCCCCGACGCCCGTGTCTGTCGGCGATCTTTTTGCCGGCGCCTTGCTGCCCGGTCTGCTGCTCGTATCGTTGTACCTTGGATACGTTTTGTTCAAAGCCGCAACCGATCCAGAATCCTGCCCCGCGACACCGGTTCCGGCAGATGAAAAATCGGCCCTGCTGCGCGAGGTCTTTGTCGCATTGGTACCGCCTTTGGCTCTGATTATGGCCGTTTTAGGCTCTATTCTGGGCGGCATCGCCACCCCGACAGAGGCAGCATCCGTAGGGGCTGTGGGTGCCATGATCCTAGCAGCGCTGCGTTGGCGATTGTCCTTTGGGGTGCTCAAGGAAACCATGATCGCGACGGCAACGATCACCAGCATGGTCTTTGTGATCCTGCTCGGGGCGTCGGTTTTCTCTGTCGTGTTCCGCATGATGGGGGGCGACAATCTGGTGCATGAATTCCTCAGCAATCTGCCCGGTGGCACGCTCGCCGCTGTTGCAGTCGTTATGCTGATCATGTTCTTCCTGGGCTTCATCCTCGACACGTTCGAGATCATCTTTATCGTGATCCCGATCACCGCACCGGTGCTGCTGATGCTGGATGTCGATCCGATCTGGCTGGGCGTGCTTGTCGGCGTGAACCTGCAAACCTCGTTCCTGACGCCGCCCTTTGGCTTCGCGCTCTTTTACCTGCGCGGCGTCGCCCCGGCGGACCTGCCCACCAGCGCGATCTACAAAGGCATCCTGCCCTTCGTGCTGTTGCAGGTGGTGGCGATTGCGATCTTGTTC
>NZ_WMEC01000005.1:0-135131 GCF_021736025.1 Sulfitobacter sp. M22 | reverse complement strand
CTTTGTCGCGCTGATGCTGATGCTGGAAACCGCGTCGATCGGCACCTTCGCGGCGCTGGACGCGCTCTTGTTCTACGTCTTCTTTGAAGTGTCGCTGGTCGGCATGTATTTCATGATCGTCGGCTGGGGCTATGAAGAGCGCCAGCGCGCCGGACTGATGTTCTTCATCTACACGCTGCTAGGCTCGCTGCCGCTTTTGCTGGCGATCATCGGGCTGTATCTGGCCACGGGAAGTTTCGACATGCGTCTGTGGATCGAGACCCCGCCGCTGACCGGGCTGGCGGCGATGCTGGCGCTGATCGCGATGCTGTTCACCTTCGCGGTCAAGATTCCGTCCTTTCCGGTGCATACTTGGCTGCCGGCGGCCCACGTGCAGGCCCCCACGGTCGGCAGTGTGATCCTGGCCGGCGTGATGCTGAAATTCGGCACATACGGCCTTGTGCGTTTCGCCTTACAGATGACGCCCGACGCCTTTGCGCAGGCCGGTCAGGTGGTGCTGGCCTTTGGCGTATTCAGCGCCCTTTACGGTGCCTTCGTGGCGCTGGCGCAGTCAGATCTGAAGAAGATGATCGCCTATACGTCGGTGAACCACATGGGCTATGTGGTGATCGGCGTCGCGGTGGCGGCGCTGACGCTGGACCCTGACCTGCGGGCGGTCGCGCTCAATGGTGCGACCTTGCAGATGGTCAGCCACGGCATCGTCACCGGGGCGTTGTTTTTTCTCGTCGGCATGTTGCAGTCGCGCGCCCACGAACGCGAGATGACCGCGTTCGGCGGGCTGCTGGGGCAGGTGCCATGGCTGGGCTGGGCCTTCGTGCTGTCGGCCTTTGCCTCGCTCGGGCTGCCGGGGCTGGCGCATTTCCCGGCTGAATTTCAGATCTTCCTGGCCACGCTGAATGCGCAGCCCTGGGCCATCGTGGTGATTATCGCCATTGTGGTAACGGCGGGGCTTTACCTGCGCGCGATCGCGGCGGTGTTTCTGGGCGAGCCAAACGAGAAATGGGCGGCGATGCCCGATCTGGACCGCGGCGAGATGCTGGCCATCGTGCCGTTGCTCATCCTCATCATCCTTATCGGGGTCGCGCCGTCCTGGTTGCTGGGCATGATTGATGCGACGATGCGGGCACTGCAATTCTAATGGCGCGCGACCTGTCCTTTCTGTTTCCCGAGCTGATGCTGGCCTCCACTGTCGTGCTGATGCTGGTGGCCGAGATGCTGCGCGCGCCCCGTCTGGCGTTGGCGTTCGGGCTGATCGGGCTGGGTCTGTCCACCGCGCTGACCCTTCCGCTGCTGGAGGCCGACACCACCGTCTTTGGCGGCACCTACCGCGTCGATCTGCTGTCCGGCTGGGCCAAGCTGATCCTGCTGCCAGGCACCGCGCTGGCGCTTCTGATGACGTGGGCCGAGATCGCCGGTAAGGACCGCGAGGGAAGTGTCTATACGCTGCTTTGCCTCGTGACGCTGGGGGCGCTGATGCTGGCGGGCGGTGGCGACATGATGCTGCTGGTCCTTGGCGTAGTGCTGACCGGACTGGGATCATTCGCAATGGTGGCCTGGCCGCGCGACGATGCGGCGACCGAGGCGGCGATGAAATATCTGGTGTTCGGCGCCGTCACCGGATCGGTGATGATCTACGGGCTGACCTTCTGGTTCGGTGGTGCCGGATCGACGCTTTTTTCCGAGCTTGGTGCGCTTCAGGACAAGCCGCTGATCGCGCTGGCGGGGCTGGTCGCGGTGCTGATCGGGCTGGGCTACAAGGCGGCGCTGGTGCCGTTCCAGTTCTGGGCACCGGACGCCTATGACGGCGCGCCGGTCTCGGTCGCGGCGTTCCTGTCGGTCATCACCAAGGTTGCCGCGATCTTCGCCTTTGCGCAGGTGCTGCGCGATCTGCCGGTAGCCACCGGCTGGCCGTTCGTCGTCGCGCTGATCGCGGCGGTGACGATGACATTCGGCTATCTGGCGGCGCTGGTGCAGACCAATGTCGTGCGGCTGCTGGCCTATTCCTCGGTGGCGCAGGCGGGCTATTTCATGCTGGGGATCGTGGCGCTTGGCACCAGCCCGCTGGCGCTGCCTTCGGTGATCGTGTTCGGCGCGGCCTATGTGGCGATGAACCTCGGGGCCTTTGCCGTCATCATGATCGCGGGCCGCGATCTGGACGATTTCAAGGGCTTCGGTCGCGCCCGCCCGGTGGTCGGCGTGGCGATGGTCGTGTTCCTGCTGTCGCTCACCGGCATTCCTCCGCTCTTCGGCTTTGTCGGCAAGGTTCTGCTGTTCGGTGCCGCGATCGAGGCGGGCTATTTGTGGCTGGCGGTGATCGGTATCCTCAACAGTGTGCTGGCGCTGGCGGTCTATCTGCGCATCGTGGTGCCCATGTATCAGGCGCGCGATGGCGACGCGGTTCGGGCGGAGGTCGCGCTGCCGTTGTCGGTTGTGCTAGGTGCGACCGCGCTGGTCACGGCGCTGATGGGGCTGTTTGCGGGAGTGTTTCCCGGGTGACTTAAGGCGCGGTTTTGTGCCAGTCGGTCAAAGTGGTGATCTTGCTATCCTAGCCTGCCAGCGGCTCGGCCATTCGCTCCGCATTTCCGGGATTAAGCAGCGTCTCGATATCACCATAAGCGCGGCGGGTGGCCACGGCCCCAGCCGCGATACAGTGGCGCTTTAGACCAAATTCAAGTGTGCCGATCGACTGTCCGAATTCAGGCTGGATCACAAGGTCCGCCTGCGCGAACCTCAACCGTGCATGTTCATACTGGCAGACTTCTATGGATCGCAGCATCGCCTGCATCCCGTTTTTTGGGCCAATGGTGTTTTCGCGCTGGCTTGGGTCGACAGCGATCACGATCTCGGCACTTGTAGCCCTTGCAACGTCGACCGGCGCTATGTCAGCATAGGCTCCGTCCATCAGCACATGCGGTCCATCGACCAGGGGTGGCAATATTCCGGCGAGCGCCGCGCTGGCATAAATGTAATCTGCGGCATTCCCCTTGCCGAAAACCACACGTTTCCCGGTCAGCATATCCGTCGCGCAGACAAAGATCGGGATGCGACCATCCTCAAGATTTTTACCTTGCGTCAGATCGGACAGGACGCTGCGGCCCCATGTCTCGGTAGGCGCGCCAACTCCCCAGCCGAAGTACATGTCCCGCGCGGCAAGCAAAGCGGTTCGAAGGCCTTTCATCCTAGCGGTTAGACCTGGCAAGCGAAAGTCCGGGGTTGCCGGAAACCCGCTGGTGTCCATGCCGACCAATGCGTCGAACCAATCGTCGTTCATGGCGTATGTGGTGCCGACGACCGCACCCATGGACACCCCTACGATCACGCTCGGGATATAGCCCCTTGCGACGAGGGTGCGTAGGACACCGGCGTGTGACAGGCCTCTCGCCCCGCCACCACTTAACACGAGGGCAAAGGATTTGTGCGTCTTGCCGACTGGTTTCGTGAAATCCGTCAATGTTCAGCCTTCATGTTCGAAAAACGCATACAGCAGCCGCATGTTCGCTTGAACCCTGCATCGAAATAGACGCTGAACGAGGGATATCGTTACGAAATGAATTGTAACTGACGTATCTCGGTCACTTACTCGAGAAGGTGGAACACGCCAAAAAATCAAACCGTAACGATTTTTGCCAACCAACGTTGTAACGTCAGAGAGTGGGCAACGTCTATTTACCTAAACGGTCGTTCTCGATCGCAAGGAAAGTCGACAGGAGCCAACATTGAAAAAATTGACCCTTGAGGTCCGCGGGCTGTTCGAGGAACTCGATCATCTCGCGGTCGAACGCCATTTGTCAGCTCTCGGCGGCGTGCACAGCGCCGAAGCGAACCCGGCATCGGCAAGCGTGACAGTCCACTACGATGAGACGGCAGTGGGCGAGGAAGAGCTGCGCAACACGGTTGAGGCCTGCGGATTCCACTGCGCCGGGGAGCGGTTTCCGAACCATGTCTGCCACGCCGACCATCAAATATCTGGCGCGGAGGCCCCGGCTGGCCACGACGCGATGGCGCACGAGATGGGCCACGGCGGTGGCATGGACATGCCCAGCATGGTCCGCGACATGCGCAACCGCTTCTGGGTGGCGCTGCTGTTCACCATCCCGATCTTCACTTATTCGCCGATGGGTGGCCTGTTCACGCCACCCGCGCCGCCCTTCGGGCTGGAACTGGATCTGTGGCTGTTCTTCCTGGGTAGTGCCGCGATTATCTGGCCAAGCTGGCCGTTCTTCGTCGCCGCTTGGCGGGCGCTGCGCAACGGCATCCTGAACATGGCGGTCCTGGTCGTGCTGTCGGTTGGCACCGGTTATTTGTTCAGCGTCGGGTCTACCTTCTTCTTTCCGGGCGTGCAATTCTACGAGGCGGTGGCGGTCCTGCTGGTGTTCATCCTGTTGGGTCACTGGCTGGAGATGCGCGCGCGGGCCGGGGCGTCCGCTGCAATCCGCGCACTGCTCGATCTTGCACCGCCGATGGCGACCGTTATCCGCGATGGGCAAGACGTCGAGGTGCCTACCTCCGAAGTCCTTGAGGGCGAGATCGTGCTGATCCGGCCCGGCAACAAGATCCCGGTGGATGGCGAGGTTGTCGAAGGCGCGTCGCTGGTCGACGAATCCATGCTGACAGGCGAGTCCATGCCGGTCAACAAGGCCGTCGGCGACACCGTGATCGGCGCCACCATTAACAAGAGCGGCAGTTTCCGGTACCGCGCCACCAAGGTCGGGGCCGACACCGCGCTGGCGCAGATCGTCAAGCTGGTGCAGGAGGCGCAGAACTCCAAGGCACCCGCCCAGCTTCTGGCCGACAAAGCCTCACAATGGCTGGTGCTGATCGCCATCGTGATCGGGCTTGCAACCTTCGCGGTCTGGTTCTGGTGGATCGGCTCTCCACTTTTGTTCGCGCTGACGCTGACGATCACCGTCTTCGTCATCGCCTGCCCGGACGCGCTTGGGCTTGCTACGCCGATGGCGGTGATGGTGGGCACAGGGTTAGGGGCGCAGCACGGTATCCTGTTCAAGAATGCCGGTGCGCTGGAAGACGCGACCAAGCTTGACGTGATCATCTTCGACAAGACCGGCACGTTGACCATGGGCGAACCGCGCGTGGTCGAGGTCGTTGCCGCCGAAGGCGGCGCGGAGGATGACGCGCTGCGGGCTGCGGCGGCCGTCGATCGCGGCTCGGACCACCCGCTGGCGCTCGCCATTGTCGAACGCGCTGCGGACCTCGACGTCCCGCAGATGGCCGAGTTTCTCAACCTCGAAGGCCGCGGCGCGCGCGCCGAAGTCGCAGGCAAGACCGTGCTGGTAGGCAATCGGCGCCTGATGGACGAGGAGGGTATCGACGTCGGCACCCTGACGGCGGAGGCCGAGCGCCTGAAGGGCGAGGGCCGCACGGTTGTGCATGTAGCGCAGGGCGGACGGATGCTGGGCCTGATCGCCATCGCTGATGCGCCGCGTCCAAGTGCGATGGCCGCCGTGGCCAAGCTGCGCGAACGCGGCGTCGAGGTGGCGATGCTGACCGGCGACAACGAAGGCACGGCGCGCCGCATCGCGGGCGAGCTGGGCATCGACATGGTGCTGGCCGACGTGCTGCCGGGCCAGAAGGCCGAGAAGGTGAAAAAGCTTCAGGCCCAGGGCAAGAAGGTCGGCATGGTCGGCGACGGCGTCAACGACGCACCCGCGCTGACCCAGGCCGATGTCGGATTTGCCATCGGTGCGGGTACGGATGTGGCGATGGAAAGCGCCGATGTCGTGCTGATGAAAAGCGATCCCTACGATGTCGTGGGGGCCATCGAGTTGTCGCGCGCCACCTTGCGCAAGATGCACCAGAACCTGTTCTGGGCCGTGGCTTACAACGTGGTCGCCTTTCCGATGGCGGCAGGGGTGTTCTATCCGTTGATCATCAGCCCCGCCGTGGCAGCACTTGCCATGTCGGGCAGCTCCGCGCTGGTGGCGGTCAACGCGCTGCTGCTGAAACGAACGCGGCTGGAAGGTATTGGTGCGGGCAAGAGTGGGTCCGCCAGCGGCGGCGGTCAGGGCGATGCGCAGGCAGGCCAGGTGCCGCTTCACGCCGGAAACTCGCAGAAATCACATTGAAGAAGGGGGACTTGAGATGTCTGACACATCATCGACCAAGACACCGGACGGGCAGGGCATGGCGGCGCGGTTTCCCACCGCCTATTCCATCCTGTTCGGGCTCATCATTGTTGTCGCGGCGCTGACCTGGATTATTCCTGCGGGCCAATATGACCGCGCCATGAACGAAGAGGTCGGGCGCGAGATCGCCGTGCCGGGTACGTATCAAACGGTCGAGCCCAATCCACAGGGGGTCATCGACGTCATGCTGGCACCGGTGGCGGGGTTTTATGATCCCGACAGCTATGCCGCAAATGCCATCGACGTGGCGCTGTTCGTACTGCTTTTGGGCGGCTTTCTGGGCGTGGTGAATGCCACGAATGCCATCGACACCGGCATCCAGACGGCGATGGTGCGGCTGAAGGGGCGCGAGATCTGGATGATCCCGATCCTGATGTCGCTCTTTGCCCTGGGCGGCACGACCTATGGCATGGCCGAGGAAACGCTGGCCTTTTACGCGCTTCTGATCCCGGTGGTGATCGCGGCGGGCTACGATTCCGTGACCGGCGTGGCGATCATCCTGATCGGTGCCGGGATCGGCACGCTGGGATCGACAATCAACCCCTTCGCCACGGTGATCGCGTCTAACGCGGCAGGCATCCCGTTCACGGATGGTATTGCGCTGCGGCTGGTCCTTCTGTTGGGCGGCCTCGCGATCTGCGTGGCCTACGTCATGCGCTATGCCTCGAAGGTTAAGGCCGACCCGGCCCGGTCCGTCGTCGCTGCGCAACGCGACAGCGACCGGCAGCTTTTTCTGAACGAGACGGATGCAACGTTCGAGGAGCCGAAGCTGAGCGGAACTCAGAAGCTGGTCCTGATCCTGTTTTTTGCGACCTTTGCGGTAATGATTTGGGGTGTCTCGAGCCAGGGATGGTGGATGGCTCGGATGGGCGCGCTGTTCTTCGGCATGGCCATCGTCGTCGGGCTGGTCGCCCGCATGGGGGAGAAGAAGCTAACGTCGTCCTTTGTCGACGGAGCGAAGGATCTTCTGGGAGTTGCGCTGGTGATCGGTCTGGCGCGCGGCATCGTGGTGATCATGGAGCAGGGCCTGATTGCCGACACGATCCTGAACAGTGCCGCCGATACCCTCGGCGGCCTGCCGGAAGTCGCGTTCATCAACCTGATGCTTTGGATCGAGATCGGGATGAGCTTTCTCGTGCCGTCGTCGTCCGGCCTGGCCGTCCTGTCGATGCCGATCCTTGCCCCTTTGGGGGATTTCGCGGGGGTCGGCCGTGACCTCGTGGTGACGGCCTATCAATCGGCGAGCGGGCTCGTGAATCTGATCACGCCCACCTCTGCGGTTGTGATCGGCGGTCTGGCCATCGGACGCGTGTCGTTCGACCGCTGGGTCGTCTTCGTCTGGCCCCTGCTGCTGATCCTCGTCGTCTTCATCTCGGCCGGGATCAGCCTGGCCGCCATTCTCTGATTAGAAAGAAGGAGGCATTCCAGATGTCTGAACCAAAATTGGGCGTTCATTCCGAAGCCGGTACATTGCGGCAGGTGATCGTATCGCCACCCGGCCTGGCGCATCGCCGTCTGACACCGGACAACCGCGAAGACCTGCTGTTCGACGATGTGTTCTGGGTCAAACAGGCGATCAAGGATCACGCCGTCTTTGCCGATGTCATGCGCGGCGAAGGGGTCGAGGTGTTGGATGCGATGGCGCTGCTGGGCGAGACGCTGGACATTTCCGACGCGCGCGCCTGGGTTCTCGACCACCGCATCACCCGCAATGACGTCGGCGTGGGGATGCGGGACGACTTGCGTGCCTGGATGGAGGGTCTGCCCGGCACGGAACTGGCCCGTTTGCTGGTCGGCGGCATCCGGGTGGACGATCTGCCTTTCACGCCCTCCGGCATGTTCGGCAGCTACCTTGGCCCCCACGGTTTCGTGCTGCCGCCGCTGCCAAATTTCATCTTTACCCGCGACAATTCAGCCTGGGTTTATGGCGGCGTGAGCCTGAACCCGATGCATTTCGCGGCACGGCGGCCCGAAACGCTGCTGATGGCAGCAGTCTACCGGTTTTATCCGACATTCGCGGATCGAGTGCGGGTCTGGTTCGGCGATCCGACGCGGGAATTCGGGACGGCCACGCTGGAAGGCGGCGACATCATGCCAATCGGGCACGGTGTCGTCATGGTCGGCATGGGCGAACGATCGACCCCGCAGGCGGTGGGCCAACTGGCCGAGGCGCTGTTCGAGGGTGGCGACGTGACGCGGGTGATCGCCTGCCAGATGCCCAGTTCGCGCGCGGCGATGCATCTGGACACCGTTTTCACCCATTGCGGGGGCGATGTGGTGACCACTTTCAAGGAGGTGGCGGATGCGATCACCTGCTATGACCTGCGCCCCGGTCAGGGCAAGGCCGCGCTCGATATCCGCCGGGATGCGCGCCACATATTCGAGATCACCGCTGAAATTCTGGGCCACAAGAAACTGCATCTAGTGCCCACCGGCGGGGCCGACGCCGCGGAGCAATCGCGCGAACAGTGGAATGATGGCAACAACGTGCTGGCGCTGCGCCCCGGCGTCGTCATCGGCTATGACCGCAACGACGACACCAACGCCGCACTGAAGGAGGCCGGGATCGAGGTGCTGGCCATCCCCGGTGCCGAACTCGGCCGGGGCAGGGGCGGCAGCCACTGCATGAGTTGCCCGACGATCCGCGACGCAATCTGAACCACCGACGATAAGGAAATCCCATGTCCTACAATCTGAGAAACCGCCATTTCCTGGCCCTGCGCGACTTCACGCCGCAGGAAATCAGCTTCTTGCTGAAACTCTCCGCCGACCTGAAGGCGGCGAAATACGCCGGCACTGAAGTTCCGCGCCTGACCGGCAAGGAAATCGCCCTGATCTTCGAGAAGGACAGCACCCGCACCCGCGTCGGCTTTGAGGTGGCGGCCCACGATCAGGGCGCGCATGTGACCTATCTTGGCCCCTCGGGGTCGCATCTGGGCAAGAAGGAAACCGTCAAGGACACCGCGCGCGTGCTAGGCCGGGTCTATGACGCGATCGAATATCGCGGATTTGGTCACCCTATCGTCGAGACGCTGGCGCAATACGCTGGCGTGCCCGTCTATAACGGGCTGACGGACGAATTCCACCCGACGCAGATCCTTGCCGATTTCCTGACCATGCAGGAACATTCCGACAAGCCGCTGCGCGAGATCGCCTATTGCTTCATGGGCGATGCGGGCAACAACATGGGTGACAGCCTGCTGATCGGCGGGGCGAAGATGGGCATGGATGTGCGCCTGTGCGCGCCCGAAAGCCTGTGGCCGGGCCAGGCGATCCGCGACGAGGCCGATGACGTCGCCGTGCAGACCGGCGCGCGGATCACGATCACCGAGGATGTGGACGCCGCGGTGAAAGACGTCGATTTCGTCTATACCGATGTCTGGGTGTCGATGGGTGAGCCCAAGGAAAAATGGGCGGAACGGATCGAGCTGCTGACGCCCTATCAGGTGAATTCCGATGTGATGGCCAAAACCGGCAATCCGAGGGCCAAGTTCATGCATTGCCTGCCCGCCTTCCACAATGCCGAGACCGAAGTCGGCGCCGATATCGAAGAGGAATTCGGCATCACGGCGATGGAAGTCACCGAAGAGGTGTTCGAAAGCCCGGCCTCCATCGTGTTCGATCAGGCCGAGAACCGGCTGCACACGATTAAGGCGGTGCTCGTCGCCACGCTGGACAACTAGCGGTGCTGGTTGTCGCCGCATTGGGGGGCAATGCATTGTTGCGCCGTGGCGAGCCGCTGACCGCCAAGGCGCAGCGCGAGAACG
The DNA here is from genome assembly GCF_021736025.1 of Sulfitobacter sp. M22. Lineage (NCBI taxonomy): Bacteria > Pseudomonadati > Pseudomonadota > Alphaproteobacteria > Rhodobacterales > Roseobacteraceae > Sulfitobacter > Sulfitobacter sp. M22. Next base: position 125,221 of record NZ_WMEC01000005.1, on the reverse strand, counting down.
TCGCCACCGCGGCTACCGCGCTGGCGCAGATCATCAAGGCCGGACACCGGCTGGTCGTCACCCACGGCAACGGGCCGCAAATCGGCCTGCTTGCATTGCAGGGTGCGGCCTACAAACCCGATGCAGTGTTCCCGCTGGATGTGCTGGGGGCGGAAACCGATGGCATGATCGGTTACATGATCGAGCAGGCGCTTGAAAACGCCCTGGGCCATGACCGCCCGGTCGCGACCCTGCTGACCCAGATCGAGGTCGATCCCAAAGACCCGGCCTTCGCCAAACCCACCAAGTTCATCGGCCCGGTCTATGACAAGGCGGAAGCCGAACGGCTCGCGCAGGCGCGGGGGTGGAGCATTGCTGCGGATGGCGCGCATTGGCGCCGCGTGGTGCCGTCGCCGATGCCGAGTGGCATTCCCGACCTGAAGGTGCTGGAACTGCTGCTCGAGCAGGACGTGACGCTGATCTGCGCAGGCGGCGGTGGCATTCCGGTCGTCCGGCGTGCCGACGGTTCGCTGATCGGGGTCGAGGCGGTGATCGACAAGGATCACGCGACGGCGCTTCTGGCACACAAGCTGAACGCCGACGCGCTGTTGCTGCTGACTGACGTCGAGGCCGTGTTCCGCGACTTCGGCACCGAAACGCAGTCGGCTATTAGGCAGGTGTCGCCGGAGGACGCAGTGCGTCTGGACTTGCCCGACGGCTCGATGGCGCCGAAGGTGGCCGCCGCCGCGACTTTCGTATCCGATCGTGCGCGTTTCGCCTCCGTGGGTCGCCTGGAGGATGCGCTTGCCCTGCTAGATGGCAAGGCGGGCACGATGATCGTAAACAACTGAACCCAAGGAGCATATTCGATGAAACGTCTGGCAGAAAAAGTCACCCTGATCACTGGAGGAGCGGCAGGCATCGGTCTGGAAACCGCCCGGCTTTTCTTGAGTGAGGGGGCCAAGGTTGCGCTTGTGGACCTCCACGTTGACGACCTGTCGGATGCTGCGGGAGATCTGGGCAATCCGGACGACCTGCTGACAATCGCCGCCGACGTCTCATCGGTCGAGGATTGCAAGAGATACGTCGCGCAGACCGTCGAGAAGTTCGGGCGCATCGACGTGTTCTTCAACAACGCCGGAGTCGAAGGCATGGTCGCGCCGCTGGTCGATCAGAAGATCGAGGATTTCGACCGCGTGATGGCGGTAAATGTGCGCGGCGCGTTTCTTGGTTTGCAGCATGTCCTGCCGGTGATGACTGGGCAGAAATGCGGCAGCGTGATCAACATGTCGTCGATTGCGGGCCTCAACGGCAGCCCGAACGTCGCACCTTACATCACGTCGAAACATGCCGTCGTCGGTTTGACGCGCGCCGCCGCGATAGAGGTCGCAAGGCACAACGTGCGCGTCAACTCCGTGCATCCCTCGCCGGTCAACACGCGGATGATGCGGTCGCTGGAGGAAGGGTTCAATCCCGGCCACGGCGACGAGATGAAGCAACAGCTTGCCGAAACGATCCCGCTGGGTCGATACGGCGAAAGCCTCGATATCGCCAATCTGGTCCTGTTCCTCGCTTCCGATGATTCCGCATTCATCACCGGAGCGCAATATCCCGTCGACGGGGGCATGGCGGCTGGCTGATCGGTCCTGCCCGCAAAGGTCTGGATCCTGTTGCTGGGGGCTGTCAGGTCGCCGTAAATGTCCCGACCCCAAGCGCCGCGTTCGTACGCGCAATCGACGCCGATCCGTCTCGCTCGGCTTCCGTCAGGGCGCGGATCGCGTCGATGGTTTCGGGGATCACGATGGCTTGGTTGTCGACCATGTAGGCATAGTACAATTCGTCGCCCTCGACCTTGAGCATGTCCTCCCACAGAGCCACCTCATAGAGGCTGTCGTTGGGGCGTCCGAAGTCCGCCATCATCTCCTTGACCGCGTTAAGGGCGCCCAGCCCGTCCGCCATCCGGATCAACGCGATGCGGGAGGAGGCGCGGAACGCTTCCAGCACCTCGTCCTTGGAGGCCTTGCGCGGCATCCTGACCGACCAGTAGTGCAGATGGGCAAGGGTCTGCGGCACCTTCACGGCCATCGTGATCACATCGAGATCGGGGTCGACGCTTTGTGCATCCGGGCCCTGATGGCTGGGAATCTCGGGTTCGGGGACAAGCGTGTTCATGATTCCGCCCAGATGGCTTTCCCACGGGTCTGTGGCGCGCCGCAGAAGCGTTCCGCGCGCTGAGCCCAAAAGCCCTGCATCTTTCAGCGCTGTGAGGGTGCGGACGATCGAGGTCGTGTTGCAGGACACGACGCGGGTACTGTCCCGCCCAATCGTGCTTGCATAGTTCGCTTCGGCGACGAAGGAATGGCCGGTCACTTCGTGCTTTTCGCCGCCATGAACGATGAACCGGATACCTCTTTCGCGGTAGGTTTCGACGTTGCGCGCGGCGACTTTTTTGGGTGTGCAGTCCACCACGATGTCGGCAGAGGCGAGCAGATCGTCGAGCCCTCCGATCACGTCGAGACCGCCTGCGCGCATGGCCGGGGCGCGATCCGGATCGGCCGAGTAAAGCGCGAAGCCCTTCGAGATCGCCATGCGGGCCCGCCAGTCGGCGACGACATCCGCCACGCCGATCAGGTCCATGTCCTTTTGCACGGAAACCGCGTCCGCCACGCGTTTGCCGATCACGCCGTATCCGTTCACGGCTACTCTGATCCGTTTTGCGTCTGTCATGATGTTCTCCTCGTGTTTGTGTCGGACGATATATTCCCGGCGATCTGACCTGTCTCAGTTTCGGCGATATAGTCACGGGTCAGCGGAACCGCATCACGGCGCTTGGCAAGCTGGATCTGGAAGACCATCAACCGCCCATTCCGGAACGCCATTTCGCAGACAGCCAGATAGAATTCCCACATACGGCAGAACCGCTCGTCGTAAAGCATGCGCGCAGTCTCGCGCTCGGCGGCGAACCGTTCGGACCAGTGTCGCAGCGTCTCGGCGTAATGCAACCGCAGGACCTCGACATCCGTGACCCACATCCCCGCACGCTCTGCTGCCGCTATGGTTTCGGACAGCGTGGGCAGATAGCCACCGGGGAAGACGTATTTGCGGATCCACGGATCGCTGCCGCCTTTGGGCGCCATCCTGCCGATCGCATGCAAAAGTGCGACGCCATCGGGCCTGAGAACGCGCTGAAGGGTGGTAAAAAACGCATCGAATCCGCTGCGGCCCACATGCTCGAACATACCTACGGACACGACGCGATCGTATAGCCCATGCTCTTCGCGGTAATCGCGCCGTTCAAAGGCCACCTGATCAAACAGGCCGGTTTGCTGGGCACGTTCGCGGGCAGCGGCAATCTGTTCGGTCGAGAGGCTGAGCCCGGTCACGCGCGCCTCGTGTTGCTGGGCAAGCTCCATCGCCAGCCCGCCCCAGCCCGAGCCGATGTCGAGAACCTCCAGACCGGGTCGCATCAAGAGCTTTGCTGCGATGTGCTTTTTCTTGAAGGCCTGGGCCTCGTCCAACGTTTCGGTCCCGATCGGGAAGTAGGCGCAGGAGTATTGTCGATCCGCATCCAGAAAAAGGTCGTAGAGTTCGGTCGAGATGTCGTAGTGATGCGCCACGTTCGCGTGAGACCGGCTGATCGGATTATGATGCAGCCTGCGGCTCAGGAATGCGTCCAGCCAGCGGGTCAATCGTCTGCCAGGCAATGCGTCGATAGTATCTATGTCGGTCATGCAGATCGAGAGGAGGTCGCGCAGGCTGCCAGTTTCAATGCGCAGCGTCCCGTCCATATAAGCCTCGCCAAGTGCAATGCTGGGGTTCACCAGAAGTTGCACAGGCAGCACCTTTTCGGTCAAACGGACGGAAACGGCGGGTTCGCCGCCGGGGCCGAAATGCCACGTCTGGCCGCAGGGATCGTAGATGGTGAGGCGTCCGTTTTGAACGAGGCGTCGCAGCGATTTGGCGAGCAACCACATGGCCGCCCGTCCCGGTGCGAGACGTCCGGTTTCAATCCGGCTACCTTCTTGTTCAAAGCCTTCGTCGGGAGAGGTTTCGCTATTGGACATGATCGCTTGCTCCGTCTTGTTTTTTGTCGGCAGGCGGCGTCAACCGCCGCTTTCTGATAAAACAGACGAAAGATGACAAGGTTCATTACAGCGCAGCGGCCTGCCGACACGGTGCCCGCGGTGCACAGGCGTGCGTAGGCGGAACCCTTGGAAAACGGATCGGCGTGTCCTCGCTGGCGGACAATAGAACGCGATCAGTGAATTGCAGACACGCCGGTGAGAGAAGGCCAGCACATCGGGGCTCAGTCCGTCGTTTTCGCTCCGGCGTCGTCCTTCATCGCTTGAAAACGAGCGCGGGCCTTTTCCGCTGCGTCGCAATCGCAATCGAGAAAGCCATGAACCGGGCAGGTCAGGCACATCTGTTCCAACCTTGTCTTCAACGCCTGCCGACCCCGGTGAAGACGGACCGTGAGGTTGTTCATGGTGATGCCGAGGTCTTTGGCGACAGCCTCGCGCGGCTGCTCCTGAAGATCGACGCGCCAGATGACATCGGCATATTCCGGTCTGAGCGTCGGCAGCAGCTTGTACAGACAATTGCATATCGCCTCGTCGAGTTCTTCGTCGAACCCGTCTTGGAAGCTGTCCAGGTCGGTTGGGGCCATGACCACCTCCCTTTGGCGCCTTCGCGAAACCTTGCGACCGTAGTCGGCGATGGACGACGCCAGAATCTTGCCGAGCCAGCCACGAACGGCGCGCACATCGCGAAGTTGCTCGGAGCGGTCAATGGCGCGCAGCATGAACGTTTGCAGGACATCCTCGGCTGCCTCCGGATCTCCCAGTCGCCGACGCAGGAAATTCAGGATATGCTGCCGACCTTCCACCAGCGAGCGACGGACAGCGATGTCCACATCCTTGGCGGCTGTGTTGGGCTGATCTGCTGTGGATAACCGATCATTCGGGTCGTGATTCATGATACACCTCTGAAAAGTAAGACGCCGAACCATCGAGAACGTTACACTTTTTCGGGTGCTTCGGGTGACCTGATTGTTGGTGGTTTTGCTGTTGGGTATGCACATGCGCGGTCTTTTGGAACCCGGGCCAACGGGCGTATGCCCAGGAATGCGTAAGGTTTCGGCTGCCGCAGCGTCTTCTTACTTCGCCCCTGAGTTGGCACATCGGAAAATTTCTGCAATTCCTGCCACTTCTGACTTGGAAAGGAAATCTCGATGTCGCCGACTGTCATAACCAAAATCGTTTTGGCCATGTTCCTGTGGGCGGCGTGCTTTCCGTTGATCACGGCAGGGCTGCAATACTCGCCGCATCTGACTTTTGCGACAATGCGCGCAGTTCTGGCCGGAGCAACTTTGGTGGGTCTGGCCATGATTTTGCGCAGACCATTCCCGCGCGGTTGGCGCACGTGGTTGACCTTGGGGATCGTCGGGATTGGTGCGACAAGTTTGGGATTTCTGGGCATGTTTCATGCAGCAGAATTCGTGTCTCCGGGCCTCGCCACGGTCATCGCAAACGCGCAGCCGCTGCTGGCCGCAATACTGGGTGTTGTATGGCTTGGCGAAAGGCTGCCGAAGGTCGGTTGGGTCGGCCTTTCGATCGGATTCATGGGAATCCTCGTGATCGCGCTGCCGCAATTGCTTGATGGAGGGCAAGAGGGGTCGGCCATCGGTTTCGCCTATATCGTTTTGGCCGCGGTTGGGGTGACCATCAGCAACGTGGCGATCAAGTCCATCGCTGGCACAGTGGACGGGCTTTTCGCAATGGGGTTACAGTTGCTCATCGGCAGCGTGCCACTTGGGTTGGCAGCCCTCGCGCAGGAAGATCAAAACGCCATTCAATGGAACGCGGTCTTCACGGCATCGCTTTTGGGGCTGGCCCTGTTCGGCTCAGCGCTGGTGTATTGGCTCTGGTTTTCCGTGCTGGAGGCAGTTGAGCTGAACCGGGCGATTGTGTTCAGCTTTCTTGTTCCAATCTTCGGTCTTTCAATTGGTGCCTTGTTTTTCGGGGAACGCCTGTCCGGGATTCAATTTTCCGGTATTGCGCTGGTCATTTTGGGGATCGTGTTCGTCAATCTTAAGGGAGCACGGCGGTCTCAAGGTCGATAATACAGAACAACCTGTTAACCTGTTTTCAAACGGTCGTTTTGGCTATTGTCTTCGTCGAAAGCCTGTTTGCTTCGATACGAATGTGTGTTGCTTATTCAGAGTGACGCGCGGAGGGGCAAATTGTACGTTAGAGAGACAATGCTCGAATCAGCGCTGATCGCACCTTCGCAAACCTCTTGGAAAGGGCAGAGACATCATGGCATCGCAAGACAGTGGCAAGCCCGATGTGCCCGACGCTTCGCCGGAACGCGCCCTGTTGGACGGGCGCGGAGCGTTTATGGGATTTCTGGTCAAACGGCTTGGCAACCGCGCAGATGCAGAGGATGTCCTGCAAGACTTCTGCATCCGCGTGCTGTCACGCAAGGATCAGCTCCGAGACGTCGAACGAATGGATGCGTGGCTCTACACAATCCTGCGGTCCACTTTGAACGATCACTACCGCAAAGGGACCCGGCGCAGCCGCCTGGCGGCGGCGGCGGCGCGCGAACCAGAGGAATGGATTGCCGATGCGCCCTCACAGATGGCGCGGCTGTGCACCTGCCATGGCGGGCTGATTTCCGAACTGCGCCCGGCGGATGCCGAACTGATCCGGCGCATCGATTTCGGCGAAGAGGATCGCGAAAGCGTGGCAGCCGATCTGCGGCTTAACCGCAACGCACTTGGTGTCCGGCTACACCGGGCACGCACTGCTTTGCGCGAGGCGCTTACAACGCATTGCGGCAAGTGCTGCCAAGAGGACCGGGACGATTGTTACTGTCCGCCCGAGGGCTGCGAGAACGACAAACACGAGACTGATTGCGAAGAAGAGGGACAACTATCCTGATCGCAGCGAAGTCGGGTCTGTAACGATTTCCATGATCCAGCGTCTTCTTCTGTGAGTCTGCCCGAAGGCACAACCGCAGGAGAAATTGAACATGCCACGTATCACGTCGGATTGGAACTCGGGAGTACCCCGTCAACCATCATCCGATGACGATCTTCGCGTCTTTTTTTCCCGGATGACCTGCGCATGTGCCGAGACCTCCGCGTACGCAGATGCCCCGATGGCGCGCGCGATGTTCAACCGTGTGGAAGTGATGAAACAACCCCGGACACTTGCGGCAAGTGCACTGGGCATTGCACCTGGCGATGCGACCTATCTCCTTTCCGGTCTGCGCGAGGATGTGGCGAAGGATTTCGTGCTTCTGCTGGATGCGAAGAGACCGCCCGCAAAGACCAACTATGAGAAGGAAATCAGCGATGAATAAGAGCTTGCGCTTGCAACCGTGGCGCCGGAGCACCCCCCCGCAGCTGCCTCCGATGACGCGAAGATAGGCACTCACGTTTCCTATGCTCAAGACGCCTTTGAACGCTGGATGCTGTTTCTCGACACGCTGGGTGAACGCGCCGACAACATGATCGCGCATGAGCGGCAGGGCATGCCGCCGCTACTGGATTTCGATTACGAACTGCTGCTGGACGCACGCACCTTTGAGCGGTCGGCCAACTACGCGCTGCTCAGGATCACGCGGGTCGGCGACGATTGCTGGGACGATTGCGTGGACGAGGCCAAGCCGCCCGTGATCGTCATCGATCCGCGCGCCGGGCACGGGCCCGGTATCGGCGGGTTCAAGCGCGACAGCGAGGTCGGCATGGCGATGCACGAGGGCCATCCGGTCTATTTCGTGATCTTCTACCCCGAGCCCATGCCACATCAGACGCTGTCGGATGTGCATTATGCCTTGCGCGACTTCGTCTCCGAGGTCGCTCGCCGTCACCCGGACACAGCCCCCGTGCTCTACGCCAATTGCCAGGCCGGTTGGGCGGCCACGCTGCTGGCGGCGGATTGCGACGGTCTGACCGGACCCGTGGTGCTGAACGGCTCGCCGCTCAGCTACTGGTCGGGCGAGGCGGCAAGCAGCCCGATGCGGATGATGGGCGCACTGTCGGGCGGGGCATGGGCCGCCCATATGATCTCCGATCTGGGGGACGGGCGGTTCGACGGTGCCTGGCTGGCGCAGAATTTTGAGACCCTGCAACCCGAAAAGGCGATCTGGGACAAATACGCGAACCTCTTTGCCCATGCCGACACCGAACGCGAGCGGTTCCTTGAGTTCGAACGCTGGTGGAATGGCTACTACACGCTCAGCCGCGAGGAAATCCTCGGCATCACGCAGAACCTGTTCATCGGCAACCGGCTGGAACAGGGCGAGATGCAGCTGGATGCGCATTGCACCGTCGATCTTAAGCGCATCAGCAATCCACTGATCATCTTCGCCTCGGACGGTGACAACATCACGCCGCCCGAACAGGCAATGGGGTGGATTGGCAAGCTTTATCCCGATACCGATGCGCTCAAGGCAGCCGGGCAGCGCATCGTCTATATGACGCATCCGCGTGTCGGGCATCTGGGCATCTTCGTCTCCGGCTCTGTCGCGCGGCTCCAGCATCGTGCGATTCTGGAAAGCCTGGACGATGTCGAGGCCCTTTCCCCGGGTCTCTACGAGATGGTGATCGACAACCCGTCGGGTGACCCGGACTGCGAGACCGGCGATTTTGAGGTGCGATTCGAGCCGCGCGAGGTCGATGATCTGGGCATTGCATCGGACGATGCGGCCTTGAAACAAGTGGCGCAGATATCGCGGATCAACGAGGCGGTCTATTCGACTTTCGTCAGTCCTTGGATCCGCGCCGCGACGACCCCGGCCAGCGCTGAGGCGCTCCGTGCGCTGCACCCCATGCGCTGGACCAGAATGATGTTCTCCGAACAGGTGAACCCGTGGATGGCCCTGATCAAGTCCACCGCCGAAACGCTGCGCGAGACGCGCTCACCATTGCCGGACGACCACCCCGCGATCGTGGCCGAGCGTGCGCTGTCGGCGCGCACCGGCGAGGGTATAGGCGCATGGCGCAAGGGACGCGATGCCTGGATCACCCATGTCTTCGGCGCGATGTTCGGCAATTTCCCGTTCGCCGCGGCAGTCACACAGGCGGAAAAACTGTCGGCCTCATCAAAAAAGGAATGAACAATTATGGAATGGCTTTTTGAAAACTGGGTTTTGGTTCTCGTCTTCGGCGGAATGGCCGCCATGCACCTTTTCGGGCACGGACATGGCGGACACAAACATGGCAAGTCGGCCAAGCGTCATGGTGCGCACGACAAGAAGACCGAAGCTTCCGCCGATACCGAGGCAGTGTCGGAGAATGCCTGAATTCGACGCATGCTGCGATCCTGCGGAACTGCTTGATCTGTCCGGCCGGAAGGGTCTGGTTGTCGGCATCGCCAATGATCGCAGTCTGGCGTGGCCTGCTGCCCTGCATTTCCGTCAAGCGGGTGCCGAGCTCGCCATCACCTACGTCGATGAGCGCACCAAACCTCATGTGGTGCCATTGGCTGCACGTCTCGAAGCGCCGATCCTGCTGCCCTGTGACGTGAATGCGCCGCACGAACTCGACGCTGTCTTCGACGCCATCACGGACCGCTGGGGAAAATTGGATTTCATCCTTCATGCCGTGGGCAGCGTGCCGCCCGGCGACCTTCATGGCCGCCTGACTGACTGTTCGGCTGCAGGGTTTTCCCAAGCGATGCATGTGTCCGTCCAATCGCTGATCCGCATGGCGCATCTTGCCGAGCCCCTGATGAAAAGCGGCGGCAGCCTGATCATTCTGAGCTATCTGGGTGGCGAACGTGTGGTGGAGAATTACAACGTGATGGGGCCGGTCAAGGCGGCGCTTGAAGCCACCGTGCGCTATCTGGCTCACGAACTCGGGCCGTCGAACATCCGCGTCAACGCCATTTCGGCGGGACCCGTGATGACCCGCGCGGCGTCCGGGCTGACCGGCTTTGCGGGTCTTCTGGACGCGACCGCGCGAGTTGCCCCATTGCGGCGCAACGTCACGGCCGACGAGGTGGGCCGCGCCGCCCTGCTGTTCGCCAGCGAATATACCGGCGGCATCACGGGCGAGGTGCTGCATGTCGATGCGGGTGTTCACGTCGAAAGCCCTGTCGCCGCAGCCAAAATGAACGTCAAATCGGAGGAATCATGATGCGCCAGACCATTGACGAAACCAATCAATTGCCCGCAACAGAGCGCCGCGATTTCCTGTATTACGCAACGGCCTCAACCGGCGCGATTGCCGCAGGCGCGGCGGTCTGGCCGTTGATCAATTCGATGAACCCCTCGGCCGACGTGACCGCGTCCGGCACGGTCAGGGTTGATCTTTCCGGCGTCGAACCGGGTCAACGTATTACCGTGAAATGGCAGGGGCGCCCGGTCTTCGTCTGGCGCCGGTCACCAGCCGCAATTGAGGCTGCACGAGCTGTCGATCTCGACCAGCTTCCCGATCCTGTTGACGAAGCAGTCGAGAATCCGAACGCAAGTAGTGAAGAGCCAGCGCTGGATGAAAACCGCGCGGCGGGCGAGGATGGCGAATGGCTGATCGTCATCGGTGTCTGCACCCATCTGGGGTGCATTCCGCTGGGGCAGGATGGGTCGGCGGTGGGCGAGTTCGGCGGTTGGTTCTGCCCGTGCCACGGATCGCATTACGATACCTCGGGCCGGATCCGGAAGGGGCCGGCCCCACGCAACCTCGACATCCCACCTTACGATCTGGGCGACGACCTGCAACTCGTTATCGGCACCTGACGTGCTGAACCAGCCAAAATTCAAGAAGGAGACTATGACATGCAAGCCAGGGATATCATGACAACATCGGTGATCTCGGTCCCGCTGGAGGGACAAATCGAGGACGCGGTACGCTTGATGCTCGACCACAATATCAGCGCGCTGCCCGTCGTTGACGCCGAGGGCGACCTCAAGGGACTTGTCAGCGAAGGCGACCTCATGCGGCGTGTCCGCGAAACAGACGGACCACGCCGGTCATGGTGGCTCGAGGTGCTGGGCGGATCGGGCGATGCTGCCAGGGATTTCGTGAAGCTCAAAAGCCACCGCGTCGAGGACGTGATGACAAGGGATGTGGTTTCAGTAGAAGAGGATACGAATGTCGCGGAAATCGCGAGCCTTCTGGAAAAGCACCGGATTAAGCGCGTGCCGGTAGTGAGAACCGGCAAAGTGGTCGGCATTGTGAGCCGGGCGAACCTGCTCCACGCCTTGTCGGCGCTTCAGGATGGGGCGCTGCCGGAGCCGTCGGAGGACGACCGCGTGCTGCGTGCGAAGATTGAAGAGGCTCTGAAAGAAGTGCCTGGTGCAGTGGTCAACCTAATCAACTACACAGTGGACAAGGGGAATGTCGCCGTCTGGGGTGTCGCCGACAGCGATTTCGAGGAGAATGCGATCCGGGTTGCCGTCGAAAACGTGCCCGGTGTCAGGACGGTTGAGGTTCATATGGGGCGACTGCCGGCCTGGGCTTACGGGATCTGACTCACATTGCGCAGATAAACCCGGCCTGTCAGGACGTCGATCGCATCGAGGAGGGTTCGTATGATGGCGCTAACGCCAGGTGCCGCCGACCCTGAAGACAAAACGATTGAAATCGTCGGGGCCGGTCCCGCAGGTCTGGTCTGTGCAATCGTTTTGGCCAACGCCAATCGTCGGGTCGTGGTGCGAGAGTGGCACGAAGATGTCGGCCATCGGTTCCGCGACCACTTTCAACGCCTTGAAAACTGGACCGCCGACGGGAACGTTCCGGACGAATTGGCGGAGGCAGGGGTCGCCGCAGATTTCGATCATTTTGGCGTGACCGATGGCGTCGTGTTCGACAGCCGCGCCACAGCGCACCGGGTGCATGGATCGCAACCCCTGTTCTATCTGTTGCGGCGCGGCAATGCCACGGGAACGCTCGACCGGGCCTTGCTGGATCGGGCCCGCGCAGCCGGGGTCGAGGTGCGATTCAATGATCGCGTGAAAAGAACCGCGGGCAATATGATCCTGGCGGGCGGGCCACGGCGGGCCGATATCATCGCCGTGGGCTACGTCTTTGACACGACCATGGCCGATGGTGCGTGGCTGGCGTTCGGGGCGGAGATAGCCTCGAAGGGCTACGCCTATTTGCTCGTGCACCAAGGACGCGGCGCGGTGGCCAGTTACATGTTCTCGGGCTTTCACGATCAGGCAGAATATCTCGCGGCGACTGTATCATATTTCGAACGTCACGCCGGGCTGCAAATGCAAAGACCGAGAGGCTTCGGGGGTTTCGGGAATGTCCGATTGCCGCGCACCGCGATGCAGGGCAGAAACCCGGTGATCGGCGAACACGCGGGCCTCGCGGGATCGACTACCTGGTCGGAAAGCTGGGATCGAACGACACGGACGACGCCTTGGGCCAGGCCTACCGGCTGTCGTTGCCTATGCGCCTGCTGCTGCCGTTCGCCCGATTTCACTATCGCAACCCTTTGCAGGATCGCAGTTGCAGCCACAACAACTGCAATTGTGTCTGGTCCCAGCACGGCGCGCATGAAGTAGCGGACACCTGACGGATGTGCCTCCTTGCGAATTCGCGTTCCAAGCATAGCGTCGGCTTCGTGACGCCGATGTTGCGACTGGACCGGTGGGGCGGTAAGCCGCGATCATGAGCAGCTCGCACGCACCTCGTCAAAATTCCGTGACGTTGCCGCAGGCCCGGCAAGCGATCTGTGTGCCAAATCTGGGCGAAGGGCAGGGCGCTTTCCAGCTGTTCGTCGAGGGAGATGCTCTTTTCGATGCGATGCTCGCGGCGATAGAGGGCGCGACCGAAACGATCTGGATGGAATCCTACATCTTTGCCGCCGACGAAGTCGGGGCGCGTTTTGTCGCCTTGCTCGCAGCCAAAGCGCGAACCGGGCTTGACGTGCGGTTGCATCTCGACGCTTTCGGTGCCGGCCAGCGGAATTTCGACAAGTTTCGGCGGGAACTGGAACGCAGCGGCGTGCGGTTTCGCTGGTTTCGTCCCTTTGATCTCCGACACCCGCTGCGATATTTTCAACGCAACCACCGCAAGCTTCTCATATTGGACGGCCGGGAAGCGTTCCTGAGCGGTTTCAACATCCGCCGGTTGAACTCGCGTCGGCTTCACGGCGAGACTCGCCAGCGCGATACACATGTGCGTGTCCCGGCGTCGTTGGCGACGCTTGCCGAAAGCCACTTCGACCGGCTCTGGCAGGACGCCCGCCCGCTTCCATCAAACGCCATTCCCGAAGAGGCCGACGCAATCGAAGGACTGCTGGTACCGAGCTATTCGCGCAAGTGTCAAAAGAGGCTTGCCTGTCTGCACGCGGGACTGATCGGGATGGCACAGACCTGCGTTTATCTGACGTCGCCCTATTTCGGTCCGGGCACCGTGGTCGACCGGGCGCTTCAGGATGCCGCGCGTCGCGGCGTGGACGTCCGTGTGTTGGTGCCTCGCACGAGCGATCCTATGGTCGCTGGCTGGGCGACGCGGGCGGCATATGCGCAGCTTCTCACGGCGGGCGTGAGGGTCTACGAGTATCTGCCCCGTCCATTGCATGCCAAGACGTCGGTCGTCGATACAGGCTGGTCGATCATCGGGTCAGCTAACCTCGACTACCGAAGCCTGTTCGTCAATCAGGAGCTGGTTCTGGTCGCACATGACCGCGTGCTGGCAGGGCAGTTGCAGGCCCAATATCTGCAAGATCTTTCGGATGCCCGCGAAGTCACTCTTCGGGCTTGGCATTCCCGCGGCTGGCGCGCGCGAGGTTTCGAGGTGATCGGATGGGCCGCGCGGCGGCTGCTGTAACCTATGGCACCGGTCAGCCGATAGCCTGCCGGGATGCAGTAACTCTGTCTGCAATATCGACGCCTTCCTACGGCAGAGCGATACACTTGCTCCTGTACTAACGAAGACCGACAGGTTGTCAATTTCTGTAATGCTTCCGGTCGGGGCGCGTCTATAGAACGAAACCAAACAAAAGGAGGTCCAGATGGACGACCGATCAACTTCTCAGACGCAAGACACAGCACAGCAAAAACAGGGCGGATGTTGCGGTGGCAAGACCGACGCGCAGCCGAAAGCAAATGTCGAACCGCAGGTCGCGGAACCCGTAAAGGCAAAACCGGCCAAATCCGGCTGCTGCTGCGGCTAGGGCCGAGGCAAAGCCACCGCAGGATGGGCGTCTGGCGCTTGGTGCGCCCATCCTGAAGCGGCGCCGTCCAGCGGATGTGTTCGCGCTCCGTCCGGATCCACGACAAGAAGGGAGAAAGCCATGATGCCCATTTTCTATTTCACCGCAGTCGCGGTGATCCTTTTCCTGGCCCTGCGCATGACGTGCGGGGCCTGCGTCATGGGCGGGCCTGCCGGGGCAGGGCGTGTGCGTCTGCCGGTTGTGCCGCTTGGTTGGGCGCTGAGCCTGTTCCTGGCGCTGACCTACCTTGTGTGCATCGCATTCGATCTGATCTTTCCCGCCTATGCAATGTATGAAACCTGGTCCGGTCTGCTGCCCGGTTTCGTCTGGCTGACCCCGGTGGGCTTCATCATCGGGCTGGTCGAGAGCTTTCTCTACGGTTGGTACGCCGCGCTGATCTTCGGCGGCCTTTACAACGCCATCGCGGCAAGGGGAACAGCGACGTGATCCCGACCGCACGTCCGAAACTGCGCTTTCTTGGCGCCGCCGGGACGGTGACGGGATCGCGCTATCTGGTCGAGGCCCTGGGGCGGCGCATTCTGGTCGATTGCGGGCTGTTCCAGGGCTTCAAGCAGTTGCGGGCGCGCAATCGCAAACCTTTCCCTGTGCGTGTCAACACCATCGACACTGTGCTGCTCACCCATGCTCATCTGGACCATTCGGGATATCTGCCGACACTGATCCGGGCGGGGTTTCGCGGGCGGGTTCTTTGCACAGAAGCAACGGCAGATCTGTGCGGGCTTATTCTGCCCGACAGCGGCCATATCCAGGAAGAAGAGGCGCGCTTTGCCGCGCGGAGGGGATATTCCAAACACAAGAAGCCAAAACCGCTCTATACGCTCAAGGATGCAAAGGCCGCGCTGGACCGCTTTGATCTTCACCCCTTCGACCGGCGAATAGATTTAGGCGACGGCATCGCGGCCCGTTTCATTCCGGCGGGGCATCTGCTCGGGGCGGCGCAGATCCGGCTTGAGGTCGGCGGCAGGGTTGTCCATTTCAGCGGCGATCTGGGCCATGATCCCGATCCGCTGATGCGATCGCCCCAGCCATTCGGCGGAGCAGATGTTCTGGTCTGCGAGTCCACCTATGGCAACCGGTCCCATTCCGACGTGGACCCAGAAGCCGAACTGGCTCCGATCCTCAAACGCACCTTTGCCCGCGGCGGCACGGTGCTGATCCCGTCCTTTGCCGTCGGACGGGCGCAGGGGCTGATGCTGCACATTGCGCGATTGATGGAGCGCGGCGATATTCCCTATGTCCCGGTGTTCCTCAACAGCCCGATGGCGGTGAATGCGACCGAGATCTATCACCGTCATCACGCCGAGCACCACGTCAGCCGCGAAGACTGCATTGCGATGTTCGAGATCGCCAAGAGGGTAAACACGGTCGAGCAATCCAAGGAGCTGAACACGCGCCAGGGCCCGATGATCATCGTCTCCGCCAGCGGAATGCTGACCGGCGGGCGTATCCTGCACCATCTGGCCAGCTTCGGCGGCGATCGGCGGAACGCGATCTTGCTCTCCGGTTTCCAGGCCGGTGGCACGCGCGGCGCGGCGCTGGCCGGAGGCGCGCGGACATTGCGCATGTTCGGACGGGAGTTCCAGATCGAGGCCGAAGTGGTTCAGCTCCAGTCCTTTTCCGGACATGCCGATGAGATCCTGCGCTGGATGTCCGCCGGTCCCGCCCCCGAGATGACCTATCTCACCCATGGGGAACCTGTCACCGCCGACACCCTGCGATTCCGCGTCGAACACGAGCTAGGGCGATCCGTGCGCGTGCCCGAACATCTCGAATCCGTCTACCTGGACAGGCCGCGATGACCGAAACGCTTGCCCTGGTCTCTTCCCGCATCGACACCTACCGGCAGCCGGTCGTCTACATGCATGAAGACTGTCACGTCTGCCGTTCCGAGGGGTTTGCTGCCCAGACACGCATACGAATCGACCTGAAGGACCGCTGGATCATCGCGACCCTGAATGTCGTCCGCCGCGGAGCATGGCTTGCCGTGGACCAGGCGGCATTGTCCGTTTCCGCCTGGGCCGCGCTTGGCGCTGAGATTGGAGACGAAGCCGCTTTCTCGCACCCTGAACCGCCCGCTTCGGCGTCTATGATCCGGGCGAAAGCCTATGGCGAGAGGCTGGACCGGGCCGGGTTCGCGACGATCGTGCGCGACACGCTCGACAGCCGGTTATCGGATCTCGACCTTGCCGCCTTCGTGACCGCCTGCGCCGGCGACAGGCTGAACGAGGCCGAAACCGTGGCGCTGACCCGCGCCATGAAGGAAGCAGGGCAGACGCTCGACTGGGGGCAGCACACTGTCCTCGATAAGCATTGCGTCGGCGGATTGCCGGGCAACCGGACGACACCCATCGTCGTCGCGATCGTCGCGGCGGCGGGGCATCTGATCCCCAAGACGTCGAGCCGTGCGATCACATCGCCTGCCGGAACCGCCGACACCATGGAGGTGATGGCGCCCGTCGCGCTTGACGCCGCCGCGCTGCGCCGGGTGGTCGAAGCCGAGGGCGGTTGCCTCGTCTGGGGTGGCGGGCTCGCCCTCAGTCCTGCCGACGATCATTTTATCCGTGTCGAACGCCCCCTCGATTTCGACTCCACCGGTCAACTCGTAGCGAGCGTACTGTCGAAAAAGGCGGCCGCCGGTGCCACCCATGTTCTGATCGACATGCCGGTCGGACCAACGGCCAAGGTGCGGTCTGCCGGAGCGGCGGAGGCACTCGGGATACGGCTGTCTTCGGTGGGCAAGGCGTTGGGTCTGAACCTGGCGCTACATATCAGCGATGGCGTGGCCCCGGTGGGACGTGGCATGGGCCCGGCGCTGGAGGCGCACGACGTGCTCGCGGTTTTGCGGCGCGCGCCGGATGCACCTGGCGACCTGCGTGCGCGGGCGCTGGATCTGGCCGGACATCTTCTGGACCTCGCACCGCACGCCGTTGCTGGGCGGGGGCGGGACCGCGCGCAGGCGCTTCTCGATAGTGGTGCAGCGGAGGCAAAGTTCATGGCAATTTGCGCGGCACAGGGCGGTTTCCGCAAACCCGGAACCGCAGCGCAGCAGATCGAAATACGCGCCCCTCATGCGGGCCAGTTGACCGCCATCGACAACCGACGCATCGCACGCATCGCCAAGCTGGCCGGGGCCCCGCGTCAGAAGAGCGCCGGCATCCGCCTTCTGGTGCGGATCGGGGATTGGGTGGACAAGGGCCAGCCGCTTTATGAGCTTCATGCCGAGACACCAGGCGAACTGGCCTATGCCCTGGCTTACGCGGAGTCCCAGACCGGGGTGCTGACGCTGTCCGAGGCAGTGTCATGATCCTTGTCGCGTTTCCCGAGATGAGGCCGCTTGCCGAAGACCTGGCACCCGCGCTTGGGGCGGACCTGCTCGCTCTCGACTGGCACCACTTCCCAGATGGCGAAAGCCTGATTTCGCTGCCCGGCGATCTGGACGGGGCCGATGTGGCATTTCTGGCGACTTTGCGCGATCCCGATCGCCTTGCCCTGCCCTTGCGCTTCGCCGCGGCGACGGCGCGCGAGATGGGCGCGCGTCGCGTCGGATTGATCGCGCCTTATCTTGGCTACATGCGGCAGGACCATCGCTTCGAGCGCGGGCAGGCGGTAAGCGCACCGCTGTTCGCGCAATTCCTGGGGGAAAGTTTCGACTGGCTGGTGACCGTGGATCCGCATCTGCACCGCATCGCGCGGCTGCAAAATGTCTTCCCGATGCCTGCCATTCGCGCCGTATCCGCCCCGCTGCTTGCGACCTGGATCAGCACGAACCTGCCAGACGCCGTTCTTCTGGGCCCTGACAGCGAAAGCCAACAATGGGTGGCTGAGGTGGCCCGGCTGGCCGGACGGCCCTATGAGGTCTTGCGCAAGGTGAGATCCGGTGACCGCAGTGTCGATGTCAGTGTGCCCGAAAGCGCGGCGCTGCGCGAAGGCACACCGATGATCCTCGACGACATCGCGTCTTCGGGGTCCACGATGGCTCGTGCCGTCGAAAGGTTGCTTGCGGCCGGAACCGCCGCGCCTGTCTGCCTGGCTATCCATGCGGTCTTTGCGCACGGCGCTCAGGACGCCATTCTGTCGGCTGGTGCGGCAAGGATCATCACCACCGACACCATACCCCATCCAACGAATGCGATCGGAATTGCCGGTTTATTGGCCGAAGCGATCCTTTCTGTGGTGACAGCCCTTGACCTTCCAGTTGCCGGAACAATTAGGCTGGACCCGAATCCCGCCGAGAGGACAACCGAATGAACGACCAAGTAAGCCATGCTTCACATGAAACCGAATCCAACATTTACGCCTGCCCGATGCACCCTGAGGTACGGCAGAACGGTCCGGGCGATTGCCCGAAATGCGGGATGCATCTTGTGCCCGAGGCGGAGCTCGACAGCCATGCCGGGCATGATCACCACGGTCATGACCATAACGCTGGTGCCGCCCCGGCGGACGGCAGATACGATACCGTCCCGGAGGGCTATGACGGCGCCGTCTACACCTGTCCGATGCACCCGCAGGTTCGCCAGGTCGAGCACGGCTCCTGCCCGATCTGCGGAATGGGGCTGGAGCTTGAGTCCGGGGTCCCGATGGACGACGGCCCGAACCCCGAACTGGTGGATTTCACCCGGCGTTTCTGGGTTGGCACGGTACTGACCATTCCGCTTCTGATCCTCACCATGGGTCCCTATCTCGGCTTCCCGGAAGTGCGAGAGATTTTCGGCGAGCGCGCAACCCTCTGGATCGAGTTGGTTCTCGGAACCCCGGTTGTTCTTTGGTGCGGCTGGCCGTTTCTGGTTCGGGGCTGGAATTCGTTCCGGACGATGAATCTCAACATGTTCTCCCTGATCGGTATGGGGGTAATCGCGGCCTGGCTCTTCAGCGTCGTCGCCGTTCTGGCACCCGGCATATTCCCGGACGGATTTCGCGACGCCGAAGGTCATGTCGGCGTCTATTTCGAGGCGGCGGCGGTGATCGTGACGCTTGTGCTGCTTGGCCAGGTGATGGAATTGCGCGCCCGTGAAGGCACTGGCAAGGCGATCCGCGCGCTTCTCGACATGGCGGCAAAGACCGCGCGGGTCATCCGGGACGACGGATCCGAAGAGGAGATTCCGCTGGAGGATGTGCAGGTCGGCGACCGGCTGCGCGTGCGTCCCGGAGACAAGGTGCCGGTAGATGGCGTGGTTCTGGAAGGCCGGTCCTCAGTCGACGAAAGCATGATCTCCGGAGAACCCGTGCCAGTCGAGAAGACCGAGGGCGACCCGTTGACCGGTGCCACCATCAACGGCACCGGCAGCCTCGTGATGGAGGCGACGCGGGTCGGATCCGACACGATGCTGGCGCAGATCGTCGAGATGGTCTCCAACGCGCAACGGTCGCGCGCACCGATCCAGAAGTATGCCGACAAAGTGGCGGGATATTTCGTTCCGGCCGTGATCGGTATCGCGCTCCTGTCCTTCATCGCATGGGCGATCTGGGGGCCCGCGCCTGCGCTGTCCTACGCATTGATCTCGGCTGTCGCCGTGTTGATCATCGCCTGTCCCTGTGCGCTCGGCCTCGCCACGCCGATGTCGATCATGACGGCGACGGGGCGGGGGGCCCAGGCCGGGGTACTTATCAAGAACGCCGAGGCGCTGGAGCGGTTCGAGAAGGTCGATACCCTGATCGTCGACAAGACCGGCACGTTGACGATGGGCAAGCCGCAGCTTGTCGCCGTCCTGCCGCAACCCGGTCACGACGAGGCCGAGGTCCTGCGTCTCGCCGCATCGCTGGAGCGCGGATCGGAACACCCGCTTGCCGAGGCCATCGTGCGCGGCGCGGAAGAGCGCGATGTGAAGATGGCTAATGCCGACGACTTCGAGGCGGTCACCGGCAAGGGCGTCAAGGGGGTCGTCGACGGCAAAGCGGTCGCGCTCGGCAATCTGGCGATGATCCGGGACCTTGGCCTTGAGGCGGGCGACCTGACCGCCAAGGCAAATGCCCGTCGCGACGAGGGCGAGACAGTAATGTTCGTGGTGCTGGATGGCAAGATCTCCGGTCTTGTCGGGGTCGCTGACCCGGTGAAGGAAACCACACCCGCCGCCATCAAGGATCTGCATGAATTGGGGTTCCGCGTTATCATGGCAACCGGAGACAACGAACGCACGGCCAAGGCCATCGGCGCGCGTCTGGGCATAGACGAGATCCGGGCCGATGTGCTGCCGGAGGACAAGGCACGGATCATCAAGGAATTGCAGCAGCAGGGCCGCAAGGTCGCGATGGCCGGCGATGGCGTCAATGACGCACCGGCCTTGGCACAGGCCGATGTCGGCATTGCCATGGGCACCGGGGCCGATGTGGCCATCGAAAGCGCGGGCATCACACTGGTCAAGGGCAACCTCGACGGTATCGTGCGCGCACGGCGGCTCGCACGGGCCACCATGCGTAATATCCGGCAGAACCTGTTCTTCGCGCTGATCTACAACGCCTCTGGCGTGCCTGTCGCGGCGGGGGTGCTGTTTCCGTTCTTCGGCATCCTCATCAGCCCGATGTTTGCCGCCTTCGCCATGAGCGCCTCGTCGATCTCGGTGGTGCTCAATTCGCTGCGCCTTCGCGGCGCAAAGATCTAGAAAGGAAGCCACAACGTGACCCATCAACCTGATCCATCACATGTTAATCAAAGTCAATCGGAGCATGCCCCCCGCCCGCCCTCATTCTGGCGATCACGCGCCGGCATCTATCTGATCGTTGCGCTGGCAGTTGGCGGCCTTCTCCTGGGTTACGAGCACCGGGTGCACATCCTGAGCAGCGGATTGCTGATCTGGCTGCCATTGCTGCTTTGCGTTGGAATGCACTTCTTCATGCACGGCGGTCATGGAGGCCACGGCGGGCACGGTAAGGGAGACGACCAGTAATGACCGATGCAGGTGCTTCCTATGGACTCTGGCTGCTAGTATTTATCAATTCGGCGGTGTTCATCATTTTCGCCTTCAGTTTCTTCAAGCCGCAGACAAAACGCGACTGGCGCAGTTTTGGAGCGTTCAGCGCCTTTGTCGTAGCTCTCTTCACCGAGATGTATGGGTTCCCGTTGACCATCTTCTTTCTTTCCGGCTGGCTGCAATCGACCTGGCCGGAGGTAGACTGGTTTGCCCACGACAGCGGACATCTCCCCGAAATGATGTTCGGCTGGCAATCGAACCCGCATTTCGGGCCGTTCCACCTCCTGAGCTTCGTCTTTATCGGCGGCGGCTTCTGGCTCATATCCGTGGCATGGTACCATCTGTGGAACGCGCAGCGTCAGGGGTTGCTTGCGACGACAGGCCCCTATGCCCGCATTCGCCATCCCCAGTATGTGGGGTTCGTGCTGATCATGCTGGGCTTTCTCGTGCAATGGCCGACCCTCCTGACGCTCGCGATGTTCCCGGTGCTGGTCTGGATGTACGCACGGCTTGCCCGCGGCGAGGAGGGGGACAGTCGCGCCCGTTTTGGCGAAAGCTGGGACAGGTATGCCAGCCGGGTTCCGGCTTTCATACCAAACGTCAACACTCTGCAGAATGTTGAACGCTGATTGGAAGCGAAAGCCGATCTGATGTGCTATTTGCGTGCCTAAAACATCTTTGGAAGACTGCAAACATACGGTATCTGAAACCATGATGAAAAAACCCGCCCTTCTGCGGCACGTACTAATCATAGGAACGTCCGTGCTTACGGGATACCTGCTGCTTGCTTCGCGTGCCGAGTGGTCGGAGATGCACCGCTACAACCGAGCGCTGGGGGATCTTTCACTGCTGCTCATCGTTGCTGCAATGGCGATTGGGCCGCTCGCACGCTTGTCGTCTACGCCCTTTTTACGGAAGCTTATGCCGTACCGACGCGAGCTCGGTATTTATGCGGTTCTGGCGGCGACGGTGCATACCATCATAATACTGATCGGCTGGGTCGAGCTTGATTTTGCACGGCTGTTCGGTTTTGAGTATCACCCCCAACTGCAACGCTACGTGATGCTTCAGCACGGGTTTGCGCTGGCCAATGTGGTTGGGATCGCGGCACTGCTCTACGGCTTTGTGCTTGCCGGTACGTCGAATAATTTCAGCCAAAGGGTACTTGGCACGTCCGTGTGGAAATACATCCAGCAGGGCGCTTATGTTCTGTGGTGGCTGGCAGTGCTGCACACGGCCTATTTCTTGTTCTTTCATTTTCTTGATTTCCACCGCCAAATGCCTGAGCCAAACTGGGCGCGATGGCCGTTCGTTGCCCTTGTGGCGTCAGTTATCGCTCTGCAAGGGGCCGCCGTTGTAGTCACATGGCGTTCGCAAACTTCCCGGCGGATCTACGGCGCACCCTCGCAACGGGAGTAGTCGCGATTTCATCAGACGCCCAGGGTCGGGACTTCTGGCGGCCTGAAACCGATCGGGTGGGCATGCGCAGAGGCGTAACGACCTAAAAAGCAACCAAGGCAGATCGAAATGCAGAAACACGATAAAAACCACGATGGGAACGACGGCTACCGTGAAGGCTCGATCAGCCTTGGCGGAGCTGTTGCCATGGGCACGGGCGTGATGATCGGTGCGGGCATCTTTGCCCTGACCGGACAAATCGCCCAGCTGGCTGGACCACTATTTCCACTCGCGTTCATCGCTGGTGCCATCGTGACCAGCTTCAGCGCTTACAGCTACATCAAGATGTCGAACGCCTGGCCCTCGGCAGGGGGCATCGCGATGATCCTTCAGAAATGCTATGGATCGGGGGCGGTCGCGGCGGGAGCGGCGCTCTTGATGGCGCTCAGCATGGTGATCGCGGAAAGCCTCGTCGCACGGACATTCGCCACTTATGTCTTGCGGCCTTTGGATATCACGGGCGGGCCACTTGTGCCCGTTCTGGCGGTTGCCGTGATCGTGTTCGCATTCTTGGTCAACATCGCAGGAAACCGCTCCGTCGGGCTATTCTCTCTAGTCATGGCGGCGATCAAGATCGGGGGCATCGCGCTGTTCGGTATCGCAGCACTCTGGTCAAGCGGGTTTCAGTTCGCCGCCGCGTCAGAAACGGCCGAGACCTTTGGAGTGACAGGCTTCATCGCGTCCGTTGCGCTGGCGATCCTTGCCTTCAAGGGCTTTACCACGATCACCAACAGCGGCGGCGAAATCACCGATCCCCACCGCAATGTCGGCCGCACTATCATGCTGTCCATCGCGATCTGCGTGGTGGTCTACCTGCTTGTGGCCTTTGGCGTGGGCGCGAGCCTGACAATCGACGAAATCATCGCCGCGCGCGACTATTCGCTGGCCCAGGCGGCTGAGCCCGCACTCGGGCAGGTCGGCTTTTACTTGACGGTCGTGTTGGCGGCCGTGGCCACGGCATCCGGCGTGCTGGCCAGCGTTTTCGCAGTGTCGCGGATGCTGACCATGCTGACGGAGATGAAAATGATCCCGCACAGCCATTTTGGCATGTCCGGGGCTGTCCAGCGGCATATGCTGGTCTATACAGTCGTTATCGCCTCGACGCTGGCCGTGCTCTTTGATTTGGGACGGATCGCATCCCTTGGTGCCTTCTTTTACCTCGTCATGGACATGATCATACATTGGGGCGTGTTCCGCTATCGTCGAACCGAAGTTGGCGCCTCCAGTATCGTGCTTTTGTCTGCGCTCTCTCTCGATGCAATTGTATTGGCAGCTTTCACCGTAATGAAGCTTCAAAGTGATCCAATGATCGTTCTGTATGCGGCTGTCGGAATGATCGCTGTCTTCGCTTTCGAGCGCGTTTACTTGTCGCGATGGTTGGCACCTCAGGCCGCGCATTCCCACGGTGAATAGCCAGCCATCATCTAGCCCTGAAGGAATGCGATGCCTTGTGCACCGATTGCGATCAATCCGACCGACAGGGCAAACGCAAACAAGGCGAGCAGCATCAAGCCCGCTTCCGTAATGGGGCGGGCCTCTGTCAAGGGTTTCGGGCAAGTCAAAAATCCCGGCGAAGATCTCATTCTTCTCCGAGTTTTAAGGCACAAATTCAGAAGCTTACTTTTTCTTTTTCACTGCACCGGCACGTCAGGACTGAAGGACACCCCCCTGTCCGGGCTTCGCTCTTCCGTCCGTAGTCAGCCTCATGGCTGCCACTCTATGCCTGGTCCAAATCTGGTCCTGGGTGCCCATCTTTCACGCGTATTCAGCGATTGCTGATAACTTGCGGGCTTCCGGCATCTCCAGGAACCACGTCCCGGCAAGGGACCTCGTCGTACCTGTCGTCAGGTGCAGTGCGTTCCTCCGTCCGATCAAGTTCTGGAATTGTTTTTCTCAGACCGTTGCCGGGCAGCTCTGCGCATGGCGGAATGGTGTGCCGTCTCGCCACATGCGGTGCAAAACAACGCCAATACGCCGCGCAAGTGCAATCAAGGCCCGTTTCGATCCACGCCGATGGGCCACTCTGAGCGCCCAGGCCTGGAGCCAGTTTGGGACCCTCGGTGCATCAAGATCATCGCCGCTTGATACAAGGCCGTTCGAAGGGCCCGGTCGCCGGCTCGAGTAATTTGCCCGACAATGTCCATCTCTCCGGATTGCGTGCGCCTCGGCGTCAGCCCCACCCACGGACCAACATCCTTCGATCGCACAAACCGGGTCGGATCGTCGATCGCGGCTTTGACCGTCAGGGCGACGATCCGACCAACGCCCGGCATCGTCATCATCAGACGGCAAACGTCGTCTTGTTTTGCCAGATCCGCGATTTTGGCGTCCAGTTCAGCCAACTCGACGCGCAACTGCGCACGTGCGCGCAAAAGGGCCTCTGTCGACGCGGACAAGATTTCATTTTGCTCAACCAGTTCCCTCACCCGGGCCTCGTACCTAATCGGCCTAGCTGGCCCGAAGCTGCATATTTGGGCTTCTTCTGGAACAGTACATGAACGTTATGTGTCTGAATTCTGTAGATACATCACGACGTTTTCGGCCGGCATTTTGAACCCGCGCCCATCGGAGACCCGCTCAGTGCTAATCGGATACTTTGGTCTATTGGGATTGATTGCCACAATCCGGTAGAGATCTCCGCGTGACTTGAAGGTCCGGCCATAGTCAGATGGCTCAAGGCCAAAATGTGGGGCAAGAACTTCAAAGAGCGCTTTGTCTGGCGAATAGATCGCGCCGTCCTCCATTGGAATGCCGACGCGGAAACTAATGTCGAAGCCATGACGCAGATCGATGTCGCTCAGCTCGCCACCTTCAACCGTCAACCCGTGCGTCTCCGCCACCTTGAGGCACGCTTGCGTCATGTCCCGGCGCAGCTTCTCGCAGAGTGGGGGAGTAAGGTTGCGCGGCGGCGGTACCTTTGTGTTTGTTTGGGCTGGCAGCTTGGCGGTTGGCGACCGCTGCTTTGTCTTGTTCTTTTTCACATCAACGCCTTTGCTTTATAAACCGTGCCCCGCGATATTCCCATGTCGCGTGCAATTTCCGTAGGCGACATGCCCTCTGTCAGCTTCGCCCGAATGGTGGCCATATCGATTTTCGGGAGGCGGCCGCGATACACGCCACGTTGCTTGGCAGCGAGAATGCCCTCGGCCTGCCGCTCACGCCGCAGGTTTGTCTCGAACTCGGCAAAAACACCGAGCATGTCAAAGAAGGCCTTTCCCGTGGCGTTTGATGTGTCCACCGGCTGCTCTGTTGCGGCCAGATGCGCGCCTTTGGATTTCAGGTGGGTGACGATGGTCTGCAAGTCACTGAGGCTGCGGGCCAGCCGATCAATGCGAGTGACCACAAGCGTTTCACCTGAGTGGATGAAATCGAGGATCGTTTTGAGCTCGGGACGCCCTTCAAGGCTGGCACCACTCTTTTGCTCGGTGCGGACCATGCCACACCCGGCTGCTTTCAAGGCAGCAATCTGCGCATCGAGGTTCTGATCGGTGGTCGAGGTGCGCGCATAGCCGATTTTGGCCTGATATGTGTTCATTTTGAGTGTGCCTCTGACAATATCTGTTCATTATCTCGAAACAGACCCAAAGTGAACATGTATTCTGGCGGTTTTTGTGTTCATGCGCGGTGTCGCCATGGGTATACCCATTATGACGCCTCTAGCCCTCCATAACCCAACGTGATGTCCGCCGTGTCTTTTGTCTCTGCAGTTTCGCGAACTGCTCACTGACAGCATCGGCGTGGATTTCATCATGAGCCCAGTCAACGTATCCTGCTTTCTTCGCCCAGTCATGTTCCGGGTGGTTTGTATTCTTCTGCGCCTCCTTGAAGACTTCGTACATGGGCGGGCCTCCAATGTCCTCGGGCGGGGTTGCCCATTGGCCGCCGACAAAACGCGGCAATGGCTCATTTGGCACAACCGTGCGTGTTGAGACGAGCTCAATGCGATGCGCCCAATCATCGCCAAAGTCATAGGTGTAGATCACCGGTGGCACCTTGGCGTTCAGGAAAAAGTCCAGCTTTTTCGTAGTGACCTCCATCACGGGTGGCCCGAACATCGGCTCGATCCAGAAGGCCTCGCTTTTCATCTGATATTTCCGGTCACCAATCTCGAAGTCCCACAGGTGCATGTCGTACCATAGGAAAGCCGCCTGAATGGCATCGTGCAGGTGTGGCAGGGTCTTGTCCGAGCGGATCTCGATTTCCCGCCACGGGGCGGGGTCGACATATTCAAGAGTAATTCTCAGCCGTAGGACCTGGGGTTCTTTTTTTTACCATAAGTGCCTCTATGCGGCCATTTGTTCAAAATCGATCCGCTTATCCAGATTGACCTCAAAGCGGCCATAAGGATTGATGTGTAGATAGATGAGCGGGGACAGGCCACGATAGTCCTCAGGGGACAAGCGCGCGACCACATCGGGATTGCGCAAGACGGATTGCACCATCCGCGTGTTCACGTAGACCAGCGACGACTGCAGCAGATGCAGAGCATGCGCGGCGGTTTCCTGATCTCGCACACGGTTAGTTGCGATCTCACCGCCCTTACCAAAAAATACGAAACTGTTGGCGCTATTCCAGTTCTCCACGACATTCAGCCCTTCGTGGATTTCCCGGCGAAATTCTTCAGAACGCAAATAACGACATAGGAAGATCGTCTTGATGGCGCGGCCAAGCTCCGCCAGTGCCTTGTAGGTGGGGTGCATCACATCGGAACGAGCAAACCGGCGAAGGATGACTTCGGGATCAGCTGTTCCGTGCTGCATGGCCGCGGCGTATTTGACCATTTCGTCATATTGGCGTTCGATCTCCCCCCAATCGATCACGCCAGATAGAATTGGCAACAGATTGGGCAGTTGCCCTCGCATACCCGTACTCGGAAGAGCTAGTTTTTGCCGCGCGATAGCTTTCAGACGTGGCGCAAGTTCAAAACCCAGAAGATGGCAAAAAGCAAAGCCGACGGCGCTTTGTCCGTGACTATCGACATACTGTCTTTGAATTTCCATGTCTGTACAGTGCCGCAAGACGCCCTCAATCATGGCAGCCACTTCGGAAGACGAACATCGTTTCAGCTGTGAATAGACGCAGGTCGCCTGCCGCTCGACATGCCAGTAGATCATGACGCCACGCCCACCATAGCGTGCGTGCCATTCGGTCATCAGATTGCGATCCCAAGCTCCGAATTTTGTGGAATCTCCGGCACATGTTGTGCCCGGCGTACCCCAGATCTCCGGGTTGCGAATTGCCAGTGTCGCACTGGCAACCTGCGCACATGCCGCCTTGAGGGACGCAGGATCAATATACCGCCGCCGAATATGCAAGAGCTCGTCATAGCTGACATCAGGCGAACCAGCAGCCACGCGTTTCAAGCCCGCGTTGGTTCCCAAACCGTAAAGGCAGAGCAGCAAGCGTTGATCTCGCACGGCAGCTGGCAAAGCCTCCCGGCTGGCCGAAGTCTGAAAGCTGTTCAGAAACCCGGTGTCGAGGGCAGTTTCCTTAAGAACATCCAAAAGCCCGGTCATCGGCCACGCCCGGGCAACCTCGGCTTTCAGAGCCGCCAGACCAGTCGGCTCCGGAGCTGGCGTCAGCGGCGTTACGGAAATCCGGTTCTCTCCACCCCACCTCAAGCGCACCTTGTCATTGTCCGGCAAAGTCGCATTCAAAAGGTGAAGTTCCTGTACCAAGTCAGCCTTCACGCCCGCGACAAAGCTCTGCGCGTCACGTGACAGCCCAAGATCGGCATAGTAAGCATCTCGGCGCTCGGCAAAGTCCCCCCGGTAGATCATCATCCGGATTGCGGTACCGGTCCGCACCCTCAATCCAGATTTCCTTCGCGCGGACACGATCTCGCAGCTGTGTCAGTACGCAAAGTTCAAACGACACGACGTTGACCCGACCTTGCTCATCTATGACGGCTTGGCGCCATTTTCCCGGGATGATCCCAGACGGGATATCATCTTCCGTAACAACGCGGCGACCAGAAGCTGCATACCTGACGATCTGGTCCAAGGCGGTTAGTATCGGGTGCCACACCGAATTGTTCGACCGGAACTGCAGCGCCCTGAGTAACGGGGACAGCATACGGCGATAATGACTGGCGTAAGAGCCGCGCATGGTCTGCTGGATGCGCGCATCCAAGGTGCCCTTGGCGCGATGTTCGTCGATGACAGCCCGGAGTTTGGCCGCTCCTGCGATAGGAAAAATGACATCTTCAATACGACCATCCGGATGATCCAATGCGGCCATGGCGATCTCGACAAGCAAACGTTCCTTGCCGTTAACCGCGCCGATATCGGCCGCGATGCGCTGAATGACCTTGCGACGCGACCGCGTTGCCAAGCGATGCACTACCTCCAGAAGCAGGTCGATAAGGCCATCAATCAGCTGAGATCGGCGATGCATCAGGTAGACTGCTAGAAGTCCGAGGCGTTTCTTGGGCGCATGACGACGCATTTCAGAGGCGGTTTCACCTTCTACCTGACGCGCGAGGCGCAACATCCAACCGCGTTCGACATCACCAAGAATATCCATCGGAAGCCCAAGCTCCTCGACAAAAGACGCCTTTCGTGCGGCCAGCAACACGCTGTCGAGGGTTGCCGCTCCGACATCATCCTTCAGCCGCTGAAAGCCCGTATCCTCTAACGGTTCCGCGAGTGCTCGCTCTAATTGCTCCGTCGTCTCGATCGACAGCAGGGATACCACCAACGTCAAGAAATTCTCGCGAAAATCCCGGCGGGCAGCGCGGGCAAGGCGCTCCATGATCTTATCTGAAGAAACAAACACGCCCATTTTCCGCGCCTGGCCGAAACCACGTTCGATCCAGTCCGCTAAGTTCAGGTCTCGGCCACCAAGCTGTTCAATCATCCATGCCTGGATTTTGGCACGGTCACGATCAGAAGCCCGGCAAAACCCAAGAAAATCGAGAATACCCGCACGTTGTCGTCGCGCGGTATCACTGGAAAATGAGTAGGAACAATCCTCTGTCGCCCCAATCTGATCCGCAACGTACGCGATTACATCAGGGTCAAGATCACTGCGGTCGGCAGGAAACCGTGCATGTTGGCGAAAGAATAAAAGTTGACATGCAATCGCGACCCGCGACTTCGCCCCAAACCGGTTAAGAAATTCAAAATCTGAATATGAAAGCCCCCACACCGAGGCAAATGCTTGCTCTGTCATGACCCCTCCAGACGCAAACATCATCCAACATCAGGTCTGGCCGTCAATCAGCCTTTTGTTCTCAACATGTTCTCCCAAAAGCCCAAATATGCAGCTTCGGGCCAGCTAGGCCTCAAACCTGATACCCGAATTCCACTGCCTCACGGCAACGCGGCACAGGTGGCCGAATGCGTCGGAACAGGTGGCCGGATGTGATCGGAATGGGTGGCCGGATGACCCCGGAATACGCACTCTTTTGCGCTTTCGACAAGCGACCTTGGAAACCATATCAGGGTGAGGGCATAGGCGTAGATCGTCATCAGGATGCCAAGCATGAAATTCGCCACCATGAATTTCCAGCCCAGCAGGACCAGAAGGACGATCCCAAGCTCGATCACCAGATTTGTTGATGAAATCAGGAAGGCGATCGAATGGACCGGATGCGCACCTTTCACGAGGATCGAACGCGACGCGGCAAGAGCCGCGAAGGAACAGGACGACGACACGAAACCAAAGAAGCCGGCAATACCTGCCTTCCCGGCACCACGATCACCCAGCACACGCGCCATTTGATCCCGTGTCACGAATATCTGAATGCCTGCGGAGATGATATACCCGAAGATCAGCGCCCAGAGCGCCTTCCAGAGCATGCCCGCCCCGGTCGTGAATGCTTCGAGAATTTGGTCCATTCAACTAAACCCTTTTCTCTGTGCTGTCTGATCTGCAAACCTGTCGGGAAAACAAGTCTGAGGGGTGCGAAAACGGCGCGCGCTTTTCAGCCGATCAGATAGACCCTGAACGGCATCCAGATCCCCATCACCATCATCATCAGGTTCTCAGTGAGCGAGACAAAGCCAAGCGGTACATTGCTTTCACCACCGACGCAGGCACATTTCAATTCACGCTTGTCGATATAGACCGCTTTGAAAACCGATACCGCGCCAACAGTGCCGATGAACAGGGCCACCGGTGCCGAAAGCCAGGTCAGCGCCCCGGCGACCATGAGAATACCTGCGAACGCCTCTCCGAACGGATAGATCTTGCCATAACGCACCCACCGACGCGCCAGCAGGTCGTAGTTCAGGAACATGGTCGAGAAGCTCTCGACATCCTGAAGTTTTTGTACCGCCAGAAAGCACATCGAGATCGAAATGAACCATTCCAGCCCGCGCAGGGTGAAAATGGTCTCGAAGCTGTACCACGACAAACCGAGCGCCATCAGGAACGCGACGGCAAAGATCGCGATCACCGGCTGGTAGGATGTGTCCGACCGTTCGTCTTCGGGCGCATCAATGCCGAAATGGACCCGAAGGTCGCCATATCCGCCGATCCGCTCGTCCCCGATCCAGGTTTGCGGTGTGGTTTCGACGCCGTGCTCTTCCATGAACGCGTCGGTTTCCTCACGCGTGGTCAAAGGGTGATCCTCGACCTCGAAGCCCTTGCGCTCCAACAGGTCCATGGATTTGAGCCCATAGGGACAGAGGTGATCGGGCATCACCATCCGGTAAAGCCTGGCTGTCTGGGTTGTGTCTTTTGGCATGTCATATCCTCCGTTTCAGGGTTCAGGCGTCGCAGCCATAGAAGCCGCGATAGCCTGCCCGCAGGCCGGCATCGAGCTCGAGCACGAGGTTGGCGTCCTGCACTTCACCACTGTTTTCCAGCGCCGCATCCCCGTCCGGGGCACTGAGGGCCACGGACATTCCTTCGGCGCTCAGGGTGCCGGTGCCGTCGGTTGAACCAAGTCGCACCAGATCGCCGCTGATCTTGGCCAGCGCCGCCGGGGCGCCGTCGATGTCTCCTGCGGCAAGCACAGGTTTGCTGGTCGCGGTATACTTGAAGGTGCAGATGGCCCCATCCGGGAAAAGCTGCGCGATCTCATCGCCGGTCAGGAATTCCAGATCGAGGATGGCGATTTCGGCGGATGAGAGTGCCTCGTTCAGATCGACGATGCGGACCGGACGATCCGGGCCCTCATCGGCCGCGTCACCATTCGCGTCGATGTGATTCACCAGATACCGCATCTCGGCGATTTCCTTGTCCTGGGCAAAGATGATCTCGTCGGCCAGTTTGCGCACCCGCGGGTCAGAAATGTTGGCGCGGCTCGACGTCATGATCGCGATCGAATGGTGCGGGATCATCGCGCGCATATAGCTGGTATCGCCCACGGTTACCTGGCTCCGGACCAACCAGAGGGATCCGGCAAAGACCACGGCGGCGCCAATGAAGATGGCGGCGTTGATCGCCTTGCTGGAGTACATCGACAGCATGAAACCCAGCATGATGATCGCCATTGTGGCCCCCATCAGCACGGCCATATAAGCCCGCGTTTCGGACCAGAAGATATGGCTCAGCAGATAGGTGTTGAGATACATCAGGATGAACATCACCACCGTGGATGTGGCGATCATCGCGAAAAAGCGTAGGTATGTCATTGGCGACCTCCAGTCTCGAAAAATTGATGTCCTATAGAAGGAACAACATTGCTGCGCTGGAATGTTCCGTAGTTTTCGGGAAAGTTCGGCTTTTGCAGACGTCAGAGCTACCCGGACGCCTTGCTGATACTGCCCGCCTTTTGTTCCATCGCCAGATCGGCCAAGATGGGGCAATCGGGGCGGTGATCACCCGCGCATGCATCCACAAGATGCGACAGCGTCGCGCGCATTTCGGTCAGTTCGGCGATCTTGCTGTCAATCCGATCAAGATGCTCTTCGGCAATCTGCTTTACCTCGGCACTGGCGCGGTCAGTATCGGCATAAAGCTTCAGCAGGCTCCGGCAATCCTCGATGGTGAATCCAAGGGCCCGTGCCCGGCCGAGAAAGGCCAGCTTGTGCACGTCGCTTTGCCGAAAGCTGCGATAGCCATTTGAACTGCGCAGCGGTTCGACAAGACCGATGTCTTCGTAGTAGCGGATCGTTTTGGCGGGAAGGCCGGAAAGGTCGGCCACATCTCCGATGTTCATAATCGTTTCCTCCTTGAGTTCATTCAGCTGGAATCGGGGATGCCGAGGCTTCGGAGACGGGGCGCGCCGTTTCGTCCATCGCCGGGCGCACGCGGCGCAGCCGCAGCGCATTCGTCAGCACGAAGACAGAGCTGAGAGCCATCGCACCTGCTGCCAGAACGGGTGAGAGCAGAAGTCCTGACACCGGATAAAGCACGCCCGCCGCAACCGGGATCAGGGCGACGTTGTATCCAAATGCCCAGAAAAGGTTCTGACGGATGTTGCGCATGGTGCTCCGCGACACCTCGAGGGCGTTCACGACGCCGCGCAGATCGCCGGACATCAGCACCACATCTGCGGATTCGATGGCCACGTCTGTACCGGTGCCGATGGCGATACCCACGTCCGAATGGGCAAGCGCGGGTGCGTCGTTGATCCCGTCGCCAACGAACGCGATGCGCTTGCCCGCGCCGCGCAGATCGTCGAGCGCCGCCACCTTACCGTCGGGCAGAACGCCAGCGATCACATGGTCGATGCCGATTTCGCGGGCGATAGCCTCTGCCGTTTCGCGCTTGTCACCGGTGATCATGGCGACCTTCAGTCCCTGTGCGTGCAATGCGCGGATTGCAGCGGCGCTGGACGGCTTCACCGGATCGGACACCGCGATGACGGCGGCGACACGACCGTCGATCGCCGCGAAAAGTGCGGTGCGGCCCTGTTCGGCCAGCCGACGCTCCTCGTCGGCCAGATCGCTGATTGTCAGCCCCTCGCGGGTCATCAGGCGGTCGGCCCCGACAAGCACCTCGCGGCCCGCCACTTTTGCCCGCACGCCGTGGCCGGTGATGGATTCAAAATCCTTGGCGTCATGCCGCGCGACGCCCTCGACCTTTGCCGCGCGCACAATCGCCTCGGCGATCGGGTGTTCCGATTGCGCCTCGACAGCGGCGACAAGCGTCAGCACCTCGGTGCGGTCAAAGCTGTCCGCAAGCACGAGATCGGTCAGTTCCGGGCGGCCCTGGGTCACCGTTCCGGTCTTGTCCAGCGCCACCACATCCACGCTGGATAGCTGTTGCAACGCGTCGCCCTTGCGGAAGAGCACGCCCATCTCGGCGGCACGTCCCGTGCCGACCATGATCGACGTTGGCGTGGCAAGACCCATCGCGCAGGGGCAGGCGATGATCAGCACGGATACGCCAGCCACCAGCGCAAATGACAGCGCGGGCGAAGGACCGACCAACAGCCAGACAATCACCGTCAACAGCGCCAATGCCATGACCGCGGGCACGAACCACAGGGTGATCCGGTCCACCAGCCCTTGGATCGGCAGCTTGGCGCCCTGCGCCTCTTCGACCATCCGGATGATCTGGGCCAGCGTCGTGTCGGCACCCACACGCGTCGCGCTAAACCGGAAGGCACCGCTGCCGTTGACGGTGCCGCCGGTGACGGGATCGCCCACGGATTTGGCGACCGGCACCGGTTCGCCGGTGATCATACTCTCATCCACACGGGCACTGCCTTCGGTCAGCTCACCATCCACTGCGATCCGCTCGCCAGGGCGCACGATCAGAATGTCGCCAGCGACGATGCGGTCGATGGCCACATCCTGCGGCTCCCCGTCAACCAGCATACGGGCCGTCTTTGCCTGAAGGCCCAGCAGCTTCTGGATCGCAGCCCCGGTCCGGCCCTTTGCGCGGGCCTCCAGCCAGCGGCCCAGAAGGATCAGCACCACGATGACGGCCGCTGCCTCGAAATAGACCGCGCGCGATCCCGCGGGCAGCAGCGTCGGTGCGAAAAGCGCCACAAGTGAATAGATGTAGGCCGCCGATGTGCCAACCGCGACAAGGCTGTTCATGTCCGGCGCGCCTTTCAACAGTGCCGGGAAACCGCGTGTGTAGAAAGCACGTCCTGGCCAGAGCAGGACTGCCGTGGTCAACACGAACTGGATCATCCAGCTGGCCCGATGGCCGATGGTGTCGCCGATGAGACCGTGCATCCCGGGGATCAGATGTGCGCCCATCTCGAGCAAAAATACGGGCAGGGCGAGGGTCGTCGCCACGACAGTCCGGCGAGCCAGAACCCGTGCCTCTTCGTTCTTGCGGGCTCCTGCGTCTTCCGATGAACTGTCTTCGGCCCGCGTGGCGGGGTAACCCGCGTCGCTGGCCGCCTTGATAAGGTCGGCAACCGCGACTGCGCCCTCCAGATAGCTGACAGTAGCGGTTTCCGAGGCCAGGTTGACGTTCACGTCCAGCACGCCCGGCAGCACTGCCAGTGCCTTGTCCACCCGACCGACGCACGAGGCACAGGACATAGATGAAATGTTCAGACGTACGCTCCGGCTCCGGGCCGGATAGCCGATCTCCTGAAGGGTCGTGGCGATTTCGGCGATGCGCTCCGGTGCGTCGATCTGCGCCTGGGCGGTCTCTCTGGCGAGATTGACACGGACATCGCTGACCCCCGGCAGAGCCGTGAGGCCACGTTCCACGCGCCCGACGCAGGACGCGCAGGACATGTTTTGCAGGGAAAGCCGAAGGGTGCGTGGATCCGACATGAGAATCTCCTTGTTCTGATCCTCCTACAGATAGGGCCTCCAGTTACTGGAAGGTCAACAGGCCTGTAGAATAAAATTCTGGCCATTGACCTTCCCGCGACGGAACGCCTTACATGCATGTCGTCAAAGGAGATTGCGATGTTCAGATTCAGCGTACCGAACATGAGTTGCGGCCATTGTACCGCTTCCATCCAAAAGGCCATTATGGCGGCCGACCCAGATGCAACGGTTTCGTGCGATCTGACTGCACGTATCGTCGACGTAGACAGCACTCTGGATGAAACTGCATTGGCCGCAGCGATCAGCGATGCGGGCTACAGGTCTGAGAAGCTGGCAGAGGTTCAGTAGCCAAGATGCGTCAGCAACGCTCCGCTGGACGGAGATAGTGGCTCTCTCTATGTCGCTGATATGCAACACTCTCTGACAGCAGCGGCCAAAACTCGCCTGTTTCAAAAAAAGCGACAAACCTTCCTGCGCAGGACGGATTGACTGTACTGCATCGCTCTCCGATATTCGCGGCATGAGCTTTCGAGTTTTCATATCAAGCTGGACAAGGGCGTTTACGTGCATTGCGTTTGCGCTGGCATTGGTGTTTTCACCACCTTCTGCCGCTCACGCGGCATCCGGCATGCATGACGGACATCAAGCCAGGTCTGTTGGTGTCGTTGGTGCTGCCATGACTCATGACACCGGAAGCGATGCGCATCACGCGCATGAGAAGCTTGGGGTCGCAAGCGACATCGACATCGCAGCGTCCGACAAGGATGGCAAAGAGCAACAATCCCAAGAGTGTTGCAACGGCATCTGTATTTCTGTCGTCTTCATCGAAGACAGCAGGATCAGAGCAGAGCCGGTTGGTACAAGTGAATATGTCATTCTGGACGGTCAAACGTATTCGGTAGAAACAGCAGGGTTTCTTCGGCCCCCTCGATTCCTGATCTGAACCGGCGCCCAAATCGGGTGTGAGCCTTGCGCAGATTCTGCGTGAGATAACGTTCACCAATCAGGTTACTTTCATGAAAATTCATCTACTTGTGGGGGCTTCGGCCCTCGGGCTTGGCGCATGCGCCTATGAGCCCACCCCGTTGCCGTCCGTCGCGACCCAACAGGCCGTCGTCAACGCGGCAGTTTCGTCACCGATCAGCTATCAGGACCCCTTGGCGGGCTACACCTATCGCGGCCCTACAGGTCCCCGCGACTGGCGTTCCGTCAATCAAGAACAGACGGAGG
Source organism: Sulfitobacter sp. M22 (assembly GCF_021736025.1). Lineage (NCBI taxonomy): Bacteria > Pseudomonadati > Pseudomonadota > Alphaproteobacteria > Rhodobacterales > Roseobacteraceae > Sulfitobacter > Sulfitobacter sp. M22. The sequence continues at coordinate 88,810 of NZ_WMEC01000005.1, read as the reverse complement.
GCAACTGATGCGGGTATCGAAATTTCCGCTGGTTTTCGGCTTTCCGCTAATCTTGGGTGCCTGTGCTACAGCAGTGCCGGGCATCTACACGGAACCAAAAGCTGGCTTCGCCAATATTTCCAGCCAGGTCACACCAGCCATCGGCAAACGGACAGCCTTCGCCGAAACCCAGGCCGAAAACGAGGCCTTGAAGAAGCAGGTGCACGCAATGGTGCACCGCAAGACCATTTCGGCGGACACCGCCGTTCAGGTTGCGCTTCTGAACAACAAGGGGTTGCAGGCGTCTTATGCGAATGTCGGCCTATCCGCCGCTGAGGCCTGGCAGCAATCGACCCCGGAAAACCCGATCGTTTCGATTGGTGTATTGGGCATCGGTGCGCCCGAACTGGGTGCCTACAGAGCGATCGAAGGACTGATACGGTCGAACGTACTCGATGCCACCACCCGTAAACAACGTGTGGCCATTGCTGACGCAAGCTTCCGGCAGGCACAGCTGAGCGCCGTGAACGACACGCTCGCACTGGCCAATCAAACGCGGAAGGCATGGGTCGATGCCGTAGCTGCCTTCGAGGCCGTGAGCTATCTTCGCCGCGCGAAAGCGACCTCTGACGCCGGGTCGGAATTGGCGATGAGGCTTGGCGAGACCGGCGCGCTGAACAAAGCCGGGCAGGCTCGTGAACAGGCCTTCAACGCCGAACTCGCCGGACAACTTGCCCAGGCACGCTTGAATGCTACCCGGTCCAAGGAGCAGCTGACCAGGCTCATGGGGCTGTGGGGCACCCAGGTCGACTATTATGTGCCCGATGCCCTTCCTGCGCTGCCGCGTTCCGTCGGCCGTGTGACTGACATCGAAGCGAAGGCATTGCGGAATCGGGTTGATCTGCGCGTTGCCAAACTTGGCCTGGAAGCACAGGCCAAGGCGTTCGGTCTGACCGACCAGACCCGCATTATCAGCGATCTCGAATTCATTGCCGGCTTCGAAGCGGAGCGGGAAATCGAGGACGGGGAAACAGAAACCGTGACCACCCCTCAGGTGGAGGTGGAGTTCGCAATCCCGATCTACGACACCGGGAAGGCACGGATGCGCAAGGCGGAATTGTCGTACCTGCAAGCAGCCAACGTGCTGGCAGAAAGAGCCGTCAACGTCCGGTCCGAAGCGCGTGGTGCTGAAGCCTCCTATCACGCCGCGTATAAGATCGCCCGCCACTATCGCGACGTTCTGGTGCCGCTACGCACGACCGTCGAAGAAGAGGGGCTGCTGTCTTATAACGGCATGATCACCAACACTTTCGAGCTGCTGACAGACGTGCGCGAGAAACTGGGCGCATCACTGGAAGCGGCAAACGCAAAACGCGAATTCTACATGGCACAGGCTGATCTGACCGCTGCGATCTATGGCGGCGGCGAAGGCGGTGGCGGTGCTGGTGGAGAAGGCGCGACACTTGCCGCCGGTGGCGGCGCAGGACACTGAAAGGAACTGACATGCTAAATAGACGTCAATTACTCGGAGCCGGCGCGGCAGGTGCAACGCTGGTCTCTTCGAAAGCCTGGGGTCAAACCCTGAACATGGGCCTGCCCGAAGCTGCCCAAATGGATAGCGCAGCAACGGCGATCACGGCGCGTCCTAGTACCGGGCCGGACTACACACCTGTGGTCACATTGAACGGGTGGACCCTGCCGCACCGGATGAACAACGGGGTGAAAGAATTTCACCTCGTGGCCGAACCGGTAGAACGCGAGCTTGCCGACGGCATGATCGCGCATTTGTGGGGCTACAACGGCCAATCCACCGGCCCGACGATCGAAGCAGTCGAAGGCGACCGGGTGCGCATCTACGTCACCAATAAGCTGCCGGAAGGCACAACGGTGCACTGGCACGGGCTCATTCTTCCTTCAGGCATGGATGGGGTCTCCGGATTGAGCCATCCAAGCATCCCGCCGGGCAAAACCTTCGTCTACGAATTCGACTTGGTGAAGTCCGGAACGTTCATGTACCACCCCCACGGCGATGAAATGACCCAGATGGCGATGGGGATGATGGGCATGTTCGTGGTCCACCCCAAGGATCCCACATTCATGCCGGTGGATCGTGATTTCCTGATCATGCTGAATGCTTTCGACATCGATCCGGGTACCTATGTACCCCGCATCATGACGATGACGGATTTCAACCTTTGGACCTGGAACAGCCGGATCTTCCCCGACATTGATCCGCTGGTCGTGAACAAGGGCGACCGGGTGCGAGTACGGGTTGGGAACCTTACGATGACGAACCACCCGATCCATATGCACGGCTATGACTTCAAGGTCACCTGCACGGATGGCGGCTGGGTGCCGCCTGAAGCACAGTGGCCGGAGGTCAGCATCGACATTCCCGTAGGTGCGATGCGCGCCTACGAATTCGTCGCCGATCATCTGGGAGATTGGGCGATCCATTGCCACAAATCGCACCATACGATGAACGCCATGGGCCATGACGTGCCGACGTTCATCGGAGTGAACAAGAAGCCGCTGACCCAGAAGATCCGTCAATTCCAGCCGGAATACATGCCGATGGGCATGTCCGGCATGGGGGACATGGCAAAAATGGAAATGCCGCTACCCGACAATACCATCCCGATGATGACGGGTTGGGGCCCGTACGGACCCATCGAGATGGGCGGCATGTTTTCGGTCGTGAAGGTGCGGGACGGCATCGACGCGGACGATTACTCCGATCCCGGCTGGTACGAGAACCCTCCGGGCGAGATGGCCTACGAATGGACTGGCGAATTACCCGACTTTGCCTCCAACAACAGCCCCAAGACCATTCTCACACCGAAACCAACCTCGAAGGGCTGAGCGGCCCTTCGTCATCTCCAACCGAACCAACCTACAGGACAATAAAATGAGAAATCTTCTTTTGACGACAAGCTTCGCGATCGCGCTATCCGCACCGGCCTTTGCTGCAGGTACACACGACGGCGGACATGGGGAGACCAAGCCAGCCGCAATGATGGTCGGCATGCCGGGTGACGCCGCCAAGGTTGACCGCACAATCGACGTCACTTTGCTCGAAAACGATGAGGGCCAGATGCTGATCGAGAGTGAGCCGATGGATATCAAGGAGGGCGAAACCATTCGCTTCAACATTACCAACAAGGGTGAGTTGGAGCATGAATTCGTACTCGACACGGTCGAGCGCAATGCCGAGCACAAAATCGAAATGGCCAAGATGGACATGGAACACGACGATCCGAACCGTATCCGTCTCGATGCGGGCGCTTCGGGTGAGGTTGTCTGGACTTTCGCGAATTCTGGTACGTTCGAAGCGGCGTGCCTGATCCCTGGCCACTACGAATCCGGCATGCACCGTGAGGTCGCAGTCGGTGACCAGATGGCTCAGGCTGACGTGGAATACACGAGCGGCACCATCAAGAAAATCGACGCCAAGGCTGGCAAGGTCACAATCATCCACGGCCCTCTGGTCAACCTCGACATGCCCGCGATGACTATGGTGTTCCGCGCCGACGAAGCAATGATGAGCAAGATGTCGGAAGGTCAGGACATCGAATTCGTCGCTGACCGGGTCAAGGGTAAACTGACCGTCACGCAGATGAAGTAACTACAAAAAATGGGGTCGGGGGTAAACACTCCGGCCCCATCACCTTGATCGCTTGGCCCAAGCAAGCAAGAAGATCCCATAAAATCAAGCGCTACGGAGGTAGCCGAGCATGAAGAATTTCCTGAGAACCTGCACCATCGCCCTTGCCCTCGTCCTTCCGGCTTTTTCAGTGGGCGCTTCCAGTGGCAAGGGTCAGCAGCCTCATGCGCGAGCCTTCGAAGTGCTTGGCCATGATCCGATCGGGAAACCCGGTGATGGCTCCTCGATCGACACGACGATTGAATTGTCCATCAGGGAGACAGAAAGCGGCTACATGCTTTTCGAGCCGGACGCACTCCACATCGAGAGCGGTTCAGTTATCCGCTTTTTGATCAGCAATCTGGGCGGACTGGATCACGAGTTTTTTCTCGGCTCCTTTAACGAGGTTGCAGAACACCAGCAGTGGATGCGCGAACATCCCGATATGCAACATGACAACGCCAATTCAGTTTCGATCCCTAGTGGACAAAATGCCGAGTTGATCTGGGAGTTCTCCGATATGACCAACCTGGAGTTCGTGTGCTTGATCCCCGGCCACCGGGAAGCGGGCATGTGGGGCGTCATCATCGTGCACGATCACCTTGCGCCGAAATCCAAGGGTTAGACATTTTCAATGTCACTCTTGGACAGGTATCACCTGCTTGTACACGACGTAGCTGCCGCCTTTGGGTACGACTACAACGATGTCACGCCAGACTGGGTGCACCCGTTCATTCATCTCATACTGGTCTTGGCGCCTGCGCTACTGATCACCGTTGGCTCATATCTTGCTATTCGCGGCATTCTGAAGCTTTGGAAGTACCGCAGCACGCCTGCGATCCACCCAGAGCCCATACGAGGGCTCGAAGGAAGTCTTTTCAGCACCGTCTTGCGCTATTCGAGAAGGCAGCAGGCGTTGATGATCGTGGTTAGCCTCATCGCGATGCCTATTCTCTATCTGACCCTGGAACTGCCAAAACAGATCGTGAACAACGCTCTGGATTCCGACCGTTTCCCGATCGTCGTTCTGGGACGAGACCTCGATCAGGTCGTTTTCCTCATACTTCTTTGCGGTCTCTATCTTCTGGCGATCATCCTGAATGGGTTAAACAAATATGGCCTAAACGTCTTCAAAGGGTATGTCGCGGAGCGTTTTCTGCGGCGCTTCCGCCTGCTGGTCTATCGGCAATGGCGCAGCGATCCAGACTCCGGAAACCAAAGCGAGATCGTCCCTATTCTCGCACAGGAAGTCGAGCCCATCGGTGGCTTCGCGGCGGACGTCCTTACGCTGCCAATCCTGCAAGGCGGTACGCTTTTGACGATCCTGTTTTTCATGTTCGTTCAGGACCCTGTCTTGGGTGCCGCAGCACTGACCGTACTGCCGATTCAGCTTGTGCTGCTGCCCAAGCTGCAACGCCGGGTCAACGCGCTTTCGCGCACCAGGATCAAGGAAGTCCGACAGCTTGGCAGGCAGCTCAGCGATCAATTGCGCCAACGGCAGGTCAATTCGGCCGGGCTGCTGCCAGTGAGTGCAAGTTTTAGAGAGCTTGAGCACGTGCGCAGGAAGATTTTCCGTCTGAAGTTCTTCATCAAGGCCCTCAACAATTTTCTGACCGCGCTAACACCGTTCTTGTTCTATTCTCTAGGCGGATACTTCGTCATCGAAGGTCGCATTACACTCGGCGCGCTGGTGGCCGTCCTGGCAGCACACAAGGACTTCTCGGCACCGCTGAAAGAGCTCTTCAGTTACTATCAGACGCTGGAAGACACGCGGATCCGGTACCAGGAAATCACGACCTTTTTCACTGGATCGATTCAGCGATCGGGGAAAGCTCGGGCAGACGATCACAAGCCGTAAGCGATGTGCCGCCCCCACCTTCCTTGTGAGTCCCCGATCTGAGATTCAGCCCTGACGGATGGATTATCAGGGAGTTTCTCCATGGAGCGCTCAACGGAGTTTCTCAGTAACATTGATTTGGTTGTGGGCCCGCGTGGTCACCGCCGGTGGCCGGATGCGGTGAAGGCGCAAATTGTGGCCGAGACGCTGGTGGAGGGTGCCTCGGTGGACGCAGTTGCGCGGCGGTATGACATGCGGGCCAATCATTTATCGGAATGGCGACGCATGGCGCGCGAGGGCAAACTGGTTCTGCCCGCTGTGACCGAGGAACCAAGCTTTGCAGCGTTGGTTGTGCGCGAAGATGTTGAGGCGACACCTGACCCTGAGCCGCCGTCGCCGTTGGATCTGATTTGTGGGAGTGTCACTGTGCGATTGGATGCAGGCACATCGGCGGCGCGCATTGCCGAGATTGCCCGCGCCTTGAATGCGCTCTCATGATGTTCCCATCAAACCGAGTGAGGATCGTTGTCGCGACCAAGCCGGTGGACTTCCGCAAGGGTCATGATGGGCTGGCAGCGCTTGTCAAAAACGAGTTGCGCAAGGACCCGTTCACCGGGATAGTTTTTGTGTTCCGCTCAAAGCGGGCAGATCGGCTGAAGTTGCTGTATTGGGACGGCACTGGTTTGGTCATGGCTTACAAAAAGATTGGAGGAACAAACCTTCACGTGGCCCGCTATCAAAGATGGTCTGATGTCGCTAAACCATGCCCAGTTTGAAGCACTGTTCTCGGGTTTAGACTGGCGCAAAGTAAGGGCTTTATCAGTGCGTCCGCCGACTGCGGCAGAGTGAATCAGGCTGTCTTTTGCAGAGGTGTTGAGCTGCAGGAAATGGTAGTCATTCCCCATGTCAAAACCAGTTGATCTCCCTAATGATGTTGAGGCCCTGAAGGCGTTGCTTGTCGCCTCAGAGGATCGCAATCTGCGCAAGCAGGATCGTATTGATCAGTTGGAGAAACTGGTATCTGACTTCAAACGTGCGCTGTTTGGCGCAAAGTCTGAGAAGGCCGATCCCGAGCAATTTGAGCTGTCACTTGAAGACATTGAAACCTCGATGGCTATGGTTCATGCTGAAGACGAAGCGCTTGATCCGCCTGCATCGCGCTCGGCAAAACCGCGCAACACCAATCGTGGGTCACTGCCAAAGCATCTGCCCCGCATTGAAGAGGTAATTGCGCCCGATAATATGACCTGCGGCTGCGGTGGTGAGCGCCATGTAATTGGTGAGGACACGTCTGAGCGCCTCGACATCATCCCCGCCCAGTTCCGTGTGATCGTCACCCGCCGCCCAAAGTATGCTTGCCGATCCTGCACCAATGGTGTGGTGCAAGCGCCTGCACCAGCGCGCCTGATCCCAGGCGGCATGCCGACAGAGGCAACGGTGGCGCATGTTCTTGTCAGCAAATATGCGGATCACCTGCCACTGTATCGCCAGGCACAGATTTACAGCCGCCAAGGGATCGATCTGGATCGCTCCACCCTTGCAGGATGGGTCGGCAAGGCAGCCTATGAACTCCGTCCTGTCTTCGATGCGTTAATGGCTGATCTGAAAAGCTCAACCAAATTGTTCATGGATGAAACAAGAGCACCAGTGCTTGATCCTGGCAAACGTAAAACCAAAACTGGTTACTTCTGGGCACTGGCCCGCGATGACAGGGCTTGGTGTGGAGCGGCTCCACCGGGCGTTGCCTTTACATATGCGCCCCGGCGTTCCGGCCAATATGCAGATGACATTTTGAAAGGCTTCTCTGGCATCCTCCAAGTGGACGGATATGCCGGGTATAACCGCTTACTCAAACGCGCCGATGACAATGTCGTCTTGGCCTACTGCTGGGCCCACGCACGCCGCAAACTGCACGAAGTTGCACAATCTGGCACTGCCCCCATCGCCGAAGACGGGCTGAAATAGATCGCTGCGCTCTACCTGATCGAAAAGGATATCCGGGGTCTGGCACCCGAGGTGCGATTGGCAGCACGGCAAGACCAATCGGCACCGTTGATCGTCGCGTTTGAGGAGTGGCTCACGACCAACCGCGCGCGGCTGTCTGCCAAAGCCCCTTTGGGCGAAGCTCTCAAATACATCGCAAAATACTGGGATGGACTGTGCCTGTTTCTGACTGACGGCCGCATCGAAATGGACAGTAACGCAGTGGAACGCACGATCCGTCCCATCGCTCTGAACCGCAAGAACGCACTCTTCGCTGGCCACGACGCCGGAGCCTCAAACTGGGGCGTCATCGCTTCCTTGATCGAGACCTGCAAATTGAACAGTGTCGATCCGCATGCCTATCTGGCCGATACGGTCACTGCCATCGTCGCAGGCCACAAACAAAGCCAGATCAACGACCTGCTACCATGGAATTACGTCAAATAGGTGGGATCGGCGCACCGCTTACCACAAGCCGGAAGAGGTCCGCGAATTCGAGGAAGCTACACTGAGATACCCGGCTTTGTCTGTGAAGAGACAGGGGGCGATCGCAACATCATGAAGGAGTCCGATAGAATGAGATGGGCCGCGATATTTTTTGCTCTGGTCACCATTGCTGCGGCGGGATGGTATTTCAAGCAGCAAACAGACTCCCAAACGGGCACCCGGACGGAGGAGGGCAGGGTGCTCCCTGCAGGTGCGCTTGCAACTGTCAAGCTGCCAAGCAGCTTGACCGAGCAGGAGCAAATTGGCGCAAGTGCTTATGATGCGGTCTGTGTCGCCTGCCACGGCCTGAATGGACAGGGTCAGGATGGCGTCGCTCCACCGCTCGTACACAAGATCTATGAGCCGAGCCATCACGGCGACATGGCGTTTGTCCTCGCGGCTCAAAATGGAGTTCGGGCGCATCATTGGAAATTTGGTAACATGCCAGCGGTTGAAGGCGTGACGCGATCAGATATTCTCGATATCGTGTCTTACATTCGTGCATTGCAGCGTGCCAACGGGATATATTGAGCCGTTTCGACGGTCAAAAGGGTGGAATTGGTTCGCGGGTAACTACCATTCTGTTCGCTGCGACATGGCGACAACTGTTGGGGAAAATTCTCTAGATGAGTAAGTGTCTCGCTGCATCGATCCTGATCCTTGCTGCATTTTTTGGATCTTCCACCGCAACTCATGCCGAGGAAACCGGCCTCTTTAGATTGACCGACCGCGCAGCACCGGTCGGCATCGGCGCCCGTGAACCATCACTTGCAACCTTGCCGGATGGCCGGATCATATTGAGTTGGACAGAAGAAAAAGGAGCCGAATCTGAAGTTCGCATGGCCATCCTCGATGGCAGTGAGTGGTCGGACGCTCGCACAATTCATAAATCGTCAAAGATTTACATCAACTGGGCCGATTTTCCATCGGTAGCGGTGCTGGCTGATGGCGGCCTGGCGGCACAATGGCTTAAACTGAATGGGGAGGGTGATTACCAATATGACGTCAATATCGCTTTTTCTAAAGATGAAGGCAGAAGCTGGACGGAACCGCTTGTTCCCCATGATGACAGATCACAACGCGAGCACGGTTTTGTTTCGTTGGTTCCCGATCAGTTTGGCGGGTTGACGGCGCTGTGGCTGGATGGCCGGGAGTATGACAGTCAAACAGAAGGCGAAAACTTCGAGAATGCGATGCAGCTGCGCGCACGACAGATCAACTCTGACGGAACGATGAAGCCAGAAAGCCTGTTGGACGCGCGCGCTTGTACTTGTTGTCAGACGTCCGCAGCGCGGACCGCTTCGGGCGATATCGTGGCGGTCTATCGTGATCGAACCGCCGATGAAATCCGCGACATTTCGATTGTTCGATCTACCGGAAGGGACTGGACGCAACCCCTCACTGTTCACGACGACGGATGGGAAATTGCCGGCTGCCCCGTAAATGGCCCAGCTGTTGATACGATGGACGACAAGGTGTCCGTCATCTGGTTCACTGCAGCTGAGAATAAACCGGAGGTTCATATCGCGTTTTCGGACGATGGCGGCGCGCAGTTTGACGAACCGCTCCGCATTGACCTCGGCACAGCCGCGGGACGGGTGGATGTTCTGCAAATGCCGGATGGAAGCGCATTGGCGCTCTGGATTGAATATGTGGGAGGCGGTGAAGCGATCGTCATGTGCCACATATCGCGAAGTACCGGATGCGCAGCGCCTCAGGCGCTCCATATCAATCGGGGCGGCGGATCGATCGGTTTTCCCCGAATGGCGCGCGGAGACGCCAATACGTTTGTGGCCTGGACGCAGCCGACCGGCGGCGGGGATGGGGACACTAAAATCCGCATGGTCGAAGTCGCGGTGACTCCATAGGTTTCGAGCATACATCTCAATATCCTATTGCTTGCTTGACGCCGTTGCCCTTATTCTGCGGCCCGCCCGAGGGCCAAATCAGGCACTGTACCGGCTTGCTTCAGGCTCCACCCTTTGATGATGGCATAAACCGCCGGAATGACGATCAGGGTCAGCAAGGTTGACGACACCATTCCCCCGATCATGGGCACTGCGATGCGCTGCATGATCTCGGACCCGGTGCCATGCGCCCAAAGGATCGGCATCAGGCCGGCCATGATTGCGACAACTGTCATCATCTTGGGGCGCACGCGGTCTACTGCACCCACCATGATCGCGGCGTAGAGCTCGTCGCGGGTCAGGTCCCTGAACCGCCCCGATTTTACCGGAGGGTGCTTTGTTCAACGTCAGGCTACTTTATCGAGTGTGTTTAGATTTGCATAGAATACCTCCTCTGCTTCTGCGGGTGTGATGTATCCGATGGGACCGAATAGCCGACGGTTGTTATACCAATCGACCCATTTCAGCGCTTCCCATTCGACTTCGCGCCTCGATTTCCATGGACCGATCTGGTTGATGACCTCTGTTTTGAACAGGCCAATGACGCATTCAGCGAGGGCATTATCATAGGAATCGCCGACTGTTCCAACCGATGGATCAATACCGAATTCGACAAGGCGCTCGGTATACTTGATCGAGAGATATTGCGATCCACGGTCTGAGTGGTGAACCAAGGTATTGTTATCAAGTGTTTTTCTTTGCCAGATTGCTTGATCCAAAGCGTCGAGAACGAACTGCGTCGCCATTGAGGTCGATACGCGCCAGCCAACGATCCGGCGCGCAAAGACATCGATGACGAAAGCGACATAGACCGTTCCCGACCACGTCGGGACGTATGTGAAGTCAGAGACCCAGAGCTGGTTAGGCCGATCTGCTTTGAACAAGCGGTTTACCTTGTCGTCAGGGCACGGCTGGGAGGTGTCCGGATTAGTCGTGACAACCTTTTTACCCCGAACTACGCCCTTGATGCCCAAATTGCGCATCAACCGCTCCACCGTGCATCGTGCGATCTCCTGATTATCGCGCAGTAAGACATGCCAGATCTTCCGCACACCATAGAGCTTGCGGTTCTCTTCCCAGGCCGCATTGATCTTGATGCACAGATCAGCGTCAGACTTCGCCCGGGCTGAAGCCCGATCAGGATCACGCGCGATGGAGCGCCGTTCATAATAGGTGGACTGGGCGATTTGCAGCATTTTGCACATCGGCTCGACCCCGAACTCACCGCGATGTTCTTCAATGAAAGCAGTCACTTGCGAAACGGGCGGTCGAGCTCCGCCTGGGCAAAATACGCTGATGCTTTCTTCAGGATCTCATTGGCCTGCCGGAGTTCGCGCACCTCGCGCTCCAACTCCTTGATCCGCGCTTTCTCGGCACTGGTTTGGCCAGGCCGTTCGCCGCCATCACGCTGAGCCTGCCGGACCCAAACGCGAAGACTGTCTGGCGAACAGCCCAATTTGCTTGCGATCGCTGTGAATAAAGCAGCTTCGCTACGATACTCATCGCGGTGTTCCATCGCCAACCGCACCGCACGTTCGCGGAACTCAGGTGAATACGGCTTCGAGGTCTTCTTGTTGTGTGACTGTTCCATAATGGGCAATTCTCCGAAAGTTTTGCCCTCCGGTAAACCCGGGGCGGTTCAGGGTTTCCTTTGGATCAGGGTCTGAGTTCCAAAGACAAAAAGCCCTCTTTCGCTTTTCGGGATGATGAGCTCAGACCAAGAGGCATCCAATCTACGGCCGGCCAATCAAACGGTTTTTCGGAGTTGGATTAGAAAACTGAAAAACCCGCCGCAATGCGACGGGCTTTTGCTTTCTTTGTGCAATGAGGGGAGGCATAGTGCCCGCAATCTCAAAGCTCACGCTCTATATGGCACCGAAAGTCTTTACTGTCAATGTATCCACCGTTCACGGCTGATGAAGAACACCACCTTCCGAACGTCCTATCCGCACCTAGGTTTGCGACCTATCTGCGCGAAACCGGCAATGATAGGACGCGAGCTCTCCACCTATACCACTGGAATCTTCAAGTATCAGCCGCGTTCATGGTTCCACTCCATGTTTTGGAAGTTGCGCTGCGAAACGCGATCGTGGAAGCAATCGAAGCTGTCCATGGAGGAACATGGCCTTGGACACAAGGCTTCATCCGTTCGTTACCGAACCCGCGCGGTCCGGCATACAGCCCCAAACGAGACCTCGAAGGTTGCGCAGCACAGCAACCCACTGCCGGAAAGGTCGTCGCCGAACTGAAGTTCGTGTTTTGGGAGAAGATGCTGACAAACAGGCACCAAGGCAGACTGTGGGACGATCATTTCTACGCAGTGTTTCCGGACGCGCCTCGTGGTGTCGCTGCCAGCCAGCGCCGATCTGAATTAAGGTCTGACATTGAAGCCGTGAGGAGGCTCCGCAACAGAATCGCACACCATGAGCCTGTTTTTCCGCGCGCCCTTCAGGATGATTTTGATCGGATCATCCGCTGCATAAGATGGCGCAACGAAACGACCAGCAACTGGGTGCTGGAAATCGAGACGGTGCGCGCACTACTCGCGGTGCGCCCCTAAGCGTCCCGCCCCGCTAGGAATTCCGCCAGCACAGGACTGGCCGCGCCCTTTGCGGAGCTGAGCAGCTCTGAGCCCGTAAGCGAGGCCTTCGACAGGCGTACGAGCCCACCGGTTTCCTCGATGCGGTAGCAGCGGCGTTTCTGCCGGCCCCGCCTGTAGTGCGTCGCGGTGACAATCTGGCAGGTGCTGCCATTGGTGAGCGTCACAGGAGCCGCGAGCCTGATCTTGTCGCCTTCCTCGTAGTCCGGGATTGCAGCCCAGTCCCGGCAGCGCTGGCGCCAGGCATGGGCATAGCTGTCAGGGTCTTTCAGGTCGGAGAGCAGCGCCAGAAGGCTGAGCGGAGCGCGCGACTCGACGGGCCCCGCGCTTTCCTCCATGTCCTTGTAGCCCCAGCAGCCGTCATCGTATCGGGTGAGGAAGACAGCCCCGAACGTGATGGAGCCATCCGCATCGGTCACATAGGTCGTGTCCTCGACGTGGGTGCCGTCGAGATTGGTGACCTTTGCCGCCGCATACCAGGTGGAGCCGACCTTGCAGGCTTTGACCAGTTCCGTCTTGCGCGTGTCGCCATGAGAGGTGCAGAGCCGGGCGATTTCCGCTTTCTCATCCGCGTAGGTCTGGACGCGGCCGTCGGTGTAGAAGAGCCATCCCATTACGCCGCCCTCCGGTCATCGATTTCCATCAGCGCATCGAGCGGCACGCGGTAGGGCTGCATGGCGTCGAAATTCTCGCAATTGCCGCAGTTCTGCACGATCGCGAAGGTGTCGCAGGCATCCTTGAGGATGACCCGGAAGGTGCCGCCGAGGCCCGAGGGCACCTCGTAGGTCCCGCCGATGAGATAGTCCGAGGCCCGGCGCACGAAGACGCGGATGCTGTGGCCATCGGTGGCGAGCCGGATCGCCCCCCGCCCCCGGTCGATGAGCACCTGCAAGTCATCCAGGATGTCGGTGTAGAACTGGCCGGTCAGATCACGAAACGCCATACGGCGCTGCGCCATCCAGTCGGTGTCCCGAAACGGGTTCATGCCGTCGGCGAAGGCGAAGGAGGGATCGGCCTGTTCGGTGGTGACGATACGGGTGGTCGTGCCATCGATGCCGTTTGAGCGCAGATGCACACCATTGCCGACGATGAGGATCAGGGCGGGCCTGTCCACCGGCCCGTTCCAGTTGGGCAGGAAGGATTTGCAGGCGCGCGCATGGGCGATCTGCGCTGCGACAGCGGAGGCGGAGAACTTGAGAATAGCCATGGGAATGTCTTTCTGTTCGGTGTGAGAGGGTGGACCCGCGCAGGCGGAAGGGCTCGCGCGGGTCGCGTGAGAACTCAGGCCGCTTGCGCGACCGCGCTGTCTGGCTCTCGGGTTTCCGCAGTGATCTCCGCCTCATCACAGGCGACACCGGCGGTCTGCATCATGGGCGGGCACCAGACGGCCACGGCAGCGCGCTGCGCGTCCGTGAGCGTGGCGAAGGGCTCGGCGAAGAGCTTGTCGCAGAAAGCGACGATCTCCTTCTTGCTCGACGAGGCCAGCGTCACCGCCTCCTGGGCCAGACCCAGTTCCTCGCCGAGGATCCTCAGGAGCCAGGCCTTCTTGAAGCGGTTGAAGAGCGCCGCATTCGGCGTCCAATGCGCGCGGATATCGGGCATGATCTCGATCTCGAACGCATGCATCAGGCTGTCGCGCCGAGGATCCCGTGCGAAGCAGGACTGCGTGGTGCTGGCCGTGGCATAGGCCACGAGCTTTGCCTTCTCCCCTGCTTCGAGCGCGCGAAACGCCGCAAACTGATCGGCAGGCGCGCGGTTGTCATCGAGCCACGAAAGGTCGAGCGCATCATGCGCCGCCGCCACCTGCTCGAGCGAGGTCTCGTCGATCTCGTCCATCTTGGCATGGCTGCGGTATTCCTTGCGGGCATCGATCTTGATCGCCTGCGTGACACTCATGCCGCTGGCCAGAACGTCACTGACCAGCTTGAAGAGCGTCAGATCAAGCGTGGCTTCCGGATGCAGCGCCATCGCGGCGCCAAGGGCCATGGCCCGCTCGGTCTTGAGGTCCTCAGCCAGCGAGGCTGGGTAGGTAATTTCGTCGGCGTCAAGGGCTTCTTCCCCGGTCGGGCTAGCCGAGGAGCCGCGCGCGCCCTCCTCTTTGACGGTGTCTTCCGGGCGGACGAGGCCAACATGGAGCGTGATCTGCCCACCCTGCCACGACGCAATCACCCCAGACCGCGCGAGGTCCTCGGCGCTGTAGGCCTCCTGCAGATTGCGTGCTTCCTCTTCCAAGGCGTCCACGCGCTCGTAAAGGGCGTTGTAGGCACCGTCCTCGAGCCCCTCATCCTCCATCTCGAGCTGCAATTTCTCAAGCTCGGCGGTGATGTCCTCAATGCGCTTCTGGGCAGCCTCGTCGGGCTCGATCGGGCCCGGATAGACGCGGCCATAGTCGGCCATGGTCGCGTAATCATAGCGCACCATCGCATCGGCCCAAGCAAAGCCCAGCTTTATGCGAGCCTCTTCGGCAGCGGCACCGAGCTTCTCGAGCAGGATGGTCTCGACTAGTGCGGCATCCTCAAGCACGGAATGCTCATCCAGCAGATCGGCAGCGACAGCGCCGCCGCGCGCCTCGTAGTCTTCGCGCACGAAAGCCCCGATATCGTCGCTGACCTGCACGCCGCGGGACTTGAGGGCCTGTCGGACCGTGTAGGCCTGCAGATAGCCGCCGTCTTTCGTGAGCGCCTCGAAAACCTCGCGCTGCGCCTCCTGGCTCGGATGCTCGGCGAAGGCCTTCATCGTGTCGAGCGTGATCACCTTGCCCCGGGCCGCGGCGCGGATATCGGGGTGGATAAGGCCATAGCGCAACCGGCCTTTCACGGCCGCCACCGTGGCGCCGAAGGTCTTTGCGATCGTCTCGGGCGTCTGGCCGTCGACCTCCATCATCCGGGCGAAGGCCTCGAACTCGTCGATGGCATTCATCGGTGCCTGGGTGATGTTCTCGGCGAGCGACAGCGCCGTGGTGACGTCGCACTCCTCAGGGACAAGGCGGCAGTCCACCTTGGTTTTCGCCGTGAATCCCTTGCTGGCCTTGTCAGCGATCAGCTCCTTCAGGGCTGCATGGCGCCGACCACCGGCGAGGACAGCATATTTGCCGTCAAGCTTCTGAACCAGAAGCGGCTGGAGCAGGCCCAGCACAGCGATACTGGCCTTCAGATGGGCGATGTTCTCGGGGTCATAGGTTTCCGGCGCGTTGCTGCGCACATTGGCGGGATGCGGGACGAGATCGCCGATAGCGACGGTAAGGGGAGCAAAGCTTGTGGTCATGGGATATCCTTCCAGGTGGGTGAGGTGTGGCCCGCGCCTTCAAGCGCGTGACCAATCCCCGGCTTCAGGGATCACCACGACAAAAGGCCCGCTTTGCCTTTTTGAGGGGCAGCGGGCCTTCATCCTCTCATATGTTAGGGGGAGGAGTCCCCTGCCCTACCAGTCGCGCGCCAGCATGATGGTCAGCACGCGGACGGTGGTGGCGGGATTGTCCGGGGCCTCAGCCCCGTAGCGGAAATGCGAATCTGCCTCATAGAGATCGATTTTCCAGAACACGGTCTCGCCCCGGATCTCGACTACCCCGAAATCGTGCCATTCCTCGGGGTCATTCTCAGGCTCGAACGTGGCAAACTCACCGGTTGCCTTCACCGCCTCGGCCATGAAGCCGTCACCGGCCTCCATGAGCGATCGGGTGACATGCATCCGGCCCTGGATGGGCTGCGCGGGCGGCACACCAAGGCACGCGAACTTGCGAAACGCGTCGTTCTGCGCGGCCATCACACTCGGATCCGGGCGGTCTGTCTGGGGGTGTGCGGTAATGGTCATGGGACATTCCCTTGAGAAATTGAAACACCCTTCCCAAAGCCCTCTTTCCCTTTTGCCGACACACACCTCTCATGCGGCCTGAGCGCCCTCCCCTGCCCTGCCCGCCTCGGACCGCGCGATCAGGTAGTCGCAGGCGCGCTGTGCGTCCGCGGCGTGCTTGAAGATCGCGCCCTTGTCTGAACGAAGGACCCGCAACCAGTTGTGGAGGTAGGCGGCATTCATCTCCAGCGTATGCGCCGTGAAGCCGAGCGTCTGGCCCAGAAACACCGAGGTCAGTTCCGCGACGATCTCCTCGCGCGCGTAAGAGGTGTTGCCGAACTTCGAGAGACCAAAATCACGGTTTAGCCGATGCGGGGCTTTCGTGGCATGGGCCAGCTCATGGGCCCAGACCCCGTAGAAATTGCGCGGGTCCTGGAACCGCGTGATGGATGGCATGTAAACCTTGTCCACGGGGGGCAAATAATACGCTTCCGTTCCTGTGAAGACGGTCGTGATGTCGATGCCATCGAAAAACGCCTGCATGTGCGGGATGGGCTCGGACGGCGGGTGGTCAGACGCTGGCTCGGGGTCCGGATAGAAGCTGTCCGGCAGGCCCTCGATCTGGCAGGCATTGAACACGCGGTAGGATTTCTGAAAACGGAAGATGCGGGCTTCCTCGGAGCGATCATCGTCCTCGCTGTGGTCGTCCGCGGCGCCCGCGTCTTTCCGGCTTTGACCGTAATACACGACGACAGAGGACTTCTCGCCCTTGCGGACCTTTGCGTCCAACGCATTGGCCTGCGGCAACGTCATCCAGAAGGGAGAGCTGTGGCCCGCCATCACGGTCCGCATTGTCAGCAGAAAGTTGTTCACCCCCTGGTAGGGTTCACCGCCCACGCGCAGGGTGCGAGAGCTGCCACCTGCGGTCCAAGGCTTGCGCCACGGCAAGACGCCACGCTCGATGATGCGGATGATTTCGTTTGTGATGACCTCGGAGGCATCGAATTTAGGCGTGCGGGATCGGGCCATGGCTGGCCTCCTTTCGAGTTTTGGTGAGAGGAAATGGTGATCAGATTGACTGACGGGGCCGCGGATCGTTGATGATCCTGGCACCGAGGGCTTCGACCATGTCGATGTAGGTGGTCAGCGACACGGACCTGCCGGGACCCCAAGGTTCAGAGTCGTCCGATCCGTCCCGCGCCACCCGCGGCAAGTTCGCGAAGGCAATGACATCGGTGACGGGCCGGACATCGATGAACGGGGTCCCTCGTGCGACCGCAAGAGTGGCCAAGGGAAAGCGCTCGATCGGCGCGAAGGTCGACACGGTGGTCCAACCAAGATGGATGAATGTCCCGCCCTCTCCGCAGATCACATGCGCGTTTGGCAATGACGCCGCCTGCTTCAGATAGCCGAGGTCACGCAGGACAGTCTCGCGCTCGCGCCGTTGTGACTGCCCCGTCTGGCCGGTTCGGCGTAGTTCCTTGTGTCGCCACGACGAGGCAGCGGTCGCGCGCAACACGCGCAAGACACCTGTTTGCATGGGAATGCCCTTAATCAGGAAAGACAGACCGGAACCCGGCCCGGACCCATCTGAGGGACCCCAAAGGCCCTCATCCGTCAGTCACAAAACCCGAAGGACACTTTCACTCTTTAGGGATCTGATGCCGGAGATTGTTAAATGCGAAGCTCATGAGAACGCAGGATCCTGCACTTTCCGGCATCAGACCCCGATGAGGAACAGGATCAAGCCGGTTCAACCCTCTTTCGGGCACCCTCTCTCCGACACCCTCAGGCCTGACCCTCTCCGACCCTCCTCTTCCTCTCAAACCCCATGATTTCCGGAGGTGGCTTGTATTTGTTCCCGTTATGTTCTTTTTTAAGAACCGAGCTAAGAAGGGAAATCCCCGATGGAAAGCACTACTTACGCCCTGCCCGCGACGCCAAAGCAGATTGCCTATGCGCGGTTGCTGGCCCTGCGCAACCAGACGCTTCTGCCGTGGGAGGTTCAGCAAGATCGGCGCTCCTTGAGTGCCTGGATCGACGCACAAGCCAAGTTGAACCCGGGCGCGCAGGACAGCCGCCCGACATCGAAGCAGGTCGCCTTCGCCGAGCGTCTCGCCCGGATCAAACGCCGCGCCGTCCCGGATGAGTGTTTCCGCGACAAGGGGCTGATGTCAAAATGGATCGATGGGAACAAATGAAGCTGGGTAGCCCCTGCGGTGATTGAGACTACTTCAGCCGATCAACAATCGATGCCCCGCCCGACCTGGCAAGCGCGATCAGGCTGGACTGGATTTTGAATGTGAAGACGGAACTGAACGCGCCGATGGGCGTGCGGTCCTCCCAGACATAGGACCGCTCCAGAATATCGGTGTTGATCTTGTCCAGCATGACCCATTTGCGGACATGGGTCTCCAACCCCACACGCTGCGACTCGATCTGTGGCACCTCGATGCACTTGCGCGAGGGCAAGGGCGGTTGCGTCGTGATCGGCAGGATGAACACCACGGTCTCGCTATCGGACTTGGCGACAGTGACGGCGATACAGACAGGCCGTGTCTTGCGGCCCTCGGTCTCGCCCGCCATCTGCTCGCGTTTCCATAGGAACGGGTAGCGGAAAACCTCTCCCGCACTCGGCTTAGTCATCCGCCCGCGTCAAGTCCCGCTCGAGCCCTTCAATCATCAGCGCCTTGAGATCCTCGGGCATCTCGTCAACCATATGAGCCTGTTGCGTGGCCCCCCGCGCGAGCTGCTGGTACTGGTCCATGCTCATCAGCACGAATTTCGGCTTGCGATGCTTGGTGATCGCAATCGGCGACCGAATGGCCGCGTCAAACAGGTCACTTGTGTGCCGCGTCAGGTCGGCCGCCTTGAACTCGGGAAGCTCATGCATGATCTGGGTCTCCATTCGTGCAGAATATACGTACATTCTGGATATTCTGCAAGAGATGGGTTGAGCCTTCCCATGTGTCATCCGAACCGCCGCACGGTCCAGTGTAGGCGTACTCTTAGGCGGTGTTGCCGTCTTCAACGGACTCGTCCGAGGTCAGGTGGTCGTAGCCGCGAGAGACTGCCAGCGCGCCGTAGCGGTCAAACATGACGAAGGCCCCTGCCCGCCCGATGTCTGTCGGATTGAAGGCTAACGGCCGGATCTCGATCTTTTGGATCTCTGCTTCCAACACGCCAAGCTGAGTATCAATCTCGGGGGGTTCATCTTGTCTAGCGTACTCTTCTTCCAAGGCCTGATACTCGGAGAGTAGTTTGGTATGGGTCGCTTGTTCATCCGTCACCAGCCAATCGAGCAGCATTGTATCACCCTCGGCGTTATAAGCATTAACACAGACAAACACGACGGTAAGGTTGGCCACTTGGGCCGAGGCGTCTGTGAACATCTAGCAAACCTAGAATGGCTTCTTGTTCCATGATAAGCTACAACATTCCAGACTTGCACCTGACGCGGGTGATCTGAAGTGTGCCGCAATTGTCTCTTGATCTTCGATGGCTATGCAGACTCACCAGCCGGTCGAGTTTATGTGGCAAGAGCATCAGTTTCCTTGCCTCATCATAGCATCAAGGTAGGCGTTGTTGTTTTTCACCTGTCCTAAGCTGGCTCTCAAAATTAATTCGTTGAGTGCAATAAGGAGCTGCCCTGGACCTCGTTCTCTAAGGTGTTTCATGATCCTGCCCTGTTCTATTCTTAGCAATCTTCCGACATCGGCCAATATTTCGAGAACTGATTGATGATCTCTTGGTTCATGCGGGAAGAAGTCCGATATGTTTTTCAGGTCCGTCCATGCCATAATTGTTGGATCTCGGCGTTCCTGAAAACCAGAGGTGCAGTGTGCATCTGCTCTATCTTTTTTTATATTCAATCTTGTGGGTTCTACGTGCCGGACATTTTGTCCGTCGTCGCCGGACATTTGGTCGGGCATTGTTTCCTGAGCGTCATGGTTTCCGGCCGGAAACTCTCTGATGGTCGCTCCGACCAACTCTGCCAGCCTCTTGATAAGCTCTATGATTTCGTCGGCTTTGAGAGTTGCACGGCGTAGGATGTTTCGTACGTTCTGGAGAAATGAGACAGTCTCAACATCCTTTGCTTGGCGCAAAGCCTCGACACGAAGGGCCAGTGCCTCCGCCTTGAGTGACCGTAGCTTTTCCTGATCGCCCACAAGCTGTTCTGCGTGTTCGGTGAACTCTCTTTCCCGATCATACATTGGCTGCAGATCGAAGCCAAAGGCATCTCTGATCAATCCACCGTAGCGAAGAGGGAACCGTTTGCGGGTTGCGCTATCCCTGCGCTGGATCAGCCCGGCATCCACGAGGTGTCCGATACACCGTCGAATCGTTCTCTCGTTCAGGCCGTTCGTTCTCTCAGACAATGATGCGTTTGAGGGAAAGACGATAGTCATTGGAGCTGTTTGTCCGGCCTTCTTCGGCATGAAGCTGATCAAGGCCTGCAGTGTTACCAGGTCATTTGGTGTCAGACCGAGTTCTTTGCGAATCGCTCGGATTGGCTCGATTACCCTGTACGGGTTCGTACCGGGTATAGTAGATCGTTCCGCCAAGGCGGGTGTGTGAGAAAATACCTGTCTCATGATGATTTCGGCTGAAAAAGCTTCCCCGTTCACCGCGAACGGTGTTGAAAACGATTCGGCTTCGGGGTATCAATCAGGTGTCTAAGCTAATCGAGGCCCTTCGGAAGCACTGCTTTCGGGGGGTCTTTCCTTTTCTGGCCTGTCCTCCTTTCTGCTCAGTTTTTGTTATCGTCTATGTCAGGACCATCAAGATCCTGATCCCTGCCGGAGACTGGGTTACCTATGGGTTCCATTTTCTCTGGGGTAATGATCTGCCCTGGACCAGCGGCCTTCGCGTTCGCCAACGCTAGAAGAGCGGCCTCTGGATTCTCAGAGATCCACTTATGAAGCCCGTCATTTCCGTTCTTGACGGTGATGATCACATTTCTTTTGGTGACCTTCACCATCCCGAGTTTTGTCTTGATTGCCGATGGGGCAGGGGGCTTGTGCTGTTTTAGGAGCCCTTCGAAGATCGCAAAGCGTTCGTCGGAGGTCTTGCCTGAACCTCTGGATTCCATGAGAGCATCATGGAATTCTCGGTTTCCGGCCGGAAACCCTTCATCTCCAGAGAAGCCAAGGCTCTCATAAGCCTTTGCGGCAGCATACCAACGATCCCGTCCAACCCCGGGTGCCGCCCCGATCTTTTGGATGAGTTCAGTCGGAATACAGGAAGTGACTTGTTTCATGCGAGCAAGTCCCGTGAGCTTGTCACCGGCTTTCCTGGCTTTCTGATCGATGTTGAGGGCGTCACAGACCAGTCCCTCATCCTTGCCGGACTCTATGAGAGAACGTGCAAACAGGGCTTTCTCGATCCAGCTGAGGTCTTTTCGGAAGCTGTTCTCTTGGCCTTGTGCAAGAATCGCTTGATCCTCATCCAAGCCTCTGATGAGAGCCTTTGCGGGCTTGCCGATAAGTCGAAGGGCGGCTAATCGCCTGCGCCCATAGATGATCCTGTACCGCCCCCCTTCGGGGCTCAGAAGTATCGGGATAAGCTGTCCCTGCTTGTCAATGCTTTCAGCCAGTTCCCTGATGTCATCTTCGTCATCCAGGGCCAGACGATCCTGGAACTCGGAATCATCAATAAGGTCGGTACTGATTTCTTGAATTGAAGATTGTGCCGCATCCTGAAGAGAACGGGCCATTCCCGAAAGGGCAGGGGCTCGTGACTGGGTTCGAGTCGGAGAAATCGACGAGCTCTGCTGCTTTTCTTCATCCTCGGGAATGTCGAATGTGACTTTGCGGGCCATTACTTACGCCCCCATGCCGTTTTGATGAGCCCTTCGACCTCCGCCACAACCCCGTTGATGGACTCGATAGCCCGATCGTACGTCTGGCGATGAAAATCCGTTCTGGCGATCTCGAACAGTGTCTGTTGCGTGAGTCCAGCGTCAGAGACTGCGGAGGATTTCAGGAAAGGCTGAGTAAGAACGTCATCCGTGAACATGGTCCGCAGGAATGCCGCCATCTGAGTTTGGGGGCCGTCATTGGGCTCGAAACGAGTGATTAGAAATCTCATGAAGTCCCAGTCGGGCGATGCGCCCACATCAGCAATTGTTGCCATGAGGCTGGATGTGAGCTGCAGGAATTGGGCCATCGAGGCGACGTCAAGCATGCTTGGAATGACAGTGACGACTAGGGACGTCGACGCTACCAAAGCCGATAGTGTGGTAAACCCGAGTTGCGGTGGGCAGTCGATGACGACAATGTCGTAGTCTGTCTCGACTTCATTAATGCAAAGAGCAAGCCGCTGATAGAACGGCGGCCTGATATTGTTTCGAAGCGCGTGTGCGGTTTCGGTCTCGAACTCAGAGAGCAACAAGCCGGCCGCGGCTAGATCGAGGTTGTGGAAATACGTTTTGCGCACAACGTCTCTAAATGGGATAGGGTCCTCATACCGGAGGGCATCGTACACCGTTCCGGCCTCAGGGAAGTCGATTTCCGGCCGGAAACCGAACATGGTGGTCATTGAGGCTTGTGGGTCGAGATCGATTGCCAGAACTCGATAACCATCAAGGGCAAGCTTTTGGGCCAGATGGATCGCCGTTGTCGTCTTCCCGGCCCCCCCTTTGAAGTTGGCGATCGAAATGATCTGGATATGCTCCCCATCCCGACGACGAGGAACGATATGCTGGAACTTGGTGCTTGACCGGGCTATTTCGTGGCGCGCTATATCGATTTGCTCTGCAGTGTAGAACCTGCGGCCGCGGGCGTCTGTCTCGATATCACCGAGATCGAGCTTGTCCTCGAAAAACATCTTCCGCAAAAAATCTTGGCTTACCCCGAGGATCTGGGCAACTTCCGTGGATGAGAAGCGTCTGAGAGCCTTTCGTTCATCAGGTAGAAACGACTTGCGCATATTCACATCAAGCGATTTGCTTAGACGTGTCGCCATCGTTTGGATCTTTTGATCCATTCTGATCCGCTGCTCGTTCATGCCCGTCCCGCCGCCCGTCTTCCGGGTCTATCTTGAGAAGGAACGCAAAACCGCCGGAAACTGATGGTTAGCGTTCTTCCGCAAAAATGTCAGGAAAGCGTTTGACAGGCAAGGATTTTTTCAAATGGTGGGCCGGTATCCGGTGAAATCATTTATTTACAATGACTTATCTTATTTTGCGGATCCAGCGCGTCAAGTGCTTGTGTCGCTGCCATCTCTTAAACGCAAGATGTACTCGATTCACATAGGCGGTTTTGCTTCCAAAGAACGAATCTGAGTCTCTTAAATCATTCCCAGACTCTCGGCTCGCTCCAACAGCATCTTGACCGATGAGGGCTGCCAACTCGTTCGGCCACGGGGCGTGCGTTCGCGCATAGCTTCCAGCCGTTCACAGATCGCTCGAAGCGTGATGTCAGGATCTGCGCCCTTGATGCCAGCAATAATGGCGGGCAGGCGGTCGTCGGTTTCGCGGCGCCCGGCGCGGGCCAGAACCTCGGCAGGCAGGAAGCCGTCGCGGACATATGCCTTCACAGCGCGCAAGAGACGGCTTTGGGTCCAGCGACGCGCCTCGGGCAAGGGGCCGTTGATGATGCGCAACACGTCTTCCCAGGCCAAGTCGGGGCGCAACCGGCGCACATGGGGCACCCAGTCTTGTGCCGTCTCGTTCAGGCGCTCCATGTAGCCGTCCTGTCTTGCCAGCCTTACCTTACGAAGAACGGCAGGGTCTTTGGCGCGCAGCCCAGGGTTCCCGCCCACGCGGCCCTTTGTGCGCGCGCTGGCGAGGCCGGCCTTGGTACGTTCCCGGATCAGGGCGCGTTCGAACTCGGCCGCGGCCCCCAGCACTTGCAACGTGAACTTGCCCTGCGGGGATCCGGTGTCGATGGGGTCGTGAATGGAACGAAAGAACGCGCCCCTGGCCTCCAGCCGCTCGATCACCTCCAGCAGATGCGACAGGGATCGCGCAAGGCGGTCGATCCGCACGACCACCAGCGTGTCGCCCTTGCCGACGCGCTCCAACACCCGCGCCAGCACCGGCCGCGCACGATTGCCGCCCGAGGCCTGTTCTTCATGGATCTCGGCGCAGCCCACGGATTTCAGGGCCTGCGTCTGGGGCAGGGGGGTCTGATCCTCGGTCGAGACCCGAGCGTAACCTATCAGGGGCATCAAAACAGTCTTTTTGCAGTTTTATGTATCGCTAATAAACGACCGTATTGAAAGATTTATAATATTGAACAAACAGCACGAATTCTGCGCAATCTTGTAGTTTTCCTTGCATATGAGCGCGATGGGAGACCCGGAGCGCCGTGGGAGCGCGTGTTTCGCAGCGGGGTAGGGGAGGGAGGTCTATTAGGTCTATTCTACAATAGAATAAAATGATTAATTTCATTCGTTCACTTTATATAATATATTGAAATTATGTAATATATTATATGTTTTGACATAACTTAAAGGTGGCCTCGAATATCAAGTAATATTGGCTTCTGCCTTTCAAACAACGAATACTTTGAGCCGACAATGAGATTGGAACGATGGTGTTCTGGTATGGAGAAGGAATTGCAAAGCGCGTACCAAACGAAAACACCAACCGGCTTTGACTACAACAATATTTGCCTCGCGGAACCGACCCATGCGTTCATTGCCCAGGCTAAACTCAGTACTATAGCAAGGCAACTAAACGATCGCAGCGCGAGACCTGGCAATATCAGACGTCAGCAGAATAGTTTGCAAAGTATGTTGCTGCGATCGGTTGAATCCTCCGAGCAATGCTTTTAAATCGATCAGAGTAAGAGGCCGTTATTTCCACGGATCGTGATCACAATTTCGTCCAGATGCTATTTGTCGGCGGGTTGGCGGCGATCGCGCTGGATCTTCGCCGCAATCTGTGTGCCAAATTTTGCCACCCAATCCCGGATAATCTAATGGCTGACTGAGGCGCCGCGCTCTGCAAGTAAGTCTTCAACATCCTGCAGGCTGAGGGTAAAGCGATGGTCGGCCCAAACTGCATAGCCAATGATCGAGCGTGGAAAGCGATAGCCCCACATGCCAGAACTGGCAACCTGACAATGCCCTGAATTGCTCCCGTCTATTTCACAGGGTGGGCTTTGGCGATCAACGCCTTAGATCGTGCGAGTGCCTCTGCAGCGCGGCTCGGGGCATCCACCGTTTTGGCCTTTTCAATCTGAGCCACCTCGACACTCAGAACAATATCACGTGGCAAGGCGCGTACCATTGCAATCAGATCAATTCCGCCGTCGCCGGGCAAAAGCCGTGCGCCTCGGGCAATCTCGATCATTCCGGCATCGGACGGATCATATGGCTTAGGACCATCACAAAGCTGGGCGTAGTGAATGAGCGCGGGGGGCAGGTTTTGAATCTGCGCGACCGTCCCGCCCGCCCGGTCCCAATGCAGCGCGTCGATCAGAACGCCGCCGTTGGCGCACCCCGCCGTTTCCACGATACGTTGCGCCTCGGGCAGGGTTTTGACCCCGGTCCAGGGCATGAACTCCAGATCCCCGGTCAGGTCATATTCGGCTGCGAGATCGCAAAAGGCGGCAAAGGTTTCGGTGAGCCGATCATGATTGGTATCATCGCCCGCAACAAGCACGTTGCGCGCGCCAAGCCTTTGACCGAGGGCTAGAAAATCACGGAAATCCTCGACATCCGTGTCTGGTTTAAGCCGGGCGATTTCAATATCGGCAATGCCGATCCCAGTCTCATCAAGGGCCGCTTTCACCAAAGCTTCAACTGCCGGATCAGACAAGATCGGATAGGGGGCCTCGGTTGGGGCGGCGGGCAAAAACCGCAGCCCCACAAGGTCATACCCCGTGGCCGCCGCAATGCGCACGGCCTCATGAGGCGGGACCTCATGTGTGGTCAAAAAGGCGAGAGAGAATTTATGGGGCATGGCACTCACTTCAGCGGGGAAAACGGCAAGGGAAGGGCGATGGCACTGGTCATCTGTGGGGTGAGCCAGTCAGGGCCGCCTTTGGCCGGCCATTTGCCGTCCGCGACCGATTGGCTGCGCGCCTTGATGCGGGCCTCAAGCGAGCTGTAGGGCCAGATTTGCGTGACACGCGGCGCACCATCAAGGCCCCACATCGCCATGGTCAGCGGCGAATATTCCGAACGTGCCGGCATAGCGCCGCGCCATTTGTCTTGGGTGACGGACACGCCGTTCAGCTTGGCCTTATAGGTGCGAAATTCGTAGATCGGCCCATAGGTGCCGGGGGTGATCGGGGCCATGAAATCAAAGGGTTTGTAGCTGTCAAACCGCAGGTCGACCAAATGCTCCATACAGCCCATCGGATTGTCGGACATCACAGCGCGTTCGCGTTCGTCCATCATCTCGTCCAGCGTCTCGAAACCGCGCAAAACATAGACCTCGTTGAGGGTGCCGATGTCGGTGCCAAATGCCCCGAGCAGCGTGCCTTTGCCCGCTGCAAGCCAATTTTGCAGCCCGTCCGAGGCCTTTCCTGCGCCAAAGATTACGGTCTTGAGCGTTGCGATTTCGTAATAGGCCATGTCATGCATCCTTTGTGTGGTGTGAAAGAGAAGGGGTCAGGCCTTTGATTGGTTGACCTGAAACTCGGCGGCCGACGATGTAGCCAAACGTCATGCCCGGCCCGAGGGTGATGCCGCCAGACGGGTAATGCCCGCCCATGATCGAGGCGGCGTCATTGCCGATGGCATAGAGCCCGGGCGTCGGCGCTCCGTTTTGCCCAAGCACCTGCCCGTCGGCGGTGGTTTTGATCCCGGCAAATGTACCAAGGCTGCCGGGCACGAGTTTGACCGCATAAAACGGCCCGCGCTCCAATGGCCCCAAGGTCGGGTTTGGACCTTTGTGTTTGGCCCAGCCTTGGACGCGGTTGTACAGTGACGCGCCGCGGTGAAACACCGGGTCGTGACCTTCGCGCGCGCCGTCATTGAACCGCGCGATGGTCTGTGCAAGCGCCTCGGGGGGCAAGCCGCACTGCGCCGCCAAATCTGTGATCCGTCGCCCGCGTTTGAGGTAGCCGGAGCGCAGATAGCGGGTGAGCGGGAAGGGAAAGGGCTTGGCCCAGCCGATGCCAAATTGCCTCTGCGCCCGGTGATCACAGATCAGCCAAGCCTCCGGCGCGCAGCCCTTTGGCGTCACCGCAAACAGGGCTTTCATGAACTCATGATAGCTGTCGGCCTCGTTGACGAACCTCTGCCCACGCATATCCACCGCGATGAATCCGGGTTTGGCGCGATCAATGAGATGAGGGAAAGTTTTGAACCCACCCTCACCATCCGGGACGCGGGACACGGGCGCCCATGCGGCGGGTTCAGCGAGGCTCATGTCAAGCGCCGCACCAACCGTTTCAGCCAAACGCAAGCCGTCGCCGGTGTTTGATTTGGGCGCAGCAGAGGCATGCGCGATGGTGTCGGTGTGGGCAAAACTGTGTGTTTGTCGCAGGGCATCATGCGGGTAGCCGCCCGTCGCAAGCACCACACCTTTGCGGGCGGTGATGCGGATTGGCGTCCCTTGTCGGATCACGGATGCACCCACGATCCGACCCTTATCATGGCGCAGGCGGGTCACCGGACTGTCATGCCAAAGCTGAACCCCGCTGTCCGCCGCCCCTTTCAAAAGCTGCGCCACAAGGGCATTGCCGCCCACAAGCTGCATCGAACGCCGATAGCGCGCCAGATCATAGAGATGTTTGGCCAGCCGTTTGGTGACATGCCACAGCGCGCTTGGGGAGCGGGTCGCATTGAAAAAATGTGCCATATCCGCACCGCTGCCAATGCCCATGCCCCAAAGCGACACGACATCGAGTGGCGGCCGCAGCCGCGCCATCAAAGGGCCAAGTTGACGCCCATCATAGGCCGCGGTGGTCACGGATCGCCCGCCTTCGGCGGCACCGTCATGGGCGTAAAAGTCAGGCACATGATTGCCATCGACCCAGGTCATGACGCCGATCTCTTCGAGAAAGCGCAGCATGTCAGGACCGTTTTGCAAGAACGTCTCCAGGCGCGGGTCATTGGCGCGATTGCCCAACAGGGCGCGCAGATAGCGGCGGGGTTTGGCGTCGGGCTCAGTGATCCCGGCGCGGATCGCCTGTGGGTTCTGTGGAATCCAAAGCCAGCCGCCGGACCATGCGGAGGTACCGCCGAAAACCCCGGTTTTCTCGGCCACAATGACCTCAAGCCCTGCCTTCGCAGCCGTGATCGCGGCACACAATCCCGCTGCGCCTGATCCAACGATCAGAACGTCGCAGGCGGTGACGCCCGCCGTTTCGCTGTCCATTGTCCTGCTTTCGTTTCACAGCGCGAAAGTCGTTCGCGCATTCGGGTCAGATGACAGGACCTTGCGGTCAGCCAGCCTGACGGGTTTCGGTTTCTGCGGGCAGGGCCCGGTTGCGGTTGAAAAAGAAAGACGCCTCTGCCGCCCCGCCAATTTCATCGGCGGCTTCGCGCAGAAGCGGGTGGAATTGGTCCATCAATTCGGGCGTCACACGCACACCCGGCCCGGCGATGGACAGACAGCCGATCACAGCATTGTCTTCGCTGCGAAAAATGGGAACAGCCATCGCCGCCATCCCGGCATGATAGCTGTCGGACATGGTGGCATAGCCGCGTTTGCGGGTGTCAGCCAGCGAGGCCAGCACCTCTGGAATTGACGTAGGCGCGCCCGGCCCCATGGCAAAATCCGCCCGCAGCCCTTGCTCACCAATTTTCTCAAGCGCTTGCTCATCCGTCAGTGTTGACAGCCAGGCATGTCCACCCGCCGAGCCGGCCAAATGCACCTTGATCCCCTGTTCACGACCGGGGTCATAGCGCAGGCCCGCAACCGCGCCCTGCGCCACGCCGACCCAGACAAGATCCTCGCCATCAATCACGGACAGGCGCACAAGTTCGCGCGAATCCGCCGCCAAGCGATCAAGGATGGGCTGTGCAATATCGGGCACGCCGGTGCGGGCCAAAAACGCCAACCCGATGCCTGCGAGTTTGATGGTGAGAGCGTAATCGCCTTGGTTCCTGAGCTGTCGCACATAGCCGTATTGCGACAGTTCTTTGAGCAATCGATGCGCTGCCGAGGCGGGCATATCCAGCTCGCTCGCGATCGCGCTCACTTGAACGCCTTCGGGATGTTTCCCAAGAAGTTCAAGGATCGAAAGGGTTCTCTCCATCACACCGGACATCGCTTACTCCATCATCGCTTTTGGCTTTGACGACGTGTTTATCCTGTGTGTGCCAAGCGGAACAGGGCGTCTTTGTGTGATGGACCCACGGATCGCCTCGATCACTGCAATGTTGCGCGCGCCATCGGACAAGGTGATGCGCGGGGTTTCATGTCCTTTGATCACGGCGGCAAAATGGCGGATTTGTTCGACATAGCTGTCGGTCGCGACCAGATCGAGCGGCCGATTGATCTGAGGCACGGTCCAATCGCGCGGACCTTCATGGGTCCAAAGCGACAGATCCGGCAGGCTTATCCCGGCCTGTGTCCCGGCAAACATATGCGAGACGGCGGGCATCGCCGGAAACCGC
This sequence comes from Sulfitobacter sp. M22, assembly GCF_021736025.1. Taxonomy (NCBI): domain Bacteria; kingdom Pseudomonadati; phylum Pseudomonadota; class Alphaproteobacteria; order Rhodobacterales; family Roseobacteraceae; genus Sulfitobacter; species Sulfitobacter sp. M22. Next base: position 59,063 of record NZ_WMEC01000005.1, on the reverse strand, counting down.
GCCGGATTTTCGCCTGCGGTCGTGTCCCAACACCATGGCCCCACACCCGCATCGGTCAGCGCAATGGTGATCAACCCGCCGGTTTCAAGGCGCAGGATCACGGCGGCGGTGTCTTCGACGTCAAAGCCGCGTTGGCTGTTTGAGCTGAGGGCCGTGACCTCTGTGATTTCGCCAAACAAATGCCGCACGAGGTCGATTTCATGAATCAAATTGATCAGGATCGGTCCACCCGCGCCCGGTTCCCGCCGCCAAGTCACATCGAAATAGCGGGTATCCTTGTAGAGCGTGGCGGAGATTGTGCCGCTGACCAATGTGCCGAAACGACCCTCGGTGATGGCTGTTTTGGCGGCTTGAACGATGGGGTTGTGGCGGCGGTGATGACCGACAAGCCCCGGCACCCCTGTGCGATCTGACAGGGCCACCAAAGCCGCGCAGCTATTGGCCGTGTCGCCCAAGGGTTTTTCGACCAGCACAGGAAGGCCCGCACGGATCAATGTCATCGCCTGCGGCACATGAAGCGCATTTGGCGTGGCAATAATCACCCCGTCTGGGCGCAACTCAATCAGGGCTGTAAGTGTTTCCAGATGGGGGCATTCCAGGTCTTTGGCAAGGGATTTGCCCGACTCAAACGGATCGACAATGGCAACGAGATCGGTGCCGGGACAGGCGCGGATCGCATCGGCATGGGTGCGCCCAATGATGCCGCCCCCAACAATGGCCAATCGTGTCTGTGTCATGTGGGTCCTCCCTCAGACAGGTGTTTCGGAGCACCTGTGCTTTCCACAACTATATCAACCAAAGCTAAAAATAAAACAAGATTTAAAAGTTGAAAGAGTTTCTATTTTAAGACATGCTGATGAAAGAATTAAGGCGTTTGGTATAAAAGTCTTGTTAAATTAAAGACTTGAGCGCTCAGGGAGGACTCTATGTCAAAAGAATCGCGCTCTGGCGCACAGCTTGAAAATGGCGCCAGCTACGATGTGGTCGTTCTTGGGGCGGGGGCGGCAGGCCTGTCTGCCGCCGTGTTTGCGGCTCTTGAAGGCGTGCGCGTTTTGCTGGTGGAACGCACAGAATTCCTTGGAGGCACCTCGGCTTTGTCGGCGGCAACCACATGGGTGCCAAACACCCGGTTTCGTGATGAGTTGGGGGCGAAAGACAGCGAAGAGTCTGTTCTGGCGTTTCTGGATCGTGCCGTTGGGAACCGCGCGCCGCGTGCCCTGCGCGAGGCCTTTGTCAAACGCGGCCCCGGCGCGATCCATCGCCTTGAAGATGAGACAAACGTCCGGTTCCGGGGTCGTCCTTTCCATCCCGACTACTTGTTTGAACTCGAAGGCTCGACCGCCTTTGGTCGCGCGCTTGAGCCTGTGCCCTTTGACGGCGCGTTGCTGGGCGATGACCTAAAGCTTGTGCGTCCACCGATCCCGGAATTCACTATTTTGGGCGGGATGCAGATTGACCGTGATGACATCGCGCATTTGCTCAAGATGAAGAAAAGCCCACGCTCGCTGGCCTATTCGATCCGGATCGTCGCGCGCTATTATTTGCGAAAATGGGCGCATGGCCGCGACACACGCCTGTTGATGGGGAATGCGTTGATCGGGCGGTTTCTTTATGAGGCACGCAAGCGCGGGGTTGAGATTGTCACACAGACCAAAACCACGGGATTGACGCCGCTCGAAGAGGGGGCGTATCGGCTGACTTTGGAGCAAAGCGGGCAGTCTTTCGACGTCACAGCAACCAAAGGCGTGGTGCTTGCCTCCGGCGGTTTTGCGCGCCACCCTGTCAAACGTCAAACCATGATGCCCGCACCGACGCCGCGTGTGTCGCCAGCGGCTCCCGGCCATACGGGCGAGTTGCACGACATTGTCCTAGGGCTTGGGGCGCATTATTCCGACAGTTCGGCGCAGCCATGTTACTGGGCGCCGGTGTCGATCCGTAAACGCGCGGACGGGACAGAGGCTGCGTTTCCGCATTTCGTGTTGGACCGCTCCAAGCCGGGGATCATTTCGGTCGGGCGCGACGGCAAACGCTTCGTCAACGAAAGCCGCAGCTATCATGAATTTGTCTCCGCCATGTATGCGGCCGACAAGGACGGCTCGCATATTCCGACGTTCCTCATTGCCGACGCGGCAGCGGCGCGCAAATACGGCATGGGCATGATCCATCCGGGGACCAAGAATTTTGGACCGTACATCGCCGAAGGCTATCTGACTGAGGGACGCGATCTGGGCGATCTTGCCGCGCAACTTGGCATTGATGGCGCAAACCTGAGCGCCACCGTGGCGCGGTTTAATGAGATGGCAAAGCAGGGCGTGGATCAGGATTTTCACCGGGGTGAAACCGTCTATGAGCGCGCCAATGGTGATGCCACCCATGACGGGCCAAACCCCACCCTGCGCCCGCTTGGCAAGGGTCCCTATTATGCGGTCAAACTGTATCCGGGCGATATTGGCGCGGCTCAGGGTCTTGTTACCGATGAAAACGCCCGTTTGCTGACGGAAAATGGCACCGTAATCGAGGGGCTTTATGCGGCAGGCGCTGATATGAATTCGATCATGGGAGGGGTCTATCCCGGCCCCGGTATCACCATCGGTCCGGGCATTGTTTTCGGCTCGATCGCGGCGACCCATGCGGCACAGCGCAAGACCGCCCGCGCAGATCGGATAGCCTCATGAGCCGCTGGCAAGACAAGCCAGTTTTGGTGACCGGCGGGACCGGATTCCTTGGGGCTTTTGTCGCGCGCGAGCTTGTCGCGCAGGGGCTGCGTCCGCGGGTGTTTGATCGAAAGCTCAACGCCGAGACGCTTGATTTTGTGCGGGGCGGCCTGTCGCAGAGCTGTGAGGGTGTTGCGGGTGATGTGACGCAGCACGAGGATGTGGCAAGGGCGATGGACGGCTGCGGCGCGGTTGTCCATCTGGCCGGACTGATGACCGTCGATTGCAAGGTTGATCCGCTCCGCGCTGCTCTGGTGAATCTCATCGGCAGTCAAACGGTGATGGATTTGGCGATCAAGAATGGCGCGGAGCGGTTGGCCTACGCGTCCAGCTCGGCGGTCTACGGATCAGGGGAGGGCATCTTGCCAAATCCTGAGACCCTTTACGGCGTGCACAAACTGGCGATTGAGGGCATGGCGCGGTGTGCGTGGCTGGATCACGGCCTGCCAAGCGTCGGATTTCGCCCCTATATCGTCTATGGTCCCGGTGAAAGCAGGGGCATTGCAGCCGGGCCTTCGATTGCATTGCGCGCTGCCGCTCTTGGACAATCTGCCACAATTCAGTTTTCCGGTCCTGTGGGATTTGTCCATGTCTCAGACGTTGCTCGGGCCTTTGTGGCTGGGCTTTTTGACGCGTGGGAGGGGGCACAGGTCTATGATCTTCATGGGGTTTCGGCCACGGTTGATGGCTTTATCTCAGCACTCAAGCGGGCGGTGCCGGATGCTGCGGTTTCGGGCACGGGGCCACGGCTCAAAACGCCGGTATTGCTCCAAGGTGGGGGGCATTCGGATTGGTTTGATGCGCTGCGGGTGACCTCTTTGGAGGAAGGGATTGCCGAGACTTTGAGCCATTGGCGCAAGGCTTCTGAAATATAGGCTGCGTGTCAGTGAGAAGGCGATGGCCCCGGCTTTGGGGTCTAGCGAATTGTCCAAGTTATATGGAGCGCCGTCCATTCTTAAATCGGCGAAGGATTGCAATTTTGAGAGCCAGGTGACGTAGCGTGATGCGCGTCAGGGAGGATGATGGGATGGACGTGACGCTTACGGGGGAGACCGTGTTGTTTCCGATCGCCGGGGATCCGATTGGCCAGGTGAAATCGCCGGGCCTGTTGACGGACATCCTTGTGGCGCGCGGGATTAATGGGCTTGTTATCCCGACGCATGTGACGGCGGCGGCGTATCCGGCCTTTGTGGCGGTGATGAAAACGACACGAAATGTGCGCGGCTTGATCGCGACTGTGCCCCATAAACAAGCCACGCTCGCGCTGTGCGATTTTCCCACCGAGCGCGCTGAATTCGCGGGTTCCGTCAATGTGATGCACAAACGTGAGGACGGCACTTGGGAAGGCGATAACACCGATGGTCAGGGCTATCTGAACGGCGTTGCGGCCTGTGGCTATGAGGTTGCGGGCAAACGCGCGCTTTTGGTTGGTGTCGGCGGCGCGGGCGCTGCGATTGCTTATGAAATTCTCGCACGCGGTGCCGCTTATCTTGCGATTCACGATGCGGACGAGGCGCGCCGAGACGCCGCGATTGCACGACTCGACGCGCGGTTCCCCGGACAGGTGGGGGCCGGATCGGCAGACCCGACAGGCTATGATTTCATCGGAAATGCCACGCCCGTGGGGATGCGGGATGGAGATCCGCTGCCGATTGAGGCCGACAAATATCAAAGCCATCAATTTGTGGCCGATTGTATCACCAAACCAGAAATCACGCCGCAGCTTGCGATCGCGCAGGCCAAAGGATGCGTCACCATGCCCGGGCTCGGGATGTTCAATGCGCAAGCGGATCTTTTGGTGAACGCTATGACAGGAATGAAAGCGGGAAAACAAAACACATAGCCCCGTTTCAACGACCAGCATCAATCAGGGAGGATACTATGCTGAAAACACTTCTGACAGGGACCGCGCTTGCCGCAGGTCTGGGATGGGCCGCGCAGGCGGACACATTGAAAATTGCCAATATTGCCGAACTATCAGGTGCCGGGGCCGCCGCCGGGTCGGTTTGGGCTGATGGTGTGCATCTGGCCATTGATGAGATCAACGAAAACGGCGGCATTCTTGGGATGCAGGTCGATATGTCGGAATACGACAGCCAAACCGACCCGTTGCAAAGCCGGGCTTTGGTGCAAAAGGCCATTGATGAGGGCGCTTTTGCGCTTTTGGGGACGGTGTATTCCTCGTCGACCGTGGTGAACATGTTGGTCGCGCAACAAAACGGCATCCCACAATTCACCGGCTCCGAGGCTCCCTCGATCACGCAGAAAGGCAACCCTTATATTTTCCGTACCACCTTTGGCGCGCAAAAGGGGATGCCGAAAATTGGTGCTTATCTCAAAGACGGCCTTGAGGTGAGCAAAGTGGCGATCGCTTGGGCCAATACGGAATACGGTAAGGGCGGCCATGATGCCTTTGTCGATGTGGCCAAAGAGATGGGGCTTGAGGTTGTGTCTGATGTGCCCTCCGAGCAAGGACAGGCCGATTTTTCTGCCGATATTCTGAAGATCAAAAATACCGGCGCCGAAGCCGTGTTTATTTATCTGACCGAAGAGGAAAGCGCGCGGTTTTTGATTGAGGCCAAGAAGCAAGGCCTCACCATTCCGATGATCGGCGACACGGTGTTGGCATCGCAAAAAGTCATTGATCTGTCCGGGGGAGCGGCTGAGGGTGCCTTGGGTCATGTCGCACTTTCGGCTGATGCCCCCGTGCCGCTGTTGCAGGCAATGAGCGCGAAGTTCACCGAGCGGTTTGGCTATCGCCCCGATCACAACGCGATCAAAGGCTACATCGGTGCCTATGCCATCAAATACGGTACAGAGATCGTTGGCGAGGCGGACAGCCAAAAATTGACGGATGCACTGCATGGCACGTGTTTGGATGCAGCCACCTATCCCGGCGTTTTGATGGACATTTGCTGGGATGAAACCGGCGAAGTGTCTCGCGAAAGTTTCATGGTTGAAGTCAAAAACGGCGCACAAGAAATCACAACCATTTTGCCGCCGAACTGAGACAGGGCACCAGCTCTGCACCTGTGACGCGCAGGTGCAGAGTGATCTGGCAAGGGTGCGCAATGACACCAGCCGGATGCACCGTTCTGATGGATCATCAGAGGACTAAAATGGGAGGAATGGATATGAAACGCAGGGTTATTGCGGGTGTGAGCCTGAGCGTCATGATGATGGCGATGTCTGCGCATGCTGAAACGGTGAAAATCGCCAATATTGCGGAACTGTCGGGGCCGGGGGCTGCCGCAGGGTCGGTGTGGTCCGATGGCGTGGATCTTGCGATTGACGAGATCAATGCAAATGGTGGAATCCTCAGTATGCAGGTCGATATGTCAAAATACGACACACAAACCGACCCACAGGTGAGCCGCGCCTTGGTGCAAAAGGCCATTGATGAGGGCGCTTTTGCGCTTTTGGGGACGGTGTATTCCTCGTCGACCGTGGTGAACATGTTGGTCGCGCAACAAAACGGCATCCCACAAGTCACCGCCTCCGAGGCCCCGTCGATCACGCAAAAGGGCAACCCTTATATTTTTCGAACCAATTGGGGTGCGCAAAAGGGGATGCCCAAAATTGCGGCCTATCTCAAGGATCAGCTGGGGGTGAGCACAGTGGCCGTTGCTTGGGCCAATACGGAATTTGGCAAAGGTGGCCATGACAGTTTCGTTGAAAACGTTAAGGCGGTCGGTTTGGACGTTGTGGCGGATGTGCCCTCAGAACAAGGTCAAGCGGATTTTTCCGCCGATGTTTTGAAAATCAAAAACTCCGGCGCTGAGGCGGTTTTTATTTACCTCACCCAAGAGGAAGCGGCGCGGTTTTTGATGGAAGCGGTCAAACAGGGCCTCGACATCCCGCGCATTGGTGACAGTGTTTTGACCTCTGAGAAGGTCATTGATCTTGCGGGTCCGGCGGCCAACGGCGCCAAAAGCCACGCCGCCCTCACCATCGCCGCCGATGATCCTTTGGTGCACGAATTTGCCACAAAGTTCTCTGAACGGTTTGGCTATAGCCCCGATTACAACGGGATGAAGGGTTACATCGGCGCGTATACAATCAAATACGGCACGGAAATGGTCGGCGAAGTGAACAGTCAAAAACTTGCCGATGTCATGCACGGGCTGTGTCTTGATGCCAAGACCTACCCCGGCGTTTTGATCGACATGTGCTGGGATGATGCCGGTGAGGTGTCGCGCAAAAGCTACATGGTGGAAGTTCAGGATGGCCGCGAAACGGTCTCCGAAGTTCTCCCCGCAAACTGAGTTTCGCAACGCATGCGGGGCCGCTCCGCGACCTCTGTTCCATCGGAGCAGAGGGTCTTTTAACACTCAATTGGGAAGGAATGGCGATGGCCGAACTTCTGCAAATTCTCATATCGGGCCTGTCGTCTGGTGCGATCTATGCCTTGGCCGCCGTGGGGTTCACCCTGTTGTGGCAGGCCTCGCAAACCATCAACTTCGCGCAGGGCGAATTCGTCATGTTGCCTGCCTTCTTCGTGTTGGCGGGGATGACCTTGTTTGGATTGCCGCTTTGGGCGGCAATCCTGACTGCCTTTGTGATGTCAATTGTGATCCTTGGCGCGATGTTCAAAAAGCTGGTGGTTGAGCCGATGCTGCCGCATGGTTCAATGCCTTTGGTGATCGCCACCATCGCCTTGGGGCTTTTGATGAAAGAAAGCGTCAAGGAATTCTATTCCGCCCAAGGTCAGCCCTTTCCGCCGCTGTTTCCGCAGCATGTGATGAATGTCTTCGGTGCGTCGGTGTCGGTTCAGGATCTCTGTAACCTTGCCGTGGCCTTTGCGGCGATCATCTCCCTGCAATTGTTCTTGCAACGCACCCGCACGGGCCGCGCCATGCAAGCCACCGCGCAAGATCCGCGCGTGGCCGAAATTCTTGGCGTCGATGTCAAACGAATGGTGATGTACACGTTTTTGATCAACGGCGCGTTGGCGGCCATCGCGTCCATTCTGATTTCACCAGTCTATCTGGCCAAATTTTCCAACGGCGAAACGCTTGGCATGATTGCCTTTATCGCGGCCATCGTTGGCGGGTTTAACCAAATCAGGGGCGCGCTTGTCGGCGGGCTTTTGATCGGCGTGCTCGACAATCTCGCCGCCGTTTATATCTCCGCCGAATATCGCTCGGCGATCCCGCTTATCCTACTCATCGTCATCATCATGGTGCGCCCACAAGGCATCATGGGCACGTCCGAAGGGAGGACCGTATGACCGCTTTTCGCATTCTTTTCCTTATTGCTTTTGGTGTGGCTCTCCTGCTCGCACCGATGGGGCAGGGCAACTACATCATCTACATCCTGTGCTCTTGGTTGATCTTTTCGATCTCCGCTATGGGGCTGAACCTGACACTTGGCTACGCGGGCCAAATCAGTTTGGCGCAGGCCGCGTTCATGGGGATCGGGGCCTATGTCACCGCCCTTTTGACCATGGCAGGCGTGCATTGGCTCGTTGCGGTGTTTTGCTCGATCTCGGCCACGTTCTTGATCGGTCTGGTTTTGGGCTATCCGGCGCTTCGGGTACAACACCATTTTCTTGCCTTCGTGACACTTGCATTCAATGCGCTCGTCTTTCTTGTCTTGCGCAATGAGGATTGGCTTACGGGTGGCTCGCTTGGCCTCGTCGGCATCCCGCGTCCGGTGTTTGGTCCGTTCGATACGATGAAGCAACTGCCGTTCTATTACTTCACGGTTGTGTGTTTCTTGGTGACGGCGGGAGCGATGGCATGGATGTTGCATTCGCCTTGGGGCCGCGCGTTCAAAGCGCTGCGCGAAAATCCGATCCGGGCCAATTCCTTGGGTCTCAACACCACCCGTATGACGCTTTTGGCCTTTGCGATTGGCTCCTCTATGGCCGGTCTGGCTGGCGCACTGCAAGCGCCCTTGGTGCAGTTCATCGAACCCGGCTCGTTCACGTTGATCCTGTCGCTCAAAATCTTGCTCATGGTGATTGTCGGCGGCTCTGGCTACTTCTTTGGTCCTATCCTCGGCGCGGCTCTTGTCGTGCTGCTGCCGGAAATGCTGCGCTTTACCGATGGCTATTACCTCATCATCTACGCGCTTTTGGTGCTCGTGGTCATGATCTTCTCACCGCAGGGGCTTTTGGGCCTTGGGCGTAAACTCCTGATCGCGATGAAACCTCGTAAAGAGCGCGGCGATCTCAAACAGGGAGCACAGTTGTGATGCAAACTGAAACCGTTCTATCGGTCAAAGACATGACCAAGCATTTCGGACCGATCAAAGCCGTCAATGGCGTTTCATTCGAGGTGAAAAAAGGTGAAATTCTGGGTCTTATTGGCCCGAATGGTTCCGGTAAATCGACGCTGTTCAACTGTATTCTCGGACAGCTTGCCCCCAGTGCCGGCACGGTGCAGATCAATGGTAAATCTGTCGCAGGGGCACAGGCGCATGACCTCAACCGGCTTGGCGTTGGGCGCACGTTCCAACAGCTTTCGGTGTTTCCGCAAATGTCGGTGATCGAGAACATCATCATGGCGGGGCAGGAACACCACGGCACGATGCTGACGCGACTGTTTGGCAAATCGGACGCGGGGCTGACGGGGGCTGCTGAGGATATGATCGAATTCTTCCGTCTCGGGCATTTGCGCGACGAGATGGCGGGGTCTTTGTCCTATGGCCAACAAAAGCTGCTGGACGCGGCCATGGCGTTTATGGCGGGGCCGGGGCTGGTGTTGCTTGATGAGCCCGCGGGCGGGGTCAATCTGACCATGCTGCAATATCTCAAAGAGCGTTTGATCACATACAACCACGAACATGGCACCACCTTTGTGGTCATCGAGCACAACATGGAATTCGTGATGTCGCTGTGCACGCGGATCATCGTGTTGGCCGAAGGCGAAATCATTGCTGAAGGCGCGCCCGAAGACATTCGCTCAAACCAAAACGTCATCGACGCATATCTGGGAGGCTGACATGTCGGCAATGTTGGAACTGAAAAACCTCTACGGGGGCTATGGCAAAATCACCATTCTCAATGGCACCACGTTTTCTATCCCGCGTGGCACGATCACCACGGTGATTGGTCCGAACGGTGCGGGAAAGTCGACGGTGTTCAAAGCCATTTTCGGGATGCTGGATATTCAATCGGGCTCTATCATGTTTGATGGTGAGGATGTGACACGCTCGACTCCGAAACAGATGATCGGTCATGGGGTCACCTATGTTCCCCAAGGCCGCAATGTCATCCCGCAGCTTTCTGTGTGGCATAATCTGGAAATGGGCGGGATCACCTCCTCCGATCAACCGAGCGTGAAACGCCGGATGGAACTGGTCATGGATCAATTCCCGATGCTGCGCAAATTCAAAGACCGTAAGGCGATTGAATTGTCGGGCGGACAGCAAAAGCAGCTCGAAATCGCGCGCTCCCTGCTTCTAGACCCGAAACTTGTGTTGATTGATGAGCCGTCGATCGGTCTGTCGCCCAATCTGGTGCAGGAGGTGTTTGAAACCCTCAAAACCCTGCGCGACGAAGGCGTGACGATCCTGATGGTCGAACAAAACGCCAAAGCCGCACTTGCGATGTCGGATGATGGGATCGTGTTGGAACTGGGGCAAATGCGGATGCATGAGCGGGCCGATGTTTTGCTCAACAATCCCAGAGTGGGCCAGCTTTTCCTCGGCGGTCACATGGAGGAGGTGGCGTAATCGCCACCCCCAACTTTTGACGCTATTGCGTATATCCCGGGCGGGGGACACTCCCCATCAAGGTTTGGCTCAACCCCCCGTCCACCACAATCTCCTGGCCATTGATATAGGATGCCCGCGCCGATGCGAGGAAGACGGCCGCATTGGCCATGTCTTGTGCAGTGCCAATGCGGCCTGTCGGCACACGGCGCTCGCGTGCGGCTTTGACCTCAAGATTGGCATAGAACGGCTCGGACATCGGGGTCAGAACCAGACCGGGAGAGACCACGTTCGAGCGCACGCCTTTTGGGCCCCATTCATAGGCCAGCGCCCGCGACAGCATCGCTACACCGGCCTTACCGGGCGAATAGGCGCCCGAAAAGGGCTGGGGCTGACTGGCAGAAATCGAAGCGACATGAACCAAGGCGCCCACGCCCTTGGCGATCATCTGTTTGCCAAAACTCTGAGCCGTGATGAAACACCCGTCCAAGTTGACCTTGAGCATGGCTTGCCAATCCTCAATCGCCAGATCCTCAAGCGGGCCGGGCCGCAGGATACCGGCGTTGTTCACCAACACATCCGCACCACCGAGTTTGGCGATGTGATCTGCCGCTGCCTCAACAGAGCGCAGATCGGACACGTCACAGCCAAAGCCATATCCGCCAACCGCATGGGCTGCCGCTTCGGCATCCTCTGTGCGGTAATCGAGGGCCACCACCGTGGCCCCCAAGGCTTTGAACGCGTCCAACATGGCGCGGCCAATCCCGCCCGAGCCGCCAGTGACGACAACGATTTTTCCTGTAAAATCAATCCAGCTCATTCAGGCCACTCCCGCCAGATGACGGCCCGTGATGTAACCAAAGGTCAGCGCCGGGCCGAGCGTGATCCCCGCACCGGGGTAGTTACCGCCCATGATCGAGGCACGGTCATTGCCCACCGCATAAAGCCCGTCAATCGGCGTGCCTTGGGTGTCGAGCACTTGGCCTTCGACCGTGGTGGCCAGCCCGTCAAACGTGCCCAAATCGCCCATGACGAGTTTGAGCGCATAAAATGGCCCCTCGGTGATGGGCGCGACACAGGGGTTTGGGCGTACGTCGGGGTCGGCAAGATAGCGGTTGAAACTGGTCGCTCCGCGGCCAAATTCGGGGTCCTCGCCGCGCACAGCATCTTTGTTATAGGCGGCCACCGTTGCCACAAGCCCCTTGGCGTCTATCCCTGCGTTTCGTGCCAAGTCCTCAAGCGTCTTGCCCGAGACAAGATAGCCATTCTTCAGATAGGGCGTGAGTGGCACCGGGGCAGGTTTGGCAAAGCCAAGACCGTATTTGCGGATCGTCGGACGGTCTGCAATCAGCCAACACGCGGTCTCTGTTTCACCTTCGCAGGCTTTGATCATCGCGGCACCGACATCGTGATAGCTGGCACTTTCATTGGTAAAGCGTTTGCCGGATTTCAACACGCCGATGATGCCCGGTTTGTAACGATCAATCAGATGTGGAAAGGGTTTGAACCCGGTTTTTGTTGGCACTTTCGAGACCGGCATCCATGCGGAGGTTTCCGGGAACCGCACCTCAAACTGGCCCCCGACAGTGCGGCCAAGATCAATGCCGTCGCCTGTGTTGTCTTCGGGTACGGGCGAGAGATGTTCGCCGCCGCGTTTGAGATGCGGATAGGCCTCGCGGATTTTTGCAATGTCATGGGCAAAGCCCCCTGCGGCCAAGACCACGCCTTTGCGCGCCCGCACAATCACATCGCCCATCTGACCTTTGACCTTGGCGCCGACAACCGCCCCGTGTTCGGTCAAAAGGTCCCGTGCGGGGCTGTCGGTGTAGATCGGAATGTTCAGATCAAAACAGCTTTTCGCCAAACGCGCGGCCAAGGCATTGCCCGAGGTTACATGCGTGCCGCGACCATAGCGGACCACTTCGGCGGCATGCGCGGCAAGGCGTTTGGCGACATAGGCGAAAGAGCGCACACTTTTGGTCGCGTTAAAGAAATGTTTGATGTCGGCATTCGAGGAATTGAACATCATCCCCATGAAGGTGATCGTCGACAACGGCGGGCGCAGGCGTTTGAGGTTGTCCCCCAAGGCGCTGGTGTCATAGGGTGTTGCTGTCAGCGAACGACCCACGTCGGCCCCACCCGGCGCATCCGGGTGATAGTCGGGATAAAGCGAGGGGCTGAATTTGACCTCGGTTTCGCGTTCAAAAAACGCAAGCATTTCGGCACCGGTGTCGAGATAGGCATTCACCGCGCTTTCATCATAAAAATTTCCGGTCTCGTGTTTCATGTATTCGCGCGCCTGTGCGATGTCGTCCGGCGGGCAATTGGGATTGCCGGGTATCCAAACAACGCCACCGGAAAAGGCGGTTGTCCCACCAAAGACTGGGGCTTTTTCGATAATGATGACATCAAGCCCCTGTTTGGCGGCGGTGATGGCGGTGGCCATCCCACCGGCCCCCGACCCGATGACAAGTACATCGCATTCCGTGCCATCCCTGAGACGCGTTTGCATGATTTCTCCTCCTTTTGTGCGGCGCGGATCAGCCGCCTCCCATGGTTGAGATATGGCAAATGCCCTGTGTCGCGCGAATGGACGGACGCCGATATTCATTGCACTATTCACAGGTGCTCCCGGGGGAGGAACTGGGAGCAAAGAGGAGGATACGCCCCATGCTGATCTCAGCAGAGCAACCGATTCCGCGCTACTATCTCTACGGAGATACCCTTGCGGAGGTGGAGCTTGACTTCATTCACGTTGAACCGATCCGCGATCGGTCCGGCGCCAATGATTGGACAATTCGCGCCCATGCGCATCCAGATCACGTCCAGCTTTTGTTCGTGGAACGCGGCGGTGGCGAGATCCAGATCGAAGCCCGGACCTATGCAATCCCCGTGCCTGCGATGGTGGTCATCCCAGTGGCAATGGTGCATGAAATCCGGTTTTTGCCGGGCACGGATGGCTTTGTGATCACCGCCGCGTGCAGCTACGCCAAGGCAACGACCCAAGGCGATGCCCGCTTTGCCGATGCTTTGGAACATCCCGCAGCCTATGCTTTGGCGGAGGGTGACCCAAATTGTGGCACCTTGCGCGAGAGTTTCGACTGGATGCGCCGCGAATATGCGTGGAATGCGCCGGGGCGGCGCTTGGCGATCAAGGCCCAGTTCGAGCGTATCCTCGTGGCGCTGATGCGGTTGCGGCTTGAGGTCGGGGCCGAGGAAACCCAGCGCGTGGACCGTGATTATGATCTCCTGTGCAGATATCGCGAAATCTTAGAGACCCATTTCAAATCCGAGAAAGGGCTTGAATTTTATGCCTCTCAACTGGGTGTTTCCATCCAACGGCTCAATCTGGCCTGCAAAGCGCGGGTGGGCAAAACCGCCTCACAGCTTTTGCATGAGCGGGTGGTGATCGAGGCTAAGCGGTGTTTGATCTACATGACGATGACCGTGGCTGAGGTGGGATATGATCTTGGCTTCGAAGATCCGGCCTATTTTTCGCGTTTCTTTTCGCAACGTGTTGGCGTCCCGCCCGGCGCTTATCGTGAGACCTATCAATCAGAGCGGAAAAAGGCATGAATCGTCCAAGGCAAACCGCGCTCTTTGCATTTTGCGCTGTCGTTTTCTGTGGAATTGTCCAGGCGCAATATGGAGGGTGATATGATTTACGAGCTGCGGGTCTATGACCTCAAACCCGGCACCGGGCCAGAGTATTTGGCGTTGCTGATGCGGAGCGGGGTGAAGGCGCTGACCTCACATTTGCCGATGGCGGGATATTGGCTGACCGACACTGGCGCGCTCAACCGGCTTTACCATTTGTGGATTTACGAGAGTCTTGAAGAACGCGCCGCAGCGCGGGTCGGGTTTGCGGCGAATCGTGACTGGACTGAGGGGTTCGTGCCATATGGCTTTCCGCTCATCGTCACGCAGCGCAATATGATGATGACGCGATTGCAAGGCAGCGCTGCCTTGGACGCGGCAGAGGCGGGACGCAAAACCCAGCACCCGAATGACACGACGGGCCCGCTGTTTGCGCCCGGACTTCAAAGCCTGACTTTTGGCAATGAGGTGCAAAGCGATCAGCCCTTGGTCGCCCGCTGGCGGGTCATTTCCGGTGAAACACCAGGCGAGACCGTCACGCTGTGGGGTGGCGATCCGATGGCCACATCACAAGGCGCGACGCGCCACGAAATCCTGCGCCCGATTGCGGTTTCCCCCCTGCGCTAAAGATCATCTGCGGCGCCATAGGCCATCCAACCGGCATCGACCGAAAGCACGGTGCCGGTGATGGCAGAGGCGGCATCGGAGGCGAGAAAGGCAATCGCTTCGCCAATTTCAGACGGGTCGATCATCCGGCCCAAAGGGGTGCGCTTGAGGATTTTGTCTTCCGCCAAAAGTCCATCCCGGATCAGCCCGCGCACGAGCTCGGTTGCGACATAGCCTGGGGCCACCGCGTTGACACGAATACTTTGACGACCCCATTCGGCGGCCATGGATTTTGTCATCGCCACAAGCCCCGCCTTTGCCGCGCCATAGGCATTGCGCCGGGGTAAGCCAGTGAGGGCTGCGATGGAGGCGAGGTTGACAATGGCCCCGCCGCACCCTTTGTCGATCATGCCCCGTGCCACTTCGCGGCTCATCAAAAAGCTGCCCGCAAGATGGATGTCGAGCAAGCGCCGGACATGGGCGAGGGTTTGGTCGACCGTGGCTGTGTTGACGTCGCCGAGACCTGCGTTGTTGACCAAAATGTCGATTTGGCCGATCTGACTCAAGGCCAAGATCACCGCCTGCTCGTCGGTTACATCGACCCCAAGGCCAATATGATCCGGTCCCAATTCTGCGGCGCGGTGCTGGGCCAGATCGCCGTTTAGATCAAGCAGTGCGACACGGGCACCCCGCGCGGCGAAAAGTGTGGCGCTGGCCCAACCGATACCGGCTGCGCCCCCGGTGATCACAACCGTCTTGCCTGTGAAATTCATCTGCGATGCCTCTCCTATATGACCGGGACATGTTGATGGGATTTGACGGGGGTCGCGATGCACGGGGCATGAAAAATCTTGGATATTTACGAAGGGTTTAAGGCTCTTAGGGAAATGTCCATTGCGGTCCCGTCGGGGAATTGAAATCCTGCCGTAAACGCGCGACTGGGAGGACGATCATGCGGATTATGTTGACAGGTGGAAGCGAAGGTATTGGTGGCGCGACATTGCGCCAAATGGCACGGGAGGCGCAGGCTGCGGGCACGTCTGCAAAGATTGTGACAACGGCATCGGGGCGCAATCCCGCCCCCGCAGCACTGATTGCCGATCTTGAAAATTACGGGGCCGAGGTTTTGTTTTTGACCGGAGATTTGGGTGATGCCGCTGTCGCGCGCGATATTGCGGCAAAGGCGCTTGGGTTTTTGGGCGGGCTGGATGTGTTCGTCTCAAACGCCGGGGCCGGAAAGCCCGCGCCTTTGGCCGAGCAATCGCTTGAGGAATGGGACCGTATGTTCAACCTCAATGTGCGTTCAACCTTCGTTCTGGCACAGGCGTTTTATCCCGCGCTCAAGGCGTCCAAGGGCACGATTGTCGTCGTCGCGTCGATGTCGGGGATGCAAGCGCATTTGGGGCAGGCGGCCTATGCCCCTGCCAAGGCAGCGGTGATTTCACTGGTGGAAAATCTGGCGATGGAATGGGCGTCCGATGGCATTCGGGTCAATGCGGTGGCCCCGGGGATGATCCGCACGCCTCTGACGGCGGCAATCTATGCCAAGGAAGGGTTGGAGCAAGCCCGCGCGCAAAGAGTGCCTTTGGGCCGGGTTGGGCGGCCTGAAGACATCGCCGCCATCGTCGCCTTTTTGGCCGGGGACGGTGCCGCCTATGTCACGGGCCAGACCCTTTTGGCCGATGGCGGCGTGTCGGCGACAGGGCTGAACAACCTGCCGAGCTGATCGGTCAGCGCAACGGCATACCTTTGGGGCGCAGGCGCCGTTTTTGGGCGGCAATACGGAACGGCGCGTTCGGCGCGCCAAATCCCATGTAGCTTCCACGTTGAAGGATTTCAAAGAACAACCCACCGGCGAAACTGCCGGAATAGAGCTGAAAGAACTCGCCTTTCTCATCGCGATCATAGAGCACATGCGCGGCTTTCATTTTTTCAAGAAGGCCCGGCGGGAAATCGAACCGCGCGGCGAGATCGTCATAATAGTTGGGAGAAATCGGCAGGGGCGCAAAGCCGCGCTCTGCCAATCTCGCGGCGGTGTCAAAAATATCAGCCGTTGCCAGCGCGATGTGTTGCACCGAAGCGCCAAAGGTATCGGCCAGAAACCGCCCCGCCAAAGTGCGATGCGTGTCCGCGCCGTTGAGGGTGATCCGAAATGCCCCATCGCGGGTTTCGATCACCTGTGATCGCACCAACCCGTCCGGGTCGATGACATCGACCATCGGACTTTTATTGACGTCGAAAATGGCGGTGTAGAACAGGGTCCAACTCAGCATATCTTCATAGCTCATCGTCTGGGCTATATGGTCGATATTCATCAGACCGACCCCAGTCAAATCGGGCGCCTCTTCGGCCCTAAATTCCACCTTCCAGACCCGATCCAACCCCGTCTCTTTGTCGATGAAATGCATCACAGAGCCGCCAAGGCCCTTGATCGCCGGAATGTCCAATTCACCAATGTCGAGATCTTGGGAAAAACTCTGTGCTCCCGTGGCTGTGGCGCGGTTAATCACGTCCTGTGCGGCGTTGACCAAGATGCCAAGATCACAAACGGTGGTGCCCCGCGCGTTATAGGCATGGGCAGCATGGCCGTCGGTTTCCTCGTTGACGACAAGGCGGATGTCTCCCTGTTGCCACAGTGTGACGGCTTTGTTGCGATGGGTGGCGGCGTGGGCAAACCCGAGCGTTTTGAGCAGCTCACCCAGGGTTTCGGCCTCTTTGCCACGGGAGGCGAATTCGATGAAGGACACGCCTTCGGGCTTCACGCGTTGGGGCAGTGTGGGCAGATTGAGTTTGAGGCCGGGTTCGGCGCGATGCACATCATCCATCAAGGCGATGAGCGAGCGATACCCATCATTGGCAACTTGTTTGGTGTTGGAGCCACGGAAATGATCGTTGAAAATCTCCAGAGAAATCGGCCCCGTATACCCCGCTGCCATGACGGCGCGGGTGAAGCCCGTCACATCAAGATCACCCTCGCCGGGCATATTGCGGAAATGGCGCGACCAATAGAGCAGATCCATGTCGATCATCGGCGCATCGGCCATCTGAACGAAAAAGATTTTGTTGCCGGGGATCGACCGAATGCTGTCGGGCGAAATTTTGCGGGCCAGCGTGTGAAAACTGTCGAGGATGACACCGATGTTTGGATGATCAGCCCGACGCACGATTTCCCATGCGTCGCGATGATCGTTCACATGTTTGCCCCAACACAGCGCCTCATAGCCGACACGCAAACCGCGTTTGGCAGCCCGTTCACCCAGCGCGTGAAAATCGGCTGCGGCGCGGTCAATCCCGCCCAAAGCCTGCGGATGGCACGATGAACAGACCAGCACCAAGTCGGTGCCAAGCTCCTGCATGAGGTCGAATTTGCGTTCGGCCCGGTCAAAGGCCTTGGCGCGTAGCGGTTCGGGTAGGCCCTCGAAATCGCGAAAGGGTTGGAACAGCGAAATCTCCAACCCGTGATCGCGGATCATATTTCCCACATCGCGTGGGCTGCCGTCAAAGGCGATGAAGTCTTGTTCGAAAATCTCGATCCCATCAAAGCCTGCCGCCGCAATGGCGTCGAGTTTTTCGCGGAAATCGCCGGAAACAGAAACGGTCGCAATCGAGGTTTTCATGGCAGGACTCCTTGGACGGCTTAGGACAAAAGATCTTGGCGCAGGCGGTCTTGGTCAAGCGGTAGGTCGGTGAACAGCCCCCAGGCATGAACGCCTTGGAAAAAGAACAATTCCCAGCCCGAGATGATGTCGAGGCCACGGGCCGCGGCATCGGTCAAAAATTCGGTCTCGACAGGTGTGTAAACCGCATCAAAGGCCCATTCGGCCGTGCCCATTGCTGTGGCGGGCAGGGGGGTTCCCTCTTTGCCAACCATACCAACGGGCGTGCAATTGATCAAACCGGCGGCCCCTTTGGCAGCCTCAACTGCGCTGTCAAAAACCGTGACCGTGGTGTCGGGCGCGGCGTTGCGCAGATCGGCGGCAAGGGCCTCGGCTTTGCTGCGGTCCATATCGACCAGACGGATTTCAGCCGCACCAAGGGCAATGAGGCCAAAGGCCACAGCCCGGCCTACTCCGCCTGTGCCGATCATCAGCGTGACGCCCGTTGTGGCATCGCCGCGCTGGCGTTTATAGGCGGCGACAAAGCCGGAATAGTCGGTGTTAAAGCCTTTGGCATGGCCGCCCTCGAAAATCGCGGTATTGACCGCGCCGATGGCCCGCACCAGCGGATCGTCGATCTCGACTTTGGCCACAACCTTTTCCTTGTAGGGATAGGTCACATTGGTGCCGCGATAGCCCTTGGCCGCCAGCCCCGCGAAAATCACCTCCCAACTTGCACCGATGTCATGCGGAACAAGCCGGTCATAGCGGACATGTTTGCCGTTTTGTGCGCCGCAGAGCTCATGCAGACGCGGGGAGCGGGAGGCGGCGATATTGTCACCAATCAGGCCGAGGAGGATGTCGGGAGCACTCATTTTGAAGCGGTCTCTTTCTTGCGGAATTTGGTCCAAAGCGGGGTTTGCGACACAAAGATCAGGATCACGGCCACAAACAGCACGAGCGACAGTGGGCTGGTCAGGATGCCATGGAAAAACCGACCCAAATCTTCGCGTTCAGAGATGATGGCGCGTCGCCAGTTGTCATCCAAAAGGCGCGACAGGATCACACCGAGGATCACGGGACCAAGCGGATAGCCATAATGGCGCATGAAGTAGCCGAAGACACCAAAGCCAAGCATCCAATAGACATCGGTGATCGAATTGTTCACGGCATAGGCCCCGACGATGGACAAGAGCAGGATCAACGGGATCAACACCGCGCGCGGCATTTCGACGATCTTGGTGAACAGTTTGATGCCGGTGAGGCCAAACAGCAGCATAAAGAAGTTGGCCATGACCAAAGCGCCGACGATGAACCAGAACATATCGGGTTGTTCGACCATCAGCATCGGGCCGGGGTTCAACCCGTGAATGAACAGTGCGCCGATCATGATCGCGGTCACCGCATCGCCCGGAATGCCGAGCGTCATCATTGGGATAAAGGCGCCTCCCACGGCGGCATTATTGGCGGTTTCAGGTGCCACAAGACCCTCAATCGCGCCTTCGCCAAAGGGACGCGACGGGTTTTTGGTGACGCGTTTGGCGTGGTCATAGGCCATCAGCGCCGCGATATCGCCGCCGGTTCCGGGGAGTGCGCCGATCAGAACCCCGATGGTCGAGGTCTGAAGTGAAAGTGGCAAGTGTTTGCGGATCGTGCCAAAGGAGGGAACGATCCTGTTGATTTTTTGGCGGATCGCGGGGGTATCGACGTGATGCAACTGCATCAGCGCCTCAGAGACACCAAACATGCCGATCATCACGGCGATAAAATTGATGCCACCGCGCATCAACGGGATGTCAAAAGTGAAACGTTCGGTAAAGGTCAACGGGTCCATGCCGACCGCGCCAATGGCAATCCCAAGAGCGCCGGCAAAGATGCCTTTGACCAACGACCCAGAGGACAAAGAGCCGACCAGCAAAATCCCGAGAACGGCCAAAAGCATATAGTCACGCGGTTGGAATTTAAGAGCGAAATCCGAGACGAACGGGGCCAGGACGGCCAGCACAACGATCCCGACCAAACCACCGAAAAATGACATGACAGTGGTGGTGCCGATGGCTTCACCGGCTTCGCCGCGCTGCGCCATGGGATAGCCGTCCATCGCGGTGGCGATGGCGGAGGGCGCGCCGGGGATATTCAATAGGATTGCCGTGCGCGAGCCGCCGTACACGCCGCCCATATAGATGCCGATCATCAGCGAAATCGCGGGTAAAACATCCCATGAGAAGGTGAAGGAAATGAGGATCGACACGGCCATGGTCACAGACAGGCCGGGGATCGCGCCGACGTAAACGCCAGCGAAGGTGCCCACGCCAACCAGCAACAACAGCTCAGGATGGGTGAAAATCGTCAGAAATGCCATGAACGCGTCCATCATGCACCTCCTTTAAAAAGATTGCGCAACAGCTGAAAGCATTTCAGCCTCGGGAACGATGCCTGCGGGCATCAGCACGGTGAACACGATGCGGAACACCAAATAGATCGCGAGCAGGCTGCCCAGCGAGACGAGCAGGGTGAAGCCCCAGCTACGTTTGGAGAGAAGTTTGATCGACGCGATTAGGAAGAGCGCAGATGTTGGCAAAAATCCAAGCGGTTTCAAGAGGATGCCATAGGCGACGAGAAACAGGGCAAGGATGATAACGAGCGGGGGCGTGATGTCTTCCATCACGGTTTCGTCTTCTGTTTTCGACAGTTTTACAGTGCGCCAAAAGACAATCGCCACACTGATCAGCATCACGGCCGCTGTGGCCATGGGGACAGAGCCCGCGCCGGACAGCGCCTCAAAGCCGGAGATTCCATAGGCGTTCCACAGCAGAACACCGCTGAAGATCACGAGACATGCGGTAAAGACAAGCTCGCCAGGACGACGTTTGTCGACGATGCCACCAGGGGTGGCGTCAGATGAACCGTCCCGCGTCGAGTCATGATGATGAACGTGATCTTGCATCTCTCCTCCAAGAGTTTGTCTGCTGTGAATTGAAACACCGCCCCTTACCGGAAAGGGCGGTGCCCGTGTTCGGCAAAGCCGAACGTGTTTTGGACGTCTGGTGCTTATTCGCCCGGACGGGAGATGCCGAACTCTTCCGGTGAAGATTTGGTCATGCCAGCATCTTGCAGCAACCACGTGGTGCCTTGCTGCCATTTGGTCAGGAAGGCCTCGGCTTCGTCGCCCGAAATGCTCATCAAGGTAAAGCCACGGGTTTCCATCAGGTCGGTAAAGTCCGGGTTGGTCGCGGCCACGGCAAAAGCGCCTTCGAGTTTTTTGACGACATCATCCGGTGTGCCTTTTTTGACGAAAACGCCAAAAAACGGTCCCCAGGGCAGATAGGTCGCAAAGCCTTCGTTGGTTGCTGTCACCGGAGCAACGCCCGGAAGGTATTCGTTTTCTTGCACATCGACCACGGCGAGGGCCTTGATTTTACCGGCGCGCACGCTTTCAATTGCAGCTCCCAAAACCGCAGGCATCACGTCGATGGCGCCCCCTTGCAGGGCGGTCAATGCCGGGCCGTCACCATCGTAAGGCACAGAAATCACGTCCAGATCACCTTCGACGGTTTCGATCATCGCGGTGACAACAGAGGGCACACCGCCCGGACCTGTGGAGCCAAGGCGCACTTCACCCGGATGCTCTTTGATATATGCGATCATGCTGGCGTAATCGTCAAACGGCGCATCAGTTCCAGCCACAAGAATGGGCGTGCCGCGGGCCAGAATGTTGATCGGGGTAAAGTCGGAGTAATCTTTGTCGCCAAAGCCCATGACTTTGTACAACAGCGGGTTTTCGGCACCCATCAAGATTTTGTAGCCATCGGCATCTTCGGTTGCGACATGGTTCAACGCGATTGCGCCAACACCACCTGTCATGTTCTGCAACACGATCGTGCCATCCAAGATGTCTTCCGCATGTGGCGTCACAGCGCGCATCACTGTGTCTGTAGAACCACCGGCTCCCCATTGGATGATCCCTTGGATTTCCTTAGCTGGGTACTCTTGTGCCACGGCCGCAGCAGACATAAGGCTCAGTGCAGAGACTGCGCCGATTAAAAAACGTTTCATAGATGTCCTCCCATCAATGTTTTGCAGAGCCTCTGTCCTTGGCTCCCCTATGCATAACAGATATGCAAATTGTGAATAACGTCAAATACCGAAGCTTTGATATTATTAACATACTGTTATTTTTGTATTTGCCATCGCACAGTTTTGTGCGCAAAAGTGGTGTGATCTTAGGAGCTTAGTGGCTCAGTCGCTGCGAGCACCAGTTCTTTGCGAAACTGTGTTATCGCGTATTCGGCAAAGCTGGATAAAACGCGCCCCTGCTTTTTGACCACGTAGCTGCGGATGCAACTGGCCTCCTTCAGAGGGCGGCGCACGATTCCTGGCATGTACACTTCGGCAACAGAAAAGCGGTCGATCAACGCAACGCCAAGACCATGGCGCACGAGACTGACAACGGTTTGGGCGAAGCGCCCACGCATACTGTGCTGCATATCTATCCCGTGATCCAGAAACGGTTTGATGAGCAAAGCACCATAGGGGTCATCGGGATCGACCCCGACAAGAGGTTCATGGACCAGATCGTGCACCGAGATTTCGTCTTTCTCCGCCAAAGGATGCCCCTCAGGCAACACACAGACCAATGTGGTCGCGGCGATTTCTTCGGTTTCGATGCCCGGGTTGTCGACCTTGGAACTCATGATCACAAACTCTCCGCGTTCCAACAAAAGGTAGTCGACGGTCTCTTCGATCTTGAGAATGTTCAGATCGATATACAGATCGGGGAAACGGGAACGCACGTGGCGCAGAGCACGGGCGGCGATGAACTGGGCGACGGAAGGGGCAGAGGCAAAGGCGAGTTGAACGTTTTCGCCTTTTTGCAGGCTCTCAAGAGACAGTTGCAGGTTTTCAACGCCTTTATATACGGCGCGGATTTGGTCGAACACGGTCTGCGCCTCGACGGAGGGGACAAAAAGCCCGGAGCGGCGTTCAAAGAGCCGCAGGTTCAGCGTTTCTTCGGTGTGTTTGATCAACCGGCTGACGCCCGGTGCCGACACGCCGAGGTACTCCGCCGCGCCCATAATCGTACCGCGCAACATGACGGCGCGAATGACTTCGATTTGTCTCAGGGTGATATCACGCATGGATGGGTCCTCATCGGGTGCTGACGCTAGGCTATGAATAACACAATGTTAATGTTGAAATATACATGATACTTGACGTTAATTCATGCAAGTATGAAAAGTCTTTCCAGTTTGGAGGAAAATATCATGACTGCTCACGCGATCCCTTCCCAAGAGACCTTCGATTTGATCGTGATCGGGTCCGGTGCGGGCGGGCTGAGTGCCGCCGTGACCGCCGCGCACATGGGGCGCTCCGTTGTCGTGCTTGAGAAAGAGCCCGTGATGGGCGGGACCTCGGCCTGGTCTGGCGGATGGATTTTTGCACCCCGTAATCCGGTGGCACAACGCGCTGGCATCGTCGAAGATATCGACGCGCCGCGTCAGTATATTAAGGCCGTCACGGGCAACTATTACAAAGAGGAAAAGGTCGAGGCCTTTCTTGATGCAGCGCCGAAAATGGTCGCCTTTTTCGAAGACAACACCGCCCTGCAATTTGACGGCGGCTTGGTTATTCCCGACACCTATGGCCATCAGCCGGGTGCGGGCATGGGCGGTCGATCGGTGATTGCCAAACCCTTTGATGCGCGGGCTTTGGGCGCGAGCGTGAACATCCTGCGCAAGCCTCTTAAAGAGACCTCGTTCAAGGGCATGACGATTCAATCCGGCCCTGATCTTAAGGCCTTTATGACCATGACGCGCTCCGTCAAATCCTTTGCCTATGTGACTGGCCGGGTGTTGCGACATTTTCGCGATCTCGCGCTTTACAAACGCGGCATGGATCTGCGCAATGGGGCAGCTTTGATTGGACGCTTGATGAAATCGGCCAAGGATGCAGGGGTCGATCTTCGCGTGTCTCAATCCGTCTCTGATTTGATTTTTGAGGAGGGGCGCATCACAGGCGTGCGCCTGAAGGATGGGCCAATACTGATCAGCAAATGTGGTGTCGTTCTGGCCTGTGGCGGTTACGGTCACGATCTGGCGCGTCGCGCGGAAACCTTTGAGCGCAATGACGAAAACCTGACCCTCGCCGTGCCCTCGGCTACAGGCGACGGGCTGCGGCTTGGCGAAGCTGTCGGCGCCGTGATGGATCTCAATCTGGCCAGCGCCACCGCCTATTGTCCGGTCTCGCATGTTGTGTGGCCGGACGGGTCCAAAGGCCCGTTTCCGCATATCATTGATCGCGGAAAGCCCGGTGTGATCGGGGTGTTGGCCAATGGTAAACGGTTTTGCAACGAAGGCCTTGGCTATCATGATTATGTGACATCCATGATGGATGCGGTCGCTGGCGATGCCCCGGCGCGCTCTTGGCTGGTCTGTGATCATCGTTTCTTGCGTCGTTTCGGACTAGGTGTCGTGCGGCCTGCGCCGGTGCCCTTTGGCTATTGGGTCAAGTCCGGCTACCTAAAAACCGGCAAGACGATTGCCAGCTTGGCCAAAGCCTGTGGCATTGATTCGTCCGGGTTGGAAGCAACGGTTGCAGAGTGGAACGAGGGCGCCCAGCGTGGCGAAGATCCGGCCTTTGGGCGCGGAAATACCGCCTATATGCGCCTTCAGGGTGATCCCGAATATACCCCAAACCCGAATGTCGCCCCGATCAAGCAGGGTCCGTTTTATGCGGTGGAGGTTGTGCCGGGCAGCTTTGGCACTTTTGCTGGCCTGAGCACCGATGGATCGGCCCGCGTATTGGACGCGCAGGGCCAGGTCATCGCGGGGCTATACGCGGCAGGCACGGACAATGCGAATGTGTTTGGAGGGTTTTATCCGGCGGGTGGGATCAACCTTGGGCCTGCCATGACCTTTGGTTTTGTGGCCGGGCGTCATGCCGCCACACAGGAGATTTGATCATGCCCCGTCCATTAAGTGCCGCCCATCTCACCGCTATCGATCTTAATCCGCCGCATTTCATCGAAGCCGCCGCAAAAGCCGGGTTTGATGGCGTGGGACTGCGGTTGTTGCGCGTGACGGACACCTCACCCGGCTATCCGCTGTATGACGATCTCGCAATGCTGCGTGCCACCAAGGCTGCGATGGCGGCCACGGGGCTCACTGTCGGGGACATCGAGTTTCTTAAGGTGACGCCTGACACACGGGTTGCGGACTATGAGTGGTTGTTTGACGTGGGGGCGGACCTTGGGGCGCATCACCTGATCACCGCCCCTTATGACTCTGATCTGTCGCGATTATCCGACACGCTGTCTGCGCTGGCGGAGGCGGGTAGATCGCGCGGCGTGGCGATCATTCATGAGTTTTTCCCTTGGACCAATGTGCCCGATCTAGACACCGCGTTGCGGGTGGTGGAGAGGGCCGGACCGGAGGTCCATCTCCTGGTCGACAGTTTGCATTTTGACCGCTCAGGCTCCTCGCTTGTTCAGCTTGCGGCGATTTCGCCCGAGCGTCTTCCCTTTGCGCATCTGTGTGACGCGCTTGTAGCCGAGCATTATACAACCGATGAGTTGTTGTTAACCGCGCGTGAAGCACGGCTTGCGCCGGGTGAGGGCCAGATTGATCTACGCGCTTTTGTGGAGGCTCTGCCTGACGATCTGCCACTGTCGCTTGAGGTGCCTATGGTCTCAGCGGACGGGCCGGAGGCGGTTTTGGGCCATGTTTGCGAAGTCACACGGAATTGGCTGGCTCAGGGAGCCTGATTTATCAGGAGCGGGTAGGTTAGAGGCACATAACCACGTCCAGCACTTTGTGGTTACAGATCAAGTATGGCAGTGAATTGAGTCGCATCTTCCGGGTAAGGTTGGCGATGTATTAGGCAGCACACTCATTAATTCTTGTTTATACTCGGATCCTCAATGACTCCGAGTATAAATGTATGAGGAGAGCGCAGCCCATGCCCATTACAGCAAGCGGCGCAGGCCGGCTTGCACTTGCAACAGGTTGGGCAGGTAGCGCGGCACCAGTGTGGCCACATCATCTTGCGTCGCGGCCATCCCAGTATTGAGCGCGGCAGCGGTGTTCCCTCGCCCGTCAAAGAGCGGCACAGCAATCGAACGCAATCCGATTTCCACCTCCTGGTCGATAAGCGCATATCCTTGATCATGGGCTTCCTTGATGCGCCGCATGATTGTGGCAGGATCGGTTACGCTGAACCTTGTTCGTGGCGAAAGATCGGAGGCCTCGACGATTTCACGCGCCTCGTCGTAGGGCAACGCGCCAAGCAAAATACGCCCCATAGAAGTGCAATGGGCCGGCAATCGTGATCCGGGCATAAGGCCGATGGACATCACACGTTTTTGAGCGGCCCGAGCGAGATAGACGATTTCGGCCCCGTCCAGGATCGACACGGAACAGCTTTGTCCGGTTTGCTCGGTAAGCTGGTCGAGCCAAGGCTGCACTATTTGCGGTAGAGGCAGTGAGGAGATCGCCCCCATGCCTAGCCTCAATGCGCGCGGTGTCAGGGTGAAAAACTTGCCGTCATAGTCCGCATATCCTTCGGCATATAGCGTCAAAAGACAGCGCCGCGATGTTGAGCGATCAAGCCCCGTGACTTTGGAAACATCCGTGATCGAGAGCTTGGGTGTCTCGGCGCCGAAGCATTCGAGGACGCGCAGCCCCTTCGCCAAGGATAAAATTGTATCAGATGATTTGTTCATAATGCGCACCAAATTCTTCGCAATATGAACAAATGTCAATATGCGCACAAAATGACTCGCAGCCTTTGCGACACAGGTCTAAATCAAAACCGTAATCTGGAGGACATTATGGATAAAACGATCTCTTCTGTTGCTGAAGCCGTCGCAGATATTCCAGACGGCGCTGACGTGATGATCGGCGGTTTCGGTGGGTCCGGCGCTCCAATCGAGTTGATCCACGCCTTGATCGACCGTTTCCGCACCACGGGCAGCCCGAAAAACCTGACGGTAGTCAACAACAACGCCGGAAACGGATATATCGGCATTGCCGCGATGATTAAGGCGGGCATGGTCAGGAAAATGGTCTGCTCCTTTCCCCGCAGCTCCAACGCCGACGCATTCAACGAAAAATACCTTGCCGGCGACATCGAACTGGAATTGGTGCCACAGGGCACATTGGCAGAACGCATTCGCGCTGCGGGGGCTGGCATTCCCGCCTTTTACACGCCGACTTCCTTCGGGACCGAACTTGCCGAGGGCAAGCCCACTGAAGAATTCGACGGCAAGATGTATGTCCGCGAACGCTGGCTGAAAGCGGATTTTGCACTCATCAAAGGTGAGAAAGGCGATGCTTTCGGCAATATGACCTACCGTATGGCGGGGCGTAATTTTAACCCGCTGATGGCTATGGCGGCCGCGAAAACCATCGCTCAGGTCGCCGAGCTTGGTGAGCCGGGATCCATCGACCCTCAGCAGGTTGTCACCCCGGGTATATTTGTCGATGTAATCGTTCAGGTCTCCGAGCCTCAACAGGAAGAAGTTCTCGTGCGCACAGGAGTGGTCTACTGATGTCAGATTTCAACATTATGGAAGACAAACTGTCCAACGCGCAGATCGCATGGCGCGCGGCTCAGGACATTGATGACGGCTCCTATGTGAACCTTGGTATAGGCTTCCCCGAAATGATCGCCAAGTTCCAGCCTGAAGGACGCGATGTCACTTACCACACTGAAAACGGTGTGTTGGGGTTCGGCGAGGCCCCTGCTGAGGGTGAAGAGGATTGGGATCTTATCAACGCCGGAAAGAAAGCGATTACGCTCAAGCCGGGAGCATCATTTTTCCACCATGCCGATAGTTTCGCCATGGTCCGCGGCGGTCATCTGGATCTCGCTGTATTGGGAGCCTATCAGGTTGCGCAGAATGGCGATCTTGCCAACTGGCGCGTTGGTTCTAAAGGCGTACCTGCCGTCGGTGGAGCCATGGACCTCGTCCACGGGGCAAAACGCGTTGCTGTGGTAACAGACCACATCACCAAAAAGGGCGAGCCGAAACTGGTGGAACAGTGCACCTTCCCGCTCACCGGAGTGGGGTGCGTGACCCGCGTTTACACTTCTCTGGCTGTGCTCGATATCAGCGAAGGGAAGTTCATCCTGCGTGAAAAACTTCCCGCAATTTCCATGGACGAGCTACAAGCGGTAACTGGCGCAACTCTCCACATCGACGACGATGTGGCTGACCTGATCGCACCGGAGAACCTGAAATGACTGACGTATATATCTGTGACTATATCCGCACCCCCGTTGGCCGTTATGGCGGCGTACTGTCATCCGTGCGGCCCGACGATCTCGGAGCAATTCCTCTAAAGGCTCTGGCCGAACGCAACCCGTCAATGGAACTGTCAGCCATCGACGACGTGATTTTTGGATGCGCAAACCAGGCAGGCGAAGACAACCGCAACGTGGCCCGTATGTCCTTGTTGCTGGCGGGCTATCCCGTGACCGTGTCAGGCACGACAATGAACAGGCTTTGCGGGTCGGGTATGGATGCGATCATCACTGCCGCACGCGCAATCAAAGCGGGTGAGGCTGATCTAATCATTGCGGGAGGTGTGGAAAGCATGTCCCGCGCACCCTTTGTTATGCCGAAAGCGGAAATCGCCTTTTCCCGCGCGAGTGCGGTCTATGACACCACGATCGGCTGGCGCTTTGTCAACAAGCAGATGTTGGCGCAATACGGCGTCGATTCCATGCCGGAAACCGCCGAGAATGTCGCTGAAGACTTCAACATCTCGCGTGAGGATCAGGATCTCTTCGCGCTCCGCTCCCAGCAGAAAGCAGGCGCGGCGATGGAGAACGGACGTTTGGCAAAAGAAATCGTGCCGGTGACGATCCCGCAACGCAAAGGCGATCCGATTGTGGTTCGAGCAGACGAGCACCCGCGCCCGTCAACGACCATTGAGGCACTGAGTAAGCTCAAGACATTCGTCAAAGCCGACGGAACCGTCACGGCTGGAAACTCGTCAGGTGTAAATGATGGGGCGGCGGCTCTGGTTCTTGCCTCGAAAGAAGCGGCCGAAAAGCATGGTCTAAAACCCATAGCCAAAGTTCTTGGCGGCGCGGCCGCAGGTGTCCCTCCCCGCATTATGGGCTTTGGGCCCGCGCCGGCGTCCAAAAAGCTGATGGCGCGGCTGGGGCTCAAGCAAGAGGACTTCGCTGTGATCGAACTCAATGAAGCTTTCGCCTCGCAGGGCCTTGCAACGCTGCGCGATCTTGGCATTGCAGACGACGACCCGCGCGTAAACCCAAACGGGGGCGCGATTGCTCTCGGTCATCCCTTGGGCATGTCCGGTGCGCGGATCACCGGGACGGCGATGCTGGAACTGAAACCGGGTGAAAAATCGCTGTCAACGATGTGTATTGGCGTTGGTCAGGGCATCGCGATTGCTTTGGAAGCCGTCTAGGAACAGGTGTCAGCGGGCAGAGAAATCCTTTGCCCGCTGATGTAGAAGTCCGGCCAGGAAATCTGCCGGACTGCCGCGCGTGAAATCGAATTTCCGTGTCAGACCGACGGCACCCCTCATATACTCCACGCCCAGATCAAGCATATCAAGGCGACCTTCGGAAAGCTCGCGTTCGACAACGCCGCGTGAAATGAACCACAGAATATCGGAGTTCTCCACCAAGGGCAGGCCAACGGGTCTGGCCACGGTCTCGAAGCGCACGGAAAGACTGTCGTCCAGACCCGACGCAATCAGATATTGCATCACCTGCTGGCGAATGATTGAGCCGGGGTTCGGCAGGATCACCGGGTACCGCCGCAGCGCCTCAACGGGTGAAAGCGATCGTCCGGGATGGTCCTTACGTCCGACCAGATAGACGGTTTCATCATAGAGATACTCGAACGACAGCCCCGCCATCTCCCGCGCGGGCGCCATTCGACCGACCACAAGATCAAGCCCGCCAGAACGCATCCGCTCGATCAGATAGCGGTTCGGCCCGGTGATGATGGCGATGCGGGCATCGGGGCGCAGTTCGGAGAATTCCAGCGCCACCGTGGGGAAAAGCCCACTGGCCACCGTCGGCAACACGCCAACTTTGACCACATCCGTCCGCCCGCCGCCGGTGATTGCACGAACACCGTTTTCAAGACTCTGAAGCGACGACAATGCGTGTCGGCGAAACGCCTCTCCTGCGGGAGTCAGAACCGCCTGCCGCCCGGTGCGTGTAAAAAGCGGCGTCCCAAGCTGGGTCTCCAACTCGGAAATGGTTTTCGACAGCGCCGGTTGCGAGACATTCCGTCCGCGCGCTGCCGCCGTGATGGTGCCCGCCTCTGCGACAGCCAAAAACGCCTCAAGGTGGCGCAGTTTCATGCCGTTAGGTATATTCATTTGGTTATGCTTTTTGCGCCATATTGTATTTTCACCATGCAAATACTTATGGCAAACTTAAGAAAAAAGGAAATCCAGAATGCACGCACTGACACGAGCTTGGGGTACGATGCATATCAGCCACAAAGCGGGCGACGGCATCTCTCTTGTTTTCATAAACTCGCTCGGCACCGATTTACGCATGTGGGACAATGTCTGTTCGCACCTACCAACCAATTGGGCAACCCTGCGCATGGACAAGCGCGGCCATGGTCTGTCGGATACTGCGCCGGATGGCTACGGTATTCCAGAACTGGCAGAAGATGTGATTGCGGCGATGGATGACGCCGGCTTTGACAGCGCCGTTCTCGTTGGCTGCTCCATCGGCGGCCTGATCGCGCAACATATTGCTCTGATGGCCCCCGAGAAAGTGCAAGGTCTGGTCTTGTCCAACACCGCTTCGATGCTTGGGGCGGCCGAAGGCTGGCACGCGCGGATCGACGGCGTGCGCGAAAACGGCATGGCAGCGATGGCCGAAGGCATCTTGCCACGCTGGTTCGGGCCCAAAATGCTCGCCAATCCGAACGCGGCTTTGTGGCGCACTCTGCTGGCCCGCACCGACCAAGACGGCTACATATCCACCTGCGCGGCGATTGCGGGAACGGATATCACCGACCGTCTGGGCGAGATTACGCAGCCTGCGCTGGTCTTTGGTGGCAAGCACGATCTGGCGACGCCGCCGGAGATTGTCGAAGCACTGGCGCGCAACCTGCCGCGTGCCGATCTCGTGATGTTTGAAGAAACAGGACACCTGCCCGCCATCGAGGCACCGGAGGCCTTTGCCGGGGCATTGACGAAATTCGTTGAAAGGATCGCCAAATGACCGAGAAAACCGTGAGCGCAAAATTCGATCAAGGGATGAAAACGCGGCGCGAGGTTCTGGGGGATGCGCATGTCGATCGCGCCGAGGCCACGAAGACCGAGTTTGACCTGCCTTTCCAAGGCCTGATCACCGAAGGCGCTTGGGGAACTGTGTGGTCCTCGGATAAGATTTCGCGCCGCGAACGCTCGATGCTGACCATCGCGCTTTTGGCCGCGACCGGAAATTTTGAAGAAATTCCGATGCATATCCGTGCCACCCTGCGCACGGGCGCGTCGAAAGACGATGTGGCGGAAGCGCTGCAACATGTGGCGGTCTACGCAGGCGTGCCGAAAGCAAATCATGCGCTCAAGCTTGCCAAGCAGACCTACGCAGAGATGGAGGAGAGTGAAGAATGACCAATATAATCACGCAGGATCAGGGCCCCCTGATTCCACGCAATCGGGCGATCCATCCGGAGCCTTACGATCCGGCCTATAAGACATCCGTGTCGCGTTCGCCGAACCTGCCGCTTTTGTCGATGGAAAGCTCGCCGTCAGAGGAAACCGGCCCGACTTTCGGTCACAACAAACTTGGCGCTTTGGACAACAATCTGATCCTGAACTGGACCAAAGGTGCCGCGCCAGCCGTGGGCGAACGCATCCTGTTGCATGGTCGGGTGCTTGATGAGAACAATCGCCCGGTGCCCAACACGCTCATCGAGATTTGGCAGGCCAACGCAGGCGGGCGTTATCGTCACAAGAAAGACACCTATTTCGCACCGCTCGACCCGAACTTTGGCGGCTGTGGTCGGACCATCACCGATGAGAACGGCTATTACGAATTCCTGACCGTGCGTCCGGGGGCCTATCCGTGGCCGAACCGCGTGAATGATTGGCGGCCGATGCACATACATATCTCGGTCTATGGCCATAGCTTCGGTCAACGCCTGATCACGCAGATGTATTTCGAGGGCGATCCGCTCATTGATCACTGCCCGATTGCCGCGACGATCAAGGATCGCAGCCAGCTGGACCGCCTCGTCGCGCCACTTAATTTCTCGAAATCGCGTCCGCTCGACTTCCTCGCCTATAAGTTCGACATCGTCCTGCGTGGTCGCCGTCAGACCATGTTCGAAAACAAGATGGAGGGCATGTGAAATGACCCAGAAACTTGATATTTTGCAAGAAACCCCGTCGCAAACCGCAGGCCCCTACGTGCATATCGGCTTGATGCCGACCTATGCGGGCAATGGCGGCTATTTCGAGGAAGAGATTGGCACAACGCCATTCCATGATGAAAGCAAAGCCAAAGGCGAGATCATCGAGATCGTCGGCTCTGTGTTCGACGGCACCGGCTGGGCGTTGCGCGACGCGCTGATTGAAAGCTGGCAATGTGATGCGGCGGGCGTTTTCCCCGGCACGGAGGGGGCCGACCCGGCCTTTACCGGCCATTGTCGTTTCGCGGCTGACGCGGTGACAGGCGAGTTTACGCTTCGAACCGTGAAGCCCGGTTCTTATAAGGGCCGTGGCGGGATTGAGAGTGCACCGCATATCTCGCTATGGGTTGTGGCCCGGGGCATAAACATCGGGCTCAACACCCGGATTTATTTCGAGGATGAGAACAATGACAACGAACCGCTGTTAAACCGTATCGAACAGGGTCCGCGCGTGAACACCCTAATCGCGAAAAAGATCCAAAACGGAAAATACCGTTTTGACATCCGCCTTCAGGGGCAGGACGAGACCGTATTTCTTGACCTGTAAAACTTGCACAAACTCAACTATAAGGGGCGGCAATGACCGCCACTTTGCTGCTCAAACAGGACTTATCCAATGAGCCTATCCGTTTTCGATCACCCTTGGTTGTCTGGTCTTTTCGGCGACCCGGAGATGGCGGCGATCCTCGCGCCCGAGCGTCAGATGGCGCATATGTTGGCGTTCGAGGCGGCTTGGTCGCGGGCCTGTGGCAAGGTGGGGCTCTTCGATGCGACAAAAGCGGAAGAGGCGGCGGCTGCGATTGAGACGGCACAGATTGATCTGGCTGACATTGCCGCCGGAATGGCACAGGATGGCGTGCCGATCCCGCGTCTGGTGAAACAGTTAAAGGCGATCGCACCGGCCGAAGCGCTGCACAAGGGCGCGACCTCACAAGATGTCGTCGACACGGCCATGGTCCTATCCCTGCGGGAGGCGTCCTTTCTGATTGCCGGGCGTCTGATGGAACTGGAAACTCATTTGAAAGCCATTGAAGCTCGGTTTGGCGACGCGCCTCTGATGGGCCGCACCCGGATGCAAGCCGCGACTGAGATAACCGTGCGGGAGCGTATTCTGGCGTGGCGTTTGCCGCTAGCGGATCACCTCAAGACACTAAACCAAAAACGCGCGGATGTTGAAAAAGTGCAAATTGGCGGGGCCTCGGGCGACCGAAAAGCACTGGGCGACAAGGCTGATTTTGTAGTCGCGGATGTCGCGAAAACGCTGAGCCTCACCCCCACCGACAAGACCTGGCAAACCATGCGCCACGGGATTGCGGGCTATGCCTCTTGCCTGTCACTGGTGACGGCAAGCCTTGGTAAAATTGGTCAAGACATTGCCCTCATGGCGCAGCAAGGCATTGAAACTGTGTCAATTTCCGGCGCAGGCGGGTCATCTGCCATGCCGCACAAACAAAACCCGGTGGCCGCCGAACTTTTGGTCACTCTGGCCCGGTTTAACGCCACGCAGGTCAGCGCCATACATCATGCTGTGGTGCATGAACAGGAACGCTCCGGGACGGCTTGGAGCCTTGAATGGATGGTTCTGCCGCAGATGCTAATGGCCACGGGGCGGTCGCTCTCCATGGCCATCGAACTTGTTCAAAACATTCAGAGATTGGGCGATCCGGCGTAATCCGCCGGACTGGTTTTCTCAGAACGGCAAACCGATGTAATTCTCTGCCAGATCGCGCCGAGCGGTCTCAGAAGTGGCAAGATGGTTCAGCGTCGCCTTGCGCATCTGCTCGGCAAAGGCGTCTTCGCCATCAAACCGGTGCAGCATAGTCGTCATCTGCCAACTAAACCGCATCGCCTTCCAGATCCGTGCCAGCGCCTGGGTCGAATATTCGTCGATGCCCGTGGTCTTGCCCTTAACCGCGTCAATCAGGGCAGTATAGAGATAGTACACGTCAGAGGCGGCGAGGTTCAGCCCCTTGGCGCCCGTCGGCGGCACGATATGGGCGCTGTCGCCCACGAGGAAGAGATTGCCCCAACGCAGCGGCTCCGACACGAACGAGCGCAGCGGCGCAATAGATTTCTCAATCGAGGGGCCAGTAACAAGACGACCCGCCGCCTCGGACGGAATGCGGCGGGAAAATTCATCCCAAAATCGCTGATCCGACCAGTCCTCGACCTTATCCGACAGCGGCACCTGTACATAGTAACGCACGAGATTCTCGTTGCGCATAGACGCAAGTGCGAAACCATGGCGGGAATTCGAATAGATCAACTCGTCATGAACCGGCGGGGTTTCCGACAAAATGCCAAGCCAACCAAAGGGATAGAGGCGCTCGAATTCCTTGCGTTTCTTTTCTGGAATGGTCTTGCGCGACACACCATGGAAGCCGTCACATCCCGCAACATAGAGACACTCAAGGCGTTTGCGTATGCCTTCATGGGTGAAATCTACATAGGATTTTTCTTGGTCCAGATCGTGGATCTCCACGTCAGACACCTCATGCAACACACGCGTCCCCATAGCATCCTGAGCATGGTACAGGTCGGTCGTGACCTCTGTCTGACCGTAAACCATGACCTGCTTGCCTGTCAGCTCCTTGAAATCGATGTGCACCATCAACTCCTCGTCGGTCATGTAGCAACCGTCATGTGGGATACCCTCCGCATCCATTCGCGAGCCAACACCCGCCTCATGCAAAAGTTCGACGGTGCCCCATTCAAGAATGCCAGCACGAATACGGGCCAACACATGGGCGCGTGTAGAACGTTCAAGAATGACTGTGTCGATACCGGCCTTATTCAAAAGCTGGGACAAAAGCAGCCCCGACGGGCCGCCGCCGATGATGGCGACTTGGGTGGTCAAATTGGACATGTGCGTCTCCTCCATTTTGAAAAGACAGTAATCCAGAAAGCAAAAAACAGAATGGACCCGCTCGGCAATGAATGGTAATTTTCCGGCATGAGTGAGATCAGCCCCATTCCCGTTTTCAACCTGTTCGGAGAAACCAGCGCCTTTCCGGATGTGATCCATTGCGAACGCATATTCGACCGCGCGCGCCTGCACGGCTGGAACATCTCACCGCATCGACATCACCAGATGGCGCAGGTGTTTCATATCGAGACGGGATTTGCACGGGTGACATTGGATGGACGGGAAAGCTCGCTAAAAATTGGTGAATTTCTCTACGTACCGCCAAAAATTGTGCATGGTTTTGCTTTTGACAGAGGCACGGAGGGGATCGTGCTATCTCTGCCTTCCCCTGTCGTCCATAGACTCGGCCCAGCGGCTCCGGCCATGGCATCGTGGCTCAACGGCGTGCATCGCGGGGGCCTGTCGGAAATGGCCAGTGCACTGCTGTTACAGATTGCACTTTTCCACGATAAATCGGGCACATTTCGCGCACAAAGGCTGGTCGCGCTGTCACATGCGCTCTTGGTCACACTGGCAGAGGACACTGCCCCCAGTGACACGCAGGAACAGGGTCAGCCCCACCGGATGCAGCGCCTCGACGCTCTGATTTCAGAACATCTAACAGAGGGCTGGGGGGCGGCGGAGTATGCCCGCGCGCTCCATATGACCGCCGGCCATTTGAATCGGATCGTGCGCAAAGATACGGGCATGACGCTGACGCAATATCTGGAAACCGCCGTGATGACAGAGGCCTGCCGCCATCTTGCCTTTACCCGCCTGCCGGTGGCTGAAGTGGGCTACCGGCTTGGTTACACTGATCCGCCGTATTTTTCGCGCAGGTTCCGGGCGCGCATGGGAGAGACTCCCACAGAGTATCGCGCTCGGGTCGCGGGAGAAGTTTAGGTGGCCAGCGGCAAACGGACCGGCAAGGGGCGGCGTTCCACATGTTTCGACAGGCGGACAATCTCGGCCTCGCCCGAGCGTGCGAGTTTGCACCAAACCGCCTGAAACAAGAGCTCGGCACACAACGCCATGAAATCATACGCTTTTTCTATTGCACTCTCTGACATAGTGGCGCGTGCGGCCTGCCAATCCGCGAGCAAGGCAAGACAATCTGCATTGTCATCCGCGAGGGTTTCGATCAAGGCCGCGAAAGCGTCTGGACCATCCGGCGCACGCAAACCGCGGGTCGCAATGGCGACGGCATGGATGCCATTCGCGCCTTCGTAAATCGAGGTGATGCGCGCGTCCCGCCAGGTCTGCGAAACGCGATATTCGGTGAGATAACCATAGCCACCCAACACCTGAATACCGAGATCAGCGGCGCGGATACCAGCCTCGGTGCAGAACACCTTGCAGATCGGGGTCAGGAAATCGACCAGTGCGTAGTTCTGGCCAAGCGTGAGCTCAGCCATAGTGAGATAGGCCATCGCACGCGCCCCAAGCGCGAGGGACTTCTGTTCATCGAGCATTCGCCGCACGTCCGGGTGATCAGCCAACACCGCCTCAGACCCGTCCGCTTTACGGCCTTGTTTGCGCTCAGTCGCGTAGTCCATCGCGATATGCGCAGCGCGCGCAGCATGCGCGACACCTTGCAGGGACACATCGAGACGCGCGTGGTTCATCATTGTGAACATCGCCATAAGCCCCGCCCCCTCTTCGCCAATCAATTCGGCCTGAGCGCCCTCAAAGGCCAGCTGACAGGTGGGCGAGGCATGGAGGCCCAGCTTTTCCTCTATCCGGGTGACCGTGACCGCATTGCGCGTGCCGTCCTGATGAGAGGGGCAAAGGAAAAGCGACAAGCCTTTCACCCCTTCCCCGCCGGTACGAGCAAGCACCAGATGCAGCGTGTCTTCA
Source organism: Sulfitobacter sp. M22 (assembly GCF_021736025.1). NCBI lineage: Bacteria > Pseudomonadati > Pseudomonadota > Alphaproteobacteria > Rhodobacterales > Roseobacteraceae > Sulfitobacter > Sulfitobacter sp. M22. The sequence goes on along the minus strand of NZ_WMEC01000005.1, from coordinate 21,707 downwards.
GACATGTCCTGATCGCCACCGGAGATAAAAATTTTCTCCCCCTCGATCCGCCAGCTCTCACCCGAAGGCGTGGCTTTGGTGCGGATACGAGAGAGATCGGACCCCGCGCCCGGTTCGGTCAGGCACATGGTGGAGAGCGTTAAACCTGCCGCAAGACGCGGAATCCAATTCTGTTTTTGTTTGTCCGTACCGAATTTCAACAGCGTGGAAATGGCACCGGGGACAAGGTTGCAGACCATCTGCATGGCATGGTTCGCACCCGAAAATATCTCCGACACACCCGCCGCCAAAAGCGCGTTTTGCCCCAGGCCGCCAAAGTCTTCCGGTGCTGTTAGCCCCTGCCACCCGCCCTCGGCAAGTTGCGCATAGGCCTCTTTGAACCCGTCAGGCATGGCCACACGACCGTCCGTAAGAGTACAGCCCTGTGCATCACCCACCTCGTCTATAGGGGCCAGAACACCCTCCGCAAAAGAGGCGAAATGCTCCAGGATGCCCTCAGCCAGTTCCTCATCCCAATCGGGAATACGGTCGGCCTCGGCGACATGGCGCAGGCAAAAGAGGATGTCATCCAGAGGCGCCTTGAACGGGATCATTCGGAAACCCCCAGAAGCCGCATGGCATTTTCCTTGAGGATAAGCGGCCGCACCTCGTCACGGAACTCCGCCTTATCAAAGGCAGAAAGCCATTTTTCCGGCGCGATCATTGGCCAATCAGAGCCGAAAAGCATCTTCTTTTTCAAAAGCGTGTTGGCGTAACGCACAAGGATCGGCGGGAAGTATTTCGGCGACCAGCCGGAGAGATCAATGTAGACGTTAGGCTTGTGGGTCGCGACCGACAAGGCCTCCTCCTGCCACGGAAACGACGGGTGCGCTAGGATGATCGGCATGTCGGGAAAATCTACCGCCAGATCGTCCATATACATCGGGTTCGAATATTTCAGGCGCATCCCGTTGCCACCCTTCATCCCAGATCCGACCCCGGTCTGACCGGTGTGGAAAAGCGCTGGTTTGCCGGACTCGGAGATCGCCTCATAGAGTACATAGGCCGACCGGTCGTTGGGGTAAAACTCTTGAATGCCGTGGTTTTCGACCAGATCGCGGGCCTCCCGCGCGCCAAGCTTGCCCTTCGCGGGATCAATTGAGGCAAAGGGAATCAGGATATCGGAATGTTTCGCACAGGCCTCCGCCACTTCGTAATTGTTGTAGCGGCGATAGCCCGTTTCGCGCTCGGCATCGACCGGGAAGATCACCGCGGCAATATTTTTCTCGCGATAATGTGCAGCGGTCTCGTCAATCGTGGGCGGATGGGCCCAGGGCGCGTTGAAATATGTCGCCATGGCCGATTGCAGATCGTCGTATCCGTCATCGTGGTGACAGCCACAGGCCTCCTCGGCATGGGTGTGAAAATCAATCGCGCGGACTTTGGAAAAATCTACCATATTACAATTCCTTACACTCGGATCAGGGCCGGGTCTTCGTTGTCGTAGAGACGCTCCAAAAGATCGGCGCGGCGGGTGATGATTTTACGCGTATTCAACGACCCTTTATCGGTGATTTCACCGTCTTTGAGCGAAGGCGGTTCCGCCAGGATGATCGCCCGCGCAATGCGCTTGGCCGAGCCTGACGCGGCGCGGGCCATTTTGCGCAAGACGTGGTGAATTTCGGCCTGAAGATGTTCGTCGATGACCGCGCCCTCCGACGTGTTATCGTCATGGACGTGATCGGGTCGCGGAAAAACAAAGAGGCCAATCTCGCCGCGATCATGACCACAGACCACGACATCAAGCACAAGGCCGCGCAACGCCTCCAAAGCATCAAGCCGCAGCTTGCCCGCCTGTACCCATGTGCCGGTCAGAAGCTTGAAATCCTCGGAGACACGCCCATCAAAGACGAGGCCCCGGTTCGGGTCGTCCGGGTCGAGAAACTGGGGTAGACTCCGGCTGGGTGCAGAATAGTACGTTAAGCGCCCCATTCACCTGTTTTTCCATCTATATTCGCCTGTGAGGAGGATATGTGCCCATCCGAGAGGCGAGATGTGGCCCAGGAGCTCTGGAGAGCTGTCAAACCCGGCGCGTTTTCGTGCCGCAACGGCCTGCCCGAGATGCTTGGTGTTCCAGTAGATGATGATGGCCGCCAGCAAGTTCAGCCCTGCCATGCGGTAGTGCTGACCTTCGACGGTCCGATCGCGGATTTCGCCCTGCCGCCCGATGCGCAGGGCGTTCTTGAGGGCATGATGAGCTTCGCCCTTGTTCAAACCGATCTGGGCACGGCGCTGCATGTCTGCATCGAGCAGCCAGTCGATGATGAAGAGCGTGCGCTCGATGCGACCGATTTCACGCAGGGCAAGTGCAAGCTCATGCTGTCGTGGATAGGCCGCAAACTTCTTGAGCAACTGACTGGGCGGCATGATACCCGCCGCCATCGTGGCCACGGCCCGCAGGATATCCGGCCAGTTCTGGACGATGAGGTCCTCCCGGATCTTGCCGCCGATCAGGCCGCGCAATTCCTTGGGCGCTGCAGCGGGTTCGAAGAGATAGAGCCGCTTCGAGGGCAAGTCGCGGATGCGTGGAATGAACCTAAAGGCCAGCAGCGAGGTGACGGCAAAGACATGGTCGGTGAAGCCGCCGGTGTCGGCATACTGCTCTTTGATGTTGCGGCCTGTTTCGTTCATCAAGAGCCCGTCGAGGATGTAAGGCGCCTCACTCACGGTGGCGGGGATGTTTTGCGTTGCGAAGGGTCCAAACTGATCGGAGATATGCGTATAGGCCTTTAAGCCCGGCTCAGAACCGTATTTGGCGTTGATAAGATTCATCGCCTTGCCCTGCCGCGCGGCGGGGAAGAATTGCCCGTCACTGGACGCAGTGACGCTGGCACCCCAGAACCTGGCCATGGGTAAACGCGATTGCGCTTCGATTACCATTGCAAGCGCCCGGTTGATGGCGTCGCTTTCGATGTGCCAGCGGGACAAGCGCGACAGCTGCAAGTAGTCGTGGGTGTTGGTGGCCTCGGCCATCTTGCTCAGTCCAAGGTTCAGGCCCTCGGCCAACAACACGTTCAACAGCCCGATGCGATCCTTGCATGGTGAACCGGTGCGCACGTTTGTGAAGGCGTCCGTGAAGCTGGTTGCATCGTCGACCTCCAGCAGCAGATCGGTGATGCGCACAGCAGGCAGACGGTCATAGAGATCGAGAACCAGAGCCTCGGCCGCCTCTGGCACCGCTGAGGTTAGCCGGTCAATTTTCAGGATGCCGTTTTCGATGGAGCCGCCGGGGATGGCACCCGACCGTGCCGCCTTGGCCAGACGGTCCAGTCCATCTGCCAGCCGACTTTTACGATCCACCAGCCAGCTTTCCGGATCAAATGGAACGGTCAATCTGGGCGTGGCCTGTGCGGCTTCAACCGGAATCAAGGCCTGTTTCAGATCTGCATAGCGACGTGAATGGGCCAGCCAGATATCGCCCGATCGAAACGCTTCGCGGAGATGGGACAGAACGGCCACCTCCCAGAGCCGATGATCATCGGCCGCCTGAGCATTAAAGTGGCGGTGCCACTTGGAACCACGCCGCAGGAAGCTGGTGGACGGGGATTTGCCATTCCGATTATCAGCAACGATCCGTGCCGCCTCTACCAAGGGCATGGCCACGGTGGCCGATTGTATATCCAGCGCCCGCAGCATGCGCGGTGCGTATGGCCGGAACCGATGATACCCCTGTACAACATGAGCGATAGGGTCAGCGGACATCGTATCCGTCAGTTCGGCCGCGGTTGCCACAAGGCCTTCAAGCTGAAGCCAACCACAGGACGTTTCGGTCGCGGTATGAAGAGAGGCCTCATCCCCCTTGGCTTCGAGAAGGGCTGCGCCCAGATTTTTGAAGGAGCAAAGTGTGTCGTGCAGAGCAGATTTTGCATCCGCGATGCGCGCATCGCACAATCTCTTCGCATCCTGCCAGGTCTTACCCACGATCCGGTCATGGGTCTCGACCACCGCATCGGCAATCCCCGCGTACCATTCCACCGTACAGACCGCCAGAATGGCAAGACGCCGGTCGCTGGTGATGTCTCGCAGGCCATCGGCAAAATATCGTTCGCCTTGGCGGCGCAGTTGCGTGACACGGTGGGGCGGCAGACCATCCAGAATATCGGGCGACAACCCTATTCCCTGTAAAAACTCCAGGCGATCCAGAAGACGGCTGGCCCCTGCCGAGTTTTTGCCGACCTCGAACTGCCGAAGCCAGATGAACCGGCTGACAGTGCCACCGACCATTTCAGTTAACAGGTCATCCAACCGCCCCTTCATCGTTTCATCCAGCCGGTCAGCGATCCGGCTTTCAATCCGGCGCTCGGCGGCGACAAGAGCGTCAGCACAAAGCCGTTCGATGACAGACACGCCGGGCAGGACTATCTGGGTGCATCGGCATTCCTCGATAAACCGCCGGGCAAGGTCTTCATTGGATCGAGCGGTCTCTGCCTCGCGTTCAAGCCAGTCTTTTAGATCACGCGCGCCGCGACCGGAGAACATTCGATAGCCGTAAACCCCACGCAAGGTTATCAAGTGGTCGCGGCGGGTTTCTTCGCGGGCGCCGTAGTAGATCAGATCATCTGGCTGTAGCCCAAGCTGCGCTGCTAAAAAGCGTGTGACTTCCATCGGAATATTCTCACCTGGTGCCAGCAACCGACCGGGGTATCGCAAAGCGCAAAGTTGCAGCGCGAAGCCGAAACGATTGTGAGGGCCGCGGCGGACACGGATTATTTCGAGATCTTCGTCCGCCAAGGTGTAGTGACGCAGCATCGTCACTTCATCAGTGGGAAGGTCAAAAAGTGCCGAACGCTGGCGCTCGGTCAGAATGGTGCGATGCGCCATGTTTCTTTTGCTTTCTTTTTATGGTTTGCTTATTGATGATTAAGATGCTGAATAAGGAACTATTCTGATGGCTGAAAGCAGAGCTGTTTCCAGAGCATCTCAAACGAACGTTCGTGAAACATGCTGATCGGCTATGCACGCGTCTCAAAAGCTGACGGCAGCCAGTCCCTCGACTTGCAGCGGGATGCCTTGATCGCGTCAGGTGTCGAAGAGGACCAGATTTACTCGGATCTGGCATCCGGAAAGAAAGATGACCGCTCCGGCTTAGAGGCCTGTCTCAAGGCATTGCGGGATGGCGATGTTCTGGTTGTGTGGAAGCTCGACCGCTTAGGCCGCAGCCTGCACCACCTTGTCAAAACCGTCAGCCTGCTGTCCGAGCGGGGCGTTGGCCTCAAGGTGCTCACCGGACAAGGCGCGCAGATCGATACAACAACTGCGGCAGGACGACTTTCATTTGGCATCTTTGCGGCCTTGGCCGAATTTGAAAGCGAGTTGATCCGTGAGCGCACAATGGCCGGTCTTCAGGCAGCCCGAGCGCGCGGTAGGAAGGGCGGACGAAAATTCGCGCTATCAAAATCACAAGTGCGCACGGCACAGGCCGCCATGGCAAACCGCGACACGTCTGTTTCAGACCTTTGCAAGGAATTAGGCGTGAGGCCCGTTACTCTCTATCGCTACGTCGACCCTAACGGCAATCTACGAGACTACGGCAAACGCGTCCTCGGCGCCTAACGTACTATTCTGCACCCAGCCGGAATCTACCCGAATCCGCAGCAAACCGATCTCGCCGCGGCCATTCGCACCAGCTTCTTGCGTTGCGATGTCGATCTGTCTCAGCGCGTGTCGCTTTCGGCTTACGAAATGTTGACCGGCCTGAGTCAGGCGAACGCCAGCGGAATGCCGAATGAACAGGGTCGCACCTACGTCGTCTTCGAGATCGCGTATCCGTCTGCTTATGGCGGATACCCTTACACCTTCGGCCAAGGCAGCCTGCCGAAAGCTTCCATGCTCGGCTGCTGCAGCAACGTATCGAAGGTGGCGCAATTCAATCGTCTTCACGCGGTAAGTCCTTGCATGTGGTTATTCCGAATGTGGGCGCTGACGCGTGCCGGTCTGCCTCCACGGCGTACCAAGAAATTGTCTTGTGCGTTGTGCAGCACCTTGACGTCACCCTAGCGGATATCTATTTATTTGCCTAGGCAGATTAATGGCGGTAAGAGGATGTTGAACACAATGACGATCGGCGAGACCTTGCTCCCACCGGTTTCCGAGCGAGGCTACAATCCGGTTCATAACGTCGGCCGGGCGTTGATCGATGCTGCGTCGTTGATGACGCGTGCCGTGGATCGCCGCGCCCAGGAGGTCGGCATCAGCGGCCCGCAATGGGTGGTGCTGATCCGGATTGGTGGCGGCATCGGCAATACGGCAACCGAGCTGTGCCGGTCCCTTGGTTACGACAGCGGCGCGATGACCCGGATGCTGGACCGCCTAGTCAAGCTTGGGCTGGTGCGGCGGGCGCCTTCGCCAGGTGACGGCCGGGTTGCAACCCTTTCTCTCACTCCCGTCGGTGAGGCGCTCTATCCGCGACTGCGTCCAATCGCAGTCGAGGTGATCGACGAGCATCTCGTGGGCTTCTCGCCCGAGGAGATCGCGCAGTTCATGAACTATCTCGACCGCGTGGTTGCCAACGGGCAGGCCGCGCGCGGTGGTGGGAATGATTGCAATGACGGCCCGTCCTCCGGCGGGACCCAACTAACCACAAGGAAAGGTGCAACATGAATCGGATATTCTCAGGTTCGAAAAGAGCCACGCGCGTTTGTGCCGCGCTTTTGATCGGCGGAGCCTTCCTCGGGCAAGGTGCTCTTGCCCAGACCAATTCAGGAACCGGAGTTATTACAATGCAGGCAGGACAGGTTAATACGGTGCGCGAGGTGTCGCTTGCAGCGGCGCAAAGGCTTGTTGCGAATGGCCTGGATCATGCTGCCGGCAACGAGATGCGGTTGGCCATCTCCGTTGTCGATCGCGCGGGCAATCTTCTTGCCTTCGCGCGGATGGATGGTGCCTCGATCGTCACGGTCGAAGTCGCCATAGGCAAGGCGCGGACGGCTGCGTTTCTCCAGGGACCGTCAAAGCGCTTCGAGGACATGATCAATTCGGGCAGTCCGTCCATGGCGACAGTGCCCGGCTTGCTGCCTCTGCAAGGCGGGGTGCCGATCGTTCACGAGGGCGAGGTTATCGGCGCGGTCGGTGTGAGTGGCTCGACCGGCGACAACGATCAGGCGGCGGCGACGTTGATCGCCGACTCCTTTACGCAACTTTAGAAGAGTGAGCACCCGAATGCGCGGTTTTCATCATCATGATTCTCAAAAGGAGTCGACGCCGGAACGGCGGCCGCGGCGGGTTCGGCACGAGCTTCGGTTCCGTTTGCTCGAGGTCCGGAATGCGGAAAGACTGACGCCGCATATGATGCGGATCACGCTTGGCGGCGGCGATCTTGAAGGCTTCCACAGCCCGGGCTTCGACGATCACATCAAGTTGTTCTTTCCGGCGCCGGGCGAAGAAGCCCCGCCACGGCCCGATCTCAGCGAGAGGGGGGTGTCGTTTCCCGCAGGCCAGGTCCACCCTGCGGTGCGGGATTTCACGCCACGCCATCACGATCCGGTCGCGGGCACGCTTCAGATCGACTTCGCGCTGCATGAGACGGGGCCGGCCAGCGAATGGGCGCGTCAGGCACGTCCCGGTCAGAAACTCGGCATTGGCGGGCCGCGCGGCTCCTTCATCCTGCCGATGGATTTCGACTGGCACCTGCTGATCGGCGACGAGACTGCGCTGCCGGCGATCGCCCGGCGCCTGGAGGAACTGCCTGCGGATGCACGCGTCATCGTGCTGGCCGAGGTCGATGGCGAGGCCGACGAACTGACGTTCGGGACGCAGGCCGCAGCGACCGTCCATTGGGTCCATCGCGGCGCGGCCCCGAGTGGTACGGCCCCGCTGGTCGAGGCCCTGAACACCGTCGCCTTTCCGGAAGGTCACTATTACGCTTGGATCGCCTGCGAGTCGTCCTCGGCCAAGTGCCTGCGCCAGGCGCTGATCGCCGAACACGGCGCCAATCCCAAGTGGATCCGGGCTTCCGGCTACTGGCGTCGGGGCACGGCCGGCGTTCACGACAGTTTCGATGAGTAGGGATGGCCATGAGGCGGTTGTTTTCTGAAGTTGATGTTGGCCCGTTGCGGCTTGAGAATCGCATCGTCATCGCGCCGATGTGCCAGTTTTCGGCTGCCGACGGTCAGGCCGGCGACTGGCACCTGATGCATCTCGGCAGCCTGGCGCTGTCCGGGGCGGGCCTATTGATCATCGAGTCGACGGCGGTGCTGCCGGAAGGGCGGATCACTCATGCGGACCTCGGCCTCTGGGACGATCTGACCGAGACGGCGCTCGCGAAAGTCATCCTGGCGGTGCGGGCGCATTCGCGCATGCCGATCGGTATCCAGTTGTCGCACGCCGGGCGGAAGGCTTCGTCCGGCGTAACGAGGCAAGAGGGCGTCATCGCCCCCGACGACGTGCGCGGCTGGCGGACGGTCGCGCCGTCGGCGCTGCCGCTGATCGAAGGCGGCGCATTGCCGGAGGTGCTCGACCTCGCCGGCATCGACCGTGTGGTCGCCGCCTTCGGCGATGCCGCCGCACGGGCGACGCGCATCGGATTGAACCTGATCGAGCTTCACGGTGCGCATGGCTTTCTGATGCACCAGTTCCTGTCGCCTATCACCAACCTGCGTACCGACGATTACGGGGGCAGCCTGGAAAACCGCATGCGGCTGACGCTCAGGATTTTCGATGCGGTCAAGGTGGCCGTGCCACAGGATGTCGCCGTCGGCATCCGTATCTCCGCAACGGACTGGATCGAGGGTGGCTGGGATCTCGACCAGAGCATCGAATTGGCCAAGGTGCTCGATGCCCGCGGTTGTGCCTATATCCACGTCTCCGGTGGCGGGCTCGATCCCAAACGCCAGACATTGCCGCCGCTGGTGCCGGGCTATCAGCTCCCCTTCGCCGAAGCGATCAGGGGGCATGTCGATATGCCCGTCATCGGTGTCGGGATGATCACCGAGCCGCGGCAGGCCGAAGCGGCGATCGCCGAAGGCAAGGCCGATCTCGTCGCCCTGGGACGCGGCATTCTCTACAATCCGCGCTGGCCCTGGCATGCGGCAGCCGAACTCGGCGCCACCGTGAGAGCTCCGACGCAATATCTCGACTGCGCCCCGCATGGCCTAAAGGTGCTGTTCGCCAATCCTGTCTGAGGTCACGCTGTCCACCAAACGAAACGAAAAGAAGGAAGAAATCCGTGAGCCTCAAAGACAAGACAGTGATCGTGATTGGTGGAAGCTCGGGCTTCGGCATGGCGACCGCTCTCACGGCCGTGGAACTGGGCGCGAAAGTGACCGTCACCGGCCGCGACGCCGCGAAGCTTGAGCAGGCGGTCAGCGATTTCGCTACAGCCGGGCATAGCGTCGCGGGGCATGTCCTCGATGCAGCCGATGTCGATTCGATTGCCGCTTTCTTTGAAGGGGTAGAGACATTCGATCACCTCGTCTCGATGGCGGGCGGCTTCATGGGCGGCGGGTTTCTTGAAGCCGATTTCAAGACGATCAGGCGGGCTGTCGATGAAAAGCTGTTCGCCAATCTTCAGATCGCCCGCCATGCCGCCAGGAAGATAGCCGAGGGCGGCAGCATGACTTTCACCGCCGGTTCGGGTGGCCGTCCGCACAACGCCTCGGGAGCGATCATCGGCAACGATGCCATTCGCACCCTGGTCCAGGGGCTGGCGGTCGAGCTGGCGCCGAAGGCGCGTGCGAACGCGGTGGCGCCGACCTGGACCGAAACGCCGCTGTGGCGAGACATGCCGGCATCCGACGTGGAAGCGACCAGGAAACAGTTCTCGCAAAGCATACCGCTGGGACGGACGGCAGAAATCGAGGAGGTTTCCTCGGCCTATATCTTCCTGATGCAGTGCGGCTTCATCACCGGCCAGACGATCGTCGTCGATGGCGGGCTGACCTTGGTAAGTTGACGGGTGACTGCGGCTGCATCAACTGATCGCCAGGCGATGATTGTGCTGAGGGGGCGTGAGCTCAACGCATTCATGCGGATTCGTTCGGCGAAAACCAGGAACCGCATTGTCCGCCTTGTCGAGGCCATCGCCAATCCATTTCACCTGCGTCCGACAGTGACGCCTGACGACGTCACGTGTCTGAAGCTCACTGGCCGGTCCTTATACCGGTTTACGGCGCGGAATCGTTGTGTAGATCGCGGCTAAACCCGCAGACACGTAACGATGCGTCAACATGGGCAGCGATTTGCTTGTTATCGAATTGTTCGGACTTGCCAAACAGCGCGAAGAGGTGAAGTTCGCCCAATGCCGCGCCAAGCAGCGCCATTGTCCTGCTCCTGACGTCGTCGATTTCAGGTGCAGTGCCCTCTTCGGCGATACGCTCAATGGCCGCCGCCACATAAGTCTGGCATTTTGCCATCACGCGATCGTGGAAATTGTCGGCCAGTTCCGGGACATGTTCGGCTTCCGAGATCAGTAGTCTGGTCATGCGGATCTGTCGCGGATTGAGCGTGAAGGTCACCTTCTCTACCTGATGCTGATCGCCCTGCCGCTGACCGGCCTTGCTGCCTGGTTCCTGCAAGTCGAGCTCGCGGGCGAGGCGCATGATCTTGGGCAGGCGCTCCTGCTCTGGATGCTGGGGCTGCATGTGCTGGGCGTCGCCGTGCATCAGTTCTGGTGGCGCACCGGCCTGCTGCGGCGGATGATCTGAGACGATGCAGAAGCGACAAGGTACTCAACCGATGCGGACGATCAGATTTCTGTCCGGCGTCGTCGCAATTGCTCTGAGCGGAGCCCTTGGCGGGATATCGTTATCTCCGGCCGCAGCGCAGCAGGCGATTTCGGTACCGCCCGCCGATGCGCAGACCCGCAGCATCGTTGCCGCCTCCTGCGCGAACTGATTCCCTCGCTGGCGCTGATCTGGATGGTGGCCTGCGCTTTCATCCTGCTGCGGAGCTGGAACGAGCTCGAGGAATCCTATCTCGATCAGCTCGATCATCTGGCGGTGACGCTGGCGCAAGTGCTCGATGCGCAGGCGCTCAACCCCGAGACCGTGCTCGACACGGTGCGCCAGCGCCATGACCGCAACATGTTCGTCATTCTGGTGCGCGAGGGGCTGCCCGTGCTGCGCTCGGCCGGCGCGCCGGAGGGGCTGGGGGCGCTCGACGATGGGGTCGGGGATTACTACCTCGCTGAGGCGACCGCGCGTGGCGGCACGTTGACCGTCATCTCGGGCATCGAGCGCGCGGAGGTCCGACAGCTCACCGCCGCCATCGTCGGAGGCGCGGCACTGCCGATGGCGCTAGGACTCATTGGCATGGCGGCAGTGCTGCTCGCGGCGATCCGCCGGGCGCTGAGCCCGGTGGCGCGGCTCCGCGAGGAGCTCGAGGCGCGACGTCCCGATGCGCTCGACCCGGTGCCCGACGCCGACCTGCCGGAAGAACTGGTGCCGCTGGTCGCGGCGCTCAACCAGCTTCTGGAGAGGCTCGATCAGGCCATCGCGCAGGAGCGCCGCTTCGTCGCCGATGCCGGCCACGAGCTGCGCACGCCACTGGCGGCAATCCGGGCACAAGCCGAGACCATCGATCGAGAGGCGCTTGATCCCGAGAGCCGAGAGACCCTCGATCAGATCTTGCGTGGGGTCGCGCGCTCGACCCGGCTGGCACAGCAGTTGCTGCGGCAGGCGCGGGCCGATGCGGTATCGCGCGATGCGCTCCCGGATTGCGCGCTCGACCGACACATCACCGAGATCGCCGCCGAGCTGTTCCCGCAGGCAGTGCGCCACGGAGCCGAGCTCGAGCTCGATTGCGCGCCGGGCACCGTCCGCGCCCGGCCGGGCGATATCGAGATGCTGGTCGGAAACCTCGTCGAAAATGCCATCCAGCACGGCGGCGAGGCGGCGCACATCCGGGTGTCCTGCGGCAGCGATGGCGGAGCCGGCTGGCTCCGGGTCGAGGACAGCGGCCCCGGCATCGCCCCCGAGGCACGCGCGGCTGTGTTCGGGCGCTTCCGGCGCGGCGCGGCGGCGCAGGGAGACGGGGCGGGGCTCGGACTGTCGATCGTGGCCGCAATCGTGGACCGTCTCGATGCGCAGATCGTGCTTGAACGTTCGCCGGAGCTTGGCGGGCTCAGTGCCGAGATCCGCTTCGCGCAGCAGCAGTGATGCGGGCTGTCGCGTTGCCCTTAAATCGGCTCTGCCTCAATCTGTGTGGCGGAACTATCCTGAAACTGGAAAATTCAGGAGGGATAGTTGTGAATTCGAAGAAGCACTGGTCGCCTGGGGGCGAAGTTTCGATTCAAAGCGTCGAGCGAAGTGATTCCGGCGGGTGGATTGTATCGGGCAGTCTGACACCAAACGGCATCTGCCCAGACTGTGGATTGCATTCACGCCGACGTCACGGCTGGCGGCGTCGGCGGCTGCAGGATTATCCCGCCCATGGAGACGAGGTGACGGTTGATCTCGCGGTTTGCCGTTGGCGATGTTTGGCGCCCGCTTGCCCACGCCGGACTTTCTCGGACCAGATCGCCTCGATTGCGCGTCCTTTTGCACGTCGTACTTCGCGTGCCGGGGAGATTGTCAGCCATCTTGGGCATGCGGCCGGCGGGCGGCCCGCCGAGCGGCTCTTGTACCGTTTGGGCCTTGGGGTCAGCGATGACACGGTGCTCAGGCAGCTGAAGAAGTGTGTTCAAGGCACCGCCGAGCCGCCGACGGTCATCGGGATCGACGACTGGAGCTGGCGGAAGTCGCAAACCTACGGCACGATCATTGTGGATCTGGAGCGTCGCGCGGTGATCGACATTCTCGAGGATCGAGATGTCGTCAGCTGCACCAACTGGCTGAAGCGTCACCCCGAGGTGGAAGTGATCAGCAGAGATCGGTGCGGTCTCTACGCCCAGGCTGCACGGCAAGGAGCGCCGCAAGCGAAGCAGGTCGCTGACCGGTTCCATATCGTGCAGAACCTGCGGCAGGCCATCGAGGAGCAGATGAACCTTCACGGCCGTGCGACCGGCAGGGCGCTGCTGTCCGACGCCGACAACATCACCGCCGCCGGAAGCCTTCTGAAGTCACGCCTTGCGCACAGGACGTCTCGGGAAGAGATTTTCACCACCATCCATGTGCTCCGAAATCAGGGGCTTACCTGCAGCGAGATTGGGCGGCGAACAGGGTTCCCTCGTCGCAGCATCGCGAAATGGCTGCAGTTCGAGACGCCGCCGGACCGCAGGCGGGCAGCTTTGAAGCCGACTTCGCCGTGGTACTTTGAAGAGTTCCTGAGCCAAAGCTGGAATGGCGGAATTCGAACTGGAAGCGCCCTGTTCCGTCTGATCCGAGAGCGTGGCTACGAGGGGAGCCCGACGCATTTGCAGCGGCTGCTGGCGGGGTGGCGCAGAGCCGAAAAGCAAGCGAAGGGCCCTGCCTTGGAGCACCAGATCCTGGAACCGGTCCGGGACCCGGAAACGGGGCACGCGATCTCCCCGGTCATCGCGGCAGCGCTGTGTATCAAACCCCGCGGAAAACTCACCCCGGATCAGGCGCGGAAAGTCGACGCGCTCAAGGCTGGCTCTCCCGCCTTTGCAACGATGCGCTGCCTCGTCATGCGGTTCAACGGTATCCTGCGTGGCCGCGAGGCAGACCCGCTCCCTGCATGGATCGACGACGCGATCGAAACCGACCTGGCGCCCATCGTGCGCTTCGCACGCACATTGAACCGAGATTTCGATGCGGTAAAAAACGCTATCGAGATGCCCTGGAGCAACGGCCAGGCGGAAGGTCAGATCAACCGCCTGAAAACCCTCAAACGCGCCATGTACGGTCGGGCCGGTCCAGAATTGTTGCGGGCGAGAATGCTACCGTTCCGCCACACAGATTGAGGCAGAGCCGATTTAAGGGCAACGCGACAGCTGCCAACATCCACGTAGTCCCGGGTGAAGATATTCGAATGCAGGACGGCGGCAATTTGATTAGCGCCATTGCCCGCGCCGCTCTGCATTCTTCTGTACCGGTCAGGTCAAAATACGATTTGCATTCGTGCCCTGATCTCTTTTCCGTTCTCGCCGCTGGCCTGCTTGCCATCCATGTAGCTCAGACCAAGGCGAACGGCGTTGTTCGGGTAATAGTTGATGCCGACGGTGGTTTGCTTACCCTCTGTCGTACCAAGACCGACATCGCTGAACTTGCCGTATCCGTCCTCGTAGCGAAGCACTGCTTCCCATGCACCTTTCGAACTGCTTGGCTTCACCCGCTTGAACACGCCGTTGCTGTAGGGACGGCTTTCACCGGTCAGAATCCATCCTGCCTGAATGTAGTATCCGTCCACATCAACCCCGCCCGTGTCAGCGTTGAAGTATTCGGCCTGCGTGTGAAAGGGCCCCGATGCGGCCGCCAATTCGATGTTGTACGCATCGGTTTCGTTGGCAGGCAGAGCGGCATCACGGCTGGTAAAGCCGGCGCCAAGATGCAAGACCAGATCATCGGTCTGGATCGGGGCATAGGTAACGCGGCCGGTGATGGCCGTATTGCCGAAATCATCGCTGCCGTTGCCGGCCGCCTCGAAAACGCCCAGGCCGTAGGTCCAGTTGTCACCTGCACCGTGCAGTTGCACACCGGCGTTGCGGCCGGGCGCGTAGAATTCGGTCAGGGCCGAGCGTTCAAGCGATGATATGTCCTTCGAACTGGTAAGTTGCTCAAAGCCAAACGGTTCTTTTTGCTTACCCACTGTGATCCGGGCCATCTTGCCAAAACCGGTGTAGCGCAGATAGAGGTCCTCGGCGCTGCCGCCGCCGGTACCGCTTTCGGCGAGATTGAACTGTGCCTTGAAGGCCCAGTCGAGATATTTACCCTGGAAAAAAATCCGTGCGCGACGCACATCGAAATCATCGCTCTTACCGCTGATGTCGGAATCGGTCGAATCGTAATCCCACTGCAGGCGCCCCCCCACCCGGAAAGACGCGGTACCATCAGCACTCTTGAAGGTTATCCCGCTCCCTGCCTTGAGGTTGAAACCAGAGGTTTCGTCGGCCTGCACGACGCCCGCCGCAGCGGCGAGCAATGCCGCCGGTATAAACTTCATTTTCATTTCGTGTTCTCCAATTCTGTCAGGGAAATGCCATCGAGGCATCCGCAAGAGTCTCTTTCAACCGGGTATCCGGCGGGGCTACAGGCTGGCGAATCCCGCCAAAGACCCTTGCCGCTGAATGGCAGGCGATTGTTACAGAATCATGACGGTTTCGGGCATCGCTTGGCTTCGCTTTTGGCCAGCGCGCAGACCGAAGCGGACGGCTTCTGAACGGGAATACACGCGCAGGGCCGACCCCAATTCGGCTCTTTTGTTTGCAGTGTCGTGGTGGCTGGCCGGACTGAGTTGAGCAAAGTGTAACGATCCGGGTCTGGTCGCGTCCTCTTGTTTGCTGTCTGCTGACCACTCGCCCCTACGAATTGACCGCATTGCAGAATCTTCTAGTATGAAACAGACTTGGGAAATCAAATGAGGTGCCACGGATGAGCGAACTTTCCCAATACGCGATCCTTTTCGGGCTGAGCGTCGGTGTATTCGGTTTCGTGCTCAGCCTCTATGGGTTCGCCCGGGCCATCGGGCGGGCGCGCGCGGAACCCGGCAAGGACGTGCCCGCCACCGCCGGCACCCTGTCGCGCGATCCGGTCTGGGTGCGCTACCATGCGCGTTATGCCGGTTATGCGCTGCTGTTTCTGGCCTTCGACATGGAGATGGCGTTCATGTATCCGTGGGCGGTCGTCTACCGCGAAGAAGGGCTGATCGCATTGCTCGACATGGGCGTTTTCCTGGCAATCCTGTTCTTGGGCCTGCTCTATGGCTGGAGCCAGGGCGCGTTGAGGCGGCAATGACCTTGGTCGGGGCGCGAGAGGGCGCGATGTCCGGGATCAGGCGGGCGGTCGCGGCGGCCATGGCGCGCGATCTGCCGGCCTTCGTGCTGCCCGGCCCCTCTGTCGCGCGGGCGATGGGGCTCGATCTGTCCGGGTCGCATCTGCGGCTTGTCGGCACCCCGCGCCATGCGAATCTGTTGATCGTCGTCGGCCCCTTGCCCCCCGGTCTGCGCGATGCCGCCGCCGTCACCTACGCGCAGATCCCGCGCCCCCGCGCGATCCTTGCGCTGGGTGCCGGCGACATCGCCCCGTTGCCCGATGCGGACGTGTCGGCCCCGCTGACCCAGGCCGGGCTGCACTCCGGGCTGGCCGATCTGCGCCGCGTGATCGCCGCGGGCGCGTTTCGCGCTGACAGCGGGGAGTTTAACGCCCCCGCTCTTGAGGTGCGCGTGGAATACACTTGCCCGATGCACCCCGAAATCGTCCGCGACGCCCCCGGAGACTGCCCCAAATGCGGCATGACGCTGGTGCCGCGCGAAACAGCGTCCGATGGACATGGTGGGCACGGTGGCCACGACATGCCCCCGGAGGACAGGTCAAACCCCGCCGATCACGCACATGCGGGCCACGCCGAGGACGCGGGCGGGGCGGGGGCATATACCTGCCCGATGCACCCCGAGGTCGTCAGCGACGCACCGGGCAAGTGCCCAAAATGCGGCATGTTTCTGGTGAAGGCGGAAGAGGGGGAAAGCCACGGTCACGGGCACGGGCATGGCGGTCACGGTCACGAGCATGGCAGTGAAGCGCACGGAGCGCATGGTCACGGCGATCACGGCGGTCATGGCAAACAACAGGACCATTCCGGCCACGATGGCCACGATGGGCATGCCGGACATGGCGGCCACTCCGAGGCCGCTATCGACGGGATCGAGCCGCATTTCATGTCGATGGTCGAGATGACCGAGGGCCAGCCGCGCAGCAGCGACGGGTTGCAGATGGACTGGATCGAGGTGCCGTTCGGGCCGTTCTTTCCGGGCCTGCCCGCGGGGCTGCGCCTGACCCTGACGCTGGACGGCGATACCGTGGCGGGCAGCGAGGTCAGGAGCCTTGTGGGCAGGGCGGAACTGGTGGATGGCCCGCAGATGAGGGTGGCCGATTTCGTCGAGCGTCTGGCCGCGATGATGCCGCTCAGCCCGGTGGCCTATCGGACGCTGGCCTGCGCGGCGATCGAGGAGGCCGCGAGCGTCGACCCCGGCCATGACGCGCGCCGTGGCCGCGCCGCCGCGGTGGAACGCGAGCGGATCGCCAGCCACCTGAACTGGCTGGCCGAGTTCGGCCTGCAGTCGGGTTTTTTGTGGCTCGCCGCGCGCGCTGGGGCGTTGCAACTGGCCGTTCAAGGTGCCGACGTCGCCGGGATCGCCGCGCAGGCTGGGGCGATCCGGCGGCTGACGCGCCGGGTGCAGGCGGCCCCGTTGATGCGGATGCGGCTGAGACGCATCGCGCGCATCGGCAAGGACACCCCGGCGAGCGGCCCGGTGGACCGGGCGCGGGGTGGCGGATCGGATGCCCGTACGGGTGATCCAACGCTGAAGGATCTCGGGTTCGAAACGCGCGTCCGCAACGGCGGCGATGCGCTGGCCCGGCTGCGGCTGCGCTGCGACGAGATCGCCCAAAGTCTCGACGTGATCGCGGCCGCCGGGAGGATTGCTGTGCCGCAGGTGCCGGATGTGGACAGGGTGTCGGGCGAGGGCGCGGCCCGCATCGAAACACCGCGCGGAGCGGCGCAGCTGCGCGTGAAGCTGACCGATGGCCGGGTGGTCGAGGCCGATCTCGACACGCCGTCAGACGTGAACATCGCCCTTGTCGAAACGGTGACGGCGCAGCAGGAACTGGGCGATGCCTTGGCCGCTGTCGCCTCGCTCGACCTGTCGCCATGGGAGGTGCGTGGATGAGCATTCTTGTCGTTCTCCTGTCGCTCGCCGCCGGGGCCTACGCGCTGGCCGTCATCGAACGATGGGCCGTGCATGGGCACCTGAGCCTGACCGGTCCGGCCTGGGCCGCCCTGGCGCTTCTGGGGCGGGAATCGCTGCTGGCGCGCAAATCCGACCGGTTGTTCTTTGAGCTTGGGCCGGTGCTGCTATTGGTGGCGGGGCTGATGGCGGTGGCGGTGATCCCGCTGGCGCCGGGGCTTATCATCACCGACCTGGCCACCGGGGCGCTGTTTCTGAACGCCGCGCTGGCCTATGTGCTGGTGGCGCTGATCATGGCGGGCTGGGGTCCGAACGGGGCCTACGCGATGATCGCGGGCTGGCGGTTTCTGGGCCAGTTCATCGCCTATGCGATGCTGATCGTGATGCCGATCACCGCCGTCGCCATGCGGGCGGAGTCGCTCTCGACGGTTGAGATCGTCGCCTCGCAGGAACAACTCTGGAACGTGCTGTACCAGCCGATGGGGTTCATCCTCTTTGTCGTGGCGGCGATGGGGCTCGCGTGGTTGCCGCCGCTGGACCTGCCCGATGCGACCGGCGAATTGGCCGGCGGGGTCGAGGCCGAGTATACCGGCGTGCGGCTGGCGGTGCTGCGGCTGGCGCGGATGGTCATCATCCTGGCGCTGGCGGGGGCGACCGTGACCTTCTACCTGGGCGGCTGGCTGGGCCCGTGGCTGCCGCCCTGGGCCTGGAGCGCGATCAAGATCCTGGTCGTGGCCGCGGCCATGCTGAGCGTCGGGCGCTACATGCCGCGCATCCGCGAGGCGCGCTATCTGGCGCTGAGCTGGAAGCTGGGGATCTCGCTGGCGCTGGCCAATATCTTTGTCGTGGGCGTGATTGCGCTGGTGGTGCCGATATGACGGTTCAGATGATCTTTCTGGCGTTCTTCGGCGGCGCGGCGGTATGGTTCGGCGTCGTGGTCTTCCGCACCCATTCGATGGTGCGTTCGGCGCTGGCGCTGCTGTTTTCGCAAACCGCGATCGGGGCGATGTTCCTGGTCATGCAGGCTGAGTTTCTGGGCGTGTTGCAGATCATGATGATGGCCACGGAAATGAGCGTGATGGCGATCTTCATGGTGATGTTCATGATGGATCCGGGCGGCATGGGCAAAATGGACATGACCCACCAGAAACGCCTGTCGCTCTGGGCCGGGGGCATCGGGCTGCTGGCCGCGCTGTTGCTGGTCTGGCTGCCCGATTGGGGTCCGGTCGCCCTGTCCGTGCCGGGCGCGCATGAACAGGCCGCCGATTTGGGGCGCGAATTACTGGGCCGGTCGATGTTAATCTTCCAGTCGGCGGGTCTGACGATTCTGACCGCCATGGTTGCGGCCACGATGGTGGCCATCGTCCCCAACGCGGAGCAGCGCAAATGATTCTGGAACTCATGATTGCCCTCAGCGTCGGCGCGGGGCTGTTCGGTATCGGACTTTATGGCGCGCTGAGTCAGACCAACCTGGTGATGATCGTCATGGGGGTCGAACTGATTTTGGCCGCGGCCCTGGTCAACCTGGTGGCCTTCTGGCGCTACCTGCATCCCGACGAGCCTGCCGGTCAGATGTTCGTGCTGATCGTCATGGCGGTGATGGCGGTCGAGATGGCGGTGGCCTTCGGTATCGCCATCGCCCGGTTCCGGGTGCGCGGCTCGGTCGAGATGGAAGAAGCGCGGGAGTTGAAGGGATGACGATGCTGGCGCTCACCCTCCTTGCGCCGCTTCTGGCGGGCATCGCGGTGCTGGCCCTGCGGCGCGCACCCGAAGCGATTGCGCTTGCGGGCGTCGGCCTCGGGTTCCTCGCGGCGATGGCGGTTCTAGCGGGTGCGATTGCGGGCAATGCGGTGCAGATGGTCCTGCCGGGCCTGCCGCAAATGCCGCTGCGGCTGGTCGCGACGCCGCTGACGGCGGTCGTTTCGGCCATGGTGGCGACGGTGGCGGCTTTTGTGGTGGTCTATGCCGTGGGTTACATGCGCAGCGACCCCGAAAGGCCGCGCTTTTTCGGCATCCTGCTGCTGTTTGTCGCGGCGATGCAGGCGCTGGTGCTGGCGGGCGACTGGATCACCGTGCTGGCCGCGTGGGAACTGATCGGCTTTTCCAGCTATCTGCTGATCGGCTTCTGGCATGGCCGCGACGGCGTGCCCGGTGCCGCGACGCGGGCGTTTCTGTACACCCGCAGCGCCGATCTGGGGCTTTATCTGGGGATTTTTGTGCTGATCGGCTGGGCCGGCACCTCGGAAATCTCGGCTACATTGTCGATTAGCGGCACGCCCGCACTGGTCGCCGGGTTGCTGTTGCTGGTGGGCGCGATGGGCAAATCGGCGCAGGTACCGTTGCAGGACTGGTTGCAGCGCGCCATGGCCGGGCCGACGCCGGTTTCGGCGCTGCTGCATTCGGCGACTCTGGTGGCGGCGGGGGCGATCCTGCTGATCCGGGTGGCGCCGATGTTGCCCGGCGGGGCCTTGCTGGCAATCGGACTGGTCGGCGGCGTCACCGCCGTCGTTGCCGGTTTGATCGCGCTGGCCGAGCGGGATCTGAAACGGCTGCTGGCGGCCTCGACCTCCAGCCAGTACGGGCTGATGCTGCTGGCCATTGGCGCGGGGGTGCCGGTGGCGGCGCTGCTGCACCTTATCGCCCACGCGGCGATCAAGAGCACGCTTTTTCTGGGGGCGGGTGTGTTCCAGCATGATCGCGACAGCACCGACATGGAAGCGGTCGCGGGCGCGGGCCGGGCACGACCGCTGGTCCTTTCCGCCTTCGCCGTTGCCGCGCTGGCGCTGGCGGGTATTCCACCGCTGGCCGGCTTCTTTTCCAAGGACGCGATCCTTGCCGCCGCGCTGGCGGCCCCCGGTGCTGCGTGGCTGGCACCCCTGGCGCTGGCGGGCACGGTGCTGACCGGGGCTTATATGGCGCGGGCGCTGCGGGTGTTGTGGGGCGGCGAGGCACAGCCGGTTTCCGGCAAGGGCATGGGCTGGATGTCTGCGGGCATGGCGGTGCTGACGGCGCTGGCGGCGGGGCTTGGGTTCGCCTTTGCGCCGCTGGAACATCTGCTGGGCGCCGAACTGCCGCCGGAAGGAACCGCGATGATCCTCGGGCTTTTGGCGGCGCTGAGCGGCCTGGTGCTGGGCTGGTTCATCCAACCTGCCCGCCTGATGGGGCCGGTTCTGCCGATGGCGCAGCGCGGCTTTGCCGTCGCGGGCGGTATGGACGGGCTGGTGCTGCGCCCGTCGCTGGCTTTTGCCGCCGCCTGTGAAGGTTTCGAACGGCGTCTGCTGGCGTCGCAACTTGGCCTTGTGCGCATCCTGAGCCTTGGCACCGCATCCCGCGTCGACGCAGCCGACAATCGCCTATACGCCGCGACCCTCGATCTGGGCCGGTTGAACCTGCGCCTTGGCGACGGCGCCGAAAACACCGACACCCATGGCATCGACGGGCTGATCTTCGGCCTTGTCGCCCGGACAATCGCCGCCGGCCGCCGCCTGCGCCTGCTGCAAAGCGGGCTGATCCACCGCGAACTCGCCCTGACAGTCATGGGCATTGCCGTCATCGCGGCGGTGCTGCTGATCTTACCGATGTCCTCCTGAAGAAAGACGACCCCGCCATGCCCCTTCTCTCGATCTCCGTCTTTCTGCCGCTTCTTGGTGGCGTGCTGCTGATGGCCCTGCCAAACAAGTCGGCGCGCATCGCCCATGGCGTTTCCATCGCCACCACCGGGCTGACCTTCGTTGTGACGCTGGCGATCTGGGCGCGGGGCACGCTGCCGGACGGTTTCGCGCAGGTCGAGGAAATCGCCTGGATCCCGGCCATTGGTGCCGCCTACCGGGTTGGCGTCGACGGGCTGAGCCTGCCGCTGATCCTGCTGACCTCGCTGCTGTTTTTCCTGTCGGCGATCTATGCGGCGCGGATCACCGACCGCCCGGCGGTC
>NZ_WMEC01000004.1:0-132346 GCF_021736025.1 Sulfitobacter sp. M22 | reverse complement strand
GCAATGAATATCGGTGCCTTGACCACAAACATCACCGACCGGGTTTTGAACCCTGGCAATCTCGCCGTTTTGTGGCTGGTCTATCCCGTTGTCAAAGCGTTCCATGAATTGGGCCACGGCTATGCCGTCAAGAAATTCGGCGGAGAAGTCCACGAGATCGGGATCATGTTTCTTGTGCTGATCCCGGTGCCTTACGTCGACGCCTCGGCGGCTTCTGCCTTGCGCGACAAGCACAAACGAATGCTGGTCGGCGGTATCGGCATCATGATCGAGCTTCTGCTTGCCTCGGTCGCATTGTTTGTCTGGCTGAATGCTGAATCCGGTGCGGTCACGGCGGTGGCCTTCAATGTCATGCTGATTGGTGGGGTGTCGACGTTGCTGTTTAACGGCAACCCATTGCTGCGCTTTGACGGGTATTACGTGCTGGCCGACTGGATCGAGATCCCGAATCTGAGCGGGCGATCCACAAACTATCTTAATTATCTGATACAACGATATATCTACGGCATGCGCGAGGCCGATAAGGTGACCTCGCTTTGGTCAGAGCGGGTCTGGTTTGTCTTCTATGGCATCGCCGCCTTCATCTACCGCATGTTCATCATGTTCGCGATCATCGCCTATATTGCCGGCCGCTTTTTCATCATCGGGGTTTTGCTGGCCATCTGGGCGGCCACGACGCAGCTTTTGCTGCCCATCGGAAAAGGGATTAAGTTTTTGTCAGGAAGTCCAAAGCTTCGCACCAACCGACCCCGCGCGCTGATTACCACCTTTGCTGCGATTGCCTTGATCCTAGGGGCGTTGTTTCTGGTGCCTTTCCCATCTTACAGCATCGTCGATGGCGTAATCTGGCCCAGTCAGCAGGCCCAGGTACGTGCAGGGACAAACGGTTTTGTCACCAAGGTTGCGACCACGACGGACCAGAAAGTGCGCAGCGGTGATCTGATGATGCAGCTTGACGATCCGTTCATGCGCGCGCGGCTGGAACTGATCGACACCCAGTTGGCGGGGCTCGAAATTCAGCGCAGCGCGTTGATCCGCACGGACAGGGTGCAATCCGCCCTGATCGCCGAAGAAATCGACGTTGTGCAGAATGACCGCGCGCGGTTGGTAGAGGAGTTAGAGGCGCTTGATATACGCGCGCCGCGGGTCGGTACGGCGGTTCTGCCCAATGCCTCGGACCTTGAGGGTAGCTTTGTCGCCAAGGGCAATGTAATCGGCTATGTCGTGGCGCAGCGGGACACCCAGACCGTGCGCACGGTCGTGAGCCAGAACCAGATTGATCTGGTACGCAATGACACCCAGTCGGTCAGCGTTATGCCGGTGGAATGGGGTGCCGAACCGATCAAGGCGATCATCCTGCGCGAAGTCCCCGGTGCCACGCAGCAGCTGCCGACCCCTGCATTGGGGACAGCGGGTGGGGGCAACGTGCCGGTTGATCCAAGCGATCCCAATGGCGTGCAAACCTTGGGGCGCTTTTTTGAATTCGAGATTTTGATGGTGCAGCCCTCAGCGGATATTCTGTTGGGCCGCCGCGTCAGGGTTCGTTTTGATCATGGCACTTCACCGTTGGGGTTTCAGGCCTATCGGTCTTTGCGACAGTTGTTCCTGAGGCTCTATAATGTCTGACCGGATGATCCTTCGGCCGGGGTTGCTGGGCGGGTTCTATCCCGAACGCAGCGATGAACGGCTGAGCACGCCTGACAGGATCATGGCAGCGGCCTACGGTCGCCTGCAGCAAATGTTCGCGCGCCGGCCCGTGTCGAAACGCCTGTTCCTGATGCGGGTCAAGCGGGCAGGTCGCAAATTGCAGACCCTGAGCAACGAGGAACTGACCGCAAAACGCATCGCCCTGACGCAAGATCTACAGCTGAACGGGCTGCAACGCGCGAACACAGCCGAAGCTTTTGCACTGGTGCGCGAGGCATCAGGCCGCGTTCTGGGAATGCGGCATTTCGATGTTCAGCTGGTCGGCGGGTTGGTCATGCTGCAAGGCCAGATCGCTGAAATGGCCACTGGCGAGGGCAAGACGCTGACGGCGACACTGACGGCGGCGGTCATGGCGATGTCCGGCGTGCCCGTGCATCTGGTGACGGTAAATGATTTTCTGGCCAGCCGTGACGCGGGGTGGATGGGCCCCTTGTTTGAATTCCTTGGCCTACGCGTCGGTGTCATTCTTGAGGATATGGAGGTGGACGACCGTCGTGCCGCCTATGCCTGTGACATCACCTATTGCACCAATAAACAGCTGACTTTCGACTACCTAAAAGATCGCCTGATCCTAGAGGCCGAGACACGCCCGCTGCATATGGCGCTTGAGGGGTTGCTGCATCAGCGGTCACACCGCGAACAAGTGATGATGCGTGGCCTGTGTTTTGCCATCGTCGACGAAGCGGATTCTGTGCTGGTAGACGAGGCCCGCACGCCTCTGATCATTGCGCAGAAAGGCGATACATCAGAGATGGAGACGATCTATACTCAGGCGATCAACACGGCTCGTAGTATGCAAACCCCCCGGGATTTCACCCTGTTCGAGCGTGATTTCCGAATTGAATTTACGGACCTTGGCAAGGCGCAGCTACGGCGGTCCACGCAGCAGCTCGGCGGGGTATGGGCGACGGCAACCCACCGCGAGGAACTGGGGCGTCAGGCCCTGTCTGCTCTGTGGCTTTACAAGCGCGACAAGCACTATCTGGTGCAAGATAACAGCATCCAGATCGTTGATGAATACACAGGCCGCATTATGGCGGACCGATCGTGGGAGCGCGGACTGCACCAGATGATCGAGGTCAAAGAGGGCGTCGATATCTCGATGCGGCAGGAAACACTTATTCGCATCAGCTACCAGAAATTCTTTCGGCGCTACATCAGGCTGTCCGGCATGACCGGCACCGCGCAGGAAGTCGCGGGCGAGCTGAGCGCCGTTTACCGTTTGCGCACCCGTCGCGTGCCCACGAATAAACGGTCAAAGCGTTGGGATAAGGGCGAATTCTGTTATGCCACCACTGATCACAAATGGCAGGCGGTCCTGCGCGAGGTGGTGCGGCGTCATAAAAAGGGCAGGCCCATTCTGATCGGAACGCAGTCGGTCGATGCCTCGGAACATCTAAGCGCGCTTTTGACGGCGAATGGATTGCAGCATCGCGTCTTGAATGCCCGTCAGAACGAAGCAGAATCCGAAATTATTGCCGAAGCAGGCCAGTCCGGCCGGATCACCGTTGCAACAAACATGGCTGGGCGCGGTACTGATATTGCGCTGGACGATGCCGCGCGCGCCGCAGGTGGGTTGCATGTGATCGCAACGGGGCGCCACGATGCAGCAAGGATCGATCGGCAACTTTACGGCCGTGCCGCCCGTCAGGGCGACCCCGGCAGCCATGTCACATTTGTGTCGCTAGAAGACGACCTGATGCGCGTCTTTTACGGTCGCAAGCTGCGTCCTCTTATCGCAATGACCGCGTGGGGCAGGGGCTGGGTGCCCGGTTTTCTGGCGCGGCCGTCCGTCAACCTTGCACAATGGGCCAGCGAAAAACGCAACAGCGGTATCCGAAAAAGCCTGCTTAAGGCCGATGATAGCCTAGATGAATTGCTCGCGTTCAGTGGACGCGGCGAATGATGGAGAAGACCATGAAATCCTGTACCCTCACCTCGGCATTTGTCTTTGCGCTGATCGCGAACGCGGGTTTCGCCCGCGAATATGATTGCCTGATGGACCCGTCGCTTGTGGTTGAAATTGGCAGCGCCGAGGCGGGGATCATCCAAAGTATCTCTGTGCAGCGCGGTGATCTGGTGACCCAAGGCCAGTTGGTCGCCAAGCTGGAATCTGGCGCAGAGCAGGTAGCGCTCGATTACGCCCGCGCACGCGCCACCGATACATCGCCAATCGAAATCGCCCAAGGCCGCATTGTTCTGTTGGCGACAGAGGCAGAACGCGCCAAGGAGCTGGGGGCGAAGAAACTGGTCCCCCAGGCGGTCGTCGACTCTGCCGTCAGCCAATACGATCAGGCCATCCTTGAACTGAGGCAGGCAGAATTTGAAAAGCGGCTCGCGGCCCTTGATGAAACGCGTGTCGCAGCTCAGCTTGCACGTCGCAACATCCATGCACCGGTCGATGGTATCGTCATCACGCGCATGATCGGCCCCGGGGAGTATGTCTTTGCCCAAGCGCCGATCATCCAGATCGCCCGCATTGATCCGCTACATATCGAGGTTTTCCTGCCAACGGACATGTTCACCACCGTCCAGATGGGGCAGATGGCCAAGGTCAAACCCGCAGCCCCGATAGGGGGACTGTACGAAGCCGAGGTTATCGCCATCGACCGCGTGTTCGACGCAGCGAGCGATACGTTCGGTGTACGTCTCAAGCTGGACAATCCTGAGGGTGCGTTGGTTGCGGGTATCGATTGCAAGATCGAGATTGGCGAATAAGCGGAGCAAGCGCCTCCTGATTTTCCCATAGAGGCGGTTTGCCCGCCCGCGCTGGAACTAACGCTTTTCTTGGGCCGGCCCAAGTGCGCGTTGGGGCAGCTCTTCGCGCATGTGCGATAGGTGCGTGGATCAGTTAACTAAAAATTCCTTCTACTAAAAAAAATCCAATTCCGAGCGACGGAATGCGGATCACTGGACGTATTACAACGCATACGAACCGCCGTATCCGCACGGGCAGGGCCTTTCAGGAGCCACGAAGACTTTGAAGAAATTACTTTACGCCATTTTCTCGCTCATCATTATTGCGGGTGCCTATAGTCTTGCCTTTGGTGTTCCGGATCAGATCGCTCGGCTTTGGGGCGGGAGTGCGACGGTAACCGCTGATGCGCCCAAAGACGCGCGATCCGGGTCGCGGGGGCAAGGACGGGCCACGACGGTGGTCCTTACGCCGCTGGAGGCCCGCGAATATACGCTTGTTTTGCGCACCGTTGGCAGTGCCGTCTCGCTCCGTCGTACCGAAGTGATCGCCGTCGATGCGGGTGAGGTTGCCGAAACAGCGCTGCGCGCAAACACGATGGTGGAAACAGGCGACGTCCTTGTGCAGCTAGACGACCGCACCGAACGGCTGGAGCTTGAGATTGCTGAGGCCACCCGCGATCAGGCGCAGGCCACTGTCACCCGTTACGAAGGCTTGCGCACCACCGGCAGCTCTGTCGTGACGGATGTGGCCCTGTCAGAAGCACGCGTCGCGTTGCGATTGGCGGAGGCCAACGTGGGGCTGGCCCAGGTCGCGCTAGATGATCGTACAATCATGGCCCCGATCTCTGGCCGGCTGGGGCTCAGCGACGTGAGCGTGGGGGATCGTCTGTCGACCGGAGACACCATCGTGACGATTGATGATACCACCAGCCTGCTGGCCACTTTCGAAGTGCCTGAACGCTCTATTGGTCTTCTGGCCGAGGGCAAGCCGGTCCTCGTCTCGACGCCAACCTATGCAGGGCGTATTTTCGAAGGGAAGATTACCGCCTTCGACAGCCGACTTGATAGCGTAACGCGCAGCGCCACGGTTCAGGCTGAAATCGAGAACCCCGACGGGGTGCTGCTGGCGGGGATGACCTTTGCCATCCGTATGACCGAAGTAATCGATCCCCTGCCTGCCGTGCCCGCCACGGCAATTACATGGGACCGAACCGGTGCCGGCATCTGGATCGCTGAAGGCGGCAGCACCCGCCGCGTTCCGGCCACCATCCGCTACCGCGAGGGCGATCAGGTCTGGATCGAAACCGATGCCCCCTTGGGGGCTCAGATTGTGGCCGAAGGCGCCTCAAAGCTACGTGAAGGGGCACAGGTTACTACCGCTGGTGCACGTAAGGGACCGGGCGCATGAGCTTGGAGAAGAAAGCGCATAAATCTGGTTTTGCCGATGTCTTTGTTGCGCGGCCGATTTTCGGGATCGTGTTGAACCTGCTAATCATCATCGCCGGACTGGCGGCGTTTTCCAGCGTCGACATTCGCGAAATGCCAGACGTAGATCAGCCGGTACTTTCTGTCCGGACCACGTACGAGGGTGCCGTGGCAAGCACTGTGGACACCGAAGTCACCCAAGTCCTTGAAGATGCTTTAAGCGCACTAGAAGGGATGTCTTATATCGAATCCACGTCCAGCACGGGGTCGAGCCGCATCACCATTGATCTCTCCGACGGGGCTGATGTCAACGTAGCTGCGAACGAGGCGCGCGAAATCGTATCGGGTGCTTTGCGCTCTTTGCCCGACGATATTGACGATCCAAGCGTCACCAAAAGCGATAGCAACGCTGACGCAATCATTCGTCTTGCGCTGCTCGGAGATGCCAGCCTCGATACGCTCACCAAGCTTGCGGAAGGCGCGGTTTACGAGCGTCTTTCACTGATCGACGGCATCGCCGAAGTCACCGTGCGCGGTGACCGCGCAAACGAATTCCGCGTAACAGTGAACATTCCGTCGTTGCTAAGCCGCGGGTTGACCATCTTTGACGTCTCGACCGCGCTTGCCGAGCTTCGCGATGACACTGCCTTGGGCGCACTTGAAAGCGAGTCCCAGACGCTTTCGCTGCGGGTCGGGAATGAAGCTGTCACGGTGGAAAGCATTAACCAACTGCCGATCAATGACACGACGCAGGTGGCTGATGTCGCCTTTGTTCAGTTTATCCCCGAAGACACGAGCGTCTTTACGCGCGTGAATGGAGAGACAGCCATCGGCCTTGATATTACCCGACAATCGGTTGGCAATACGCTGGAAATCTCGCGGGACGTTACGATTGCGGTCGAGGAATTGCGCGACCAATTGCCCGAGAACGTGCAGCTGTTGGTGACGTCGAACGACGGCATCTTCATCGAAGGCTCGATCAACGAGGTCGTCAAATCCATCCTCATGGCGACCGGTATCGTGGTTGCGGTGATTTTCCTGTTTTTGCGCTCTCCCAGGGCGACGTTGATCCCTGCGGTCACGATCCCAGTGGCCCTGATCGGGACGCTTGCTGCAATCTGGATCACCGGATTTTCCGTAAATACGATCAGTCTTCTGGCGCTGGTATTGGCGACGGGGATGGTGGTGGATGATGCCATCGTTGTGGTCGAGAATATCGTGCGCAAGCGAAAGTCTGGCATGGGGGCATTTGCTGCCGCGGCGGCGGGGACCAACGAGGTTTTCTTCGCGGTTATTTCGACCACGGCGACGCTCGCGGCGGTCTTTATCCCGATTTCTTTCCTGCCCGGTCAGGCGGGCGGTGTCTTTTCCGAATTCGGCTTTGTGCTGGCTTTTGCTGTCACGCTCTCGTCGATCACTGCGCTCACCCTTGCGCCGGTCCTGTCTGCGCTTCTGGACCCCGGCAAGACGCAGGCCAATGCCGTGCAAGCCGCACCGAGCGCCATGGCGCGCAGCTTTGACCGCGTCATGGATTTCGCCATCCGCACGCCTTTGTTGGTTCTGGCAGTCGCCATCGGCTTTGCGATCATCGCTATGGGGGCCGCGACGACGCTGCCGTCTAGCGTCACGCCAGAAGAGGATCGTGGCTTCTTTCTGGTGCAGGCGCGTGGGGCATCGGACACGACGATTGACTATCTCGACACACAGGTCCGGCTGGTCGAGGATATCCTTGCGCCGTATCGAGAAAGCGGACAGATCGAGACAGTGCAAAGCATTATCGGCGTCGGTGGCGGCACCAGCGCGTTTATCGTCGTGCGGCTGCCGGACTGGGCCGAACGTGACTTCACCCAGCAAGAACTGATTGCGCAGATCAGCGGCAAATTGTCCTCGGTCCCCGGTGTGCAGGTCAGCGCCCGTTCGACCAACAGCCTTAACATTCGTGGCGCGGGCGGCGGGTTGAGCTTTGCCGTGACTGGGACCAACCTTGCAAATATGACCGAAACTGCCGACGCGCTTGTCGCGGCGATGTCGCAGGATGCGACCTTTCTGAACCCGCAACTGTCCAACAACAGCGTCAACGCGCAATTGGAAGTGAACGTGGACGATAGCGCCGCGGGGGACATGGGGCTTAACACCGCAGATATCACCAGTCTGGTCAGCGCCATGGTTCAAGGCGACGTTGCGGTCAGCGTCTTTTCCGATGATGTTGAAATAGACGTCAATGTCGTCCCCGGCGGGCCACCGATTGATGATCCTTCCGATATCGCATCCATGTCTATCCGCCTAGATAGCGGTGCCTATATCCCGCTCTCTACCGTTGCATCGCTCGACATGGTGGTGAGCGATGCTCAGATCGAACGGTTGGGTGGCGCGCTGGCTGTCTCGCTTCAGGCGAACCTTGGTGAGGGCGTCGACCTGTCGACCGCGATGGACCGGGTGCTCGCGATTTCCGACGAGGTCTTGCCCGATGGTATGGGCATTACCTTCACCGGAGAAGCCGCAACACTCGGCGACTCCCAAAGCGGCATGTACATGGTCTTTGGCGTGGCTTTAGTCGTCGTGCTTCTTGTGCTCGCAGCCCAGTTCGAAAGCTTCGCCAGTGCGGTTGTCATTATGATGACGGTACCCTTTGGCCTTGCTGCCGCGCTGCTGGCAATCTCGCTATCGGGGGGGTCGCTGAACTACTACAGTCAGATCGGCCTGGTGATGTTGATCGGGGTCATGGCTAAGAACGGTATCTTGATCGTCGAGTTCGCAAACCAGTTGCGCGAAGCGGGCGAGGACATCGACAGCGCCATCCGAAGCGCGCTGCGCCTTCGCATTCGACCGGTGATGATGACGATGGTCTCAACCGTCTTTGGCGGTCTTCCGCTAATCCTGACCTCTGGCGCGGGGGCCGAAGCCCGTATCGCTGTGGGGTGGGTGATCGTCGGCGGCTTGGGCTTTGCAACGGTGTTTACCCTGTTCCTCACGCCGATATTCTACCGCTGGATTGCGGTCTGGGGCGCAACACCCGGAGGTGCGGCACGCAAGCTAAAGGCAGAGCTGCAGGCACCTGCGAGTGCCTAGTGAAACGGTTGTGGGGTATGGCCATCGCCCGCCTATCCTGCCGCGGCTTCAAGGACCTCGGACATTTCCTCTAGGCTACGTGGATGGCCCGCAAGGTTCAGCTGCAGCAAATACCGAAAAGCACCGTCAAAGCGGAGATAGAGGAGTTCCTTGGATGCGCGATCAGGTGCAATCGGGTTCATCATTTCGATCAACTGTTCTTCGATCTCGACAATCACGGGCACGAAGGCTTTGTCAAACATCGCCTGATTTCGAATGTCATACCAAAGGCGGTGAAGCTCGGCTTCTGTGGCGATCGTTTGAGCCAGCGCAGTACAAAAGGCCGTCTTGATGCTTTGTGGGCTGGAAATGCCACTGACTGCTGCTGAAATTGTCCGTACAAAATCACCTTTGTACTGCCGCACACAGTAGATCAGCAGTTCGTCCTTGTCCTCAAAATAGTAGTGCAGACTGCCGAGCGACATTTCAGACTGCGATGCGATGTCACGCAAGGTCGTGCGCGCATAGCCATAGAGCTTGAGCGCGTTAATCGCACTTTGGGCGATTTCGCGTTTGCGGCTTTCGCGCTTGCGGACCTTGTTTGCCTTACGGTCCGCAAGCTTTGGTGCTGGGGTCATGTCGTTCATAGGATGCTCACTGTTGACCCCGTTGGACTTAGCCCAAGAGGGCGTGAAAGAAAATACGCGGCAGCTTGAACCAGCTGGGTTTGTGCTGAAACTGGGTCAGCAAACGACCGATATGATGCTGACGCTTGTTTGATACGAACCAAGGCGGACGCGGCAGTAAGCTCATCCCACCGGACAACAGATTGCGCGGGAAGGGGCGGAACGGGGCCTCGATCACCGTGCGTTCGACGTTTTCCAACATGAAGGTATTGTGGACCGTGCCCACACCAGACTGGACGTTTTGCAAGGTTGCGCCGGCAAAGCCGCCCCAGGGACAGGCAGTCACCAGAAAGGCAAGGCCGGACCACGCATTGATCGCAATCGCGCCATAGCGGAATTCGGCGATGATCTCTTCGAACCGTTTACGGCCCATGGCGCGGATCGTGGCAGGGTGGATGATGATATTGCCGCCCAATGTGCCATAGAGCGTGTCATTCGCCCATTTAATCGCTTCGATCATATAGGTTTCGGCATCTTTTGCCTCGATGTGCATGACACCAAGCGCAGATGTGAAGACTTCGGTCTGGGCCAGCCAATCGCTATCACCCTCGGCCATGTCGGCAAGATAAAGCGGAGCCACATCCGCCCCACGATCCAGCTTTTGCGGGTTTTCAGCGTGATCGACAAAAGCCTGTTGGCGATCTTCGGCACCGGGGTAGTAAGCGGCCCGTTTAGTGTGCTTGGCCATCACATCGGCGACATTCCCCATCAGCTCGGCTGTCTTATCCCAGCCTTTCGGCAAAATAAGGCTCTGCACCGCGACACAGTTAAATCCACCGTTATGCAGTTTCATGGTGGCGATGTTTTCCGCCTGAAAGCGCAAGTCCGCCTTGGTCCACGGGCCGGGCACGACGATGGTGGGGCAAACGGCACCAAGCTCGGACGTCATGTGACGGGTGTTTTTCGGCGTGTTGGCGGCCTTGTTCTTCTCGCCTTCCTCGCCTGCGCCCCAGACGATCAGATCATGGGTGGCGCGGGCACCGGTGATGTGAATTTCCTCGACCAACGGATGCGACGTAAGATAGGCCCCCGCCGGGCCATCGCCGCGGTGAATACGTAGCGCGTCGCGGTCGATCAACGGCTTCAAGGCGGCCTGCAGCGGCTCGGTCAAGTAGTCGTTGACGGGGTTCATTTTCAGCAAGACAACCTGATTTTCCAGAAAAAGCTTCTGGAACGCATCCAGCGGCGTGATCGCGGCGATATTGCCGGCGCCCAGAACCAGCGCGACTTTGCCACGCCGTTGATTGGTAGGGATATCATAGGCCGAAGCGGCGTTGTTCTTGAGGTTGGCGGGGGTCACGCCTTTCTGCATCCAGACATCCGCATGCACGCCCGAAATCAGCAGCCGGTCCCAGATCGAATGTGGCACAACGCGCACGGCGGTTTGGCCGCTTGGCAGGCTGCGTTTCTTTAGCCCGTCCAGAAAGGTTTTGCCTTCCATCTGCGACAGCGTATCCATCAGACCGTTGCAGCAGGACATGACGGCATAGGGGCCCGACGTCCATTCCTCCCCCAAGAGAGGGGAACCTTGCGGGATGCCCTTGGCCTTGCCCGCCGCATCGACCCATTCGTCGGCGACGCGCATCAGATTATCTTTGACCGCCTGCAGAACCGCGATGCGTTCACTCAGCGAGGTTTGCGCCCAACGGTCCTTGGCCGCGTCTAGGGCTTTTAGGTCGACGTCATAGGCCGCTTGCAGATCGGGGGTGAAGTTACTTTGATGTTTCATGCGGCTCCCTCCAGAAGGATGTTCGCGTAGGTCTCGCGTAGTTTGAGTTTCACCACTTTGCCTGTGGCACCTAGGGGCAGTTCATCGACAAAGATCACCCGATCTGGCACCTGCCAGCTGGCGACTTTGCCGTCGTAGAATTTCAACAGCTCCGCTTCGGAGACGTCACCGGATTTGACCGCGATCAGGATCGGACGCTCGTCCCATTTAGGGTGATGGGCAGCGATGGCGGCGGCATTTGCAATCGCCGGGTGACCGATTGCGATGTTTTCAAGTTCGACCGTAGAGATCCATTCGCCCCCGGATTTGATGATGTCCTTTGAACGGTCTCGGATCACCATGAAACCATCCGCGTCAATCGTGGCAACATCGCCAGTGTCGAACCAGCCATCAGGGGTCAGCGCCGAGTCTTCTTTGTTAAAGTAGCTGTGGACCACCCAAGGACCGCGCACCTGCAGGTCGCCCTGCGTCGTACCATCTTCGGGCAGCAGATTACCGGCTTCATCTACCAGCCGGATTTCTATCCCGTA
This sequence comes from Sulfitobacter sp. M22, assembly GCF_021736025.1. Classification (NCBI taxonomy): domain Bacteria; kingdom Pseudomonadati; phylum Pseudomonadota; class Alphaproteobacteria; order Rhodobacterales; family Roseobacteraceae; genus Sulfitobacter; species Sulfitobacter sp. M22. The sequence goes on along the minus strand of NZ_WMEC01000004.1, from coordinate 120,524 downwards.
AACCGAGCGGCCCTGGCCAACGCGAACGTCGGTTTGCGCTTCGGTCGACAGACCCTCGTGACGACGCAGCAGACGGTTGACCGTCGCGAGGGGGCTGGTCTCTGTCATGCCCCAAGCCTGTATTAATTCGACATCATATTTGTCACGGAACGCCGTATACATCGACGGCGGCATCGGTGCGCCACCGACGATGGTGCGGGTCAGGCTTGGCAGCTTAGAGCCGGATTTTTCCAGCGCCGCCAATAGCCCCATCCAAATTGTGGGCACGCCAAAGGCCGCAGTCACGTGTTGGGTGTCGATCAGGTTTGCAAGGCTGTCCCCATCAAGCCCCGGACCCGGTAGCACCAGTTTTGCGCCGGCCGACGCAGCGGTATAGGGCACGCCCCACGCATTGACATGGAACATTGGCACAACCGGCATCACCGTATCACAGGCCGAGATCGCAAGCCCGTCGGGCTGGTTGCCCACAAGCGCATGAAGCAAGGTTGACCGGTGGGAATAAAGCACGCCTTTCGGGTTTCCCGTGGTTCCCGAAGTATAGCATAGCGAAGAAGGCTGGCGTTCATCGAGTTCGGGCCAGACAAAATCCGGGTCTCCGTCAGCGATCAATTCATCATAGAATTGCAGCCCGTCAAACATCTGGGCCGCCTCATCGTCCCGCGGGCCCAATAGAACGTAATGCTCGACCGTATCAAACCGGTCCTTCAAGTTTGCTACAGCGGGCAGGAAGGTTCGGTCAAAGAACATCACCCGATCTTGCGCGTCATTGGCGATATAGACCATCTGGTCGGGATGCAGACGCGGATTGAGGGTATGGCAGATGAAGCCTGCACCCGAACTGCCAAAGTAAATCTCGAGGTGCCGCCGGTTATTCCATGCGATGGTGCCGCACCGAGTTTCCTGCGGCAAATCCAGCTTGGTCAATACCGAACCCAAGCGCCGCGCATTCCTGGCCACCTCTTGCCAGTTCGTGACGTCGACTTCGCCCGAAGTTTCAACCGAGACGACTTCGGTGCGCCCATGGCATCGGGCTGCGTGATCGATAAGGGAAGAGATCAGCAACTGCTGGTCCATCATTTTGCCAAGCATAGAGCGGCTCCGTAATTTTAAAACTAAAGGGGGGGCTGCGACCTCGGTTCCCCGAGGTCGCGAGGGGTAAGTGCCGGTTAGGCCCGGATCAGGTCAGAACACTTTTCGCCAATCATGATGGCGGCAGCATTGGTGTTGCCATTGACGATCGTCGGCATGATAGACGCATCCGCGACGCGCAGCGCGTCGATCCCGTGGACTTTCAAATCCGCGCCGACCACCGCCATGTCATCGGACCCCATTTTACAGGTGCCCACAGGGTGATAGATCGTCTGGATATTGGCGCGCAAATAGGCTCGGATTTCATCATCGGTTTGGACATCCGCCCCCGGAAAGCGCTCTTCGCCACGGAAACCATCCAGCGCAGGAGAGCTCATGATCTTGCGTGCGATCTTGACCCCCTCGACCAGAATTTCCAGATCTTGCGCCTCGGCAAAAGCATTCGGATTGATCAGCGGCGCATCCTCTGGGTTGGCTGACGCGAGCGTGATTTCCCCAACCGACTTTGTACCGACTAGGCTCGGCATAATGGTGAAGCCTTCGCTGTCCGTCGGATTGCCTGCACCGTCCGAGATGAACCAGGTCGGCGCAAAATGAAACTGTAGATCAGGGGCCGGGGCGTCTGGCATGACCGTCAGATAGCCGCCCGCTTCGCCAATATTCGAGGTGAGCAGCCCCATGCCTTTGGCCAGCAATTCCGCCTGCTCCGGCTCATTCGCATGGGCGAGGGTTACAGGTTGCGTGCAGACATGGGCAACCGGTGCCATGAGATGTTCCTGAAGGTTCTGCCCAACGCCGGGGAGGTCATGGACCAGCTCGATCCCCAGCCCCTCTAGGGCGCTGCGTGATCCAATGCCGGAGAGCATCAAGATCTGCGGCGAACCGATGGCCCCGGCGGACAGGATGACCTCTGCATCCGCCATGGCCTCGTGCATCTCGTCACCTGCTTTAAAGCGCACTCCGACGCAGCGGCCATTTTCGACGAGGAGCTTCTGCACATGGGCCTCGGCCTGAATAGCGAGGTTGTCGCGCGTTAGGGCAGGGTGCAGGAAGGCGACGGCGGTCGAATTGCGCATCCCGTCTTTTTGCGTGACCTGATACAGGCCGAACCCTTCTTGATCCGTGCCCGCATTGAAATCGGGCTGCGCTGGATAGCCCGCCTCTACAGCGGCATCGACCATCGCTAGCGTCACAGGGTTGGGGTCGCGCAGGTCAGCTACATTCAGCGGGCCACCTGTGCCGTGATGATCATCAGCGCCGCGTTCATTATTTTCCGACCGTTTGAACAGAGGCAGGACATCTGCGTGGCTCCAGCCGGGGTTTTCGGCCCCCCAAGCATCATAGCAGACCGGATTGCCACGCTTGTAGATCATCGCGTTAATCGAGCTTGAGCCGCCGAAGACTTTACCTCGGGGCATATACAGTTGGATATCGGCGGAATGCTTTTGGGGCGTGCTGCGGTAGGCCCAGTCCAGCGGGCTCTGGAATAGATTTGGGAAAGCGGCGGGGATATGGATGAACGGGTTTTCATCCGCAGGCCCTGCCTCAAGCACGAGCACGTTCTTGTCCGGGTCTTCCGACAGGCGCGCCGCAAGGGCACAACCCGCAGAGCCGGCACCGATAATGACGTAATCATACCGTTCGGCCGCTTGCGCTTTGGCATGGCTGGCCCCGAATGCAAGCGGCGCCGCGGCGGCCACCCCGAGTGCTGCGCTTTTACGCATAAAGTCTCGCCGCGAGATGCGGCCTGCGTCAAATTCCTGTGCAACGGCTGCGTATTTTGTCCGGTTCGTTTCGCTGTTCATGATCGACTCCTCCCAAGTCATTTTTCATCAAGGTCCACCCCTCCACTGGCGATCCTTGATACTGATTGGTATCTGAACAGATGAACTGGGCGGTTGTCCAGTATTTTAAAATTTATATTACTGGTCATATATTAGATAATAAAGAGAGACGGTTACCGGGATTTAATCGAGGGTTGGCTGCCCTCTCGCGCTTCTATGCAAGTGGATTTTTTTCAAGCCGAGCTGTGCGCGTGTCCTGCCGCAGCGCACCGAAATAGGCTACGATGGGGATGACGAGCCATTGCAGAACCGGAGTGATACCCGCACCAATGATCGGAATGACCGGCATAATCTCGCGGTAGGCCCAGGCTTCGCGGACTTCGATGTTCAGCCATTCGCTGAAGATAGTATAGCCAAGTCCAATTGCGATCATCGCGCCCAGAACGGGATAAACCCGCGCGTGCGGCCACCTGCCCGTGCCAAAGACCAACAGTGCGATGAACAGGCTGCTCATGGCGATCAGCAGGTCGCCTCCGGTGCAATGGACGACAGCAAAAACGATTTCTCCCCACGTCCCGTCGACCCAAATTGTGTAAAGGGGGATATGCGCGATCTCCCAAAGAAGGTGCGCCAACAGGGTAATCACAGCGAAGCGGCGCAACGCGGACAGCCAAAGTAGTTCGGCGCTAGGGTGAAGATTTGTCATGAAAACCATCCGATCACTCGTTGCAAAATGCTGGGTTCCTCATGTGGATGCGCATTGGTCAGCCCGTTAATATAAAGCAGAAGGTTCAACGGCTCAAAGTCGGCACCGTGAAATATGCCGACCTGCTGGCCTTTGCGGTTAAGCAGATGCACCTGAGGGGATGTGCTGGGCCGGTCGCTCGGAGCGGCAAGAGCGATGCTCGCATCGACAAGGCTTTCGGCGTCGGGCCCCTGAGCAGACATCCAATTCTGCTCTCGTGGGTCGGTCTGCGGATCATCGCTCAGCGTGACAAAGACCACCATTTCGCGCATCGCACTGGAATTGAGCGCGGAGATCGTTTGGCCAAGTTTCTCTTGTTGCGCTTCACAGGGACTGCCGCAACCGTTGGGCAAGAAGCTCAGAACCACGACCTTCCCTTTCAAGGTGCTTAGCGAAACGAGATCGCCGGACGCCCCTTGCCATACGAGCTCTGGCGCATCTCGCGGCGTGATCGGCTCGAATGACGCTTCTTTAGCGGCCATAACCTGATTGAGGTTTTCGCCGGGATGATCGGCAAAAGCCGGTACTGCCGCTATTTGGCTCGCGCTTAGTAGAAAAGCACCAAACCGTGCGGACAGTGAAAAGATCGTAGTCATCGGGTTTCTCTCTCGTTCTCGATACGCATTGAGATCTGTTCGGCCATTTCCGCGGCGGGTTGCTCGCTTTCCAGAAAAACTGCCTCGAAACCACCGTCTCGGTTCATCAGATAAAAATGACCGGCGTGGGCCACCATGTATCCGTGGGGCCGCGTCTTTGTCGGAAGCTTTTCGTTATAGACCTTGAAGGCATCGGTTGCCTTTGCGATCTGATCTTGGCTTCCCGTTAGCCCGATCAGCTGCGGGTGAAAGTTCGCGACATAGTCCTTGAGAACTGCAGGCGTGTCGCGTTCCGGATCTACGGTCACAAAGAGAGGGGCGACTTGATCTGCATCGGGGCCCAATAACTCCAGCACATTGTCCATATAAGCCAGGGAGGTCGGGCAAATATCCGGACAATGGGTAAAGCCGAAAAAGACAAGCTGCCAGCGGCCTGCAAAATCCTCTTGTGTGACGGCCTGACCATGGTGATCAACGAGCGAAAACTCTGACCGAATGTTGGCTTCACCGTGATACACCGTCTGTGCGGCATGATTTTGGTCCAGGCGTAACACGGCAAACCCAGCAACGAGCACGGCAATAGCGACCGCGCCCGTCCACAGTGCAATGCGAATTCGACGGTGGGTAGGGGTAATTCTAGTCATGATATTGCTTTCAACAGCATGCTCCGCCGGCCCCATAGACCTGCGGAGCGACGGGTTACCCCGTGCTAATTTGGAATGGAGTTTCTGTCGGTCGCGGCGTTCGCGTTTTCCACCGCATCGTTTTTGGCGCAGCCGGAGGATCCGCCGCGCATGCAAAGCCCCAAAGCGCACATGGCAGCACAAGGCGCGAGGCTGAGGATCAAGGGCGCGGCACCAACAGCGATAAGCCAGTCCCAGTTGAACGCAGCACCACCGCCAATCGCGGCAAAACCGGTGATCATCAGCATCTGTCGACTTGAGGGCCTGGAGATCGCGCTTGCTGCCCTGATATCATTCGAAGTTTGGGTCATTTCTGGGATCGTCCTTCTAGGATGACGCGTTTGATCTGAGAAATTGCCGACGGGCTGTCCCACTCGGCCGGGCCCAGCTTGCGTGCGACTTCACGGCCTTGGGCGCTGACGAGGAGCGTCGTGGGAAGTCCGGCGACGCCGAGGGCGGTCATCGCTCTCAACTGTTCGGAAACGTATAGATCGAGGTGCTTGATACCGATGTCAGCATAGAATGCCCGCACGGTTTCAAGGCCGCCTCGGTCGATCGACAGGGCAACCACATGGAACTCTGGCCCGCCAAGATTGGCCTGCAATCTATCGAGTGTTGGCATTTCGGCACGGCACGGTGGGCACCATGTCGCCCAGATATTTAGCAACACCGTCCGGCCCCGAAAAGCCGCCAACGTCAGATCCCGGCCTCTCCCGTCAGTGACGGGCGGCGAGAGCATCGGTAGGGGCACCTTATGTTCTGCCATAACCTCTCGTGCTGCTGCCGGAGAGGCCCCGAGGGCAAGCGCACCGGCAAGAAAACCGCGCCGCTTCACGCGACCTTCCCCGACTGCAAATGCCGCGCCGCTGCAAGGATGCAGTCGTCGAGAGATTGCTGAAAAGTACCGACACGCGTGAAAACACCGCGGCCCTTTGCTTTGATGGTAAAGGTTTTCAGCACCGCGCGAACGCGCCTACCTCTAGAGGTCCGACCAGAAGTATCTGCGCTGCCACGTTTATAAGGGTCGCCAAGTTCAGCGATTGACCTGCGTGCGGCGGTCAAGAAGGACCACCGTGACTTTCGCGCAAACTGGTCCAGACGGCTCATGATCCCTCCTTATTATTGGCGGTAATCTCGGCTTGAAAGTCGCGTTCCCGTTCAGGCCAAGTGCTTTTGATATAGCCAAGGATCGCCGTGATTTCCGCGTCACTCAGGATGCCGTTGAACACCGGCATGTCGCTTTCATAGCCAGGTACGACGGATCCCACACCGTTCTTTGTAATGTTAAAAATCTGCTGGTCCGCGTGGTGCCACGTATGGCCGGTTTCGTCATGCGGCGGCGCAGGCATGCGGCCATTTTCGAGCCGCCTGCGCCAATCAGGCTGACCTTCAAGCTTGGCGCCGTGGCACGAGGCGCAGTTGTCGGCATACAGTCCTGCACCCAAATCGACCATCGTTGCGTCGACCGGGCTGCCAAGGACGGTTAGCGCCGGGGGGCTTTCGCCCTTGCCCCCGGCCCAGACAGCGATTGCCGCCGCACCCGTGAAGCCAATCACGGCAGCTATGACCACGCGCTTCATCTTGGCTGCCTCAGATATTTGATTAGGGCGACGGCACCCAGCACGAGCAAGGCCAGCACCAGCAGGAACAGCACGCCGCATCCGATCATCATCCAGGCCGACATCGGGCCGCTCATCATTGAACCGTTCATCATTTCCATCATTCTATCCTCATTCATTGGAGTACACATTTACGCCATCTTCGCCGAAGGCGTAGGTCTTGAGCGTGCCACTTTTACCAGCCATGCCGGGCGCATTGCTGGGCATACCTGGCAGCGTGATGCCGATGACATCGGGGCGTTCAGACGTGAGACGCTGGATGATTTCAACGGGCACCAGCCCGCTGACATAGTACCCGTCGACCTCAGCGAGGTGGCAGCCCAGACCTTGTTCAGGCACGCCGGCCTCGACCGACCGTTTGTCGAAGTCTCGGTCGTCGATGCGGGTGACGTGATACCCGTTTTCTTCGGCATAGTCGGCATAGGCATCGCAGCAACCACAAGAGGGGTCGCGCCAAATCGTCATCTGCCGGTCTGCTGGTACGGTGGCGGCCGTGAGGGTGTCCGACACGGGCGTGCTGTCGCTTTCAGCGATGCCAAAGGCCGCGAAACTGGCGATACCGGCGACGGTAAGCGCCACGGTTGCACCAAGGGTGAATTTATTGGTCATTCCGAGTCTCCTTAAGAGAGGTTGAGGGGGTCAAAGGTCATGCCGCCATCGCGACTGACCGAAAGGGTTTCATTGCGGAGGGCCGCAAGGTGTCGGGGGTTTTCAGGATTGACGGCCAGCGCGTCGAAAGTGCCAGAAGCCGTCATGGTCCAATTCACGCCCGCATCCGTCGACGTCCAAATTCCGCTTTTCAGCACGGCGTAAATACGTTCGGGCTCCTCGGGAGAGAGGGCGAGATGGTTGACCTGCTCCCTCTCGGGCAATGGCTTGGTTGGCGGTGGGGTCTTACCCGCGACCAAGGCGTCCATGGCGTCCCCAGCGGTCACATCTTGCCAGCGGCAAAAGCAATCGGGCACGCGGGTTAATCCGGCTTCGGTTCCGGCATAAAGCCAGATTCCACCCATGCCGGTCGGATTGCCGACGGACACGAGGGTGAGCACGTCGCGCTCGGTGCCGTCGAGATAGGGCCTATCCATGACAAATTCCCAACTTATCCCAGCATCCTTGCTGCGCCAAAGCCCGTCCCCTTCCAGTGCTGCATACAGCATGTCCGGTTCTAGCGCCGCCTGCGCGAGTGCCGTGATGCGGGTGGCCTGCAGGCCCGCGCTGATATCGGCCCATGTGCGTCCACCATCACGGCTGCGAAGAAGGCCGGATGGGGCAACTGCCGCGAAAAGCGTGCCCGGGGTTTCGGGGTGGCTGGCGAAGGCGGTGATTGAACGGTCGAGGGGGCGATGTTCAATTTTGCCCGCAGCGTCAACGCGCCAAAGGGTGCGCTTGGACGCCGCAAGTATCGCGCCGTCGGCGTATGTAAGGCTGCCGCTCGAAACCACCGTCGTGGCGGCAAGAGAAGTATGGGGCAGGAGTAGCGCTGCCCCGAATGCAGCGACGCCGCCACACAACAAGCACCTGCGCGACAGGGCGCGCGGTAGATTTTGTGACATGAAAGTAGTTCCCAAAAGTGAAAGATAGGATTGACCGTGAAACTGCCTATTAGCGGCAAAATCGCGGAACCTGGCCGTCACCCGAGGGTGCGGCCGATCAAATCAGGGAGATGGTTCGCGGAGGAAACGGGTCAGACGCGGGATCGGTGCCGCTAAGACCAAGGTCTTTCGGCATAGGCACAGCAAAGCGGTGCAAAGTTTCCGGCTGAGGATGGAGCAACTGAGCGATCAAAAAGACGGGAGCCGTGCAATCAATGTCGCAAACAATTGCGCCTTGGTCATCTTGTAGGCACGCAGTGCAATCGTCATCCTGTTCGATGTGTGCGGACGTGGTCAGGCCGGACATCTCCATCGACATATTCGCAGCCGCCAGATCATGCGCGAGCACGCCGCTCAACAGAGCGAGCGAGAGGCAGAAGGTGGTGAGGCGAAGCAGAATGCGCATGGTCCTGATATAGGAACGCCGTGCAGTTCTGTCGATGCCTTGCTTTGAAATACCTGGTTATGATCGTAGGATTTGTGAGTTCACTGACTCGCGTCGGAGCACCCCTGCGCGCTTCAACAAAAAGTGTATTGCTGCGCCTGAGATAAAGCGACATAGGCAATCTTATGTGGGTAAAATTCCGCCTTTTCCTGATGTCTCTGCTGGTCGGTGCAATTCTTGCGCAGACGGGCACTGCTTTAGTGTCTTCGGCCCAAGCGGCCACGATGGAAATGATGCAAGCCGAAGTCGCGCCCGATGTTGCAATGGAAGACTGCGCAGATATCCCCGGTTGCGACGCCCCTTGCCACCTATCGTCCCAGTGTCGCGGCGCGGTTGGCCTAGTAGGCCCTGATTGGGTGCCGGTTCCGAGCCGCATTCTTGTCGACGCTGTACCGCTTTCCACCGCGGTTATTGCGCACACGGCGCAACGCTCCGGCAATGATCTGCAAAGACCCCCGGAAGCCTGAAAACTCAGGTGCCTTGCGCACCTTGATCTCCGCGATCGCAGCACGCCCCTGACAGGTGCGATGTCGCGCGCGCGCCCAATACATTTATAAAATTTCAGACCCGCTATGCCCCATATTATCTCGCGTTTCTGCGCGGCCTTTGCTGCCGCCAGCCTTTTGACTGTCTCCGCCGTTCAGGCAGGTGAAGCCGACTATGCGTTCGAGCTCGTCGAGACTGTTTACTCCGTCAGTGACAATGCTGTGCTGACCCTGCGCCTAACGGATTTGCGCAGCCAGCAGCCCGTTGAGGGGGCCATTATCTTTGCAACGCGGGTCGATATGGAGCCTGACGGTATGGCGATGATGACATCACAGATCACAGCGTTGCCTGTTGAAACGCTGGGCGAGTACCGCTTTGCCACCGATCTTTCGATGGAGGGCAACTGGCAGATTTCGGTCGCGGCCAAGGTGCAAGGCGAGGCCGAGACGGTTCAGGCGCGCATCGTTATCGAGGTGCAGGAATGAGCGTGTTCGGAAAATTGGCCCTGATCACCATCGTCAGTGGCACCGCAGGGTGGATCGGTCTGTCGGCAGGCGGCAAGGGCTGGACCCCCGCGCGTCTAAGCGGCGAAGCCCAGATGGCGTTCACAGCCCTGATCGGGCGGAAAGCCGAGGCCATGCCAGCCCCCGCAGCCACCGGACCGGTGATCTATTACCGCCACCCTGACGGGCTTGCCGAATGGTCGGCCCAGTCCACGCAGACAAAGGACGGCCGCGACTTCATCGCCGTGCTGGCCAGCGAAGATGTCTCTTTCGCGCCAGTAGAGGAAGCTGCGCCTGCCGCCACCGACGGCGAACGCACGATCCTTTATTACCGACATCCGATGGGGCTTCCCGACACCTCGCCAGTACCCAAACAAGACTCGATGAATATGGATTATCTGCCAGTCTATGCGGATGAGGCCACGGACGCAGGCTCCGTAAGCGTCTCCCCGGGCAAGCTGCAAAGAACAGGCGTCCGTACTTCGGTGGCGGTCTTGGCCCCGATGGTGATGCCCGTGCGTGCGCCCGGTATCGTTGAGCTGGACACGCGCAAGGTTAGCATCATCTCGCTGCGCGCCGATGCCTTTGTCGAACAGGTAGAGGACGTGACAGTTGGTACCGTTGTCATCGCCGGAGCCCCTTTGGCGATGCTTTATTCGCCCGAGATTGCAGCTGCGGCCGCGCTTTATGTCTCGGACCTGCGCAGTGGCGAAGCGCGTGCCAAGGGCAGCCGACAAAGATTGGCCAACCTCGGAGTGCCACAGGCGGTGATTGAACAGATAAGCGCTGAAAAGACACCGCCCGTGAACACACCGCTTATGGCGCCGTTGTCTGGCGTGGTCTTGGAACGGATGGCTGTGCAGGGCATGATGTCGCCTGCTGGCGCACCACTGTTCCGCATTGCTGATACGTCAGTGGTGTGGGTGATGGCAGAGGTGCCTGAATCCTCGCTCGCGGGATTGGCGCGCGGCGCGCCAGCCTCGATCACATTTCCCGCACTGCCCGCAGAGACGTTTAAAGGCACAATCGACGAGATCTACCCCGCAGTCGATATGCAAACCAGAACCGCACGGGTGCGGATCGAACTGCCCAATCAGGACGGACGGCTGCTGGTCAATATGTTCGCCGAGGTCACACTGGCGGCAGGCGATGCGACGCCCGTGGTGCAGGTGCCCCAGACCGCTGTTATCGATACGGGGGACCGTCAGGTGGTGATCCGCGATATGGGGGAGGGCACGTTCGCACCGCAAGATGTGGTGATCGGACGACAGGGCGACGGGATGATCGAAATCCGCGAGGGCATTGCAAGCGGCGACAGTATCGTCACCACGTCGACCTTCCTGATAGATGCTGAAAGCAACCTGAACGCAGCGCTAGCAGCTTTGGTCGCGCCGGAGGCGACGCAATGATCGGGCGTATCATCGCATGGTCAGCGCGCAACCTGATGCTCGTGTTTTTTGCCACGGCGATGATCGTGGGTGCTGGCGTTTGGTCGCTGAGAACACTGCCGATTGATGCGATCCCAGACCTGTCTGATGTGCAGGTTATCGTAATGACCAATTATCCCGGTCAGGCCCCGCAGGTGGTCGAGGATCAGGTTACCTACCCACTGACCTCCGCGATGCTGACGGTGCCGCGGTCGCGCGTGGTGCGGGGCTTTTCCTTCTTTGGCATTTCGTTTGTCTACATCATATTCGAAGACGGCGTAGACCCGTACTGGGCCCGTTCGCGGGTGCTGGAATACCTGAACGCCGCCGCCGCCAATTTGCCTGCTGGTGTCACACCTGCCCTTGGCCCCGACGCCACCGGGGTGGGCTGGGTCTATCAATACGCTGTAACCGGCGAAAACCTGTCGCTGGCCGAATTGCGCACCCTGCAAGATTGGGTGGTACGCTATGGCGTCAGCCGTGCCGAGGGCGTGTCTGAAGTCGCCAGTGTCGGCGGCTTCGTCAAGCAATACTCGGTCACGGTCGATCCGGTTCGAATGCGCGCCCAAGGCATTACCCTGTCAGACGTCGGCAAAGCGGTCGCCTCCAGTAACATGGACACCGGCGGCCGCACCGTGGAGCTTTCAGAATTCGAATTCATGGTCCGTGGTCGCGGCTATTTGTCAGGGACCGAAGACATCGGCAACATCGCTTTACGCAGCGTTGCGGGCGTGCCGATCTTGCTCAGCGATGTCGCGCGAGTAGAGATCGTCCCAGATGGGCGGCGCGGCATTACAGAGCTGAACGGTGAAGGCGAGGTCGCCAGCGGGATTGTACTGCAACGTGTCGGTGCCAACGCGCTTGATGTCATCGAAAACGCAAAATCAGAGCTCGAGGTGATTGCCCAGAGTTTGCCTGAAGGGGCCGAAATCGTACCGGTCTATGACCGTTCGAACCTGATCCTTTCCGCGATCAAGACCCTCAAAACGACCTTGCTGGAAGAAAGCATCGTAGTGGCAGCAGTGACGATCCTGTTTTTGCTGCATTTCCGTTCCGCTTTGGTGGCCATTGTGATGTTGCCGGTGGGGCTGTTGATGGCCTTTACCGCGATGAAAGCGCTCGGGATTGGGGCCAATATCATGAGCCTTGGCGGCATTGCCATTGCCATCGGCGCGATGATCGACGCGGCCATCGTGATGATCGAGAATGCGCACAAGCACCTTGAACGCGCCGCCCCTGATAAGCCGCGTGTCGAGGTTTTGATCGATGCCGCGACCGAAGTTGGCCCTGCGCTGTTCTTCAGCTTGCTGATCATCACCGTATCCTTCCTGCCGATATTCTCGCTGGAGGGGCAAGAAGGCAGGATGTTCGGCCCGTTGGCCTATACCAAGACATTTGCAATGGCCGCAGCTGCGTTTCTATCGGTCACTTTGGTGCCCGCGCTGATGGTCGTTTTCGTGCGAGGGAGGATTATTCCAGAGCACAAGAACCCAGTGAACCGTTTTTTGATTACGGTCTATCGCCCGGTTATCACATGGGTGCTGAAGGCCAAGACCCTGACCATTGTCATAGCGCTGGCCGCACTTGTCGTCACCATTTGGCCCGCGCGACAGTTGGGGTCTGAATTTATGCCGACGCTGAACGAGGGTACTTTGATGTATATGCCGACCACCCTGCCCGGCCTGTCAGTGACAAAAGCCGCGGAGCTGATGCAGACGCAAGACCGGATTATCAAATCCTTTCCCGAGGTTCTGACAGTTTTCGGCAAAGCCGGGCGCGCGCTCACCGCGACTGACCCTGCGCCGACATCGATGTTTGAAACCATCATACAGCTGCGGCCCGAAGAGGATTGGCGACCGGGCGTCACGACCGAAAGCTTGCGTCAGGAAATGGACGCAGCGCTTCAGTTTCCCGGTGTCTCGAATGCTTGGACCATGCCGATCCGTGCGCGGATTGATATGCTGTCGACGGGCATTCGCACGCCGGTGGGGATCAAGGTCTATGGCGACAACCTGACAGAAATGGCGAAAGTAGCCCGAGAGGTTGAAGCAGTCGTGCGCGCGGTCCCCGGGACCACCAGCGCCTATGCGGAGCGAGTCATTGGCGGGTATTACCTTGATATTACCCCCAACCGTGCCGCCTTGGGCCGCTACGGCCTGTCCGTTCAAGACGTTCAGGAGGTGATCGGCATGGCGTTGGGGGCGAAAGCGATCACTCAGACCGTTGAAGGGCGCGAGCGCTACAACGTCGCGGTGCGCTACCCTGCGGCGCTGCGCTCTGACCCCGACGCAATCGGGCGCGAGGTGCAGGTTGCCTTGCCCGGTGGCGGCACCATCCCCTTGGGCGATGTCGCCACGATTGAGCGTAAGCGTGGCGCCACGTCGATCCGAACCGAGAACGGGCAGCTGGCCGTCTATATCTTCGTTGACATAGCCGGGCGGGATCTGGGCGGTTATGTGGCCGATGCGCAGGCGGCAGTGGCGGCTTCGATCACCCTGCCGCAGGGCTATTCTTTGGGATGGAGCGGTCAGTTCGAATATCTGGAACGCGCCAAACAGCGACTTGCTATCGTGGTGCCGTTGACCTTGGCGTTGATTTTTTTGCTGCTTTACCTCAACTTCCGCCGCCTGACCGAGACTTTGATCGTCATGCTGTCACTGCCCTTCGCGCTCGTCGGGGGGATCTGGCTGATGTGGTTCATGGGGTTCAACATGTCCGTCGCAGTTGCCGTGGGGTTCATTGCGCTTGCGGGCGTCGCGGCAGAGACGGGTGTCATCATGCTGATCTATCTCGATCAAGCCCTCTCAGAGGCCAAGGACCGCGCCAAGGGCCGCCCGCTTACACAAGAGGAGCTATATGCCGCGATTATGGTCGGCGCCGTTGACCGCGTACGCCCCAAGATGATGACCGTCGTGGCGATCATGGCAGGCTTGATGCCCATTTTGTGGGCGCATGGAACCGGCTCCGAGATCATGCAACGGATCGCCGTGCCGATGATTGGTGGCATGGTGTCATCGACCTTGCTCACGCTGATCGTGATCCCTGCGGTTTACGGGGTCATCAAGGGGTGGGGGCTTGAGCGAAAAAAGGGCCCGGTCGAGCAGGGCAATGAAGGGCGCGCGATGTCGTCATGACGCGCCTTAGATTTGTAGGGCTTTTGCTTGGGGATTTTGGACGGCGCCGCCCTAGAGCGGCGTCCGAGATTGGATAGCTTTTAACCGCATCTGAATAAGACGGAGAGGTTCCGATCAGTCTGTTCTCATATCCATTGGCGTCGTGCCAAACTGGTTCTTAAAGGCGCGTGTCATGGAACTTGCGTTTTCGTAACCGCACCGCGCGGCAATTTCAACGATGGACAGATTGGTGCTTTCGACCAAGCTTCTGACAGCGATCAGGCGCCTATGTCTGTAGACCTGACCGGGCGTTGCATTCAAACTGCGTGCGAACCGTCTTTGCAGGCTTTTCAGTGAACACCCAAGGTGACGCGCGATAAGCGGGATAGGCACAGGCGTCTCAATATTCTGGTCCATCAGGACAAGAGCACGAGACACCAGTTTTGAGCGCACGGGTATGTTGTCGGCGTTCCCGAACGGCTGATTGGTTTGATGCAGAAAAAGGCTTGCGACATCGAGACGTATGATTTCGCCGCAGTGCTGCCCGATCAGTGTAAGGACCAGGTCAAAGGACGCCATGGCACCCCCGCAGGTGATCCGGTTGCCATCTATCACAAACCGCTCTTGCCGTGCATCTACCTGCGTGAACGTCTCTGAAAAGCTTTCAAAAAGATGCCCATGGATTGTCGCCGGCCTGCCGTTCAGTTGCCCCGCCGCCGCCAGCAGCCACGACCCCATATCGAGCCCAACCAGACATTTGGCGTTTGCGAAAAGGGCCCTCAGCGCGGTCAGGACCTGGCTGCTACAGAGTGCGAGGTGGCCATAGCTGGCTGTCACCATAAGATAATCACACGTCGGTCTGCTTGCTGTGGCCATTTCAGTTTGAACCAACATCCCACTCGAAGACCGCACAAGGCCTCCTTCAAGCGAAAGCAGGCGCCATTGATAGGGCATCTGACCGGTAATGGTGTTTGCGGCGCGAAACGGCTCCAGCGTGTTGGCCAGACAATGATTGGAGAACCCATCAAAAAGCAGCACGTCGATTGTTACAGTATCAAAGGGCGATTTTGTCTTTTCATGCATGTTTACGTCTAGCACTGCACACCTCGACTGATCAATCCGTGTAGTTTCGTATAAAATCTGAGAGGAAATTAAGATGCCCCTGCACATGACCCGTGATGTTTTTATCACCTGCGCCGTGACCGGATCTGGCAGCAGCCAGGATCGCTCACCCCATGTTCCACGCAGCCCGGAACAGATTGCCAATTCGGCCATCGCCGCCGCCAAGGCCGGAGCAGCGATTGTGCATTGCCACGTACGCGATTCTGAAACGGGCGTTCCCTCACGTGATCCGAAACTCTACCGCGAAGTGACTGACCGCATCCGCGATGCAGATGTCGATGTGGTCTTGAACCTCACAGCAGGCATGGGCGGCGACATAGTATTTGGCCCGCCATCCGCCCCACTGCCGCTGAATGACGCCACTGATATGGTCAGCGCCGAAGAACGGCTGGCGCATATCGAAGACTGCCTGCCCGAAATTTGCACCCTCGATTGCGGCACGATGAACTTTGCCGAAGCTGATTATGTGATGACGAACACGCCCGGCATGCTGACGACGATGGGCGCGCGCATGGAAGCGCTTGGCGTGAAGCCAGAGATCGAGGCCTTTGACACGGGCCACCTTTGGTATGCGAAACAACTGGTTAAGGATGGTGTATTGTCGTCGCCCGCGCTGGTGCAACTGTGCATGGGCATTCCGTGGGGCGCACCCAATGACCTGAACACCTTTATGGCGATGGTCAACAATGTCCCTGCCGACTGGAACTGGTCCGCGTTTTCGATTGGCCGTGACGAGATGCCTTATGTGGCCGCATCTGTTTTGGCAGGCGGGCATGTGCGCGTCGGGCTAGAGGATAACCTGTGGCTTGGCAAAGGCGAGCTCGCCACGAACGAAGCGCTTGTTTCGCGTGCGGTGTCGATCATCGAAAACATGGGGGCAACCGTCATGGGCCCCGATGCCGTGCGCCAAAAACTTGGCCTGACAAAGCAGGCTCCACGATGACCAAAACAGCAGCAATCATCGGCGGTGGAGTCATTGGTGGCGGTTGGGCCGCGCGGTTTGCATTGTCTGGATGGGACGTCGCGATTTTCGACCCTGATGCCGAAGCCGAACGCAAAATCAGTGAAGTCATGGCGAACGCGCGACGATCCTTGCCGGCCTTGTCCGAGGTCGCGTTGCCGCCCGAGGGGCAGGTCAAAATCGTCCCCACAATTGCCGAAGCCGTTGCAGGCGCAGACTGGATTCAAGAAAGCGCGCCGGAACGCCTGGAGATGAAGCACAAGGTCTTCAACGATATCCAGTCCTATTGCCACAAAGACGCGCTTATTGGGTCTTCGACGTCAGGGTTCAAACCGTCCGAGCTTCAGCAGGGGGCGTTGCGCCCAAACCAGATTTTCGTCGCGCACCCGTTCAATCCTGTCTATCTGTTGCCGCTTATCGAACTGGTCGGTGACGATGCCACGACCACGCGCGCGCATACGGTGCTCGCTGAAATCGGCATGAAACCACTGAAGGTGCGCAAGGAAATAGACGCACATGTTGCCGATCGCTTTCTCGAAGCGGTCTGGCGCGAGGCGCTTTGGCTGATCAAGGACGGGATCGCCACAACCGAAGAAATTGATGACGCGATCCGGTTTGGCTTTGGCTTGCGTTGGGGGCAGATGGGTTTGTTCGAAACCTACCGCGTTGCGGGCGGCGAGGCCGGGATGGCCCACTTCATCGAACAGTTCGGGCCTTGCCTGCAATGGCCCTGGACCAAATTAATGGATGTGCCTGAACTAACCGACGAATTGGTGCAGATGATCGCCAGTCAATCGGATGAACAATCAGGTGCACATACGATCCGCGAGCTTGAACGCATTCGCGACGACAATCTGGTGTCGATGATGCGATCCCTGAAAGGCCGCGATTGGGGTGCAGGTGCGTTGTTGAATGCGCATGACGCCCGCCTTGAAGCCAAAGCTGATCCTGACTTTACCAAACCCATCATCAGTGTCGCCCGCGCCATTCCAATCGATTGGACGGATTACAACGGCCACATGAACGAAAGCCGCTATGGGCAGCTGTGGTCGGATGCAGCCGACGCACTTATGCGCATGATCGGGGCCGATGCGGCCTACATTGAATCGGGCCTCAGTTATTTTACCGCAGATACCCACACCAAGTTCCGCAATGAATGCCATGCAGGCGACAACGTAACAGTTGTCACAACCATTCTTGAGGGTGCAGGTAAAAAGCTGCGGCTGTTCCATGAATTGAAAAATACCGATGGCGATGTCGTGGCGACCTGCAACCAGTTCCTGCTGCACGTCAGTCTGGAAACCCGCAAATCCTGCGACCCAGCGGCGCATATCGGCGACAAGCTCGCATCCATCATCGCGGCCCAAGCCGCCCTGCCCAAGCCGGAGTTGACCTGATGCATTTTGGATTGACCGAAGAACAAGAGATGATCGTTTCCACCGTGCGGTCCTTTGTCGAAAACGAAATCTACCCCCACGAGGCCGAGGTAGAGCGCACTGGCGAAGTCCCCCATGACGTCGCGCAGGCGATCAAACAAAAGACTATCGATCTTGGGTTTTATGCCTGCAACTTCCCCGAAAGCGTTGGCGGGGCTGGCCTCTCGCATCTAGAATTTGCGCTGGTTGAACGCGAGCTGGGCCGCGGCTCTATGGCGTTGAACCACTTCTTTGGGCGGCCGCAGAATATCTTGATGGCCTGCAAGGACGATCAGATTGAACGCTATCTGACCCCCGCCATTCGCGGCGAAAAGATGGATGCGCTGGCCATGACTGAACCCGATGCAGGGTCCGATGTCCGCGGCATGAAATGCACAGCCAAACGCGATGGCGGTGACTGGGTTCTGAACGGAACCAAGCATTTCATCTCTGGCGCGGATCATGCGGATTTCTTGATCGTCTTTGTGGCAACCGGCGAAGACGACACGCTGCGCGGCCCCAAAAAACGCATCACGACCTTCCTGGTCGACCGCGGCACCCCCGGATTCACCATCCGCGACGGCTACAAATCCGTCTCGCACCGCGGCTACAAGAACATGATCCTCGAATTTGACAACTGCCGCCTGCCGGATGCTCAGGTTCTTGGCGAGGTTGATGGTGGCTTTGCGGTGATGAACGAATGGCTTTATGCCACGCGGATCACGGTCGCCACGATGTCTGTAGGGCGAGCACGCCGTTGTTTTGACATGGCGTTGAACTACGCGGCTGAACGCAAACAGTTTGGTCAGCAGATTGGCAAATATCAGGGCATCAGCTTTCAGCTTGCCGACATGATTACCGAAATCGATGCGGCCGAGCACCTGACATTGGCAGCGGCGTGGCGGTTGGATCAAGGCCTGCCTGCAAACCGCGAAATCGCCAGTGCAAAACTTTATGCGTCTGAAATGCTGGCACGGGTTACGGATGCCACGCTGCAGATATTCGGCGGCATGGGATTGATGGACGATTTCCCCATTGAACGCTTCTGGCGTGATGCGCGGGTCGAACGGATTTGGGATGGGACGTCTGAAATCCAGCGCCACATCATCAGCCGCGATCTATTGCGCCCCCTTGGCGCATAGGACCACGGGTATGAGTGATCTTGAACGTCTCCTCCGACCGCGATCCATTGCCGTGGTCGGAGGCGGTGCATGGTGTGAAGCCGTCATCGAGCAGAACCAGAAAATTGGTTTTAAGGGCCATATTTGGCCCGTACATCCCCAAAAGGACATTGTCGGTGGTTTGCCAGCCTTCAAAACGCTTGCTGATTTACCGAAGGCACCGGATGCGACATTTATCGGAGTGAACCGTAACGCAACCATCGGTCTGATCGGCGAATTGAACCAGATGGGTGCAGGGGGCGCGGTATGTTTTGCCAGCGGGTTCAAAGAAACAGCCGACGGTGCGGATTTGCACGACCAATTGCTGGCCGCAGCAGGGGGAATGCCCATTCTGGGGCCGAATTGCTACGGGGTTCTGAATGCCGTGGATCGGGTGGCGCTTTGGCCGGATCAACATGGGCTGGTGCCCGTTGAACGCGGCGTGGCGATCCTTGCGCAGTCGTCCAATATCGCGATTAATCTCACTATGCAGCAACGCGGACTGCCGATTGCCTATACCATCACTGCGGGCAATCAGGCCCAACAAGGGCTTGCCAGTATCGCCCAAACTGTCATCCGCGACGACCGCGTGACGGCGCTTGGGCTTTATATCGAAAGCTTTGGTGACATCGCGGCGTTTGAGGAATTGGCACGGCTGTCGCGCGCGCTCGGCAAACCGATTGTGGCGTTGAAGGTGGGGCGTTCGCAGGAATCGCAACTGGCAACCATTTCGCACACCGCGTCGCTCGCAGGTAGCAGCGCGGGGTCGGATGCGGTACTGGCACGGCTTGGCATTGCGCGGGTCGGCTCCCCCGCCGCACTGCTTGAAACGTTGAAGCTGTTTCATTGCCATGGCCGCCTGTCCGGGGCGCGAATTGCTTCCTTAAGTTGTTCAGGTGGCGAGGCGAGCGTTATGGCGGATACCTCCGCGCAATATGGGCTTACGTTTCCACCGCTGACATCTGATCAAGTAGATACACTTTCGCAGCACCTCAGTTCACTGGTCAATCTGGCAAACCCTCTGGATTACCACACGCAAATCTGGCGTGATAAGGCGGCCATGACGGCGGTGTTCGCGGCCATGACAGGCGATGATATCGATCTGACGCTTGTGGTGCTTGATTTCCCACGCTTGGACAGCTGCACCGCTGATGACTGGATGATCGCGATCGAGGCGATCGAGGACGCGGCCCGACAAACGGGTCGCCCATTTGGCGTGGTTGGGTCGATCGTCGAAAACCTTCCCGAAGCGATTGCAAAACGCCTGCTTGGTGCGGGGATTGTGCCGCTGTGCGACTTTGGCGCGACGTGTGAAGCAATCAGCGCAGCGCGCATACCAAATAGCCAAGATCACCAGCCCCTGCTACCTGCCCCTAGCTTCGCAACCACCACCACGGCCACCGAAGGCGATGCCAAACGGGCCCTTGCGGCATACGGCTTGGATATCCCTAAAAGCCGTGCAGGCATCGCCTTTGCAGATGTGATCGCTTGCGCCCAAAAGATCGGTTTTCCTGTGGTCTTGAAGGGTGAAGGGGTTGCCCATAAAACCGAAGCCGGCGCGGTAAAGCTGAACCTGACAGACGCCGAGCAAGTCGGCGCGGCGGCGCAGGCGATGCAGGCCGGAACCTTCCTTGTCGAAGAAATGATCACCGGCACCGTCGCCGAACTTTTGCTGGGCGTCGTCGCGGACCCCGCTCACGGGTTTGTCCTGACGTTGGCCGCGGGCGGTACGCTGACGGAAATTCTGGAGGACGGTCAATCTTTGCTGCTGCCCACGACGGATGCCGATATTCGCCACGCTTTGGGGCAGGTAAGAATAACCCCCCTGCTGATTGGCTATCGCGGTGGCGAGGCAGCGAACATAGACGCCATTGTTGACGCGGTCCTAAAGCTGCAAGACTTCGTCAGCGACCACGCCGACGAGATTGCCGAAATCGAAATCAATCCCCTCATCTGTACAAAAGACCGCGCGATGATCGCCGATACGCTTTTGGTGAAAGGAACAACATGACAAGCCCCGTTAAAACGCGCCGCGAAGGTGCCGTACTTGAAATCACTCTGGATCGCCCAAAGGCCAATGCCATTGATCTGCAAACCAGCCGTATCTTGGGCGATACCTTTGCCGCCTTTCGCGATGACCCTGATTTGCGCGTTGCGATTATCACAGGGGAAGGGTCGAAATTTTTCTGCCCGGGTTGGGATTTGAAAGCCGCCGCTGATGGGGACGCGGTTGATGGCAATTACGGTGTTGGCGGCTTTGGTGGCCTGCAGGAATTGCGCGACATGAACAAGCCGGTGATCGCTGCGGTAAACGGTATTTGCTGTGGCGGCGGGCTCGAATTAGCCCTGTCAGCTGACATTATTCTGGCGGCTGATCACGCAAGTTTTGCCTTGCCCGAAATCACGTCAGGCACGGTGGCTGATGCTGCATCGATCAAATTACCAAAGCGCATTCCATACCACATCGCAATGGAGATGCTGTTTGCGGGCCGCTGGCTGGACGCCGAAGAAGCTCACCGCTGGGGGTTTGTAAACCACATCCACGCGGCGGATGATCTGATGACGCAGGCGTGGGATATGGCACGCATTCTCGCGTCGGGTCCGCCGCTGGTCTATGCCGCGATCAAAGAAATCGTGCGCGATGCCGAGGATAGCAAATTTCAGGATGCCATGAACCGGGTCACCAAGCGCCAGCTCAAGACTGTCGATGTCCTTTACGGGTCCGAGGATAACGCCGAGGGCGCGCGCGCCTTCGCAGAAAAGCGGGATCCGATTTGGAAAGGTCGCTGATTTAGCGGCTCAAATGGCGTTGGCTGACACCAGCGCCGTTTGAGCCGGATCAGGATCCACTGAGCCTTCGGGACAAGCTGTGACCGAAAGGTGCGGGGGGCTAGTGCTCCCGCGCCACGTCGACGGCCCACGCGACAAACGATCGAGCTGCCTCTTTCATCGCCCCGGTTTTGGACGAAGAAATAAAATAGGCCGTTCCGAAATCTTTGTCGCCACCGGGCCACGACGCAAATGTGCCGTCACTCACATGCTCTGACGTGATGGACTTCCAACCCAGCATTAACCCGCGGCCATCCAGCGTTGCCTGCACGGCCTGAATGTAATTGTCGAACACCTCTCCCTCGGGCTTGAATGTTTCACCCGACGCCCTGAGGTAGTCCGACCATCCAAGCCAGTGCTGCGCCGTTGAGCGCACATCAATGAGCCACGCTTCCGACAAGCCACCCTCTTTCAGCGCCCGTTCAATCACATCCGGCCGGCCCACCGGACAAATCCGTTCGTCAAAAAGCTTGATGGTCTCGCCCTCCTGCCAATCCCCGGTGCCGTAGCGCAGCGCGATATCGATGCCGCGCGAGAGCACAGGGCGGTCAAGGGGCGGGGCCTGAACATTGACCGTGATCGATGGATGCTTGGCATAGAAATCCGGCAGGCGCGGCATGAGCCAGTAGGTCGCCATACCTATCGTGCAAGCTAACGTGACGTGGCGGTCGTTGTTGCTGTTTTCGGCGCGGATGTCGGCGATGGTGTCTTCGATCAAGGCCAAACCGTTTCGCGTGGCGCGGGCCAGCCTTTCGCCGGCTTCGGTGGGCCGCGCAGGTTTTGTGCTGCGATCCATAAGGGCGGCCCCGACGTCGTCTTCCAACAAACGAATTGCGCGCGTGATTGCGGGGGGGGAAACATTCAAACGCGCCGCCGCCTTATGCATGGAGCCCAAGCGGCACACCAGTTCAAGGGTTTCAAGCGCATGGAAAAACGATCGATCAGCCATAAGTTAACCCCTTCGTTAACTTATATTCCGCTTTTTCCGGCTTTTTCAAGCGATCCGTTTGGGCGAAGGTCTATGAAACATGTCACCTTGCACAAGGATCACACCATGAACATCCAAACCTCACCCAAAACGCATGTTTTATTAGAAGAAAACGGCCTGCGTATCGCACTGTCAAACGCTGAGATGGCCTATTTCAACTACTACTGGCTGCGCGATAATTGTCCTACATCCTTCAGTAGCGTCACGCGTGAGCGGACGTTTGATATCTTTCATTTAGACCTTCCTCCGCGGGCCCGTGCAGCTCAGCTCGAAAACGAGAATTTGGTGATCACATGGGCTGATGAAGACCACGTGACGCGCATGCCGCTGACAACGCTGGAGACATATGCAAATGGCACAGGACGGCCCGACCCCGCCGATTTGCCACGCAAACCGTGGTTCGGAGATCACTTGGCAGATGTGACCCGTTTCACCCTTGATGAGTTAAAGACAGATCGAACCAAGCGGACGGCGTGGCTTGAGGCGATGATCGTTGAAGGCATTTCTATCGTGACCCAGATGCCGGATACAGATGCAGCGCTTACGGATCTTGCGAATTTGGCGGGGACCGTGCGCCCAACTTTCTTTGGGGACTATTTTGACGTGCGAACGCATATCAAACCGACCAACAGCGCCTATACCGCTGCGGCCCTTGAGCTGCACACGGATGTCCCCGCAGAAGAGGCCGCGCCCGGCATTCAATATCTGCACATGCGCGCCAACAGCGTAGAAGGGGGTTTGAATCTGTTTGGCGACGGGGTTGCAGCGGCCAATGATTTCCGCGACATCGACCCGGAGGGCTTCAAGCTCTTGTCGGAAATCAATGTCCCGTTTTACTGCGAGCATGATGACTATGACATGCGCAGTCATCAGCGCGTTATTGAACTTGACCAGAATGGCGCGGTGTCCGGTCTGACAATCAGCCAGCATATGCTAGATCTGATAGACCTACCGCAGGAGGTGTTGGACACCTATTACCCCGCTTTCTGTCGGTTCGGAAAGCTGTTGCAGGATGATAAATACATCATGAAATTTACGCTCCAAGCGACGGAGTGTATCGTATTTGACAACCACCGTATTGTGCATGGACGTGCTGCCTATTCCGCGACAAGCGGTGAACGCTATCTACGCGGAACATATACAGACAGGGCAGAAATGCGGTCAACGTACCGGTCACTTGTCGCCGAAGGGCGGTTTAAATCATGAATGTGCAGTCAGAAATTGATACAACAGCGGCCCTACGTGCAGACCTCGCCGCTGCATTTCGTCTATGCCACCAAATGGGATGGAGCGAATCCGTCGGCAACCATTTCAGCGCGGCTGTGTCCGATGACGGGCGTCAATTTCTACTGAATCCATGCTGGCAGCATTTCGCAACGATTGATCCTGATGACCTACTGTTGCTGGATGTGGATGATGACCAGACGATGTTGGGCGACAATGCACCGGACCCATCCGCATGGGCCGTGCACGGGACGCTACACCGCGAGATCCCCGCCGCGCGCGTCATCCTGCATTGCCATTCGCCCTATGCGACGGCCTTGGCCAGCCTGAAGGATCCCACATTGCTACCGATTGATAACAACACTGCGCGATTTTGGGGCAGGGTCGGGTATGATCTGGAATTTGGCGGTATCTCTGACAGCGCAGAGGAAGGAGCCCACCTAGCGCAAGCGATGGGGAACAACACTGTTCTGGTCATGCGAAATCACGGCATCACAGTGACCGGCCCCACAGTCGCGGAGGCGTTCGAGGACCTCTATTTTTTCGAGAAAGCCGCCCAAACCCAGATACTCGCTCTCTCATCTGGGGAACCTTTGGCGGTGCTGAGCGATACTGTCGCAGAAGCTACTGCGCAAGGCTGGAAAGCCTATCGTGGTATGGCCCAACGTCATTTCGAATATCTTAAATCAACGCTTTGATGATCTTCTCGCCAAGGTGCCAAGCGATCGCGAGACGTGCCGGACGCGACGAACATGACGTGGTCTGTGGATCTCGTAGCGGTCTTCTCGGTAAGGGTTGCGCATTCTGGCACAAATGTCCGAAGCAACACGTTTTTCTGGGCGTGAGAGGAGCCCAATGTTAGCCCAATTGCAAGGAGGGTTAGGATGTCGCCAGCATCGTTTCCAGGCCGCGGGGGTTGCAACAGATTAACTCTCAGGCCACTGGCGGTGAAGATCATCTATATGAACGTCGTGCTGGTGGTTCTCGGTACCATAGCGTCGCAAATGAGGATGATCGGGAGGCAGATCAGGGTGCCTATGAATGAGGTTGTCTGGCGCAGCAGTTGGCCAAAACTGCAAGGCAGCTACGATGCCGAACGCAGCTAAAACACCCAGCACCAGCAGCGCTGGAACAGTCCCGAATGCGGTCATGAGCCAACCTGCCAGCGGATACGTCAGCAGCCAGCAGGCATGAGAAAGTGCAAATTGCGCTGCAAATACCGCGGGCCGATCTTCTGGATGGGCCGAGCGGCTCAAGAGACGGCCCGATGGGGTCAAAACCGCAGAATTGCCCAGCCCGATGACCAGCCAGATCGCCAGCAGCAGGGGCCAAGATAGTCCGAAGCCTATGACGCCCGATGCGATCCCAAACAGCGCCAGCACCATCAGCCAAGCACCGGTCAGCATCACGGGTCTGTCTGGAAACCGGTCCAACACTCTGGGCAGAACCAGCGCCGCGATCATGCTGCCAGCCCCGAAGGCGAACATCGACCAAGCCAGTGCCGTATTATCAAGCCCCAGCTGCCCCCGCACCAGCACGACCGAGTTCACCAGAACCATCGCGCCCGCCGACGACACCGCGAGGTTTAGCCCCAGCAGCCCGCGCAGCCGCGGCGTTGCGAGGTAGATCCGGAGACCGCGCGTCGTGCGGTCATAAACTCCGCGCGGATTTGTCGCTTTGGGGTCGGGCAGAACGACCGTCACCACCAGCAACGCTGAGGCCGCGAAACCTATAGCCGTCCCAAGAAACAGGGTGTTGTAGCTCATCACCGTCAGCAGCAAAGCGGCCAGCGCGGGCGAGATGATGTTCTCAAGATCATAGGCCAAACGGGACAAGGACAGCGCTCTGGTATAGCGCGCCTCATCCGGCAGCACGTCAGGGATGGTTGCCTGAAAGGTCGGCGTGAACGCGGCAGAGGCCGATTGCAGGAAGAAGATCAGGATATAGATCTGCCAAACCTCGGTCACGAAGGGGAGTGCCAAGGCCACCGCCGCCCGAACAAGGTCCAACGTCACCAGCAAAGCGCGGCGTGGTAAACGTTCTGCATAGGCTCCGGCAATGGGCGCGATACAGACATATGCCACCATTTTGATCGTAAAGACGGTACCAAGCACCATTGCCGCCCGATCCCCGGCCAGATCGTAGGCCATAAGGCCAAGTGCCATTGTCGCCAAGCCAGTGCCCAAAAGCGCGACAACTTGGGCGAGGTAGAGGTGTCTGTAGGTCCGATCCGATAGAACAGCCAGCATAATGCCCTCAGAGGTAGCGGGTGATGGTCTTGAGCTCTGCGCGGTCACTTTCGGAGCCATCGACTTCAAGACAATGGTCAATGTGGTCATGGATCAACACGCGCTTGGCGTTGGTCACGGCCTTTTCAACGGCCTGCAGCTGCTGCGCCACGTCAACGCAGGGTTTGCCCGCTTCCAACATCGCGATCACCGCACGCAGATGCCCATCGGCACGTTTCAGCCGGGCGATGAGGGCGGGATGACTTGCATGAGTGTGGGTGTCTGACATACTAGGACCGTATCCCCCTAGGGGGGATAGAGCAAGACGGCAAAGAGCGCCGCATTTTGGACGAGAGGGCGGACAGGGCTGATGATTTTTTTACGGACAACTGGGCAAGCCGCGTTTGCGATGCTTCTCTGTGTGGCCGTGCTTGTCTGGTCCGTGGTGCCGACGTCCTCCCATGTTCCTGCGGTGCCGGAGGTTCTTCAAGAACATGAGCAGTTGATTGCGGACCACGGGCATTCTCACGGGATGGAAGAAGACCTTGCGTGGGCCATGCACGGGCACAGCCACGACCGTGCGGACCATGATCATAGCCAAGCCGTCGTGCTTGGCCGCGCCTTGGCCGCGCAACCCGTCGACGTCTTCAGGGCTGCATGGCGGCTCAGTGCCACATCTGCAAATATCTCAAGGGTCTACCTGATCGAACGTCCGCCGCGCGTGTGATTGGCCGCGCCCCTACAGGCGCTCCCTTTTATCACAAACCACATACGCGGAGTTCAATCCATGAACACAGTCCCACGGGGCTGGACCGATTTTGGCGCACGCCGGATCGCGATCCTGTCTCTTGTCACAATTACCTTGCTCATCCAGAGCGCAAGCTATGCCTTGGCGCATAATGTCACGCCCGGGGATGCGGGCTATATTCAGGAGATCTGGGGGGTGAACATCATTCCCTTCATGTATCTCGGTGCGAAACACATGGTGACGGGCTACGACCACATCCTGTTTTTGTTCGGCGTCGTCTTCTTCCTCTACAAGATGAAAGACGTTGGCATCTATGTCAGTATCTTTGCGTTCGGGCATTCGACCACGATGCTGGCCGGCGTCTGGTTCGGCTGGGGCATCAATGCCTATATCGTTGATGCCATCATTGGTCTGTCGGTCGTCTACAAGGCGCTCGACAATCTTGGTGCCTATCAGCGCTGGTTTGGTGTGCAGCCCAATACCAAGATCGCAACGCTGATCTTTGGCTTCTTCCACGGCACCGGTCTGGCCACCAAACTCCTCGATTACGAGATCGCCCCCGACGGCCTTTTGGCCAACCTTCTGGCGTTCAATGTGGGCGTTGAGTTGGGCCAGCTGATGGCGCTTGCCGTCATCCTTATTGTCATGGGCTTTTGGCGGAAATCACCCAACTTCTTCCGCCAAGCCTACACAGCAAACGTCATCATGATGGCTATGGGGTTCATCCTCATGGGCCTTCAAATCACCGGCTATTTCGTAGCCGCGTAAGTAAATAGGAGAACCAAATGTTCAACGCAGAAAAACCAAGCCTCAATGAATTGCCCACCTCCGCGCAGCTCATCCGCTCCACCGCCATTGCTGCGGTCAGTGCTGTCGCGATCCTTGTGACCGTGGTGTTGCCCGCGGAATACGACATCGACCCCACCGGAATCGGCGGCATGCTCGGTCTGGCCGAAATGGGCGAGATCAAGAGCCAGCTTGCGGCAGAGGCCGAAGCGGACAGTATCAAGGCACTGGAAGAGCAGGGCGCGCTTGTGACCCAAGAGCAATCCAGCCTGATGAACGACATCTTCAACGTCTTCGTCGGGGCCGCCCATGCCGAAGAAGTCGCATCCGAGCCCGCCGAAGAATGGCGTGATGAGATCACCTTCACGCTGCCTTCCGGCGAGTCTGCCGAGTGGAAGTTGGTGATGGAGGAAGGCCAGACCGCTGAATTCGTCATGCTGGTCGAGGGTGGCCGGGTGAACTTTGACCTGCACGGTCATGGGTCGGGCCAATCCGAGACCTACGAAAAAGGCCGCGGCTCGACCGGTGAAGAGGGCGAAATCACTGCCGGATTTGCGGGTCAGCACGGTTGGTTCTGGCGCAATCGTGACAAGACTGCCGTCACGGTGACCGTGCGCGTTCGCGGTGAGTATGCCGAGTTCAAAGACGCCAGCTAAAACCTCTGACTGCCAGCGCAAGAAGATCATGCGCTGGCAGTCGTATCTTAGCCGACGCCCTTTTGCATCACCGTGAGCGGCAGCCAAATAAAAAATCAAGGAAGCGACGCATCGAAACCCGTCGGCCAAACGCCAAAGCAAACGTGCAGCCTTCAAAAAGATTGCCTCGACTTACTGCGGCTGAGGACGTCAGATACAGCCCGAATGACACTCGATGGAAAGAGCAAAATGCCCGAAGTTGCCCATACAGCCCACGATATGATCGCAGGTATGACCCCAACACTGACACCGGGCGTTTTCGTGTTTATCACAACGGATGACCCCGCATGCTTCAATGCACTCTCATCCCAAGCGATATCGACGTTCAAGGAAGCCGAAGGGATGTCGTTGCTTGTTCCTGCCGACGTAGCTGAAGAAGCCGGTTTCGATGCGGCGCACCCCATGCGGTGCATAACACTTAATGTGTATTCCTCTCTGGAAGGGGTCGGGCTTACGGCCGCCGTATCAAACGCATTGGGGGAGGCCGGCATTCCCTGCAACATGATCGCCGCGTACCATCACGACCATGTGTTTGTACCGTCGGACAAGGCTTCAAAGGCGATGGACGTCTTGGCGCGCCTTCAATCTCAAGCCAAATAACGCCACTGCTTCGCCTGCCACGGTCCGCCCGAGATCGCCACTCCGATCTTACCCATGTGCGACTTTTCCAGGAATGCCAATTGCGCCGCGTGCAGATCGCGCAGCGGATAGGTTTCGGCGACCACTGGGGGGATCTCGCCCGCTTTGGCCATCTTCGCGCGGGTAGTCGACGAAAGCTCACTTCGTGCAGCGGCGAAAGCCATAGGTGGGGTGCCTTCGCGGGAGAGCGAAACCGCTTAAGAAATCGAAGTTTTCCTCGGCGCGACGCTGCTTTATTGCACGACCCGCAAGATCGCGCTCAGCAATGAAGGGCGCAGTTTCTATGCGTGTGTGACCGACGTGCTGAAAGCGGATTGATTGAACTCAACGCGCTGTCACTGGAACCGGTGGGTGCCTGAGGGTGTCGATGCCTGCGTTCATGTCGTCCTCATCGCTATCGACGGTCATCGCCAAGTTCGCACACCTTCATCCGCAGGTCGCCCTGTCGTTGGCCTTCTCGGATCAAAAGATAGACCCTATCAACGATGGTTTTGATGTGAACATTCGCGTTGGTTGGCTCGAAGTGGACAGCGTGGACACCCTCTACCATTTTGCCTGCCTCGGAATAACGTAGGTTCACTCATCAGGCTTCGGTTGAACCCCGCAGGACGCTTAACATGCGCCTGCATTGGGCACCGGGACGAGAAGGGTCACACGATCCGGATTCATTTCTGCGATCACGATGGTTCCATCGTTTTGAACAGCTAAACCATCCCATAGGTCGAAAAGGTGCGACAGCGTCCAACCAACTGGCCATCTGGGGCATAGGCAGACAGCCGGGGGGTCTGGTCAGTGACGAGCAGGAGGCCATTGGGAGACAAAGCGAGCGCCATTGGTTTGTAAAGGCCTTCGATTTGACCCAGCCATGTGCCCTCGGGGTCAAACAGTTGTACACGGTTGTTTTCACGGTCTGCCACGCACAGCCTGCCTTGACTGTCGAACAATAGACTATGCGGCGTCGAGAATGCGCCTGCCTCAGTCCCGGGGCGTCCAAAGGTCTTGAGGTGGCGCATGTCTGGACCAAAGATATGAACCGTGCTGTTTCCATATCCGTCAGCGACATAATAGCGCCCATCCGGACCACGCGTGCAATCACAGGGATGATTGAAAGGCCGACCCAAGCCGGGATGCTCGCCGCAGTCCTTTCGGGCAGTTTCCCGCATACGCTCGTCAAACAGCACAATCTTGTGGCCGTCCATATCCGTCGCAGCTAATTGCCCTGCGCCAATCGCCCGCAGGCCGTGACCGCATACGAAATGGGGTAGGTCTGCGCTTTCGCCAAGTAAGGTGCCGTCCAATCCAAGCATGACCAGTTCGGGCGCTTGCCGTCTGAGGACCACGATCCTGTCGCCCAACGCCGCGACATCAGAGATACCTGACAGCATTGGACTGCTGACATGGGTCACGCGGTAGCGCTGCGGACCTAAGGCCACATAGGCAGAGGGCCGCTCGGCCGTTTCGCTCATGGCGCACCCTGTAACGTTTCAGCCATATTGAGCAACATAGCATCCCGACCCGCAGCGGCGGTTAACATCAGGCCGGCACCGGGATGGCTGGCGATCGGCATACTGACCGAACAGCCGTCGATAACATTCGCAAGGCTGGTGTTGCGGAGCGCGAGCAGATTGATGCGGTCATAGGTGGCATCGTCGCGCAGATCATCAAGCTTTGGTGGCATGATGGCCACGCTTGGCAGGGCTACTGGCGTGTCACTGAACAGGCGCGCGGCCCGTGCGATCAGGGCTTCGCGCGCGGCTATTGTGCGGGCAAAATCGATAGCGGTGACACCATCGGCGCGTGCCATACGCGAGGCCACACGCGGATCAAGCGTTTCGCGGGCCGTGTCGAAATGGGCTCCGTGATGGGCGCGGGATTCCACTGCTGAAAAATGCCAAACGGGCAGGGCACGATAGTCATCGAAGAAATCCAGTGTCTGTCGACGTACGCTGACTCCGGATACCTGAAGCGCATCAAGAGCGGCCTCGAAGGCGTCTGCAACCTCGGCGTCCAAATCGTCCATACCGAAGTTTTCCGGCACGATGACAGCGCGCGGTGTGGCAGAGGGAGAAAGAGGACGGTCGCGCAGTACGTTCAGCACGGGACGAAGCAGCCCCACGTCTCGCGTCAGCACGCCTACGCTATCAAGCGAATGCGATAGCGGCACAGCCCCCTCGCGGGAGATCGTCTGCGCCGTTGCTTTAAACCCGAATAGCCCGCAAAAAGCGGCCGGAATACGTGCGGAGCCGCCCGTATCTGTGCCAAGCGCGATATCTGCCATACCCCGTGCCACGGCAGAGGCACCGCCCGAGGTCGACCCGCCCGCGATACAGCCTTCCCGCAACGGGGTGAGGGGGGTGCCGTAGTGTGGGTTCAGACCGAGGCCAGAGTAAGCAAACTCGGTCATATTGGCGTGACCGATGAGCCCCGCCCCGGCGTTGCGTAACCGAGAGACCGCGACGGCGTCCTTGGCGGCGGGCGCGATGCCCTTACGTACCAATGATCCTGCATGGGCGACTTGGCCACGCACGTCGAACAGGTCTTTGACCGCCACATTCAGCCCTGACAGCGGTCCTTCGCCTTCGACCGGATCATCGAAGGTGCGGGTGAAATCGGGCGCGGCTGCGCGGGTACGGGCTGCGTCGAGTAGGGATTGGGAAATATGTGTCATCAAGTTGTCCTTCAAATCGTTGGCTCTACAAGCCATGTCGCGATGCCGGGGAATGCCGTCAGCAGGATCACGGCCAGCACCAAGATCATAAAATAGGGGACGATCATGCGGGTAATCTCAAAGATCGACTTGCCCGTCAGGTTCTGGATCACGAAAAGATTGAATCCCAGCGGCGGCGTGATCTGCGCCATCTCGACGACGATGATCAGATAGATACCAAACCAAACCGGATCGATCCCCACGGCTGCCACGGCGGGCATGACAACCGAGGTCGTCAGCACCACGATAGAAATCCCGTCAAGAAAACAACCAAGGAGAACGAAGAATACGGTGAGCACCGCAATCAACCCCGGTGCGCCCAACCCGCTGGCAGAGATAATTTCCGCCAGTTGCCCGGGCAGACCGGAAAAGCTCATCGCCGAAGTCAGGAAGGCTGCGCCAAGCAGGATCAACCCAATCATGGCAGAGGTCCGGGTGGCACCCAGCAATGAGGATATGAAAGTCTCGGCGTTCAGTGAACGCCCAAAAGCCGCGATAATCAGTGCGCCGGCGACGCCGATGGCGGCCGCTTCGGTTGCGGTGGCCACGCCAGCATAGATCGACCCGATGACCCCGATAATTAACCCGACCACCGGCAACAACATCCGCAGGCGGCGCAGACGTTCAGCCAACGGCATGCGTGGTTCGGGGGCAGGAACGCCGTCGGGGTTCATCTTTGCCCAGATTGCGATATAGCCCGAAAACAGCGCCATGAGCATGAGCCCCGGAATCACGCCCGCGATAAACAGGCGGTTCACGGACACTTGGGCCGCGACACCATAGACGATCATCACGATGGACGGCGGGATCAAGAGGCCAAGCGTACCCGATCCGGCCAAGGAGCCAATGGCCAGCCGGTCGGCATAGCCGCGCGATTTTAGCTCGGGCAGGGAAATGCGGCCCACTGTAGCGGTGGTGGCCGCCGATGATCCCGACACAGCGGCAAATATCCCGCAGCCCACAACGTTCACATGCGCCAAACCGCCGGGCAGTCGACCGACCCAAGGGGCGAGGCCGGAAAATAGGTCTTCGGCCAGACGTGTACGATAGAGAATTTCACCCATCCAGATGAACAGCGGCAACGCTGTCAGCGTCCAGCTGGCGGAATGGGCCCACATGGTGGTACCGAGGATCGCATCGACCGGCGTTGAGGTGAACATCATGAAGATGACCACGCCCGACGCCATGAGCGCTACGCCAACCCAAACCCCCAGCCCCAAAAGCAAAAGCAAGGTAACGACCAGAACGGCCGATTGCAGAAAAATATCCATGATTACTCGCCCCGACCTTGTTCGTTGGTATCATCGCTTTCAACTGGCAACCTAAGGATCAGGCGCAGCGTACGTTCGGCAAAAGCCAGTGCAAAAAGCACCGAACCCAGCACCATTGCAGATTGTGGCAACCAAAGCGGGACAGCGACTACGCCTTGGCTGACTTCGTTATAGGTCCAGCTTTCTTGGACGTAGCCAAAGATCGCCCAAGCGACCCAGCCCATCATCGCGGTGGCAAAGGCTGCCGCCAGAATATCAGCGATATGACCCAGTCCATCCGGCATCAGCTGCCGCAGTGATGTGACGCGAATATGATCACCCCGTATAAACGTGGCAGGTAGGGCAAGGAAGATCGACGCACTGAGCCCCCATGCCGCGAAATCATCGGCCGACGGGATTTGGCTTCCCATCAATCGAAGGCCAATCTGCGACAAAATCAAGACCGCGATTCCCAGTAGGGACAGCGCGGCCAAGGCTCCGCAAAAATTGAAAAGATGGCGGGTCAGCATCATGGCGGCGGGCTCCGGATAAAGAGAGGCGGCAGGGTGCGGACACCCCTACCTGTTTGCAAAATAGGCCCGGGCGTTTGACTGCCCGGGCCTGCTAGGATCAGTTCAAAGCATCGACGATCTTCTGACCGTCTTCGCCCGCTTGTTCCAGCCATTCCGCACGCATTGTCGCGGCAATAGTTTCAAAGTCGGTGGCCAGCCCTTCGGGCGTCGGCAGGACGTTCATACCATTGTCTGCCATTGTGTCGGTTGCTTCGCCGGTGGCCACTTCGGCCATTTCAAAGCCACGGGTTTCCGCGAGTTCAGCCGCTTCCTGCAGCGCGGTTTTCACTTCTTCCGACAAGCCGTCGTAGGCACCTTTGTTCACGATCACCATGTTCTTGGGCAGGAAGGCCTGAACGTCATAGTAATGCGACACGAAATCCCACGCTTGGCTGTCTACACCCGTCGAAGGCGACGTGATCATGCCGTTGATGACACCGGTCGAGAAAGCTTGGCTGATTTCAGCGGTGGCAATGGTGGCCGGAACGGCGCCCAAAAGCTCGGCCAGACGCGCGGTCGACGGGTTATAGGCGCGGAATTTGACACCCTCGAAGGAGGATGCGTCGGTCACCTCTTGGTTCATGTAAACGCCCTGTGGAGGCCAAGGTGCGGCGAACAACAAGACAAGCCCGTCTTCTGCCAGCTTTTCTTCGTAGATAGGACGGGACGCCTCCCAAAGGGTGCGGGCCTCGTCGAATGTCGTCGCCAGAAGCGGCACAGCGTCAGCAGAGTAAACAGCGTCTTCGTTGCCAAGCGCCGAAATCAGGACTTCGCCAATGGGAACGATACCGCGCTGGACGCCGCGCTTTAGTTCCGGGCGCTTGAGCAGTACCGAATTCGACACAACGTCAATTTCCAGTGCGCCATCCGACAGGCGGGCCACATCATCGGCGAAGGCGCGGATGTTCTTGGTCAGATAATTTCCATCTGGCGCGTCAGCTGACATTTTCCAGGTTTCGGCATGTGCCAGACCGGCTGTGAGGGCTGCGATCGCAGTACCTATGAGAAGGTGTTTCATATGAGGTATCTCCTTGTTGGGTGGTTTGTTGTCCCTGTCCTGTCGTGTTCGCAGAACAGGGTAGATGTCTCAGTCTTCAAGTGCGGGCAGGTCATTTTCGTCCAGTGACCACATCAGGCGGAAGGTTTCGGCCTCGCGCACTGCACCACCGAGCTTTTCGGTCAATTGGCGCAGGGTCGCTTCGGCAATCGGCTCCGAGGTTACATCCACGGCGATGCAGGGTGCCAGCACGCGCCCCTCGGTGGTCTCAGACGGCAGCGGGGTAGAAAGGGTTTCGTCGGGGATCATGTGGTGCACACGCAGCACGCCTTCTTCGGCCATCAACTCGCTCAGCACTTCGCCAACGGCAGTGGTATCCATTGCATCCGGCACCAGTTCAATCAGAACCAGCGCACCGCCCCAGCCAAAGCCGCCCTCTTGGGCGACATGCATCACCCGACGGCGCGTGTTGGACATCCGCCCGAAGTTGGTGATCGACCACTGGGTCTGTTTGGTAAAGGCCTTACGATAAACATCAGAGGTAAAGTCGGCGAGGCTGGTGGCGCGGTATAGCGCAAGGTAGCGGCGTGCAGAGCCCGATACCGCACGATAGCGCCGTGCACCAGTGAAGCCGGGAATGCGAACGCGTTCTTCCATATGTTCACGGTCATACCACTGATTGAAATCGGCCTCGTGATCGGGGTCGATATCGCTCCAGACGAAAAGCTGTGCCTGATCTGTCGTACGGATATTGCTCATTATGCATCCTAATCCCTGGACAAAGCCATCTCGTCACGTGGCGGGGCACGGCCCACCTCCGTTGATCTGCGGTCAAGCTCTGTCGATTGTTGTTGCGCCACAGTCGCCAAGATTGGGTCTATGGGCAAACGGGATTATTCAGGGGGGGGTGATAGGGTTTTCCGATCATACCATTTCTGGCTGCATCAAGTTTGTTGTTGATGGCGCTCTGCGCAGGCCCGCGCCAGCTCGGCAATTGCCTTGTAAGTTGCCACATCGGAGCTTCGCCGCCAGATGCAATACAAGGGCAGAGGCGGTAGTTTCGCATCAACATCAAGCTCGTAAATGCCCGGCCCCGCCAAATCGCAGGCCAGTGGCAAGGTCGCAATCCCAAGTCCGCGCTGTGTCAGTCGGGCAATCGCTGCCATCGAGGTGATACAATGCACAATCGAAGGGCGCAGACCGCGGTCGCTAAAAAGCGCAAGAACATTGGCGTGAGGCCGCGAATTGCGGGTAAATGTGATCAGCGGGCTGGTGACAACATCGGCGAGGGACAGTTTTTCGTGGCGCATCCCCTCAGGGCCGAACCAGCCCATAGCCAGCGGCGGCAAATCCGCGCTGACACAGGTTTCATCGTGACGATCCTCTGTCGTCAGCAACATATCCAAAGCACCGCGTTCAAAGGCAGTGGCGATGTTTGGTGTGGGCTCGACCGTCAGTTCTAGCTCCAGTCGGGGATAGCTGCGCGCCACCTCTTCGATCAGGTCACACAGCCAGGTATGCACGACCGAAGACACCAGCCCCAGACGCACCCGCCCCGCAGCGGTGGTAGGATCGGACAGGGTGTTACGCAAATTACGTTCCGTCGCCAGCATGTCCTGCGCTTTGTCGAGGATCATTGCCCCAGCCACCGTGATCCGTGTCGCGTGGAATTCACGGTCAAACAGATCTACCTGAAGGTCCGTCTCCAGAGACGAAATCCGGCTGGACACCGTTGCTTGGCTGACATTCAACTGCTCAGCAGCCGCCCGGAAACTTCCCAAGTTGGCGACCGTGACAAAAGTTTCTAAAAAGCGCGTGTTCACTAAGACCCTCGATTATATTGTATGGTCGCGAAGGACGAGAGTAGGGCAAACCAACGTTAAAGTCACCTGTCCGCAGGTAGCAGTGGCATAAGCTGCGTGTTGCTTGGCACCAATGGCGGATGTGTTGAAAGCACTTTCATACAGCGCGATCGGGCTAAATCTGGCATTTCGCAGAAAGCGGCCGCTTGGCCATCGACCCGTTCTTTTAGTCGCGCAGACGCAGCAAATGAAGGCTGTGAGCCCATTGTTCCAAATGCAGTGCAGTCTACGAATGTCAGCTTCTGAATTAACTGTCCGACGAGTTGGCTTCGCTCTCAAACCGGGCTTTGCGAAGTCGGGCTGTCTTCTGATGACGTACTTCTGCCTCGTCCTGAGTAATACGCCGCATAATGCGCGTGGTCTTATCCAGTGACGTTTCTTTCGGGGAAGTGTCGGAGCTAAAGACGGTCGATTTAAGCAGTTTGGCCATGATGGGTCTCCTTGAATATTTATGTAGCGATGTCGTGACGTAGCCAACCGGCCGGTCATCGCTCTGGCCGCAGAACCGGACGGCTTTGCGGCTAAGTGCTTTTGACAGATGAAGTGGGAAGAACGGTTATGCTGGTTCAGGTACGACCAGAACCGGACAAAGTGCCGATCTCGTAACCTTGCGGGCGACCGAGGTGTCGAGAAACGTTTCGAGCCAAGATCGGTTTGGGGAACCGACAACGATCAGATCGGCGTCAAACTCATCGGCATAAGCGACGATGACCTCCTCGATCTGGCCGCTACGTACCTCGATATCGGTTTCGACACTTGATCCGCAGGCGATCTTTAGCTCTTCAAGCTGATCGCGGCGATCTTCGATGATTTGCGCATCGTCACTCGCGGAAAAGGGAACTGCGGTGACCATTGGTCCTGCCGCCGCCAGGCCCGCCCCGTCGAACGCGGACGGGGCAACATTGAGCAAAGCGACCTTGCCGCTCATACTCTCGGCCATATCAAAGGCGACGCCGGCAATTTCGTAGTTGAGATTCTGATCAACTGTTGTGACGACCATGATGCGTTGGAAGCGCGCTGATTGGACGTTTGTAGTCTCTACGCCTTCGACATCTTTGACGTTTTCGAGATGAACAAGTGCAGACTGTAAATCCGCCGCGTTGCAGGATGGCGTTGATCTGGCCATGCCTTCAGACGTCGCTTCCAGCTTTTGCCCGGCATCGTCAGCCATCGCCTTTAGAATTTTCACCTTGTCATCGTGGCCGAGCCTTACGTCGCTTAGGACATGATCCGGAGTTTCAAAGTAGCGCGAGGGGTTTGATACTCTTACTTTCGCATAACTGGTCATGGTGCACTTTCTTTACTGCGATTGAAAAGCAATCGGCAGTAAGTGTCTGAATGATGTGGGTTGCGACCACCCTGTTCGGGTTAGTCTATTTGGACCCTGCGGGCGGCTTGGACATCATGTTCCAGCACTCGCTTCAAACCCAGTTTCATGCAGGTTTTCTCAGTCCGTCTGTTTATTCATACAAGAAACAAAGGGAAAAATCAATGTCAGTGGCAAATAGCACGGGTCTGCCTCTCGATTCCGAACTGAATGCGTGACTGAGCACGCTCAGCAAAACGTGCAGGTCCAACGACTGACAGCTTCTAGCCCATATTGACTTCATTCTACGTTGCGGCAATGTTCCGAGGCAGTCAGTTTGAATGGACAGTAACGTGACGAAGATCAAAAAACGCACCTTTGGTGTCGTTGGTTTGGGCAACTTCGGAAGCTCTGTTGCGAAGGAATTGCAACGTTTTGGCAACCACGTCATCGGCATCGACATCTCCGAAACGCGCGTTGCCAGCCTTGCAGATACCCTGTCGCAAGCCATGATCGTAGATGCGCGCGATGATGCTGCACTGCGCGATGCGGGCTTTGGTGACTGTGATACCGCCGTGGTTGCGATGGGCTCGGATCTGGAGGCCAGTATCCTGTCGGCGATGAACCTCAAGCTCGTGGGCGTTCAGGTTGTGTGGGCCAAGGCCACGACCAGAACCCATCACCGGATCTTAAAAAAGCTCGGTGTGGACAGGATCGTGCATCCAGAGGTCGAGATCGGTCAACATATCGCGCAAATTCTGCACAATCCGCTTTTGCGGGATTATGTCAGCCTTGGGAACGGTTACCATGTAGTGAATTTTCGCATCCCCGAGGGCCTTGGGGGCCGGCGCCTGACCGAATTTCTGCATGGGAAAACCTATAATCTGCGCTGCGTCGGCGTCATGCGGGGGAGCGAGTTCATCGGTCAGGATGGTGACGAATGTCAATTGCAACGCGATGATCTTCTTTTGCTGTTGGGCCAGCGGAAAGACCTGCACAGCTTTGCGGCCAGCCTTTAACAATGGCGACGTCGTTTCGGGTGCTCTTCAGGCGGAAAAAAACCCTGGGGATGCCGCCGCCAGCGCTTTTGTCGCTTTATTACATGGCGTTTATCATTCTGGGCGCGGTCCTGCTGTGGATGCCGATCTCGCATCACGGTGACATAGGTCTGGGCGAAGCGCTATTCACCTCGACATCTGCGGTAACCGTCACAGGGCTGGTGCTCTTTGATACCGGGGCGACTTTCACAGGCTTTGGTCAAGCAGTCATTGCGACGCTGATCCAGCTTGGCGGTCTCGGCCTCATGACCTTTGCGGTACTGTTGCTGGGCGCGCTTGGCATCCCCATTGGCATGCCGCAACGGCTGATCCTGCGCGAGGACCTGAACCAGACATCGCTGTCGAACCTGTCTTACATCGCCCGGATGATCCTGATTATTGCCGTTGCCTGTGAGGCTCTGGGTGCTGGCCTTGGTCTTTGTCCCCGAATTTGGCTGGGCAGGGCTGTGGCAAGCGGTTTTCCACTCGATCTCAGCCTTTAACAATGCCGGATTTGCCCTGCATTCCGACAGTCTTTCGCAATGGGTCGGAAACCCGATTGTCAATTTGGTGATCCCTGCGCTTTTTATTCTCGGCGGGCTTGGGTTTATCGTGGTCGGCGACGTGTACCGTACGCGGAATTGGCGCAAACTGACCCTGCATTCTAAGCTGATGCTTGTGGGCACCGCACTTCTGATCACTTGGGGCAGTGTCATGTTCGGCCTGCTGGAATGGCAAAACCCCGAGACGCTCGGCCCCCTAAATGTTGTTGAAAAACTGTGGGCAAGTTGGTTTCAAGGCACCACGCCGTGCACCGCCGGCTTTAACACGATCAATACCGGCGGGATGCACAATAGCACGTCTTTGTTGCCCATGACGCTGATGCTGGTGGGCGGCGGTAGTACCTCCACGGCGGGTGGTATCAAGGTTACGACGCTCTGCGTCCTGCTGCTTGCGACGATCGCATTCTTCCGGCGTCAAACCACCTTGCATGCTTTCGGTCGGTCCTTGGGGCTGGACGAAGTTATGAAGGTCTTGGCACTCACCACCATTTCGATGCTGCTCATCCTGACAGGGGTTTTCGTGATGACGATCAACCATGACGGTCAGTTCACTGACATTGCCTTTGAAGTTACATCCGCTTTTGGAACGGTCGGCCTGTCGCGGGGAATTACCAGCGAGTTGGATGGCATCGGGCGCGGCATCATCATGACGATCATGTTTGTGGGCCGGGTCGGGCCACTGGCGATCGGCTTCTTCTTCGCCACAAGGAGCGTTCCGAAGGTGAAGTATCCGGCGGGACAGATCTATCTGGGGTGAGGCAGTAACCGCTGAGAGTGTCCGATCTTCTGTGTAATTGCGATCTGGTCCATGCTTCCTGAGAGGAGCAAGGACGATGACCATATCCAAGGAACTGCTGGACGAACTACTGAAGGGCTGCGAGCGGCCTGAAGATCTGCTTGGCGATGCCGGGCTAATGAAAGAGCTCAAGATCAAGCTGATGGAGCGAATGCTCGGTGCTGAGTTGACGTCACATTTGGGCTATGAAGACGGCAAGGATGCCCCGCCTGATCAGACCAACCGTCGCAACGGGTCATCTGCCAAGAGATTGAAGGGGCAAGACGGTGAACTGCCTATCGCTGTGCCGCGGGACCGGCCCTCTCGGCAGATTGCTTCGCAATCGCCTGCCGGGTAGTAGACGGCAGCTTCGAGCCTGAACTGGTGAAGAAGGGACAGACCCGCATTGATGGGATGGATGACAAGATTATCGGGCTTTACGCCGCCGGTCTGACGGTCCGCGATATCCGTGCTCATCTTGAGGACGTCTATGGCCTGCAAGTTTCGCCAGACTTGATCAGCCGCGTGACCGATGCGGTGCTGGATGAGGTTCGGGAATGGCAGTCCCGGGCGCTGGACCGGATGTATCCCATCGTCATTTTTGACGCTCTACGGGTCAAAATCCGTGACGCCGATAGCCGCATGGTCAAGAACAAAGCCGTCTACGTGGCCCTTGGCGTCAGCAAGGATGGCGTGCGCGAGGTTCTCGGTCTTTGGATCGCTGACAACGAGGGCGCCAAATTTTGGCTCTCCGTGATGACAGAGCTTAAGAACCGTGGGCTGCAAGACATCCTGATTGCGGTCGTAGACGGTCTCAAGGGCTTCCCTGATGCCATCACAGCAGCCTTTCCGGACGCGACCGTGCAAACGTGCATTGTCCATCTCGTGCGCCACTCGTTGAACTTCTGTGCCTGGAAAGATCGCAAGGAAGTGGCCGCTGATCTACGGCGGATTTACAGCGCCCCTACAGCCGATCAAGCTGGCTTGGAGTTGGATGCCTTCGAGGAAAAATGGGCCGGAAAATATGCCTCCATCGCACCGGCCTGGCGCAGGGCTTGGCAGGAAGTGATCCCGTTCTTTGCTTTTGATCCCGCCATCCGAAAGATCATCTACACCACCAACGCAATTGAAAGCTTGAACCGTGGAATCCGCAAATCGATTAAGACGCGGGGATCGTTCCCGACCGAAGGCGCAGCCACGAAGCTGATCTACTTGGCGATCCGCAAGTTTGAGAAAGGCGGCCGAAATGTTCGAGAATGGTTTGCGGCCCGCAATCATTTCGCCATAATGTTTGAGGATCGCTTCAATGCGTGACTGTATCTAAAACCCGCATGGGCCAGACCAGATACACAAAGTTCATGACACTCCCTAACCGCTTGACCTATGAAAGCTCTTCCAAGATTGGCACTGTCTTCATATGGGTCTCTACGGCTGATCTGACTTCATCGCTCATCGGCAAGTTTGGCGCTTCTGCATCCCAATGCTCCCGAAAAAGCTGAACGGTCTCTTTAGCCGCATCAATCGCCATCTTTTTCGGTATTGCCGCTTTCACCGCGAGATGTGACAGCTCATCCAACGAGAACGCCGAGAAAACTTTTGCGCGGCTGATCTTCATATTGGTCGCATCGCCCGGAATGTAGGGAACGGTCGCCACAAAGTCGTAAGCCGGTGCCAGCGATACGTGCCGCCTGTCCGGATAGATCAACGACCAGTTCTTCATGTGCATATCAGCGTTGCCGATCAGCATGTTAAAGGTCAGACGCCGGACATATTCGATGATGTCCGCATCATTCCCTTCAGCGGCGATCACCTGAGCGATGTTCCGGAATGTGCCATTGCCGTACTTGTCCTCGGGATAGAGCCCATAGACCTGTGCGAAATCCTCGATATGCACGCACGATCCGTCGGAGAGCCGGTCAAAGCGCTCAATCACAAAGGCATGTTTGCCGATCTTATCGATGCCTTCGGGCAGGTTCTTGATTGCATCTACACTGACCAGATCAATGGCAGGCACGTTCATCCCGATAAGGCTAGCCAGCTTCATCATCGAGAATTCATTTTCAGGGACACCTGAGAATTCGCGAGAGGGAAGCTTGACGATCCAAGAGCCCCCGACGCCAGAGGCGGGGATGGTCAGTCCGCCGCTTGCTTCCATCACGGCGGAAAACTTCAGCTGAACACCTGCCAGCGAGAAGCGCAGCGCGTTTTCGCGGTGATTATCGCCATGGTTGCCGGCACCCCCGGCAGCATCCGGCGGCCATGCTTCACCATCGGAAGGGGTTATTGTGATTGCGCCGGGCAAGTCACGGCCAAGTGCCCAAAGTAGATAGAATTCACGTTCGGGATTTACGCCCGCTTGTTCAGCCAGATATTTGCGCAGATGACCTTCGGGTAGAAGATTTGAGAAAAAAGGCATGACGCGCTTTTGATAGGGCCTGAAGTCCGTATAAAGCTCCCCGAATTCTTCCTTGAAGGCGAGGCCGAGGATCGGCCTGTCAGGGTTTTCGATGTACGCGTCAGTGAAGGCGAAGAAGGTGCGATCGCCGCCGACATTGGTGAGTGTGCCGATCGGCTTGCCATACAGGTTCACGTCGAGAACGGAGAGACTATTCATCGCTATCTCCATCAAGGCGATAGGCCGGACGCGGCGCGCGCGCGTGATCCTCGTGAGCCATCCCCTGCGCCAGCGTGTTGCGCAAACTATTCATGTGCTTTTCCGCCTCTTGCAGTGCTGCCACGCCACCCGCGCCAGCTACGGCCTTGAGGGCCTCATGGATGCTGCGCAATGTATCAGTATTCCGGATCAAGTTTCCAAACTGTCGGATCTCTCTAAACTGCCGCTGCAGGTTTTCGACGGCGGGACTATCGATCTTGAGCGACTGGATATGCTCAAGCTGCTTGGCAAGCCGTGCAATCTCTTTGTGCACTTCCGGCGTGACCTTCGGCGCGTCGCTTACGCTACGGGTGATCATTCTGACGGCGGGCGCTGCCTTGCGCGGCACAAGCGCCAGTTCCAGATCGAGTGCGTTGGCGATGGCGGTCAGGCTCGAGACGGTGAGATTGACCGCGCCGCTCTCGATCTTGGAGATGTGCGACTGCGGCACGCCTGCACGGGCACCCAACGCGCGCTGGCTAAGCCCTTTATTCTCGCGCGCAGCCTTCAGTGTCGCCGCTAACTTCTCGCTCTCATAGCTCATCTTGATATATCCCTAGACATCAAACAAACCTGTTGATCTTCTTTGATGTATCATGTGAGGCATGGATCATC
The DNA here is from genome assembly GCF_021736025.1 of Sulfitobacter sp. M22. Taxonomy (NCBI): domain Bacteria; kingdom Pseudomonadati; phylum Pseudomonadota; class Alphaproteobacteria; order Rhodobacterales; family Roseobacteraceae; genus Sulfitobacter; species Sulfitobacter sp. M22. The sequence goes on along the minus strand of NZ_WMEC01000004.1, from coordinate 77,310 downwards.
AAGTTATGATCTATTAAAGTGTATACATATACGGCCATGATATATTTTGACACATCAGTATGCGACTAGCCAAGCCAAGAGGCACCCTGAGTGCGTCTGAGCAAAGATACCCTTGTCGTTCCAGCGCTTCCACCGGTTGTACAGCGTCTTGTCTGGGCACTCAAAGCGCGCCGATCATCGACGCGTGGCCTGCCGTGGGACTTTTGGGGCACCTTATATTTCATCTCGTCTTCGGACGTTAGCAACGGTCTGACCAATTTTAAGGTAACGGTTGGCTGCCCCCCGAAACGCCGTTCTTCGATGCAATAAGTCGAAGTTGTATTTAATCTGCACAACAGATGGGCACCTGCGTCTCTTACGCTTAGTTTTTGCGCTGACTGGGCCGGCTGCCTCGGCCTCATGAGATGGGCGAGATTGATCTTATACCGTTCATCGCGGATCAAAGCGGATGAATGAAAACCTGCGCATTCTGGTAGTAGAACCAAACCCCGACCGCGTTCGTGATATCGTGGATGCGTTACGTGAGGCGGGCTGGTCCGACGTGAAAGCCCTGTCGCAGATTTCGGAGTTGAACCGGACGGTCAGGGAATTTGCACCTGATATTGTCCTCATAGATCTTGCCAACCCCGACCGCGATACGCTTGAACATATCTCCTACGCGACCGAGACGACGAAGCGGGCGGTCGCGCTGTTTGTGGATCAGACAGATGAAAACCTGACCCAGGCCGCGCTGAATGCAGGGGTGAGCGCCTATGTGGTGGATGGCCTCCAGATGGACCGGATCAAGCCCGTGCTGCAAACCGCGATCGCGCGCTTCAAAATGATGCGTCAGATCCACTCGGAACTGAGTGCGGCCAAGCAGGCGCTGGAGGATCGCAAGACGATAGACCGCGCAAAGGGGATCCTGATGCGCCAGCGTGGCATGCCCGAGGATGAGGCCTATAAACTATTGCGCACGACCGCGATGAGCCAGAACCGCAAGGTCATCGACGTGGCGCATGCATTGGTGACGGCAGCGGATCTATTGTCATGAGCGAGCTTGTTCTGAACTGCGGCTATGTTCCGCTAGTTGACTGCGCGCCGCTGGTGATTGCCGAAGAACTGGGATTTGCCGCCGAGCAGGGGCTCGCGCTCAATCTCCTGCGCCAGCCTTCATGGTCTGCGCTGCGCGATATGCTGGCCTTGGGACATCTGGACGCGGCGCAGATGCTGTCACCGATGCCCGTGGCCATGACCATCGGGATGGGCGGATTGCCCGCGCGCGTGGATGCCCTGATGGTATTGTCTGTAAACGGCACCGTCTTTGGCGTGTCGAACGCCGTCGCTTCCGAGTTGGGTGATGTGCGATTTGGGGACACCACCGCGTTGCTGGCGGGCCTGAGCGCGCGCGGCGGCAAGCCGTTGCGCGTGGGTATCCCCTTCCACTATTCTATGCACCGGCTGCTGCTATCCTATTGGGCAGCCCAAGCGCCCGACCTGCAGATCGAGGAAGTCACCGTGCCGCCAATGCGAATGGCGGACGCCGTGTCGGACGGATTTGTCGATGCCTTTTGGGTCGGCGAGCCGTGGGGCGGCGTGGCCGTGCAGAATAACGTTGCCCAGCTGATGATGGCAGGCCGCGATGTTTGGCAATTCGCGCCGGAGAAGGTGCTTGCCGCGCGCCATGACTGGGCGTCGCAGAACGCAGACAGTGTGCGTCGCCTGATGCGGGCGGTATACCAGGCCTCTGCTTGGCTTGATGCGCCGGGAAACAAACCGCTGGCCGTAGAGATACTGGGCCGCAGTGAACACCTAAGTATGTCGCCCGATCTGATTGATCCGGCCCTGACGGGGCATATTGTGCCGAAGACGGACGCCCCACCGATTATTGTAGACCGGTTCTTGCAGTTCAACCGCCATGCCGCGTCTTTCCCGTGGCGCAGTCAGGCCGCATGGATCGCGCATCAGTTGGGCGCAGACGCCGAAGGCATTGAGAAAGCCAAAGCCTGCTTCCGCTCAGACCTCTACCGTCAGAATCTATCCGACATCGGGGCCGATATGCCCGAAGCGTCCGAGAAAGAAGAGGGGGCGCTGATGTCTTCAACCGCTGTTGCGTCCATCCGGGGGCAGATGATTCTTTCTCCCGATGCCTTCTTTGACGGCAAAACGTTTGATTTCGCTGCAGCTGCACGCTGAATTATTAAGCGGGTTCTGCATAGGCGTTTGAATATGCGCCGCAATGCAGAAAATTCATTGCGCAAAGCCTCGCGTCTGCGCCACCCTTGATACCAAGGGACAACGTTGTCCGACCTACACCGCTGACCAATGCTGGTCGCACATCTCTCAAGAGCAATGCCGCTCGTACGGAACACGGATTTTCTTCCCCGTGAACCATACGTGCGGCTTTTTTTGTTTCTGCCCTTCGGGGCAATGAAAGGACATGAGCCATGAAAAATACACTCGCACTCCTGCTCGCCTCGACAAGCCTGCTGGCGACGGCGGCTTCGGCCGATATGCTGGCGCTCGAGAAAGAGGAGTTGACGTTCGGCTTTATCAAGCTGACCGATATGGCACCTTTGGCCGTGGCCTATGAGCTGGGATATTTCGAGGACGAAGGGCTGTTTGTCACGCTTCAAGCGCAGGCCAACTGGAAAGTGAACCGCCCCGGGTTTACCGGAGGGCAAAACTTTCGGAGAATTGCCCATTATGGAACAGTCACACAACAAGAAGACCTCGAAGCCGTATTCACCTGAGTTCCGCGAACGTGCGGTGCGGTTGGCGATGGAACACCGCGATGAGTATCGTAGCGAAGCTGCTTTATTCACAGCGATCGCAAGCAAATTGGGCTGTTCGCCAGACAGTCTTCGCGTTTGGGTCCGGCAGGCTCAGCGTGATGGCGGCGAACGGCCTGGCCAAACCAGTGCCGAGAAAGCGCGGATCAAGGAGTTGGAGCGCGAGGTGCGCGAACTCCGGCAGGCCAATGAGATCCTGAAGAAAGCATCAGCGTATTTTGCCCAGGCGGAGCTCGACCGCCCGTTTCGCAAGTGACTGCTTTCATTGAAGAACATCGCGGTGAGTTCGGGGTCGAGCCGATGTGCAAAATGCTGCAAATCGCCCAGTCCACCTATTATGAACGGCGCTCCATCGCGCGTGATCCTGATCGGGCTTCAGCCCGGGCGAAGTCTGACGCTGATCTGTGCATCAAGATCAATGCGGCCTGGGAAGAGAACCGCAAGCTCTATGGTGTGCGGAAGATCTGGCATGTCTTACTGCGCGATAATCAGGAGATCGCACGATGCACGGTGGAGCGGTTGATGCGCAATTTGGGCATCAAGGGCGTAGTTCGGGGTAAAAAGGTTGTCACGACTAATCCGGACACCTCCCAGCCGTGCCCTGACGACAAGGTAAACCGCTTGTTCAAAGCAGATCGGCCTAACCAGCTCTGGGTCTCTGACTTCACATACGTCCCGACGTGGTCGGGAACGGTCTATGTCGCTTTCGTCATCGATGTCTTTGCGCGCCGGATCGTTGGCTGGCGCGTATCGACCTCAATGGCGACGCAGTTCGTTCTCGACGCTTTGGATCAAGCAATCTGGCAAAGAAAAACACTTGATAACAATACCTTGGTTCACCACTCAGACCGTGGATCGCAATATCTCTCGATCAAGTATACCGAGCGCCTTGTCGAATTCGGTATTGATCCATCGGTTGGAACAGTCGGCGATTCCTATGATAATGCCCTCGCTGAATGCGTCATTGGCCTGTTCAAAACAGAGGTCATCAACCAGATCGGTCCATGGAAATCGAGGCGCGAAGTCGAATGGGAAGCGCTGAAATGGGTCGATTGGTATAACAACCGTCGGCTATTCGGTCCCATCGGATACATCACACCCGCAGAAGCAGAGGAGGTATTCTATGCAAATCTAAACACACTCGATAAAGTAGCCTGACGTTGAACAAAGCACCCTCCGGTAAAATCGGGGCGGTTCATTGCGACGGCGCGCAAAATTGCCGTTCTATTCTACAATACCCTCCGACACGGCATGACCTACAAAGATCCCGGCGCATCCCATTATGAAGAACGATACCGCAATCGAGTGCTTGGCAATCTCAAACGCCGAGCCAAGTCATTCGGGTATGATTTGCAAGAGTTACCACTGGAGGCCGACATGGCTGTTTCTTAGGAAGGCGACCGCATACTTCGCGCGCGAGTGTCAGTGAGGTATGCGTTTATTGAGGCTCACTGCGCAGAGTTTTCGGTGCGGTCGATGTGCCGCGTGCTGGCTGTGCATTTCAGCGGCTTCTATGCATGGCTTAAGGAACCGTTAAGCCAGCGAACGCTTGAAGATGCACGGCAAACGGAGTTGATCCAGCAGGCATGGGCCGATAGCGGTAAGGTTTATGGATATCGCAAATTGGCAGACGACCTGCGCGATGCTGGCGAGACTTGCTCAGAGAACCGTGTGGCACGATTGGCAAGCCTTGCGGGCATCGCAGCACAGATTGGATACAAACACCGCCCTGGTCGCTACGGCGGCAAGCCTGCTGTGGTCGCAGACAACACACTGAACAGGCAATTTGAGGTTGCAGCACCCGACACGGTTTGGGTGACTGATATTACCTACATAAGGACGCACGAAGGGTGGTCATATCTGGCTGTGGTCATCGATCTGTTCTCAAGGCGCGTCGTTGGCTGGTCAATGCAATCCCGCATGACTACTGACTTGGCTTTGCAGGCATTGTTGGCTGCTGTTTGGCGCCGCAAACCAAAGCAAAAAGTTATGATCCACTCCGACCAAGGTTCCCAATTTACCGGCGGGGAGTGGCAATCATTCCTCGGGAAACACAACTTGGTCGCCAGCATGAGCCGCCGTGGGAATTGTCACGACAATGCCGTAGCGGAAAGCTTTTTTCACCTGTTGAAACGCGAACGGATCAGGCGGCGAACCTACCTCACACGCGATGCGGCAAGGCAAGATGTGTTCGATTACATCGAGATGTTCTACAACCCAACACGCAAGCACACGAACAATGGCATGCTGTCACCAGTTGACTATGAAACGAAACAACAGAAAATGAACGAGGCAGGCGTCTAGGAAATCAGGGTCACCTCATACTGTCTCTGACTGAATAGAAGGGCAGCCGGGTTCAGAAGAACGTGGCGGACGGGCAATACCATTTTACAATGCCGCCCGCCCTAAGTTTTAAAGCTAATAAAGATTAGCCTATCGTTGCTCCATCTTCGCGCCAGATGGAAATGACGGACGAGCGCGGTTTGCCGACATTGTCGGGCCACGAACCGCCCGGATGTTGGATGCCAACAAAAGCAGTTTTTCGGTCAGGTGACCAAGTTAGACCGGTCACCTCAGCACCGTGGGGCGCTGTAAGAAAGCGCGCGATCTCTCCGGTTTTAGGGTCGCCAATCAGCATCTGGTTGTTTCCCTGGCCTTTGAACTCTTCCGCATTGCTGTCGTCGCCGTCAGTCTGAATCCACAACAGGCCATCAGACGAAAATGCCATGCCATCAGGCGAGTTGAACATGTTGCCTTCGTTAACGTTGTTGGAGCCAGCGTATTTGTTATCATAGACGCCGGGGTTGCCTGCCATGACATACAGATCCCAAGTGAAGTCAGGCGCACCATGATCTTCACCGGTAGGGCGCCAACGCACAATCTGACCAAATTTATTGGTCTCGCGTGGGTTGGGACCGCCCACGGGGGTTTCGTCCCCGCCTGCGTTCGGCTTCACGCCACGGTTCTTATTGTTGGTCAAAGCGCAATAGGCCTCTACGCGCAATGGGTTGGCAGCAATCCATTCGGGGCGGTCCATTGTTGTCGCACCGACCTTGGAACCTGCCATGCGCGCAAAGACGAGCATCTCTGTGATATCCATACCGGTGGTTTCAGGTGTTAGTGGTAGCCATTCGCCGGACATATCGTCGTTGAACTTAGCGACATGCAGTATGCCATCGCTTAGTAGGCCATCGGTCGGCTGACCTTCTGCCCAAGTACCGTTCGAGACATATTTGTAAATGAACTCACCGCGCTCATCGTCGCCCATGTAGACAACGATCCGGCCATCTTTGGCCTGTACCATCTCAGCGTTCTCGTGCTTGAAGCGGCCCAGAGCTGTGTGCTTGACCGGCGTAGATTGCGGGTCTAATGGATTAACCTCGGTCACCCATCCGTGACGATTAGGTTCGTTAGGCTCTTTGGATAAATCAAACCGCGCGTCGAATTTTTCATAAGCGTAGCGACCCTCGCCCCCGATGCCGTAGCGGATTTCACCTTCGGTCGCTTCGCGCTCGCCCGTGGTGCCAAAGTATCCGTTAAAGTTCTCTTCGCAGGTTAGGTAGGTGCCCCACAGCGTTTTGCCGGAACCACAGTTGTTCATCGTGCCCTTCGGGGACTTGCCCTCCGGATCAGCATCGGTGCGAACAAGGTCAGAACCGTCCGCCGGTCCGTCCATAGTCATTTGCGTTTCATGTGTGATGCGACGGTTATAGGGACTATCTACAACAACCTGGTACCCATCACCCTGATCGGCGATCTCCAGAACGGTAACGCCCTGAATATTCTTCAGAATCTGCACCTGTTCGGCAGACTGCGGCACACCTAGGGTTTCGGCAGGAAGGTTGATGTCAGGATTTGCGTATTCTGAGTTGATGGCCAAAATGATTTTGTCGCCATCGACAAACGTTTCCATACCGTCCGTGTTCTCGCCAAAAACTCTGTCTGACAAGCCATTTTGGACACCGTTTTCAGGCGAGTATGCCCCCTCGGCCTCTGAGAATAGCGCATCGCCCCAGCGTACCAAAGGTTTCCACTGATAACCCTGCGGGACGTGTATATCGAAATCAGTCGCAATACCGATAGGCTGGAATGCGAATGTAGATCCTTGTGCCCGCGCAGAAGTAGCGGAACCAAACAGGCCCGTCCCCATTACAGCAGCACCTGATCCAAATGCCAAAGCGCCGCCCAAGAAACCACGACGTGACACCGCGCGTTCGACGACAGCATCGAACGCGTTGTTATCTGGGCGGGGGTCGCGCAGCTCGTCGTATTCATCCCAAGAGAGATGTGCGTTATTCTGCTTTTCCATGGTAGTGACTTCCTGACGTGATTATAAAATGCATCGGCCTTTGTAGCCATGGGATGCTCGTCCGATTACAACTCGAACTCTTCGGTTTTATGACAAAGCGCTAAGCAGAAATCATGTAATTGTAGGCTCCAGTTCCACAGACCATAGCTCCACATCTGCGCTGTCCATTAGGCGCACCGTCATCACGCTTGTGTCTGCTGCAATATTGACCTTGCCAAAAAACTGTAGGCCATCGCTGGGCGGCAGGTTGGCCTGACCCGCTTCGGGATGTTTGGCAAAACGAACCTCTGGTCCGAAGGTGTTATCGTAATCCGAAGGACCAAACGTACCGGAGTGTAGCGGGCCAGAAACGAACTCCCAGAAGGGGTCGAAGTCCTGAAAAACCGCGCGGTCTGGAGAGTAATGATGCGCTGCTGTATAATGTACATCAGCCGTCAGCCATACCGTGTTTGTGATCTGGGCAGTTTTGATAAAGGACAGGATCGCCGCGATATCCTGTTCACGGCCTAGTACGGGGCCGTCGCCATTGGCGCCGTTTTCCATATTGGTTTCGCCGTCGCGGACCATCATGCCGATTGGCATGTCTGACGCGATCACCTTCCATGTAGCCGTTGAATTCACCAGCTCTCGTTTAAGCCAAGCCAATTGTTCGACACCAAGAAACGGTGCGCCCTCAGCCTCAGTATTTGAGGTGTTGTCACCGCGATACGTGCGCATGTCGATAACGAAGATGTCCAACAGGGGTCCATACGGCACCTTGCGATAAACCCGCATGGGTTCGCTGAGGGTTTGTCGGGTCGGCAACATATCGTGAAATGCCTGCGTTGCGCGCGATGACAAGAGCTGCATTGATTTGACGGTATATCGATCATCAGCGGATAAAACTTCGTTGGGATACCAGTTGTTCGTGACCTCATGGTCGTCCCATTGGGCAATGATTGGGACAGCAGCATTGAAGGCCCGCACATTGTGATCCATGTAGTTGTAAAGATGTTGGCCACGGAATTCTTCCAGTGTTTCGGCCACCTTTGATTTGGCAGATGTCACAATATTCTTCCAAATGGTACCGTCTGCAAGTTCAACCTCTTCTTGCAATGGGCCGTCAGCATAGACGGTATCGCCAGAGTGCAGAAAAAAATCCGGTGCATGGCCCAACATTGTGGCGTAGGTAGTCATGCCCCCGCGATCTTCATCGATGCCCCAGCCTTGCCCTGCGGTATCACCAGACCACACGAAGCTAATATCGCGATTTCCCATCGGGGCAGTGCGAAACTGGCCCGTGGTCGGCTCTGACCGAGTCCCGTCAGCCAAATCGGCCATCGTCACACGATAAAAAATGTCCTGATCGCTAGGCAGCCCGGTCAGCGCGAGTTTGCCAGAAAAATCCGTGGGTGTGCCAACGGCCAAAGACGGGGCTGCCCGAGCGTCCGACATACTTTCGGTTGTAGCCCACTCAACTAACATTTTTACCTCACGGTCGGCCCTCCCCCAAATGACAGCTCCATCGTGGGCGACATCGCCCGACATAATGCCGTGCGTGATCAGGGGGCGCGATTGTGCGCGCGACAGGGATGGCATGGCCAACGAGGCACCTAGTGCAGCACCACTCAGTAAAGCCTGACGGCGCGAAAACGTGATTTGAGGCATGAAGAAATCTCCGAGAAATGACGACTATTCCTCAGAATTTAAATAATGCTAGTGACGGGTGGGCTGCAGTTATACGACAGTTTTATGCATTGTTCATTTTGTCAGCCACCAACGTGGTGCGATCAAGAGCGCACGCTTTTGGAACATGCGCTTACCACCTTGCTTGATGTTTTCATAATCCCCTTTCCAAAACCAAGCGGTAGCTGAACGTTTCTTGCAATGTTTTATCAGCAGCCATTCGCTGCGAAGCAGAATTCTAGCGAAACGGGCTTAAACCGGACTTGCGGCGGTGCGGCATGCAGATCTTAACCTCGCAGGCTTCGGCGCAACCAACCGGATGACCGATCCCGGCCCTAAGCAGACCCGCCATCTGCCGTCCTGACGCGTAGGTTACTCATGCAGGTCGGGCGGAAACCCGAAGTGCGCTGCATTCACATGCCGTCGAGACCGTACCCGTGAAAGCGTACATTGGCGTAGGACATGATTCCGCATACCAGAGCTTACCGCCTTTGTGACTGTTAAACTACGGGTTTCCTAGTTTCTGTCGCAAAGTTTGGCAAATTGCAGTTTGTCAAAGCCCGACGAGATTTGCGCCGCTTTTGTCGGTGACCACCCTGTCGGAAAAGTCGTTACTCCCAATTTCTCGAGCGAAAAATGCGGCGGCTTCTGCCTCATCCCGGCACTCTAACGGCATGAAATCACGGGATTTTCTGAACTTGGCGACAGCTCGAAATAGTAGGCCCACTTGCCTTTGATCTTGATGTAAGTCTCGTCCATCCGCCAGGAAACGGCTGTCGGTCGCTTCTTGGCGTGGGCGTTTGCGGCGATCAACGGGCATATTTCACGACCCACCGGTTTAGGGTCGTATGGTCAACTTCGACACCTCGTTCGGCCATAATCTCTTCAAAATCGCGATAGGAAACCGCATATCGGACATAGCAAAACACCGCGTCCAGAATGACGCTTTTCGGATACTGGCTGCCTTTGAAGGCAATCCTCACGTTCCGATACTCACCTTCAAATTCTCAGATCAGCAGCTCACGAGGAAGGTGGGGTGGGAGCACCGCTTACTCTTGTTGGTAGCGCGCGCTAGCGATGGGAATGGAGAATATGAGATTCTGACCTGTAAATGCGGTGCAAACGGGCTTGCTAAAACTCTGTAGCGTGGCATTCAATCAAAAGATCTTCGCTCAGCAAGGCGATTCAGATAAGGTTTGTCGCTCACCCGACAAAGGCCACCGGCCGTTCCCACTGGATCAGGACAGTACATCCATCCTCTGACCAGACCTCATGCTCACTTCCTCCAGGATTCAGCACTACATCTCCGGTCATATACCGCCCGTTTTCATCGCTTTGGCTTCCGGACAGGACGATGATCATCTCCAACCCTTGATGGCGGTGGCGTGGGACGGAGGCTCCCGGGGCGTAGCGCAGCAGGGCGACGTCTGGGCCGCCGCGAGTGAGGTGGCAAATCTCGACGCCTTCGCGAAAGGGCTCGAACGTCATGTTTTGCCAGCCATCGGGCACTAGGCGGGGTAGATTCCGGTAGGGGGCAGGATCGTATCACAAGGCCCTGACACCCCCTTCTTTCCTCCATTTTGAACTCTGTGCCGCCTTTGTGGTGGCGATGATCGCGGTGCGTCCGTTTGGGAGCCGTGACGGTGGCAAGAAATAGGGCTGATTACTTCACAAGCTGGCCCCGGTTTGCCGCCGCCACCGGTATTCGCCAGTGAGCAGGATGTGTGCCCAGCCGAGCGGCGAGATATGCGCCAGTAAATTGGGCGCACAATTCAACCCGGCCCGCTGACGCGCGGCGACGGCCTGACCGAGATGCTTGGTGTTCCAGTAGATGATGATGGCAGCGAGCAGGTTGAGGCCGGCCATGCGGTAGTGCTGCCCCTCGGCGGTGCGATCACGGATTTCGCCCTGTCGCCCGATGCGCAGGGCGTTTTTCAGGGCGTGATGGGCCTCGCCCTTGTTCAAGCCGATCTGGGCCCGGCGCTGCATGTCGGCGTCGAGTAGCCACTCGATGATGAAGAGGGTGCGTTCGATGCGGCCGATTTCGCGGAGCGCCACGGCCAGCTCGTGCTGGCGCGGATAGGCGGCGAACTTTTTGAGCAACTGACTGGGCGGCAGGACGCCCGTCGCCATGGTGGCCACGGCACGCAGGACGCCAGGCCAGTTCTGGACGATGACGCCTTCGCGGATCTTGCTGCCGATCAAGCCGCGCAACTCGTTCGGCGCGGTGGCGGGATCGAAGAGATAGAGCCGCGTTGACGGCAGATCCCGGATGCGCGGAATGAACCGGTAGGACAGCAGCGCGGTCACGGCAAAGACCTGGTCTGTAAAGCCACCGGTGTCGGCATACTGCTCCGAGATCTTTTGTCCGGCCTCGTTCATCAGCAGCCCGTCCAGAATGTAGGGCGCCTCGCTCACGGTGGCCGGAATGTTCTGGGTGGCAAAGGGGCCGAACTGGTCGGAGACATGGGTATAGGCCTTGAGGCCTGGCTCGGAGCCGTATTTCGCGTTGATGAGGTTCATGGCTTCGCCCTGCCGGGCGGCGGGGAAGAATTGCCCGTCACTGGACGCGGTGACGCCCCCGCCCCAGAATTGGGCCATGGGCAGCCGGGCCTGTGCCTCAATTACCAAGGCGAGGGCCTGGTTGATGGCATCGCTCTCCATATGCCATCGCGACAAGCGGGAGAGTTGGAAGTAGTCATGTGTGCTGGTCGCTTCGGCCATCTTGCTGAGCCCAAGATTCAAACCTTCAGCCAACAGCACGGTCAGCATCCCGATCTGGTCTTTGCAGGGCGCGCCGGTCTGCAGATGTGTGAAGGCTTCCGTGAAGCCAATATCTGCATCGACCTCCTGCAGCAGTTCGGTGATCCGTATGGTCGGCAACCGGTCGTAGAGATCGAGCACCAGCTCGTCCGCCTCTTGCGGCACCGCCGCACTCAGGCGGTCAGTTTTCAAGACGCCATTCTCGATCGACCCGCCCGGGATCGCCCCTGCGCGAGCCGCCTTGGCCAGTCGCGCCAGCCCGTCGGTCATGCGCGCCTTGCGATCGGCAAGCCAGGTTTCCGGGTCGAGCGGCACCGTCAGCCTTGGCGCGCCCTCTACCGCCTCCGCAGGAACCAGGGCCTGCTTCAGATCAGCGTAGCGCCGGGAATGGAGGAGCCAGATGTCACCCGACCGGAACGCCTCCCGCAAATGAAACAGCACCGCAACCTCCCAGAGCCGATGGCCGTCACCGGCGGCAGCGTTCAGATGGCGGTGCCATTTCGAGCCGCGCCGCAGAAAGCCAACTGGGCGGGTTTCGGGCTTTTCATCGTCTGCGATCAGCGCGGTCGCCTGCAGCAAGGGAGCTGCGATACCCGCCGCCTCGATATCGAGAACGCGCAGCATGCGCGGGGCATAGCGCCGGAACCGAAGATAACCTTGGCCAACATGGGTCAATGGGTCTGCGGCCATCGTGTGCGTCAACTCGGCGGCGGTGGCGACCAGCCCTTCGAGCCGACCCCACCCGCAAGCCAGCTCTGTCGCCTGATCCAAGGAAGACCCATCGCTTCTGGCGTCCAGCAGGGCCGACCCGAGAGATTTGAAGGCGCGCAGGGTGTCCTGCACCGCCGCCTTTGCGTCGGCGATTTTGGCGTCGCACAGCCTCTTCGCGCCCTGCCAGGTCTTGCCGACGATCCGGTCATGGGTCTCGACCACCGCGTCGGAAATCGCGGCACACCACTCGACGGCGCAAACCGCGAGAATGGCCAGGCGGCGGTCGCTGCTGATGTCACGCAGACCATCGGCAAAGTAGCGTTCGCCCTGACGCCGCAGGCCGGTCACCCGATGGGGTGGAATGCCCGCGAGGATATCTAGCGAGATGTTCAGATCCCGCAGAACCTCCAGCCGATCGAGGAGGCGGCCAACATCGGCCGAGTTCTGACCAACCTCGAATTGGCGCAGCCAGACGAACCGGCTGACCGTGCCATCGACCATCTCCGTGAGCAGGGTGTCCAGGCGGGCCTTTCTATCCTCATCCAGCCGGTTCACGATGGCGCTTTCGATCCGGCGTTCCGCCGCCACGAGTGCATCCGCGCAGAGGCGCTCGATCACGGACACACCCGGCAAGATCGTCTGGGTCCGGCGACACTCTTCGACAAACCGGCGGGCCAGATCATGGTTGGAGGTTGCCACCTCCGCCTCGCCTGCCAGCCAGGCCTTCAGTTCCCGCGCGCGATGCCCGGAGAACATCTTGAAGCCATAGAGCTGGCGCAAGTCGACCAAATGCCTGCGCCGCGTTACGTCGGTCTCGGCGTATCGGCAAAGCTCATCCATCTCTTCGCCAAGCTGTGCTGCGATGAAGCTGCTGATGGCCTCTGGAATGACCTCACCCGACGCCAACAGTCGGCCAGGATATCGGAAAGCACAAAGCTGAAGGGCGAAGCCGAGGCGATTGCGTGCATGGCGACGGGTTCGAATGAATTCGAGGTCATCGTCCGCCAGTGTGTAGTGGTAGAGGATGGTGGCTTCGTCTGTCGGCAGATCGAACAGCGCCGCGCGCTGGCGCGCGGTCAGGATAGAGCGTCTTGGCATACGAGTTTGTCCTTGTTAGTCATTAGTCTGTTCAGGACAATTCCCGCACCAGCAAAACCAACGACTTGCAAGGCCCGATTCAAAGGGGGTTCAAATGGGACAGCGCGCCGCTATCTATGCCCGGGTTTCCACGTTCGACCAGTCCTGCGAGCGGCAGGTCACGGAGCTCACCGCGTTCGCCGAGCGCGGCGGGTATGACGTGGTGGGAGTGTTCAAGGAAAAAGCCTCTGGCGCGTCCGACAATCGCGTTGCGCGCAACCGGGTACTCGACCTGGCGCAGGCACGACAAATCGACGCCATCCTGGTCAGCGAACTTTCTCGGTGGGGGCGGTCCACTCAGGACCTGCTGGATACCCTGAACAGGCTCGCCGGCTGGAAAGTCTCCGTTGTAGCCATGAGCGGCATGACCTTCGAAGTAGAGACGCCACATGGTCGAATGATGGCCACCATGCTGGCCGGGATTGCTCAGTTTGAACGCGATCTGCTCAGCGAAAGGGTGAAATCCGGGCTCGCCGCCGCAAGGGCGCGAGGAAAGAAGCTCGGTCGCCAGCCAGGACAACGCCCAAAATCCGACAAGCTCGCGCCAAAGGTCATTCAAGCCGTGGAAGACGGTCGATCATACCGATGGATCGCCCGCGACCTTGGGATCAGCAAAAATACTGTGCTCGATATTATGAAGCGGCAGCGACAGAGTTCCTTGTGATACGATCCTGCCCCCTACCGGAATCCACCCCTAGGCCCCTAAACACGCGTGGTGTTGACAGACCCTCAGCCATTAATCGCTCCTAGAATTGTATCCGTATCGGTTGCCCAGCCGACAATGCCCCCTTGGGCGACGATCATTTCGATAGCAGCGGCCTTGAAGGTTGGGAAATAGCTCTCGGTGGCATCAGTGGCCAAGAGGCACTCAAACCCGCGATCATTGGCCTCGCGCATGGTGGTTTGAACGCAAACCTCGGTCGTAACACCTGCGCATACAAGCTGGGTGATCCCTCGTGCGGCAAGCTCGTCGCCGAAATCTGTGGCGTAGAAGGCACCTTTTCCGGGTTTGTCGATCACCGTCTCGTCCGGCAGCGGGGTCAGCTCGGGGATGATCTCGCAACCGGGCGCGCCTTTGATCAACACACGGCCCATGGGCCCCGCGTCCCCAATACGTAGCGCCGGCGCACCGCGTAGACGTTTGGCGGGTGGGCAGTCGGACAGGTCGGGACGGTGTGCTTCGCGGGTGTGGAAGATCGGCAAGCCAGCGGCGCGAAAGCCTGCAAGCAGCCGCGCAACCGTGGGCACGATTGCTTGCAGCGGGCGGACATCGTTGCCAAGGCTTGCGCCAAAGCCCCCCGGTTCGATAAAATCGCGCTGCATGTCGATAATGACCAGCGCAACCCGATCACGTTCGAGCGGAAAGTCGAATGGTCGGGCTGGGATCTGCATCATGCGGCATGCCCTGCCATATGCTGCCCGATCTCGGTAAGATCGGCCGAGGCGGCAGTGGTTTCAAAGGCAATGCGCCCTTCTGACATAACCAAAATGCGGTCAGAAAGCTCCATGATCTCGTCAAGATCCTCGCTTATCAGCAGTACTGCCGTGCCGTTGTTGCGTGCTTCGATGATGCGGTCGCGGATGGCGGAAACGGCACCGAAATCCAGCCCAAAACAGGGGTTGGAGATGATCAACGCATTCACTTCGCCGGTCAACTCGCGCCCCAGAACAGCGCGTTGCACGTTCCCGCCGGAAAGCGAGGCGATACGTGCGTCAGGTGAGGTTGTCTTGACGTTAAATTCCGCAATCAGCTGATCCGCATTGCGCGCCATGTCTTTGCGATTGCACCAGAACGCGGGCCGGCCATTGCGGCCGACGTCGAACATCTTGAACGCAAGATTATCGGCGACGCTCATCTTTGGGGCGCAAGCGTTGCGCAGGGGTTCTTCGGGCAGGTAGCGGATTTTGTGCTTCCGAGCCTCTGCCCTTGTGGCGGTGTAGGGGGTGCCATTGGCCAGAATCTTGCCCGCTTGGATGCGGCGCTGGCCTGTCAGGATTTCCATCAGCTCCATCTGGCCGTTGCCGGAAATGCCCGCGATGCCCAGAACCTCGCCGGAATGCAGGGTCACCTCGTCGATCTGGATACTCTTTAGCCCGCTGCGGTCATGCGCCTGAATGTTATGTAGGTGCAGCACAGGTTTGCGCGCCGTATCAACCCGAACACGCGGATTAAGGACAGGCGCTTTGCCCATCATCGCTGCACTCATCTCTTCTATGCTCATCTCGGCAACAGCTCCGCCGGCGACATATTTGCCGTGGCGCAAGATCGTCACGTGATCGGCAAAAGCCGTCACCTCGCGGAATTTATGCGAGATCATAAGCACAGTCAGCGCGCCCGCGTCCGTCATCGCGCGGATATGGCCCAAAACCTCATCCGCTTCGGTTGGGGTCAGCACCGACGTCGGCTCGTCCAAGATCAAAAACCGGTTGCCAAGGTAAAGCTGTTTGATGATCTCAAGCTTTTGCTTTTCGCCTGCGGAAAGCTGGTTCACCGGACGGTCGAGCGGAACGCTGAATGGCATGGTCGCCATGAAGGTTTGAAGCGACTGATGTTCCTGCGCCCAGTCGATGATGCTTGGCGTGTCGGCCCGACTGATCACGAGGTTTTCGGCGCCGGTAAGCGCGGGAACGAGGGTGAAATGCTGATAAACCATTCCCAGCCCCAGTGATTGCGCAACCTTCGGATCGGTCCTGAACGCCTGAGCGCCATCCACAATCATCTCGCCGCTTGTGGCGCGGTTAAACCCCATGAGGCATTTCACCAGCGTCGATTTTCCGGCACCGTTTTCGCCCAACAGCACATGGAAGCTGCCCGCCGGTATCTTGAGAGAGACATCATCGAGCGCTGTGAAATCACCAAAACGCATGGTCATGGCGACGGCTTCGACGCTGATGGCACCGCCTGACGAGCGCGTGGGGGCCTTCATGCCGGAAGCCCCGCGATCAGATCAGCGCTGGTGGTCACGGCCCCAAAGACGCCGCCCTGCATCGTGACCATCTTGATCGCCGCAGCATGGTTCGCAGGGTCAGTGGCCCCGCAACAATCCTCGACGACCACACATTCGAACCCGCGATCATTCGCCTCTCGCATCGTGGTGGAAACACAGACATCGGTTGTGATGCCGGTGAGGATCAGGTTCTCGATCTGCCTTGTGCGCAGGATCAGCTCCAGATCGGTCGCATAGAAGCTGCCCTTGCCAGGCTTGTCGATGATCGCCTCACCCTCCAGCGGGGCAAGTTCCGGAATAATGTCCCACCCGGTCTCCCCGCGGATCAGGATCTTGCCGCAGGGGCCGCTGTCGCCGATCCCGGCCCCGATCTGCTGGCTGCGCCAGCGCTTGTTTGCGGGCAGATCGGCCATATCGGGGCGGTGCCCTTCGCGGGTGTGGATGATGTGGTAGCCCTTGGCCCGCATGTCCGCCAACAGCGATTTGATTGGCGCGATCGGTGCCTGGGTCAGCGACAGGTCATAGCCCATGTGATCGACATAGCCGCCGACCCCGCAGAAATCGGTCTGCATGTCGATAATGACCAAAGCCGTATTCTCGGGGCGCAGATCGCCGTTATAGGGCCAGGCGTAGGGGTGGCTTTGAACGGTGGTCACGACTGCGGCTCCTGCTCTGCGAACTTGCGGTTAGGCAGCGGGAAGCCACAGCTTGTGCCGTCAGTGATCTTGACCTCATCTTCCCACGGCAGGCGGTACGCCCCCTTCGCCAGATCGGTCATATAGGTATAAGGGCAATCCTGCGCGCCGCCTTTCACCGCGACATATCCGCGGTGCCCGAACTGATAGGGATTATTCTCGACGCCCCAGCCAATGCGCGCCTCGCGGACGATATCGGGGCGGACCTCGGCGGTAATGATCTCGTCCACGCGTCCGGTTTTGCCATGCGCGATGACGGTGCCTTCGTGGTCGATGATCATTGCCTCGCCCATGCTGTCGAACGTCCCGTCAGAGCCGCACATACACACGTTCGCGGTGATCATCAGGTTACAGAAGCTGTTGGATTGGTTGGTAAACCGCCACGCCTCGCGCATCGGGGCGGTATATCCCGCGGTACGGATCATGATCTCGGCCCCTTTGTACGCCGCTTCACGGGACATTTCGGGGAACATCCCGTCGTGGCAGATGATCAGCCCGATCTTGGCCCCTTTGGGACCGGTGCAGACCGGAATGCCGCCATCGCCCGGCTCCCACGGTTCTACCGGTACCCAGGGATGCATCTTGCGATAGTACAGCTGAACCTCACCCTGCGGGTCGATGATCAGGCCGGTGTTATAGGGGTACCCGCCGGGGTTCAGCTCCATGATTGAAAAGCAGCCCCAGATGTCATTGTCGACGCAGGCCTGCTTGAGCGCCGCAACTTCCGGTCCGTCCATGGAGCACATGATCTCGGGGTCGGTGTTCATCGACAGCCCGTGCAGCATGTACTCAGGGAATACCACCAGATCCATCGTCGCCATATTGCGGCGCGCCTTGCCGACCAGATCAACCACGCGGGCAGTTTGTGCTGTCAGTTCAGCTTTGGTCGCGACAGTTGGCAGTTGCAACTGCACCATGCCAATCACGACACCTTGCTCAGATTTGTTCAGTCCACCCAAACCATTCATAGTCTCTATCCTTATTTCGTCAGTGTCAGCGCAAGCGGTGCGCCTTGTACCGCGCGATCCGGCGCGCTGGTGAGGATCAAAAGCCCCAGTGTCAGGGCGTAGGGTGCCGCACCAAAAAGGTAATAGCCTTCGGTGATGCCCACCGATTGCAAGGCCGGGCCAAGTGCGCCCGCCCCGCCAAAGAGCAATGCCGCCCAAAAGCAGTTGATCGGGTTCCAACGGGCAAAGATCACCAGCGCAATGGCCATCAGGCCTTGGCCCGAGGAAATGCCCTCCGTCCAGCTGCCGGGATAATACAGCGACAGATAGGCACCGCCGACGCCTGCCAACGCGCCACCCGCGCCGGTTGCGAGCAGCCGGATGCGATCGGGGCTCAGCCCCATAGCACGCGCCGCATCGGTACTGTCCCCGACCACGCGCAAGCGCAGCCCCATGCGGGTGGTACGCAACATCCATGCAATGGCAAGCGCTAGCAGCCCGCCAACGATGAACAGCACATTCACCTCAAGTGCGGCCCGCAGCTGCGGGATATCAGACCACCAGCCCAAGCTGATCGCAGGCAGATCAGGCGCTTGTGGCTGGATATAGGGTTTGCCGAAAAAGAAGGCGAGCCCCATGCCAAGCAGCATCATGGCGATCCCGACAGCAATGTCGTTCACCCCTTTGAACTTGCAGATCCACCCATGCAACAACCCAAAACAAGCCCCCGCCACGGCCGCTGCCAACACGCCAATGAATGCGCTGTTGGTTTCGTAAGCCACGGCGTAGCCGCTCATCGCGCCGAACACCAATATACCTTCTAGACCAAGGTTGAACCGGCCAGAACGTTCGGTCAAAAGCTCCCCCAGAGACACAAAGATAAACGGGGTCGAGACGCGGATGGCCCCGCCCAGAATGGCGATGAGCACACCCCAAAGGCCAACATCTACCTGTTCCATTAGCGTTTCTCCCAGAAGGCAGAGGTAAAGATTGGCAGCCGCCCGTAGAGCGCCTCGCTCAGCAGGATCACCAGAAACACGATACCTTCAAAGACGAGGATTGTGGCATCTGGCAATTCCATGCGCCGCTGGATCAGCCCGCTAGAGGCTTCGAACCCGCCAAACAGAACCGCGACCGGCAGGATTGCCAGCGGATTATGCCGTGCAAGGAAGGCGATTAGGATGCCGGTATAGCCATAGCCCGCGACCAGCGACGCATTGGCAGAACCGTGCACCGCGGTCACTTCGAAGTAGCCCGCCAGTCCAGCGAAGGCGCCGCCAAGCGCAGTAAAACCGATCACCAGACGCCCGACGGGTAGCCCTTGCACCTGCGCGGCACGCACGTTGTCGCCAGCAATACGCGCAGCAAACCCAAGCGTCGTACGTTCGATCAGAACCCACGTAAAGATGCAGGCAAGCACGCCTGCAAGGATGCCCCAATGCGACGGAAGAAACGGCATATCCCCGACACGTAAACTATCCGTCAGCGGCACCGTGGAGGGTTTGTTGAGCGAGGCCGGATCGCGGAACGGACCTTCGACGAAATGGTTCAGCAGAGCGATGGCGATATAGGCCATCAGCAGGGATGCGATGGTTTCGTTCACGCCCCGTTTGATACGCAACGCGCCCACGGCACCGATCCAGACGCCGCCGACAATCATCGCGGCGATCGCCATTGCGACCATACCAAGCGCAACCGGCATACTCGCAACAGCGGTGCCTACAACTGCCGCCGCCAGACCGCCCAGTACAATTGCGCCTTCACCGCCGATAACCACAAGCCCCAGTCGCGCGGGAAGCGCGACGCAAAGTGCCGCGAGCACCAGCGGTGCCACGCGCGATAACGTGTTCTGCCACGAGAATTCAGAGGAAAATCCCGCCTTCCAAACCAGCAGGTAAAAATCGATCGGAGATTTCCCGACCATCAGCAAAAAGAGACTAAATAAAGCGAAACCAGCCAGTAAAGCACAGATCGGGATCACCACAGCCTCGGCCCGTGGCGCGATCCTTATAAAGGACCGCGCCGCAGTGGCCGCGGGCTTTTCAGCTTGAGCAACCAAAGTCATTTTAGCTTGTGGACCCGATCACGCCTTCGACAAGGTAGTCCATGCTCTCGATCGCGACATCAGTTTCGACAAAGGATTCTCCTTCGGCGGCGATCACATTGCCCTTGTTGTCTTTCAGTGGTCCTTTGATCGCGGCAAATCCGCCGGCTTCGATTTCGGCCTTTGTCGCTTCAAATTGCGCCCGGGCCGCATCGCTCACGGCGGGGCCGAGGGGGCTCATCTTGATGAAGCCATCAGCCAGACCGCCACGCACGAAGTTCGGGATCTGCTCTCCTGAAAGAGTTTTGGCCACCATGTCGGTATAGACGTTCGCCCAGTTCCATTCGGCACCGGTCAGGTATTTGTCGCCTGCAACCGGTGTCTGGTCGGCGTGGTAACCACAGACAAAGATATCGCGCGAGACAGCTGTTTCACAGATCACCTTTGGCCCATCGACGTGGCAGGTCACCACATCACAGCCTTGGTCTGCCAGCGCATTGGTAGCTTCGGCTTCTTTTACCGCGAGTGACCATTCACCGGTGAAGATCACCTGACAGACGATCGCCGGATCAACCGAACGCGCGCCCAGCAGGAAAGAGTTGATGTTGTTAAGCACCTGCGGAATCGGTTTGGCCGCGACGAAACCAATCTTCTTGGTCTTGGTCGCATGACCGGCCGCAACGCCGTTCAGGTACTGCCCCATGCCGATATAGCCAAAATAGGAACCAGCGTTCGATGGATCGTTTTCGGACCACAGACCGCCGCAATGTTCGAACCGTACGTCAGGGTGTTTCGGCGCTGTCTCAAGCACATGGGGTTTGTAGTAGCCAAAGGAGGTGGGGAAGATCAGCTTGGCCCCATCGAAATTGATCATCGATTCCATCGAGTTTTGCACGTCTTGGCTTTCGGGGACGTTTTCTTCTTCCAGCACGACCACGCCAGACATCGCCTTGACCGCTGCGGCACCTTCGGCGTGTGCTTGGTTATAGCCGAAATCGTCTTTGGGCCCGACGTAGATGAATCCCACTGTCAGCGGGTCGGCAGCCATGGCGGGACGTGCCAGACCGCTCAACGCGGCGGTGCCCAACAAAGCGGCAGAAGTGCCAAGGAAGCCCCGGCGGTTCAAGAACGGTGCATGTGTCATTTAAATCTCCAATGATGGTGCGCCGCCCTGGGAGGAGAGAGCGCATCTGATGTGATTCAATGACTACAAAATCCTTGCGATGATTACGTCTGCTCATTTTTACACAAAGCGGTGCAAAAAATGCATCACTCGAAAAATCGACCAGTAGGAGCAGGCCTCTAAGCGTCGGAAAACTGTTCTAATGCGGTGGAAAGGGCCAATCCGAAACGAGCGGAAGCCACAGGCAAGGTCCGACCGCGCAACTGACACAGCACCAGACTACCCGCCGCGACGTCACGTAACGCCAGTGGGCGCGAGGTTAGCTGTGCGCAGTCCCCCATATTCAGTCCGATCGGGATCTGGAATGCGATGGCGTTTTCATGCAGTACGTAATGGCGCATGAACTCAAAGCTGTCTGATGTCGCGATAGGGCGCAGCGGGCGCGACCCCCGCGCAGCAGCATCATCCAGCATGGCCCGCACCCCATATCGGCGCGACGGAATCACATGGGGCTGGTCCAGACAGTCACGCAGCCGTACCTCTGGCTTTGCAGCCAAGGGGTGATCGCGTCGCATGATGGCATGAATGACCTGCGGGATCCGCATCAGCACTTCCAAGTCGACCATATGTACAGGCTCGAAGACCAACGCTAGGTCACTTTTAAATTCGGCCAGATCACGCTCTGCGTCTTCGCGGTCGCGCACCTGAACAGAAAAAGTGACCCCGGGATGGTCGCGCCGGTAGGCGGCGGTGCGTGCCGGCAGAAAATATGGGATCAGCGCCTGAGAGCAAGCCACCGTCACATGACCCCGTCGTTCGCCGGAAAGATCAGCGACCTGGCTTCTTACCCGGCGCAAATCCGATTCCTGCATCAGGAAGTGCTGCATCAGCAATTCGCCCGCAGGGTTCAGACGGACACCGCGCGGTAAGCGTTCGAAGATTTCGACGCCGAACTCCTCTTCGAACCGCTGGATGCGACGGTTCAGGGCAGAGGCCGTGATGTTCATATCATCTGCCGCTTTCCGAATCGAGCCCGCGCGCGACACTGCCTCAATGAAGCGGAAAGTTTGCAGATGTTTCATCGGAAAGGCCCCTTGTCTTTAATGGTGCATTTTTTGCACCGCTTTTGTGAATTCTTAGCATTTGAATTCTGCAGCGCAACAGAGGACGACTGAGGCAAGCCCAGTGGTACTGCACGCGACGATTACATTGATTGAATTATAAAAGAGCCTCCTATGACTGATATTGCGATGACCATCTCCGATCTCCACGCGGCCTATGCGCGCGGCGTGTCACCTGAACAGATCATCGCACAGATCTATACCCGTTTTCGAGATGTGGATGACCCATGCATCTTTCTATCGATGACTAGCGAAGCTGAGGCCCAAGCAGCGGCGGCCGCGATCGGGCCATACGACCCCGCCAAACCGCTTTGGGGCGTGCCCTTTGCGGTGAAGGACAACATCGATGTCGCGGGCTATGAGACGACTGCCGCCTGCCCCGCCTATGCCTATACCCCGACGCAAGATGCCTTTGTCGTGGCCAAACTACGCGAGGCGGGGGCAATTTTTATCGGCAAGACCAACCTTGATCAATTTGCCACAGGGCTTGTGGGCGTCCGCACCCCCTACGGCGCGCCGCGCAACTCGATAGATCCTGAAATCGTGCCCGGCGGTTCCTCCGGCGGGTCCGGCGTGGCGGTAGGCCATGGCATCGTCGCCTTCTCGCTTGGCACAGATACGGCCGGCTCCGGGCGGGTGCCGGCAGCGCTGAACAATATCGTAGGTCTGAAACCAACCCTTGGTGCCTTGTCCGCAACTGGCGTCGTGCCCGCGTGTAGATCGGTCGAGACGATCTCGGTTTTCGCGCTCACCGTCGCGGACGCCTATACGGCTTTCTCCGTCGCCTGCGCCTATGATGCCGCCGATGCCTATGCACGACACATCTCGGCTCCCGCCCTTGCTGCGCCAAAACCCGCCCCCGTGATCGGCATCCCTAGCCGCGAAAGCATCCGCTTTTCGGGTGACGCCGTTCAAGAGGCTTCGTTCAACGCCGCGGTGGACCTGCTGCGCGACCAAGGTGCCGAGATACGCGAGATTGATTTTACGCCGCTCTATGATGTGGCGGATATGCTTTATGAAGGGGCATGGGTCGCGGAGCGGTATACCGTCATTGCGGATCTTTTGCACAAAGAGCCAGAGGCCATCTTACCCGTCACCCGCCAGGTCATTTGCAAGGCCGAAAAGCTTTCTGCCGCGGATGCGTTTCGCGGGATGTACCGGCTGAAAGAGCTGTCGCGCATTGCTGAAACCGCGCTGGAAGGCTTGGATATGCTCTGCGTGCCAACCATTCCGACCTTCCACACTGTCGCCGAGCTAGAAGCCGACCCGATCGGTCCGAACTCGAACTTCGGCACCTATACGAACTTTGTGAACCTGCTGGATATGTGCGGTATCGCCGTGCCCGTACCGACGCGCGACGATGGCCGTCCGGGCAGCGTCACACTGCTGGCCGCTGCAGGAAAAGATGCCGAAATCGCAGCTTCGGGCCTCGCTCTTGAGGCGGCAGGGCAGCGCAAATTGGGAGCAACCGATTGGCCGTTCACCAGTGCTCCCACCCCCAAACCTGCTGCAACCGACGGCCTGACTCTCGCGGTTTGCGGTGCCCATATGGACGGGTTGCCGCTGAATCATCAGCTGATCGAGCGAGGCGCGATTTATCTCGGCGCGGCGACAACCACCGATAGCTATCGCTTCTACGCTCTCGCCGGTGATCCACCTGCTCGGCCGGGATTAGTAAAAGGCACCACCGGATCGGGTGCCCCCATTGCGGTAGAGCTTTGGTCCTTGCCCTTTGAAACTGTCGGCAGCTTTCTGAAGGGCATTCCTGCCCCGCTGGGAATAGGCACTGTCGATCTGTCAGACGGGCGGCAGGTGAAAGGGTTCATTTGTGAGGCCGAAGCAATTGCAGATAGTACAGACATCACCCAGCTTGGTGACTGGCGACTGTATCTAGCGCAGGCGTAAGGTTGGGGGCGGGTGGCAATTGAAACGCCTCAAGATCCGGCACGTCAAAGCCTTCCCCTACAGCCTCAATCGCCCGGGCATACAACCCCACATACTCTGCCAGCATCTGGCCTAGCGTTAACAACCGCTCCACCCGCTTCCGCGCGGCAGTACGGGGAATGCCGATAGCCTCCTTCAACGCATTTGCCAACTCGCCTGCGTTCGCACCAGCTGTGAGCGATACCTGAACCGCGACTCTTGCCGAACTCAGGGTAGGGGTGTGAGCGATACCTGAACCGCGACTCTTGCCGAACTCAGGGTAGGGGTGTCATCGCATTTCCTCCAATATCTTTTCGCGAAAGACCTCGGCTGGCGTTTTCCATCCAAGGCACTTGCGCGGCGTGTTGTTGAGGCGATCACAGATCACCTTCATATCGTGATCTGTGCATTGCCGGATGTCGCGTTTGCGGGGCAGCCACCTTCGAAGGCGTCGGTTTGTGTTCTCGACTGTGCCTTTTTGCCAAGGGCTGGAAGGGTCACAAAACCACGTCTGGGTTCCGATCTCGGCTTGGAGGTGCGGCCAACTGACAAACTCGGTTCCGCGGTCGAAGGTAATGGACCGACGGGCGACGAAGGGGAGATCTCTAATGGCACTCATGATCTTACCCATAACCGGCTTGGTGCGCTTGTTGGGGTTCTTTAGGATCACAGTGAAGCGGCTGACGCGCTCAACCAATGAGGTAACGTTGGACTGGCCAAGCTTTTGTTTGAACAGCATCAAATCAGCTTCCCAGTGGCCAAACTGACGGCGATGAGCAACATCATCAGGTCGGAACAGGATACTGACATCGCGGTGGAATTTGGGCTCTCTGCGTTTTCTGGTGCGACGTGGTCTGCGGGCGACACGGTGGGTCGGTAGATACCACCACAGGTCTTCGCGCTGACCTTCCTTGGAATAGATATAGCGATAGATGGTTTCCTGGCAGACCCTGAGGGGAGTGCGCTCGTGGATCATGCGGTTACTGATCTGCTCGGGTGTCCAACCGTTCTTGATACGCTCAATCACACGCTTGCGAAGCTCGGGATGTTTGATCAGTTTGCGCTCCCGAGCACGACGCTCCGCTTGCATCAGGTGCGCAGCGGCACCGTAATAGCCATCGCATCCAGGCATGTTTTCATCCGAGAAATTGTTGCGTTTTAGCTCGCGGAATATCGTTGATCTGCAGCGCTTCAGAACGCGCGCCATCTCATCGACAGGGACCTTTGCGTGTCTCCAGCGTTCTATCTTGCGTCGTTCTGTGATACTTAGTTGGTCGTAAACGGCTCCCATACCGATTCCTCTCATTAGATAAACTACTGTTTTCTAACAAGAGTCGCACTTGGGGATAGCGCGCGCCGCGCTACAACGCTAAAGCCTGTAACTATTATTATGGTAAATTTATTTCGGGGTCTACGAGCCGATGGTAGCTCAAGCGATGAAAGAGTTCGGCTTATCTGGTTGGTTTGATTATGCGGCGCGTTGCCCCTGCCGCAAACAACAAATTGCAGCTTACGGCAGGGTCAGAAACTCTGGGCGTAGCTGATCCATCAAACCTGATCCAAGGAGGTGAAGCTAATAAGATCGCTTAAAAACTGAACGCAGGTTGCAAGTTGGCCGATCTCTACGAACTCATTGGGTTTATGTGCTTGATCGATAGAACCCGGCCCGACAATCACTGCAGGAATCCCGCCGATTTGTTCAAACACACCGCCTTCTGAACCATATGAAACCTTACCCCCCCATGCCGGCAGAAGGTCGCCATAGCGTTGAAAGCCTTGGGTTCCCCGAGCATCGCCCATGGCGGGATAGGAAAAAATCTTTTCGAAACGGATGCCTGTACCGGGGATTTTCTCTTGCATTGGGGGGACTATCTCACGCGTGATCCCATCCAAAAGCCCTTCCATATCCCGCTCGGGATCCATACCGCTGATTGAGCGCAATTCGAATGTAAGCGTGCAATTGTCAGGCGTAACATTTGTTGCAACACCGCCTTGCATCATCGTCACCAGCATCGTCGCGTGCGGTACGGTGAAATCCTGATCGAAGGGACCCTCTTTTTCATAAAGCCTGCCGCGCTCGGAAATCCGTTCAACCACCTTGGACGCAAATTCAATGGCGTTGACATGCTCTGGGGCGAATGACGAATGCCCGGCCATGCCCGTTACATGCGCTCGCATGGCGATCTTGCCTTTCTGCCCTGTGATCAGCTTCATCATCGAAGGTTCGCCGATGATCGCTAACTCTGGCGGCATAGGCAGTTGCCCAAGATACTTCGCAATCGCAGGTGCACCCAAACAGCCCACTTCCTCGTCATAGGAAAAGCAAAGGTAGATCGGACGCGCAAGTACCGCCTGTGCCAGTTGCGGTGCCACTGCCATAACACAGGCAGCAAATCCCTTCATATCGCAAGAGCCCCGACCAAAGAGCTTGTCGCCTTTGATTTCGGCGACAAAGGGGGCACTTTCCCATTCCGGTTCATCTGCGGGGACAACATCTGTATGACCTGACCAGACGATACCCGCTTTATCCTCGGGCCCAAAAGCCGCAATCAGATTTGCTTTGGTTCCGGTTTTGTCAGGCAGGATCGTGATCCGCCCGCCCAAATCCCCAAAGAATGCAGCCATATAATCAATGAGCGCGCGGTTGGACTTACACGAGACCGTATCGAATGAGATCAGATGTGCCAGATGCTTTGCCGCGTCCCCGGTCAGGCCATCAAATGCAAAGGTTGTTTTGTTCAGGTCTATCATTGCTGAACTCGTCTTTCTTTAGATTTTGAGAATTCTCGGCGGACGGTTAGCCCAAGCACAAAGATGATTAGCGCGGCGAAGGCCCATGTTATGGGCGATGAGAGCAGCACCGCCGGATCGCCCCGTGATATTGCCAGCGCGCGGCGCAGGTTTTCTTCGATCATCGGGCCGAGGATGAATGCAATAAGGAAGGGAGCTGCGGGAATGTTCAGCAGAAACATACCAAACCCAACCAGACCCATCACAAGAAGCACGGCCACATCGAAGGTGCTGGAGGCGATAGAATAGATCCCGAAGATACACAGAAGCAGCACCAACGGCGTCAGCAAGGTTTGCGGGATCAGCGCCACTTTTGTGAACATCCGCATGGTGATCTTGCCTGCGAAAAACAAAAGCACCGAAGAGAACAACATACCGATGAACAGCATGTAAATTTCATGCATGTTGGTTTGAAACAGCAGCGGGCCTGGAGTTAGGCCTTGGATCATGAAGGCACCAAGCATCACGCCGGTGATCACATCGCCGGGTACGCCCAATGCGAGAAGCGGGATCATCGTTGCCCCGCAGGCACCGTTATTCGCAGATTCTGACGCAGCGATACCCTCAAGTTCGCCTTTCCCGAAGTTAGCGCCGTTCTTGGAACTCCGTTGCGCTTCACCATAAGAAAAGAATGCCGCAGAGGAGGGTCCAATACCGGGGATTGCACCCAGGATTGAGCCAATCACAGAGCCTTTGAGAATGCTACGCAGCGACCCCATAAACTCCTCGCGTGTCACATGCTGGGCCCCCAGTGGCGCTGCCTCATCAGTTTTGGCTGCGCGCATGACCACCAATTTGATCAATTCAGGGAGGGCAAAAAGGCCAATCAGAACCGGTGCAATCGACAGGCCGGCTTGCATGTCAGGCACAAAAGCAAAGCGGAAAGAGCCGTAGAGGTCTTCGCCAACCGTTGCCAGCAGCAGACCAAGTGCCGCAGAGACCATACCCAACAGCAGTGAACCGCCTGACACCCCTGCGACAGTCGTCAGCGCAAAGAGCATCAGCATAAAGAACTCGGGCGGGCCGATATGCAGCGCCAGTAACGCGAGGGGGGCCGCAAAGAAAATCAGCGAGATATTCGACAGGAAATCGCCAATCACCGAGGAATAGAGCGCCATGTTGAGCGCTTTGCCCCCTTTGCCTTGTCGGGCCAATGGGTAGCCATCAAGTGCCGTGCAAGCAGCCGAAGCCGTGCCCGGAGTCTTAATCAAAATCGCTGATACCGACCCACCGTAGGTTGACCCTTTATACAAAGCCACCAGCAGAAGGATTGACGGAACCGGTGCCATGTAAAAGGTGAATGGCAGCGCCAAGGTCACAGCCATTGTGCCTGTCATGCCGGGAATAGCCCCGACAATTACGCCCCCCCAGATACCGGCGGCCATGATCAGAAAGTTTTGTAAGTTAGCAACTGCCGCAAGGGCTGCAAGAATCTCGTTTATCATCAGTGTCTCCGATCAGAAGCCAAGTATCTTAATCAGTTCACCCTTGGGGAACTGCGTTCCGAGAGCGGAATTGAAGAACAAAAGAAGCAATATCGGCCCCCCGACAGATAGGAGCGCAATCCAGATCCGATAGTTTCGTTCACCAGTCATGAGGACCATGGAAAGGGTCAGCAAAATAATTGCGATCAGAAATCCGACATAGGGCAACGCAAAGAGAAACAGCCCGAAAGCGACAACCAGACCAGCAAACCGGAGCAGCATACGTTTGATCGAACTGCCATCCGTTTCGACCGCTTCCTCCTTCGGAGCCCCGCCGCGGACTGCAAGGGTCAGCGCAAGCAAACCGAGCACAATACCAATCAGCGATACGGTTTTCGGCCACATGTCAGGTGGTGGTGCAAATCCAGGGATGAACGCCGGGCGAGGCACAAATACAGGGACAAGATAGAAGGCACAGAGCGCAAAAAATACGACTACTAGCAGCCCCCGCAAAACGGGCATCGTCATGGCAAGCCTCATGAAAGAAAAGCGATTTATGTTGAGATCAGGCTGGTCGCGAGGGCCGGCGACAGGGAATGCAGGCGGGCGACGTTTCACCCACCTGCAAAAGCTTATTGGGGCAGATAGCCAAAGTCTTTGGCGAGACCGTTAAACAGCTCGTACTGGCTTTTTGCGTAGTCGGGCATTTCAACCGAACCGATGGTCGAGATCGAACCGCGACGGGCCGCGAGTTCGAGCCATTTTTCATCAATCGCAACTTGGCCTAGAACATCCTGCCATTTGGCAATCACGTCTTCGGGCATGTCTTTGGGCGCATAAAGCGCGCTCCACCCAGTGATCTGGCCAGCTTTTTCATAGCCCAGTTCATGGGCTGTCGCGACGTCCGGCAGGGTGTCCACGCGCTTAGGTGCAAAGACCATCAGGGCTTTCATATCGCCGCTTTCGATATGTGGCATCAAAGATGCGGCTGCCATTGCAACAAAGTCTACATGACCGCCCAACAGGGCAGTCGCAAGCGCGCCACCGCCTTTGTAAGGCACCAGCGTCGCTGCAGTAAGCGGGTCAAGATCGTTGTCGGCCAAAAGCGCTTGTGTGGTGAAACCATCAATCGCAGTAGCACCGGAAGCCGCATAGGTCATTGCGCCATTGCTGTCTTTGATTGCCGCGATCAGGTCGTCGACGGTTTCATATGGCGCGTTGCCGCGCACTGCCAAGATCATCGGCGTCGCTTCGAGCGCGCTCACAAATGTATAGGCATCCCACGGCACGGCAGACTCTGGCGTCACAGCAGGTGACAATGCCATGCCAACACGCGCGAGCAGCAGCGTATAGCCATCCGCGTCGGCATCAGAAACGAAACGTGCGCCGTTCATGCCGCCTGCCCCGGGCTTGTTCATTACTGTTACCGGCTGTCCCAGAAATGGCTGTGCCGTTTCCGCCAGAGCCCGGCCAGCAAGGTCTGAGGCACCACCCGGGCCATAAGGGGCCACAAGCGTCACAGACTTCTCAGGATAAGATTGGGCCAGAGCTGGTCCGCCCACTGCCATCAGAGTAAATGCAATCGTTCCGATTATTTTTTTCATGAGTACCTCAGATTTTGTCCGGCATCCCGGAGCTGTTGGATGCAGGCCACCATCCACAGTATGCCGAATTTGACAAGAGACGGTCAATAGTTGCATAAATTGCATACTGAGAGGAGACAGCATGTTCAAGACACGCGAACTGCAGGCGTTTGACGCCTATATGCGATTGGGGGGTATGAAACTCACCGCCGAACATTTGGATTTAAGCCAGCCCATGGTCAGCCGATTGCTGTCGTCATTAGAGAAAAAGGCAGGCTTCGAGCTGTTCCAACGCAAGCGTAACCGCCTCGCTCCAACCACCGAAGCATTTCGATTTCATCAAAACGTAGTGCACCATCTTGCGGGGCTGCGAAATCTGGAACAAGAAGCCGGCGCAATCGCCAGCGGTCAGGTTGGGCATCTCGTTATCGCGGCCCAGCCCGTCTTTTGTGACACCTTTCTGCTGAACGCCCTTACCCACTTTCGGAAACAACACCCTCATGCCACGGTGCAAATCGCTGATGTAGGCATGGCTGAAATGCTTCGGATGATCAGTGAGCAACGCTGCGATCTGGCTTTCGGGATTACCCTCAACGCAGAGGCCTTCGGAGGCGAAGCCTTGTCACTTGCCCGTTGCGAGGCAAAATGTATCCTACCCAAGGGGCACTCACTAGAAGACATCGATGAGATACCCCTGCCGCGTCTGCGCAACGAGATGTTCATTGATCTCTCTCAAGGCAGCCCGCTACGGCGGCGGATTGATCTGATGATGGAAACTATTCAAGTTCACCGCACTATTGCCGCTGAATTGCGAACCATCCACGGCATTGTTCGACTTGTAGAACGGGGGGAAGGTATCGCAATCATTGATCCCGTCGCGCATCAACTTTTGGATCTCGACTTGGTTTCTGTGCATCGACTGCTCCCCCCCATAACCTGGGATATCGCGCAATTTGTGCCACACGGCAGATCACTTAGCACCGTAGGGCAGGCTTTTGCTGCCAGCGTAGCCGATGAAATTAACAATCTGAAGCGGGCCGGCATTGTGACATAGCACTTCGCACGCGGATCTCTCTTAGCGTCTGAGGGCATTCCTCAAGCTGCACGTTAACCTTTTGCCAACCCGAGCCCCCGAATTTCTCTCCCCCCATTTCGGTTTGCCGACGCAGCGAACGAACAAAAAACTCCGCACGATGAGCCTCCCCTCCTGGGACATTGCTCCGCAATACCCTGCCGACCACCGGCAGTGGTCTACTCTCGGCACATCAAAGTCATGCAACCCGATCATCAGGAGCAAAGAAGAGCGCCTGATCCTGTCCAAAGAATAGGGAGCACTTCAAGGTTCCGACGAACCGGCTGCCTTCAGGCAAATTTTTTAGCCGTGCTGGAATAAACCCCCTGCACCGTACGTCATTCAGACATAGAGCCTTTGCCTTCCATGGAAAGCAAAGGCTCCGAACCACGGGAGGAATGACATGAACATCGTAGAAAACGTAAAGCGCCGACATTTTTTGATCGGATCAGCTGGCACAATGGCCGCAGTGGCTGTCGGGGCGCCGGTGATGGCGCAGTCAGGCCAAGAGCCTTTGCCAGAATACGTCGCTTGGAAAGACGCCAAGGACATGATTGTCCATTCAAAGCAGACACTTGAGACAAAGCGCGCCGCGCAAGGATCGGAGCTGATCACCCCCACGACCGAACTTTACATCCGCAACAACCTGCCCGCCCCGCCCGACAAGATCGTCGCGGACCGCGATGCTTGGGAGGTCGTGATTGAAGGCGTCGCGAACCCGGGCACAATGACACTAGGCGCCTTGAAAACGCTCGGCGTCGAAACGGTGGTTTGCGTGCTTCAGTGTTCGGGCAACGGACGCGCGTTTTTCGATCACGAGACCAGCGGTTCTCAGTGGTCCGTGGGTGCTGCGGGCAACGTCGTATGGACAGGTGTGCCGGTACGCGCCGTGATCGACGCGATGGGGGGCGCGAATGCTGAGGCCGTGTTCCTGACCGGTACCGGCGGCGAGGAGATTCCCGACGGTCTGCCACCAGAGACAATTCAGGTCGAACGCTCTGTACCGAAGGCCGCGATGGATCAGGCGATCCTGGCGTGGGAGATGAACGGTGAGCCTGTGCCACTTGCTCACGGTGGCCCCTTGCGGCTGATTATACCCGGCTACTACGGCGTCAACAACGTTAAATACCTCAAGCGTCTCGCGCTGACGGTCGATGAGTCGCCCAACAAGATTCAGCAAACCGGTTATCGGATGCGTCCCGTCGGGGTAAAGGGTGACCCGTCGCAACCGTCGATGTACGAAATGTCGGTAAAATCGTGGATCACGGGGCCGCTGCTGGATGCGGCAACGGGCAAAGTACAGATCCATGGCGTCGCCATGGGGGGTGTCAGCGGTCTGGAAAAGATCGAAGTCTCTAGCGACGGCGGGCAAAACTGGGCCGAAGCGCAGTTTCTTGGTCCTGACTTGGGCCCCTATGCTTGGAGGCCCTTCGCACTGATCACAGATTTGTCCGAAGGCACGCACATGCTAGCCAGCCGTGCGACCAACCAAGCGGGCGACAGCCAACCCGAGATCTTCCCCCCTAACGAGCGCGGGTACGGCAACAACGGCTGGCGCGCCCATGCCGTCGACGTGACCGTAGGCTGACCCTAATGACCGGCGGCCTTTGTCGCCGGTCCGACCACAAACCGGAGACATATATATGACCACACGATTGACGCCGCGCCTTGGCGGTGCGCTTTTTGTTGCGCTGATCGGCAGCGCCGCGACTGCCGAGGAACGTTCTGATGCGGGCCGCGAAATCTTCAACGATACGGCCCAACCTCCCTGTGCCATTTGCCACACGCTGAAAGACGCCGGTGCCGAGGGCGAGATTGGCCCCAACCTTGATGACTTTAAACCGACTGTCGATCAGGTACTTGCCGCCGTGACAAGCGGGATTGGCATCATGCCCGCCTTTTCCGAAACGCTGACCAAGGATGAAATCGAAACGGTTTCCCAGTACGTGGTAGCGGTAACAGGCGGATCAGGTGCCGAGACTGAAACCGACGCACTGGCCCCCTCGTCCGAGGACGCCAGTGTCGCAGATTTGGACCTGGCCGGTGCCGCGATTTTGGCACAGGGCGATCCCGTGGCGGGGGAAAAGGTCTTTAGGAAATGCAAAGCCTGTCACACGATTGACCAAGACGGTGCCAATCGGGTCGGCCCCAATCTTTACGGCATCGTCAATGCAGCTGTCGCGTCGGTCGATGGCTTTCGCTATTCGGATGGGCTGACGGGGTATGGCGGCGTCTGGACACCCGATCGGCTGGCGGCGTTCCTTGCCAACCCGCGCAAGGCGGTTCCCGGCACAAAGATGAGCTTTGCCGGTCTGCGCAAAGAACAAGATCAGCCCGATGTGATCGCGTATCTGGACAGCTTGGACGCTACGACAAAAACCGATTGATCTACCCGACGCAGGACCGCGCCGACCGGATCGCCTCTGACAGCGACGCCATAACGCTTTCAGAGACGGCCCGGTCGCGGGTTTCAAGCTTGAGATAATCAGCGATTGCCGCGAACCGGCTATGATCCATCCCTGTCGCAACAATCATGTGGCGAAGGTTTTCCGCCGACGTCCATGTCGCGATCTGCTGATCCGAGGTGCTGCTGCCCTCTGGCGCATTGAACGTGCCGCGTAGATAGGTCAACCGGCAGCCATTTTGCCCCGCGTAATGGGCGATAACTTTGTTGTCTAATGCGCGAAAAGCAACAGCCGTCATATTTGCGAGGGTGAGGTCTGGCCCCCCTGCCCCGCCCCCCGCCGCAGCGTCCCGTAGACCGGCGGTTTCGAAGTCATATGTCTGCGCGGCCAGTTCGGCATGAATGTCAAAAGCGGTCGGCGACGCATTAAACGCGGAGCCGAACACCACAGCCAAAGCAAGAGCCG
Organism: Sulfitobacter sp. M22; assembly: GCF_021736025.1. NCBI lineage: Bacteria > Pseudomonadati > Pseudomonadota > Alphaproteobacteria > Rhodobacterales > Roseobacteraceae > Sulfitobacter > Sulfitobacter sp. M22. The sequence continues at coordinate 43,414 of NZ_WMEC01000004.1, read as the reverse complement.
CGGCGACCGCACTGCCCAAAAGCCAGCGTCGCGGATGCCAGTTTTTATTAGACGGACGGGTTTGAGGCATTGCAGCCGACTGAACCAGTTCCGGTCGCAAGGATGACAAGCTTTGAGCGACAGCCTGCACGTCCTTCAACGCAGCAGTAAGCGCTGGCTCGGACGCGAACCGAACCTCTAACGCGCGCATCTCTTCGGCACTTAGCTCACCATCATGATATGCGTTGACCAGCATCCAGTCCTGCTCGTTCAGTTCACTCATGTCTTCCGCACCACTTTTCGCTTTGCCGCTTCGGCCCCATCGACGATTTCCAGCAACGCCTTGCGGGCGCGGCTGATCCGGCTCATCACCGTTCCGATCGGGACATCCATCACTTCCGCCGCCTCGGCGTATTTCAACCCCATGATGTCCACAAGGCACAACACCTCGCGGGTGTCGGGTGCCAGCTTTTCAAACGCCAACCGGATCAGCACGTCGCGTGCGATGTCCGATCCGCCCGCTTCATCAGAGTGACGTTTCTCGACGGCGGAATATTCCCGACGCACCCGCCTTTTTCTCAGCTCGTCGTAATGCAGATTGCGAATGACGCGAAACATCCATGGCCGCAATTCATTTAGCAGCGTTGGCCGTCGATCAGATCGCAGCCCCCGTTCGACCGCATCCTGAACCAGATCTTCGGCCTGATCACGCGATTGGCAGATGGCAATCGCATAGGCCCTAAGTTCGGGCAAAAGAATCTCGATATCGGAAAGCTGCACCATGAGAAACCGTACCGCATTTTTGGGCCGGATCAAAGCCAGCATGCCGCGCTATCGTAAATCCTCCATCAGATTTCGCACAAATTTTACAGCTGTAAACACCCGCATCACGATGTATATTATACCGAAACGCATTGCCCAGGCCGGCAGGTGCGCAGGCAACGACACAAAAAATACCTTTGTAGCGACTTCGCATATAGTCCCTAATGCGCCAAACAGGCCCTATATAGAGGAAATTTCTTGACTTAGGCCCCTGAATCATTGCTTCTACCTTCAAGTAGCGCAAAATAAGCTGCAGTATTGAATTTGAGGCAACTAGATGATTCCTGTGACACCATTGGCGAATGGTCGCCCTTCGGCTTTGGCGACGGATATTTCCGAACGGCTGAACGCCGCAATTAGGGAGCATCTTCTCTCTGCCTTTGCACCAGATAACTCCAAAACGCTACGGTCCTTTTCGGCGCCAGAGACGGCCGAACTACTGGGTGTATCTGGCCAGTTCATGCGCAAGGTTCACGCCGAAGGCACGCTGCCCGAACCTGCCGACATTCGCGGCGGTCGCCGTTACTATAGCGCACAAGAGATCTGGAATGCCCGCGAGATCCTAGAGGTAAGCTCGCGCAAGAAAGGTCGCTACCTGCCCCGTCGCAGCGGCGACGAAAAGCTACAGGTCTGGCAGCTCATGAACTTCAAGGGCGGGTCGTCCAAAAGTACAAGCAGCGTCCACCTCGCCCATTATTTCGCACTGCGCGGATATCGCGTCTTGGTCATGGATCTTGACCCCCAAGGCTCTCTGACGTCCATGTGCGGCATTAGCCCCGAGATCGAGTTCGACGGGCTGACCGTCTATGACGCGATCCGATACGATAATCCGGTTGGTATGGCCGACGTCGTGATGCCCACCTATTTCCCGGGGATTTCCATCGCCCCGTCACGCCTGATGCTATCTGAATTCGAGACAGAATCCGCCGTGCATTCCAATCCGGATCAGCCGTTCTTTACGCGTATCCGCAATGCACTTGTGCAGGTCGAAGATGACTTTGACATCGTCTTGATGGACAGCCCCCCTCAGCTCGGTTTTTTGACCATTGCAGGAATGGCGGCTGCCAGCTCCTTGATCGTTCCGCTGACACCTTCGATGCTGGATGTTTCTTCAACGGCACAGTTCCTCGAACTCGCCGGAGCCTACATGGGTGTGATCGAAGACGCCGGCGCGACACTGGATTACGATCACTTCAAGTTCCTGATCACCCGTGACGAGCCGACAGATGTACCGTCTCAGCAGCTCACCTCCTTCATGAGGGCACTGTTTCAGGATCGCGTGATGTCTGCGACGGCTTTGAAAAGCACCGCTATCAGCGATGCGACAATGCTAAAGCAATCCATCTACGAAGTTGTCCGCTCTGAAATGACTCGCGCCACATATGACCGCGCCAAAGGGTCCATGGATGCGGTCGGCCGTGAGGTCGAGGTCATGATACAACAATCCTGGGGGCGTAAATAATGGCTAGAAAATCCTTGGGCGGCATGTCCGGAATCGCCAACACCATTGCACGTTCGGGCACCTCGTCAAGCGAGCAGCGCCCCAAAACCAGCGCCCCTGCCCTAGGAGCGCTACAAGGGTCGCTGGCGTCTATTCGCGAGGTCGATCCAGCTCTGGTAGACGACTGGGGGCCCATAGATCGGCTCGAAGCGTTTACAACTGTAAACGACGAGGAGGACGAAGGCTTTGAGGGGCTCAAGGACAGCATTCGTGACGGCGGGCAACAGGTGCCAATTCTCATCCGGCGATCCAAAACGGCTGAGGGCCGCTATGAGGCGATCTATGGTCGCCGTCGCCTGCAAGCCTGTCGAGAGCTTGGCATCAAGGTCCGCGCCAATGTCCAAGACGTGGACGACGCCACCGCGCTGCTCGCAAAAGGGCTCGAGAATGCGGCACGTCGCAACCTTTCGTTTTACGAGAAAGCCCGTTTCGCCCAAGCCATCCAAACCGCGGGCCACGACACCACTACAGTGCGTCAGGTGTTAAACCTGTCGGCGTCGGGCTTGTCCCACTTGTCCAAGGTCACACAGAATGTCCCGGCTAAAGTAGGCGATATGATCGGGGCTGCACCCAAGTCAGGGCGTCCGCGCTGGACTGAACTGGCAGAGCTATTCGTGGCAGGAAAACTAACCGAAGCCGTAGCATTAGAACTGTTGAACCGCCTGACCGGGACATCGAACGCCGATGAACGTCTAGAGCGGCTTATCAAAGAGGCTACCAAACGCGGAGCGAAAACCAGCCCGACGGCTAAGGAAACGACCGTTGTGGAAGGCGTCACGATTAAAACAGGGCGCAGCGCGTTGTCGTTATCGGCCAAAAAGACCGGAACCAACGCGGGATTCGCAGTCTGGCTAGAGAAAAATCTCAGCCAGATAATTGAAGATTCGTACGCTGAGTTTACAGCTGTAAACCCGGCAGACGATAACTGAGGCAGAGCAAAAAGGAGAGACGCGAAAAAGAAAACCCTCAAAGCCGGAGCTTCGAGGGCTGCTGCGCAAAGCGCAAACTTTAGATTAGACACCTAGAAGTTAGCAGCCAACGAATCGCCATACAAGAGAAAACGCTTCCGAGCGAACGGGATTTCTTTGCCGCTGGCATAAAAATGGAAAAATATATCGACACCCCGCTTGGGGTAACTGGGGCCGAGCAGCCACAGAACAGTGGTCTTATGTCGAAAATTGGCCGACCTTCGGGTTGGCGAAAAGCAACCCACCATCTGCTGGATGCCGAGCATCTTGCCGGAATGGGGGAGGGCAGCGCGGTCCCAAAATCCCGCGCTTTCGTCGCGGTAAAACGAGTCGGCGCGCATATCGGGTTGAAAGCTGGTGACCTTCTGCTGCTCGATACGCTTGGTGCTTTCACGCAGCCGCAGGATTGGGAAAGCGGGTGCCGCCCCATTGTCTGGCCCTCCAACGCACTCTTGATGGATCATACCGGGTTCTCTCTCTCGGCCCTAAAGCGCCATGCACGTCGGCTGGCCGATCACGGTGTCATCAGCTTTCGCGATAGCGCGAACGGCAAACGCTGGGGTCATAGAAACGCGCATGGGTATATCAGCGAGGCATATGGCTTTGACCTATCCCCCCTCGCCGCGCGTGCTGTCGAATTTGAAAATCTCTATGCTGGACTGCAGGCTGAACGCGCTTTGTGCCAGCGTCTGAAACGTCAGATCACGGTCGCCCGCCGGATGATCCGCGCGCGTCTTATGGATGCTCTGGCTGACAGCCTTCGTGGACCGTGGGATCAGCTCGTCTCAATGTTTGACATGTTGCTGGCCAAACTACCCCGGCGCCCAAAAGGCTCCGGTCAACTGCAACAACTACTCGCAGCTTTTGATGCGTTGCAGACCGACGTCGAAACAGCCTACTGCGAGATTTCGAAATCTGCGGACCAAGACGAAGATACCGTTCTCGAACCAACAGGGATTGCACCGGAAATGGCCCCCAAAGAGGCCGAAAATGAACCCCATATACTAACTACTAATAAACTTAATCCTGTAACCTGTAGTCAGACAGTTGAGGCGAATGGGATCACAGAATATGCAAATACCACGGCCCAAAACAGGCTTCCTGTTATTCCAAAGGAAAGCATCTCTGCAAAGCAGCGGAGCGACCAAAAGCTTACTTTGAAAACGGTTATGAAGACGTGTCCCGAGTTTAGCACTTGGGCGCAGACCCTGGGCTCTAAGGTCACCGATTGGGGCGACCTGCACCGTGTCGCTGGTCAGCTGGCACCGATGATCGGGGTGTCGAAGCAAACCTGGCATCTCGCTGAGGACCATCTGGGCAAGGACATGGCTGCGTGCTCCTTTGCGCTGATCTTTGAAAAGCATAGCAAAGGCGAGGTCACGTCACCCACTGGATATCTGAGAGGAATGCTTAGAAAAGCGGCCGCCGGAGAGCTTCATATTGATCGCAGTTTTTATGGCAGGCTCAGCGGACTTGAACGTGTGAGCTAGTTGCAGGGGCCGGCAGGATGCCTTCGAACGGCGTCCTCAAGTGCCAGCCCATCCCCGCCGACACGCGTCTACCGGCGAGCATATAGCAACCTTTTGGCCTACTGCCGCTATACGCGCTACCCGGAATATATGCCCATGCCTGTGCTATCGCAGGTTCTGTGGGAAGGTTCCCTTAGGTCACAAAAGGTTTGCTTCGAAGGCGGATTTGCGCCTAGTCTCGGGAATAATCATTCTTGTTTCTGCGTTTTTTCCTATTTCGCTCCATTTTTTCTGGAGCATCTCAATCGTTTCATAGGTCCCCTTCAGGGTGCATTAAATGTCTGTCAGGTCATTGTTTTCAAAACTGTTTCGAAAGGACGGCGCGCGCGCTGAGCCTTCTCGATTCGGTGCTGAAGGCGTTTTGCGTGACCCGACAGATGACAGCCTGAACCGCGAAGAATCATTTCGTGTCGAAGCGCTGGAACCGCGGATTCTTTTGTCCGCTGACCCCGTTTTGGGTGAAATGGCACGCATCGCTGACAAGGCGGGCTGGGATGATCCGATGTCAAATCTGGCAGCAATCGTCGAGGTTATAGACGCAACTGAAAATCAGGATGCGAAGGCTGCTGAAGTCGAAACAGCCGACGAGGCTGAAGTCGAAATGGCGTGGCCAGAAGAGTGGGTTGAAAAGGCCGAGCGCGAAGTCGCGACCCACGCGCCCTTGGATACCAGTGCTGGTGAAGATGCAGACTATGCATTTGGGTCGACCTTCGTTTCGACCTCCGTCGATCGCGATAGTATTTCGCCGACAGGTCCCCCCGCATCCATGATTGGGACGGCTGAGTTTCTTTCAACAGGGGGTGCGCATACACCTCCTGCTGAAAGCGTCTCGGATATCCATCATCTGATGTTAGAGGGTGGCAACACCGGCGCGGTCACTGCCATCACCCTTGAAACAGAAGCCCAAGCGACATTCGATAGTGCGGTGGTAATGTGGTCGGCGGCAGGCGGTTCGGTGTCAGCGGGGCTTAATTTCATCATCGGCGATCTCGCGGCAGGTGTACTGGCCAGCTATGATCTGGCCGCGAACCTAATCACGGTTGATGGCGATGCGGCCAGGGCAGGGTGGTTCATAGACACCACTGCCGAGGCGAACACTGAATATACAACCTTGAACGGATACGCGCTTGAGGCAGAGGGGAACGCCGCTGCTGAAGGCATCGATCTGCTCACCGTGATGCTGCACGAGATCGGCCACGCCGCCGGCCAGGATCATACCAGCGGATTGGCCTTGATGGGGGATACCCTCGCCGAGGGCGAACGGCTGGTACTGCCAACCGACATCAGCGTCATTCCCGCTGCGCTGAGCGGACAGCTCTTTTACCAGATGACCGCCAGCGGCGGGATCACGGCGTTCAGCGATGCGGCCCTCACCCAAGAAGTTCTGACAACCGGCAGCCCGGTGACCACGCTGATCGGTTTGGCGGGCAACACTGATGCGCTGGTCGGGGCCGACGTATTGTTTGGCGGGCTGTCGCCAGAGGGCACTTTCAAGATCGCCGGTCTGAACAGCGGCACGCTCAGCTTTGCGACGGGTGCCGCGACCGACCACGTTTTGACCTACTCCAACATCGGATTGCTGAGCGGCGGGAATGATACCGATACCGGCCTGTATGTTGTCGAAGGCCAGGATGTCGACAGCGTCTGGGATATCACTTCGGTAAATGCCGGTACGGTAACGTCTGAAACCGGCGCGATCCAGTTCCAGAATATCGGCAAGCTGGTTGGCGGCACCGAGAATGACGCGATCATCTATGCGACCGGCGGCTTGCTGACCCACGGGTTTGACGACAGCAAACAGAACGCAGCGGCGGATGCGACCAACGTTTACGAAATTACTGTCGGTGATTTTGTTACTCTGTCGTTGGGGGACGGTGCCAGCGTATCGTCGAGCTTTGTGCAAAACCAAACGGTGACGGGTTTTGTGATCGGCGGGGCAGAGGTCACGTTGACCAATGTTGATGTGGTCACGATGACTGTCACCGGCGCGACGCTCTTTGCCGGTTCTGATGGCGAAGCGTATTTCACGCGCATGGCGAATGGCCAAGAAAATGTCGCGACCGGGATAGAGGGGCAGGAATTTGACTTTGATCTGCGGTTCTATCGCCAAGCCTCCTCCGCCGGGTACTACGTCTGGGCATCGCTGGATGCGTCGATTGAACAGCTGACGCTGATCAACGCCGACGCGGTCAGAGGGTCGATCGGGCAGGCGGACGTATTGTTGAACGTTGCGTCTGACGGGGCGGTGGTCGACGGGATCGATACAAGCGACGCCGTCGTGATCCGCGCAACCGGCACCGCGTTCGAAACGGCGACGGCCGAATTTGCATCGGTCACCGGGACAGCCGCGCTGGTTGTGCAAGAAAAGACCGAGCGGACACAAGGTGTCTTTACCTATACGGACATCGCCTATGTCGCGGGTGGCGTGACGCTGACCAAGACAACGGCGGATGTAACCTTGCCATCGGGCAATCCCGTCTTTGGCGATCTGCTGGTCTTCCAGCTGCAAGATGCGTCGGCGTTTATCGGCGTCGGGATCGAACTGCCAAGCGTGTTGGTCGCGCCAGCGAATATTTCATTCGACACAAGCAGCCCGAATATCGAAGGCATCCTTGCGACCGACCTGAATTTCTCGCTTGGTCTGTTCAAGACGCAGGCGGACACCAACGTGGCTTCGGTGATCTACGCCGGCCTGAGCTTTACCACGGCAGCGGAATCCTTTGGTCTCGCCGAGACAAAACTGATCGCGCGCGAATTGTCGGTAAAGCTGAATGTCGCATCCGATTTCACCACGGCGCTGGATTGGACACAGGATGCGTTGAAGGATCCATCGGGCGCGTCCTATCTGGATCTGACATTTGACGGGATCGAGCTGCTGGCCGATGTCGAGATCGAGATTGCTGAAACGGTTCTAATTGCCGGACAGGTTGAACTGTCCGTCAAGACGCAGACGATTGATGATGGTGCGATTACAGCGACGGACGCGACGGTCGTCACTTTCAAACTTAGCGATGGCTTCTTTGCAGCCGGTATCATCGACCTTACCCGTGACGCGAACAATGCGCTGGTGCAGGCACCGATCACACGGACGCCGATTGATGGTGCCCCCAACGGTGTCTCGGCAACATTCGAAGGGTTTTATGCCGCGGGTGTCAGTTTCGAGCTGGCAGTGATCGCACGGAACTTGGACAGCGCCGCGATTGATGGCGCGCCGGGTTTCGAGACGTGGCTCGCCTTCCGCGCCACGGTAGAGAATATTGCGGTGCAGGGGCTTGGCGGCCCGGATGATTTTAGCATCGCAGGTCGGGACTTTTTGGTCACCGGCAACTTTGCCTCGTTCGTTGATCTGGTGGTTGACCCCGGTGCCGTCCCTACGGTGATGAACTGGAAAAACCTGGCCGACGATCTGACCGGCCCGCAGCTTGATCTGACGGATGCGGTGCTAGGGCTGAACGGGCTCGAGCAGTTCAAGATCGGCGGCACGCTGACGCTTGAAATTTCCAACGCAGTTTACCTGACCTCGACCTTCTCGATGGCGGTGGCGATGGATGTACCGACGGACCCAGTATCGGGTATCGACGGGGATCTGATCTTGCTGACCCTGTCCGAGACCACGTTCTTTGCCGGTGGCAGCGCGGTCTTTGCCGAAGATACCGAAGGCAACCTTGTGATCAACCGCGGCAATGCCAGCGGCGTCTACGTTGAGAATGCGAACCTTGCCTTGGGCGTGCTCGTGGATACCGGTGCCGACGTGATCGATACGACAGACGACGTGACCTATATCGGGCTGACCGGCGGGTTTGATCTCGCGCAGGTGCTGGGTCTGGGCAACGTCGAGGCGCAGGCGGCTGATGTGATCTTGCACTACAATGCCGCGACAGATGACGCGGGCCAGCCGGCCCCCAAGCTGGATTGGTCGACCATCGCTTATACCGATGCAGCCACAGCGCTTGGCGATCTGGACAGTGGCACGGACTTTGCCATTCAAGGGCGGATCTTTTACGGCGACGGCCTTGTCTACCTCGACGGCGGCTTCTCGCTTTTGACGGGTAGCTACACCGTTTCGGCCAGCGGGATCGGGTCGGATTTCGCCGCGAATGTGACAACCTTCTCGATTGATGATGCATCCCTGTTTGCGGGTGTCGGCGGTGGCTTTACATATGGTGTTGCCGATCCGTCGCGGATCACCGGCTTGATTGCGCTGAATGATCTGGAAGGGGCCAGCGGCTTTAGCGCGACGGGTGTTTCGGCCGAACTTGCCTTCATCACTGAGGCCGCAGCGGCCGCACGTAGTTGGACCGCGATTGATGCACGCGTGGGCACAGCCGATCTGGTCGGCCTGCCCGAGGGTTTCGTGGCCAGTGTCAAAGACGTCTATTTCAGCACCAACATTGCAGACGAAGCATCAAGCACCAAACTGAACTGGAACGCTCTGACGCTGGACGGAACCGCATTTTCGGCGGTGACGGGGCTCGCGGCAGTCGGCGCGGTGGATGATAGCCTTGGTGTCGTCTTTGACAACACTCTGGGCTTTTCGTTTGGCGGTGCATTCCGGGGCGAAATCGACAGCACTATTCTGCTCGCTGGGGCGTTGACCGGCGACATTGTTGCGCTTGAACAACTTGATGCGCTGCCCGGTGACGTGGCCGCGTCCGAGACCGTTAACGTGCTCAGCTTTACCGTCGCGAACGGGTATCTTTTTGCCGGCGTTGGCGGCAGCTTCACCACGGTTGGCGGTGTCGTGACGGGCATTGCGGCGGGCGGTACCGGATTTGCAGCGGCTAATCTGTCGCTCGATTTCCTGTCGATCAGTCAAGGTCAGACTGATCCAACGATTGTTGGCACGACACAGACCTGGACTGCGATCAAGGCAGGGGCAGGGCAGCTTGATATTCGCGGGATCGACGGTATTGACCTTAAGGCCTATGACCTCGAAATCCGTCTGAACGCAGCCGCAACGACTGATCTTGCTGCGACGGCGACCAAGCTAGATTGGACCACGCTCAGCGCCACCGACGCACCGATCTTTGGGACCTCGTCGATCACGGATGCGCAAGACGGGATCAATGCCGATCTTGATTACAGCGTTTCGGGGGCCATCGAAGTCGCGATTGAAGACAACGTTTTGCTGTTTGGAGCCTTTGGTCTCAACGCGCAGACCAAGACGATTGATGACGGCAATGGTATCACGATTGCCGATGCGTCGGTTCTGTCCTTCTCGATTAGCGGTGCAACGATGTTTGCAGGGGCAGGGGGTGCACTGATTTATGACGGTACAACCCAGCGTGCGACAGGTCTGGAAGACGGCGGCACCGGCCTGGCCGTGCAGAATGCCAACTTTGAGCTGGCGATTATCAGCGAACCTGCCACAGCCACAGCGCCCCTGAGCTGGCTTGCCGTCGCAGGCGAGATTGGCAAGGCTGACTTGCGTGGCATCGATGGGGTCACCGCGATTGCGCGCAACGTTACGTTCCGCTTTAATGGTGCGGCGACAGATGCGGCGATGGTATCGACCAAACTGGACTGGTCGGCCATTAGCGACTTTGACGGCACGCGGATCGGCACGATTGATGCGACGCTTGACCTTTCCTTCGGCGGAGAGATCGAGCTGAACATTCAAGACAACGTTCTTGTCGCAGCGGGTTTCTCGGGCACAATCCAGACTGTATCGAACGTAACCGACGGCGCGGGCATCACAGTTGCACAGGCGCAGTTGATCCAATTCAACCTGTCCAATGCCTATCTGTTCATCGGCGATGGCGGTGCCTTTACCCGCGACGGTGATCTGGCGGATGGCGCTGTGATTGGCATTTCAGATCAGGGGACAGGCTTTGCCGTCACCAACGCGGCACTTAATCTTTACGTGGTGAACGAGGCTGCTGGCGTCGGTGCCACATCCGTTCGCAGTTGGACCGGTCTCTATGCGACAGCAAGCGAAGTCTCACCGCGCGGCCTACCCGAAGGCTTCGACATCGCGGTGACGGATATCGAGGTCATCTTTAACAAGGCGAGCGTGACGGCACTGCCGGGTGGGGCTCTCACTGACGGGACCAAGCTTGACTGGGTAAATGTCGCGCAGTTCACGGCCGTGCCGGATGTGTTTGATGCGGGCACCGATCTGAAAGTCGCGGGCACGTTGACGCTAGATGCCTTCGGGTTTGTCGATCTGGGGGCGCGGTTCGATCTGCAGGTTATCTCTGGCGTAGAAGCGCAGCTGGATACGGACGCGGCGCTCGAGGATGCGACGCTGTTGATGCTGGGCCTGACCTTGACGGATCCGATGTTCATCGGGCAGCCGGGCGGTGTCGGGATTTCGGTCGGGAACGGACATGTCGCGGTCGCCCTACTTTCGGCGGTGCCGGATGCAGTACCCACGGCGACGGTCACCACGATCCCAAGTGCTACCGCGATCACGGCCAGCCTAGGTGATGCGACCATCACCAACCTGCCAGAGGGGATTGATTTCAACATCAACAGCCTGACACTGGACTACTATACCCATGTGCCGCTTGATGTGGCTGACCCCGGCTTTAGCTGGACGTCCGTCATTGTGCCGGATCAGGTGTCGGGCGATGGTGTGCTCTTTAACTATGGTACCTCGGATGCACCGCTAGCGGCCCGTTTCAACGAGACCGCGGACAAGACACTGGTCACGGGGTCGGTCTCTTTCAGCGCCTTCGACTTCATTGCGGCGCAGGCAACATTCTCGTTTGCGCAGGACATCGTTGATGTCGATGTAAACAGCGATCAGAACTTTGATCTGGCCGCCGACATGGATAACGCCTTGCTGACCCGTATCAATCTTGGTGTCGTTGGCACCCAAGCCGATCCGGGGCTGACCATCGGTATCCGCGATGGACCGGGTGTATCGGTGGCCAGTGCCGAGCTGGTGTTCGCGAGCATTACCTCGTCTGACCCTGTTCTTGATGCACGCGGTTACTTTGGTCTGAAGGCAAACATCGATACCGCGACCCTCGAAGGGGTAGAGGTGATCGACGCGACGCTGAACAATGCTACGCTTGAACTGAACACTGCCGCGATCAAAGGCAGCCTGACCCCGCTGAGCGTTCTTGACTGGAGCCAAGCCGTAAACCTCGATTCCACCGAATGGACGACACAGGTAGCCATTGATGCCGCCACTTACGACGTGCTTTCGGCCACGAATGTTAACGGGTTTGTGGCACCTGATACAGATACCGTTCTCGACATGACCCGCGACGGCGTTGCGCTTTATGCCGATGCAACAATCATCATCAATGATTTCATCTATGCCCGCGGTGAAGCATCGCTTGTATCCGAGCTGAATGTCGCCGCGCGGACGCTGGATGATGCCACGACCTTTAACACATCTGTGCTGCGCCTTGGCCTTGCCAATGTCGCGGTTTTTGCCGGCAACGGGGTGCCCGACTATCTGACGGATGCAGGGACCGGTCGCGTGACTGGCGTGGACCCTGCCAGCAACGTCACCGGCGTAACGCTAAATGTGAACAGCCTTGGCGTTTTGCTGGTCAAGGAAAGCCCGACAGGTCCAGCAGCGACAACGCCATTGCGCTCTTGGTATGCGATCAAGGCGAGCGGTGACGCCGCGCTGCTGGGGGTCGAGGGGCTTGAGCTCAGCGGGACGCTGAATGTTGCGGTAAACGGCATCGACACGACATTGCCCACCTACAGCACACTTGATTTCAGTGATACGGACATCTGGAATGTCACCGTTGGTGATAACACCGCAATCACTTTTGACGATCTGATCGAAACGGCAATCGAAGTGCGCGGATCGCTTGTACTGGGGGTAGAGGAATACGTCTTTATCTCGGGCGAGTTTGCATTCCGCAAAGGCGACGCCCTGCTGGATGTGGTGCTATCAGATGGCGCGGAGCGAACGGTTTCGGCGCTGACTGTCGGTGCGCGGGATGTGAACATCTTTGTCGGCACGGGCTATGATTTAACCAAGGCCTTCGATGCGCAGACGGATCTGGTCGGATTGAGTATCTCGAACGGGTTTGTGGTGCTGGCGCTGTTGCAGTCGGTTGATGCGGCAACGGGTCTGCCGGTTGCCTTAGGCGCGCCAACGGCAGGGGCCTACACCGCGCTGAACGCCGGCGGAGACGTGCAGTTGGTGGGCATCGATGGGCTGACGCTTGCGGCCTATGACTTTGAAGTAAAATATAACGCGGCCAATATCGGGCGGACGATCAACTTTGATGCCAATAACCTGATTGTACCCACCGGACTTGATGCTGCCAATGATGTGACGCTGTCGATGGCAGCCGAAATCCTTGAGGTGACAGGCTTTGCCGTCATCACCATTGACCAGTATGTCTTCCTGTCTGGCAATGTGACTTTCTCGAAAGGGATGGTGGTCGCAGCCACCACTGATCCGACAGCCAAGAAATTTGCGGTGACGCAGATCAGCGGCAGCAACATCAATGCCTTTGTTGGTGTAGGCGGGCCGTACTTCGAGCTAGATATTCCGAACCGCACGTCTTCGGTTCCGGCCGACGCCGGTAGCGCGGTTGGCGTCTCGGTGCAGGGAATTTCCTTTGATCTCGCGCTGCTGTCACAGGTAGAGCTGAGCACCGCGACCGGTCAGTATGTCGCCAGCCTGAACGGCGACCGGTACACCGCGCTTTATGCCCAGGTTGCTGGCGTCAATCTTGTGGGCGTTGGTGGCGTCGCGCTTTCGTCGACCAACGTCAAGATCAAGGTCAACCAAGGCCGCGCCGGCGCGCCGGCTGGCACGCCACAGACGGCCCTGCCAGCTGCCTTCGACTTTACCGAGGTTACCGGCCTGTCACCGGGAGCCACGACCTCTGAGATAATTGAACCAGATTTCCTTTACGTCTTCAAAGAACAGAGCTTCAAAGAGACCATTATTGGTTTCGAGGCTATCGGCAGCACCGCCGGCACCGGTCTTTCGCTGCTGATCAACACAAACGGTGTCACCCCGTCCAGCGCCGCCGATGCAGACTTCGCCCTTCTGGCTGATATCAGCTTTGAACGGACCACGCTGCAAAACGGGTCTATCGTCACCAAGATTTCCGCTACCAATGTGACCGCCAGCCTGGGCAGCATCGATTTTTCCGTGACCGGCAACGCGTTGATCCTGATCACCCCTGCGGGTCTGACCGCAAATATCGATGTGACGCTGCCTGCCAAGTCGTTCACTGATGGGCGCACTACATTCGCTTTTGATGCACCGACCTTCCGGCTAGAGCTGAATACCGCGACCGTCGCGGTCAAAGAAGAGTTCAAGGTCGCGCCCTACACCGACGAGAATGGGGTCGTGCAGACCACACGCAGCCTTGATCTGCCTGCGGGCAAGTTCATCCGCATCACGGGCGAGGACCTGCGCCTGAGGGTAGATCTGGATAACGCATCCGGCACGATTGCAGCGTCCGACCGACCCGAGCTTGAGTTTAGTGGCGCGATTTCGCTCGCTAGTTTTTCGGATGTGACCGACCCAGATAATGTCAAGAAACGTACGATCTTTGTCTTTAGCGGTGTGACAGGCACCTATACCGATCCGAATTCTGACGCGGCCAACCCCGACGTTTACGGGCTGACCGACGCTAAGGGCGTGATCCTTTATTATGCTGGCGAAACCGACCCGACACAGAACGGCCTTGCGGGACAGATCGAACTGACTGCGCAGGGCGGTGCCGGTGATTTCGCTGCCGAAGCCACGGGCATTCTGCGCTTTAACACCACAGCGCGGACCATCGATCAAAGTGTCGATATCGGCGATGCCCTCTACCGGCTGACCTTTAGCGCGGCCCAAGCCGCCACGGCAACTACGCCGTACTTCATTCAGCTTGGCGTTGCGGATTTGACCCTGACCTATGACCCCTATCTGACTATCTCGGGGTCGGTGAACACGCTGAACATCGCTGACTATGCCAGCTTTGTCGCGGCAGGCGTCAGCAGCGGGATTTCGGCACGCAACATCAGCATTTTCCTTGGGGACAAAGGTGCCGACCTCCAAAGCACTGATGATGATGTGGGTCTGCTGATCACCAATACCCAGCTTGTTGTGCTGGAATTCGTGACAAGCGGCCTGCGGACCTTTGCGATTTATGCCAAGGGAGATGCCTCTGTTGTCGGTATTGACGGGCTGCGCATTCAAGGATCCGTCGAGGTTTGGATCAACAACTCTGGCCAGACCATTGAACCCACGCAGGTTCTGGATATTCCACGACTGGATTCCGATGACGTGCTGCCGAGCCTCTCGGTCAAGTTCGTATCCGGTACGATGGAAATGGTCATGGGCGGCACAGGCGACCAAAAGCTGACCATCGGGATCGGTGCAACCTCGGCTGAGGATGTCGTGGTCATTACATCGGATGCTGTGCAATTCACCCGCACCCCACTTGGCGTGATCGAGGTATTTGCGCCGGATACGCGGATCACGGTCAACCCCGAAGGTGATGCTGATCGCGCTATTGGTCTGGGGGGGGCAGCGCGGTTCAGCTTTGGCGGCGGCAACGGGTTCCAGCTGTCCGATATCCGTCTGACCAGCTATACGATCAACGCCCAGACTGGCGTCGTCAACTCGCGGCCTCGCGATCTGGTCCAGCTCAGCGCAGATCTGGCCTCACCGTTGCAGAACCAGATCGTGCGTTTGGACGAACTGACCTATATCGACGTTATTTATAACAACAATAACTACCTCAGCACGGCCGATCACCCTGATGGTATAGTCGATAGCTCTATCACCGATGCCGAGCAGGAATTCATTATCCGTGCGGTGAACCAGTCTGGCACGACCTTTAATATCGAAGTGTCCGGCGCGGCCACGCGGGTCGAGGGCACGGCCAAACCGACCTTCCGCTACGAAATTCTGAGCAAACCTGACAGCATCCCCACCAACACCCCGATCACCTACGAGGTCGAATTCCTTGCGAATTCCTGGAAGGACAGCGCCAATTCACTGGGTGCACGAGAGATCGAAAGGTTCAGCGTTTTGCGGGCTCTTGGCGATGGCTTTGGCGCGGCAGAGTTCGAACTGGCCCGCCTAGCCGCGGCGCAGGCCGCGTCGATCGCGCTCGCTAAACCGTTCTCGGGGGCGACTGTCGATGCGATGCAACTGAACGCTGCCGGATATATCGACGTGACCTTCCGCACGACCGTTGGACAGCGCTTGAACCTAGACACAATCGACGGCAATGAGATCCGAATTTCGGCGGTCGAGGGGGCTGCCAATGTGGGCGGTGTCATTGGCGTGGCGCGGGTGTCAGCGACAACATGGCGCTATTTCATTGCGGCCAAGCCCCCGGCTCCTGTCGTGGGTGTTCCGGCCAGCCCCGTTGGGGCAGCTGCGAATACACGGTCGAATGCGGCGTTTAGTGTCGGCGACGTAAAGGTCGACTTTATTGCTGGCACCTGGTCGTATGAGCAAGACCGCACGGGTCTGACACCGACAACTGTTCTGTTTGGCGCTGTCGATGGTGTGACGCTGACGGATCGCACCGTAAACAACGCTGCAAATGCGGGCACTGCAGCCGATCCGCTTCGGGTTCAGTATTCGTCGGTCTTTACGGTTGCCAATATTCCCGAGGCACAGACCAGCGGCCTATCCTTCAACATCGGCCCGGTCACGATTGAATCGCCATCTGTCGGTCTGGACAAGCTGGCGTTCAAAGATGGCCGTCTGGTCTTGACGATTGCCATCGGTGCTGATCGCGCGGCGCTTGCCTTTGGCAGTACTACTGCGCAGGGCGGGACAGCGTCTAATACGGGTGGCACAAGCGTTGTGATCAATGGCCTGCTGGTCAAGTTCGACGTTGGCATTGATGTGCTGGCGACGGTGACTGGCGGGGAGCCGGACATCGGTTTCACAGGCAAGTGGGAAGTGACGGCGGACAGCTTGATCGGGACCGTGCCAGAAGTTCTGACCTTTGAGGCGTTCAACATCAAAATCGGCTATGACCCCGATTATGACGCGTCAAAGGATCTGTTGAACACGCTTGACGGTGCCGGCCAAAAGCTGGTCCAGATTGGCACCGTGCGCGTCACTTTCCCAAGTTTCGGTCTGACGGGCCTGATTACAGGCAATGCCACGACGCCCGGTTTGATCGTCTATGAAAACGGGTTCAGCCTGAAGACGGCGCAGCTGATTTATGGCGGGTTGTCCGCCAACCCGAACGCGGCTGCGGCGACGCGCACCGACGACCAAACCGGCCCGATCCGGTTTGGCAGCCTGCTTGAATTTGATGATCTGCGCATTGGGGTCACGGACTTTAGCGTCGTGTTCGGTCAGGCCGTGACCTTCAACGGGTCGATCTTCTTTGCTTCGGGCGGGGCAAAGTTCGCGCCGGGCAAGGCAATTTCTGCAGACATCCGCGACCGTGTGGGACCAGAGCTGACCGATACAGTTGGCGCACCGGATACCGAAGCGATCCGCCTTGGTCTGACCTTCACCAATGGCGTGGTCGACGGCTTTATCTGGCGCATGGATACTTTCCGCATCACATTGGGGCCGAACCTTGTTCTGACGGGTCAGGATCTGAACCTTGATACCGGCGCTGCCGCCGACGAAGAGCTGATCAGCTTTGCCGCCATCGGGGCCGAGCTGACTGTCGGCTCTGTGACGCTGGTCGGTGAGGCGCGTCAGTTCGCCTTCCTTGGCGACGGATCGTTTGTGACCAAGCGTGGCTTTGGCGTCTTCATCGGCGTCGGGTCGGCGACAGGTGCGACGTTCAAATGGCCCGCATGGCTACCGATCCGCATCACCGAGATCGGCGTTCAATGGGCAGATATTCAGGCGGCACCTGAAGAATTCGTGCTGACCTTGTCAGCGACCATCACCGGCCTGCAAGGCAACCCCGGCCTGAAATTCGAAGGCACGGTCAGAGGCATCCAGATCGACGTGGGCGCATTGATTGCGGGTGATAACCCAATAATCGGGATTGAATCGCTCGGGGTCTCTATTTCGGGCAATGTCTTTGGTGGCCAGATTGAGGGCTCGTTGATTGGCGGCATTATCAAGGTGGATGCCAATGGCAACGAGATTGGCGTGCTTGATACCGATACGGTGGTGGCCGACCGCGTCTTCTTTATCGGGGTAGAGGCAGGGTATTCCTTTGCGGGTTTGTCGGGCTTCACCATCCGCTTTGCGCTCAGCGAACTTGGCCCGCTTGGGGTGCTTGTGACGGCGCAAATTCCGGGCGGTATCCTGCTGGAGCCGATTTCAGGCCTGACCATCAACAACTTTACCGGCGGCGTTGATTTCTTCACCAGCTTGCCGGACATCACCACGCCGGGCGAATTGACCGGACCTGCCTTCCAACTGCCAGCCAATGTCAGCATTGACGGTTGGCTGGACATGGTGCGCGGTCAGGTTCTGACGCAATACCGTTTGGTTCAGGCGAACCCGTCGCAAAGCGGTTTTGCAGCGGCCTTCCAGGCACCCATGGTGATCACCGGCAGTGCAAAGCTGTATTCGATTTACACATCAGAGCTGACCTTCAACGGTCAGGTCACGATCAAGATCTCCACGGATGGCAAGATCCTTGTGATTGGGCAGCTGAATTTTGCGGCAGACAACCTGTCTCTGTCGGCGCGTCTTTATGCGAACCTAAGCAAGATCGCGTCGGGCGAGGCGACGATCCTGTTTCTTGCAAAAATCCCAGACCAGATTGATCTGATCACGATAGAGGGCAGCCTGCGCTTTGGTTTCCAGACCCTAATGGGGGATGATGTCGCGATTGCGATCGTTCAGGACCGTGCCGCCAGCCCGACACAGGAACTGGCCGGGCCGGGTGCGGGCACCGAGTTGGGTCAGTCGGCGATCAATAGCGGGGGCTATATCGATGTGACGTTGGATGCCCTGCCGACAAATGCGACAGGTGTTATCCTGAATTCCGCCAGCGTCCTGGATCTGTCACCTGAGCTTATCCTCGCGGACGGTAGCGGTGTTGCGCTGGACGATACGCTGGCACCTGTCCATCTGGGCGGCACGACCTATCGTTTCTGGGTGATCGGCACCGCGACGAGCGACATCAGCTATACCTACGTTAATCAAGGCTGGAGCTATCTGAACGAACAGACCGGCGAAGTGCTGTACAGTGGTGTTGCAGACGAAGAGACGTCGGATACGGGAACAGCGAGCGTGGTTTCCGGCCCTTGGATCGATATCCGCTTTATCCCCGAGATAGGTGCCGAACTGACCTTGGATGACCTTCGCGCCATTGTGAACAATAACGTGGCACCCTTTACGGTGCGCGACCAGAACAACGCTATCGTTGCGCTCAAATCCTTTACAGCTGCGACCAAAAACAACGCCCGCGTGATTGTTGGTGACGATATCGTGCGCTTCTTCTTTGCCGACACCACGCTGGCGACGGGGACCTACACGGTTGAATTCAATGCGGATGGCTGGACGCGCGATGGCACGCCAAACATTCAGACCGTCACGCAAAGCTTTAGCATCGTGAACCCGACGGCCAAACTGGTCGGGCCTTTCGGGACCTCTGACACGGGGTACACGGCGGATGTGAACGCGTTGAACGCCGGATCGCAGGACCTGATCATCTCGTTCCGCGGGCCTTCGGGCAATGCACTGGATTATGCGTCAATCTTTGACACGGATGCGGAATTCACGCTGTCCCTTGATGGATCGAATATCGCCGTTAGCGGCCCTGTGGCTGTGCGGCAGGGGTTCGTCGACGATGCAAACAGCCCTGACAATGGCAAGGTCATCTATACGGCGGTGACCGTGCCCGCAGATTTAGCTGCCGAAGGCGTAACACTCGAAGAATACCTGACCTCCCAGGGGATTACCCAGTTCAAGTACACTGTAACGCAGGCTGGCTTCGCCTACGCGCCGGGTGTTTACGAGCTGACTTTTGTTGACAATGCCTTTAGCGACGCAGCCCGTAACCAGTCCATCGCGGCGACTGCAATTGAACTGGTTGTCGAAGGCGCCACTGCGGCACTGGTAAATCCGGGCGAGGGTGCGTCGATCGACATCAACCGTTTGGGCGCACGCAGCTATATCGACATTACCTTCCCGGCTGTTCCATTGCCGTTCGCGGCCTACGATCTTGTGTCGATCACGGATCTGGCGGCAGAATTCACGCTCTCGGGTGATGACCGCGGGTCAATCGCGCTGGACAGCGCACAGGCACCGACGCTGATCTCGGGATCGGCCACGGGCACGCCGACCTATCGCTATTGGTTGACCGGTGATTTCGCAGATGGCGCTGTCACGGCAGACATCACGGTCACTGCGATCAACGGCTCATGGTCCTTCGTCAAGGCAGCGGGCGATGTGACAGTGAACGGCACGGTGAACGACGGCGTTCTCGAGATTGGCGAGACTGACGCGGTCGCCGGGGTCACGAACCCGCTGTCGCTGACCACTATCTTTGGGGCCGCACCCACCGGCTACAGCTTTGATCCGGCGTCCTTGCTGGATGCAGCACCCGAATTTGCGGTGATCACGGGCGGGGCACTGGCAGGAAATACGCCGACTGTGCGTCAGGATGATGGGTCGGGTACGGCGACCGCGGTTCAGTATCGCTATGCCATCGTGCCCACCGATGCCGCGGCAACTTCCGCTGCGGTCACCCTGACGTTCAAGCAGGATCAGGTCTCCTATCAGGCTGACGTAGGTGGCTCCTTGACGATCGCGTCACTGAACGGCGGCGCGACTGACGATGTCAGCTATATCGATATTCTGGTAGCGCCCGCGACGGGGCAGACCGTGCCAGACTTTACCGCGAATGTCGCAAGTTTCACCCTGACGGGTGCGGGGGCTGTCGGGGTTACTGTCACCGGACTGATGGATATGGGCGCAGGGATTACACGTGTCTTCCTAAGTGGCAGCTTCTCGGTCGGTGATGCCGCATTGGAAATTGCCGCTAGCACCTTTGGCGCGGTCGGCGCGCAGAACCGCGCATTGACGCTGGGCTTTAAGGTGGCGGGGGCGCAGGCCGATATCGTGAACCCGGGTGCTGATGGGATCATTGGCATCGGTGCAATCAACGGACGCGGCTATGTCGATCTGAGCTTCGCGCGGTCTGCACAAGGTTTGCGTATCGGGTCCATCACCGATCTTGCGCCCGAATTTGTATTTGTCGGGCAGAATGTTCAGATCACCTTTGATGATATGCAGGCCCCGGAATGGCTGAACCCTGATCCTGCTTTCGATGCTGCTGGCAACCCCGTTGATCCCGATACGATCACCGAGAATTATCGCTTCCGTTATTGGACCACGGGGACATTCACAGCGGGCACCACCATTGAACGGATCGCGGGCTTTGTGAACGCCGATGGCGTCGAAGAAGCCACGGTCTTGCGCAACGACGGTGTGGCAGTGATAACGACCGGCACCGTATCTTTTGACACGCTGACGCTGGATACGCCTTGGGTTGATGTCCGCTTTACCCCGACCTTCGGCGACGCCATCGACTTTGGCACATTGGGGGACGAAATTAGCGTCTCGACTGGTCCGGACGCATCCCCCGTCAACGTGAACGTCATTGACGCGATGCGCATCGGCGATGGTCTGACGGTCCGTTATTTTCTTGGCGGTAGCCTAAACGCTGGCGAGGTTCGCGTGGCGGTACAGGCGGGCAGCTATAGCTCGGGGGCGCACGCGGGCGAAGGGTCAGTCGAAAGCTTCCGCGTGCTGCAACTGTCGGGTGCGATCGCTGATCCTGTTGATGGCGGTGTGATCGGGGTCGAAGACCTGAACAACCGCGGCTATATCGACGTGCGCTTTGCGATGCCGTCGTACGCATTTGCCATCGATCTGGCATCGGTCACCGATCTGGATGCCGAGGTGATTTTTGGCACCACCAACGGCACGATAGTCGCGGATACGTCGCAGGCACCGCTTTATCTGGGGATGGACGGATCCGACGCGATCTTCCGTGTCTGGTATCTGGGCAGCTTCCGTGGGGACGCCACAGCGGACAACGTGACGGTTGAATTTATCAGCGGCAGCTTCAATTGGCTGGATGCCAGCGGGAAT
The DNA here is from genome assembly GCF_021736025.1 of Sulfitobacter sp. M22. NCBI lineage: Bacteria > Pseudomonadati > Pseudomonadota > Alphaproteobacteria > Rhodobacterales > Roseobacteraceae > Sulfitobacter > Sulfitobacter sp. M22. The sequence goes on along the minus strand of NZ_WMEC01000004.1, from coordinate 21,640 downwards.
ACGGTCGACGCGGTCACCGACAGCAACAGTGTCGAGCTGCAGATCGAGCAGGGCACGACGCCCGCCGCCTTCTATCTGAGCCTGCAGCTCGGCACGACAGAGCTGCTTGATCGTGCCAGCATTGCAGCAGGGATCGCCAGCGGAGCCTATGTGATCACGCGCGCCGATGGTTCAACGCTCAACGTCACTGGGCAATACGCCCGCGCACCCCCTGCCGGGGCATCTCTAGCAGAACCACTTCGTCCGGGCCTAATTGAACTGACATTGTCCGGCGCAACAACGACCAACCCGATTTCTGCGGGTGAGTTTGTCACCCTGACCTATAACGCCACCGCATGGACATACGCCGGTGCCGCGATCGAGACCCAGCAGACGCAGACGCTTAGTGTCACGAGCGCAGAGACAAACGGATATATCGACGTCCAGTTTGCGACGCTTGGCGATACCGTTCTGAACCCGAATTTCGCACTCAATACGCAGTTGCTGACCGGCAATGAATTTACCCTCGGCGGGGCCGGCGCATCAGTCACTGTCTTGCAAGGCGCACCCACACAGCTGGGCAACAACACCTTCCGTTATTACACCTCTGGTGCCTACACGACGGGCGACGTGATCGTCACTTTCGCAGCGGGCAGCTGGTCCGACCTTGAAGGCAACACCGGCGCGCAAAGCACTGAAAGTTTCAAAGTCATCGACCGCGTCGCCAACGGCGCAACACCGCAGGCAGGTGCGCCATCGACGTCGAAAATCTTCTTTATCGAGATTGCCGGTGGCATCCGCTATGACGCGCCGGGCTTTGACGGCGAGGCCTTGCTAGAACAACGCGGCATGGCGCGCCTGACCTTCGGTACCTACGCCGATCCTGACCGCGGCGATGTCTTCCGCTTCTCGCTCAAGTTCTCGGGCACGGCCAAGATCATCAAGCTGGGCAATGTCGGGTCGATTGCAGGGTCGTTCACCATCGAAGACGGCGGCAACACCGGCGTGCCGCAGTTCTGGGGTGTGGCGGCGGTCCAGACCAACTTTGCCGCGCTGAACCCGATGGGTCTGCATATCGACGCAAGCGCCGTATTGCAGATCAACCTGTCAAATCAGGATCGTGTCGAAACAATCGCGCTCGAAGGTATCGCGGGCGACCAGCTTGGCACTGAGATCTCGGGGCAGAGCAATATCAACAGCCTTGGCCTGTCCACATCCGAGCCTCTGTTTGCCGAACGCGCGGTAAGCCAGGGCCTGCGCACTGCCTTTGCCGTGGCAAACCGCGGCGTGACGCTGGCTGAAAATGCGACTGTCGCGCTCACCAAGAAGCTGGCCGGCGATGTAAATCAATGGCGCATCACCAGCGCGGGCAAGACCTATTTCGCCGATCAGAACGGGACCGAGCTGATCCTTTCCTCGGAAGAGCAATCGTTTGATCTGCTCGCCGGATCGTTCGCCTTTAAGATCCAGGGCAGCATCACCTTGACGGTGCCGGGCGAAGACCCTGCCGTCAGCCCGCTGGCGGAACTGAACGGCGGGTTCTACCTCTCGATCACGGCGGAACGGATCGAAATCTTCGCAACGGCCAGCGCGACCGTCTTTGGCGCAAGCCGCGACCTGGTTTTGATCGAAGGCCGCGCGCAGGGCCTGTTCATCGTTGATCTGGTCGCCGACGCCGGTGGCCGCGCAGGCATCGCGGGTAGCTTGTCGCTTGAACGTAGCGGTGGTTCACAGAGCACGGACGGTGACCAGGATACGGGCGACTTTGGCGGTATCCCAGACAATCTGTTCCTGCTCGACGTCACCATCTCGCTGGTCTTCAACACCACGGGCGTCGATCAAGAGTTTATTGTTCCGACCAGCTTCCTGCCGCTGCTGCCTGCCGGTGCACCAGCCAAGATCGTCATTGGTGGCGACGCACCGGGGCAAACGGGCCCGACCGAGTATTACTTTATCGCAATGCTCGAGGGTTCGGTGACGCTGTTCAATGCCGTGACACTGACCGGATCGCTGCAACTAGCCAACAGCCAGTCTGAAATCAACGGTGAGACAGTGAACACCACCCGTCTGACAGGCAATGTCAGCGGATCGATCAAATATATCGGCGTGGTGAGCGGTCTGCTTGATCTGGAAATCCGGATTTCGCCAGCGGGCGAAAGCGGTGTAGTCGGGCGTGCACTGCTTACGCTTGATAGCGGCCTTGCGATCCCCGGCGTAAATATCGAAGCGGATGCAACGCTGAGTCTCGAGATCAATACATTCACCGCCACAGAAAACTTCGAAACCTTCCTGAATGCAGATGAAGTCGCGAAGATTCCCACAAGCGCGCATTATCTGTCGCTGGTTCTTGATCCGGATACCAACCTGCCGATCACGGATATCAGCGGCAACAAAAAGGGCATCATCGTTCTCAAAAACGGGCTGTCGCTCTATATCGAAGCGGTGTTGAAGATTGACCCGATCGTCGAGCTTGAAGGGGCCTTTACCTTCGAGATCAGGAACAACGGGACAGAAGTCAGCGCTGAGATCGCCGTCAAGGCGCGGTTGATTGGCGTTCTGGATGACCTCGATCTGGTCGGCAAGATCGTCATCTCGGACGGCGGCATGATCCTTTATGGATCGATCCAGATTACCAATGCCGGCATCCCGAATGTGCTGATCTTTAACGGCCGCGCAATATTCGAACTGAACACCTTCTCATCGGCACGGGTCATCCAAGTTGACGGCGCAGACCGCAGTGTCGGATCAGGCGTCAAACTTGTCATCAGTGGCAGCGTCACCTTCGCCAATTTCGCCACGGCAAGCGGCAAGACCACCATTGCAATCCTAAGCAACCGGACCGAAATCAGCTTTGATGTCGTCTTTGGCCTTGGCGGGCTGAATGTACGCGCGGCGGGTGCGGCGGGGCTGTATTATACCGGTGTGCAGATCACCGGCATCGCGCTTGGTCTTTCCGTGTCGATTGATGCAAATGTCGCGCGGATCATCGATATCAACGCAAGCGGCAGGCTGACGCTGAACACCACCAATCAGGAACGCCGGATTGGCAGCTTTACCCTCAAAGCCAATAGCTTCAGCCTCGCGCTGAGTGGTGACGTTCAGTTCCTCAAAACCATCAAGTTCAACGCGGCCTTCAGTGTCATCGTCGTGAACGAGGCATGGACCGTTAACTTTAACGCCAATATCAATTTCTTCGGCATCGCGACGATGTCGGCAAATGGCGTTTTCCGCAGCGATGGGACGTTTAACGTCACCCTGAACGGCGGCGTGTTGCTGGGCAGCCGCAGCTTCGGAATGGAAGGGTCGTTCCACTTTAACATCTATTACGATTATCTGAACCGTCCGGCCAACGGGCCGCCAAGCAATTTGGCAATCGGTTTCTCTGGTAGTGCGTCGGTCAGCCTGTACGGTCTGGGCATCAATTGGGGCGGGGCCAGCATCGGCTTTGGTGCCAAGATCGAGAATGTCGAGCGCGGCGGGCGTGTGCCGATCAACGTCAAGGCAAATGCAAGTGTCAAGATCCTGTTCGTCCGGATCAGGCTGAACCTGAACTTTACCATCGGTTATCTGGAACTGCCCGAACCCATCAAGCTCGCGGATCAAAACGGCGGCGACCTGACCTTGAATATGGGCGCCGGCAATGGGGATCGCGGCATCGGTGCTGGTGCAACGGACGAAACCTATATCATCGAACAAATTGCACCCGGCACGATCAAGCTGATCTATTCGGGTCGCGAACAGGTCTTCACCGGTGTTGACCGGATCATCGGCTATGGCGGCGAAGGCAGCGACGTCATTCTGGTCCGCGAAGGCGTCGAGGCCGATCTGGTGTTTGATGGTGGCAACGGCATTGATCTGGTTGATTACCAAGGGTCGGGCAAAGCGATCATCAACAAGACAGACGGCGCGAGCGACTTTGGCGATCAGATCACCATCGGGCGCTTTGCTGCCGCCGGATCCGAGGTGTACGGCACCGATGTTACACGCGCATTGGCGGACGGCGAAACCGCGAGCCTGCTTGGCGACCGCATCATTTCAAGCAGCGCCAATGCGATCTATATCAACGCACGCGGCGGGGATGACTTTATCCAGCAGCTGGGGGCGGGTGCCGCGACAATCCTGGCGGGCGCGGGCAATGACATCGTGTTTGGCGGTGCGGGTAGCGACACCATCAACGGCGGGTCCGGCGCAGACGAAATTGATGGCGGCGAAGGCTCGGATACGATCGATGGTGGCACGGGTGCCGACCTGATCTTCCGTACGTTGGCAGCTTCCGGCATTCTGACGGTCAACGGGACGGGCACCGAGGATACCGTATTTGTGACCGGTTCGGCGCGTGCTGACACTGCCCGCCTCAGCAAAGGATCGGTTGTGATCCGTAACGGCGACAATACGCGCGGCGTGGATATCCGCGGTGGCACGGGCACGGTTCAGGTTCAGCTGCTTGGCGGCAGTGATACGGTCATCGTCGACGATATCTCGGGCCAGGGTGTGAACCGTCTGATCATCGAAGACGATCTGGCGGTCGAGGGTCCGGGTTTCCGTGACGCGCCAGCCGACCGTCCGGGGTCGCGCGAAGGGACCACAGACAACAACGCCGACACCGTCATCATCAACGGCACCGCCGGCGTAGACACCTTTACGCTGCTGCAAGACACCGTGGATGCAAGCGACATCAAGGTCGACGTAAAGTGGAACGGGTCGAATACCGCGATCGCGATCGTGTTGAACGATTTCCGCCGTGCCGCCGGTGACAGGCTGATCATTAACGCTGGCGCATCCGGTGACACCATAGATGCCAAGGGGCTCACGCAGAACACCGTCGCGCTTGAGCTGAATGGCGATGACGGCAGCGATACGATTGTCGGTTCGCCCTTTGACGACCGGATTGATGGCGGCTCTGACAATGACACGATCACAGGCGGCGAGGGCTTTGACACCTTCCTTGACAGCGGCACGAATGATACCGGTGATACGCTGATCGAAAGCTTTGCGGGCTATGACTTCGGCCTGTTCGAAGACCGCTTTGTGGTCGGCACTGTCTTTGGCGCGCAAAGCGATGTCTGGAACAGCGCGACCCTCGAAAACCTGAACGGTATCTTTGAAAATGTCACCCTGACCGGCGGATCGAATGCGACCAACCGCATGGTGGTCAACGATCTGGACCGGACCATTCGGGTCAATGGCAACGTTGTTTCCGTGGTCGCCTTTGATGGCACCGCGACACTGGATGCAAAGTCGACCGGATCGACCGAGACGTACCGCATCAACGCGCCCAATGGGTCTGGTTTTGATGTGGTCATCAATGACACCGGGGCTGGTACATCTACTGTGCGCTTTGACGGGTCGAACGATAGCGACATGATCATTGTCAACGATGGTACGCTGGCCGTCACCGGTGCCGCGACCGTTGGGGTGACGCATATCGGCACCGACTACGTTGTGCTGAACACGGCAGGTGGCGCGGATGACATTGCGGTTCAAAGCACAGATATTCCGCTGCAAATCAATTCGGGGCTCGGGGATGATACGATCCGCATCGGAACTGCTGCGGGATCGCTGACAGCGATTGACGCGGTTGTCTCGATCAACGCTTTCGATGTTTTCGCATCGGGTGCGACGGTGCCGACCGACCGCGGCAGTGACACCCTGCTGATCAATGGCCGCAATGACGCGAATGCATCCTCCGGTACGATTGGCCTGATTGATCCCGCGAACCTTGAAGGCATGATGTCGGTCACTGGCTTTAACCTTGTCGACGGCTCCAAGACCGTTGCAATCCACTACATCGCCGTCGAAGTGGTCGAGGTTGATCTGGGCGACGGCGCAAACACAGCGACCATCACCTCGACCGGTTTGGCCGATAAGACCACGCTACGCACATGGGGCGGCGTTGATGCGGTCAATATCCACGCTATCAATGGCCCAACCTTTGTCGAAACCGGCACCGGCACTGACAGTGTTATTGTGGGGAACCCGATTTCGACCACCGCTGGCAGCGAATACACGGTCAACGACATCCTGTTCGGCCAGTTGACCATCGATGGCGGGTCAGAGCCGACTGGCACGGCGCAAGGCACCGACATTCTGCGTGTTAGCGACAATGGCGATACAACAGCCGATCGCGGCGGCCGCCTGACCGCGACCGAGATTATCGGTCTCGGCATGACTGTTGGGATCAAATACACCAGCTTCGAGACTCTGATCCTCGAGACCAACGACGCGAACAACGAACTGCATATCGATGGCACCCACGCAGGGTTGACCCAGATCGATATGGGGGACGAAGCTGTATCGCCCACTGACGACGCCGCGAATGATGTCTTGAACATTGAACGCCTTGGCGGCCAGACCGAGGTCAAACTGGGTCAGGGGAACGATATCGTACGGGTCAACTATGACCGCTACGGCAAACAGACCTTCAAAAACGGGTTGCAAAGCGGCGATCTGGGCACGACTTACCAGCTTGACCTTGATGGCGAGCAGGGCTCTGATTTCTATCAGATCGGTTTGTCGGGCGAGGGCACGGCTCTGATCCGCCTGCTGGACAGCGGTGTTGCCGGGCAGGGCGCTGACCGCGCCGAGATCAACGGGACCAACAGCGCCGATCTGTTCCTCTTCCGCGCGAACCTTGACCCCACGGTCGCAACCGGTGTCGTCGCAGCACTGCAGCTTGACGAGAACGGCGATCAGGTCGCCGGTATCCTTGAAGAAGTGCAATATAACGGCGCGCTTGAGGGCGATATTCAGGTCAATGGCCGCGATGGCGACGATCTGTTCGTGTTCGATGATACGCTCGCCACATTCAACGTCTTTGGTGACGCGGGCGATGATACCTTCCAGGTTGGCCAACTCTTTGACAGCGCGCGCGATGCGTCGAACCCGTACAACGGGCTCAAGGGGCGCGACCAATATACCACGACGCAAGTGACGCTTGGCTTCCTGTCCAATGGGATCAGCAAGAACGCCACGTTGAACGGTGGTACGGGGCAAGACAACTTTACCGTCTATTCCAACAAGGCTGAATTGTTCCTGTTCGGGGATGAAGACGACGATAGCTTCCTTGTGCGGTCGTTCGTGCGCGTCGATCCCGATGATCCCGCGGCACCTTATACGAACATCAATGGCGGGCAGGGTGCAGACTTTGTGTCCTACAACATTAATGCGCCTGTGCGGATTGATGGCGGCGACGGCTTTGACAGCCTGACCATCGTGGGCAGCGAATTTGGCGACGACTATGTGATCACCGAAAATGGCGTCTTTGGCGGCGGTCTGTTTGTCAGCTTCGTCGGCCTCGAAAAGCTGGTCGTCGATGCCCTGCAGGGGAACGACACCTTCTTTATCGAAAGCACCAACGAGAACGTGCAGGTTGAAATCGTCGGTGGTCTGGGCAGCGACAACATCAACATTGCTGGTGCCGATCTGAATGATGTGACCGAAGGCGGCGCAATCACGGTCGTGTCCAACAGCCTGAATGGTCACAACGGCCTGATCCAGACCACGGTCAGCAGTAACGACGCCCGCTATAACGCGATCTTTGCCAAAGATGTCGTGGCCAATATTGCGGATAACGATGAAGCGGGGGTCATCATCTTTAACGACTACGATGCGCTGCGGGTTTTCGAAGACACGCAGACATCGCCATTGCTGATCCATAACACCTACGGCATCGCCCTGTCGCGCGCGCCTGATCGTAAGGTGACAGTGACAATCACGCCAACCCGTGGCACCGAAAGCGCGCAAGCCGCCGGTGGCAAGGGCGTGATGGTCAACGGATCCGAGACCTTTGCCGATCTGGTGTTCGACGCGACCAACTGGGACGAAATCCAGTACGTCACGGTGACTGGCGTCAATGATGCGCTGGCCGAAGGGCGGCAGGTCGTGAACCTGCGCCACTCGGTGGTCGAGGGTGCAATCGGGACGGATGCGCAACCCTATGACAACGTGGTGGTTGCGGATGTGCTGGTCGAGGTGATCGATAACGACAGCGCCGAGGTTCTGATCTTCTCGCAGGTCGATAATGCGTCGACTGTGGATACCATCGACCAAGAGGTTGCAGCCGAAGACATCCGTCTGACCGCCAATGGCGACAGCGTCTATGTCGCCCTGTCGCGCGCGCCCACTGGCCCTGTGACTGTCACCTTCAATGTCGGGGATGGCGCGACGGTATCGTTCACGGGCCTCACGGGGACGCAGTCGGGCAATTCGGTCACTGTGGGCTTTGATGGCACCAACTGGAACACGCCGCGTCTGTTGCAAATTGCCGCGAATAATGACGGCGTCGATGAGGGCGTTCACTATACCCGCATCACGCCCGAAATCACCTTTGGTCAGGACGCGTTCCTGGGGCTGGGGCAAGGCGATGTCGCACGGGGCGTCGCCGCGAATATCAACGCCGATATCAGCCAAAGCCGCGATGCTGTTGCATTGTACCGTTCTGCCGACATCCAGGTTTTCCGCGGCACGACCAATACCGGCGCTTTCGTTGAAACCTGGACGATCACGCTCAACGGCGAAGACTACCGCACTACTATCGGGTCGGGCGCGAACAGCCTTGCCGTGGCGCAAGCGTTGCGTGACAAAATCAACGGTGATGCGCGTCGGCCAGCGGGCCTGACGGCATCGGTAATCGGTGGGGCTCTGCGGATCACGGATACTGCCGGGTTCAGCGTCGAGGCATCGGTGCAGACGCCATTCTACGACAACGGTTTCGAAATCGAAGCCACGGCGAACAGCCAAATGGGTGTGCTGATCGAAGGCGAGGCATTCGAGCTTGCTGCAGTTGCGCCCACTGGGACGGCGCTTCCTGTTTCTGGCCAGCGCGCGCTTGAGGTTGCTGTCGTCACCCTGACGTCCTCGACCGCCGACGGTACACAAAATGCTGCGGGCGGTGTCGTGATCGGATCGACATGGGAGATCATTCTGGACGGTCTGACCGTATCGGCCACCGCCGTCACCGGCGATACCCTGCAAAGCATCGCTGGCCGTCTGGTCGCCCAGCTGGCGGGCACCGATTATGCCGCGTCCGAACTCTACCGGACGGCAACGCTTGTGCCTTCGATCGTCGGCGGTGTCGTTGCCGACGCAACCTGGAGCATTCTGCTGGACGGCAAAGTAATAAGCTACACCTCGGTTGAGGCGGACGTGAAGAACGGTATCTCGGGGATCGGCCAGAAGATCGCGGGGCAGATTACAGCGCTTAATGATGGGTATGTGGTGAACGTTGCTGCTGGCGGCGCGATCTCGATCTCGCGGCCATCTGGCGACGGCTTCTCGATTGTGACGCTTGCGACGGGCGGACTGACCCGTCTTGGTGCTGCGGGCATCAACAGCATCGCGCCGCCTGCGTTCGTCGACAACACCATCGTGATCTTCAAGCGCCCTGATGCAGCAGGCGTGCCGCCCTTCGGCCTGCAGGTTGTGCGCCTAAAAACGGTGGGCGCTGAAACCAGCCAGACCGGTGCGGTTAACAGTGCACTGCGCCAGCTGAGCACCACCTATTGGGATTTTGCAACTGTCAGCTTTGGCCTGATCAGCGGTGTGATTGCTCAAGGCACGACTTGGGGTCTGCGCCTAAGCGCGGCTGACATTGCGCAAGGTGCTGATGCCGCCCTGCTTGAGCCTTATGACTATGTAGCCGGTGATAATCAGGAAACCCTGTCCCCTGCGGCCTTTGATCTGAAACTGCTGGATGACGATGCGCCCACGGTCGAGATCATCGAGAGCGGCAATTCCACCGATCTGGCCGAGCGTTTTGCCGGCGATGGGGTCACGGGGCCGGATGCCCGCGCCACCGACAGTTTCGATATTGTGCTGACGGGTGCGTTGACCGGCGACAAATGGGTCACCGTTGATGTGACGCCGCTGAAGACACGGACTTATAATGGCGATGCGGCATTTGACGCAGCGGCCAACTTTGGCGAGGCGAACCGCGTTCAGGTACGCGTCGCAGCCCCCTATGCCGAGCTTTCGTTTGGCGGTTCCGCAGTTGCGGGCGAGGTATGGTCTGTCACGCTGTATGACGATGCAACCTATCAGGTGGGCGCGGTTACGGCCTTCTATGAGGTGCAGGGCGGTGACACGCTGGCGACCGTCCGTGGCGGGTTGATCGACGCCATCAATTTGCTGACCGACTATTCCGCCGTGCTGACGCAGGATGCCATCCTGATCACGGCAACCGATGCGGCATCCCTGCCACGCTTCTTCGTCGAGACGGTGATCACGCCCGATACACGCGGTACAATCCTGACCCGTACGGTTCCGGATTTCAGCTTTGACAACGTGCTCGAGATCGAATTCGCGGGTATCCCTGCCGTTGGCGAAACGTGGGATGTCACCTTTGACGGCAAGCTGTATAGCCAGACCGTTGTGACCGATGACAGCCTTGCAACGCTGGCTGCCAAGCTGGCGGCTGACATTCAGGGGGACGACGACCAGCGGATCACAAACGGCGGTGCGCGGCAGTACGATGTGACGGTAAACGGCACAGTGGTCGGTATTCAGCTGCTGGCAGACAAGCGCGCAACGCTGTCCGCATCGGGTGAGATCACACCGGTCGGGTCAACTGTCGCCGACAGCGATGGGGCCATGACACTGCGCCAATACGTCCGCTTTGATGCCGACAACTGGGCCACGGCACAAACCATCACGGTTCTGGCGATTGACGACGACATCATCGACGGTGGCGATGCCAAGGTCTTTGCAGCGTTCAACGAGCGCGTGAACTCCATCCGTGGGCCAATCAGTGTCATCGGTGGTACGTCGCCAACCGCAGTTGAACTGAACAACCCGATCCTGCGCCCCGGCGAGACCAACGACAAGCTGCCGAGCGGGACAGCGGATACAATCGAAACGTCGGATGGCGTGACCACAATCACGGATCAGGCGCTGACCCATGTGAACAAGCTTTATGGCGAGCGTCCCGGCTTTGATCCGCGCATCAACGGCACGGCGACCATCTATGACGTATCGACCTTTGGTAACAATGGCAGCAGCGGCCGCGTTGATCTGGTCAGCGCCGCGCAGAACATCTTGTCCTTTGCCAGCGGGACCCAGATTGGCGAAGGCACGCCGTTCACGGTCGACCTGACCGTAAATGATGACGATGCCACCGCGATTGGTGCGGCAGAGATCTTTGGCACACCGGATCAAAGTGCGGCAGTTCTGGGCATGCTGGACTGGCTGGAAGCGACAGTTGACCTGACCGCCGCCGCAACTGCGGGCACTTATGCGATCACGCTATCACCATCGCCGGGGTCGACTGCGGGCCAGATCACTGTCAGCTACACGCCGGCTGCGGGCCAGAACTTTGCCGGGACGATCGCGCTGGAACTTGCGAATGCGATCAACGCGGCCACCACCCAGTTCAAGGCCCGTGCCATCGTGAACCTTGTTGGCGAGACGCGCCTGCGGATTGTCGAAGTCGGGGATGCCATCGGTGGCTTTGATATCGATGTAGCAACGCCGACAGGGGCTGAGGCGATTATCGGCGGTACTCCCGTGGCCGAGCAGTATAAGCAGACCGGTGTGACGTGGACGAAGGCCGCGATCCGGGTGATTGATCCAACCGCCGGTGCAACATGGTCGCTGAGCATTGACGGAAACGCGCGCACTGCGCTTGCGACAGCCGATGCCGCGTCGATTACGCAAACACTTGCGAACAAGCTGCCCGGCAGCCTGACGCCAGTCGTATCGGGGACATCCGCGACGATTGCGGCGGCCTTGCCAGGCGATTTCGCAACGGGGGAGAACATCCTTTATTCCTACGCGCCGGTGAATGCCAACCTGCGCGTAGATGAGGCGGATCAGGTTGATACGCTGACGATCTTTAACGGCGAAAGCCCCGCAGCCGACCACGGCGTGCTCACCGCGAACCGCCTCAGCGGTCTGGGCATGGGGGATGATGTTGTCATCGCAGGCAAGCGCATTGCCGGTGGCATTACCTACAGCGGCATCGAAGTGCTCGATATCCGTCTGGGCCGAAATACTGATACGCTGACGGTCGAAGGCACACACGAGGGCAAGACACGCATTGATACGGGCCGCGGCAATGATGTGGTCAATGTCAAATCCACAAACGGCCATACGTTCATCACCACAGGCGCTGGCAACGACACCATCAACGTCGGTTCCGACCGCGGCATCCTTGACCAGATCACGGGCCAACTGGTGCTGGATATGGGGGCCGACGCAGGCGACAAACTTAACCTCGACGACAGCCTGGATACCAATGCCAACGTGATGACCCTGACCGGGGATCGCCTCACCGGACTGGATATGCCGTCGGTTGCCGAAGTGCAGCAGATCGCAGTGCGTGCGATTGGCGGCCGCTTCGTGCTTGGCTATGGTGGCACGATGGCCACCGCCGAGCTCGCGGCCTTTGTCTATAGCACCGCCAATGCCGCAACCATCGCCGCCGCGACCGAGACTGCACGCCAGCAGATCGAAGCGATCACCGGTTATGACGTTGCAGTTGAAATCGTCGAAACCAAAGACGGCATCGCCTATCTGGTCGGGTTTGGAGGCAAGGCAGGCGGTCTTGATGTAGATACGTTGACCGTCGTTGACACTGCAGGTCTGATCGCTGCCGTTGATACGACCACCGCTGTCACAATTGAGGAATTGCGCAAAGGCACGATCACCCCGATACGCGACAACGTCGAAGTTCTGCGCCTGTCCGCGACCAGCGGGACCTTCACCCTGACCTTCATGGTGCCGGATGTGAACGGCGTCGTTGCCCTGCGGACGACCGAAGCGATTGCGTGGAACGCGACAGAAAAACAGATTCTTGCAGCGCTTGATCCCGTCCTGAACCCGAACAACGGTTTCGATTTCCTACCCTATACCCATAACGTCGGCGTGGATCGCTTGGGCGATGCGATTTATCTGACGCTGCAGGGCGCATTGGCCGGTACGCGGATTGCCAGCATCGACACGCGCGGTTTGGGTGGCGACTATACCCAGTCCGACTTCGCTATCGCCGCACCCGTTGTAGGCCAGCAGTGGACAGTTACTGTAACCGATCTTGTGACCCCGACGCAGATCGCGGGTCTGGCGGCGGCTGCCTCTGTCTTCAGCTACACTGCCGTTTCAGGGGATACGGCCCAGACCGTCGCGCAGAAATTGGCTGAGAAGGTCGCCGCGGCACAAGGCCCGCATCTGGTCGCCACCGCCGAAAACGGTGTACTGCGTATCACCAGCCGTTCAGGCGCACCAATTCAGGTTGCCATCACAGGCGCATTGGCGGCTGCTGGCCAGCAGACCGACCGCATCGCCACAACGCTGCAGAATGACGGCATCGGCTATCACAATGTCGAATTCCTTGACCTGTCTTTGGGTAATAAAGACGACGTTCTCAACATTCAGGGCACGACGGCCCGCACTATCCTTCATCTGGGTGCTGGAGACGAGCGGATCTATGTATCGTCGGAAGCTGCAGAAGACCTGACCACGGATACCCGCTTCCTGAAGGGTCACTTGAACAACCTCACCGGCTTGCTTAACATCGATGCGGGCGCTGGACGTCATCAGCTGATGATCTCGGACGAGGCCGCAATTCTGGCCGATGGGACCATCGAACAGCGCGCGCTGATCACCGACGACCGTACCGCTGCCCAAGCTGCGGCAACGGAACGCGGCATCGACGAGACGTTCATTGGCCAGACCGACATCTACATCGTCGGGATCGCCCCTGCTGCCATCGGCTATGCTGCGGATGCCGACGGCAACTTCCTAAGCGGCGTGACCTACTGGACCGGCTTTGGCGACGACGCGATCTTTATCGATGCGACACATTCGCGGCCAATTGCTGGTGCGCAAACGGTGACTTCGCTGAACACGGGCCTGGGCAATGACAACGTGATGATCACGCTGGACAACGCCGACGACTTCTTTGCGCTGAACACCCAAGGCCCCTATGACCAGTATGCTGCCGTGCGCGACGCTGACATTGTCACCGCACCGGATACGAGCTTGCCGCTTGTGGTCTTTGGTGGTCAGGATTCCGACAAGATTGATACGGGCACCGCGGATGATATCGTCTTTGGCGACCGTGGCGTGCTCGAGTATCTGGATGAAAACGGCTCCCTGAGCCTGCGTCTTGGCACCGGCGGTCTGACCGATGTGACCGATGGGGTGGCGCGTGCGCCGACCTCGTTTACCTCGACGTTCACTGATGTGGGTGGCATTGATACGATCAACACCTTCACCGGCACGGACATCATTGTCGGCGGTCAGGCGGGTGACGTGATCGATGCGGGTCAGGGCGACAATATCGTGCTCGGCGATAATGGTCAGGTCTTGCTCGCGACCGAGGCTCCGAATTTCGGTACCTTCCGCTACGCGCTGGTATATGCGGCAACCTTGGATGCGACCACGGGTGGCGATGATACCATCCGTACCGGCTTTGGTGCTGATCTGATCCTTGGCGGGTTCGGCAACGACAACATTGTGGCAAATATGGGCGAGACGGCGGCGCAAAGCGATGCGGTGAACCTGATCCTCGGGGACTTCGGTGCCGCCTACTGGAATGACGACAATGATCTGTCGACACTGGATCGTGTGGTGTCGACAGATACCTTCGTCGGCGGCAATGACATCATCCGTACAGGCCGCGCCAGCGATATTATCATCGGGGGCGACGCAAACGACGATATTGACGCAAGCCAGGGCCAGAACCTGATTATCGGGGACAGCGGCGAGATCCTTTCGGGTGCGGCGGCAACGAATGTGCCGGCCTTTGGTCTGGCACTGCGGACAATCCGGACCATCGAAGACACCCGTGGCGGGTCCGACAAAATCCGTACGGGTGATGACACCGATATCATTCTGGGTGGTCAGGCCGGCGACGACATAGACGCGGCGCAGGGAAATAACATCGTTCTGGGCGATAACGGCTATGTGATCTTCGAGACGCAGGCACCCAACTTTGGTGACCTCGCTATTGCACTGGTCGAAATTTCGACCACGTCGCCCGCAGCCGGTGGCGACGACATTATACGGACGGGCTACGGCGCTGACCTGATCCTCGGCGGTGGTGCGCATGACATGATCACGGCAAATGTCGGCGAAACGACGGCCCAGCCTGACGCGATCAATCTGGTCTTCGGTGACTTTGGTGCGGCGTACTGGAACCTTGACGGCGACCTGTCGACGCTTGATCTGGTCACATCTATCGACACAGCCTATGGCGGCCGCGATGTGATCCACACAGGTCGCGGCGATGATATCGTGCTGGGTGGCTTTGATAGCGACGAAATCTACGCCTCCGAAGGATCGAACATTGTTCTGGGTGATAGTGGTCTGCTTGAATCTGGTGCGGTCGAAATCAATGTCCCAAGCTTTGGTCTGGCATTGCGCACCCTGATGTCGATCGCTGATGCTTTGGGCGACGACGACAAGATCGCCACGGGCGCGAGCACCGATCTGATCTTTGGCGGCAGTGGCGATGACCTGATCGACGCGGGTCAGGGTGATAACATCGTTCTTGGCGACAACGGCACTGCGATCTTTGACAGCACCGTGACCAACTTTGGCGATCTTCCAATCGCGCTTTTGAGCGTGTCCACGCAAAGCCCTACCATCGGCGGCAATGATATGATCACCACGGGTCTGGGCAATGACATCGTCTTTGGCGGGGCCAAGGATGATACGATTGTCACGGACTTTGCCGGTGATTTCAGTGGCACCGATGGCTACGATATTGTCTTGGGCGACCACGGCTACATCAACTTTGTGAACCCTGAGACCGGCAGCTACACGTTCCTGCGCGACATCGTGTCGATTGACCCCGCATTCGGCGGCAACGATGTGATCAGCACCGGGCTGTCGACCGACATCATCCTCGGGGGCAACGGTGATGACGCGATCAATGCGGGCATCGTGGACAACCTGACCGACGTCGTCTTTGGCGACAACGCCAAGATCACCCTGAACAAGACCGGCGTGTTTGAAGGGCCTTCGACTGCTGATCCATCCGGTCAGGAATTCGGCGTAATCAGCTTTAATTTTGGCAATGACAAGTATCGCGCTGACACCACGGTAGACGGTGTTGCGGGGGCAGGCGATCCGGTCTCTGATAAGCCCGCACCGCGTACGGGCGGCTGGAACGAGCTGGGCGATGATCGCGGCATCTTTGGCGACGACGCGGCCGAATTGGTACGCGACGACAGCGGCGCTATCATGCGCGATGTCACCATCGAATGGAGCGTACGTGATGACAAAGGCCGTATTCGCGATGCTAATGACGATACCCACAGCGACATCCGCTATCCGAACTCTGCCGATGATCGCCTCTACGAGGGCTATCTTTACACCGGTCACGACGACACGCTGGTCATCACGTTAAGCGGTTTGGATCGCCACTATGAGACCTTCGACATCTACGTCTACCTTGACGGCGATGATGGTAAGACAAGCCGCAAATATGGCACCGTGCGTCAGGTCACCATCGGAACGGAAAGCTACTTTGTCAGTGATCCGGATGGCGTTAACTTTGCGGGTGACCTGATCCGCGTCACGTCGCAGGATCAGAATGCGCCGGGTCTGGGGAACTATGTTGTTGGCACCGGCCTGTCGGGCGGCTCTATTACCATCGAAGTGTCGATCCCGTCGAACCAGCGCTCCGGATATCCGGTGATTTCGGGCTTGCAAATTGTTGGTCAGTCTTACCCGATTGATACGTTCGAGACGGTGGCAGACAGCATCGGCGGCGATGACGTTATCCTGACCGGTGGCGGCGAGGATATCATTCTTGGCGGGGCGGGCGGCGACATGATCAACAGCGCCGGCGATGCCGATATGGGTCGCTTTGATGCGGATACGGTTCTGGGCGACGGCGGTATCCTGACGTTCCTGCGGACCGGTCCGGTGGACCCTGTCAGCTTTGGCGAGCTGCGCGAGATAATCAGCCGTAACGGCGATGCCACACCGAATTATAACGATACGATCCTGACCGGAAACGGCACGGATCGGGTGATTGGCGGGCAGGGTGACGACACCATCAGCACGGGCGATATTTTCGAACATAACGGTGTGGATGATGCGACCTCGGGCGCGGATGTGATCGCACGCGGCTTCAACTTTGGGGCGCAGGTCGACGAAGGTTGGGTTGATGGTCCGGCAGGCTTTGTCGCGGCGGGCAGCTGGACGAATTTTGTCGATCAAGGCGACTTTAGCAAAACCTACGGCAAGGATCATGGCTGGGGCTGGTACAAAAAATCCAAGACCTATGAGGTGGATGTTGCCTCCATGCTGACAAGCGAAGGCATCCGCGTCACAGTCGGTCAGAATCTGGACAGCAAATATGTGCGCGACGCCTATGTCGAAGATCATGACCAGATCAACGCAGACACCCAGAATGGCAGCCTGTTCAACGGTTACATCTACGCCAAGTCCAAGTCCGAACTTGGGGTAGACGTCTCTGGCCTGGATGCCATCTATGGCACTGGCAGCTATGACGTATATCTTTATATCGATGCAGAAGACCGCGACGCGGCGCGCGATGGCGGGTATCGTCTGGTATCTGCCAATGGCCAGTCGATCAGCCTGAACGATCCGGTTGGCGCGAACTTTACCGGTGAATTCATCGAATATGATCCGATGAACCCAAGCCTGCCGGCCAACGTCGTGATCTTCCGCGATGTCAGCGGCGATGCATTCGAGCTGCGCATCAATTCGGGCGGGTACCAGCACAAAGGCAAGTGGTATCACCACGACCGCGACACGCCGAGCCTAGCTGGTATCCAGATTGTCGGTGGTGCCGATAAGGCAGATGTCGTGCAGCAAGGTGACCATGATACCGACCTTGTGCTGGGGGATCAGGGGTTCATGCGCGTGTTCGATAACGCTGTGTTCAACTTTGCCGCCCTGACAGGTGCGCCCGGAACCGCGAATGACACGATTCTGGGTGGCGTCGATGGGGATGTGCTGATCGGTGGCGATGGCAATGACACCCTCAATGGCGAGGACGGGGATGATCGGATCGTTGGCGACAACGCCGAAGTTATCATCATTCGTGGCAATATCATCGGGCTCGACGGGTTCGCAGACAACGGCAAGCGCGAATACTATAAAAATGACTTTGACCGGATTGATCCCTACACGATCCAGGGTCTGCAGCTGACCTTCGTAACCGAAGGTGGCAAAGACGTGATCGAAGGCGGGCGCGGCGATGACTGGGCGTGGGGCGGCACAGATGACGATACCTATGTCTTTGCGGGGGGCAGCCTTGGCATTGATCGTCTGGTTGAAAGCGATTTCATCGAGAACGAGCGCTACCACAAACACTCGGACCAAGGCACAACGCCTGACGGCCTGATGAATGACACCGGTGATGCGCTTGATTTCAGTAACTTTATCGGCCCGATCGATCTGAACCTGCGCGACAGCAGCCGCCAGATTATAAACGGTGACCGCAAGTACGGTAAGATCAACCTGTCGCTCAAGCTGTCCACCGCGGGTGGGTTCGAAGATGTTTCGGGGTCAGTCTATGACGATACGATCAAGGGCAACGATCGTAATAACGCCTTGGCCGGCAATGGCGGCGACGACCGGATCGACGGTGTATCGGGGTCGAACTTTATTGATGGCGGCGCGGGTGATGACCGGCTTGATGCGGGCTATGGCCGCTTCAAAGATAGCCGTGAACTGCGCTATGGTGAGGATGCCAGTCAGGTCGTCCTGGGGGGATCGGGCGATGATCGGATGTATGGCACCAAGGCCAACGATCTGATGGACGGCGAAGGCGGCAACGACCGTATCTATAGCGGCGGCGGCGCGGATATCCTGTTTGGGGGTGAAGGCAACGATTATCTGTCGGCCTCGGGCTATAACAATATTCTGGTGGGGGGCGCAGGTCACGATAGCCTTAAGGGCCATCGCAAGTCCTATGACGTGTTCGCCTTTGGCGACCGACACGGCCGTTATACCTCGTCGTCTGCCGACTATAGCGGGTTTGGCAACTATTGTAACTGGTCCAGCCGTTCAAACACCTATGTCTGGGGCGATCTGGACGATGAATTGCGAAAAATGGTGACCCAGCAATTCCTGACATCTTTTGCCCATGATTTTACCCGCGCAGACCTCAGCTTTGATGTTGCGGGCACCAGTTCCCTGAGATTTGCGCTGATCCCTTTTATCCAGTCGATTTCGGCGCCTTGATAGACACTGGTGAGAGCGCGCAACAGGATGATGTTATTAAATAAAGTTTATTTTTTAGGTGATTGGCACAAAGTGTCGTAGGTTTCGAATATATGCCTGCGAAGAAGCGGGCGAGAAGTGCAGGGATTGTCCGTTTGAACGAATTTACCAAGGCCTTAGGGGCGTCTTCGGAAGAACCATTTTTGAATGCGGAAACGCTCGAAAAGCTGCGCAGCGGCACCGACATGGCGCAGGTCGCTGCGGCATGGTTGCAGGCTTTTGCCAAGCAGACGCACGGGATACAGCAGGGGCTTGTCGTCATGGCAGGCACCGGCAAAGCCAAATTTGAACCCGTCGCGATGTGGCCGGATGGGGCCAGTGCGGCGCCCGAGCTCATGCGGGCGGTTGACGGGTGCCTTAAGGGGCAGCGGATGCTGGTGGAAACCGGCGCCAAGGACAACGCCGCCATTGCAGTGCCGCTTTTGATCGGGGGGCAGTTGCGCGGTGTCCTTGCCGTTTTGTCGGATAATTCTGCCGATACCGACCTGCGCCGTGTCGTCAGTGACCTGCAGTGGGCATCCGGATGGATAGAGGCCGTCGTGCGTCGGCAACGGATCAGCGGCAATGATAACCTTGTGACGGTGATCGAGCTGCTGGCCACCAGTCTGCATCACACCCGCTTTTCAGAAGCCGCCACCGCCGTTGCGACTGAACTTGCCGGTGCGCTGGATTGCGAATTGGTGGCGATCGGCATGATGCGCGGCAGGCATATCCGGCTGCGTGCGCTGTCAAACTCTGCGACCTTTGGCAAGCGCGCTACCCTTGTTCGGTTGATCGAAACAGCGATGGATGAAGCCGTCGACCAGCAAGCGGTCATCGCGCATCCCCCACTTGAAGGGTCGCCCGCCCGTGTACGTCGGGCGCATACGGCGCTGGCGGATCATGAGGGTGGCACAGGGCTGTGTACCGTGCCGCTGACCGAACAGGGCAAGACGATTGGCGCGATGCTGTTGCAACGCAAGTCGGCCGACGGATTTGATGCCGGCGGCGTGCAGCTGGCAGAGCAGGCCGCCGTCCTGGTCGGTCCTGTGCTGGATATCAAACGGCGCGAAGATCGCTGGTTGCCTGCTAAGATTTGGGACTCCGTCACGAATTTCTTTAAGGCGCTGTTTGGTGCGCGACATGCGCTGTTGAAGCTGGGGGTGATTGCGCTGATCGGCTTTGTCGCCTTTTGCTATTATGCGACAGGCACGTACCGTGTGACGGCTACGACTGTTGTGCAGGGTAAAATTCAGCGTGTCGTGACTGCGCCGATCGCCGGTTACCTTGTCCAGTCCGAGGCGCGCGCCGGTGATCTGGTGCAAGAAGGCGACGTAATGGCGCGGTTGGAAGACCGTGATATTCGTCTTGAGCGGCTAAAATGGCTGGGCGATCGGACCAAGCAGCAGCAGGAATACAGTCAGGCGATGGCGCAGCGTGAACGCACGCAAGCGCGTATTCTGGCCTCACAAATTGAACAGTCGGACGCGCAAATCAGTTTGCTGGATCAGCAGCTTGAACGTATGACAATCCGCGCGCCCTTTACCGGGCTTGTCGTTTCTGGTGACCTTAGCCAAGCGCTTGGTGCCCCGCTCGAGCGGGGGGATGTGTTGTTTCAGGTCGCTCCGCTTGATGAATACCGTGTCACAATGCGCGTGGATGAGCGCGATATTCGTGAACTTTCGCCGGGGACCAGCGGGCCCTTGGTCCTGAGCGCGCTACCCGATACGCCCTACCGCGTCGCCGTGCAGCGGATCACACCGATTTCGAGCCCGCTGAACGGCGCGAATGTCTTTGATGTCGAAGCATCCATCGAAGAGGGCCCGATTATGGCGCTGCGTCCGGGTATGGAAGGCGTTGCCAAGATCGAGGTCGACGAGCGCAGACTGGTGGAAATATGGACCCGCCGTCTGGTGCTTTGGGTGCGCATGACCTTTTGGTCCTGGAGGGCCTAGCCCTTTGGCCGGCTCGCTTTTCTCGCCGTCGTGGTATCGGGTCAAGGACCTGAAGCCACGGCTACGCCGGCATGTGAATATCTATCGCCATGATTACCGTGGGCGCATCTGGTTCATCCTTCAGGATCTAGCCACGGGCCGGTCGCACCGGTTTTCCCCCGCCGCGTATCGCATGGTCGGCTTGCTGGACGGCACGCGGTCGCTTGGCGAGGTGTGGGATATTGCCAACGAACAGCTGGGTGAACGGGCCCCGACGCAGAATGAGGCGATCCGGCTATTGGGGCAATTGCATGCCGCCGATGCGCTTGTGGCCGATGTATCTCCTGACAGTCGCGAATTATTCCGGCGTCACAAGCGCCACAAACGGATGGAGATCAAACAGAAGGTTTGGTCACCCTTGGCGGTGCGCGTGCCGATCTGGGATCCCGACCGATTTCTAACGGCGACCCTGCCGTTTGTGCGGCCGCTTATGACCAAGACCTTTGCCGTGATCTGGCTTTTGCTGGTGCTGACGGCGGCTGTGTTTGCGG
>NZ_WMEC01000003.1:0-152548 GCF_021736025.1 Sulfitobacter sp. M22 | reverse complement strand
TAAGATGCGCGCGATGGAGGGGGAGCTGGCACGTTCAATCCAGACGCTCGATGGCATTTCGTCGGCGCGTGTGCATCTGGTGCTGCCGGACCGCGAGCCGTTTTCGCGTGATGCGCCTGCGCCGCGGGCGTCGATCATCTTGCGCCCCGAATCCGGCCGCGCCGTGACACGTAAGCAGGCCGTGGCGGTCAGCAATCTGGTCGCCTCTGCCGTTGCGAATCTGGACATTTCGCGCGTGACCGTCCTGTCCGCAAGCGGAGAGACTATCCTTGCTGAAGGGCCAGATGGCAGCAGTCAGGGCGGTGTGCAATCCGCCAAAGCCGGCATCGAAGATCGTCTGTCTCAGGAGTTGCAGAATATCCTAACCGCTCGGGTTGGGGCGGGGAACGCGCGCGTGCATGTGAACGTAGAGCTCACGACACAACGCGAGGTCATTGTAGAGCAGACCTATGATCCAGACCAGCAAGTCGTGCGATCAACCGAGACAAAATCCGAGGACCAGACCGGCACGAAAGCGGCTGGCAATGTGGGCGTCGAGAACAACATACCTGCGGCATTGGCCGACGGCACCGGCGAAGGGTCGTCGACCCGACGGTCCGAAGCCGATGAGATCGTACAGTATGAAATCGGTAACACGCGCCGCGAAATTATACGCGAAGCGGGCGATGTCCGTCGCCTATCTGTCGCGGTCTTGGTGAACGGCATCTACAATGTCGACGGCTCTGACGTGATCTATGCTGAACGCACCCCTGAAGAGCTCGCCCGCCTGAGCGAGCTGGTCCAGACGGCAGTCGGGTTCGACACCGCGCGCGGGGATAGTGTCTCTGTCGATAGCATGCGGTTTATGGACTACTCGATGGATCTGGGCGACCCGATCGATAAAACGATCGGGGATGAGCTCAGCGAAAATGTCGTCTCTATCGTGCGCGGCGTGCTTGCCCTGCTGGTGGTCGGCCTGATCCTCATCTTTGGTGTGCGCCCCTTGCTGCGCAAGTTCAATGAGGGCGATCAGCTTAACAGCTATGAAGACCCGGCCTTGACCGGTGACAAAGCGTCCGAACCCGCGGCTTTGGGCGTTGATGGCCAGCCCGCCAAGCTGCCCGCGGTGCCCTCTGCCGTTGCGGACCTGCAAGAAGACGAAGACCCGCTGAACGTAGATGAAGAAACTATCGACGCCGCCGAGGTGGCTGAATACGTGCGCAAAGAGGGCATCCGCGGCAATCTTCATAAAAAGAAAATCGAAACAATCCAGCAACTTGCTGATGAAAAACCGCAAGAGGTCTTGCGCGTAATCCGGTCATGGCTCCCAGCTGAGGCCGGCGCATGATCGACCTCTTCGCCCGAAACTTTGACAGTGATAACGCGCCCGCGGTCCCTGTCACGACGCTTGATGATGAAGAGCTTAACCTGCGACTGGCCGAGGCACGCAAACAGGGTTTTGATGCGGGGCGCGCTGTCGGCCGGCTGGATGCGCAGGCCGAATTTGACGCGCAAGAAGACGAACGGCTCGCGGCGGAAAGCGAGGCAATCCGAGGGCAATTGGACGTATTGATCGCGCAAGACACCCGTCAATGTCGCGCCACAGAGGCTGATATTGTCGAATTATTCCTTGGCATCGGCGACAGGCTTGTGCCCGAATTGCTGCAAACTTACGGGGTCGATCTGGCTGTGCGCCGCATCCGCGAAAGCGTCGCGTTGAGCCGCAGCACACCGGTTCTGTCGATCACTGCATGCCCCGATGTTGTTGCCCGGCTTGAGGCGCACCCGCCCGTTTGGTTGCCAACTTCGACCGATGACGCGTCGATCAAGATTAGCGCGGATAGTGACTTGCCCCGCGGTGCTGCGCAGGTTGTGTGGCAGGGCGGCAAGCTGGAATATGACATTGAACAGGCAACCACAGCGGTGCGCAGCGCTTTGCAAACCGCCACAGTTGAACTGACCGCAACCACAAGGATTGCTGAATAATGCTACATAATGATCAGGATAAGACACACGCCGACCTGACTGAGGGTTCCGGGCTTAATACGGAAACCAAAGTGCCAGCCGGCTTGGATAGCAAAAGCCTGGACGCGATATTTGGCGTCAAGCTAGACGTTCGCGTCGTGTTGGGGCGCAGCCGGATGCCGATCTCAGAGCTGCTTAATCTGACCAAAGGGTCGGTGATTGAATTGGACCGCCGGGTCGGTGAACCGGTCGACATCATGATTAACGATCGCATGGTGGCGCGTGGTGATCTGGTACGGGTCCAAGGCGACTCGCTCGGTGTCGCACTGCGTGAAATCGTCAAAGACTTCGTCTCAGATATCTGATGATCGCGCGCATTCTGTCCTCTGTTTCGCTGTCTTTGACAACGGGCACGGCCATACTTGTGGCCGCCCTGATCGTATTGGGGTCGGCCGGTTCGGCACAGGAAGCCGACCTGGGCAGTATGGTGCGCGACCTCTCTTCGGCCTTCGGAGACGTAACGCCGGGGACGGATGAAGGGGCCAGCCTTTCTGGCCGACTGATCCAGCTGTTTGCAATCATCACGGTGCTAAGCGTCGCGCCGGGATTGTTGGTCATGGTCACTAGTTTCACCAGATTCGTGATTGTTTTCTCGATGTTACGGCTTGCCCTTGGTTTGAACCAGACGCCGCCAAACATTGTGTTGAACGCAATGGCCTTGTTCATGACCTTCTTTGTCATGCAGCCGGTGTTCGAAGACGCGTGGGAGGCCGGACTTGTCCCGCTGATGGAAAATGCCATCATCGAAGAGCAGGCC
This sequence comes from Sulfitobacter sp. M22, assembly GCF_021736025.1. NCBI lineage: Bacteria > Pseudomonadati > Pseudomonadota > Alphaproteobacteria > Rhodobacterales > Roseobacteraceae > Sulfitobacter > Sulfitobacter sp. M22. Next base: position 149,787 of record NZ_WMEC01000003.1, on the reverse strand, counting down.
GTTCGCAATATTTCCGAGCCGTTTTACAATTTTATGCTGGTCAATACACGCGACAAGGATCTACAGCTTTTCACCGATATCGCAGACGAGGCGTCCCCACCGTCCGACGGCCCGGCCGCGCTCCCAAGTTGGCGGGTATTAGTACCATCGTTCATGATCTCAGAGCTTAGGCGCGCGTTTACGATTGGCTTCCTGATCTACCTTCCCTTCATTGCCATTGACCTGATCGTCGCGTCGGTTTTGATGAGCGCGGGGATGATGATGTTGCCGCCAGTATTGGTATCGCTGCCTTTCAAAGTTATCTTTTTCGTCCTGATCGACGGGTGGTACATGCTGGCCGGATCGCTGATCCAATCCTACGTCTCCGGCTAGGCGCCGCGGCGTCGAAATAGTCATGTCAAACAAGTATAGTTTCCGCTATCCTTGTCCAATCATCCTCAGGCTGCAGGAATCGGCGCTCTCATGAACCAGTTTGTACCCCTTCGCAAACACCGTCATATGTCTGGCGCGCAAAAGTCGGCGATCCTGTTTTTGTGTCTGGGTGAAGAACGCGGGGGCGCCATCATGCAACAGCTTGATGTAGACGAGATCCGTCAGATCACCACCGCCATCAGCACTATGGGCGAAGTCGACGCGGGCATCGTCGAAGAAATCATCGCTGAATTCGATGAAAAAGTGAACCATAGCGGTAGTGTCGTTGGCTCGATCGACGCCGCACGCGGTCTGCTAAAAGAGTTTCTGCCCGAAGATCGTGTTGCAGAAATTTTGCAAGAAATTGACGGGAAAAAAATCGATAACGTCTGGAAGGACCTCTCGGACCTCGACGAGAAAGAGCTGGTTGCGTTCTTGCAGAAAGAACACAATCAGACCATCGCTGTGATCCTGACGCGTATACGTCCCGATGTTGCGGCCAAAGTCCTACCGCTCTTAGGGGCCGAACGTGCCTCGGATTTGATCGAGCGAATCATGGGGATGGATAAGCTGCCGATCGATACCATTCAGAACATCGAAAACACGCTGCGTGACGATGTACTTGCCAAGGCAGGAAACAGCGCCGAAGCCCGGATCGAGAGCCAGTTGGTTTCAATTTTCAACAAACTTGACGAAGATATGCTGGTGAACCTGACCCGCAACCTGGAAGAGCGCCAGCCAGCCAAGCTTTTGTCCATCAAGCAAAAAATGTTTGTTTTCGACGATTTGGTTAAATTCAACGAGATGATGTTGGGTAAAATTATGCGTGAAGTCAGCGGAAACACTCTGCCGATGGCTCTGCGTGGCGCTAGAAAAGAAGTGCGCGAACATTTCTTGGCATCTTTGCCGTCGCGGTCGCGGGGCATGCTTCAAGACGAGATGTCATCCATGGGTCCTGTACGGTCCAAAGATGTCAAAGGTGCCCAAGCTCAACTCGTCGAAGCAGCGTTGCGCTTGATGTCTGAGGGGGAGGTTGCTTTGCCTGAAAGTGACGAAGACATGATGTCGGATATGCCGAGCTGATCAGCGGTACAGCCGCGACGCCGAGAAGGTGATCGCGGCGACATCAATGGTAATCGGGACAAACTGACCGCCCAGATTGTAGGATTGCAACAGGTCCAAAGCTATCGAATTTGCCTGAAATCCCTGTGGGTTAACTGCATCGGATATAGCGACATACTTCGAAATCAGCTTTTCACGCTCGGCCGGATCGGCGAGCTTTTCGATGTCAAACTTTTCTTGCAGAAGTGATTTTTGTCTGTCCAGATCAAACGCAGACATCTGCGTGGGAAGCGATAGAGCGACTTGAAAAAAATTAGTTAATTTTTCACTGGCGAGGACTTCAAACCAGTTGCTGATGTCACCCACCTTGTCGCGGAACTCCAAAACAGTGCCAACCGTCTCGTTCTGGGCGTCATTTTCGTTGATATACTGACGATTGTAAAACCGTGTTATCACATCGCTAAGGAAATCCGGGTCGGTCAAATCGGGTGTTTGAGGCCCTTCTTCTGTGGTGAAGCCAAGGGTCAGGTGCATTTCGCGGAACCGACTGTCCGTGAGGCGGTTCAGAAGAGAAGAGGGCTCGGTCGGATTTGATTCCAACATCTTCCTGATAAGGCCTTTGCCGAAAATTTGATCCTCAAGATCGAAAGCACGCATCACATAGCTGTATACTTCGAAATCAGCGACCAGTTCTTCGGGGGTAGTGATATCGCCTATCCGGTCGCGGAACGCCTCTTCTGCCCTCTTATTCGCGGCAGAATTACGCATCAATTCAAGCTGTTTGTCGCGCGTTGCGTCAATGAGTTTGAGCGCGGTAGAGCTGCCTAGTCCCGAAATGCTTATCATAGGGTTACCCTATTCCGCCGCGGTAGCCGTGTTTTTTTCACGGATCATTTGAAACAGTTTTTCTTCATATTCAATCAGGGGCCGTAAGGTTCGCATCGCCTTGTAGAAGTCCGAGGCCGACACATGGGCCGCGGCGTCAAAGATATGGCCCGCCATTTCGTCGTGAAAGACCGGCGCAAGTGCACCAAGTTTACGTTGAATAATCTTCACGAGTTTTATACGCGTCGATGGCTCAAGTAATGCCGTTTGGATGAAGAAATACACTTCCTTTACGGGAGTACGCTCTTCATCTTCTTGCAGCAAATCGGCCTCACGAACGATATCAGCATGGTTCTCAATTACGATCTGTTGTCGACGGTCTGCATTGCGCACAACGCAGCCGTTGATCAAAATCCGCTCATTGGGTTTCAGGGTTAACCGCAACGCCATAGCTGGTTATTCCGCCGCGACTTTGGCAGCTCGCCCGCTCAGCCCATCAATAATACTGCGATTGATATCAATCAAAGGCTTCACATTTTTTGAACCTGACAGGACCGCTTTGGTGTGGCTCTCGACCCACAAAGAAAGAGAGATCAAAGCCGCGCGCAGATCGGCGGTCAGCCCGTTGTCCCTCTCGGCTAAGTCGGCTTTGAAAGCCAGCCAAACGCGCTGATTTTCCCAAAGGGTATCGCGCAAGCCGTCCGCAAGCGTCTGAAGTTTTTGGGATTTTTCCGAAGCACCATCAAATGCTTCGAATTGATTTTCTAATTTGGATGTCACGCTAGCCAAAATCCGGCGCTCTATCTGGCGCGGTTCTTCGGTGTGCGAGATGGTCCGCTTATACGCGGTTACACTCATTTCACTGCCTCTTATTCTGCCTCATACCATCTATAGGGCGGCAGGGTTAAAGGAGTATTAAAGAATCCTTAATTCGCGAAAAAAAGGAGAATTCTTAGAATTTGGATTCAAATTATGCTTTGCGTGTCACACCTTAGCGCGTCTATCGACGTAAACGCGTTAATGGATATGTTCGCCGGGGGTCGCTGTATGCAGCATTTGGTGGTGAATACTATGTGCGATATTACCAGCGCTTAGCAGGCTCTCAGATGTCGTGAACCCATCGCGTTCTATCTGCGCGAGCGAGACGATAATATGCCCGATCTGATGGCCGAGTGCCACAGGGCAGGAGGGCGTAGAAGCAATGGGAGCGCAAGGCTCAATTAGCACGATCGCGTCCTCTTCCAGATCCAGCCCGAACTCCTGCTCAAGTACATCGGCCAGGGATGCGCCTGAAATAACTTCTTCTCCAGCGTAAATCGCGACAGGTGTCAGATCCGCGTCTTCTACCTCAACGGTAAATCGCGTGATCGGTGACGCGAGCAGCGATGACAGGATGCGGCCTAAAGGGGTGCTGCATGGGTCGGTGCAAAATTCCAACCGCTTACCCCAGATGTGCCCCATCAATTCAGAACGCATAAAACAAACTTCCCCAAGTGCTCCCGTTGCAACCTCAAGATAGCTGTTCGAGACCTCAACATAAATTGAGGATTTGTTAAACTTCGGTGGATCAAGGTCACGGTGAAGTCTGTGACAACGCGCCGTTCGCCAGTCGAAACGTGATAGCCTTAATAGAAACCTTGCGGAACACCCATGTTTTCCGGAACTAAATGTGGCTCGGGGCGTTGGTGGCAACACAAGCTTTGGTGGCCGAGGCGAAATATGGCGCTACACCGAGGGTCTGACGAATTTACACTAATTGTGTTGAAAAGCATCCGAGACTGTGGGCGTTCCATCTAGCGATTCTGCGAGCCAGTGCAGTATTTCAATATCAAATCTCGTTGAAGGTACCGAGCGCCTCTGTCGTGAGCATATAGCCACTGGACCTGATTGTTTTGACCGATATGCCAGAGGCAAAAGTCTGAGCAAACTTCTTACGGATTTTGGCAACATGCACATCGAATTTGCGATCGCCGTATCTCCATGGTCGACATTCCACAGCGAGGCTTAGAGCGTCACGGGTCACGATCTTCCCGTCGTGCGCGAACAGAACGCGCATAATCTGCGCCTCCGAGGTCGTTAATCCGGCTCTCAGCGCGATATACGCCTCGACGTCCCAGCTTTCCTCTGTTGCGGGCAGTGCGCGCATCTGCCCCTCTGGTAGTCGTATCGTTAACCGGGCTGAAAGCTCTCGTAGGTTGGTTGGCCATGTGACCACATCGACGGCGCCAGCATGGAAGGCTTCCGCCCCCCAACGCCCTTTCGGTTCTTGAAGTGCGATGAGGATGGCGTCAGTCGCGCGGTCGCAAAGTTGCTCTATCCACGCAGTTGGTCGGCCTTCAAGCTCTGTCATATCAAAGAAGATAGCATTAACGCTATGGCCCTTCTGGCCCCATGCGGCGCAAGCTTCGAAATCGATACAATCAAAATCACATTTTAGAATAACCGAGAACAGATAGTTTAACCCGTTCCGCACAGACGCTGACTTAGAGACCAGAAGAACTTTTGTCATCCCAAGCGTTCCCTTCGGGGGTCTGCTGCCAAGCATTTTAATGTAATTGGCGCGAAGGCGCAGAGCTGGAAAAACACTTTTATCAGGGCCGTATGCTAGGAAAGAGACAGTGGGATTAACATAAGCATTGTTGCACACCCATACTGAGGAAGGCAAAGTCAGACTTGTACGGTGAAATCTGACGGGCTCGCCATGAAAAAGCCATGCGTTCACTTTTCTTTAACCTTCGGACTTATGTATATCCTTGCAGACTGCAGAACGCGTCTGAGTTACCCTCAAGAATAGGCGCTAGAAAATGGCAGACATACTTGAAATTGCTGCGCCCAAGCGGTGCGCGCTTGCGGCGGCCAAGCGGTTGATTGAGCTGCGCGAAGAGGCGGTGAACGATGATCTCATGCGTGTTGTGACCTTACATGCGGCCGAGGTCGTGGCCAGATCGGGCATATTGTCCGAGACCCCGAACGAAGGACAAAAACGGCAAGGTTTTGCCACATCTGACCAGCCACCCTCGCATCCCGAGCGTCTGCGGTTGAATTAATCCTTCGCGGTTTATCTTAAGTACAGCTGATGTTGTCCCCTCGCTATTCTTTGGGGTGGGCTGAAATATACTTAAGGGAAATTGACAATTTTTGTGAAGTCGTCGGATAATCATAGTATTCTTGCAGAGTTTCTAGGGTTTGTTCGCGAGGCTTCATCCCGCACCGATTTAGTAAAGGCGCATCCGACAGTGACAGAGTTTACAGATCCCCCCGTTTCCGAGGCCGCAGTTCGCGTGATTGCAGCGTTCGCCAGCCGTGAATCCGCAACCGTTAAGGATATTCTCGCGTTAACCCAAGCGCTTCCCGCCGCCCTTACTGGGCTGCAATCGGCGCCTGAAAAGCCCGGGATGAGCAAGTTTTCCGTGCAAACGGCCACTGAAACCGCGATCCCTGCCGTCCCCGTGGCCGAGTCCGTCACCGATGATTCTGTAACGTGTCTGTGTTGCGGCCGATCGTTCACCATGTTGAAGCGTCACCTACGAGCCGAGCATGGATTGAGCGAAGGTGATTACCGAATTAAATTCAATCTTGATGATGATCACCCCCTTGTCGCGCCAAACTATTCTTTGCGCAAAGCTGATTACGCAAAGAAAGCCGGTCTGGGCCGCTATGCTCGTGATGAAGCTGTGCAGGAAAATCTAGGGACCCAACTCTAACCTCAAATGCCTTGCTCCTGCCACTGTTTTGTCCAGCCGAGCACCTAATCGACTGCGATACATGTCTCTGAGGCAGTGGGTGCAGAAGCGCGCCTGCCGAACCGGCCCAAGTGGTCGCGAGACAAGAGGCAGGTTACATGGCAGCGACAACACAGCCGCGCATATTTAAGAAAATCGAAGTCATTGAAGGTGGCGGGCATCACGGCGGAGGCTGGAAGGTCGCCTATGCTGATTTCATGACCGCGATGATGGCATTCTTTCTGCTAATGTGGATTCTCTCGAGCGCCGACGAGCAAAAGCTGCGCGGGATCGCCGAGTATTTTACCAACGCGACACTGCCAGGCGGTAGCGGTGTGCTTGACGGAGCCACTCTCGGCCCGCCTGGCACTTTGACTGCGTCCAATGGCGCGATTGTGGCCCAGGGCCGTGATCGCGGCAAAATTGACGACCCTGTATCAGCCAAATGGGAAATCCGGGACGAGACAGCGACGTCGGTGCCTGATGAAGAGCGGTTGGGGACAGAAGATGGCATTCACGAAAATCCTGCCGCGGCGGATATTGCACGAGCCTCTCGGACGTCGTCGGACGGGTCCGCGGAGGCCGGCGGCGCTGCGCTTGAAAACTTGCATGCGCTCGACAACGAGAAGTTTAAGAAACTTGAGCAGGAAATCTTGCAGGCCATGCAGGAAAACCCCGACCTCGACCCGCTGCAACAGAATTTGATTTTTGAACAAACACCCGAAGGTCTACAGATCCAGATTATCGATCAAGAGGGCCAGCCAATGTTCCACAGCGGGCGCGCAGAAATGGCGGGCGTGACGGATATGTTGCTGAAAAACCTAGGTAAATCTTTGTCGAGCTTGCCCAACAAAATTACCTTGTCTGGCCATACCGACGCAGTACGCTTTGCCGACAGTCGCAAATATGACAATTGGGATCTGTCCTCGGACCGCGCGAATGCAACGCGCCGCGTCTTCGAAGCGTCAGGCGTCGCACGTGACCGTATTATTGGTGTATCCGGATTGGCCGATACCGTGCCATTGGTGCCGGAAAATCCCAAAGATGCGTCAAACCGCAGGATCACGGTTTCGGTTCAATATCAAAAGATTGATGCGCCGGTACCGGCCCGAACAGAGCCAACCTTGCCAGCCATGCAGGCGGACGAAAAGCTGTATAAGGCGTCAATTGATCCGCCAGCGACGTCAGCAGATGACGTAATCGTGCAGCGTGTCGCACAGAATATTGAACCTACGGCAGCGCCGCTGAAGGATGATGTATTTCTGAACCTGCGCAATGCGCTGCGCTAATCAGGCTCTGATCAGCTCGCCCAAAGAAGGTACCCGTCGGCTGGAAAAAATCGGTCGGCGGGACCTCTCGACCGAGCGGCGCAGGAATTCTGGCAGCATGGCATGAGCTTCTTCATTCACCATCGTGTCGCGCTGCGTAGTAGGTGCGGGGTCGCTGGCGGGAAGGTCAAAGCCTAACATCGTGGCCGGATCCAGCCCTTCTTCTAGCGCGTAGTTATAATTTACAGCGTAATCTATGGCTTCTTCCAGAACGACAGAGTCGGACGCGACAAGCGCCATCAGCCGTCGTTCGTCGGAATACAGGAATTGTTTCGTTTGATAGCCATCTACCTTGGGCACAAAACAAGTGTTTTCGCGGCGCAGCTTAAGCATCTTGATAAGACGGTCAGGCATCAGATGCCGTTCGTCACGACGGAACACGATCATACTACAGGTGCCAAAGCTTGAAAGACATGCAGCGAGGCAAATGTGGTCGGGCCAACCCGAAAATGCAAATTTCACATCGTCCGCATCGATAAGGACAATCATTGTGGTTTCAACATCCGAGATCACGGCACTCTCCAGCTTATTGTGACTTTTATCTTAGTCACCCCAAGAAAAGATAGCAATTGGTCTTGAGAAACAAATGATTAAACTTGCCGAAGCAGCAACTGTTCTTGAGATTCCGAAGAAAATGCCTAAAGTGCTTGAAAACTTGCAAGTGGAAAACAAATGACGATTATTCTGGGCTTCGTGGTCGTGATGGGCATGGTCTTCGGGGGATACATGCTCTCCGGCGGGGATATGGGCATTATTACCCATGCGCTGCCGTTCGAAGGCATGATGATCGGTGGTGCCGCGCTCGGTTCGTTTATCGCGGCCAATTCCTTTGCCAATATTGCCGGTGCAGGGCGGGCATTGGTCAAGGCCTTTAAAGGGCCCAAGTGGAATTCAAGCGACTATGTTGATCTGCTTAACCTCATGTATACTCTGGCGCGTAAGTACCAGCAAAATGGCATGCTCGCGCTGGATGATCACATTGAAAATCCTCAGGAAAGTGCGATTTTTTCGCAGTACCCAAAGCTGCAGAAAGATCACTTTGCCATCGATCTGATCACGGACAGTTTCCGCATGTTGGCGATGCAATTTGATGATCCATATCAGGCCGAAGACGTCATCAACCGCAAGTTGAAAAAACATCACCATGAGGCACTTGTAGCACCGCATGGGCTGACCACCGTTTCCGACGCGCTGCCCGCGATCGGGATCGTTGCGGCGGTTCTGGGCGTGATCAAGACGATGTCCTCGATCGACAAGCCGCCGGCAGTTTTGGGCGCGATGATTGGCGGGGCTTTGGTCGGGACTTTCCTTGGGGTTTTCCTTGCCTATCTTTTCGTCTCGCCGGTGGCCAACCGTCTTCAAGCCATCGAAGATCAGGACGGTATTTACTATGCGGTGATCCGCGACATCTTTATCGCCATCCTGCATGGCCACTCTCCGGCGATCTGTACCGAAATCGGACGTGGTAACATCCCGACAAGCCTGCAGCCCAGCTTTTACGAGATGGAAGAGGCCCGCAAACAGATGCCAGAGGCAGCTTGACCTATGGCTGGACGCCGCCAGATTGCAGCGCTTAGGCTGATCAACAGCATCAGGCAGCATGAGCTGGACGCGATCGGAGCAGAGCTTGCGGGCCTGCGCGCCCAACAGTCTGCCCTAACAGATCAAAGCGCGGCGTTGACCCAGCGGGCGATTGACGAACAGGCGGGCAGCACACTGGAAACGCAGCCCTATTTGCCCGGATATCTGTCGTCGGTAGACAGGCAGCAACGCGGGCTGGCGGCCGAAGGCGACGCATTGAACGGTCAAATCGGAACCTTGGAAGACGCGTTGTTTGAACAGTTCCGCGCCTTGAAAACCACACAGACAGTGCTGTCAAAGGCGCAAAGCGGTGCCAAGGCAGATGCCGACCGCGCGGAACAGGCGGCGCTGGATGACGCGTCGCGCGCGCTTTTTGCGTTGCAGCGGCGGTCTCTGTGACGTTTTAACGGCTGCCGCTACTGAACTTTGACACGACACCCAGCGAATTCTTTTTTTCGACATTGCGGATCACCAACACGCAAACCGGCCAGCCGGCAGGCATCAACCCCTGCGCCGTGGGCACTGCCATGACGCTGGCCGACCCGTCGTTGATCGCAAAGGTCAGCACCACATCTGCCTGCGACGTGGCGACGGATTTAACCAGATCGACGGAATCGTCAAAGGTCACGATGCTCTCCGTCTCGAGCCAGCTTGCTACGTCTGGATGATCCACTGCGGCGATGGTTAACGGCTGCGCCGGATTGCCGATGGGTTCAGCGCAAGCGCCGAACCAGGCGCGCAGCTGTACGACGGCGGTTGATGCGCTGCCCGACGCGCTGTTGTCGGTGTTTGACGCAGCTTCGATCACGCAGATGGCCGCATCCGCTACCGCGCCCGCGCCGATCAGCTGCGAAAGCGTGTCGCGTTCGCTTTGTGTGATCCATTTATTCAACAGGGGGGCGCCGACGATTTCAACGCCTGCGGCGAGACGACCAACATCTGCCTTGCCCAGTTCGAATTCTGGCCCATAACCAGCCTGTGTGATCTGCTGCACCAGATGTTCCGCGGCGTTCTTTCTGACGACCGATGGAGTCCTGCGCGCCTGTTTTTCCAGCTCGGCGGAAAAGGCAGTTGGCGGCACGACCTGCACTGGGGTATCGGGCACCGGCGCGTCCTCTTGGGCCAAGCGGGGCAGGGTGATGATAATTTCTGTGCCCACGTCCTCGCGGCTAAAGAACGTGATTTTCCCCTTATGATGGTCAACGATGACCTTGGCGATTGTAAGCCCCAAACCCGTGCCGCCCTTGGACCGGCTGTCAGAACTGTCGCCTTGGGTAAATTTCTCGAACACCGACGCTTGCGCCGCCGTTTGGATACCTGTGCCGAAATCCCGGATCGAGATGCGCAGCTGATCCCCGACGGCGTGCAGCGCGATCAGGATCTCTCCGCCGTGGTCTGAAAACTTAACAGCGTTTGACAGCAAGTTATCCAACACCTGCACCAAACGTTTGGGGTCGCCATAGGTTAGCATGCCGTCAGCGTCGGATGTTTCCACCCGGCGTAGCGACACGCCGGCGCGTTCAGCATAAAGCTGGTTCGGTACCAAGGCCGTGTTCAGCGTGTCAGACAGGTTCATCGCTTTCATCCGGAAATCCAGCGTGCCGGTCTCGATCTTTTCCATGTCGAGAATGCTGTTGATCAACAAGATCAGCCGGTCACAGCTAGAGGCGGCGATGGTGACCAGCCCTTTCATCTTGTCAGGCAGCTGTCCCGTCGCACCTGACAGCACCAGCCCCAACGCCCCTTTGATAGAGGTCAGCGGCGTGCGCAATTCATGGCTGACCGTCGACAGGAATTCGGTCTTGGCCTTTTCAGCCACCTTGCGCTGCGAGACATCGCGGTAGATTGCGATAAAGCGCGGCTCATCCTGCGCGGGGCTGACGTACTCGAGGCTGATATCATAGGTAACACCCGACCTTGCTTCGACTTCCCACGAGACACGGCGTTCCGGGCCTTTGATCAAAGCCGCACAGCGCTCTCTGAGGCTGGCGTAATCGCGTTTGCCGATAAGGTCGGACAGGCTTCGGCCGCGCCAGTCGTTGCTGTCGTCGTGGCGCATCAGGTGTTTCGCAACGGATGCGTTGGCATACATCACAGCATAGGTTTGCGGTTGGAAGACGACCACGTGATCCTGCAGCAGTTCCAATGTGTTGTTGAACCGCGCTTCTGACACGCCCTCGCGGGTCTTAGTCATATCAGAGGCGACAATCGCAATCTCGCGCAGCTGCTTATCGTCGTCGGTGATCGGGATAAAGCTACACTGAAGCCAGACCGCTTTTCCGTCGGTCTTGTGCAGCACCACTGTGCCTTTCCACGGGGTGCCCGCCGTCATGGCCGGCAACACCTCGGACCCAAGAACACCACGGTTGCCGGCATCCATAATATCAACGAGCGGCGTGCTGATCAGCCCCTCGCGGGACCGTCCGCAGGCTTGCACAAACTGGTCGTTCACATGGGTGATCGCACCATTCTGGTTCAACATGCAAAATACGGTGTGGGCCTCTACCGCGTTGCGATAGAACTGTTTCGACCGCAGTTCAGATTTCAGCACATCTTTGCGGGCGTGGGCAAGACGTGCATTTTCGCGCAGCTGAAAGATCAGGAACAACAGCGAAAACACGATCAGCACTAGGACGCCCAACACCAGCCATTTATAGGTGGACGCAATGCGCAGCGCCGAACGCTGCAGGTAGTTCTCGTAGGGGCGGGCTCGAAGCGAGATCAGAAGTTCATGCACGGACTGGTAGTTTTGCGGCGGCAGCCAAACGGTTCCGCCAGAGGCGATCGCCTCGGGGCTGCCTGTGTCCTGACCCAGCAACGTGTCCACAAGAACTGTTAACGCCCCCTGAGGCACGCCGGGTATCGTGCCCAATACCCAATCGGGATACAGCATGGTGCTGGCCCAGAACGGGTAGCCCGGATGATCAACGGGGGACACAGGGCGGAAATCGTCAAGATTGATGACACCGTCACGGGCCAGCCCTTCAAGTACACCGGCGCGCACGACACCCACGTCTACCAGTCCGGCTTGTACGGCATAGACGACCTCGCGCTGGTTCCCGCCCGAGAAAAGCGCGCGGGCCGCGATATCGTCAATATCCAGCCGGTATTTGCGAAACTCGTGCAAGGCCAGCTTCCAACCGGTCATTTCATCAGCGGACACCCCCATGATGCTGCGCCCTGCAATGTCGGGGATGCCGCGAATGTTGCTTTCGGCGGTGGTAAAGACCAAGACGCTGGTTTTGTCATAGACCTGCCCCTCCCACATCTGGGCGACGGACAGCAGCGGGCGGGCATTGCTTTCGACCTCGGCCACAACAAAGGCCGCCGGGTCAACGAGGAAGAAATCCAGCGCGCCCTGCGCAATCTTGTTGATCATCGTGGCGTCGGTATAGGGCGCGATCTTGAACCGATAGTTCTGCCGCGCATCCTGCGCTGCCGTATTCAGCGCTGCTGCCATGGGCAGCCAGCTGTCCAGCGCGCGTGTAATCCCTTCGGAGGCGAGGATGCCGATGGTGATGTCGCGGGGCGCGTTTGTATCTACGGTCTGTTGTGCGACGGCCGGTTGCATCGCAACGCCCGCAACCACAGCAGCGCCCCAAAGCGCCTGACGCAATCTGCCCCATACCTGTTTCACAATTCTAGCGCCCGCCATATCTTCTTTCTGGGTCATCTCGTCGCTTTGCGGACACCGGAAAGCATAGTCAAAGCCAGCCTCTTGGTACCAAACATCACGGCGTCAAACCACTTGTAAAAGCATCCAAATAGAACGATTCCCCCGCGTTCCCGCAGCATCTGATGCAGAACATGGCATCATCTGCCTCGCTTGAAACTTTTCCTTCACTACTGCTTTAACTGCATTTTTTGCTGTGCCTCGTTGATTGGGCGCTGTTTTGCAATTTCCAAAAGGCTAGGCGGGGCGGGCTGCGTTGGCAATGGTAAACTCCGGTGCCCTGTACAACGCAGGATGGATCTTGCGGTGCAAACGCCTGAACCTATCCCTTTGCATAGTGACATAACCGCAAGCGAGCTTGGTCTACCCACCTAGGCCCGCGACGCCCCTCACATTTAAAGTTAATTTGATCTTAACGGCTACAACCGGTGGCTGAGGCAAACCCAAGGTGAAGACGATGGCAAATGCAACATTTCTAGAACGGGCTCCACGTGCCAACACGGCCTCCCTGCGCGATGCGGTACTGGGCACCTTACTTGGCATCCATGTTTCTGGAAACGCATCAGCCTCGGTTCTGGACATCACCGCCGATAACACCGCGCTTAAACTCGCGGCAGACCGGATGCGTTGCGCCCGTTATGTCATGCCAACGGACGCAGATCCGACGCAGACAATCCAGATCAACGCCGGCTGCTCTCATGTGGGCGATATCTGGGCCAGGCCCCGTGCCGCACACCCCGAATTGACCCAGGAGGAAGTGACCGCCCCCGTGCCAGACTTTATCGTGATACCCTCCGACACGCATATCGTCGTCAGCGACCTTGACCTCGCGCGCGGGGATGCGATCACCTTCCTGGGTCAGTTTCCCTCCCGCGCCGATCTGCGCGCTGCCATGAGCCTCGCGGGGGCTTGTGGTCTGCGCGACGGGGATGTCATCATCACGATGGAGAACGGCGCCCGCGCAGTATTCGTCGGTGCCGCCGCCGTCTCGGAGCAGCTGATTGATGCGGTGTTCGATTTTTCTGCCCCAGGGCAGACGGCCTTCAAACTCGCCGATGCGCTCAACAACGCGACTTCAGCCGAGATCGAGGCCTTCGTGACTGCGCTTGGCACCGATGAATTTGACCGCGCTTTTGGTGTCGGCAGCGCTGCGGTGTTGCTGGCCAACCTCAACACCCCCGCCGCGACGCGCTTGCTTAATGTGCTCGAACCCGAAGAACTGGACGAGGTGTTGTGCAATGTCGGTGCAGGTACCCTCAAGCTGCTGCTTGAGGAATTGACCCTGAACGAGCTTGTGACTTTTCTTGCTGGCGTAAGCTCTGGCGTCGTGAGCGCAATGGCGGAGCAGATGGGGCCCGCAACATTGGACGCGCTGCTATGGGGCGCGACCTCTAGCTCTGTGGTTCCCCATGGGGAATCCCGCCGCCGATACATCTAGGACCCGTGGGCTAGAGCCGCACCAGATGATTGTCCCACATCAACGGTCGTTCCGGCGTCCGACGGCCCGACAGACGTTGCAAGATACCGGTGCCGCTGGTCACGATGAAATCATCAGAGGCCGCCGCCACGCCACATACATCGGTCAACGCAATGCTCCGGCCATAGGTCGCGCGGGTTGCATCAAACATCTGGACCAATCCCGCCCGCGGGGAGGTCACTGCGATTTCGGCGCCGTCGTCAGACAGCGCGATGCTGCCTATATAGCCGTGCATGTCCTCGGCCGCCTCCAGCAGCAGCGGTGCAGACCCTTGCCGGTGCAAAGCCACAAGCGCGGGCGCATCGCCGTCCCCCTGCCACTGCATGCCAAACGCGACCTGCCCATCGGATCCGACAGCCAGATGCCGGATCGAATTACGGTGCATCTCTGGGGGCAGTTCGACCTGCTCTGATATGCGCCGGCCGTTGATATAGGTGAGGTTTGGCCGCATCGTGGGGATGTTCAGCTTGGCCCGACCTGAATCGGGGTGCGTATCAATCCCGCCGTTCGCTACGACCAGCGTGTCGCCCCCGGGCAGACGTTTAATGTCGTGGGGACCAACCCCGCCACTGGCGAATTCATCCACCCGCACATAGTCAAGTGCGGCGTCCCAGACGCCAATGCGCCCAATGCCGTTGGCATAGTCGTTTTCTGTTGTGTACAGCAGGCTCCCGTCGGCAGAAAAGACACCGTGACCGTAGAAATGCCGGCCTTGCGGTGCGTGCAGTGTGGCCGTGACACGCCCCGTGATGCAGTCGATCACCAGCGCGAAATTCCCGGGGCGCCGTGCAAAGGCAACGGCTTGGGGTTTGGAAGGATGTGCCGCAGCCGCGTGGCCGCGACCAGGCAAGGGAAGCTGGAACAACACCTCAAGAGCGGCATCGATCCCACACAGCACAAAGCTGCCATCGCTCAGGCCTGCAGCCGCGAGATAGGCGGGTCCCCCCGCATCGGCCCAAGTGGGCGCGGGGACCAGCCCCGTTGCCAGCATCCCTGCGATAAAATGGCGGCGGTTGGTCACGGTATCAGTCTCCGTCCAATGCGTTAAAACCCGATGCGACCCCTAGTTGCGGGCCCAGATCGTCGCGTGCCACCTCGCGGATCGCCGCAACGGACTGTTGCAGCACCTCTACCCTAAGGCGCGATTGCGGTGTGGCGGTGCCCGCAAATACCGGGTCGTCCAAGTCGCCTGCAACTTTCAGCGCGTCGTCAAACCGATCGTCAAAGCTGGCAACAACGGCGTCGCTTCCGGCCGCCAACCGCCGCGCCAGATCCTGCAACGACACCAGCGCGACCTCGACATTGCGTAAGGACCGGCCTGACCGCCACGCCTCTGCGCGTTTTGGGCGGGGGCGGTCAAAGCTTCCCATCGGGCGCCCGATGCGCGTGTCTGCGGTAAACTCCAGCCCGAGGTTCAGCGCTTTATAAAGCTCTTGCGCGGCTTCTTCGGTGCTACGGTAGGGACCGCCCTCGGACGGGGCGGCGACGGCGTCGGCATAGCCTGTCGTCCATCCGTCCAGAATGGCATGGGACTGCGTGGCGATATCGGCGGTCACCGTTTGCACCAAGTCACAGCGATAGGTCGCATCGCCCGAGGTGCTGATCTGTTCGTCAAAAAGTAGAAATTCGAGCGCATAGAACCCGCGCCCCGCAATGGAGACATCGGCATAGGCTTGCGGATTGGTGCCCACGGGATCGGCATCTGCGATCAAGGCGGCCAGTGTTTTCGGTGTCGCACCGCGGCTATCGGGCCAAAACGCCAGCGCAAAGGCGCGGTTGTCGACCTCGGAGGGACCAAAGCGCAGGTGGCTCACAGCAATCCACGCGTCAAAGGCGCTGTGGTAGGTATCGCGCAACGCCGCAGCATCGGGCGCGCAGTTCTGTTCGGCGGCGTCCGCCAGCGCATCTGCGCGTTCAGCCAAGGTGCTATAGCGCGGCAGGATGTGGTGATCGACCACATCGCGCAACATCGCGGTAGCTACATCGGCCGCAGCGCCCAATGGTGCGCAGATAAAACCAAGAGCGAGGACCAGATTTTTCATTTTACAGACTTTCCAGATAGTGGATCAAAGCTTCTCGATCGGCGGGAGGCATGTCAATGACGCGATCCTTTGCGGGCTCTGCCTCTCCGCCATGCCAAAGCACAGCCTCAAGCAGCGACCGCGCGCGCCCGTCATGCAGAAATTGGGTATGGCCTGACACAGTTTCGGTCATGCCGATCCCCCAAAGCGGGGCGGTGCGCCATTCGGTGCCGGTGGCGCGAGCCTCTGGGCGGTGATCGGCCAGACCTTCGCCCATGTCGTGCAGCAGCATGTCAGTATAGGGCCAGATCAGCTGAAAGCTTTGTTCCGGCTGGTCGTTCAGACGGTGGGTGACAAAACTGGGCTGGTGACACGCGGCGCACCCCGTCTCATAAAACACCTGTTTGCCGCGCAGCACCTCGGGGGCGTCCGCGTCGCGGCGGGCGGGCACGGCAAGGTTCCGGCTGTAGAAGGTGACCAGGTCCAGGCCTTTGGCATCAATCTCGAACCCGCGCACATCGCCAGCACCATGGGGTGCATTCACGCAGGCATCCTGAATGGTCGAACAATCGCCGAACGGGTCGCCGAAGATCGGGTTAGAGATTCCGATATCGCCGGCAAAGGCGCCTGCCGATTGCTCGCGGATCGTGGGCATGCCCGCCTTTAAGCCAAAGCGACCCAACATTGGCATGTTGTATTCCTGCGACCAGACGATGTTGGCGCGGCCCGAAATTCCATCCCTATCCGCATCATTCGGGTCTGCCAGTGCTAAAATATCCGCCGCAGGGATCGCTTCCAGAAGGCCAAGCCCGATCATCTGCGGTGTCACGCGGGGCGACAGCATCGCGTCGGGATGCAGCGGCCCATAGCCCAGATCCGCCGCGGTATAGGTCGGGTGCCGCAGCGATACCGTCTGACCGCCCGACAGCGTCACGGGAAACTCGGTATACTCAACCTGCAAACGGTATTCGGCGTTGTGCCCCGATACGGCGAAATCCTGCATCTGGGTGCCGTAGGTCGGTTCGGCAAGGGTGGCCAGATAGCCTTCGATCTCTTTGATATTACCGGCGTCTTCGGTGCCCGGAATGGATACGCGCAGAAACATTGAAATGGCGCTGTCGTCGGGGCCTTCGGGCGGGTGGCCGCGCCCGTCCTTGATGTGGCAGCTTTGGCAGGATCGCGCATTGAATAACGGCCCCAGCCCGTCAGAGGCCAGTGTCGACGATGGCGAAGATACCCAGAGCTTGCGAAACAGCCCGTTGCCCAGCTTGAAGGTCAGCTCGTCCTCGAACGACATATTCCCTGACGCTTGCGAGAACGCATCAGCGTTCATGCGCGGACGCACGGTGGCGGCACCGGCGCTGTTCACCTCGAACGGGCTGGGGGCGTCAAAACTGTCGGGAAGGGCGGTTACATCGGAGATACGTGCCGTTTCATCAGCGGTACGCGGGATGATATCTAGATGGGGTTCATCAAGCGGCCCGGCGTAGACCGGACCGCTCAATAGGGGCAGGGACATAACCAAGGCCTGAGGGATAAAAGACCGGAGGAAATGCATAATCTGCCCTATCTCTTAATTAGAATGGGATCACCAAGGATGCACCGACAGTGGTAAAGTCATCGCCGCCTACATCGTAGAAACCGACGCCACCACCGAGCGACATATCATTCTCGAACGTATAGTCTACGCCCACCGTGATCAAATCGTCGTAACCGTTCGCGGTGTTGTCGATGCCGGTATAGCTGGCTGAATAGGCCCACGGCCCCTGAACGTAAGACCCGCCCAAAGTCGCATAGGTGGAATCCTCGCCCGTGCCGACAAACCCGCCGAAATAGGCAACTTCGGCGATCAGGTCGAACCCGTTGCCAAAGTCATGCGCCATACCGATCACGGCCCCTTTTTCGTCGGACAGATCGCTTTCGCCTGCGGTCAGGAAGCGTGCGCCAACCCAATAGGTCGTGGCGCCCATCTCTTGCGTGTATTGCAGAGCGACGTTGTTCAGCTTGCCGGTGTTCCCCGCGCCACCGTCCGCGGTGGTGTTGCGGCCGCGCTTTGTCCCCAGCGAGTCGCTGAACGCCGTGTCATCCAAATAGAACAGCGCAAAGGACAGAACCCCGCCGGAGGCGGCGACAGGCATGTCGAATGTCGAATGTCGCACCGATCACTTCGGGCAACTCATAGTCTTCGGCCAGCGATGTGCCGTAGAAACCGGGGGCTGCGTCCAATGCAACAGCGAAGGTCGGGCTTACTTTACCGACGCTCAGCTCGCCTGCGGCCAGATCAAAGCGCAGGCCAAGTTCGTCCACATAAAGACCCAGATCGTCGAAATGACGGGTTTCGGCCGGGTCTGTGACGCTTTCCAGGCTCACTTCACCAAACAGCGTGATGCTGGTCGCGACACCAGCTTCGAACGCCAGCGAAAGGCTTGCGTAGTTATCGGTCAACTCGTCAGCAGGATCATCGGATGTGACGGTGCTGTCGACGCCGATTTCGAATTCACCGCCCCAGACAAAAGCCTGTTCTTGTGCCAAAAGGGGAGTGGCACCGGTCAGCGCCAAAGCGCAACCGGTAGTTTCTTCATTCTTGTTTACTTTCAGTGGGAGGAGGAGCTCATGAAAATCGTGTATTATTCGAAAACCGCACCGGGGCTGTCGAGGCTGTCGGAGCCTTCAATCGCCACGTCATCCACGCCCAGGGTGGCGACGACGCGTTCGATGGTCTTGGTCTGGGCGATCAGGGCGTTCACCCCACCCATAACCAAAGCTTCGCCGCCCTTGTTGCCGCGGGCCATCATCTGGTCATAGGACATGCCTGCTTCGGCGGCGGTCTTCATCTGGCCAAGCTTGCGCATGGTGGTCGACAGGTTCAGCTGCATTTCCGCATCAAGATCGGCGTTCTCGGCGGCGACCAGATCGGACAGTGACGGGCCGGTGACCAACGTGCCATCGGTGCGTGCATAGGCACCAAGGTACACGTTTTGAATGCCCAAACCGTCGTAATAGTGGCTGTTGTGAGTGTTGTCCGAAAAGCAGTCATGCTCTTCTTCGGGGTCGTTCAGCATCAGACCAAGGCGCATCCGTTCGCCCGCAAGTTCGCCGTAAGACAGCGACCCCATACCGGTCAGCATCGCCGAGATCGCGCCGTCTTCGTTTCCGGTCAGGGTGCTGCGTGCGGCACCGCCTTCGGCCCATTGTGCGACCATATACTCCAGATCTGACACGATCAGATCGGCTGCCGCCTTCAGGTATTGACCGCGGCGGTCGCAGTTGTCGTTGGTGCAATCATCGCCCGAGGCATAATCGGTCCAGTCCCGCGCACCGGCACCATGTTTCGTGCCGTTCAGATCCTGCCCCCACAGCAAGAATTCAACCGCGTGATAGCCCGAAGCAACGTTAGCCTCGTTGCCGTCGGCTTCGTGCAATGTCTCAGCGAGGAATTCAGGTGTGATTGTGCTGGCGTCTACCTCTGTTCCCGACAGCGTGAAGGTGGGGTTCGCGATGACGTTCAGCGCCGCGGCGGCGTTTTCGTCAGTGGCCCCGCCATAGGATGCGTCAACATAGTCGATCAGACCTTCGTCCAGCGGCCAGGCGTTCAGCTTGCCTTCCCAATCGTCCACGATGGGGTTGCCGAAACGGTAGGCTTCGGTCTGCTGGTAGGGCACCCGCGCCGCCAGCCAAGCTGTGCGGGCGGCTTGCATTGTGTCGGCGGACGGCTCTGCAATCAGGGCATCCACGGCGTCGACCAGCGCTTGGGCGGTGATCAGACTGTCGCCGTACGCGGCTTCGGCGATGTCGGCGTATGTGTCGATCACGTCGGCTTTCTCTACCGCGAGGGCGGGGGAGGCCAAGGTCAATGCAAGCACAGAGGTCATCAGACTGCGGGTCATACGGTCGGTTCCTTTTGACGGATCGCGCCTGCGGATGCTGCCGACGAAAGCGGGTCGACGGGCACTGCCGGAGGCATGGAAATCATGCGCAGTACCTGAAGAATATCGCGTGAAAGGTCAACCTGACAATTTTAGTAAGTTAATCTTTTTCCCGCTCACGTTTTCGGCATCGCACAAAAAATATGCGATGGTCCCAGAGCCTTAGACCACCAACCGTGCGCCTTGGGGCAGCGTCGGGTCAGCGGCGTTGAGGGCGTCAACGGCAAAGCCAGCAGCGGTTTTGTACTGTGCCATATACGCGGACCGCTCCGCGGCCGGTATGACATCGTCGATGCGGTCGAAGGTCCCGTCGCAGCGGTCATTTACCATATTCAACAACCCGAACGGGCCCGCCCCCCTGTTGCGTAGGATGAGATCGGAAATAGGCCCGCAATAGGTGTTATCAAAGCTGCGCAGCGCGGCGGGTGTGACGCCTTGCTTTACCATAAGTGCACATAGGTTTCGGGCGTCCATGATCGCTTGGCTCGCGCCGTTTGATCCTGTGGGATACATCGCATGAGCGGCGTCCCCGATCAGGGCGACCGGACCGTCAACCCAAGTCGACACGGGATCACGGTCGATCATCGGGTTCTCGTATATCTCGGATGCGCCGCGCAGCAGGGCAGGCACGTCAAGCCAATCGTAGGTCCAGCCGTCGAAATGATGCGCAAAATCGGACAGCTGCGCGGGCTTGTACCAACCGCTTTTGCGCGCCTCGGTTTCATCCAGCGTTACCTCGGCGATCCAGTTGATCGTGGCAAAGCCGTCAGCGTCGGGTGCTGAAATCGGATAGATCACCATGCGCTGACGGTGATCGCCAAGCCCGACAAACGAAGACCCCGTACGCACCGGTTTCGCCCGCGACGTGCCGCGCCACATCAACGCGCCGCCCCAGTGGATCGGCGGCTGGTGCGGATGCATCTGCGCGCGCACGGCAGAGTGGATCCCGTCCGCGCCAATCAGCAACGTACCCTCGACAATGGAGTGTGATCCGTCGGTATGGTTGATGGTCGCGGTCACGCCGCCCTCTGGCAGGATGCTATATCCGCTGATCTTGGCTCCCAGCTGCACCGCCTCTGGGCCGGCCCGGTCCACCAGCGTTTGATACAGCAGCATATGCAGCTGGCCCCGATGTGCGGCATATTGCGGCCAGCGGTAACCCGCGTCAGTGCCGCGCGGTTCGGCGTAAATCTCTTGCCCCTTTTGTCCGACCAGTGCCCATTCGCGCGCCGGCACACCGATCTTGTCCAGCTGGGCGGGGGTGAGCCCCAGATCAAAAAGCTCGCGCACGGCATTGGGTTGGATGTTGATCCCCACACCCAGAGGTTTCAGGGCGCGGACCTGTTCATATACCGTGCAGCGCACGCCAAGTTGATGCAGCGAGAGGGCCAGTGCAAGGCCGCCGATTCCGCCGCCTGCGATCAGGATATGGGGTTGGGTCATAGGACAGGTCCACTTTCGACTGAGGGGCGTTTCGTGCTGCGACGAACGTCCTTTATCGACTGCTGAAAATCAATGGAATGTCGCAAGAAACTGAGGGCTGACCCCCGTCAGGCCGGAGTGCGAGACACTGCAACGGCGCGCGGCCCAAAGGCTCGGGGCCAAAAGACCGCGCTACGCGGATTCGAGCGTGGCCTGTTCAGCAATCAACGCTTCCGAACTTTTGAGGAAATCATCCAGCCCAAAGATAATCTCGGTCGGGCAGCTGGCGATCTTGCCGCTGGGGCCATCAAGATGCGTGTCAATCGCGACCTCGTTGTCGCGCGCAATGGTGCCTAGATCGTCGAACCCCAAAGAACCGGCAGTGCCGGCGATCTGGTGCAGGATTCGGCGGGCTTCGGTCAGGTTGTCATTGATATCCTGCAGGGAGGTCCCCTCCCATGCGGCCAGCGCGTGTTCTGCCAGTGCACGTTGCCGCTGCTCTAGCATTTCGAGGAACCGCGCGCGGATACGCTCGATTCCCGGTAGCTCCAGTTTCTGGTGCATCACGCCGTCCTCCCTACATTCCAAAAGTCGTTCTGGACCTTTTGGTAGTTGGCTGTCGCTTCTTCGGCAGAGACATGTGCCTCTGACAGCGCATCCATAACCGACGAATTCGTCTTCCACATCAAACGCACAGCCTTGCCGGCACAGATACGCGGGTTGATATGCTCTCCACGGTTATCGAACAATTCGGTTTTTGCCAGCGAAATGTTGATATCATTTGCCAAAAGTCTGGGATCGGGGCGCCATCCGCTTTCGGTGATGCACACAAAAGTGCCACCGCCGGCATAGGACATCAGGAACTGGCACCCGTCGAGCGTGTCGGAAATAATCTCTCCGACGTCGCTGAGCATGCTGCTGAATTCGAAGTTCGACATGCTGCCGTGGAAATGTTCGACATCGCGGATATTAAAGGCAAAGCAGATCGACCCGAACAGATCGCTGCGCGACAGCTGCTGCACGTAGTTTTCAAGCGCCATGAATTCGATGAGGTTATTCACATCGTGGATCGCCATCGGTTCGTGCAGCTGCACCGCACGCTCAGGCTTGCCGTTGTGATGGGTGACCGCTTTGGCGGCGAAAATCTTGCTGGTGCGCGTGGCCAATCCTTCGACCGCACGTTCAACCAGTGACAGGCGCGCCTTAAGCTCGGTCATCTCGAATGGTTTGGTCACATAGTCCGTTGCACCCGCAGAGAAGGCAGCGTCGATGTAAGACTTTTCGGACATCGCGGTCAGCATCAAGATCGGCGCTTCGATGTATTGCTTCATCGAACGGATCTGGCTGGCCAGCTCGATGCCATCGGTGACAGGCATCTGGATATCAAGTAGGAAGCTGTCAAACGGCGCGCGGGCGTTATCCTTGATCACCTGCAGGGCATCGGCTGCGCATTCGGCCGTGACCAGCGTGTGATCGGTCATGCCTTCAATGAAATGCGACAAAAGCTCTAGGATGATTGGGTCGTCATCTACCGCCAGAATTTTCATTTGTTTGCCTAACTACTTTTCCGCAACAGCTCGGTATGGCTGTTTCTGTTGCATTCAATCTGATGGCGAAACTTGTCATAATTGGGGCGATCTCGGTTTAATACTTAGGCATTTAATCCAATTCAAATTTCCTTTTACCTATTTAATAAGGGCGATGCAGCATTGGACGGAAACGCAGATGCGCGTGGAAGTCACATAGATGGCCAAGCGCCGGCCTGGGTTAAAAGGGGAATCGGCAACACGGAATCGCGCACGTAAAGCGTGCATCATTATCATCGACAACTCTGCCGGAAAGACGGGCATCAGGCTGGCGGGCTCACGTTTTTTTGTAGAGATAGTCGAATTGACACTTGGAGCGATATGCATCAGTGCGCTATATAATAAGGTAAACATATTATAAGCGGACACAACATGCGTACCACCATCAACCCCGATAGCTTTGGTTTCCTTATCAGCGACCTTGGTCGTCTTACCAGGGGTGTGTTCGAGCGCGAGATTGACGCAGCTGAACTGGCGGTTACGGCGGCAGAGGCCCGTGTGCTGGCGCATATGGCGCGGTGTGGTGCTACGCGACAGCATATGCTGGCAGAAAGTCTGGGGATGACCCCGATGAGCCTCACAGGGTTTCTGGATCGCCTCGAGGCAGCAGAGCTGATTGCCCGCACCGCTGATCCAAACGACCGCCGTGCCAAGATCGCGTCGCTCACCCCGCAGGCCAATGACGTTCTGTCGCAAATCGCACAGATTGGCGAGCGCGTAGAGGCCATCATCTCGGACGGGCTGACCCAAGAGCAATGGCAGACCTTTCATCAAACCGCGCTGACCCTGCGGCAAAATCTGGCCGCCTTGCGCGGGGTTTCTTGCAAGACCGAGGGCGCAAAATGACATCCCCTATTATGTCGGAACGACGGGTCAGCATGATTGGCGCCTTGCTGGTGGCAATCGGGCCTGTGTCGATGGCGCTATATACGCCAGCGATGACAGAGCTGGTGCGCGTGTTCGAGACGACGGAATCCGCAATCAAGCTGACGTTGACCCTGTATTTCGGTGGTTTCGCCTGTGCGCAATTGATTGCAGGGCCGCTGTCAGATGCGCTTGGTCGACGCCCGATTACGATTGCATTTATGGCACTTTATTGTGTGGCCAGTGTCGCGGCGACCCTGTCGCCCACGGTCGAAGTCCTGATGGGCGCGCGCTTCTTGCAAGGGATAGGCGCCTCGGCGGGGATCGCGATTTCACGGGCATTGGTGCGTGATCTATTCACCGACGACCAATCCTCGCGGATCATGAACCTGATCGGCATTATCCTAGCGCTCGGGCCGGCGCTGGCACCTACGATCGGCGGTCTGATGTTGCCCCTCTTCGGGTGGCAGTCGATTTTCCTGCTTATGACCCTGATCGGTTTTCTTGTGATTTGGGTGGCGTTGTTCTCGATGAAGGAGACCGTGACCGCTGACCCGTCACGGTTGAACTTCAAAGCGCTCGGACGGACCTACAAGTCCTTGCTTGGCAATCCCCAGTTTATGACGGCCGCCCTGGTCATGGGCGGGGCCCTTGGCGCGCTGTATGCGCAGGCGACATTCCTGCCGTTTATCCTGATGGACGAGGTCGGGCTGACACCGGCGCAGTTCGGCGCCTCTATGCTGGCGCAATCGGGCAGCTTTTTTGCGGCGTCGCTTTTGGTGCGCCAGTTGATGGGCCGTTTTTCGGCAAACCGGCTTGTCGGGCCGGGGCTTGTGTTCGTGGCCTTGGGCAGTCTTGGGACTTTGACGCTGCTGCTATGGCCGCCCAGTTTCTTGCATGTGATGGTGCCCGTGGCGACCTATTCTTTTGGGATCGCCTTTGTGATGCCGGCGATGTCCACCGCAGCGCTGGCCCCGTTTGGGCGGTCGGCGGGGGCAGCTGCGTCGATGCTGGGCTTTATCCAGATGGGCTCGGGCCTGCTTGTTGGGTCAATCGGGGCGATGATGGGCAATGCCCTTTTGGCGATGGCGATACTAATCCCGATGATGGGGGCTATGGCCTGCATATCCTTTCTGATCTATCGCAAGCTACAGCCGCCGGCGTCACCGACGGGACCAGCGGCGACACGCGCGACCTGCGGGCCCAAGGTCGCCGCCCAAGCGCCGGTAACTGCGCCAGAAAAATAGGGCACGTCGCCTCCCAGAGACCGGCACCTCTGGTGCGATTTAAGATATGAATTGAAAAGACAGGATCGTCAGAATGAATTCCTTGATTTCCGGGCTGCGCCACGCAGTTCTTGCAACGGCTATTTGTGCGGTGTCTGTCCCCGCAGTGGCACAGCAGGCAGAGCGCCCACCCGCCGCTGTCACCGTTTTGACCATGCAGCCGCAGGACGTGCAGCTGGCCACCACTTTACCGGGACGCGTTGTGGCCTCTGCCGAGGCCGAGGTGCGGCCGCAAGTGGCTGGGATCGTCACCAAACGTCTATTTACCGAAGGCGAGCCTGTGGCAGAAGGCGATGTCCTTTTCACCATTGACCCAATCGCTTATGAGGCCGCGGTGGCACAGGCGCAGGCCTCGGTCGCGCAGGCTCAGGCGCAAGCCCGGTCAGCAGATCGAGAGGCCAAGCGCTTCGAGGAACTGTCGTCGCGCAATGTGGCCAGCGATCAGGCGCTTGATGCGGCGGTCGCAGCACGGGACGGCGCGGCGGCGTCGCTGCAGGCGGCGCAAGCGGGGTTGCAATCGGCCCAGATCGAACTGGACCACACACAGGTCCGTGCCCGCCTGTCAGGCGAGATCGGGCGGTCGCTGACCAGCCCCGGTGCGCTGGTGACCAACAGCCAAGCCAGCCCTCTCGCTATCATTCGCAACATTGACCCCGTTTATGTCGATGTGACGCAATCGGCTGCAGAACTGCTTGATTGGCGGCGCGGCAATGCGGAAAAACGGCTGGGCGACACCCCGCGCGAGGTCAAGCTAACGCTGGCGGATGGCAGTATTTACGACCAGACCGGCACGTTGAACGCGGCCGAGCCGGACGTCGACCAGCAAACCGGCGTGGTCGTTCTACGGATGGGGTTTGCCAACCCTGACCGCCTGCTGCTGCCCGGCATGTATGTTCGCGTTGAAATGCCGACAGGGATCGCCAAGGATGCGTTCCTTGTCCCGCAAGAGGCCGTGAGCCGCGACCGTCGTGGGCAGCCGCTGGCGATGGTGGTCAACGCCGACAATGTGGTCGAACAGCGCCTGCTGACGGTGCTGCAGGACCGTGGATCGGACTGGATCGTGAGCGAGGGCCTATCGGCGGGGGACCGTGTGATCGTGATGGGCCTGCAAAAGGCTGCCCCCGGTGCCACTGTCACGCCCCAAGAACAAACCGCCCCCGACACCACGTCCGGGGACACCGCACCGGCACCCGCCGAATAACCAAAAGCCGGAGCGTTTTGCATGGCCCGTTTCTTTATTGACCGCCCCATCTTTGCGTGGGTCATTTCGATCTTCATCATGGGTATCGGCGTTTTGTCGATCCTCACCCTCCCCGTGGCGCAATATCCGCAGATCGCGCCGCCGTCGGTTGCCGTGCGTGCGTCCTATCCCGGGGCCTCGGCGCAGACGGTGGCCAATACGGTGACGCAGGTGATTGAACAGCAGATGACCGGTCTGGACGGGCTGCGCTATATCTCGTCGTCATCCACCAGCGCCGGCGGTGCCAGCATCACGCTGACCTTCGAGACCGGCACCGATGTCGATATCGCGCAGGTACAGGTGCAAAACAAACTGTCGCAAGCCTCTGCGTTGTTGCCAGAACCGGTGCAGCGTCAGGGCATCACGGTGCAAAAATCCTCTGCCGGATTCTTGATGGTGATCGGGCTGATTGGCGAGAACGGCCAATATGATGCCACCGATCTTGGCGACTACATGCAATCCAATCTGGTGAACGAGATCAGCCGCGTCGAAGGCGTGGGCAGCGTGCAGGTGTTCGGGGCGCAATACGCCATGCGCATCTGGCTTGACCCTGTAAAGCTCGCCGCGTTCGAGCTGACCCCATCCGACATCGTCGCCGCCGTTTCGGCCGAGAACGCGCAGATTTCGGCGGGGTCTTTTGGCAGCCGCCCCGCGGTCGAAGGGCAGGCGCTGAACGCGACGATCACGGCACAATCCCTGCTGACCAGTCCCGAGGATTTCCGCCAAATCGTGCTGCGTGCGGAAACCGACGGCGGGCTGGTGCTGCTGAATGATGTTGCGCGGGTAGAGATCGGTGCGGAAAGCTATGCCACAATCTCGCGCTATAACCGCAATGCCGCGACCGGCATGGCGGTCAGCCTCGCCCCCGGTGCCAACGCACTGGATACGGCTGCTGCCGTCGAACAGCGGATCGAGGAACTGTCGGCGTTCTTCCCCGACGGGGTCAGCTATGTTGTTCCCTTCGATACAACGCCTTTCGTCAAAATCTCTATCGAAGAGGTGATCAAGACCCTGATCGAGGCGATCGTGTTGGTGTTCATCGTTATGTATCTGTTCTTGCAGAACATTCGCGCCACGCTGATTCCGACGCTTGCTGTGCCGGTCGTGTTGCTGGGGACATTCGGCGTGCTGGCGGCCTTTGGGTTTTCGATCAACACGCTGACGATGTTGGGCATGGTGCTGGCGATTGGTCTGTTGGTGGATGACGCGATTGTTGTCGTCGAAAATGTCGAACGCATCATGGAACAGGAACACATCGGTCCGCTGGAAGCGACGCGCAAATCGATGGACCAGATCACCGGTGCCTTGATCGGCATCGCTGTGGTTTTGTCTGCGGTTTTCGTGCCGATGGCGTTTTTCCCCGGCTCGACGGGGGTGATCTACAAGCAGTTCTCGATCACCATCATCTCGGCCATGACATTGTCGGTGGTGGTGGCCCTGACGCTAACGCCGGCGCTCTGTGCGTCACTGCTTAGGCAGGGCAGCCACGAGAAGCGGCGCGGGTTCTTCGGCCTGTTCAACCGCGGTTTTGACAAGACGCTTGGTGGGTACACTGGCACGGTGGGCTGGCTGGTGCGCCGTCCGCTGCGGGTCGGGCTGGTCTATCTGGCGATCATCGCGGCGATGGTGTTCTTGTTCATGCGCACGCCCGCAGGGTTTCTGCCCGCCGAGGATCAGGGCACGCTGTTCACGCTGGTGCAGGCGCCCACGGGGGCGACGGCGGAACGCACGCTCGAGGTCATCAAGCAGGTCGAAAACTACTATCTGGAAAACGAGAGTGACGTCGTTGAATCCGTGTTCGGCGTGGTTGGCTTCAGCTTTGCGGGCCAAGGGCAAAACCTTGGTCTGGTCTTTGTACGGCTAAAAGACTGGGAGGAACGCACCGCAGCCGCGCAAAGCGTGCAGGCGGTGGCCGGTCGGGCGTTTGGTGCATTCAGCCAAATTCAGGACGCAATGGTGTTTCCCATTGTGCCACCCTCGGTCAGCCAGCTTGGCAATGTATCCGGCTTTGATTTCTATCTGCAAGGGCGCGGCGGGCAAAGCCACGAGCAATTGCTAGAGGCGCGTAACCAGCTGTTGGGAATGGCGGCGCAAAGCCCGCTCATCGCCTCCGCCCGCCCCAGCGGGCTAGAGGATGCGGCGCAGTTCAATCTGGATATCGACTGGCGCCGTGCCGGGGCGATGGGGGTCAGCGCCACGGATGTGGGCACGCTACTGACCATCGCTTGGGCTGGTCGCTATGTGAATGACTTTGTCGATGAAGGGCGGATCAAGCGGGTCTATGTGCAGGGCGAGGCCGCGGCGCGGGCGGTGCCTTCGGATCTTGAGAAATGGCGCGTGCGCAATGACAGCGGCGGGTTGGTGCCCTTCTCGAACTTTGCCGAAGGAAGCTGGGCTTACGGGCCGCAGGGGGTGAACCGCTATAACGGCATCCCCGCGATGCAAATTCAGGGGTCCCCCGCGCCGGGGGTCAGCACGGGCGAAGCCATCGCAGAGCTGGAACGTCTGGTGACGCAGTTGCCCCCAGGTTTCCAGATCGCGTGGACGGGTCTGTCGTTGGAAGAACAAGAAAGCGGCAATCAGGCACCGCTGCTGTATGGTCTGTCGCTGGCAGCGATTTTCCTTGCGCTGGCCGCGCTATATGAAAGCTGGTCGATCCCCTTTGCGGTGATGCTCGCGATGCCGATCGGTATCCTTGGGACGTTGACCGGTGCGTATCTGGGCGGGTTCGAAAATGGCGTCTTCTTTCAGGTGGGGCTGTTGACCGTCGTGGGTCTGACGGGCAAAAACGCGATCCTGATCGTCGAGTTTGCCCGTGACAGACGCCGAGAAGGCGAGAGCGTTTTTGACGCCGCCATTGATGCAGCACGGCAGCGCTTCCGCCCGATCATCATGACCTCGATGGCGTTTTCATTGGGGGTCTTGCCGCTGGTTCTTAGCACGGGTGCCGGGTCTGGCGGGCGTACGGCGATTGGGGCCGGTGTGCTGGCCGGTACGATTGCCGCGACCGTTCTGGGTGTGCTGTTCGTGCCCTATTTCTTTGCCATGGTGGCGCGTTTCACCGGCAAGGATCCGGCCAAGACCACCAACGATTAAGCCCGCATCACCAGTGATGAAAATCTGGCGGAGGTAGTTTTACATTATCTCCGCCTTTGGCATGTCGGGTCATTGACCCCGCGGTTTCGCGGGCTAGCTCGCCTCTCCAAGGGAAGCATCAGAATTCCACGCCATTCGCCAACAGTTTGAAGGAATAGCCAGCATGATCAACTTTACCCTGAACGGCAAAGAAGTAAGCGTTGACGCGCCCGACGACACGCCCCTTTTGTGGGTGCTGCGCGATGAGATGCGGCTGACTGGGACGAAATTTGGCTGTGGCATCGCCCAATGCGGTGCCTGCACCGTCGAGCTGAACGGTATGACACGTCGCAGCTGTGTCACCCCGATCTCGATGGTCGAGGGGTCTTATGTGACCACCATCGAAGCGGTCGAAGGTCGCGAAGCGCGCGCCGTGCAGGCCGCATGGGAAGCGATTGACGTACCCCAGTGCGGTTGGTGTCAATCCGGACAGGTCATGAGCGCCACGGCCCTGCTGCGCGAGATCCCCAACCCCACGGACGAGGAGATCGACAATGCAATGGCCGGCAATATCTGCCGCTGCGCCACCTATGTTCGTATCCGCGCCGCGATCAAGAACGCCGCCAAAGAGCTGGAGGGTTAAGCCATGAACACTTCAAAGCTTTCCCGTCGCGGTTTTCTGTCAACCGCTTCTGCCGGTCTAGTGATCGGTGTTGTTCTGCCGGAAAAATCACGCGCCCAATCCGGTGCCGCGACCGCTTTTGATCCGTCGGCTGATCCGGCTACCTTCGCACCAAACGCATTTGTCCGCGTCGCGCCGGATGACACGGTGACGGTCCTCATTAAGCATATCGAATTCGGTCAGGGGCCAAACACCGGTCTCGCGACCTTGGTGGCCGAAGAGTTGGACGCCGACTGGTCGCAGATGCGCGCCGAAAGTGCACCGGCCAATGATGAACTCTATGCCAATTCCTTGTTCGGATTGCAGGGGACAGGCGGATCCACAGCGATGGCGAACAGCTATATGCAGATGCGCAAAGCCGGCGCTGCTGCGCGCGCGATGCTTGTGGGTGCTGCCGCCGCCGAATGGGGCGTGCCCGCGTCTGAAATTACCGTGTCAAAGGGGCGCATTTCTCACGCCAAGGGCACCGAAGCGGGCTTTGGAGCCTTTGCCGAGAAAGCCGCGACTATGACGGCTCCTGCGGAGCCCAAGTTAAAGCAGGCCAAGGATTTTATCCTGATCGGGACCGATGTGCCCAAGCTGGATACCCACGCCAAGACGACCGGCAAAGCGGAATACACGATGGATGTGTACCGCGACGGAATGGAGACCGTCGTCGTCGCCCACCCCGACAAGATGGGCGCTGTCGTGGCCAGCTTTGACGATACCGATGCGCTGGAAGGTACCCGGCGTGATCGCGGTGCGTGAAATCCCGCAAGGGGTCGCGGTTTATGCCAAGAACACCGGTGCCGCGCTCAAGGGGCGCGAAGCGTTGCGCGTGACGTGGGATGACAGCAAGGCCGAAACGCGGTCGAGCGAGCAAATCTATGCGGATTTCTCGCGCGCCGCTGCCGAAGGCGGTCGTGCCGCGGAAGAGGTTGGCGATGCTATGGCGGGGATCGACGGGGCCGCCCAAGTGATCGAGACAGAATTTCACTTCCCGTATCTTGCCCATGCCGCGCTCGAGCCGCTGGATGCTGTTCTTGAAATGACCGATGGCAAGGCCGAACTCTGGATGGGCTCGCAGTTCCCGTCGCTCGATAAGCCGACGCTGGCAGCCACCTTGGGGATCAATCCATCGGATGTGCAGATCAACGTAATGTTCGCTGGCGGCAGCTTTGGCCGCCGTGCGCAGCCTACGGCCCATGTCGCCGCTGAAGTCGCCGAGATCGCGAAAGCCGCAGGCGGCAACGGCGCGTGGAAGCTACTTTGGACGCGCGAAGATGACATGACCGGCGGCTATTATCGTCCGCTGACCGTGCACAAGATGAAGGGCGGCTTGGACGCTGACGGCAATATCGTCGGGTGGCATGACGTGGTGGTGAACCAGTCCATCATGGCCGGTGGCCCGATGGAAGCGATGATGAAAGACGGCATGGACCCGACCTCTTATGAGGGCGCGACGAAAATGCCGTATGATCTGCCTGCGCTCAAGGTGGATTGGGTCCGGCAAGACAGCCCCGTGTCGGTGCTTTGGTGGCGTTCTGTCGGGCATTCGCACACCGGCTATGCGACCGAGGTGTTCCTGGATCAACTGCTTGAAGCAGGGGGCAAAGACCCCGTTCAGGGGCGTCTGGACCTGATGAAAGGCGACGCCGGTCGCGACCGTGGCGTATTGGAAAAAGTGGCCGAGCTTGCGGGCTGGGACGGTACCAAGGTCAAGGGGGATCGCGCCTACGGCGTCGCCGTGCACGAAAGCTTTAATACCTATGTGGCCCAGATCGTCGAAGTGTCGGATCAAGGCGGTTTCCCCAAGGTGCACAAAATCTGGTGCGCCGTCGACTGTGGTGTCGCCGTGAACCCCAATGTCATCCGCGCCCAGATCGAAGGTGGGGCCGGCTATGGTCTGGGATCGGTGCTGTTCGACGAGGTCACTCTTGGCGAGGGCGGCACCATCGTTGAACGCAACTTTGACACCTACCGCATGCTGCGCATCAACGAGATGCCCGAGGTAGAAGTCGCCATCATTCAAAGCGACAATGACCCCACCGGCATCGGCGAACCCGGTCTGCCGCCCGTAGGACCAGCCGTCGCAAATGCATGGCGCGCCCTGACGGGGCAGGCTGTCACCAAACTGCCCTTTACCAAATCCGTAGGAGTGTAAGTCATGAAAAATACGCTGAACATCATGGCCATCACTGCGCTGATGGCGGGCCCTGTTATGGCGGAAACCGTCAACGGTTTGCGCACCGTCAACGAGTTTGATGCCATCGAAGGGGAGGCCGAACGCTCCACCGCGCTGTTTGAGGAAATGATGGTGGTGATCGGACATCCGCGCTGCCTGAACTGTCACCCCGTCGATAACTCCCCCCGCCAAGGGATGGATATGCAGATGCACGAGCCCCCCGTTGTGCGCGGAGAGGCGGACTTTGGTGCGCCGGGCATGCGCTGCACCACCTGCCACGGTGAACAAAACTTTACCTTTGCCGCAGGGGGCGGGTCTATTCCCGGCCATACGCCTTGGCAGTTAGCGCCTATCGAAATGGGTTGGGTTGGTAAATCCGCCGCCGAGATTTGTGCCCAAATCAAGGACGAGGAACGCAATGGTGGCAAGACGCTGGAAGAGCTGCACGAGCATAACGCTGAAGACGGTCTGGTCGGTTGGGGGTGGCATTCAGGCGAGGGACGCGAGCCCGCACCGGGCAGTCAGGAGATATTTGGCGAACTGACCAAAGCCTGGATCGAGACGGGTGCAGCCTGCCCCGCGGGGTAATCCGCGCTCCACAAAAGCAAAGGGCCGCGCAGGGATGCGCGGCCCTTTGTCGTTCTGGTCGTGAACAATTAGTCTTTAAAAACAGCCAGCCCAAGCCATTCGGCCACCATCGCGGGTGTCTCAACGCCTTCGATCTCGATCGTTAGCAGGTTCTCGCGCAGCATATCGGTGGCATTGCGTGCCGTGACCTTTTGCAGCGTAAACCGCCCCCGCAGGCGAGAGCCCGCTTTGACCGGTGTCAGAAACCGCAGCTTGTTCATGCCATAGTTGATGCCCATCACCTGTCCGGGCATCATATTAAAGCAATCATAGGCAAAGCGGCTGGCGAGCGACAGGGTCAGGAACCCGTGCGCGATGGTCCCGCCAAAGGGTGTTTCCGCCGCCGCGCGTTCAGGGTCGATGTGGATCCACTGCATATCGTGGGTGGTTTTGGCGAATTGGTCGATCATCTCTTGATCCACCGTGATCCAATCAGAGACACCGACTTCGGTCCCGATCAGCGTTTCACTATGGGCAAACGCCTCTTTCAGTGCAGACATTGGCAATGCTCCTTCAGGATGGGTCAGCGGCAACACGCACCATGCGCTTACCTTTGTTTTCACCGGCCAGCAGACCGATCAACGCCTGTGGCGCGTTTTCCAGTCCGTCGATGATATCTTCGGTTACCTTGATCTGCCCCGCATCGACCCAGGTCTGCAACGCGCGCAGCGCCTTGGCGTCGTTCTGGGTCCAGTCCATCACGATGAACCCCTCCATCCGCAGACGTTTGACCACGACCAGACCGGGCAGGTTGCGCGGGCCGGTGGGGGATTCCGTGTCATACTGGCTGACAGCACCACAGCAGACGATGCGGCCCTTTTCGTTCATCGCAAACAACGCCGCCTCGAGAACGGTGCCACCAACGTTGTCGAAATACACGTCTACCCCATCGGGGCAGGCGGCGCGCAGGGCCTTGGACATGCCAGGCGCGCGGTAGTCGATGCAGGCGTCAAAGCCCAATTCTTCTGTCACCCATTTGCATTTTTCCGCCCCACCGGCGATGCCCACGACCCGACAACCAAGCGCCTTGGCGATCTGACCGACATAGCCGCCGACCGACCCCGCCGCAGCCGACACCAGCACGGTTTCACCCGCGACCGGTTGCCCGACCGAGATCAGCCCATGGTAGGCGGTTTTGCCCGCGATGCCGTAAACAGACATCAGGTTCGACAGTTGCGGCACTTTGGGCAGTTTCTCGCATTTCCGCGCATCAGCAGCGACAAAGGTCGACCAAGTCGCCTCGGACGCGACGATATCGCCCACGGCCAGACGGTCGCTGTTGCTTTCGACGACTTCGCAGATCGCATAGGTCGGCATGGCGTCGCCCGCGTTTACAGCGGCGCGGTAGGTGGCCCCCTTCATCCACGACCGGTTGGCCGCGTCGATGGACATCAGGATCACCTTGAGCAGCACCTGCCCGTCACCCGCCACGGGCATATCGGTGGTGGTCTGTCTGAAATGCTCAGCTGTCAGCGAATCGCTGGGCAGCTCTGCGATAACAATTTGTGTGTTGGTCATTTTGGTTGTCCTTCCTGATTATTGAACATCCAAAACGACTTTGCCCTGCACCTTGCGGTCTTGCATCAGGTTCAGCGCGTCGGCGGCTTTCTCCAGCGGAAAGCGAGCCGAGATGCGCGGTTTGATCTGACCGTCAGCATACATGCGGAACAGATCGGCCATGTTTTCGGCATGTACCTTGGGTTCACGTGCCGTGTGCGCGCCCCAGAAAACACCCATGATCTGCGAGCCCTTAAGCAGCGTCAGGTTCAACGGGATTTTGGGGATGCCAGCCGGGAAGCCCACGACGAGGTAGCGGCCTTTCCAGGCCAGCGCACGCACGGCGGGTTCGGCATAGGCGCCGCCCACAGCGTCATAGACGACATCAACACCGTCACCGCCCGACAGCTTCTTGATCTCGTCCGAGAAAGCTTTTTGTGTGGCGCGGTCGTCCATGTCGCGGCTGTAGATGATCGTTTCATCGGCCCCTAGATCACGACAGAACTGCGCTTTGTCTTCCGACGATACCGCGGCGATGACCCGTACGCCCGAAGCTTTGGCCAGTTCGATTGCGGCGGCACCGACACCACCCGCAGCGCCCATGATCAGCAAAGATTCGCCGGGCTGGATTTCGGCCCGGTTTTTCAGGGCGTGATGTGAGGTCCCATAGGTCAGAACCAGACATGACGCTTCGTCATATGGCATCGCGTCGGGGATCTTCATGACCCTTTCCGCGTCAACAATGATGTCTGTCGCAAAGCCGCCAAAGCCGGTCATTGCCAGCACGCGGTCGCCGACTGCAACGTTGGAAACGCCCTCTCCCACGGCGTCCACATCGCCAGATACTTCGCCACCCGGAGCGAACGGGCGCGGTGGCTTCATCTGGTAAAGATCCTTGATAATCAAGGTGTCAGGGAAGTTCAGCCCGGCCGCACGCACACGGATTCGAACCTGACCTTTCTTGGGTTCTGGCTGTGGAAGCTCGGTCAGTTCCAGTGTTTCGGGGCCGCCGGGGGCAGTGCTAAGCATGGCTTTCATCGGGTCATTCCTCCTCTAGATTTGCAAAGCAATAGGCGCGTTCAGAAACTGTCTTGTCAATCGAATTTCGAAATGCAATTTTGCAGTGCGGAATTGGAGTTCGCAAAACGAGGGGGGAGATAAGATGCAGTCCGAACAGGAACTGGAGGGTTTCCGCGCGGAGTTGCGCGATTGGCTTGAGGCAAACTGCCCAGCCGAAATGCGCGGCGGTGAGCCGAGTGAAGCATCGATATGCTGGGGTGGCAAGAATTTTGAGTTCGAATCCGACGCGCAACGCGTCTGGTTAGAGCGCGCCGCGTCCAAGGGCTATACCGTGCCCACATGGCCCGTTGAGTACGGCGGGGCGGGGATGAACCGCACGCAGGAAAAGATTTTCAAAGAAGAGATGGACCGGATCGAGGCGCGCAACCCGTTGCAAAGCTTTGGTATCTGGATGCTTGGGCCCGCCTTGCTGCACTTTGGCACGCATGAGCAGAAACTGCATTATTTGCCGCCGATCGCACGTGGTGAAGTCCGCTGGTGTCAGGGCTATTCCGAGCCGGGCGCCGGGTCCGATCTGGCCAGTGTCCAGACCAAGGGCGAGGACAAGGGCGACCATTGGCTGGTGAACGGACAGAAAATCTGGACCTCTTATGCCGACAAAGCCGACTGGATTTTTGCGCTGATCCGCACGGATCGTGATGCATCCAAGCATAACGGCATTTCCTTTCTGCTGATCGACATGGAAGACGACGGCGTCGAAACCCGCCCGATCAAACTGATTTCCGGTGCGTCCGTGTTCTGCGAAACGTTCTTTACCAATGTGAAGGTGCCTAAGGACCGGATCGTCGGCGAAGAGAACCGCGGTTGGGACGTTGCAAAATACCTGCTGACCCACGAGCGCGAGATGATCTCGGGCGGGGGGCAGGGCCTTTCGGGCGGTCGCGCACTTGGTGCGGTGCTGAACGAATCTTTGGCCGAGGGGCAAGAGATGGACACCGTGCTGCGCGCTGACGCGATGCGCTGCGAAGTGGATGCGCTTGCCATTGGCCTCACGCTGGAACGCTACAAAGACCAAGCCGAAGCAGGCACTGGCGCAGGCAATGCGTCCGCGATGCTGAAATACATGGGCACAGAGCTGAACATGCAGCGCCATGAATTGCTGATGGCCGCCGGCGGCAGTGATGCGCTGGAATGGGACGGGCCGTTGGGCAACCGTCCGGCGGACTGGCTGCGAACAAAGGCCAATTCAATCGAAGGCGGCACAAGCGAGGTGATGCTGAGCATTATCTCCCGCCGCGTGCTTGGGCTTCCGGGGTAAGATCATGGTAAAATTAGTATTAACAGAAGACGAAACCATGCTGGTCGATGCAGCGCGCGGTTTCCTTGATAAATCCGCCCCCGTCAAAGCGTTCCGCGACCTGCGCGATGCGGGCAAAACGCACGACGTCAAGATGTGGAAAGAGATGGCCGCGATGGGATGGGCCGGTGTGCTGGTTCCCGAAAGCGCAGGTGGTGTCGATATGGGCCATGCTGCTGCCGGTATTCTGGCGCAAGAAATGGGCAAGACGCTGGCCGTTAGCCCCTTTCTTTCGACAGCGGTGATCGCCGCAACAGCCCTGCGCAACGTCAGCGACGCGCGCGCCGAAGCTGCACTCGCCAAGATTGCTAGCGGTGACGCGACTTATGCGCTGGCGGTGGATGAGACATCGAAGTTTGACCCAAACGCCACCGCGATGGTTGCCACATCCGAAGGCAACGGTTTCCGCCTGACCGGCAAGAAGACCTTTGTCGTGGATGGTGCTTTGGCAGACCGGTTGCTGGTGCTGGCCAAGACCGACAATGGGTTGACCCTGTTCGACATTCCCGCAGACCGTGCGGGCATCACGCGCAATGCGCAGAACATGATCGACGCACGCGATTCTGCGCGGATCGACTTCGACAATGTCGAAGCGACGGGCGATGATGTGCTGGGTCAGGTCGACGACGCCATGACCGTGCTCAAACCCGCGATCGAGGCAGGACAGGCCGCACTGGCCGCCGAAATGGCCGGCGTCGCTGCGGGGGCGTTCGGGATGACCGTTGGTTATCTGAAAGAGCGCAAGCAATTCGGCACATTGATCGGCACATTCCAAGCCTTGCAACATCGCGCCGCCCACCTGTGGTGCGAGATCGAAGTCACCGCCTCTGCCGTGTTGCACGCGGGGCGCAAGCTCGACGAAGATCCCGATAATGCCACCATGGCTGTATCGCTGGCCAAGGCCCGCGCGACATCGACGGCCAAGCTGGCGGTGATCGAAGGGGTACAGATGCACGGCGGGATCGGCATGACCGATGCATTCGACATCGGATTTTACATGAAGCGCGCCCGCGTTGGCGCCGAATGGATGGGGGACTACGGCTATCACGCCGCCCAAGTCGCCAAGCACAGAGGATTTTAAGGCATGGATATTCAGACACTTTTCGGGCTCGAGGGCAAAACCGCGCTGGTCACAGGCGGGGCGACCGGGATTGGCCGGATGGCGGCCGAGGCGCTGGTGCGTGCCGGTGCCCGCGTGCTGATCGCCAGCCGCAAGGGCGAGGCCTGCGAAGCCGTGGCGAAAGAGCTGAACGCGCTCGGGGCCTCTGGCTCTGCCGAGGGGTTCGCGGGCGATGTAGGCACCGAAGAAGGTGTCGACGCGATGGTTGCAGCCGTGAAGGAACGCACCCAGAGCCTCGATATTTTGATGAACAACGCGGGTATCACTTGGGGCGCACCTTTGGGTGACTTTCCGTTCAAAGCCTGGGGCAAGGTCATGGACGTGAACGTCGCAGGTCTGTTTGATCTGACGCAAAAGCTGCTGCCACTGCTCAAGGTGAACGCGACGATCGAAGATCCGGCACGGGTCGTGAACGTCGGTTCTGTCATGGGCGAACGCGAGATGGGCGATGGTGCCTACAGCTATTCCGCCTCGAAGGCCGCGGTAATCCACCTGAGCAAGATCCTTGCCAAGGAACTGGCGGGCGATGCAATCACGGTGAACGCCTTGGCCCCTGGACCTTTCGTGTCGCGCATGACCGCTTTTGCGACCCATGACGAGGGCATGCGCAGCAAGGTGGGCGACGACGTGCCCTTGCGCCGCGTCGGGACCGATACGGATATCGCGGGCTGCATGCTATTTCTATGCGGCAAGGGCGGCGCCTATATCACAGGCGCCGTGGTGCCTGTCAGCGGCGGCATCAATGTGATGAGCGGGCCGAACATCTTTGAACAAGCACTGCACTAAGGGGCAATGATGGAAATTCGTTTTGACAATCGCGTGGCCATTGTTACCGGCGCAGGCACGGGACTGGGGCGCAGCCATGCGCTTGGTCTCGCGGCACGCGGTGCCAAGGTTATGGTCAATGATCTAGGGGTGACAACCGACGGGCAGGGGGCATCCTCGGCTGCTGCCGAAGCGGTCGCGCAAGAAATCCGCGACGCGGGCGGCGAGGCGATGGCGCATGGCTGCGATGTGTCGGACGAGGCAGGCGTCAAGGATATGGTCGCACAGGTCATGGACGCCTGGGGCCGCATCGACATTGTGGTGAACAACGCAGGCATCTTACGGGACAAAACGTTCTCGAAAATGGAGATGTCGGATTTCCGCAAGGTCGTCGACGTGCATCTGATCGGGTCTGCGAATGTGACCCATGCCTGCTGGCCGATCATGCGCCAACAAAAATACGGGCGCATTGTGCTGACATCCTCGGCGTCGGGGCTGTATGGCAACTTTGGCCAGTCCAACTATGGCGCGGCCAAAGCGGCGATGATGGGGCTGATGAACGTGCTGCATCTGGAAGGCGCGCGCGACAATATCCGCGTCAACACGCTTGCCCCCACAGCGGCCACACGGATGACCGCCGACCTGCTGCCCGAACAGGCGCAGGCGTTGCTGGCGCCTGAAACCATCACCCCCGGCCTGCTGTACCTCGTCAGCGAGGACGGCCCCAGCCGCGTGATCCTTGGGGCAGGGGCAGGCGGGTTCGCTCAAACCCGTATTTACGAAACGGAAGGCGTGACCTTGACCGGCGACGAGAATACCCCTGAAGGTGTCGCATCCGCTTTCGACAAAATCACCGACGAGACAGGCCAGCAAGAGCTGACCGATGCCTTTAGTCAAACGAAGAAATACGCTCTCAATTCAGCCAAGGCCCAAGGTCTTGATCTGGATTGGGGCTAACAGACGAAATTTCAAAGGGAGATCACCATGCGTGACGCAGTAATCGTATCCACAGCCCGTACCCCGATCGGCAAAGCCTATCGCGGTGCGTTCAACGCAACCACACCACAAGCGCTTGCCGCGCACGCCATCGAGCACGCCGTGAAGCGCGCCGGGCTTGACGGGTCGGAAATCTCTGACTGCGTTATCGGGTCGGCATTGCAACAGGGCCATCAGGCGGGCAACATTGCACGTCAAGCCGCCATTCGCGCGGGTCTGCCGGTGACCGTTGCAGGCATGTCGCTGGACCGTCAGTGTGCCTCGGGCATGATGGCAATTGCCACCGCGGCCAAGCAGGTTATCACCGACGGCATGGATATTGTCATCGGCGGCGGCGTCGACAGCATTTCCATGGTGCAAACACCAGAGATGCGCGTCAGCGCCGACCCTTGGCTCAAGCAGAACAAGCCCGAAATCTATATGACCATGCTGGAAACAGCTGAAAACGTGGCCGAGCGCTATAACGTCAGCCGCGAAGCGCAAGACGAATACGCAGCACGCAGCCAAGAGCTGACGCACCAAGCGCAGCAGGCCGGCCGTTTTGACGACGAGATCGTCGGAATGACCACCACAATGATGGTTCAGGACAAAGCCACCAAAGAGATTTCCAAGCACGAAGTTACGTTGGAAAAAGATGAGGGCAACCGCCC
This sequence comes from Sulfitobacter sp. M22, assembly GCF_021736025.1. Classification (NCBI taxonomy): domain Bacteria; kingdom Pseudomonadati; phylum Pseudomonadota; class Alphaproteobacteria; order Rhodobacterales; family Roseobacteraceae; genus Sulfitobacter; species Sulfitobacter sp. M22. The sequence goes on along the minus strand of NZ_WMEC01000003.1, from coordinate 109,410 downwards.
TGGCACCACGGCCGAAAGCCTTGCAGGTCTGAAGCCTGTGTTCAAAGACGGTATCCACCTGCCCGAAGGCAAGTTCATCACCGCGGGTAACGCCTCGCAGCTCTCCGATGGCGCATCTGCCGCCGTGGTCATGGAAGCCAAGGAAGCCGAACGCCGCGGTCTTCAGCCACTGGGCCGCTACGTTGGTGTGATGGCCGCAGGCTGCGAGCCTGACGAGATGGGTATCGGTCCGATCTATGCCGTGCCAAAGCTGCTGGAAGCGCATGGGCTGAAGATCGAGGACATCGGTCTGTGGGAATTGAACGAAGCCTTCGCCTGCCAGGTTATCGCCTCGCGCGACAAGCTGGGCATCCCGGACGAGCTGTTGAACGTGGACGGCGGCGCGATTTCGATCGGTCACCCCTACGGCATGTCGGGCGCGCGCATGGTTGGCCACGCGCTGATCGAAGGCAAGCGTCGCGGTGCCAAATATGTTGTCTGCACCATGTGTGTCGGTGGCGGCATGGGCGCTGCTGGCCTCTTCGAGGTTCTGTAAACCGCTATGGGAGAGCTACTGGTCATACGTCACGGTCAGGCGTCCTTTGGGGCTGACAACTACGACAAGCTGTCGGACCTTGGGCACCGGCAATCCGAGGCCGTTGGCCAGTTGCTTCGCGATACAGGTTGGGTGCCGGACCGGACGATCACCGGCACCCTGACCCGCCAGAAAGAAACGCTTGCCTCGATGGGATTCGAGGCAGGCGATACACACCCCGGGCTGAATGAATATGATTTCCAGGACTTGCTGAACGCGCGCTATAAAGGGGCCGTTCCGGATCTGGTAAAAGGCGACCGCAAGGTACATTTTCGTACCCTGCGCGAGACCGTTTTTCAGTGGCAGGCCGACGAAATCGAAGGCCCAGCCGAAACTTGGGGCAGCTTTACCAACCGCGTAGAAGCCGCCCGCCTGATCGCCTGTGCCGAAGGGGCCGAGCGTGTGCTGGCCGTGAGCTCGGGCGGCGTGATCGGACAGCTTACAGCTGCATCCCTCGGGGCACCGCACAAAATGATGATGACCTTGAACCTGCAAATCAAGAACACATCAATTACCAAATTCGTCTTCACCAAGTCCGCGTTTTTCTTGCATGAATTCAACGCGACCCCGCATCTGATGTCAGCCCAGACCGCTGGCATGCTGACCTATAGTTAAGGAACGGTAGCCATGAGCACAGACACCCAGACACTCGATATTCCGAAGGTCAGCGCCTATCTGGAAAAACACCTTGAGGGCTTTGAAGGCCCGCTTGAGGTCTCTAAGTTTCAGGCGGGGCAATCGAACCCGACCTTCCTGCTGAAAACCCCGTCGCGCAACTATGTGCTACGCCGCAAGCCGCCGGGGGTTCTGTTGAAATCCGCCCATGCGGTTGATCGTGAGTTCCGCGTGCAAAAAGCGTTGCAGGATACCGATGTGCCGGTGTCGAAAATGCACCTGCTGTGCGAAGATGACGATGTCATCGGGTCGGCCTTCTATATCATGGACCACATCGACGGGCGCAACTTTATGGACCCGCGCATGCCCGAGATGGACAAGGCAGGCCGCGCCGGTGTCATCGACGAGATGAACCGCGTGTTGGCGGCTTTGCACGATGTGGATATCGCTGCCGTTGGCCTGTCGGACTATGGCCCTCCCGGCAACTACTATGAACGTCAGGTCGCGCGCTGGACCAAACAGTACCGCGCCTCCGAGACCGAAGACCTGCCGGCGATGAATCAGCTGATCGAAAAGCTGACCGCGAGCATCCCAGAAGACGACGGGCAGCGCACGCTGGTGCATGGCGACTATCGCATCGACAATATGATGTTCGAAAAAGACGGCACCAATTGCTTGGCCATTCTGGACTGGGAACTGTCGACCATTGGCCATCCTTACGCCGACCTTGCCGCCGTAATCATGCAGTGGCAGATGCCCGCGGGCACCGAAGGGCGCGGCTTTGGCGGAGAGGACCGCGCAGCACTTGGCGTGCCGACCGATGCTGAATTCATCGCGAAATACTGCGAACGCCGCGGGCTGGAAGGGATCGACAACTTTGGCTTCTACCTTGCGTTCTGCTTCTTCCGCATGGCGGGGATCATTCAGGGCGTGCTGAAACGTGCGCTGGACGGCAATGCCTCCAACCCCGAACGCGCGATGAAGGTCGGTGCCTATGTGCCGGTATTTGCGGAAAACGGGCTTAAAGCGTTGGAAGGCAAATAATATGGCCCCCAACGAGTTCGCAACAGATCCGGCAGAGACGAAGGACAGAAACTTTGTCACGGCGCTTGCCCGCGGGCTGGATGTGTTGCGCTGCTTTCGGGAAAATGAAACGGCCCTGACCAACACGGATTTCTCCGAACGGACAGGGCTGCCCAAGGCGACAGTATCGCGTCTGACCCATACGCTGGTCGAGCTGGACTACCTCGTCGCCGAAGCCCGCACAGGCACATATCGGCTGGGTGCCGGTGTGCTCCAGCTTGGCTTTGGTGTGCTGTCCAGCATGGAGATCGGCGACCGTGCGCAGGATGAGATGCGCAAGCTGCGCGACGGGCCCAATTCCTATGTCACGATCGCCATTGGCGAAGTGCACCGGCTGGATGTCGTCTATATCGCGACCAAACGCTCGCGCGAGGATGTGGCGCTGCAAATTCGCGTCGGGTCGCGTCTGCCGTTGTTTGATTCAGCCATCGGTCGGGCGATTCTTATGGGCATGAAAGACGACTCCCGCGACCGCGCCTTTCGCTGGGCTGCCGCGGAAGGTCCAGAATTCGAGGCCCGCGCGCGTGACAGCTATGACAACGCAGTAGCAGAGTTTGCGGACAAAGGGTTCTGCTCCAGCTATGGTGACTGGCGCCCCGATGTGAATGGCATTGCGGTGCCTGTGTTTTCGCCGAACGGCTCGCAGGTTTACGGGCTGAACGTCGGCGGTCCGGCATTTCACGTCAAAAAGCGCCAGCTAGAGACGACCTATGCACAGCTTTTGGCAGATGCCGCACAGGCAATCAGCATCCGGTTCTAGGCCACCCCCCGTACGCGGGGGAATCAACTTGTCCAAACGTATAGATTGCGGTGTGAGCTAATTTACCCGCATGCCGTCCGCTGCATTTTTACAGCGTGCGCAGGCCATGACATTTGTCAGGATTAGATCGTTTTGTCGAAAAAAAGTTGCGCGAGCTTTTGGCGGACACTTGTCAGGCAGCCTTACAATTCGGCGTGTGCTGCCAAGAAATGCACGATTTATTTATCTATTTAGTATCAACACGTTATTTGTACGCCTGTTGAGAAAATTCCCGTCGCAACCTCAGCTGCGTTGGACTTCAAACACCTTCTGTCACGCAAGATATGGCATGAAGAACGGTATCGCCTCGCAACTTATGAATAGAGGCGCTTGACAATAAACCGCATTATGCAAGGCTCTTTCCAAGGTCTGGCATTCTAAAAAACGCAAAAAGCGCCGGGCCGTCCTTGGGAGGATTGAAATGAAAAATATCGCTAAGTACGGCGCGGTTTCCGCGCTTTCTTTGGTCATTGGCGCGAGCGCAGCCTTTGCCGAAAATATCAAAATCGCGTTCATTGATCCGCTGTCCGGTCCATTCGCAAGCACCGGTACAAACGGTTTGCATCAGTTCGAATTCGCGGCTGATCACATGGTGAACGACAAAGGTGGTTTGCTGGATGGCCAGCAAATGGAAGTGCTGGCCTTTGATAACAAGATCAGCCCCAAAGAATCCCTTATTCAGCTGCAGGTCGCGATTGACCAAGGCGCACGCTATATCGTTCAGGGGAACTCCTCGGGCGTTGCGAACGCCTTGACCGAAGCGATCGACAAGCACAACCGCCGCAACCCCGACAGCCGTGTTCTGTTCCTGAACTACGCCGCTGTTGACCCTGCGCTGACCAATGACAAATGTAACTTCTGGCATTTCCGTTTCGACGCCAATTCCGACATCAAGATGGATGCGTTGACCGATGTGATCGTTCAGGACGACAGCATCAAGAAGGTCTACATCATCGGGCAGGATTATTCCTTTGGTAAAGCTGTGTCTGCAGCCGCCAATGAAATGCTGGGCGCGAAAGGTGACGGCATCGAAGTCGTCGGTGACGAACTACACCCCATCGGCAAGGTAAAAGACTTTACGCCTTATGCGCGCAAAGTCGTTTCCTCTGGCGCGGATGCTGTGATCACCGGTAACTGGGGCGCAGACATGCTGGGCATTGGTAAGGCGATCATCGACAACGGTTTCGAAGGTCCGATCTATACCTACTACGCTGCGGGTTCCGGCATCACCGCCGCCTTTGGCGAAAGCGGTAAAGACAAGATCCGCCTGATCTCTCAGGGCAGCATCAACCCGATCGCCACGGAAGAAGCACGCGAAACCTACAACGCGTTCCTCGAGAAATATCCGGACGGCAACATTGACCAAAGCCGTATCTTCAATACCATCGGCATGCTGGCCCAAGCCATCACCGAAGCGGGCTCCGCCACAGATGTGGTCGCCGTGGCAAGCAAGCTGGAAGGCATGGAATACGACAGCATGTGGGGTGGCAAACTGTTCATGCGTCCCCAAGATCACCAGATCATTCAGGACATGCATGTCGGCGTCCACACGAACGACAATCTGGACTTTGACTATGATCAGTCCGGGTTTGGTGTCGTGACTGAATCGACCGTCGAAATGGCGTCGATGGACAGCCCGACAACCTGCGAGATGAAACGCCCCGAATAAGGCGATTTTTCTCGGGTCCGTCTGCGTGTGCAGGCGGACCCCTTTTGCACCTTGCCACCACACTACTGGAGGGGCCTCATGGACCTCATTCTCGTCAACCTCATCGACGGGCTGGTTACTGGATTGCTGTTGTTCATGCTTTCCGCCGGTCTGACCCTTATCTTTTCGATGATGGGCGTTTTGAACTTCGCTCACGCCAGCTTTTATATGCTAGGCGCCTATTTCGCTTACCAGATCAGCATCGCGCTTGGGTTCTGGATGGGGCTTCTGATCGCGCCGCTTGTTGTAGGGGTGCTGGGGGCCGGTGTTGAACGCTACGGCCTGCGCCGCGTTCACCAATACGGGCACGTGCCCGAGCTAATCTTTACCTTTGGTCTGGCGCTGTTGATCGAAGAACTGGTGCAATTTATCTGGGGCAAGAACCAACTGCCCTATTCTGTTCCTGACGCGTTGAACTTTACCGCGTTTGCGATCTCGGGGAACTCTATCCCCGCTTATAAAATTTTCATGATCTTCATCTCGATCAGCATCTTCATCGGGCTGCTTTACGTGCTGACCAAAACCCGCGTCGGCATGATTATTCAGGCGGCACTGAGCTATCCGCGCACGGTCGAAGCCTTGGGCCACAATGTGCCTCTGATCTTTATGGGCGTGTTCGGGGTTGGCACAGCCCTGGCCGGTGTGGCCGGTGTAATTGCTGGGCCGGTGCTTGGGACCTTCCCAGGGATGGCGTTTGTGCTGGGGTCGATTGTATTTGTGACCATCGTGATCGGCGGCCTCGGGTCGCTGTGGGGGGCGTTGATCGCGTCGCTGTTGATCGGCTGGATCACTACTTTCGCCAAATCCTACAATATCGAGATGGAGAATATCCTGACCGGCCTTGGCATCTCTAAACCCGAGAGCCTGGATGACAGCATATTCCGCGACTTCTGGAGCCTCACCAGCCCGCAGATCGCCGACATCTTGCCCTATATCCTGATGGTGCTGATCCTCATCTTCCGCCCGGCAGGTCTTTTCGGAAAGCGCAGCTCATGACAGTTTCAGATCCAAGAACCGACGTTCCAAAAGGCGCCCGCCCCGAAGAGCAGATCACCACGGACCCGTCCAAACCCGCGCAGCGTATGCGGTCAGGTTCGCTGGTGCTGACACTGGCCCCTTGGGTCATCGCCTCTGTCGTGCTGGCCATTTTGCCGATGGTGTTTACCAACAATTCGGCACTGACGATCATGAACCAGATGTCGATCACAATCGTCTTTGCGCTGGCCTATAACATGCTGCTCGGGCAGGGGGGCATGCTGTCCTTCGGTCATGCGGTCTATGCTGGTGTGGGTGGCTTTGCCTGTATGCACATCATGAACATGTCTGATTTCTTCTCGACCATCCCGCTGGTGATCCTGCCGGTGTTTGGCGGGTTGTTCGGCATGGGGCTGGCAATGATTGTCGGTGCGTTTTCGACCCGCAACGCGGGCACAGTATTCGCCATGATCTCGCTGGGTGTGGGCGAATTGATCGCCGCCTGTTCCGTCATCATCGTCGCGTTCTTTGGTGGCGAAGAGGGCGTCAGCGGCGACCGTACCTATGCGCAACCCTTCTTTGGCGTCGAATTCCTGCAGCAGATCGAGGTTTACTACCTGACTGCGGGATGGGTCGTGGTCTCTGCCGCACTGATGTATCTCTGGAGCCGCACACCCGTGGGTCGCATGGCAAACGCCGTGCGTGACAATCCCGAACGGGCAGAGTTTCTGGGCTATTCCTCGCGGTGGGTCCGCTTCTACAGCTTTGTCGCCTCTGGCTTCTTTGCAGGCGTGTCCGGTGGGCTTTTCGCGATCAACTACGAAATCCTGACCGAGGAAAACCTGAACACCGCCTCGTCAGGGATCATCCTGCTGGTGACGTTCCTTGGCGGCGTCGGGTTCTTCTTTGGCCCGATCATCGGGGCCATCGCCTTTACCCTGCTGCAAACCGTTCTCAGCCTGTCGACAGAGCTGTGGGCCTTTTACGCAGGCATTCTGTTCCTTTCCACAGTGATGTTCTTCCCCGGTGGTCTGGCAGGTCTGCTGATGATGCATGTGCCTGTGTTCAAGCTGGGCAAGGCATCGACGTTGATCATGCCCTATCTCAAGACGCTGCTGCCGGCGGCAATCGGTTTGATGGGGCTGGCCGCCTTGGTCGAGATGACGTTCCACTACCGTCATGGCGCTACGGGTGACAATGAAATGACCGTCTTCTGGACCACCTTCGACAGCCACACCCTGATGCCGTGGCTGGTGGCGGGTGCGATAACGCTGATCGGGCTTGGCATCGCCAAAGTCACAGCACCCGCGCTGAAAGAAGCATGGAGTGAAGCAACCACAGCAGGAGGCGCGTCATGAGCACACCCGCACTTGAACTGACTGGCCTCAAGAAAAGCTTTGGCAAGGCCGAGATCATCCGAGGCATCGATCTAAGCATCGGCAAGGCAGAACGCCACGCCGTGATCGGGCCGAACGGCGCGGGTAAATCGACGCTGTTCAACCTGATCACCGCACGGTTTGCGCCCTCGGCTGGAACGGTAAAGCTGCACGGCGAGGATCTGGCCGGGCTCGAACCCTTCCAGATCAACCGCAAGGGGCTAAGCCGCTCGTTCCAGATCACCAACATCTTTCCGGCAATGACCGTGTTTGAAAACGTGCGCTGCGCGCTCTTGTGGTCGCAGGGCTATAAATACAGCTTCTGGAATCTGGTGAACCGGTCCCGCGAACTGACCGAGGGCGCGGACCGCATCCTTGACCAGATCAACCTGCTGGAACGGCGCAACCTGCCCGCGGGCACCCTGTCTTACGCCGAACAGCGCGCGCTTGAAATCGGGATCACCATCGCGGGCGGTGCCGATGTCATCATGCTGGACGAACCGACGGCGGGGATGAGCAACACGGAAACCGACTATATCACCGACCTGATCCTCAAGGTGACCGCGGGCAAGACGCTGATCATGGTGGAACATGACATGAGCGTGGTCTTCGGTCTCGCCGACCGGATTTCGGTGCTGGTCTATGGCGAAATCATCGCCACCGGAAAACCCGAAGAGGTGCGTGCAGACGCCCGCGTACAAGAAGCCTATCTGGGCGCCGCATTGGAGGCAGAACACTAATGATGCTCGAAGTCACGGATATGCACGCCTTCTACGGCAAGTCCCACATCCTTCAGGGGGTGAACCTGAACGTCAAAGAAGGCGAGATCGTCGCGCTTCTGGGGCGCAACGGGGTGGGGCGGTCTACCACCTGCAAGGCCATCATGGGCGAGGTCGAACCGAAAGGATCGGTCAAGTTTCAGGGGCAGGAGATCAGCGGCAAGAAAGCGTTCCAGATCGCCAATATGGGGATCGGATATGTGCCCGAGAACCGCGATATCTTTCCCGGTCTCACCACGCGGCAGAACCTGACGCTGGGTCTGAAACCCGGACAGAAGGATGGCGCGGGCCGTTGGTCGATGCAGTCGATGTTCGACATGTTCGAAAACCTCGACCGCCGCGCTGACGTCGAAGCCTCGGTTCTGTCGGGGGGGGAACAGCAGATGTTGACCATGTGTCGCACGCTGATGGGCGACCCCGATCTGGTCATGATTGACGAACCCACCGAAGGTCTGTCCCCGCAGATGGTGCAGAAGGTCGCCGAGGTGCTCAAAGAGATCGCCAACCGCGGGATCTCTACCCTGCTGGTGGAACAGAAACTGTCGATCGCGATGGACATCGCGGATCGGGTCTATGTCATGGGGCATGGTCAGGTGGTCTATGAGGGCACGCCGGCTGAATTGCGCCAGCGTGATGACGTGCGCAAGGAATGGCTTGAGGTCTGATCACGTACGTCAGACCCTAACCTATACATCATCTATTGAAATCGTCGCGGGCCGCGGCCTCATCCTCCTGAGGCGCGGTCGCGGCTTGGGAGGAAAGTTTTTTGGCGTTCGACACAAATAAGTTGGGCCGCATCGGGGACTGGATGCAGACCTATGTGGACCGCAAACGGTTTGCCGGTTGTTCGGTGCTGGTGGCGCAGGGCGGGCAAGAGGTTTATTTTGATGCCAAAGGCACGCGTGACATAGAGACAGGGCAGCCGTTTACCCGCGACACCATCGCCCGCATCTATTCGATGACCAAACCCGTCACATCTGTTGCGATCATGATGTTGGCGGAACGCGGGCTGTTCCACCTTGATGCGCCCGTGTCAGATTTCATCCCTGCCTTTGCCAATATGCGCTGCCTGATCGACGGCGCGACCGCGGCGGACCAAACCGAACCCTGCCAGACGCCGACGCTGCACCAGCTGCTGACCCATACCTCGGGGCTGAGCTATCCGTTCAACCCCGGCATCACCGCCAAAGCCATGGACGAAGCCGATATCCTGTTCCGCGCCGATCAGGGCTCGCTGGCAGAGATGACAGACCGCGTGGCCGCATTGCCGCTGGCGTTTCACCCCGGCACACGCTGGGAATATTCCGTGGGCATCGACGTGCTTGGCCGCGTGATAGAGGTCGTCTCGGGCAAGTCGCTAGAGGCGTTTCTAGTCGATGAAATCCTCGGCCCCCTTGGCATGGATGAGACGCGGTTTTCTGTGCCCACCGGCGGACAGGACCGTTTCGCCTCGCTTTACACTCCGCTGGCAGGCAGCGCCTACGGGATGAACGCGGCCAAGCCAGATACCCCCGTTCTGCGCTGTGTCGACAAGCCTGAAAACTCCCCCTTTCTGAACGCCGAAATGCACTCTGGCGGCGGCGGGCTGGTGGGCACCATCGATGATTACCTCAAGTTCACAGAAATGCTGCGCACAGGCGGGGCGGGACTGCTGTCGCCCAAGACGCTCGACTTTATGATGCGCAACCATCTGCCCGGCGACATCGCGTCGATGGGTCCCGCCAGCTTCGCCGAACAACCGATGGAGGGCATGGGCTTTGGCCTCGGCGGTGCCGTCGTGCTGAACCCCGGCCGCGTGCGCGTTCCCAGCAGCCTAGGCGATTTCAGCTGGGGCGGCATGGCGTCTACCTTCTTCTGGATTGATCCGGTGCTGGATCTGTCTGTCGTGTTCTTCACGCAGCTCGCGCCGTCCAGCTCGTACCCCGCGCGCCCCCAACTCAAGGCCCTCATCCACGGAGCGATGACATGAACGATATCCTTTGGACCCCGACAAAAGAGCGCGCCGATGCCTCGACCATGGCGGAATTTGAACGGTTCCTGAAAGACAAGCGCGGCCTAACGTTCGACGACTATAACGCCATGTGGGATTGGAGCGTGACCGACCTGGACGGGTTCTGGTCCGCGATCTGGGAATATTTCGACGTAAAAGCCAGCGCGCCTTACACAAGTGTGATGGCGAAGCGTCAGATGCCCGGTGCCGAATGGTGCCCGGGAGCGATGCTGAACTTTACCGATCAGATCATGAAGCACGTGGACAGCCAGCCCGAGGGTGATGCGCTGATCGTGCAGTCCGAAACCTTTGGCCGCAAACGGCTGTCGTGGACCGAACTGCGCGACCAGGTGGCAAGTGTTGCGGCGCATCTGCGCGATATGGGCGTAACCAAAGGCGACCGCGTTGTCGCGGTACTGCCCAATACCGAAACCGCGATGATCGCCTTTTTCGCCACCGCCAGCATCGGCGCGATCTGGTCGCTCTGCGCACCCGACATGGGGCATGTCGCCATTCTGGACCGCTTCAAGCAGATCGAACCCAAGGTGCTGATCGCGCAAGATGGCTACGTGCACGCAGGCAAAACCGTGGACCGTCGCGAGATACTTGCGGGACTAGAGACGGCTTTGCCTAGTTTGGTGCAATGCGTCACGGTGCCCTTCGTGGGCGATCTGCCCCAAGGGCATATGGCGTGGGACAGCCTGCTGGACCGCGACGCGCCCTATGAGAGCACCCAAGTCCCCTTCGACCATCCGCTGTGGATCGTCTATTCCTCCGGTACCACCGGCAATCCCAAGCCGATTGTGCACGGGCATGGCGGGATCATTCTGGAATCCGCGAAACAATCCCTGCACCATGATTTCCGGCGCGGCGGGCGGTATTGCTGGCTGACGTCTTCCGGCTGGATCATGTGGAACTCGCAATTCACAGCACTGGGTCAAGGCACCACAGTTGCGATGTTCGACGGGGCACCGAATTACCCTGACATGGGCGTGATCTGGCGCTTTGTCGCGGATGAAAAGCTTGATTTCTTCGGCGCAGGCGCTGCCTTCTTTAGCGGCTGCATGAAGGCGGGGCTGACGCCGCGCGACGAGGTCGACCTCTCGGCGCTGCGCTCGCTCGGCTCAACCGGTTCGCCGCTCAGCTCGGACGCCTACGACTGGATATATTCCAAAGTGAAAGAGGACGTCTGGCTTGCGCCGATCTCGGGCGGGACCGATCTGGCAGGGGCCTTCGTGCTGGGGCATCCAGGTATGCCGGTGCGCGCAGGCGAAATGCAGTGTCGTGCGCTTGGCAATGCGGTGCGCGCCTTTGACGAAGACGGCAACGATCTGACCGGCGTAGTGGGCGAATTGGTCTGTACCGAACCGCTACCGTCGATGCCGCTGTACTTTTGGGGCGACGATGATGGAAGCCGCCTGCACGACAGCTATTTCGACACCTATGCCGGCATCTGGCGCCACGGCGACTGGATCGAGATCAACGCACACGGCGGGTCGGTGATCTATGGCCGCTCTGACGCCACGATCAACCGCAAGGGTCTGCGTCTTGGCAGTGCCGAGATTTATCAGGCGGTCGAAGGGCTGGACGAGGTGATGGACAGCCTTGTTGTCGACCTCGAATTTCTGGGGCGCGAAAGCTTTATGCCGCTGTTTGTGGTGCCGGCCCAAGGCGTCGCCTTTGACGACGCGTTCAAGGACAAGATCAACGCCGCGATCCGCAAAAATGTATCAGCGCGGTTCATCCCGAACGAGATCATCGAGGTGGCCGAAGTCCCGCGCACATTGTCCGGCAAAAAGCTTGAGGTTCCTGTGAAAAAGCTGTTGCTTGGGCAGGATCCGGAAAAGGTGGTGAACAAAGATTCAATGGCCAATCCGGACAGCTTTGATTTTTATGTCGCCTACGCCAAGACCCGTGCGACCCAGAAGGATTAAACCCAGATGACTGACGTGGCCCGCCAACTCCTTGAATTGCTGGATATAGAACAGCTTGAGGTCGATTTGTTCCGGGGGATCGGATCGGGCGGGGAAACCACCACGCGCATCTTTGGCGGCCATGTTATCGCGCAGGCTTTGATGGCCGCCTATCGCACGGTGCCGGACCGGATGTGCCATTCGCTGCATGCCTATTTCATCCGTCCGGGCGATCCGTCGATCCCGGTGATCTATCAGGTGGACCGCGCCCGTGACGGGGGCAGCTTTACCACACGGCGAGTCGTTGCGATCCAGCACGGCAAACAGATTTTTAACCTTTCGGCATCGTTCCACGTGCAGGAAGAGGGCTGGGATTACCAACACAAGATGCCCGACGTCAAAGGGCCTGAACACTGGCTTGACCGCCCGGACCTGCGCGAACCCTATATCGAGAAAATCTCTCCTAAACACCGCGACGATTTCCTGCGCGAACGCCCTATTGAGATCCGCGAGGTTGATCCACGCGATCTGTTCGAACCTGAAAAGACTTCGGACAAGAACTATCTTTGGTTCCGGATGGAGGCCGCCAAGGGGCAGTCGCCGATCATGCAGCACTGCTTGCTGGCCTATGCGTCGGATATGAACCTGCTCGGATCGTCCCTGCGGCCCCACGGGCTGACGTGGTTTCAGGGCGAGGTCATGACCGCAAGTCTGGATCACGCCATGTGGTTTCACGCGCCGATCGATTTCTCGGACTGGCATTTATACGAGCTCGACGCGCCCTTTACGGGCGGCGCGCGTGGGTTCAATCGCGGGCTGATCTATAACCAAAACGGACAACTGGCCGCCACCACTGCCCAAGAAGGGTTGATGCGGCCCTACAAAAAGAAAGAAGTTGCTTCATGACAGAGACAGGGGGCCGCTATCCGGGCTTGCGACCGGGCATCGAACTGCGTGACGACTGGCTCGGGCTGGTCCCCGAGGCGGCAATCGACCCGCAGCGCGAGATCGTGGACCCCCACCATCACCTTTGGCGTCACGGCACGCCCGAGGCCCCCGCCGTCTACGAGATGGACGCGCTTTGGCGTGACACCGGCGCCGGGCATAACGTGGTGCAGACGGTCTATATCGAATGTCGGTCCTATTGGGATCGCGACGCCCCCGCGCATCTGCAATCGGTGGGCGAGACCCGTACCGTGGCGCAAATGGCGGCGCAGACGCCGCGCGGTCAGGCGCAGATCGCGGGCATCATCGCGCAGACCGAACTGGTGCTGCCCCCCGACCAGCTGCATGCCGCGCTCGACGCGCATGAGGCCGCAGGGAACGGGCTGTTCAAAGGTATCCGCAACTCCGGCGCGCGCGATGCGGAACCGCAGCATCTGGCGATCCCCGGACGCGGGGTCGAAAATCAGTATGGCGACCCCGAGTTTGTGCGCGGTGTCGCGATTTTGGGCGACCGCGGACTGACGCTGGACAGCTGGCATTATCACCACCAGCACCAAGAGTTTCTCGATCTTGCCCGCGCTGCCCCACAGACGACGCTCGTCCTCGATCACTTTGGCACGCCTTTGGGTGTTGGCCGGTTCGAGGGCAAACGGGACGACATCTTTGCCGCGTGGAAGGACCATATGTCAGAGCTCGCAGAGTGCCCCAATGTGATGGCCAAACTGGGCGGGCTTTGTATGCCCGACAACGGCTACGGCTATATGCACCGTGACCTGCCACCATCCTCGGATGAAATCATCGAGACGCAAGGCAAATGGTACGCGCATATGCTGGACGTTTTCGGCCCCGAGCGTTGCATGTTCGAAAGCAACTTTCCCGTGGACCGTACGGCGGTCAGCTATGTGGTGATCTGGAATGCATTTAAAAAGATGTCAGCGCATCTAGATGACGCAGCGCGACAGGCGCTGTTTTCCGGCACAGCGCGGCGTGTCTATGGGTTGCCGCCCGCGTGATGCGGACGGCAGGTTTTCAGGTTAACCGAATTTGAAAAAGCACAGTTTGTTGCCATCAAAGTCCCGGACATAGGCCCCGTAAAAACGGTCCGGGATCCGTTGCCCCGGCGCGCCTTCGTCCGCCGCGCCAAGCTCAATCGCCTTGGCGTAGAACGCGTCGACTTCTTCTTTGCTGTCCGCCGTAAACGCCACCATCACCCCGTTGCCGGGGGTAGGGGCCTCTTTGTTATAGGGCTCGCAGACCGAAATCATGGGTGTGCCGCCGCCGGTGCCAATCATGGCAATCCGGCCGCTGTCGATCAGTAGCTTGGCTCCCTTGCTTTCGAACAGGTCGCAATAGAACTGTTTTGCGCGTGCGATGTCGCTGGTGCCGACGGTGGTATAGCCGATCATGATGCATTTCCTTGCGGGTTTCTGCGGTCGCCATACATCCGGTGCAGCTTGCGCATGCCCCCGATCCAGCGGTCGTAGTTTTCGGTCTTCTTGCGCATGTATTCCAACACCTGAGGGTGGGGCAGAACAAGAAATGTCTCGTTGCGGATGGTCTCCAGACAGGCTTCGGCCACAGGTTCGGCTTCCAGCAGTCCGTCGAGTGCGGCCACAGAATCCTCGTGACCGCGGGTCATTTCGCTGCGAACCGCTTGCGGACACAACACCGATACCTTGATCCCGTCATCCCCGTGGGACATCGCCAACCATTCAGCAACGGCAACAGCTGCATGTTTCGTCACGCCGTAAGGCGCGCAGCCGACCTGATTAAGCAGACCCGCTGCCGAGGCAGTGTTCAACAGATAGCCGCCCCCGCGTTCGGTCATGCGCGGCACCAGATGACGGGCCGCCCAGATGTGGGCCATCACGTTGATGTCCCAGATGCGCTGCCAGTCCTCGTTCGGCACTTCCATGCCGCCCGCGATCAGGATGCCCGCGTTCGAACAGAACAGATCAATCGGACCGATGTCGTTTTCAACGGCATCGATCATATCCGCGATCTCTTGCTCTACGCCAACATTCACACCGAATGCTACGCCACCGATTTCATCGGCAACCGCCTGCGCGCCCTCTTTGTTGAGATCAACACAGACGACTTTCTTAGCCCCTTCCGCAGCAAAGCGGACGGCCATCGCCTTGCCGATGCCGCTGGCGGCACCGGTGATGACGATGATTTTATCCTTGAGTTCCATAACTGCCCCTCACGTCCACATGTTCGACCCGCCACAAACGGTCAGCGCCTGACCGGTCATGTAGCGGCTTGCATCAGAAGCAAGGAACACGGCGAGCCCCGCGAAATCCTCTGCCTCGCCAAGACGGCGCAGCGGGATTTCATTCTTGATGCGGTTTTCGACTTCGGGATTGTCCCACAGCTCGCGCGCAAATTCGGTTTTCACCAGACCCGGGCAAATCGCGTTGAACCGCAGACCCTTGGGCCCGAATTCTGCCGCGAGATTCCGCACAAGGCCGATCAGCGCCAGCTTGGACATGCCATAGGTGCCCAGCATGACCGACGGTTTGAACGCCCCGATGGACGAGGTGAACGCCATCGAGCCAGACCCTTTTTCGATCATGTCGGGGGCCACCATCTGTGCCAGCCAAAGGTTGGACAGCACATTGGCGTTCATCGTCTTTTCATAGGCATCATCGGGGATCTCGGACGTGGGCCCATAATAGGGGTTCACGCCGGCATTGCCGATCACGATGTCGATTTTGCCCGCCAGCTTGTGGGTCTCGTCCACCAGCGCCTGCAACTGCTCTTTGTAGCCGACATTACACGCGACGCCGAACGCCTTGCCCTTGCCAAGCGCGTTGATCTCGGCGGCGGCGGCATCCAGTTGGTCTTGCTTGCGCGCCGAGATGACGACTGTCGCGCCATGCTCGGCCAGGGCCTTGGCCATCGCCAGCCCCATGCCCTTGGAGGCGCCGGTCAACAGCGCCACCTTTCCGGTCAGATCGAATAGGGTCATACGCCACCCCGCGTGCGACCTGTCGCGATCTCGTCGCGGGCACGCGATGTGCGCAGGTTGGATTCCTGATAATCCTTGACCTCGGCGCGGGCGATCACGTGATGGTGGACTTCATCAGGGCCATCCGCAAAGCGCAGCGTACGCTGGGACGTGTACATGCCCGACAGCGGCGACCACTGCGAGATACCCGTGGCACCATGCACCTGCATCGCTTGGTCAATGATGTTACAGACTTTTTCTGGCACCATCGCCTTGATCATGCTGACCCAGATGCGCGCTTCTTTGTTGCCCAGCACATCCATCGCCTTGGCGGCTTTCAGAACCATCAGGCGCATCGCCTCGATCTCGATCTTGGCACGAGAGATGGTTTCCATGTTCTTGCCCAGATCAATGATCTTCTTCCCAAACGCTTCGCGGCTCAGACCGCGTTCGATCATCAGGTCCAACGCTTTTTCTGCCGACCCGATAGAGCGCATGCAGTGGTGGATACGGCCTGGCCCAAGACGAACTTGGGAAATTTCAAATCCGCGGCCTTCGCCCCACAGAATGTTTTCCTCGGGCACGCGGACGTTGGTGAACTTGATGTGCATGTGACCGTGTGGCGCGTCGTCGTGACCGAATACATGCATCGGGCCGACAATTTCGACACCGGGGGTGTCGATCGGCACAAGGATCTGGGACTGCTGGCGGAAGGGGTCGGCGTCGGGGGACGTTTTGACCATCGTGATCATGATCTTACAGCGTGGATCACCTGCGCCCGAAATGTAGTATTTCTCGCCGTTGATCACCCACTCGCCGTTTTCTAGCACAGCAGAAGTAGAGATGTTCTTGGCATCCGAGGACGCCATATCAGGTTCGGTCATCGCAAAGGCTGACCGGATTTCACCGGCAAGCAGGGGCTTGAGCCACTGTTCTTTTTGCTCGGGCGTGCCGATGCGTTCCAACACTTCCATGTTGCCAGTGTCAGGTGCGTTACAGTTCAGTGTTTCAGGGGCCAGCGGGCTCTTGCCCAACTCGGCTGCGATATAAGCGTAGTCGAGGTTGCTAAGGCCTTCGCCGGTTTCGGCGTTAGGCAGAAAGAAGTTCCACAGACCGGCATCACGCGCCTTTTGCTTGGCTTCTTCCAGCAGTTCCAATTGGCCCGGTGCATAGGACCAGCGGTCGGCGCGGCCTTCGCCAAGACGGAAGAATTCGTCGGTCATCGGGTCGACGTTTTCGCGGATGTGCTTGATCACGGCGGCCAATAGGGGCTTGGCTTTTTCCGACATATCAAGGTTGTTCATTCCGGCCATAGCTTCGTTATGTGACATAGAGTGCCTCCTGGCAGTTAATTTCGGATATTATTTGTTGACCCAGTTGGGTTTGCGTTTTTCGACAAAGGCGTTCACGCCTTCCTTGAAGTCTTCGGTTTTGCTAAGATCCGCGATCACTTCGCGTGAATAGGCAATGCTGTCTTGCATCCCGTCACGGGCGTACATGTCGTTCAGCACGCGTTTCGTGGCCTTGACCGCCGACGGCGATACGCCGCACAGCTCTTCGGCCTTTTCCATCGCTTTCGCCATCAGCTGTTCCGCAGGGTAAACTGCGTTGACACAACCCATCGCCAGCGCTTCGTCGGCCATGATGGTGCGCCCTGTGAACATCAGCTCTTGCGCGGCAAGGCGCCCGATATAGCGCGACAGACGCTGTACGCCCGATGCCGCGGCAAAGAAGCCGACCTTGACTTCGGGCAGGGCGAATTTCGCCTGCTCTGACGCCAGAATAATGTCGCAGGACAATGCTGTTTCAAAACCACCGCCCATGGCGAAACCGTTGACGGCTGCGACGATGGGCTTTTCCAGATCAAAACGCGAGGACAGACCGGCGAAGCCGCTGGCGGGCATTGTCGCCTTGGACCCGCCCGCTGCGGTAGCTTTCAGGTCGTTCCCCGCGGAGAACGCTTTGTCGCCCGCCCCTGTGAGAACGGCGACCCACAGATCCTGATCCGCTGCAAACGCGTCCCAGCAGGCGGCCATTTCATTGTGCATGTCCACATGCACGGCGTTGTAGACTTCGGGCCGGTTCATGGTCACGACCAGGATGTGACCCTTTTTTTCGGTGGTGATATATTGATAGCTCATACCTTCAGCCCTCCGGTGTCGATTTCTGTGAACTTGCCGCCATTTGCGGCCAAATCGCGTAGCAGCTCAGCGGGCGCGAATTCGGGGTCTTGGGCGCCTAGCTTTTCCATCACGTCCAGCACGGCTTGCGCACCGACCATGTCGCCATGGAACATCGGGCCGCCCTTATCGGCAGGCCAGCCATAGCCGTTCAGCCAGACCACATCGATGTCAGACGGGCGCTGCGCCTTGTTCTCTTCGAGGATTTTGACAGCCTCGTTGATCATCGGATAAATGCAGATTTCGATGATCTCGTCTTGCGACATCTGGCTTGTCTCGGCACCTGTGATGTCCTTAATCACTTTCGCCACAACATCGGACGGGATCGGGCGACGCGATTCGTCATAGTCGTAGAAGCCCGCTTGGGTCTTTTGGCCACGGCGGTCCATTTCACACAGCGCATCGCGGATCGGGTTTTCAGTCTTGGCCCCTTTGGACCACCCGATATCCAGACCGGCCAGATCGGACATCTGGAACGGCCCCATCTTGAAGCCAAAGGCGTTCAGCGCGGCATCCACATCCCACGGCATCAAGCCCTGTTGCAGCAGCTTGTTCGCCTGTTTCTGGCGCGCGAACAAAATGCGGTTGCCGACAAAACCGGGGCAAACGCCAACCAGCACGGCAATCTTGTTGATCTTGGCCGCCAAATCCATCGAGGTCGCGACCACGTCATCGGCAGTATGTTTCGCGCGCACAATTTCGAGCAGTTTCATTACGTTGGCAGGCGAGAAAAAGTGCAGTCCGATGACGTCTTCGGGGCGGCTGGTCATCGCTGCGATTTCGTCGATGTTCAACGCCGAGGTGTTCGTCGCAAGGATCGCGCCGGGTTTCATCACGCGGTCCAGCTCGGTGAAGATCTTGCGCTTCAGCTCCATGTCTTCGAACACGGCTTCGATCACCAGATCACAGTCCGCCAAGGCAGCAAGTTCCAGCTTGCCGTCGAAACGGTCCATCCGGGCTTCGACTTCGTCTTGCGGGAAACGGCCCTTGTCACTGCTGCGCTGGTAGTTGCCGCGCACAACCTTCAACCCGCGATCCAGTGCTTCTTGCGTGGTCTCGACGATGGTGACGGGGATGCCCGCGGTGGCAAAGTTCATCGCAATGCCGCCGCCCATCGTGCCCGCGCCGATGATGCCTACGGATTTGATCTCGCGCTGTTTGGTATTGGCGGGCAGGTCCGGGACCTCCCACGCGGCTTTGCCGGCAGCACCGATATAGGCACCAATTTCTGCGTCGGTTGGGGTGTTCATAGTCTTCCTTTCTTCCGGCCCGGTTGGTGGGCCTTATGTGTCCAGACAGGCCGCGCGGATCGCACGGCGGTCAATCTTGTCGGTGGCACCACGGGTCAAAGGACCGTCCTGGCACCACAGTTTTTCGGGTATCTTGAATTTGGCCAGCCGCCCGTCGAGGTGTGCCGCCATATCCGCCTGCGTTAACGGCTTGCCATCGCGGGTCTGCACAGAGGCCCCGACGACTTCGCCCAAACGCGGATCGGGGACAGAGAACGCGCAGGCCTCGATCACATCGGGGTGGGTGTGCAACGCACCTTCCACGTCAAGACAGGCAATGTTTTCACCACCGCGAATGATGATGTTCTTCTTGCGGTCCAGGATCGTGATATAGCCTTCGGCGTCGATCACACCCAGATCACCGGTGCGCAGCCAGCCGTCTTGCATCGTCTCTTCAGTGGCTTCGGGCTTGTTCAGATAGCAGCGCATATTGGCGGGGCTTTTGACGGTAATCTCGCCCAGTTCGCCCTGTGGCACATCGTTGCCCTTGTCATCCAGAAACCGGATATCTTGCAGCGGCGGGTGCAGCTTGCCTGCGGCGTCGGGGCGTTTGTTGTATTCTTCGCCGACCATCCCGATACCAAGGGCGTTGGTCTCGGTCATGCCCCAGCCGGTCGCGATATCAGCGGCGGGGAATTGTCCCTTAAGCTGCGCCACCTGGGCCGCAGGGCGTTTCGCCCCGCCAGCCCCAAGCCAGCTGAGCGTCGGCAGCGTCTCGCCCATGCGTTTCGCGGCCTCAAGCAGGTCAGCAGATTGCGTCGGCACACCTAGAAAACGGGTCACGCCTTCGCGGTTGATCACACGCACCGCTTCTTCGGCATCCCATTTGTGCAGCAGCGAAATCTTGGCACCGGCTGGCAGGCTCAGCAAAAACAGCGGATGCGTCGCAGTGACGTGGAACAGCGGCGTGACGATTAACCCCGACGGGCGCGGCGCGGGCGGCGCACCGGGTTCAGGGGGTGTGACCAGCGGGACGGCGACCGCCTGTAACAGCCAGCTGAACACCGCGCTCAGCGCACCACGGTGGGTTTGGACCACACCTTTCGGCTTGCCCGTCGTGCCAGAGGAATACATCACCGCAAAATCATCGTCGGTGTCCAGGTCGACACCCTCGGGCGCAGTATCGGCCATACCTTGCATCACCGCCGATAGCTTGTGCGGGCCCATGTCTTCGCCATCACGCACGCCGATCAGACGCAGCCCTAGGTCGTCGACCAGCGGCATCATCCGTTCAAAGCGGGGACCATCAGCAAACACCGTCTTGGCACCGCTGTCTTGCAGCGCATAGTCGAGCTCTTCGGTCGTCCACCACGCGTTCACGAACACCACCACCGCACCAGCCGAGGCAACGGCAAGGGTTAACATCAACAGTTCGGGGTAGTTGCGCATCGCGATGCCGACACGGTCGCCGGTCTTGATCCCAAGCGTGTCGCGCAGCCCGTTGGCAATACGATTCACGTCGGCGACAAATTCATCATAGGTCCAGCGTTCGTCCTGATAGACCAGAAACTCCGCCTCCCCGTTATCATGAATCTCGCGGCTCGCCTGAACGAGGCCTCCAAGGGTTTTGGGAATGTTTTTGAATGTCTTATAGGTGACGCCACGAATGTTGCTCTCGGCTACCTCGAACGTCGGGTTTGTCGAAACCACGTGGCGAATGGCTTCCTCGGGGGTCATTGCGGTCATATGCACCGGCCCGCAGACAGCATAGATACAGATAGTGTGGCCATTTCGTCCTCCCTTATCGAGCCTGTTGCCGGACACTCCTCCACGATTGTCCGCGACTCTGATGTCTGCAGCCTAATCGTTAAAATCCAAACTGCAATACCGCATGATGGAACAATGTTCCGCAAACTGACGTTTGACAGGTTTTTACGCGCACCAAGGCCCCCCGCTGACGCGGTGCTGTATCTTGGCGAAAACTGACCATGAATGCACAGGTAAGAAAAGCCTTTCTTTTGGGGAAACCGAAAGAAGGGCGCCAGGGCACCTGCGATGTCATTGAAACATCGCGTCACTTAGGCGCAGCGGTGCGGGTGCTGCGGCTAATATCGCGCGTGGTTACGTCCCGACGCTGCCGCTGATCAGCTCCGGCAGGCGGGTCGCAGGCGGGGTGTTGCGGCTGCGCAAGCTGCGGACCACGCCATCAATCACCGTCATGCCCACACCCGGCAAATTACCCAGCTGGACGGATTCGAGCATGTTCTTGCCGGGCGCATGCTGTGCCTGATCCATCAAGACGAAATCCGCACATTTGCCGACCTCGATCAATCCGGTATCGAGCTTGCGCTGCCGTGCGGTGTTGCCATTGGCAAAGCAGAACGCGATCTCGGCCGGGACATTCCCCAGCGACGACAGCATCGCGACCATCCGCATGATCCCCAAAGGTTGCACGCCGGACCCTGCCGGACCGTCGGTGCCAAGGATCAACTGATCCAACTTGCCAAGCTCGCGCGCGGTATTCAGCGTCAGCAACGCGGCGCGCTCATTTCCGTTATGCACAATCTCGAGCGCGGCTTTGCAGCCTTCGCACAGGCAGATGATCTGGTCGTCGGGCAGGGCGGAGTGTCCGCCATTGATGTGCCCGACCACATCTGTCCCCGTCTCGAGCACCATATCGGCGTCGATCAACCCCGATCCGGGGATCGAGGGGCCGCCGGTGTGGATCGTGCTTTGCATCCCGTATTTGCGCGCCCATCCCACCATTTGTGCCGCCGTTTTGCCGTCCTTGACGGTGCCCAGTCCGACCTCTCCCAGCAAGGTCACGCCGGCCTTTGCCATCTCGGCAAAGTCTTCTTCCACCATGCCGTGCTCAATAACGGGGGCTCCTGCGTGCACCTTGACGCCAGAGGGGCGGAAATTTTCGTACCAGCGCTGCGACGCAATCGCCATCGCCTTGAGGCCGACGATATCCTTGGGGCGGCCCGGCATATGGACCTCGCCGGCCGAAATGAGCGTCGTGACACCGCCGTGTAGCGTTGAATCGATCCATCCCAACTGCTGCTGACGCGGCGTATAATCTCCCACCACCGGATGCACATGGCTGTCGATCAGGCCGGGGGCCAGTGCCGCGCCATGGGCGTCGACCTCTGTCGTAGCCCCCTCGCAATCCATATCCGTGGCATAGCCCCACTGCGTGATCTTGCCGTCAATCGCGATTAGACAATCCCCGTCGGCTATGGGCTCTTCCATCTTGCCGGTCAGGATCATCCCGATGTTTCGGATCACGAGTTTTGCAGAGGTGTCTGACATGAGATCGCCTTTCAAGCCGCATCAGTTTCATTTGAACGCTAACAGAAAAAATCAACCGATCAAGACGAAACGCTTGACAGAATATCATTTGTGCACAAACAATAATGGAGATCTAGCCGATAAGGACAGCCCATGGACACCGCAGCTGCTATACCCCAAACCTATCCGATCCCCGCCGGTGTCTTTGCCGAAACGGTGACGCAAGTGCAGCACTATACTGACAGCCTGTTCCGCTTTCGCATCACCCGCGATCCATCCTTTCGGTTCCGGTCCGGCGAGTTTGTGATGATTGGGTTGCCGAATGCCGAAAAACCGGTGTTCAGAGCCTATTCTATCGCGTCGCCATCATGGGACGAGGGGGTCGAATTCTACTCTATCAAAGTACCTGACGGGCCGCTGACCCAGCATCTGCAAAAGCTCAAGGTCGGCGACACCGTGTTAATGCGGCGCAAGCCGACGGGGACGCTGGTGAATGACGCTTTGCTGCCCGGAAAACGGCTGTGGATGTTTGCGACAGGCACCGGCATCGCGCCGTTCGCTTCGGTCATCCGCGACCCCGAGACATATGAAAAGTTCGACGATCTGATCCTGTGTCACACCTGCCGCACCGCCGGAGAGTTGACCTATGGCCGAGAACTGGTTGCCAGCCTCAAGGCCGATCCGCTGGTCGGCGAATTGGCGCAAAGGCTGACCCTATACGACACGCTGACCCGCGAGCCATGGTCGCGCGAGGGGCGGCAAACCGATCTGATGATGTCGGGCAAGATGTTCCGCGACCTTGGTCTGCCTCCGATCCACCCGGACACCGACCGCGGGATGATCTGCGGGTCGATTGCGATGCTGAACGACACCAAGGTTGCGCTCGAATCCTTTGGCCTGGTCGAGGGGGCCAACAACCGTCCTGCTAGTTTTGTGGTCGAAAAAGCCTTTGTCGGCTGATGGCATGCGAAATGATTTGACAGATGGGCCTTGGCCGAACCTCTATTCGTATACCAACAAGTTTCTCCGAAGCAAAAGGTGACCAAATGAGCTACCTGACCGCGACGACGCTCGATCAAGCACTTAGCGCGCTGGCCGCAGGGCCGGTGTCGATCATCGCGGGGGGCACCGATTGGTTCCCGGCACAGGGCGACCGTCCAGTGACCGGTGACCTGCTGGACATCACCCGCCTGCCAGAACTGCGCGGGATCAGCCAAACCGACATGGGCTGGCGCATCGGGGCGGCCACCACATGGACGGACATCATCCGCGCCGATCTGCCCGCCGCCTTTGACGGGCTGAAACTGGCCGCGCGAGAAGTCGGGTCGATCCAGATCCAGAACGCGGGCACCATCGCGGGCAATCTGTGCAACGCTTCGCCCGCCGCCGACGGCGTGCCGCCGCTGTTGACACTGAATGCCGAGGTAGAGCTTTGCAACGCAAACGGGTCGCGGGTGGTGCCCTTGTGGCGGTTTCTGCAGGGCGTGCGCCAGACAGATCGTGCCCAGAACGAGCTTGTATCGGCGGTGCATATCCCGACCCCGCCCGTCAACAGCTACAGCAGTTTCGTCAAGCTAGGGGCGCGGAAATATCTGGTGATTTCTATCTGCATGGTCGCGGTGCTGGCAGTGGTTGAGGGCGACAGATTGATCGATATCCGCATCGCTATCGGTGCCGCATCGCCGGTCGCACAGCGGCTGACCACGCTCGAAGATCACTTGCGGGACTGCGCGCTTGGCGACGTGCAAAACCGGATGACGGCTGATCTGATACAATCGCTCACGCCAATTACGGATGTGCGCGCCAGTGCCGACTACCGCCTTGCCGCCAGTGCCACATTGATCCGCCGCGCTGTCACGCTTGCTTTCAAAGGGGTCATCTGATGGACAAACCGACCATGACCGAAGTGACGTCGTTTACCTTGAACGGTGCCATAGCGCAGGTCGAACCCCTGCCGGGGGAGCGGCTTTCTTACGCTTTGCGCGAACGACTGGACCGCAAGGATGTCAAGATCGGCTGCAACGCCGGCGACTGCGGGGCCTGCACTGTGCTGGTCGACGGGGCCCCTGTCTGCGCCTGTTTGATGCCCGTGCAACAGGCCGTGGGGCGACACGTCGAGACGCTGGCAGGGCTGGTAAAAACTGACCGTGACGCGCAGGCGTTGATGCAAAGCTTTCAACATCACCAAGCGGCGCAATGCGGTATTTGCACGCCGGGGATGATGGTCTCTGCCGTGGCACTATTGCGCGCGACCCCGCAACCGGATGCCGCGCAGGTGCAAGACGCGCTTGGCGGGGTGCTGTGTCGCTGCACCGGATATCGCAAGATTATCGACGCAGTGGTGGATGCCCACGCCGCCGCCACGCTGACTGTCGCATCAACCGACCTTGGCCAGCCCGCACGGCGGCTGGACGGGGTGGCCAAGGTCGATGGATCAGAGGCGTTCGGCGATGACGTTGCCCCGACAGGTGCGCTGGTCGCGCGAGCCGTCCGCTCGCCCCATCCCTCGGCAACATTTACCTTTGATGACCTCGAGGCTTGGCGCGTGTCCCACCCCGGCCTCCATTGCGTCCTGACCGCAAGTGATGTGCCCGGCCTGAATGCCTTTGGTGTGATCCCCGGTTTCATCGACCAGCCCGTTTTTGCCGTGAACCACGTGCGGTTTCGGGGCGAGGCGGTCGCCTGCATCGTGGGCGAGGCAGAGACGGTGAACGCCCTTGATCTGGCCACCTTCCCGATCAACTGGACCCCGCAGACAGCGCTTTCGGACACGACGGAGGCAACCGCCCCCGACGCGCCGCAACTGTTCGAGGATCGCAAACGCAATATAATGTGCGGCGGTTTCGTGCAGTGCGGCGATGTGGATGCCGCCCTTGATGCTGCCGATGCCACGGTCGAGGCGCAGTACACCACCAGTTTTGTCGAACACGGGTATATCGAACCGGAAGCCGGCTTTGCCGAAGTGGTAGGCGGGCGCATCCATGTTCACGCCTGCACCCAAGCCCCCGGTATGGACCGCGAGGCGCTGGCCGCGATCCTTGACCGTCCGATGGCTGATATTCGCATCGTGCCAACGGCAGTAGGTGGGGGCTTCGGGTCGAAGATTGATCTGTCATTGCAGCCCTTCATCGCCATTGCTGCACTGAAAACGGGTCGCCCCGTACGTATGACCTATAGCCGCGTCGAGACGATGCAATCGACCACCAAACGCCACCCCGCGCAGATCACAATCAAGGTCGGGGCCAAGGCCGATGGGGCGCTTTCGGGGCTACGCTTTGACGGGGATTTCAACACAGGTGCTTATGCCAGTTGGGGCCCGACTGTGGCCAACCGCGTGCCGGTCCATGCCTCTGGCCCTTATTATATCCCCGACTACCGCGCCCGCAGCAGGGCGGTGCACACCCATTGCCCACCCGCAGGCGCCTTTCGCGGGTTTGGCGTGCCGCAATCAGCCATCGCTCAGGAAACCGCCTTTGATCTGCTGGCAGAAAAGCTGGGGCTCGATCCGCTCGATTTTCGCCTGAAGAACGCATTGGCGGATGGGGTGCCCACGGTCTGCGGTCAGGTCTTTGATCAAGGGGTCGGCATCGCCCCCTGTCTTGAAGCGCTGCGCCCTGCGTGGGAGGATGCAAAAGCCGAATGCGCGCAGTTCAACGCGCAGAATGATACGGTGAAACGCGGCGTTGGGATCGCGGGGGCATGGTACGGCTGCGGCAATACCTCACTGCCGAACCCGTCGACGATTCTGGCGGGCGTGCGGGCCGATGGTACAGTCGTTTTACACCAAGGCGCGATGGACATCGGGCAGGGGTCGAACACGGTCATCCCGCAAATCTTTGCCAAAGCACTTGGCCTGTCGGTTGAAGGCATCGAAATCCTCGGCGGCGATACGGATATCACGCCGGACGCAGGCAAGACTTCTGCCTCGCGGCAGACCTTTGTGTCGGGCAATGCCGCGCTAAAAACAGGCGAGGCGCTGCGGGCCGAGATTCTGCGCCAGGTCAACGCGGGTCCCACAGCACAGATTACGGCGCAAGGCGGGCGGGTGACGGTCACCGACGCGGGCCATGTGCAACAGCTTGATCTGTCACGGCTGCCTGCGGACGACGATGGCTATGTGCTGCGCGCCGAAGAAAGCTATGATCCGCCGGTGAAGCCGTTAGATGAAAACGGGCAAGGCGTGCCCTATGCGCAATTCGGTTACGCCGCGCATCTGGTGGTGGTCGAGGTGGATATCGCCCTTGGTCTGTGCCGCCCGCTGCGCTTTGTCGCCGCCCATGACGTGGGCCGTGCGATCAACCCGTTGCTGGTCGAGGGACAGGTGCAGGGTGGCATCGCCCAAGGGCTTGGTATGGCGCTGATGGAAGAGTATATCCCCGGCCGCACCGAAAACCTGCATGACTATCTGATGCCGACCATCGGCGATGTCCCCCCGATCGAAACGCTGATCCTGGAGGTGGCAGATGCCCACGGGCCCTACGGCGCGAAAGGTCTGGGGGAACATGTGCTGATCCCCACCGCCCCCGCGATCCTGAATGCCATATACCATGCCACCGGTGCGCGCGTGACGCAAACGCCGGCCACGCCCACGCGCCTGCGCGCCGCCCTAAAGGAGGCCGGACATGCCTGATGACCTGCGCGACCCCAAGCCCGAAAAAATCCGCTGCGATGCCTGTCCGGTGATGTGTTTCATCGCCGACGGCAAATCCGGTGCCTGCGACCGCTACGCCAATCACGCGGGCGAGCTGGTGCGGCTTGACCCGCTGACCGTAATCCAGTCAGGGGCCAAGGCCGTGGCCTTTCTGGATCAGGGCGACAATGCGCAGGATTGGGACGGCGACGTGATTCAGGGCGGGCGCGATTTCGTGACGGCCGTGGGGGCGGGGACCACCTACCCTGACTATAAACCCGCGCCCTTCATCGTCAGCCAAGAGGTCGAGGGCGTGGACATGATCACTGTCGTGACCGAAGGCATTTTTTCGTACTGCGGGGTCAAGGTGAAGATCGACACCGACCGCCACATCGGCGACGAACGCGCCGTGGTGCGGGCAGGCGGAGAAGCGATCGGCCACGTCATGACCTCGGAATACGGGTCCAAGATGCTTTCTTTGGGCGGGGTCGAACACCTGACCGGCGGCTCCAAGAAAGAAGGCCGCGTCACCTGTGACGCGCTGCTGCGCCTGTGCAACCGTGAACCCGTCGAGGTCACAATCGACGGCGGCGTCACCATGGTGGTTGAGGCGGGCAAAGCGCCAATTATCAACGGCACGCCAGAAAAGCTGATGCGGGTCGGGTGCGGGTCGGCGACCATCGGGATGTTTGCCAAACAATGGTACGGGCATGTGGACGAGGTGGTGGTCGTCGATGATCACATCACAGGCGTGCTGACCGAACACGAGGCCGGCAAGGGGCTGGATATGACCCCCTCTGGCATCCGCGTGAACGGGCGGCGGTCGACGCCGGGGCGGTATTTTCAAGTCGCGGACCCCGGTACCGGGTGGGGTGGCACCGACGTCGAAGACCCGTTGACCATCCTGCGCGACGCCGATCCGAAACGCGCTTGGCCCGGGTTGCGTCTGCTGATGATCTCTACCACGGGCGAGCAATGGGCGTATTTCACGTTGGATGATGCACTTGTCCCTCAACCCGCCGAGATCACGCCTGAGCTGTTGGTCGTCGCCGACCGCATCGCCGAGAATTGCGAACCCTCGCTCTGTTCGGTGCTGTTCATGGGGGGGGCCGGCGGCAGCCTGCGCGCGGGCGTAACGGAAAACCCCGTGCGTCTGACGCGGTCGGTCAAGGAATCCCTGACCCATGTGTCCTGCGGCGGCGCCGAGGCCTATGTCTGGCCGGGAGGCGGCATAACCGTCATGGTGGATGTCATGGATATGCCCACAAACTCCTTTGGCTATGTGCCCACGCCTGCGCTGGTCGCCCCCATCGAATTCACCCTGCGCCGCGAGGATTACGGCACGCTTGGCGGGCATATGGAGCATATCCAGCCCGTGCGTGATGTGGTCACCGATGACGTACGGCGGGTGGCACAACAGCTGTTACAACCAGATCCGAACGCGCGGGAAAACTATGGCTGGTCGAAGGACGAGACATGACGGCACAGGCGGCGTATCTATCCGGCGGCAGGCTGCATCTGTCCCACGGCCCGATTGACCTGATCATCGGGGCAGATGGCGCGCGCGATGTGGCGTTTCAGGCGGCGTTTGATCGCTTTAGCACTGTTCTATCTGAGCTAACCGCAGAGCTGCCCCTGCTGCGCCGCCCTGTCGACAGCAAACCAAAAGGCAAGATCGCCCGCGCGATGTACCGCGCCGCCTTGCCCTATGCCGACGGGCTGACCACGCCGATGATCTGCGTCGCCGGTGCCGTCGCGGCAGAGGTATTGTCGGCCATGGTGGATGCCTCCAATCTGACCCGCGCCTATGTGAACAACGGTGGCGATATCGCGCTGCATCTGACCGAGGGCGCGCGCTTTGACGTGGGTATTGCGGGGCTGGACGGGCGGTCGCTTGGCAGCGTCACGATCCGCAGCAGTGACCCCATTCGCGGCATCGCCACCAGCGGGCAGGGCGGGCGTAGCCAGTCCTTGGGCATCGCCGACAGTGTGACCGTGCTGGCCCGATCCGCCGCGATGGCCGATGCGGCGGCGACGAGGCTGGGAAATGCCGTTGATCTGCCCGCCCATCCCGCGATCCGGCGTAGCCCCGCCAACCAGTTGCACGAAGACAGCGACCTTGGTGCGGCCCCAGTGGTTACCCATGTCGGGCCGCTCTCCCCTGCCGATGCTAACCACGCCCTCAATGCAGGCGCGACAGCGGCGCAGGGTTTGCGCGACCGTGGCCTCATCTCTGCCGCTGCACTGTTCCTGCGCGACCAACATACTGTCATCGGCCTGCCCGAAACTCTGAAATCCCTAACGAAAGCCCCCGAACATGCCTGAGGTTATGACCCGCAAAATCGTCACCAGCGTCGAAGAGATTTTCCACGAAGGCGGCCCCCCCGCCAATACGCCGCTGAAACGCGGGTCGGTCATGGCTGTGATCCAAAACCCCTATGCAGGCTCTTATATCGAGGACATCCAGCCCTTTATGGAAGACCTCAAACCGCTGGGGGTCGCGATGGCGCAAAAGCTGCTGGCGGCGCTCGGGGTCGAGGCCGCACAGATCGAAGGATACGGCAAAGGCAGCATCGTCGGCACGGGCGGAGAGTTGGAGCACGGTGCGCTCTGGCACGCGCCGGGCGGCTATGCGATGCGCGATGTATTGGGCGGATCGAAGGCGATTGTGCCGTCCACGAAAAAGGTCGGCGCGGCGGGGGTCAGGCTCGATGTACCCGTCACCCATGTCGACGCGTCCTATGTCCGCAGCCACTTTGATTCAATCGAGGTCGGCCTGAACGACAGCCCGCGCGCCGATGAAATGGCTGTGATCCTTGTGATGACCACAGGGGCACGTATCCACAACCGCGCGGGCGGGTTGGATGCAAAGGAAATCGAAGGAAAGGATGGCCTGAGATGAGCGCCGAAATCCGCAAGATCGCCGTTTGGGTCGAAGAGACACACCGCGAGATCGGGCGGCAGATATCGCCGCCGACGCGCAAGGCTGTCGCCGTGGCCGTGATCAAAAACCCCTTTGTAGGCTCTTATACCGAAGACCTGACCCCACTGATGGATATCGGTGCAGAGCTCGGGGGACTGCTGGGTGATAAATGTGTCGCGGCACTTGGCATCACCCCCGCGCAGGCCGAAAGCTATGGCAAGGCCGCAATGGTTGGCGAAGGCGGAGAGTTGGAACACGCCGCCGCCATCCTGCACCCGAAACTCGGCGCACCGCTACGGGTTGCGGTAGAAAAGGGGGCAGCACTGGTGCCGTCGTCAAAAAAGATGGGCGGGCCGGGGCAAGTGTTGGACGTGCCGCTGGGGCACAAAGACGCCGCCTATGTGCGCAGTCATTTCGACGGGATAGAGGTCCGGTTGAACGATGCGCCGCGCGCAGGCGAGATACTGGTGGCCGTGGCTGTCACAGATTCTGGGCGCCCCTTGCCCCGTGTCGGTGGGCTGACCCACGCAGACGCCGAAGGCAAAGATGGCCTGCGTTAGAGCCTAGAGTTTTTCGAGCAGGGCCAGCAGTCGGTCGACCTCGCGCGGGGTGAGGTTGCCGACTGTCTCGGCCGAGATTTCCTGCGCCGTGGCAATCGCCTTGGCCGTCACCGCGATCCCCTCGTCGGTCAGCGAAATTTCCAGCCGCCGCATGTCGGTCTTTGACGGGGTGGAATGGACCAAACCCTTTTTACGCAAACGGTCGATCACCCCTTTGGTGGTCGCTGCATCCATCCCGACCAGACGCCCCAAGTGGTTCTGGCTGATCCGCGCCTCGTCGCGCAGTTTGGCCAGCACCGCAAACTGTGTTGGGGTGATGTCGGGCATCCGTCGGTTGAAAATCTCAAGGTGACGCTGGTTCGCAAGGCGCAGCTTGAACCCGATCTGTTGCTCTAGCGCATAGTCCGCGTTCAGGGTCAGGTCTTGTGTGGTTTCAACCAAGGTTCTTATCCAGTGTTCTGGGGGTCAATGCGTATTGATTAGGCACTATCATCCCACGGTTTCCATCTGGGGTCTATATCAGATGGGCGACAAGAATTTGTTTGACAGCTAACAAGTTTCTGGTCCTTCATGAACCTGTGAAAAGCAAGGAGTGAGAAGATGTCCTTTGTCAGAAACGCTTGGTACGTTGCCGGGTGGTCCACCGACTTTGGCGATGATTTGGTGCCGCTGACACTGCTTGCGCAAAACCTTGTAGTCTACCGCACCAGCAAAGGCCAGATCGCCGCGCTCGAAGATCGCTGTCCGCACCGCTTGCTGCCGCTGTCCAAGGGCAAACGCATCGGCGACACCATTCAATGCGGCTATCACGGCATGACCTTTGGCGCGGACGGGGCCTGCGTGCGGGTGCCGGGGCAATCGAACCTGCCCAAATCTGCCTATGTGGAAAGCTACCCGGTGCTGGAACGCCACGGCATCGTGTTTATCTGGATGGGCGACGCCGACAAGGCAGACCCCGCGCTGGCCTTTGACTTGCCCGAGCTGGGTCAGGAGGGGTGGCACATCCACCACGGCGACAAGCTGCATATTCAAGCCAACTACCTGAATGTGGCCGAAAACCTTGTGGACCCTGCGCATGTCAGCTTTGTCCACCCGACGACACTTGGTAACGCCGCCTCTGAAAACGTGCCGGTGCATGTAAAGACCGCTGACGAGGTGATCGTGGCGTGGCGCTGGATCAGAGATGCGGAGCCCATCGGCTTTTTCAAAAAATTCGGCGGCTTTAACGGCAACGTGGACCGCTGGCACTATTACTATCTGCACATGCCTTCGACCGCTGTCATTGACTTTGGGTCGTCCGACGCAAAGCTTGAACTTCCCGAAGATCAGCGCAACAAAGGCGTGCGTATCTTTGCGCTCCATTTCGTCACACCCGTGACAGAGGACTATACGATCGACCACTGGATGCACCTGCGTAACACCGCCCTTGGCGATGACGCCGCGTCGGACCAAATGGACGCGATGTTCCGCGTTGCATTTGCCGAGGACAAGGCGATTTTGGAAGCCGTCCACCAAGAAGAGCAGCGCCCCCAAAAACGCAAACCCATCCGCATCGCTATCGACAAGGCACCCAATGTCTACCGTAAACGCATCCGCGACCGGATCGAGGCAGAGGCGACGGACGATCTGGGCGACCCTGTCGCACCGGTGTTTGTCCAACATGATTGATCTAAAAAACAAAGCCGCAAAAGACGGCACACCCCAACACGAGAGGACCACCAGATGAACAGAAAGACATTCCTGAACAGCGTCATAGGGGCCTTTGCCCTTGGCGTCACCGGCTTCGCTGCGTCAGCGCAATCGGGCGAGCCGATCAAGGTCGGCGAGATCAACCACTACAAACGTCTCGCCGCTTTTGCGGAGCCCTACAAACAGGGCATTGAACTGGCGCTTGAGGAAATCAACGCCGATGGCGGCGTGCTGGACCGCCCGCTTGAATTCATCTTCCGCGACGATCAAGGCGACCCCGGTGAAGCGATCAAAATCGCCGAAGAGCTGATGACCAGCGAAGGCACCGTGATGATCACCGGTTCGATCCTGTCGAATGTCGGCTTGGCGATCTCCTCGGTCGCGGCGGAAAAGGGCTGGGTTTACCTTGCGGCCGAACCGCTGGCTGACGCGCTAACCTGGAGCCAAGGCAACCCCTGGACCTTCCGCCTGCGGACCTCGACCTATATGCAGGCCGCGATGCTGGCGGAACAAGCCGCCAAGACCGATGCCGTGAAATACGCGACCATCGCGCCGAACTATGCCTACGGCAAAGACGCCGTTGCCGCGTTCAAAGAGGTGCTGACCCAGCTGAAACCCGAGGTCGAATTCGTCGGAGAGCAATGGCCCGCGCTGTTCAAGATCGATGCCGGTGCCGAGGTACAAGCGTTGGAGCGGTCCAAACCCGACGCGATCTATAACGTGACCTTCGGCCCTGACCTTGCGAAATTCGTCCGCGAAGGCACCACCCGCGGTCTGTTCGACGGCCGCACCGTCTATGGCCTGCTGTCGGGCGAACCGGAATACCTAGAGCCACTGGCTGATGAAGCCCCCGAAGGCTGGGTCGTGACCGGCTACCCTTGGTACGACTTCACCGAAGAAGACGGCGCGAACAAACTCTTTGTTGACGGCTATCAGGCGAAATTTGACGAAACGCCAAAGCTCGGCTCGCTTGTGGGCTACATGACCGCGCAAAGCATCGCCGCGGCGATCAGCAAAGCCGGTTCAACTGAAAGCGACGCGATCCGTATGGCCTTTGAAGGTTTGGACGTGACGACGCCCGTGGGCGACATCACCTTCCGCGAGATCGACAATCAGGCCACCATGGGGGCCTTTGTTGGGAAAACCATGCTCAAGGATGGGGCAGGCGTTATGACCGACTGGACCTATCTGGACGGTGCCGACTACCTGCCGTCAGACGAAGAAGTGACGAAACTGCGTCCGGCAGAATAACCCGGACCCGCTGCCAAGGGGGGAGGCTCCCTTGGCAGCACTGACCCCCTCCCTAATATCAAGAGGTGCCCATGGGCCTTTTTATCGCACAGATTCTGACTGGGCTTGCCAATGCGGGTGCGCTCTTCATGGTTGCCTCTGGGCTGTCGCTGATCTTTGGCGTCACACGGGTGGTGAATTTTGCCCACGGGTCGTTCTACATGCTGGGCGCCTATGTCGGCTATTCGCTGATGCAGGTGCTGCCGGGCATGGTCGGTTTTTGGGGTGCGATCTTGCTGGCGGGGCTGATCGTCGGCGTCATCGGCGTGATCGTCGAGATCTGCGTGCTGCGACCTGTCTATAGCGCGCCTGAGCTGTTCCAACTGGTCGCGACCTTTGGCGTCATCCTAGTCATACAGGATCTGGCGCTCATGATCTGGGGACCGACCGATCTGCTGGGACCGCGCGCGCCGGGGCTGAAAGGGGTGATCCGCATCATGGGGGAACCCGTGCCGCAATATGACATCGCGTTGATCATCATCACGCCCTTTGTCGCCTTCGCCCTGTGGTACCTGATCACGAAAACCCGCGTCGGCACCTTGGTGCGCGCCGCCACCCAAGACCGCGAGATGGTCGGTGCCCTTGGCGTCAATCAGGCTTGGCTGTTTACGGGCGTCTTCTTTCTGGGCTGTGCGCTTGCAGGGCTTGGCGGCGCGTTGCAACTGCCCAAAGGCGGTGCTGATTTGCTGATGGATTTCAGTATCATCGGGTCGGTCTTTGTGGTCGTGGTCATCGGCGGCATGGGGTCGCTGCCAGGGGCCTATCTGGCGGCAGTGATCATTTCGGTCCTGAACGTCTTTGGCGTGACCTATGCGCCGCAATCGACGCTTGTTCTAATGTTCGTCGTCATGGTGATCGTCCTCATGTTCCGCCCCTTCGGTTTGCTGGGAAAAGAGGAAATCGCAGGCGAGCACGGCCAGACCGGAGAGCCGGAACGCCCGATCAAACCCGCTGGCAACCGCGTACGGATGCTGGTGACTGCCGGGTTAGTCCTTCTTGCGCTGCTGCCGTTCTACAGTGGTAACTTCGCCGTGGTGCTGGTGACGGACATCATGATCTTCTGTCTCTTTGCCGCCTCGCTGCACTTCATGCTCGGGCAGGGCGGATTGGTCAGCTTTGGCCATGCGGCCTTCTTTGGCGGCGGTGCCTATGCCGCGGCGCTATTCGTCACCTATGCCGACACCCCGATGGAGCTGGCGCTGGTGCTGGCCCCCATTTGTGCGGGTCTTGCCGCTGTGGTGATTGGATGGGTCTGCCTGCGGTCGACCGGTGTCTATTTCGCCATGCTCACGCTGGCCTTCGGGCAACTGCTCTGGAGCCTTGCGTTCCAGTGGGGCGATGTGACGGGGGGCGACGACGGGCTGGTCAACATCTGGCCGTCCGATTGGGCGTCGGACAATGACGTGTATTACTACCTCGCTTTCGTCTTTTGCATCGGGGGCATCCTGCTGCTGCGCCAAGCCGCACACGCGCCCTTTGGCTATGCCATGCGCGCAGCACGCGACAGTGCGCGTCAGGCCGAAGCAATGGGGATCAACACCAAGCGCATCCAGTGGGTCGCCTTTACCTTTGCGGGTATCATGGCGGGTCTGGCCGGCGGGTTGTTCGTCTTTTCCAAAGGCAGCATCTTCCCGAACGAGCTTGAGACCGCACGCAGTTTCGATGCGCTGATCGTGGTGTTTCTGGGCGGTGTAAAAACACTGGCGGGGGGCTGGGTTGGTGGTGCGTTCTTTGAAGGCGTCAAAGATTACTTGACCCGTTTCGAATACTGGCGGCTCGCCTTGGGCCTGCTGATCATCTTTGTCGTGATCCTTGGCCCCGAAGGCATCGTCGGATCGCTGCGCAAAGCGGGCGAACGCATCGGCCTGCTGAAAACACCGGAGGACGCGAAATGAGCCCGATCCTGTCTGTGCGCAACCTGTCCCGCAATTTCGGTGCCATCAAGGCGGTGGATGACGTCAGTTTCGACCTTGCCAAGGGCGAGCTGCTGGCGCTGATCGGCCCCAATGGCGCGGGCAAAAGCACGTGTTTCAACATGCTGATGGGGCAGCTGAAACCGTCGTCCGGCACCGTGCAGTTGATGGGCAAGAATATCGCCGGCATGCAACCGCGCAAGATCTGGCGCATGGGGGTGGGGCGGACGTTTCAAATCACTGCGACATATGCCTCGATGACCGTGGTCGAGAACGTGCAGATGGCGCTGATGTCGCACCACAAACGGCTCTATTCGCTGACGAAATTCGCGCATAAGCTTTACCGCGACGAGGCCTTGGCGCTGCTCGATACTGTGGGCATGGCCGATCAGGCCGAACGCCACTGCGCGGTGCTTGCTTATGGTGACCTCAAGCGGCTCGAACTGGCGGTCGCCCTGGCCAATGACCCGATCTTGCTGCTGATGGATGAACCCACCGCTGGCATGGCACCGCGCGAACGGATCGCGCTGATGCAGCTGACCGCCGACATTCTGGATCAACGGGGGATCAGCGTGCTGTTTACAGAACATGATATGGATGTGGTCTTTGCCCATTCGCACCGGATCATGGTGCTCAATCGCGGCCAGTTGATCGCCGATGGCACCGTCGACGAGATCCGCAACAACCCGCAGGTGCAAGAGGTCTATCTGGGCGGCGGCACGCTGTTCAAAGCGCAGGAGAATGCCCATGCTTGAAGTGAACGGCGTAAATTCATTTTATGGCAAGGCGCAGGTCCTGAACGATCTGAACTTTGATGTTGCCCGCAGCACCGTCGTTGCGCTGCTGGGGCGCAACGGGGCCGGCAAGACCACGACAATGAAATCCATCATGCAACTGGTGCGGCCGCGCAGGGGCAAGATCATCTATCAAGGCCAAGACATCACCGGTTGGCCCAGTCACAAAGTCGCGCGCAATGGTCTGGGCTATGTGCCCGAGGAACGCCGGATTTTCACCCAGCTTACCGTGCTTGAAAACCTCGAGGTGGGCCGCCAGCCGCCCCGCGACGGGTGCACCACCTGGACCGAAGACATGGTGTTTGATCTGTTCCCGAACCTCGCCGAACGCTGTCACAACCGTGGCAAGGCGCTGTCGGGGGGTGAACAGCAGATGCTGACCATCGCACGGACCTTAATGGGCAATCCCGCGTTCATCCTGCTAGATGAACCCTCGGAAGGGATCGCGCCGGTGATTGTCGAACAGATGGCCCGTGTCATCCTGCAACTTAAAGACGAAGGATTAACGGTGCTCTTGTCGGAACAGAATTTGCATTTCGCCCAGGCCGTGGCCGATGCGGTGGTGATCATCGAGCACGGCACCCAAAAATTCGCAGGCTCGCTGGCGTCCCTGCAATCACAGCCTGAAATTCGCGATCAATATCTGTCGGTGTAACGGACATTCAGCTTTCTAGGTATCGCAGCCGTGCCGCTGCAATTGCGGACGACTTTGCAAGAAAACCCTTTTGAGCCATGACGGAACATGAAAACGTGTTTTGATGACGGCTGCGGGTCCGAGAGCCGCGAAAGAGGGAGCGCGATATGACGGACACGTCCAGCCTTGATGGCGACTATGATTATATCATCATCGGGGCAGGAACCGCGGGCTGCGTGCTGGCCAACCGGCTGAGCGAAAACCCCAAAACCAAGGTGTTGTTGCTAGAGGCAGGCAAGTCCGACAACTATCACTGGGTGCATATCCCCGTTGGGTATCTTTATTGTATCGGCAATCAGCGCACGGACTGGATGATGCAGACGGCACCCGATCCGGGGCTGAACGGGCGCAGCCTTGTTTACCCGCGGGGCAAGGTGTTGGGCGGCTGCACGTCGGTCAACGGCATGATCTATATGCGCGGGCAGGCCGCCGATTATGACCACTGGCGTCAATTGGGAAATACCGGATGGGGCTGGGACGATGTGCTGCCCTACTTCTTGAAATCCGAAGACCACCACGGCGGCGATACGGAACTACACCGGCAGGGCGGCAACTGGAAGGTCAGTAAACAGCGGCTAAAGTGGGATATTCTCAAGGCCGTTCAAGACGGCGCTCAGGAATTCGGCATTCTGCCGCGTGCCGATTTTAACGATGGGGATAATGCGGGCTCGGGCTTTTTCGAGGTCAATCAGGACAGGGGACGCCGCTGGAGCACGGCACGCGGTTTCCTGCGTCCAGCGATGAAGCGCCCCAATCTGCGGGTCATCACCCAGGCCCATAGCGACAGTCTGATCCTTGACGGTAAAACCGTCCGAGGCGTCAGATTTCGCCGCAAAGGCAAAGTACAAAAAGCGTTCGCGCAGGCCGAAGTGCTGCTTTGCGCCGGTGCGATCAATTCGCCCAAGCTGCTGGAACTGTCAGGCATTGGCCGCGCGAATGTGCTTGCCGATCAAGGCATAGCGCTGCACCACGAATTAAACGGCGTCGGAGAGAACCTACAAGACCACCTGCAAATCCGCACCGTTTATAAGGTCACGGGTGCAAAGACGTTGAATACTATGGTCAACAGCTTTTCAGGCAAGGCGCGCATGGCCCTTGAATACGGGCTCAAGCGGTCTGGCCCCCTCTCGATGGCTCCCAGCCAGTTTGGCATGTTCACGAAATCCGACCCCTCCATGGCGACGCCTGATCTGGAATACCATGTTCAGCCCCTGTCCACCGACCGACTGGGCGATCCGCTACACGCTTATCCGGCGATCACAATGTCAGTGTGCAACCTGCGTCCCGAAAGTATCGGCACCTGTCACATCACCACATCCGACAGTGACACACAGCCCGATATCCGGCTGAATTACCTCAGTTCCGATCATGACAAACGTGTCGCCGTCACATCGCTCAGGCAAGCGCGTGAGATCATGACAGCCAAGGCGCTGCAGCCCTATGCGCCAGAAGAGGTGCTTCCCGGCAGCGCCTACGCCACCGATGAAGAACTGCTGGCCAAAGCGGGCGACATTGCCACAACGATTTTCCATCCGGTGGGCACCTGCAAAATGGGGCAGGATGCGAAGGCCGTGGTTGGGACGGACCTGCGCGTTCACGGGATGCAGGGGCTGCGCGTTGTCGACGCGTCGGTGATGCCGCGCATCGTATCGGGCAACACCGCATCGCCGACGGTAATGATCGCAGAGAAAGCAGCCGATATGATTATGCGGGGGGACCCGCGCGCTGGTGAATAGCGCGGCCCGATTATGGTATAGGCTGGGTGCTATCGTGCGAGGAAAGCGTTGATCCAGTTGCAGATCACGCGAAAGCTCTCGGCTGCGCGGGCGCTGCGGTGGCGGGCCCGCAGGTAGCCGTGGATCAGTTGCGGTTCATTGCGCCATTCTGCATCAATACCTTCGGCCTGTAGCGCTTTTAGATAGGCCGGGCCGTCGTCCCGCAGCGGATCAATATCGGCGGTGACGATGAACGCGGGGGGCAGTCCTGCGAAACTTTGCGCAACCAAAGGCGAGATTTCAGGGTTGCTGCGCCGCAGTTCCATATCGCCGCCTGTCAACATACCAGCATAGGTTTTCAGGTCCTGCGTGCGCAGCATCGGGGCTTCGGCGTTATCGATATAGCTTGGCGCATCCATGTCGCCGCCTAAACCTGGATAGATCAGCACCTGCGCAAGCGGCATCGGCCCACCGGTGCGACGCATCCGGAAACACAGACCCGCAGAAAGATTGCCGCCTGCGCTGTCCCCAATGGCGATACCCTGACGCCCGTCGGCAGCTTCAACGCTCCAGACCGCTGCGACATCATCGATCTGCGCGGGAAACAGGTGTTCCGGCGCGAGCCGATAATCGACAGAGATAACCTCGCATCCGGTCGCAACGGCCAGTTCAGCGCACACATCATCATGGCTATCAAGCCCACCAACAACAAACCCGCCCCCGTGAGAATAAAGCAAAAATGGTCGAGCATGCGCACCTTCAGGCGTGTACCGCCGTACTGGAACGCCTGCGACGCTTTCGTCGCGCACCGGCAGTCCGGCTGGACGCGAGGCACGAAAAACAGCGCACATCGCGTCATACATACGGCGGTTGTCTTGTGCGGTCGCCCCATTGGCTTCGGCGGGGTAGGCGGCTTCGGTATCTGCGATAAAGCGGAGCACCTCGGGATCGGTCACGTGCATGGGTCAGGCTTCCTCTCTGGTCTTGATGGTCCGGTCGAGCCAGTCGGGGTCCATATCGGGCACCGAGCTGAGCAGCAATTTAGTATAGGGATGATGCGGCGGCGTGAACATCTGGCTTTTCGGGCCTTGCTCAACAACCTTCCCGTTTTGCATCACTACCACATAATCCGCGATAGCACGCACTGTGGCAAGGTCATGGGTGATGAACATATAAGCGAGCCCGCGTTCGTCTTGCAGCCGTTTGAGCAGACGCAAGATGCCTTCGGCGACCAGTTGATCCAACGCCGATGTGACCTCGTCACAGATGATGAACTTTGGCTCGGCGGCCAGGGCCCGGGCAATGCCGATACGCTGCTTTTGCCCGCCGGAAAGCGAGCCAGGATAGCGGTCGATAAATTCGTCAGGGTCAAGCTCGATCGCGGTAAGCAGCTCGCGGATTTTGTCTTCCTGTGCCCGACCCCGCAGCCCGAGATAGAACCAGATCGGCCGGCCAAGGATTTCGCGGATGGTCTGTTTGGGGTTCATCGCGGTATCGGCCGATTGATAGATCATCTGCACCTGCTGCAAGTCCCCCTTGCGCCGCTGCGCGAGCCTTGGGGGCAGGGCCGTACCCTCGAGCGCGATCTTACCGGCAGTCGGCGGCAACAATCCCGTAATGACCCGTGCCATGGTCGATTTTCCCGAGCCGCTTTCGCCCACAACGGCCACCGTGCGCCCCGCGTGAATATCAAAGCTGACGTTTTCAAGCACCGGGATGCCCTGCGCATATTCTGCGGTCACATCGTGAACCCGCAGCACCGGCGTTTCATCCGTTGGCACTGGCCGTTCCTCGACTTCGAAACTGCGCACAGCCCAAAGCGACTTGGAATAGGGCTCTTTCGGGTTCGCCAACATCTCGCGCGTGGGCTGCTCTTCGACCTCTTCGCCGCGCAGCAGAATTTTGATGCGATCAGCCATCTGGGCGACCACGGCTAGGTCATGGGTAATATAAATCGCCGCGGTGCCAAGTTCGCGCACCGCATCGCGGATGGCACGCAGCACCTCGATCTGTGTGGTGACATCCAGTGCGGTGGTCGGTTCATCAAAAATAATAAGGTCAGGCTTGCACGACATTGCCATCGCGGTCATTGCGCGCTGCAATTGTCCCCCCGACAGCTGATGCGGATAGCGAAAGCCGATTTCATCGGGGTTGGGCAAACGCAGACGGGCGTACAGCATCCGGGCATCCTGCGCCGCATCACGCTGCGAAGTTAATCCGTGAATATCCGCCGGGCCTTCGCTGTATTGATCGATCAGCCGGTGTGCGGGGTTGAAATTCGCCGCCGCCGATTGCGCGACATAGGCGATGCGCTTGCCGCGCAGCCCACGCTTGCGACGCTCGCTGAGGCCTCGCAGGTCCATTCCGTCAAACGTGATCTCTCCGCCTGAAATGCGGGTCCCATCGCGGGTATACCCCATGGCAGCAAGGCCCATCGTCGACTTTCCTGCACCGGATTCCCCGATCAGCCCCAGCACTTCGCCCCGCCTAAGTTCAAGGTCCACACCTTTGATAATGGGGAGCCAATCGCTCCCCTTGCGCCCTTCGATCTTAAGATCTCGAATGGTTAAAAGCGGTTTGCTCATCTCTTAATCCTTCAGGCCAGAGGTGCGGTGAAGCATCCAGTCCACGACGAAATTAATTGCCACGGTCAGCAGCGCGATCGCGGCTGCGGGCAGCAAGGGCGTAATGTCGCCAAAGGTAATCAGCGCCGCATTATCGCGCACCATCGATCCCCAATCGGCGGTGGGGGGCTGGATGCCGAGGCCCAGAAACGACAGGGCAGAGATTGCGAGGAAAACAAAGCAAAAGCGCAGCCCGAATTCGGCCACCAGCGGGGCCATGATATTAGGCAGGATCTCGCGCCGGATCAGCCACCACATGCCTTCGCCGCGCAGCCTTGCGGCCTCGACAAAGTCCATCACCACGACATCCATCGCCACGGCGCGGGACAAGCGAAACACACGCGTCATCTCGAGCGTGGCGATGACAAGGATCAAGGTCAGGATCGAGGTGCCGAAAATGGACAGCAGCAACAATGCAAACAGCAGTGACGGGATCGAGATCAACATATCTACCAGACGCGACAAGATCTGGTCGGCCCATCCACCGACCACGGCTGCAAACAGTCCTAGGAGTGCGCCGGAGAAAAAGGCGATTCCAGTGGTCGCAAGAGCGATGCCGATGGAATTGCGCGCCCCCCAGATCAGCCGCGACAGCATGTCCCGCCCAAGATTGTCGGTCCCCAGCAGATAGGCCCCGCCAGGTGGTTCGAACTCCATCCCGACAATCTCGGTTTCAGCGAATGGG
Organism: Sulfitobacter sp. M22; assembly: GCF_021736025.1. Classification (NCBI taxonomy): domain Bacteria; kingdom Pseudomonadati; phylum Pseudomonadota; class Alphaproteobacteria; order Rhodobacterales; family Roseobacteraceae; genus Sulfitobacter; species Sulfitobacter sp. M22. The sequence continues at coordinate 67,486 of NZ_WMEC01000003.1, read as the reverse complement.
GCCAGTTGCCCTGCGAAAATGGCGATAAGGGCATATAGGACGATGACAATAATGCCAAAGACAGCCGTGGGCGGGACGGAAGCACCGTTATAAAATCTCATGGGTCACTTCCTGTGCATCAGGCGGGGATTGGTGGCGATCGCCAGCACATCCGCGCCGAGGTTGAGAAGAATGTAGATGCTCGCAAAAATCAGACAGCTTGCCTGCACCACGGGGATGTCCCGTTTTGCTACGGAATCAACCATCAGCTGTCCAAGGCCGGGGTAGACAAAGACGACCTCGACGATGACCACGCCTGTAATCAGATAGGCGAGGTTCAGGGCCACCACATTGATGATTGGTGCAAGCGCATTGGGAAGCGCGTGGCGCAGGATCACTCGGAGGGGGGACGCCCCCTTGAGCCACGCCAGTTCGATATAGGGTTGGGCCAGCAGGTTTATGATTGCCGCCCGCGTCATGCGCATCATATGTGCGGTCACTACAAGCACCAGCGTCAAGGCTGGCAGGAATGTGCGGTACAGCATCTCGCCCAGCCCTGCGCTACTGCCGAAATCCGAGATTGACGGAAAAATGCCCCAGCGGATCGACAGGAACAGCATCAGGATGTAGGCGACGAAATACTCCGGAAACGAGATCGACGAGAGGGTAAAGATGTTCACCCCCCGGTCAAACCAGCTGCCGCGATACAGCGCGGCCAGCAATCCCAGCCCCACGGCCAGCGGCACTGAGATGACCGCCGCATAAACAGCGAGAAAGAGCGTGTTCCCAAGGCGGGCAGCCAACAGGTCGGAAATCGGCCGGTTGTTCGCCAACGACTGACCAAAATCACCCCGAACAATGCCGCCAAGCCAGTCAAGATACCGAACATAGGCCGGCTGATCGAGACCAAGGTCACGTCGGAAGGCCGCCACTGTTTCCGGTGTAGCGGATTGGCCAAGTACCTCTTCGGCAAGGTCTCCGGGCAACAATTCAATTGCCATAAAGATAAACAGAGAAATCGCAAACAGCGTCAACAGCCCAAGAGCCAGACGGTGCAGGATCATGCGGGCGAGCGGGTGCATGTCAGCTGACCTCCGGTTCAGGCCAACCGATGTCGCGGATCGGGCGGCCCGCGTGCTCAGGCACCTCCAGCCCGCTTTGACCCGGCGAGAGAGCCGCAAGCCGTTCGGTCAGCGGTGCCGCCATCGGACTTGCGCGGCCCGCCTCTGTATCCACATGCATCAACATATGCTCGGCGGTGGCCTGCACCTGCCCGGCCTCATCAACCATTTCGTGATGCAAACGGATGCGCTTGGCGTCATGGCCCAGCACGATGCTTTTCACCGAAAGCCGCGTGTTGACCTTGGTTTCCGCAAGATGGCGAATGTGGGTTTCCACCGTATAGACCGAGCGGCCCGCGCTGCGATAGGCGTCGTCCATGCCGATATGGCCCAAGAAAGCGTCGGTCGCATCGCCGAAAACCTGAAGGTAACGGAATTCGGTCATATGGCCGTTGTAATCCAGCCATTCGCCCGGCACACGCGTTTCATGCAGCACCATGGACGCGCGATAGTCCGTTTCAGTAGCGCGCGCGACGGCTTTCGCACGCTCGAAGAAGCGGTCTTCCATCTCGCGAAGGGTCTCGCCCGCGCCCCAGTCGTTGGCCCGCAGAGCCTGTAGAATGCCGATCAAGTTGTCATCGCGAATCCGCTCCAATTCACGGATCGAATGCTGCCCGGATTGCGCGTCTGACTGATCGCCAATTTTACCTGCCAGCGCGTCTGTCATCTCTGGCACGTCCATGAGCTTGGTCCACGGCCATTTCAGGGCGGGGCCAAATTGTTCGATGAAATGCTTCATCCCGGCTTCGCCACCGGCAATGCGATAGGTCTCAAACAAGCCCATCTGCGCCCAGCGAAGACCAAAGCCAAAGCGGATAACGTCGTCGATCTCTTCGGTTGTGGCTACATCGTCATGCACCAGCCAAAGCGCCTCGCGCCAGACGGCTTCGAGCAGGCGGTCCCCGATATGGGCGTCGATTTCCTTGCGGATGCGGACAGGTTTCAACCCGGTCTCGCGCTGGATTTCTGCGGCGCGGTCAAGCGCGGCCTCTGTATTCGCGGGGGAGCCCACGATCTCGACCAGCGGAACTAGATAAACGGGATTGAACGGATGCGCCACGAACAGCCGTTCGGGGTGGGCCATACCCTCTTGCAATTGCGAAGGGCGAAAGCCCGAGGTGGAGGAGCCGATCAGCGCATCACGGGGCGCGGCGGCTTCGATGGCGGCGATGACAGTATGCTTCAGGTCGAGCCGCTCAGGCACGCTTTCCTGGATATAATCGGCACCCGCCACCGCCGCGGCAAGCGTGTCGTGAAAGGTCAGTTGGCCTTCGGGGCCAAGCGGTGCCATCAGCATGCGGGCGTAGGCACGGCGGGCGTTCTCGAGCACTTCGTCGACAATGCGGCGGGCGTCCGGGCTGGGGTCATGCACCGCGACGTCAATCCCGTTCAGCAAGAAACGCGCGATCCAACCACCGCCGATGACACCACCGCCAATACAGGCAACCTTCGAGATCAATTTGGACATTTCAGAAGCCTTCTGTCGCCATAAAAAAAGGCTCTGCCGCCGGGAACATGGCAGCAGAGCAGGGGGGATCAAACGTCGGTGAGCCACCAGCGTTCGATGGCCTTCCAGCCATCGAGATACTGGTTCGCCGCGACCTCGCCATGGGCGACACGGTCGTTCCTGCCGTCGATGTAGTTGCCGAACATCGGGATAATCGCCCCGCCATCGTCGCGACAAAGCCGCTGCATATCGGCGTACATCTCGGCCCGCCGGTTCTCGTCCAGCTCGGTCCGCGCCTGGATCAGCAACGTGTTGAATTCGTCGTTCTGCCACTTGGTCTCGTTCCACGCAGCACCAGCGCCATAGACAAGGCTGAACATCCAGTCAGCGGTCGGGCGCCCGTTCCAATACCCCATAAAGAAGGGTTCTTTCATCCAGACGTTGGACCAATACCCATCAGCTGGTCGGCTGTTGACCTCTAGGTTGATGCCCGCCTTGGACGCGCTTTGCTGGAACAATACGGCGGCATCAACCGCGCCGGAATAGGCCCCGTCAGAGGTGGCAAGCGTTACATCCAAACTGTCGAGCCCGGCTTTCTTGAGGTGGAACTTGGCCTTGTCGGGATCATAGGTCCGCTGCTCTAGATCTGCCGCATGAAACCGCTGCGACGGTGCAATGGGGTGGTCATTGCCAAGGCTGCCATGGCCGCGCAGCACCTTATCCAGCATTTCCTGTCGGTTCACCGCATGTTTCAGGGCAAGACGCACGTTCACATCCTCGAAAGGTGCCTTGCTACACTGCATTGCAATCGGAAAATGCGAGGTGCCGGTGACTTCGACCGTATGCACATTCGGACGGCGCTTGAGCATATGGACGGTTTTTGTCGGCACGGCATTAATGATATCCACTTCGCCGGTGACCAACGCGCTCTGACGCGCGGTCGGGTCGTTTATGGTCAGAATTGTCACCTCATCAAACCAGGCCCGATCGGATTTGAAATAGTCGTCGCGGCGTTTCAGACGCATGCGTACGCCGGGCTCGAACTCTTCCAACGTATAGCCGCCAGTGCCGACACCCGACTGCCAGTCCAGCCCGCCTTCGCCGTTTTCCGGCATGATCCACATGTGGTAATCGGCGGTGACATATGGAAAATCGGCGTTGCCGCTGGTCAGCTCGAATACGACAACATTGTCACCGTCGGCCCGGATCTCTTTCACCTGCTTTAGCAGCTCTTTGGCACCGGATTTCGTATCCTCGCCACGGTGATGGTTAAACGACGCGATCACGTCCTTCGCGGTGACTTGCTTGCCGTTGGAAAAGTTCGTCTTGCGCAGGCGGAAAGTCCATGTCGCCGCATCGTCACTGGCTTCATAGCTTTCGGCCAGTTCAGGCTGCGCCACGCCCGCAGCGTCGATCTCTAGCAGCGTGTTGCACACGGCAAGCATCCCAAGAGCAACCACCCCACCATAGGTCGTGGCCGGGTCGATCGTGTCAGACGTCGCCCCCCCGAACTGCCAACCCGCACACTGCCCCCACGCTTGGGCGCTGGCTGTGCAAAAGCCGCAGGCGCAAGCCCCAAGGCTAGGGCAGCAGCCGAACTTGTCCGCAGGAAACCGCGGCGGTCGAGGTTGGATAGGGTCATAGCAAATCTCCCTTGCTAGCGGCGTATTAACGCCCGTTGTCGCGCCGGATTTACCAGCGTTTTTTCAGGTTCAGCTTGCTGCGCACTTCGGCGGGGGTCAGCAGGTTAACGTTCATCGCCGACAGCATCGTCACGGCCCGTTCAACCAGATCACCGTTAGAGGCCTTCACCCCTTTGCTCAGCCAGATATTATCCTCTAGCCCGACGCGCACATTGCCCCCTGCAAGTACAGCTTGGGCCGCGAATGGCAGTTGCATGCGCCCTATAGAGAACATCGAATAACACCAGCCTTCGGGCATGTTATTCACCATCGCCATGACTGAATTGAGGTCATTGGGCGCGCCGTAAGGGATGCCCATGCAAAGCTGCACCAGCACCGGATCGTCGATCAGCCCCTCTTGTACCAGCGTTTTGGCTAGCCAAAGGTGGCCCAGATCAAAGACCTCGATCTCCGGCTTCACGCCGGCCGCCTGAATGCGCTTGGCCATTGTACGCAGGGTGCCAGGTGTGTTGGTCATGACATAGTCAGCTTCGGCGAAATTCATCGTGCCGCAATCCAACGTGCAGATTTCCGGCAACAATTCCTCGACATGGACCAAACGTTCGGTCGCCCCGATCAACTCGGTTTCGCGCTCATTCAACGGCAAGGGCGCTTCGGCCGAGCCAAGGACGATATCACCGCCCATGCCAGCTGTCAGATTCAAGATCACATCGGTCCCGCTATCGCGGACCCGCGCCACAACTTCGCGGTACAATGCGATGTCGCGCGATGGGGCACCGGTTTCAGGGTCACGCACGTGCACATGGGCCACCGCGGCGCCCGCATTGGCGGCTTCTACACAGGCGGCGGCGATCTCTGCCGGGGTTACGGGGATTTTGTCGCTTTTTGTGTGGCTCTGGCCTGAACCTGTCACCGCACAGGTGATGAATGTATCCCAGTTCACGTTGTCGCCTCCGTTTGCGTGATGTCTTGTTGCGGCCACCTTAGAAAGGAACCAACTTTCCTATTGGCCTAAACTGCCATATTGCTTGCATATGTCGCCAATATACCCTTTCCGATTAGCTATTTTGCCCTTCGATGGCTTTTCAAACATGGTGCTCGCCAGCGCGGTAGAGCCTTTACGCGCCGCTTGCGACATTTCGGGCAATCCGCTGTTTCGCTGGCAGGTGGCCACTGTTGGCGGGCGGCCGATCCGCAGTTCGTCGGGTATGCAGCTACGCCCGGATATCGCATTAGAAGCGCTTGATCGCGTTGATGCGCTTGTCATCGTGGCTGGATACGGCGTCAGAGAGCAGGCCGAGCCGCCGCAGGTTCGGGCCGCAGGTTCGGGCCGCAGCCCGTCGGGCAGATAGTCTGATTGGGCTTGATATGGGGGCGTGGGTCATGGCCGCCGCGGGCCTGCTACACGGGCGCCGTGCGACGGTGCATTGGTACGAGCTCGACGCATTTGCCGAAGCCTTTCTGGAGGTTGATGTCGTGGCCGACAGCTACGTCGTGGATCGGGATCGGCAAAGCGCTGGCAGTGCAACCTCGGCCATGAGCTTGGCTCTTGATCTGATCCGTGATCGGGCCGGAGATGCGCTGGCGCATGATGTAAGCACGCTTTTCGTATATGATACGGCCGACGCACGACGGGCGGAAAGCGGCGCACTGTCGCCCCGCCTTGGGCGGGCGGTGCGCTATATGTTGAAATATATAGAAGAGCCAGTCACCCTCAGGGAGGTCTCGCAGCATGCCGGGGTTTCACTTCGTTCGCTCGATCGCATGTTCCACCGCGAGCTCGGGGTTTCGGCCGGCCAATACTACCGCCGTCTGCGCCTGATCCAGTCCCGGAGCCTTGCACTAGAAACGAGTATGCCCACCCACGAGATCGCGACCCGGACCGGCTTTAGCTCCGCAGCCACACTGGCGCGCGCGTTCAAAATACAATTTGGCAGCACGATCAGCGAAATACGGTGCCGGACGCGACCAGACAGCGGTTCCATTTAGACCGGTGCTTCTATTAGCGATGCGGAGTTATCTGATTGGCTGCGGTCGTGAGATCCGAATATGAATACGTAGATATAAATTAACATAACGTTCATTATCCGGTCTAGCGTTGTAGCGCGGGCACATTCTAAACTGGGTTGCGAAATTTCCCCTATCTTGCTGGAAAGCAAGGAGAATGAAAGATGGCCCATACAGAGCTAAACCTGCGTGAACGGCGCACGATTGAAGATATGTTGAATGCTAAGATACCCGTACGAGAGATAGCAGCGGAGATCGGCAGGCATGTTTCGACGATTTATCGTGACATCAAGCGCAACCGCTATGCCGACGAAGACCTGCCGGAATTGAACGGATACTATGGTGTTGTTGCTCAACGCGCTGCGGTTCAAAGGCGTGCACGCCGTCAAAAATTGGTGCGCCTTGTCGGCCTGCGAAAGGCTGTGATCAAACAGCTCAAAGAAGGTTGGTCTCCCGAACAGATCGCGGGTCGATTGTTCTTTGAAGGCCAGAAAGTTCGTGTGAGCCACGAGACAATTTATGCTTATGTCTACAGTCCAGACGGTCAATCCAAAGAGCTGGCCCGATACCTCCCAAACCGGCGCAAGAAACGGAGACCGCACCATTCACGCAGGTCCCGTGGCCTTGTTTTCCCGCCAGATCGGTCCATCCATGAACGACCCGACTACGTTGATACGCGTGAGACTTTTGGCGAATGGGAGGGCGATTTGATGATTTTCGAGCGTGCTCAGGGTAAGATGAACGTCGCCTCGCTCATTGAGCGGAAAACCCGCTTCGCCGTCCTGTTCCGTAACAACGACCGCAGCACAACGCATCTGATGGACAAGCTAATGACTGTGATGGAACCCCTGCCCCAAACGGCCCGTAAATCGATCACCTTTGATAGAGGTATTGAGTTTAGGAATTGGCGCAAGCTGGAACCTGGAATCGGAACCGAGGCATGGTTCTGTGATCCGCAAGCCCCGTGGCAAAAGGGTTCCGTCGAAAACCTGAACAAGCGTGCGCGGCGCTACTTACCAAGAGATGCGCCTGTGGCCGCGCTCTCAAATCGAGATAAGAAGTCGATTTGCGACCGCTTGAACGGCACGCCCAGAAAGTGTCTGGGATGGCGCACACCAACGGAAGCATTCAGGGAAGAACTCATGAAACTAAGATAGCGGTAACCGTCGCAACGACCCTTGAGAATCCAGCGGATAGATGCGTAATGAAGATCGCCAATCCAAGCCGATCAAGGAGTCCCTGATCAACGGGTTGGCTCCCCTGCCCGCCGACGCGCGCCAGTCGATCACCTTCGACCGAGGCACCGAGTTCTCCGCCAGGAAACATCTTAAGGCCGCTGAGGTCTTTGAAAGCAACCTGATGGAAATACAGAACCGGTTGGAGTAAAACGAGATATCAAGAACTGCACTTCACCGTGAGTTCACACCGCAAAGCGTTCGGATCAACCGCTTGGCACCCTGAACATCAGAAACTACGGATATGATACAAAAGTAAAAAACCGCAGTGTACGCCACTGCGGTTTCTGTATTCTAAAATTTGGTAGGCTTCACGCGATGGCGGCTTTGATCTGGTCTGCCAGCGACATGGGATCAAATGGTTTGCTGATCACCTCTGTCGCGCCAATGCCGCGCAGCTCTTCCAACTCGTTGGGCTGTGCCCGCGCGGTCATGAAAATTGCAGGTACATTTGCAAAGTTCGGATTCTCGCGCAGCTTTTCTAGCGTTTGGCGGCCCGTCATGCCCGGCATCATCATGTCCAACAGAAATACATCGGGGATATAATCGAGCGTCTTTTCAAGCGCTTGTTCGCCGCAATCACACTGTTCAACCACGAAATCGCCCGAAAGCTCGAGAGACATCTTGGCGATTTCGCGGATATCGGCATCGTCTTCTACGTGAAGCAATTTGATCATACGGTACACTTATCCAACATTTTCTAGTCTTTCAAAATCTTTGTCCGGCTCAGAATGCCGCGTTTTGACGGGTAAAGTGAAGGTGAAAGTTGTCCCCCGCCCTTCTTCACTCACAAAATTGATCGTCCCACCCAAACCTTCAACAATTGCTTTACAGATACTCAGCCCCAAACCGGTACCGCCTTTGCTCGCACGATCCGAGTTTGCCATATCTGCAAAACGCTGGAAAATCTTGTGTTGGTCTTCTGTGGCAATGCCCATACCTTCGTCACGCACGGATACACTAACGACTTCTTCGTTCTTGGTAACAGAAATTTCGACCACACCGCCGGGTTTGGAAAACTTCGCGGCATTCGACATAAGGTTGGTTAAAACTTGAATGATACGGTTGGCGTCAGTTTCGATAAACGTCGAGGTATCAACACCGCGGCATTTGATTTGAAGACCAAACCGCTGATGCGCCATCGCGTTGGCCCGCAAAGATTCCGCGATCAACTCTGACAGGTCTGCGGTTTCCATCTCGAAATCCAGACGTCCCGACGATATCTTCTCGATGTCCAGAATATCATTGATAATCAGCACCAGACGGTCGGCGTTGCGATGCGCAATTTCCAGCAGCCCTTCGGCCTTGGGTGGCAGCTCCCCCGCGGCCTTGGACAACAATAACCCCATGGATCCCTTGATAGAGGTCAGCGGCGACCGCAGCTCGTGGCTGACCATCGAAATGAAATCCGCCTGAAGCTGGTCTTGTTCAAGACGTTCGGTGATGTCGTGCAACATGATTAGCAAGCGACCATCGGCGGTCCCCTTGTTCAACCATTTGATCGACCCGTCGAATTTCTTAGACCCGATCTGTGCGCTAAAAGTGGTGAACGTCTCGCCTGTGTCCACTATCCGCAAACACGCCTCAAGCACGTCTTCGCACCCGTTGTCCCGCGACATATCACGCACAGTCAGCCCATCGTCAGGGCGTTTTGCCCAGCCGAACCGCGCCTTTGCTGCGAGGTTCATATACCGCAGTTCAAGATCCTGTTCAGACACAATCCAGATGTCATCGCGTAGCTCGTGCAATGTCATGGCCGTGTCGCGTCGGGCGATCAATTTTGTGGTTGCCGTAATATCCGTGCGCGCCGAGATCGACCCTATCCAATTGCCATCGGCGTCCCGCAGCGGCGTTACGGTCGTTTGGGTCACACAGCTAGAGCCATCACGATGACGCAATGTGGTCTGGCCTTGCCAGCCCTTGCCCTGCCTTAGAAAATCCCGAATTTCGGCTGTCGTGATATGGTTGTCGCTGGCATATAACATCTTGACCGGTTGGCCGATCAGTTCGTCGCGTGTATAGCCCGTCGCCTCAAGCAGCAGGTCGTTCACCTCTACCAGCCGGTTATCGATGTCGACGACATTCACCATCGTGTGCTTCTTCAGGACGCTGAGCTGTTGCTTAAGGCTGTCATCTATCGTGGACCGCGCCGGCGTCGATCGAAAATTCATTGCAATCAGGGGAACAAGGCCGGCAAGTGCAATCGCGCCAACAATGGGAACAGTCTGGGCAGCCCCACCCGACAAGAGCGCCGCGCTTGAGGTGTACCACCCTCCGGCCAAAGCCGACCCTGCGACGAAACCAGTCGCGATGCGGCTCTTTTTTTCGTTCCAAGACATAGGACGTCCTTATCTACAAAAAGAAGGCACCATCCCAGCTTCAGCACCCTCTTATCCCTTGCGCCCCTATAGACAAAAGCATCTAGTCATTTTTAAGGCGACTTAAAATAAATTATACACAACCTGAGATAGATCAGCGCAGGCTTTATGTCGACCCGACAATGCTGTTGATAATATGCGATAGCTCAGTTTGCGATTTTACCAGATGCGTGCCCACTCGGCTATCCTTGTCGCGTGCGGCATCCGATGTCAGTCCGACCACCCGCGCTTGGGGTTGAAACCTTGCTATGTCGTCCAGAACGGCACTTGCATCACCATCCGGCACCGTCCAGTCCAGAACGATAACGTCCAACGGTCCCGTATTCAGCGCGGCAGGAACCTCGTTCAGACGAGTGACGTTCTGGACGTCGGCAAAGGGCTTTAACCCCTCGCGAAGCACCTCTGCAAACTCTTCATCATCCTCAAGATGCAACACCTTTAGGTTGCGCTCCGTATCAGCAACGACCTCGAGCTGCGGCGGCTGGACAGGCCCCTGCACGTCAGCAGGACCACTGCTTAACGGGCACGTAAACCAAAAGATAGTCGTCCCGCTCGGCTTGCTTTCGAACCCGATATTCCCGCCCTGCCGCCACACGATCTGCCGCGTGATGTTCAGCCCAAGGCCGGTCCCGCCCTTTGCGCGTGTGTCTGATCCATCGGCCTGCGAAAACGCCTGGAAGATGCGGTTCTTGAAATTTTCAGGCACGCCGGGGCCGAAATTCTGCACATAGACGATCGCCATTTCGCCAATCGGTTCCGCCTTGATCGTAACAGCTGTGCCTTCGTTTGAATATTTGCAGGCATTGGAAATCAGGTTTGCCAGAACCTGCATCATGCGCGACCAATCCGCCGTTACATGGATCGGCGTCTCGGGCACATCAATCTGAAGGCTGGTCCCGTGCGTTACTGCGAAAGGCATCATCTCGTGGACGGCGGAATCGATGACCTCGTTCAGGCTCATATGGTCGAGGTCGAAATCGATCTTGCCCGACGAGATTTTTTCGAGGTCCAGAATGTCGTTCACGATGGTGGTCAGACGGTCCGCATTATTCCGCGCGATCTCGATCAGACGCAGGGCGGATGCAGGCAAAGCGTCCCGCGCCGACATCTCAATCAGCCCAAGCGCGCCTTTGATCGACGTCAATGGCGTGCGTAATTCATGGCTAACGGTTGAGACAAATTCATTCTTGATTTCGTCGATCTTCTTTTGATCGGTGATGTCGTTAACTTGCGCGATAAAGACAAAAGCGTCTTCATTCTTGTCATAGGTCCAGGTGATGTTGAACAATCCCCATCGTTCGCCACCGTCTTTGTGCAGGATAGGATGTTCGCCCCGATACACTTCGTTCGACCCGCTTTGGGTAAACTGGGTGACGATATCCCGCATCATCTTTACGTCTTTTTTAGGGATGACCTGTCCGAGGGTAAAGCTGTCGGTCATCTCCTTTTGGGAATAGCCCGTAAGCTCGCACATAGCATTGTTCACGGTGGTAAACCGACCGTCGCTGTTCAGCGTCGCCATGCCGACGGGGGCAGCATTCAACACGGTGCGGAACCGCTTTTCACTTGCCTCAAGCGCGTTTCGGGCGTGGCGCAGGGCGGTGATGTCGCTTTGTGTGCCGACCATCCGTTTCGCCGTACCATCGGACGCGCGATCCACGACAACGGCATCGGACCGCATCCAGCGCCAGCTGTCGCCAAACTGCATCCGAAATTCCGTGAGCGATCTTTCGGCCTTGCCGGTGATACAGTTTTTATCTGCCTCAAGCAGCCGGGGCAAATCGTCGGGGTGGATGCGGTTCAGGAAGGCTTCTTGAGTATCCTCGACCTCGGGAGCCACATGGGTAATCTTCCGCCAAGTCGGTGAGACTACCGATTTTCCAGTCGCGAGATTAACTTCAAAGACACCGATCTCTGATCCGGCCAACGCATAATCGTAGCGTTCCTTGATTCCCGCTAGTTCTTCCACGGCCCCCACTTCGGCAGTCACGTCGCGCACAATGGCCGTCACCCGTTTGACACCATTCAGCGTGACCCAGTCGTTGTGGTGCACGTCAAGATACAGCTCGGCCCCGTCCCGCGTCTTGCCCGTCGCGTTATAGCCGGCGTCATCAGGAACTCCTTGGGCAGGGGTGACAAAGTCAGACAGGGGACGCCCGCCCATGCCGTCCTCTACCTCGTTGAAAACTTCAAGCGCAGCATGGTTGGCAAACAGGACCTGCCGCCGGTGATCTAGAATGAAGATGCCCACGACACTGTTTTCAATGATCGACCGGTTTTCCTCCTCGCGGGCGCTGATCTGCTGTTCGCGCAGTTTTGCGACTTCGGCCAAGGAATTTGCGCGCTGGCGTATGGCACGCAGTACAATCATCAACATTGCCGTCAACGCGATCCCTGCGACCAGCGCCAGAAGTGGGGTACCACCGGGAAAGAGCGCTTCGAACTGCGGCGTGCTTTCAAACTGCACCGTCCAGGTCCGGCCAAAGAATTCGGTGGTATAGGTGGTGCCATATTTGCCGGCCGTATGATTGTGATCCTGACTGGCATAAATCAGCGCTTCGGGATCGGTCGTGTCGCCGTCATATACGTGGAAATCGTAAACGTTGTTCTGGTTCGGCGTCAGGTCTTGCAGCAGGTTCCGGCCAACAAAGGGCGCATATACCCAACCGCGAAACTCCCCATCGCGCTGTCCCGAGCTATAGAACAGCGGGCGCAGCAACAAGAACCCCGGCTCTTTCATCGCGTCCTGCACCAGCAGGATACGCGGCGTCAGCTGTGGTGTGTTCGTTTCACGCGCCCGATTTGCCGCCTCGCGTCGCCCCTTTTCAAAGCTGATATCCAGCCCCACCGCTTCCTTGTTGGGCAGCACCGGCGCGATGTATTTGATCACATACTTTAGGTCGTGGTTGGTTTCAGGACGCACCTTAAACCCAGACGTCCCATTGGCGCGCATCTGGGACACAAAGGCTGCTTCGTCCACCCTTGCGACAGGTTCGATGAAACCGATCCCGTTGATACCGGGCAGGTAATTTTCGATATCGACACTTTCAACGAAGGTTTCGAAGTCGTCATACTCGATATTCTCGGATGCCTGCATCATCCCTGCAGCACCGTTCAGGCTTTGCAGATAGATATTCATCCGGCGGTCTAGCGCCTGCAGGCCATCTTCGGTGATGCGAGCAAATTCGGCCTTGGCCGCGGCGCGGTTCATGCGCGCGCCTTCTGCGTAGATCCCGAAGGTCACGAAAAGGCAGGCGACGACCAAAATCAAATCTAAGCGCTTGAACAAAACTACTCTCTCACAATTCGCAAAACTGGATACAGCGCCCATTCCGCTGAAAGCCGCTTGCTGAAAAGGTTAACGGCATTCTTCACTTATAGGTAGCACCGTTTTCGGTGCCAATGTTAATTGTAGCTTGCACGAAGGATTATGCGAGAAACATGAACAGATTCTTAAACGCTATCCAATCTAAAATTGAATTCTAACCTGGGAAAACAACCAGTGCACGGAAGTCGTTGACGTTCGTAAGCGTCGGTCCTGTTATGACCTGACCGCCAATACATTCAAAGAAACCATGCGCGTCATTTGCGGCAAGCGCCGCCTTCGCATCAACTCCTGCCGCATGGGCACGGTCCAAACTGTCGGGTCCGATGATGGCCCCTGCGACCTCGGCCGCGCCGTCGACGCCGTCGGTATCGCAGGCCAACCCCCAGACGCCCGCCGCCCCGTTCAGGGCCAACATCAAGGCAAGCGCGTATTCCGCATTCGGTCCGCCAACGCCCTCCCCGCGCCGTGTCACCGTTAGCTCCCCACCCGACAGGATTATCACCGGCGCATCGCCATGACGCAGACGCGCCTGTTCTTGCAGGGCCAAGGCGGCATGGGCCCGGGCGACCTCGCGGGCCTCGCCCTCAATATCATTGCCCAGACGAATCACGCGATACCCCTCCGCCTCGGCCAAAGCCTGTGCCGCATCAAGTGATTGCTTGGGGGCTGCATAAATCCGGTTCATCACCCGCGACAGCCGCGCATCACCCGGCGGCACGACCTGAGACCCCGCAGCGAGCGCCCGCGTGACCGAAGCCGGAACCGCCACGCCCCACTGCGTCAAAATCGCCTGCGCGTCCTGCGATGTGGTGGCATCGCCCACCGTCGGGCCGGACCCGATCATCGCCATATCATCCCCCGGCACATCCGAGATCATCAATGTGTGCATCACCGCCGGATAAGCCGCCGCCGCCAGCTGACCGCCTTTGACCTGCGACAGATGCTTGCGCACCACATTCATCTGCGTGATCGGCGCACCAGAGGCCAGCAACCCCGCGTTCACCGCTTGTTTTTCGGCCAGCGTAATCTCCCCCAAGGGCGCGGTCAGCAGCGCCGACGCCCCGCCCGAGATCAGCGCCAGCACAAAGTCCCCCTCCCCCAAGCCGCTCAACAGATCTAACATCCGCGCGGTTGCCGCCTGTCCGGCTGCATCGGGCACGGGATGCGCGGCCTCGACAATCTCGATCCCCTGACAGGGGCGCGCATATCCATAGCGGGTGATCACCAAACCGTCACAAGGACCCCACGCCGCCTCGACGGCCTCTGCCATGCGCGCGCTTGCCTTGCCCGCGCCGATCACCACGACGCGGCCCGCCGGTTTGGGCGGCAGATGCGTGGCCAGCGATTGCATCGGGTCCGCCACCGCGACGGCCCGGTCGAACAATCGGCGCAATGTCGTCTGCGGTGTGTCGTGCATCGCTATCTCTGTCCTCGCATCAAAAAAGCCGCCCCCGAAGGGACGGCCTGTTTTACACTCACGCGGTCTGATCGAACAGACGTTTGCGGGCGGCGGCGTATTCTGTTGCCAGACGCTCTACCACCTCGGCGGCGGGGCGCACATCCTTGACGGCGCCAATCCCCTGCCCGGCCCCCCAAATCTCTTTCCAGCTTTTGGGCTTTTCGCGGTCAGCCCCAAAGTTCATGTTCGACGGGTCGGACCGTTCAAGGTTGTTCGGGTCCATCCCCTGCGCCTCGATCGAGGACTTCAGATAGTTGCCCCAAACCCCGGTGAACAAATCGGAATAGACGATATCCGACGCGCCCGAATCCGCGATCATCTGTTTATAACGGTCGTCAGCGTTCGCTTCTTGCGTGGCGATAAACGCCGACCCGGCATAGCCACCATCCGCACCCATAGCCTGCGCCGCCAGAATGCTGTCGCCCTTGGCAATCGCACCGGACAAGAATACCGGCCCGTTAAACCATTCGCGAATTTCCTGAATCAGCGCCAGTGGCGACAACGCCCCGGCGTGGCCCCCTGCACCAGCCGCCACAGCGATCAGACCATCGGCCCCTTTTTCAATCGCTTTATGTGCAAAGCGGTTGTTGATGATGTCATGCAAGACCACACCACCCGCACCATGCGCCGCGTCGTTCAGCCATTCCTGTGCGCCCAAGGACGTGATCCACAGTGGCACCTCGTGCTTGACGCAAATCTCTACGTCGCGCTCGAGACGGGTGTTGGATTTATGCACAATCTGGTTCACCGCATAAGGGGCGGCGGGATTGTCGGGGTTGGCTTGGTTGTGACGGTCCAGCTCTTCCTTGATGCGCGTCAGCCAGCGGTCCAGCTCGATCGGCTCCCCTTCTGCTTCGCGTGCATTCAGCGCAGGAAAGCTACCCACGATACCGGCCTTGCACTGTGCAATCACCAGATCAGGGTTCGAGATAATGAACAGCGGGCTGCCAATCAGCGGGATACGCAAATTGTCGAAAAGGGCGGGTAGCGTCATCTTGTTCCTCCGGGACGTATTATTTTCCTGCAACTTGTCAGGATGTGCGGCCTTTGGAAATGACGGACGTTACGTCCCTCATCTCCTTCTTATGGTTGCGACTACAGCGCCTCGATAATCGTGACGTTGGCAATGCCGCCGCCTTCGCACATGGTCTGCAAACCGTATTTCTTGCCGCGCGCATGCAGGCTGTGCACCAGCGTCGTCATCAGCCGCGCCCCGGATGCGCCCAGCGGATGCCCAAGCGCAATCGCGCCGCCGTTCACATTCAACTTGGCCGGATCGGCACCAGTGTGTTTCGCCCAGGCCATCGGGATTGGCGCAAAGGCTTCGTTGACCTCGAACAAATCAATGTCGTCGATCTTCATACCTGCCCGTTCCAACGCGCGGTCGGTGGCAGGCAAAGGTTCCTCAAGCATGATCACAGGGTCGCCCGCCGTCACGGTCAGATTCACGATCCGCGCCTTTGGGGTCAGGTTGTATTTCTTCAGCGCCGCCTCGGACACGACCAACACCCCCGCCGCACCGTCGCAAATCTGCGACGCATTCGCAGCAGAGATCATCCCGTTAGGGTCCAACAGCTTTACGCCAGCGATCGACGCAAGCGACGCATCATCACGGATACCTTCGTCAAGCGTGTGCATCCCGCCGTCGATGGCCAGCGGAATGATCTCGGCGTCAAAGGCCCCGCCGTCTCGCGCGGCCGTGGCGCGGCGATGGCTCTCCAGCGCGTAGGCGTCCAGTTCTTCGCGGGTGAACCCGTGCTTTTGCGCGACCATTTCGGCGCCGATGAACTGGCTGAAATTCTTGGTGCCGTACCGTGCTTCGATCCGGTCGCTGAACGGTCCCTCGCCCAATCCCGCCTTGGCATAAAGCGACACGTTCGATCCCATCGGCACCCGTGTCATGCTTTCGACACCCATGGCGACAACCACATCCTGCGTGCCCGACATCACCGCCTGTGCCGCGAATTGCACCGCCTGTTGCGAGCTGCCGCATTGCCGGTCAATGGTCACCGCAGGCACAGATTGCGGCAGGTTCGACGCCAGCACGCAGTTGCGCCCGAAGGCAAAGGATTGCTCTCCGCCCTGACTGACGCAGCCGACGATCACGTCATCAATGACCGCGCCGTCGATCCCCGCGCGTGCGACCAGCGCGTTCAGTACCTCGGCCCCCAGATTAGCAGGGTGCCAGTCGCGCAGCGCGCCGCCACGGCGCCCCCCTGCGGTGCGGGCTGTTTCTACGATATAGGCATGTGCCATTGTGCTTTCCTCCCTAAGTAGTCTCTATTTCGGCGCCATCCGGATTGCGCCATCAAGGCGGATCGTTTCACCGTTCAACATCGGGTTATCGATGATCGCGCCGACCATTTTGGCGTATTCGGACGGGTCGCCCAAGCGGCTGGGAAAGGGCACCTGCGCGCCAAGCGAATCTTGCGCCTCTTGCGGCAGACTGGCCAGAAGCGGAGTCAGAAACAGCCCCGGCGCAATCGTCATCACGCGGATGCCATAGCGCGCCAGCTCGCGGGCGACGGGCAAGGTCATGCCCACAATCCCGCCCTTAGACGCGGCATAGGCCGCCTGCCCGATCTGCCCGTCGAACGCCGCGACCGAGGCCGTGTTGATGATCACGCCCCGCTCCTCGCCCACAGGCTCTGCCTTGTGCAGCGCGGCCGCGAATTTCGACAGCACGTTGAATGACCCCAGCAAGTTTACATTCACCACGTTTGCAAAGCTCGCCAACGGCAGCGCCGCGCCATCCCGGTCCACCACCTTCGCGGGCGGCCCGATGCCTGCACAGTTCACCAGAATTCGCGCCTTACCGTGCAGCCCTTCGGCCTTGGCAATCGCCGCCTCGACGGCGCTCTCGTCAGTCACATCAACACGCAGGAATTTGCCACCAATGGCGGCGGCTTTATCTTCGCCCAATTCGGCGTTCATATCAAAGATGGTCACCTTGGCCCCGGCCTGTGCCAGAAATTCAGCCGTGGCCCCGCCCAATCCTGATGCACCACCTGTGACGATGGCCGCTTGTCCGTTCAAATGCATGATATGCTCCCCTTCCCCATTTGCGGCGAATGTCGCCCGCGTTTTGGCGGATTACAATGGTAAAGCGTGGTGCAACGGGTGAGGCAAATCTGGCAGCCTGGTTCAGGCGATGATCACGACGTCAGAGACATCACTATCGACAGCTTGCAGTGCAGCCAGCACGCGGGTGGTCAGGTGGGTCTGGACATAGGCACCGTGAAAACGGCTCGGGGCTTGAAGCGTCACACGCCCCCCTGCCCGATCGTGCCGCGTGAGGTTATGCAGCCAGCTGCCATAGACACCCGCGTCTTCGGCATGCAGCACGGTCTGTGCCAACGCCCATTCGCTCCCGCCCTCAACCGGCGGTGTCGGCGCGGTGCCGCGTACCGGCAATGGCACAACGCGTGTAGGTTCGGGTGCCCCTTGCATCCGTAGATCAAAGTCGGGGCCAACATGCGGCCACTGCGGCCGCGTCATTTCAAGGATCGCATCAAGGTCGAGCCCGTACTCCGTCACCCGTCCGCGCGCGCCCTGTCGTTTGACCACGAGCCAGCCACACCCGCGCAGCTTTGCCATCTCGCGTTTGACGGTGCGCTCATCAACGGACCACAGCTGGGCGATCTCGCGCTGACCGACGGCCAGTTCGTTGCGGGCCCAGTTGTAGCGCGCCGTCACTAGTGTAATGAAGCGCAACACCAAACGGTGATCGTGTTTACCACCGGCAAGGGCATAGGCCCCCAAGGCAGTGATGATGTCGTATTTGCGCGCGGCGGCGTCGCGCCCCACGGGTTTGGGTGAAAGCATAGCTGCTCCGATCTGGCACGATGTGAATGTGCAGCCTCAGTTCGATCTCTTTGTGGATCCTCGGGGCGTGGACAACGTCCTTTCCGCCTCTTCCCTGATTTGCGTCCGGAAACCCGATTCTGTCAAGGATTGGTTTTGCCCCGACCCTCTTTCTTTCCCATTCAAAATTGAAAGTTAAGGTATCACTGGTATAGAGGGACAGACAGGGCGTCCCCTAATGCAGCGATTTTGTCCCCCAATATCTCGCGGTGCCGATCCTGCTGTCCCCCTATATTTCCGTGCTTGAGCTATAAAGCGGGTGCTATGTGGCGAATCGCGTCGTGGCCGTGTGGTATAAGGGATATTGCGACCCCGTTCATAGAATATATGTCTTTCCATAAGATGCAAATTCAGCGTAAATCCAAATTGAGTAGTAATTAGCGTTCTCTTACGGGTTTTCCGGTGTCGCCACAGCGCGCGGCGTTGTGGTTCCCCGCGGGGAACGGGTAGGGAAAAGGACAGCTTATGTTTACCTATGCGGACCTGGCAAAGCTTCAGGCGCAGTCGCTCAAGATGCAGGGGCACATCCGGCATCAGACGTATTCGCCTGAGATGGAAAAGACCCTGCGCCGGTTCTCAAGCTGGGAGGTGGCGGAGCTGATCTTTAAGACCAACCCATCGACCCTGCGCGGCAGGCTGGCGGCAGACCCGTCCCTGCCCGAGGGGCAAGTCGAGGAAGAAGGCCGCCAGCGCTGGTATTCGCTGGAGGAAATCAACGAGCTGCGTCGCAAGCTCAAAATCAAGAACCGTTCGCTGATGCCGCCGCGGCCTGCGGGCAAACGGGCGGTGCGCGCCGCGATCGCGAACTTCAAGGGTGGCGCGGGCAAGTCTACCGTCGCGCTGCACTTCGCTCATGCCGCCGCACTGGACGGCTACCGCGTGCTGGCCGTGGATTTTGATCCGCAGGCCACGCTCAGCCATTCGATGGGGCTGTCCGACGTGTCAGAAGAGGTCACCGTCTGGGGCATCATGGCCCGCGATCTTATCCGCGAGACAGAGCGGATGAATGCGGTTCAGGGCGGTGCCGAAAGCGGGGCCACCCTGCCCCAACGCAAACTGCCTGCCTCTGTCACCGGCATGGGGCTTAGCGAATTGCGCGCCACTGATTTCATCAAGCCGACCAGCTGGCCCACGATCGATCTTGTCCCGAGCTGCGCCAACGCGGCCTTTGTCGAATTTGCCAGCGCGCAGTACCGGCACCTGAACCCTGAATGGTCGTTCTTTGCCGCGGTGTCGCGCTACCTTGATACGATCCCGCCTGACGCCTACGACCTGATCATCTTCGACTGCCCCCCTGCCATTGGGTACCAATCTATGAACGCGGTTTTTGCGGCGGATGTTTTGTACATTCCGTCGGGCCCGGGCTATTGGGAATATGACAGCACCACCAGCTTTATCGGCCAGCTTTCCGAGGCGCTGGAGGATCTCGGTCGCTTCCGCGGTCGGTTGCCGACGGGCACGGATCCGGTGAAGGCGTTTGCCGACATCAAGTTTCTATTGACCCGTTTCGAGCCTAATAACGATCTACACCGTGCGATGCAGTCAGCCTTTCATCAGGTTTTCAAGCCACATGTAGCAGAGCACCCGATTGAAATGACCCGCGCGGTCGAGCAGTCTGGCCGGTTCCTGTCGTCGATCTACGAGATGGATTATCGTCAGATGACCCGCGAGACTTGGCGCCGCGCACGGGCTTCCTTTGATCGGGCCTATGATGAATTCCGTACCACGCTGGTGGACGCGTGGGATAAGCTGGAGGATGAATAATGGTTAAGAAGCGGTCTGTTTTTGACATCAACTTCGAACTGGATGACGAGGAAGAAGCGGCGGGGTTCCCCGCGGGGAACGATAAGCCTGCGCCGCCGGTCGTGAAAGAATACAACATCCAAGGACACCCGCTGCAGAACAGCGATCCGGTTGTTTCTCCAGCCCCGAGCGCTGCGCCCACGTCGACCCCTGCCCCTGCCCCCGCCCCTGCGCGCCGTGGTCCGATGGCCAGTGCGATCTCGGAAACGTTGGAGGCGACCTCTGAGCGCGCCACGGCAGAGGCCGCTATCCGGGCCGAAAACGATGCCTTGGCGCATGAGCATGTACGGTTAAAACGGTTAGGGTTGATCACCGATTTGATCCAGACGTCGGATGTGCACACCAACAAGCTGACCCGAGACCGGTCGGCGAATGTCGATCCCGAGCTGGCAGAGCTGAAGCAGTCGATTCAATCGGTCGGTCTGTCGAACCCCATTCGTGTAGAGCAGACGGACAACGGCTATGAGCTCATTCAGGGCTTCCGACGTCTGACCGCCTTTCGCGAGCTTGCTGCTGAAACAGGCGACCCGCGCTATTCCCGCATCCCCGCAGCGCTGGTTCCCCGCGGGGAACCCTTGGCAGATCTTTACCGCAAAATGGTCGATGAGAACCTCGTGCGCAAAGACCTGTCCTTTGGCGAAATGGCGCGGCTGGCCCTGTTATATGCGCAAGATTCCGGCATCGATGTCAGCGATGCGGTCGGCACGCTATATGCCTCTGCATTGAAGCAGAAGAAGACCTATATCCGCCAGTTCGCGCGGGTCTTGGCAGATCTGGACGGTGCGTTGCGACACCCCGAGGTGATCCCGCGCGCGCTTGGGTTGGATGTGTATCGCTATCTGGATGCGAACGCCGGGCACGCTATGGCGCTGAAAAAGGCATTGATCAGGCAACCCGACCGCGACGGTGATGCCGAACTGGCGATCTTGCGTGCGGGTATTACGGCCAAGAAAACCGCCCCAAAGCCCGCGGGCCGCAGTTCAGCCAAGACGTCTTTACGCCTTGGGCTGCCGCAGGGCGAGATGCGGGTGATCGCGTCGGATGGAAAGGTCGAGATGCGCTTGCCGCGGGATTTCTCGGCTGTGAGCAAGGCGCGATTGCAGCGCGGTATCGAAGCATTCCTAGCGGCGCTCGATAAGGAAGACTGAATGTTTAACGGGGCAGGGCGGATCGTCTTGCCCCTTCTAATTTGCGACAGGTCGGGACTGATTGGCGAGATAGGCCCATATATGCGCGCCAACCGACGCCGCCTTGCCCGAATCCTCATCCTCACCTATACTCCTGACTTGTACGCATAACTCGAGGTGGTGCCATGGGCCGTGTCAAAGTAAATCTTACATTAGATGCCAGCGTCGCCGAAACGGCGCGCGCGCTTGGGCTGAACATGTCGCGGCTTGCCGAGGCTGCGATTTCAGAGGCCGCCAAGGCAGAACGCAACCGTCGCTGGCGGATCGAGAACCAGCAGGCACTGGATGCCTATGCGCAAGAGGTGGAGGCCGAGGGCTTGCCGCTTGAACGCTTCCGTAGTTTTTAGGGCGCGTTATGGCGCAGTTTGATGTGTACCGGCTTGCGGGCGGGCAGCTTGTGGTGGATCTGCAAACCGACTTGATTGGCATCGACGCCTCGCGCGTGGTGGCACCGCTGCGCGAGGCGGGGCGGTATGCTGCCTTTCCTGGTCTGACCCCGCAGGTAGAGATCGACGGCACCGTATGGATCGTGCGGGTGCAAGAGCTTGCCGCCGTGCCCGGCACCGCGCTGCGCGACAAGGTGACTTCGCTTGAGGCAGAGCGCGATGCGTTGAAGCGGGCGTTGGATATCCTAATCGACGGGCTGTGACGGTGCCCGCGGCTTATGGTTCCCCGCGGGGAACTTCGCCCACGTCTTTTGGCACTTGGTAGCCCTTGACCACAGCGTCGCGTGACCGCAGCGCCTTGTACCAGCGCAGCACATTGGGGAACTGCATTAAATCTACACGCTGCCATTCATACCGTGCAACCCACGGCCAGCAGGCCATATCCGCGATGGAATAGGCACCGCAAATATAATCCTGCCCCTCAAGCTGCTTATCCAGCACGCCATACAGCCGCTGCACTTCGGTCGCATAGCGGGTTTCGGCGTAGGGGGCCTTGCCCGGGTTGAACTGTAAGAAGTGATGCGCCTGTCCGGCCATCGGGCCCAGGCCGCCCATCTGCCACATCAGCCATTCATGCACCGTGGCCCGCCCAATCGCATCTGATGGCAGGAATTGCCCATATTTATCAGCAAGATACCACAAGATTGCGCCAGATTCCATTAAGGTCAGGCCGTTGTCATGGTCCTTGATCGCGGGGATCTTGTTGTTGGGGCTTATGGCCAGGAAATCGGGGGCGAACTGTGCGTCGGCGGTGATGTCGATCGCATGGGTGGTATAGTCCACGCCCAACTCTTCGAGCAGAATGGAGACCTTACGGCCATTCGGGGTGGTCCAAGTATAGAGATCAATCATCGCTGGATCCTTTGGTCTGCGTTCCGGGGAAGGGTGCCCCGCCCAAGTTCAAACTGCGGGCGGGGCGCTATATCTGTCTCTAATATTGAGTTTAGAGACTATTTGCTTTTCGCCGCATCGCGCAATTTCGTGATTGTTGTGCGGGTCGAGATCTGTTCGGGGTTGGTGACCAATTCGATCAACGCGGGACAGCCACTGGCGCGGGCCCGTTCAAAGGCGGCCGCAAAGTCTGAGGTCTTCGTCACGCGTTCTGCATGGGCCCCATAGCCTTCGGCCATTTTGCAGAAGTCCTGATTGATCAGCGTGGTGCCTGAAATGCGTTCGGGGTGATCACGTTCCTGGTGCATGCGGATGGTGCCATAAATGCCGTTGTTGAACAGCAGCACGATCGGCGTCGCACCGTATTGCGCGGCGGTGGCGAGTTCCTGACCGCTCATCATGAAACCGCCATCGCCGACGAAAGACAACACCAGTTGATCGGGATGTGCCAGCGCGGCAGCAACGCCCGCTGGTACGGAATACCCCATCGCGCCGCAGGTCGAGCCCACGATGCGCCCCGGGCGGCCAAAGCGCAGATAGCGTTGCGCCCAGCCGGTGTGGTTGCCAGCGTCCAGCGTCACGATTGTGTCCTGGGGGAGGCCGTCGCGGATCTGGCAAAGGGCGACGCCCATGTCGAGCTCCCAGTCGTCACCATTGGGGCTGTCGGTGTCGGTCAGGTAATCCCCGTGCAGCTTGGCGCACCAGTCCTGCCAATCGTCAGCGCGGCCCAGATCAACTTTGGCCAGTGCCGCCGCGGCGGCGGCGGGGCAGGCGGCAAACCCGAGGTCGGGGGAATACACCCGCCCGATTTCATCAGCGTCGGGATGCAGATGCACCAGACGCGTGTCGGGGTTGGGCGACTGCAGCGTGGTGTAGGTCTTGGTGGTCATTTCGCCAAGGCGAGCCCCGATGACGATCAGCAGGTCCGCCTCTTTTTGACGGGCAAACAGCGTCGGCGCAGTGGAGGTGCCGAAATCGCCGGCAAAGACGGGGGATAGGTTGTGCACGATGTCCTGCCGCCGGAAGGACGTCGCGACGGGGATGTTGTTGGTCTCGGCAAAGCGGGTGATCGCAGCGGCGGCGTCCTCGGACCAGCCGGAACCGCCAAGCAGGATCAGCGGGCGTTTGGCCTGTGCGATCTCTGCCGTCAGCGCGTCGACATTTGCTGGCGAAAGCTGCGCTTGGGTCGCGGTATAGGGGCGGGCATCTGCGACTTCGACGATATCGGTCAGCATGTCTTCGGGCAGGGCGATGACAACCGGACCGGGCCGGCCAGAGGTGGCGACGCGGAAGGCGCGGGCCATATATTCGGGCACGCGGGATGCATCATCAATCTGGGTCGCCCATTTGGCGATGGGGCCAAACATGGCGCGGTAGTCGACCTCCTGAAAAGCTTCGCGGTCCGTGGTGTCGCGGGCGATCTGGCCCACAAGCAGGATCATCGGCGTGCTGTCTTGTTGCGCGATATGCACGCCGATGGCGGCATGGCAGGCACCGGGGCCGCGGGTGACCATGCAGATGCCGGGGGTGCCATGCAGCTTGCCGTAGGTTTCGGCCATATTTGCGGCACCTGCCTCGTGGCGGGCGTTGATCAGGGTAAAGCGGTCCTGCACATCATGCAGCGCGTCCAGCACCTCGAGGTAGCTTTCACCGGGCACGCAATAGGCTGTGTCGGCCCCGTGGATCAAAAGCTGGTCTACAAGGACCTGTCCGCCGGTTCGGCGTTTAAGGGGGGCGTTCTGGGTCATTGGTCGGGCTCCGTCCATGTCATCTGGTATTTTTCGGTTGGCAAAGATGCACCACGCCGGGGCGGGTTTTGCAATGCCGTTGGGGAAACATGTGCGCACAATTAGAATTTGACGGATCGCGGCGTATCCCGCACACTCAACCTATGCGGAAATGGTGTGGTTGTTGTGGCAGATGGATCTCATAAGACCTTAGGCTTAAAGCTGAATGTCATCGGGCCGTTCGATCTGCGGCTGAGCGATGGGTCGGGTATTACAATCACGTCGAAGAAAGCGCGCGCGCTGCTGGCGCTGCTGGCCGTCGCCCCCGGTGGCAGACGCGAACGACGGTGGTTGCAATACAAATTATGGAGCGAACGCGGAGAGCGTGAGGGCGCGGCGAGCCTGCGCCAGACGCTGTCTGCCTTGCGCCGTGCCTTGGCCCCGATGGACGAGGTGTTGCAGGCGGATCGTACCACGGTCACGCTGTCGCTGGACCAAGTGGACGTTGATGCGCTGGATCTAGGCGGGCTTGCCGATCGCCTAACGGGGCAGGAAGAGTTCCTTGAGGGGCTTGATGTCAAAGATCCGGAGTTTGACAACTGGCTGCGCGAGCAGCGCGGTTTCTGGGCCCGCCAAATAGACGCACATCAAGGCGGCGGCGCGGGCACGGTGGCCCCGGTTGCCGCCCCGCTTGATGTGCCCTGTGTGACGTTGATGCCCTTTGCCAGTGCCGATCATCCGGCCCCCCAAGCGCAGGAGCTGGGGGAACAGGTGCTGGACCAGTTGGCGCGGCATCGCTGGATTTCATTTATGGATTGGACGGTGCACACTGCCCGCAGTGCCGCAGGGGCGGCGCGGCCCGCGACGGCCAACTATGCGGTGACGGGACAGCTGCGCACCGACGGGACGCAGCTGATCCTGACGGCAGAGTTGACGCATCTCACGACCGGCCAGTCGGTCAAACGCGCCCAGTTCACTGCCCTTGCGGCGGATCCGGCCGATATGGGGGCTGATCTTGCCGCCGTGGCCCGCGAACTGGCGATCGACGTGGCGGGGAACTTTAGCTGCGCGCTGGCGCAAGCCTACGAAGAGCGGTCCCAGTCGCGGGCAGCCCAAAGCGACGCGGCGCTGGTCTGGCAGGGGCGGTGGCATATCAACCGGCTCACGCCGGAAGATTTCGAAAAGGCGCGGATGATCTTCGAGGATATCACCACCCGCAATCCCGGCCACGTAGAGGCGCATATCTATCTTGCGCTGACCACGCTGTGGCGGGTCTGGACCTGTCGCGCCGATCCGCGTGATATCAAATTGGCGCGGCGGCAGGCGCAGCGGGCGATCAAACTGGATGTATCGGACGGGCGCGGCTATTGGATCGCGGGCTGTGCGGAGTGTTGGCTGGGCAACAAGTCGGCCGCGGTGCATTACACGGACGAGGCCATTCGCCTGTGTCCGTCTCTCGCCTTTGCCCATGACCAGCGCGGCACCAATCTGGCCTATGACGGGGACCCACTGGCAGCGATCAACGCGCTAGAGCGCGCGATCCGTCTGGCACCGCACCACCCGCAGCGCTTTTGCTTTGAAGGGGAATATGCGCTGGCCGCCCTTTTGGCGGGCGATTTATCCGCAGCCTTGCAGCATGCGGATCACGCGTTGTTGCTGCGTCCGGCCTATTGGTATTCCCATATGGTCAAAGTGTTGGCGCTTCACCGTATGGGCCGCCCTGATGCGGTGGCGCGGGCAAAACGCGCGTTGTACGAGTTCGAACCCCGTTTCAACCGCAGCTACATTAACTGGCTTCCTTTCTCCGACCGGTCGCAGAACGCGCGTATGATTGATGAGATGTTTTAGGTAGGGCGCGTCGTCGCTTGGGGGCCCTTGCACAAGGCATCCGTTCCATGACGAAATATGCAGATAACTTTGCGGGTATCCGACAGGCGCAGGCCGATGAACGGGCGCATCCCTCTGATCTGGGGACGCGGCACTTTTCGCTGGATGCGCTGAATGGCAGCTGGTTTGCGCAGCTGCGCAGCCGGATTACCCAAGCTCTGCTGAAACACGGCGGGTTGCGGTTGATGCAGCGGATCGGGCCGGTGGTGCGGTTGGGCCCCTATTATTTCGTCACCCGCCATGCCGAGATCGTTGCCGCACTGCACCGGCCTGATGTGTTTGGTGTGCCCTTTGGCCCCGAAATGGAAGAAATGGCGGGTCCGCCCGTATTTGCCTTGGGCGATGACGGGGGCACCCATGCCGCGCAGATGGCGATTTTGCGCGGTCCTTGGGCGGCGATTGATCCTGTGACCCATGTACGCCCCGTGGTGCGCCACGTGACCGAGGCGTTGTTGGAGGATAGCGGCGGACAGATCGACATGGCGCGTGATGTCTTCATGCGCGTCACGGCGGAGGCCTGCCTGAAGACCTTTGGCATCGCGGCCCCGAGTGCTGAAAATTTCGCGGCATTTTCGGCGGCCTGTTCGTCGCTGATCTTTGCCGATCCTACCGGCACGCCTGCGGTGCGACGCCAAGCGATGATCGGGGCGAAACGGATTTGCGATCTGTTGGACATCAGTATTAACGCCTATGCGAACCTAACCGCTGATGAGCGCAGCGCGCCAGAGGACGCGAGTTTTCTGCAAGGGTTGATGGACGAGGTGGCGCAGCAAGGGCCGGACGGGGCGGTCTGGACGCAGTCGGACAAGGACACGGTGCGCGTGATCTTGTTCGGGGTGATCACCGGCTTTGTCCCCACGACGGCGCTGGCGGCGGGCAAGATACTTGATCAGATGCGCCGCAAACCTGACCAGTTTCACCACGCAATGCGCTGTGCCGCGCGGGCCGAAGCCGCACCCGATGATGCGCACGCCCGTACCGCGTTGCGCGACATGCTGTTCGAGATCGCGCGCTTTAATCCGTCGTTGTTTCCCGGTCAGTTTCGGTTGCGCAAAGACGGTGTGGACACGCAAGGTCTGCCCGACGCACTGCGCCGCATCAAGCCCGGTGCGCCTGTCATCCTTGCCACCGCCGTGGGGCTGCATGATCCGCGGGTGGTGAAACATCCCAACCGTTTTGCCCCGGGGGAGGGGTTCTTGGGCAAGGACGGACAGGTTTTGCCGGATTTGTCATTCGGCTTGGGGATGCATCATTGTCTGGGTCACGACATGGCGCATGAAATCATCACCGAGGCGTTTCAGGTCATTCTGTCGCGTCCGGGTATCGCCTTTCTGCCCGAAAGGCCAAAGTTCTATGGCCCGTATCTGGGGCGTTTGCGGATGCGGTTTGATATGGTCGAAGGGCATCAGGCCCAGTCCACGATCGTTTCACCCCTACCGTTGAAACAAGGCGTTGATATTGACGCGTTGCGGGCTGCTCTGAAGGGGCTGCTTGACGAAGGGTCGGACCTGAAGCAGGGGTTGGATACGACCGGGATCGTGCATTTTGCCAGCCTGAACCTCGTCAATCTGGGGGCCGAAACGCGGCTGGACGCACGGCCCACGCATCTGCTGGCAGAGTTCAATACCGACGGCACGCAACGCGATGCGCTGGCGCGGCTGGCTCAGATGATCGACACGCCCTGCACAGTGCTTTTGCCCTATCTTGAGGGGGCACGCGGCGGCTTTGTGGCGGCATTGCGTGCCCATTTGCTGCACCCCGATACCAAGCCTTGGGGCACCATCGGGGTGAGTTTCAACGGGACAGAGCATATGCCCGTCCGGCAGATTGAGGCTGAAAAGGAGCTGTATGAGTGGGCGGAGCCTCTTGTCCGGCAGCTGTCGCAGGAGGGGACCACGGACCCGGTTGCTGTGATGACCGAAATCCGACAGGAGATGCGGAAAGACTCCGCGCGCGCCGCGCTTCTGTATCGTCCGTCACATCGCTATCCGCGGTTCTCGCGGCATAAGGATTTCCCGTTCTCCGGCTTTATCGCGAAATATGCGGGGCTGGGGCTGAAACCCTTGGCAGCTTTCGCGGTAATGGCGCTGCTGTTGCCTGTGGGGTTGGTGGCTTTTGGCGTGGTCACCTTGCTGCAGGCGGCGGATGTCTATGTCTCGCTGTGGATGGTGCCGCTGCTGTTGGCATTGACCGCAACGGGCATTGCGTTGGCATGGCTGCGACGGGTGGAGACGGACGAGACGCCGGATAACCGCTATGCGCCCCATGATCACGTTGCCGCCGTGCAGCAGATGGAGGATCTGCCGGGCTATGCGCAGAACCACATCACATCTGTCAGTGCACTCAAGCCCGGCATGCTGCGGCGGTTGACCACAGCGCTGGCCTTTCACATCATCAAATACATGAAAATCCTGTGGTTCCGCCCCGGCTTTGTCACGGATTTCGCCACCATCCATTATGCGCGCTGGTATTGTCCTAAAGGCAGTCAAAAGCTGATCTTTCAGGGCAATTATGACGGCAGTTGGGAAAGCTATCTTGAGGATTTCATCACCAAGGTGCACCGCGGGCAAACGATGGCGTGGAACAATTGTGCGGGCTTTCCGCGCAGCCGGTGGTTCTTTCTGGATGGCGCACAAGACGGGGACAAGTTCAAACGATGGGTGCGCCGCCAGCAGGTGCAAACGCAGTTCTGGTACAGCCGTTTTCCGCAGCTCACCACGGGGATGATCCGCACGAATGCGCTGGTGCGCGATGGGCTGGCGCGGGCGTTGACCCATGATGAATGTCGCGCATGGGCCAATCTGTTCTATACCGCCCCGCGGCCAGCGGATGCGATTGAGACGGATCAGGTGCAGACGCTGTTGTTCAACGGGCTGGGGCGGCATCCGCTGATGACCGCGCGGGTGATCCGTTTCGACACGGCGCAGGGCGGCAAGCGTTTCATCGGGCAGCTGCTGCAAGACGCGCGCAACGCCGAAGTGCCCGGTGCGCCCTGGGATGCACGGCTGAGCTTTGGCGATGCCTATCCTGACTATCCCGCGCATTTTATCGCGTTGTCTTCGGCGGGGCTGTCGCAGCTTGGCTTTCCCGACACACCCTATGAAGGGCGCGGCACGCTGCCCCATGCCTTTGCCAGCGGCATGACGGCGCGGGCGCGGGTGTTGGGCGATGCAGGCACGCCCGCCGATCCGGCCCGTTGGCGGTGGAGCGACGGTTCCGCCCACGCCTTGCTACTGTCCTATGCCCGCGATGCAGACGAACAAAAAGAGACGGATGTCACCGTGACGGTTATGGCCGGTCATTTTGGCGTGACGGTCCAAAACACTGTGCGGGCGGATGTGCAGCGGCGCGGGCTAGCGCATAGCGACGGGTTTGGCACGCGCGACGGGATCTCGCAGCCGATCATGCGGCACACGCAGGCCTTTGCCAAAGGCAAGGCCGCGCGGGACGACGTGGTCGGGGCAGGAGAGTTCATTCTCGGCTATCCGGATTCGCGCGGCTATCTGCCTTTGGCGATCACCGTGCCCGCCGATACGCCCGCCGCGGCGGGGCTGTCCTCGATACAAAATCCGGTGACAGATCTGGTGCCACAGTTCGGACGGTCCGAACTCGGGGATCAGCGCGATTTCGGGCGGGGCGGCAGCTTTCTCGCTGTGCGCCAGATCTTGCATAACGACAAAGCCTTGCAGACGTTTGTGTCCGACAAGGCATCAGTGCTTGAGGCGCGGCACGTGCCGCAAAAAGGCGTTGCGGATGCGATCAGGGAAGATGTGTCCTTTGATATCAAGACCGGGGGCATCGGGCAGGGGCCCGACGACAAGGATATCGTGACAAGCGATAGACGGGACTCGGATGTGGATGGGGATATGGATCAGCGGCCTTATGGCGAGGTGCCAATGAATCCGCGTACGCGCCAGATCTGGATCGAACAATGGATTACCGCCAAGATCATTGGCCGGTGGGCCGATGGCAGTTAGCTGGCGCGCAACCCGTCGGTGTCGCGCAGCGTGCGCAATCGCGCGCGGTATCACAGTCTGGTGCGCCGGTATGTCGGGTTGCGGATCAAGGCAATAACGGCAGCCCAGGGCCGCCGCCCCAGCACCGACGCTGAACTGGACGCGCTGCACCGCTTCTTTGCGCTTACGCGGACGCGCAGTGGTACTGGACGGCTGGGAGTAGATGCACCGTTTGGAATGGATGACACGATCTGGACCGCGCAGGGGTGGACCCTTTTCAACGACGCCTTGTCGGAGCTGGAGCGCGAGGTCGGCCCCCTTGGCATACCGAAGGACCTGCTGAAACCGGTTAGGCCCGACAATGATTTTCGCCACGGCGAGGATGACCCCTTGGGTCTGTATTGCCCGATCGGATCCCATATCCGGCGCGCCAATCCGCGCGACAGTTTCCGCCCCGGTCACGAGATCACGCTTGAGATCAACAACCGCCATCGGCTGTTGCGGCGCGGGCGTACCTATAGCAGCACCTTTGAGGCACCGCAGGATAGCGGTCTGGTCGACGCCGGATGGATACGCCACGACAGCAAAGTCGAACCCGCTGTCTATTCAGAGGAAGGCACGTTTTTCATGTGCTTCAACGCCAACATAGAGCGGCAGTTCGAGTTTGTGCAGCAGACGTGGCTCAATGCTGACGGGTTTCATGGCGGGCGCCACGGGCCGGACCCGTTGATTACGCCAAAGCAGCAGGGAGATGAATTTGTCATTCCGGGGTCCGAGGAGTCGCTGGCGCTGGATATGTGCCCGATGACGGGCGGCGGCGACACAGATGCTCCGGTAGATTTCACGCGGACGGTAGCGGGGGGCTACTTCTTTATGCCAAGCAAACAGGCTCTGCGGTATCTCACGCAACTATAGGTAACGCTTCCTATTCTTTTGGGCGCACAAAACCTTCGGATACACCGTTTTTTCACGATTTTTTCACGGAAGGGGTGTTGGAAAATTACGGTACATTCACGGTCCAATCTTAACCTTTCTTAACCTGTCACGGATTTTTGGCAGGCACCCGCCCGCTTGGGGCTATTTAGAAAGGGCATTAAGATGAAACTTTATATGAAACTTATGACCACAACGGCACTGGCGCTCAGCGTCGCGGCCTGCGGATCGTCGAAAGGGATCGACAAGGTTATCGACGTCACCGATATCACGAAAGAGGCGCAGGCCAAACGGACGTTTGCGACTGATAAGGACGGCAATCCGGTCGATGCAGGCGGTGCCATCGCAGCAGGCAAGACGCTGACCGCGCGTGCCGTCGGGGTGAGCCTGAAAAACCTGAACTACGAAACTGGCAAAACTAGCCTGAAATCCGGGGGCACCGCGTCTATCAAACGCAATGACGCAGGCGCGCTGACGGTGACCATCAATGGCGTAGAGAAAGCCTTTAAGCCAAGTGATATAACGGCCGAGGGTGATGGCTACGAAGTAGATGGGGCGGACGGATATTTCGGCGTCTACAGCTACACGGACCAGATCGCGGACTTTCTGACTGCCGGCAACGGCTATTCGCAGGTGATTGAAATCCAGCGTGACCTTAACGATCCCGATAACCCTGGCTTGCATGAAAACGCGTTTGCGGTCATCGGCACCGAGACCGCGGACGCGGATCTAAAGGCCTTGCCCAAAGCGGTTTATTCGGGTCGATCACGGGTGAATGTGATCCCGAATTCCGGTTTCGAATCCAACCAAGAAAGCCGGTATAAAGTGCGCAGCGATCTGGCGATGACCGCCGATTTCGGTGCGGGCGAAGTTTGGGGGACCATTGGCAATACAACGGTCCAAGACCCCGGAAGCGACGTACGTGATGCCATTGGCGGCACGATCAAGATGAACAAGACTAGCTTTGACAACAATGGCTTTGCTGGAACATTGACCGCTGACCAAACCTTTATCAACGAGCTGGAAGTCGACAGTGGCTCGGGCACCTATTCCGGTGCCTTCTATGGTCCCGAAGCTGAAGAAGTTGCTGGCGTGCTGACATTAGGCCTGACCGATGGCGATGAAAGCATGAACGGTAGCGGCTTCTTCACCGCCGATAAACAATAACGTCGGTTCAACGAGATAGAGAAGCGCCAACCAAATTACGGGTCCAGCTTCTCTTGGCGTGGGCATGACCTCAAGCCATGCCTGCGTCTCCCCATTATTTCATGTGGGAGACGCAGAGCAGAGATCAGGGTTCACGCCGATTTAACTGCTTGAGGGTTAAACCATGAAACATCTAATTTATGCCGCCCTGATGGGCGTTCTATTCGCGTTCCAGTCGTCTGGATCGGCGCAGGCCGCGACACCGCAAGACTATCTGAAACGGGGGGAGTATGACGCGGCGCGGTCCAGTCTGGCCAAGCTGGTGGCGAATGACCCCAACGGGCCGGTGCATCAGGCCTATCTGGAGGGGCAGATTTTGCTGCGAAAGAACCAGCCTGCGGCGGCGATTGAGTTGTTCCGCGATCTGGTGCGCATCGCGCCCGCCTATGAACCGGCCCGAAGGGAGCTGACCTTGCTGCTGGCCCATCGTGGCGATGTGACCGCCGCGCGATATCATGCAGAGCGGCTGGTGGCGGAAACCGCCGACGAACAGCTGCGGGCCGGGTTGCAGACCTACATCTTGAACAACACCTCGCGCAAACCCAGCGGCTTTGCGCTGCGTTTTGCGTTGCTGCCATCGTCGAACCAGACACGCGGCAGTGCCGAGCAGGAGATTTTGGTTGGCGGGGTGCCGTTCACGTTGAACCCCAGTTCGCGGGCGTCTTCGGGTGTCGGGCTGTCGATCGGCGGCACCGCATGGCGGCGCTGGCAGTGGAGCGAGACATGGTCGGGCGTCGGCTCAGCCAGTCTGGATGCCAAGTTCTACGATTCAGCGTTGAACACCGAAACCACCGCCATCGTCCGTTTCGACGTTATTCGGGGCGGGCAGCGGGGGCGGTTCTCGTTCGGCCCGATTACCGAGCTGAGCTTTTCGGATTCTGACATCGTGCGCCGCCGCTGGGGGGCAGAGGTGCGAGGGGCCTACCAACTGCGCCCACGTGATGTGGTGTCGGGGGCGCTGCGGTTCGATCGTCAGACCTATGACCAAAGCCCGTTTCGCGACGGGCACCGGATGCGGGCGTCGGCGTCGTATCAGCATCGGGTGACGCCGACACTCGGGCTGTCGTTTGGCGTGTCGCACCTGCGCGAAACGACGCAGCGCGCGCATCTTGATCACCGTGAAACCGGCGTCTCGGTGGGCGTCGATAAGCAGTGGAAATCGGGCCTGTCTACCGGTGTGGTTCTTGCGTTTGAACACGACAGATACGACGGTATTTTCCCCGGTACGGTGACCCCACGCGAGGATGACACCACCAGCGTCACCTTTACCGTGCAGCACAACAAGGTGCAGATCGGGAAATACGTGCCGCGGATCACCTATACTTACACGCGGGCAAAATCGAATGTGGCCTTGTTCGATTATGACAGCCACGACATCGGGGCGAGCCTATCGATGAAGTTCTAAAAAAAAGGGAACGATAGGCCTTTCCTGCAATCACATGCTGTGTGCCCCGTTTAACCTGACAAAACACAGGTTTGCGGGACATTCGGGAAAGATATCCACGTAAAACTTTCAAAAAGTTGGATTAATTAGCTTCCCTTACCTTGCGGCGCCTCGATCCGAGGTGCAGAAAGACGCCGTATACGCGGTGGTCTGCAAAGCAAGGGAGACACGTATGAAAGACTGGAACGCTTTGGCGAGCGACCTTTATGATGGCAGCTTTCGCCCCATGTTCATCAATGGCAAATGGTGCCCGGCCCAATCGGGCGCAGAGATGGATGCGCGCAATCCGGCGAACGGGTCTTTACTGGCGACCGTACCGCAGGGGGGCGAGGCGGATATTGATGCCGCAGTGAAAGCCGCCCGCGCGGCGTTCGAGGGGCCTTGGGCCAAGTTCACCCCGTTCGAGCGTCAGGCGTTGCTGCTGCGCATCGCCGACAAGTTCGAGGCAGAATGGGAACGCCTGTGCCTGTCGGACACATTGGATATGGGGATGCCGATCCAGCGTACGCTGGCCAACAGCCGTCGCGTGTTAGGGATGTTGCGGTTCTATGCGGGGCAGGCGGTGATGATCCACGGCCAGACCATCCCGAATTCCTTCCCCGGCGAGATTTATGCATCCACCGTGCGTGAACCCGTGGGCGTGGTCGGGGCAATTATCCCGTGGAATGCGCCAATCGCCGGTTCCGTCTGGAAGATCGCGCCTGCGCTGGCGACCGGCTGCACCGTGGTGTTGAAACCGTCCGAGGAGGCGTCGCTGACCGTGCTGATGATCGCGCGGTTGATGCAAGAGGCGGGGCTGCCCGACGGGGTGCTGAATGTGGTGACCGGACTGGGGGCCGACGCCGGTGCGGCGCTGGCGGCGCATGCGGATGTGGACAAGATCGTGTTCACCGGTTCAACGGCCACCGGTCAGGCGATTGCCCGCGCGGCGACGGGTACGTTGAAACGCGTCTCGCTCGAGCTGGGGGGGAAATCACCCGTTATCGTGTGCAAGGACGCGGATATCGACAAGGCGGTGCCCGTGGCCGCGATGTCTGTCTTTGCAAACTCGGGTCAGATTTGCATCGCCGGATCGCGGCTGTTTGTGGCGCGCGAGATCCATGATGAATTCACCCGCCGCGTGGCGGAGTTTGCTGCAGGGTTGAAGATCGGGCAGGGGATCGACGAGGGCACGGATATCGGGCCCATCATCTCGGCCCGTCAGGCCGACCGGATTGCGGGCTTTTTGTCGGATGGTCCGGCGGAAGGCGCATCGGTTCTGACCGGCGGGCACCGCGCCGAAGGGGCTGCGCTGAAAGGCGGGCATTACATCCAGCCCACCGTTTTTAGCGGCGTCACCGACGACATGCGCATCGCCCGCGAAGAGATTTTCGGCCCCGTAATTTCCGCGCTGCCCTTTGATGATCTGGACGAGGTCGTGACCCGCGCCAATGACACGCCCTACGGGTTGGCTGCTGGTGTATTCTCGACCAATCTGGGCACGGCGCACAAGCTGGCGCATCGGCTCAAGGCTGGCTCTGTCTGGGTGAATATGTACCACGCGATTGATCCGGCGGTGCCGTTTGGCGGGGTGAAGATGTCGGGTTATGGCCGCGAAGGCGGGACCGAGCATCTGGAAGAATATCTGGACACCAAAGCGATCTGGATTAACGCGGACTAAGCTGCGCGTAAAGTCGAAGGGGGAGGGGAACGATGAAAGTTGGCATTATCGGTGTTGGTCTGATGGGCCACGGGATTGCGCGGAACGTCTTGGGCAAGGGCAAGTTCGATCTGGGCTTTCTGGATCATCCGGGCAACCAGCCGGTGGATGAGATCACCGGCCTGGGCGCGGTCGCCTATGACACCCCTGCCGCGCTGGCAGCGGCATGCGATGTGATTATTCTTTGCGTCACAGGATCGCCTCAGGTCGAGGCGATTGTGACCGGCATAGACGGGCTGGTTTCGGGGCTGAAGCCCGGTGCTGTGGTCGTCGATTGTTCGACCGCACTGCCCGACAGCACTCTGCGTATGGGGGCTGCCGTAAAGGACGCGGGCGGCGCCTATCTTGATGCACCGATGACACGCACCGCGAAACACGCCCATGACGGCGCGCTGAACCTGTTGGTGGGTGGCGATGCCGCTGTACTGGAAAAAGTCCGACCTGTATTAGCGAGCTTTACCGACACGGTCGACCACGTTGGCGCGCTTGGCCACGGGCACCGGCTGAAGCTGCTGCATAACTACGTGTCGGTGGGGTTCATGACCCTGTTGGCCGAAGCCGCGGCACAGGCAGCCGATGCGCAGATCGATCCGCAGGTGTTCGTGGACGTTTTGGCTGGCGGGGGCGGGGCGAGTGTCGCGCTTGAGCGTTTGGCACCCTACATCACGCAAGGCGACCGCGAAGGGCTGCCCTTTTTCGTCAGCAACGCACAAAAAGACATCGACTATTACCGAGCCATGTCGACTGCATCGGGGGCGCAGCAGACTGTCGCCGATAACGTCTCTGCCGCGCTCGCCCGAACGGTCGAGGCGGGGCATGGTCAGGCCTATGTGCCCGAGCTGGTAAAGTTGTTCCGGAAATCCGCGCAGGGCTAATGCAGCATTGCGCGGTACCACCGAGGGCTGCATCTTGTCAGCTTTGGTGGGTTTAGATAGCACATCCACAAGGTTACTGGGAGGTTACCATGAAATTCAATCTGACACATTTTGCGGCTGCAAGCGCGTTTGTCGCTTTGGCTGGTCCTGCTGCTGCGCAAACCGAGATCAAGATCGGCTACGCACTGGCACCTGACAGCCACTACGGCGTCGCGGCGCAGAAGTTCGAAGAAGTCGTGCTGGCAGAGACCGGCGACCAGTTCACGTTCAAACACTTCCCGTCGTCGGGTCTGGGTGGCGAACGCGAAGTGATCGAGGGGCTCCAACTGGGCACCATCGAGGCGACGATCGTATCCTCGGGCACGCTGGCGAACTTCGTGCCATCCACCGGTGTCTTTGACATTCCGTTCCTGTTCAGCGGTCTGGACCACGCCCGCGCGGTGCTGGACGGACCCATCGGCCAAGAGATTTTGGGCGAGTTCGACAATGTTGGTTTGCACGGTCTGGCGTGGGGCGAACAGGGCTTTCGCCACATCACCAACAACCGCAATGCGATCCACACGCCGGCCGATGTCGAAGGGCTAAAGATCCGCACGATGGAAAACCCCGTGCACCTCGCGGCATTCGACGCCATGGGTGCGGCCCCCACGCCGATGGCCTGGCCGGAGGTGATTTCCTCGTTGCAGCAAGGTGTGATTGACGGGCAGGAAAACCCGCTGTCGGTGATCGTATCGGTCAAGCTGAACGAAGTGCAGAAGTATCTGACCGTGTCGGGTCACGTCTATTCGCCCGCAATGCTGCTGGTGTCCAAACCATTCTGGGAGGGGTTGGACGACGATCAGAAAGTCGCGATGGAAAAAGCCGCGACCGAAGCTTCTGCCGCGATGCGGGGCTATGTTGACGATGTGGAAACCTCGGGCGTGGAGACGCTGAAAGAGCGCGGGATGGAAGTTAACGTCCTGTCCGCCGAAGAGAAAGCAGCGTTTCAGGCGTCGATCAAATCGGCCTATGAAGGCTACTATGAGACCTACAGCCAAGAGCTGGTCGACTCGATCGTAAACTTCGAGTGAGAAAAAACCGCCGGCATCCAAAGGGTGCCGGCGACATCGGGCGAGGGGAAGCCGTGAAGAAACTGGAAACCATTTTCGTGGCGTTGAACGGTTGGGCGCTGATCCTCATGCTCTCTGCAATGACGCTGGTCGTCGGTGCCAATATCACCCTGCGCTATGTGACCGCGCATTCGCTGCCATGGGCAGACGAGGCGGCGCGGTATTTGATGATCTGGATGACCTTTTCCGGTGCCGGTCTTGTGCTGCGCACGGGCGGGCATGTGGCAATCACCAATCTGCAAGACGCGCTGCCCAACATCGGGCAAAAGCTACTACGGGCTGGTATCGCTCTGGGGCTTTTGGTCTTTTTCAGTTTCATGGTCTACGTCGGCATCCAATACGCGCAGCGCATGCAGTATCAGGTGACCCCTGCCCTGCGGATGCCCTTTCTTTATGTCTATGCCGCGATGCCGGTCGGGTTTGCCCTGTTGATCGTGCATCTGCTGCTGATTGCCCGCCCGTTCATTATGGCGGGGGATTACAAGCGTATGGATGGGGCCACCGCCGATCCGCTGCCCGGAGGCGCAAATGGCTGAGATCCTTTTTCCTGCGCTGTTCGTGCTGCTGGCCCTTGGTCTGCCCGTGGCGTTCGCCATGGCGATTTCCGTGTTTGTCGCGTTGAGCTTTGGGTCGTCTTACCCCAACCTTGTCGTCGTAAAAGAGATGTTTTCGGGCCTCGATAGCTTTCCACTGCTGGCGGTGCCGTTCTTTATCCTCGCGGCGGAGATCATGACCGGCGGGGCGGTGACCCTCGCGATGTTGCGCTTGGCGCAATCGCTGGTGGGGCATCTAAAGGGTGGGCTGGGGCATGCAAATGTGGTCAGCTCTGCCATGTTCGCGGGGATCTCCGGCTCCGCGCTTGCCGATGCGGCGGGGCCGGGGACGATGATGATCCGGATGATGGAGAAGGGCGGATATGGCCGTGCCTATGCCGGTGCGCTGACCATTTCGAGCTCGGTCGTGGGGCCGATTATCCCGCCGTCGATCACGATGATTATCTACGCCATGCAGGACCAGCAGGTATCGGTCGGGTCGCTGTTCATGGCGGGTGTGCTGCCGGGTGTTCTGATCACCCTCGCGGTGCTGGTCGCCAATGCACGGGTCAGCCACAAACGCGGCTATGCCAGCGGCGCGCCGATGCCCCCCTTGGCAGAGATCGCGCGGATCGCTCTTTATGCGCTGCCCGCGCTGATGCTGGTGGTGCTGATCGTCGGCGGTATCCGCTTTGGCGTGTTCACCCCGACAGAGGCGTCGGTGATCGCGGTCTTCTATGCGCTGTTCGTGGGTATGTTCATCTATCGATCGCTGCATGTCGCGGACCTGCCCGCGATTATCCTGCGGGCGGCGCTGGTATCGGGGGCGGTATTATTGATCCTTGGTGCGGCGCGGGCTTTCGCATGGATACTCATCATCGAAGGCGTGCCACAGTTTCTGGCGGAAACCATCATCGCATGGGACCTGTCGCCAATCGTCTTTCTGCTCGCGGTGAATGCGCTGTTGTTGGTGTTTGGTCTGTTCATGGACCCGCTGCCCGGGGTGATGATCCTTGTGCCGATCCTTGCGCCGATCAGCTTTGCCCTTGGGATCGACCCGGATCATTTCGCGATAATCGTGATTGTGAACCTGACATTGGGCCTGACAACGCCCCCTGTGGGGAGCCTGATTTTCGTGGTCTCGTCGGCAGTGAACATCAAACCCTCTGCCCTGATCAAAGAGATGCCGCCGTTCTTTATCGCTTTGATGGGGGCGCTGCTGCTGATCACCTTTATCCCTGCGCTGTCCACGTGGTTGCCAACGCTCAGCGGTTTCTGAGGGCAACTGTCCTTTGTTATCGACCTGTTTGCCAAGGATAAATGCCAATTTAACCCTGCCTTAAGCATAATAAACTTTCCCAGATTCGTGAACTGTGGTCATGTTGGGGAAAAAGTTGGGCAGGCAATGACAATAACTTATGCAGCAGCGCGCAATGCGCCGATGTTGGCGTTGGAAGATGAACGTGTCCTGCTAAAGGATTGGCAGGACAGCAAAGATAAGTTCGCACTTGAATCCTTGGTGCTGTCTCATGCGCGTATCGTGTTCTACTGGGCGCGCAAGCTCAGCGATAATCAAGCCGAACGCGAAGACCTGATTTCAGAGGGTATATTGGGGCTGATCCACGCCGCCGATCTGTTTGATCTGGACCGTGATGTGCGCTTTTCGACCTATGCGAAATGGTGGGTCAAGAACGCGACAATGACGGCGCGCAATCACTTGCGTACAATCGTTGAGACACCGGCAGGCGTGCAACGCACTGTGCAGCATTCGATTGATGACGACGAAAGCTTTGCGCTTCTTGCGTCCGAAGACCCTAACCCCGAAGAAGCGGTGATCGCGCAATCGTCGCAAAGTCTGATCCGCGCCCGTCTGTTTGAAGCGATGGCCCTGCTGCCGCCAATGGACCGCGAGGTGTTGCAAGCACGCACGCTTCGGCAGCCACCTGAGAGCATCCAAGATTTGGCGACCCGAATGGCGGTCACGCCGGCCAAGCTGCGCCAGGTTGAACGCCGCGCAATGACACGGTTGAAGTACGAACTCGCTGCACGCGGCGTTCTGACCAGCAAGATGCATTGATATGAATGCTGCTCTCTCAGCCTTGATGACGGGACAGTCGGGTGTGAAACCGGGCAAGGGCGATGCCGCTGTGCCCGAAGGATTTGCCGCGTTGATGGGAGCCGTGCCGATCGCCGAGACCGGCACAACGGTGCCGCCCTTTACCCTCGGCCCCGATGGTGAGCCTATTCTGCCGGGTAGTGACGATGCTACCGCCGAAGGGATGGCAGATATACTGGGCCTTTCCCTGACCGCAGAGGAAGCGGGCGATCCGACAGCCCTGTCGATGGAGGCGTCCTTCACCGGTCTGATGATCGCCGCGCTGCCGGCGTTCGCGGCTGCTACCCCACAGGAAACGGGGCCGGTGACCGTCGCGACCACGGTCAACGTCCCCGCTGTCACTGTGCCACAGGCCGCTGTACAAGTTGTGGCTGGCGCACCTGACCCGCAGCTGCCGCTGACGGCTGCAGCTGCTGCGCCATTGGCCGCTGATGCGGTAGCAGCAAGTGCGACGCAAACACCTGTTAAGGTTGCGCTTGAAGCGAGTGCACCTGCGGCGGCGCCACCAGTAGAGGCGAAAGGCGATGCCAAAATCGCTGCGCCCGCACCGCAAACGGCCCTTATTCTACCGTCAGGGACCGCACCCAAGATACCTGCGACGGATCAACAACCGATAAGTGCCACGACAAAGGTTCAGACCGTAGCGCAAACGCAGGTGATGACGGGGATGCAGCCCGTGCCTAAACCGGAGGGTAGCAACAAGCTTTCCATTCCGTCGCGCGCGGTGCCGCAAGCCACGACAGCTGTTGAAGGAGCCGCCGCGTCAGAATCAATGACCGACGCGGATGCGCCCGTTGCGCCATTGCGACAGGCCGCCTTCGGGGCGGAGCAGCCAACCTTTCTCAATAACGCCGCCGCGCAGGGCAAAGCGTCCGTTGACGGCACCGCGACTTTCCGGCCTGCCGAGGTGGCGCAATCGCAACCCGTCGAAAGCAACGCGCTACTCCTTGCTGATCAAGCAAGCGACCTGAAAGCTGCTGCGCCAAGCCCGGAGGTGCAAAGCAAGCCAGCGCCAAAACCCTTTGCCGATGCGCTGATCTCGCAGGTGAAGTCCGTCGAGGCGAAAGAAGGGCGTACGTCGGTCAGCCTGCATCCGCGTGGATTGGGGCAGATCGAGATTGATGTCGTGACGGACAAGGACCACGGTACCCGCGTCGTCGTGCGTGTTGAAAACCCCGCCGTGCTACAAACGCTGCGCGACGAACGGCAACTGCTGGCGCAAGGCTTGGGGTTCACCGATGCGGGTAGCTTTGAATTCCAGCAAGGTTTTTCGGAGGATCGAACCCGCGACCAACAGCAGTCCCATGTGCCGTTTGGCGGGGCAAATGACGACACAGCGGGCACTGTGACCCCTGGCGTTCAGCACAAAAATGTGGTGGATGACGGACAACTTGATATTCTCACCTAAGGGGGTGTGATCCATGCTTACAAGCCAGACACTGTTGAACAACGTCACCAGCACGAGCCAGAGCTCGGCGCAGGATTCACTGGGCCAGCTGGGGGAAGACTATACCAAATTCCTGACCCTGTTGACGGCACAAATCCAGAACCAGGATCCGCTTGAACCGGTCGACAGCACACAGTTCGTGGCACAGTTGGCGCAGCTGTCCCAGGTCGAACAAGCGGTGCAGACAAATACCCAGCTTGAGACGCTGACCAGCCAGATCAGCGGCTTGCTGAACCTTGGTGGTACGGACCTTTTGGGGCGCGACGTAACAGTGCAATCTGACGTGGTGATGCTGGCGGACGGCAAGACAGCCTCGACCTACGAGGTTGGTGCCGGTGCGTCTAATGTCACTGCGAAAATCTTTGATCCGCTGGGACGGAATGTGCGCACGATGACCGGCTTGCCCGCGGTGTCCGGCACATCGAACCCTCTTGGATGGGACGGTCGTGACGATTACGGTAATGCGCAGTTGGCGGGGAAATATACCGTCGTACTGACCGCAAAAGACGCGGCGGGCAACAATATTGCGATCCAGCCGTCCCGCAGTGCCCGCGTTGAAGACGTACGTTTCCGCGAGGGAGAGATCATTTTTGGGTTGGATGGTGGTGAAACGGCATCGTCAATCACCGTGAAATCAGCCAGCTAAATACGGACCTTTTACTCGCGCAGCGTGATATTGCTGTAAAAGCTGTTCAGCCGCGCGGTACGTACCGCAGGAAAATTAACGTATAATTTGCGTACGATCTGTGCTGCAAGCTCCGCCTTGCGGGTTTCTTCGGCGATCGGTTGCGCAAGGCTTTGGTCTGTTTCGGCCAGTTCGGCAATCGCGGAAACGGTGGCATCACGCAAACGGGCACGCCCTACGGCACCGTTGATCTCGTGAAAAGACACTTCCCCCATGACAAAGACATCCATGTCGAACATCAGATGCAGGACCTTGCGACTTTGCATAATCTGCATGGTGAACTTGCCCAGAGGCATTTTGAACATCAGTTCTTGCGTCACCGCCTGACCGGAGGGAGCCGAAGGCGTCGGCCGCATAAAGCGTTCGCCGACATAGCCCATGGCCCCTGCGCCGATTACGCATGCGGCTATGATGATGTATTTAATCACAGCCGCGGCCCGCGTCAGTAGGGCAGGAACACTTCAAGCGCGTCCTGACCGTAGCGTGCAGTTTGTACCGTCGAAATCTGTCCGCGTCCGCCATAAGTAATCCGCGCTTCGGCGATCTTGTCATAGTCGATGGTGTTGCCGACGTTGATATCCGACTGGCGGATGATACCGGCGATGCGGAGCTCGCGCAGTTCGTTGTTCACCTTGACCTCCTGGCGCCCTGCGATCACGAAATTTCCGTTTGGCAGGGTCTGGATGACAAGCGCTGCGACGCGCAGACGAATGCTTTCGTTGCGGCGGATTGACCCTTCGCCCTCACTTGAAGAACTGCTGGAAAGCCCGATCAGTTTCCCGCTTTCGGTCGAGGTATCAAAGTTCAGGATATCGGGGTCATCAACGCCTGTCG
Source organism: Sulfitobacter sp. M22 (assembly GCF_021736025.1). Lineage (NCBI taxonomy): Bacteria > Pseudomonadati > Pseudomonadota > Alphaproteobacteria > Rhodobacterales > Roseobacteraceae > Sulfitobacter > Sulfitobacter sp. M22. The sequence goes on along the minus strand of NZ_WMEC01000003.1, from coordinate 24,247 downwards.
ACGACGAGCGGCTGCGCCCGGTGGCGTTTTGCAGCTGCGCACGGTCATCAATATCGATCAGGACAGTCACAAGGTCACCGATGTCACCCGCGCGGCGGTCTTGAAACAGACGCGGTGTTTGTTTGCTCCAGAGGCTGGCCTGATCTGCACGTTTCGGCTGGTCGGCTGGCGTGGGCAGGGGCATCGGAATGCTGATGCGGTTGACCTCGCCCATATGGTCAGGGCTGAGCGTCAGATCGCTGACCGTGGGGTTGTGGGTTTCTTTGAAGTCGCCACAGGCCGAAAGCAAAAGCGCCGACGCCGCAAGGATACAGCCCAAGCGGGCGGATAAACGAAGGGATGTCATTGTACGACCTCGACGACGCCTGCTGCCATCGCGATGGTGGACAGGGCCTTGTTGCTGGAAAGATTGACGACGCGCAGTTCCTGACCCTTGTGGGCATCATCCAGGGCGCGTCCTTTTGCGGTCAGTTGCAGCCCGCCATGAGACAAGCGGATCTTAACTTTTTCGCCGCGGCTGATGATCCGGGGCGGCATGACTGAATTGCGGGGCACAGGGCGACCGGTCACCAACATGCGCCGGACCTGCTGCCCGACAAGTTGTTCATATTCATTGATCGCATAGCTGCCGACCCGCTGCATGGGCATCTCGACCAGCGACACGTCTTGTGCGCGCACGATTTCGTCAGGCACGATACGGCGGTTCGGGACTGGTATGGTCAGCGTGACCATCGCCAAGCCCCAGACCCGCTGCGGCACACCGCTGTCGGTCACGATATTCGCGATAAATTGGCCCGAGTCAGGGTCGATCCAGAACTCCTGGACAAAGTTCCCTTCCTGGATCAGCCCCTCGGCCATGCGGATCTCCAGCTTGGCTTTTGCGGGCAGGGTTGCGCCCAGTTCTCCCACAGCACGTTCTTCGATCAGGTCAGTCACAGGCACGGGTTGCGCGGCTGCAGGGCCCGGGACCATAAAGACCGCAAGCTGGAACAGGACGAACAGGGCTATGGCAACACGTTTCATCGGTCTAACCCGTTACTTGATCTGGTTGGTTGTGGTCATGATCTGATCGGCGGTTTCAATCGCTTTCGAGTTCATCTCGTAGGCGCGCTGAGCCGAGATCAGATCGGTGATTTGCTGGATGATGTTCACGTTCGACTGTTCAAGATAGCCTTGGCGCGTGATGCCGACGCCGGGGGTGCCTGGGACGTTTTGCACAGGCTCACCGGATGCGGCTGTCTGCTCCATCAAGTTGTCACCGACAGGTTTCAGGCCAGCCTCGTTCAGGAACGTCGCAAAGTTCAACTGGCCGAGTTCCACCGGTTCAGGCTGATTTTCGACATAGGCCATGACCACGCCTTCTTGGTTGATCTCGACCTGACGCGTGAGTTCGGGCACGATGATCGCGGGTTCGACCTCATAGCCGTTCAGCGTGACCAATTGACCTTCGGCGCTCAGCTGAAAGTTCCCGTCGCGGGTGAAGGCCTGTGTCCCGTCGGGGCGGTTAACGGTGAAATAGCCACGCCCTTCGATGGCGAGGTCCATCTGGTTTTCCGTCTGGATCAACCCGCCTTGCATGTTGTGGCGGATCACCCCTGCCGCTTGGACACCTAGGCCAATATCAGTGCCTACGGGCCGCGCAGTGCCTTCTTCCGAAGTCAACGAACCGGCGCTTGCAAAACTTTGATAAACCAAATCCTGAAATGCCGCCCGACCACTTTTAAAACCGGTGGTGTTTGCGTTGGCGATGTTGTTGGCGATGACATCAACGTTGGTTTGCTGTGCCAGCATCCCTGTGGCCGCGATCCCGAGTGCTTTCATCTTATACTCCTTTCGGGGGCGTTACACGCGCCCAAGTTTCTGGATGGCCGTGCGGGTCAGATCATCGTCGGACCCCATCAGCTTGACCGAGTTTTCATAGGCCCGCTGGATGTCGATAAGCCGGGTCATTTCTAGGACAGCGTTCACGTTGCTGCCTTCGACAAAGCCCTGTTTGACCTGCGGGCTTTCCATCTGCTGTGGCTGGCCTGCATTGGGGGGCAGTTGATACATGCCCGCGCCCATCGGCAGCATCTGGGCCGCTTGGTTAATCGCCACAACGCTGATCGCCCCCAGCACCGCGCCTTGTGGGTTGGTGACTGTGCCGCTGGTGGTGATCATCACCTCGTCACCGACGTCATCGGGCAAGACCACAGGGCCGCCGCCGACGCCCATCAACGGCATGCCTGCCGCGGTCTTCAACTGGCCGTCCACGTCGACCACAAGGCGCCCGTGGCGGCTATAGCCTGTCTCGCCGCCGGGCATTTGAAACTGGAACCAGCCGTCACCGGCAATAGCGATGTCCATCGGGTTGCCAGTCTGCGTGAGAGGGCCGTCGGAGAGTTCGAGGTAGGTCCCGCTTTCGCGCACATAATTGATGGCGTCTTGACCGCTGCCATCTGGGACAGATTGGGTCACAGGGTGGATCGCCTTGTAGCCCGATGTTGTGGCGTTGGCGAGGTTATGCGCCGCAGTATCCATGCTGCGCGTCAGTGCGGTTGCCTGAGAAAGCGACACGTAACTGATATTTGTCATCTCATCCCCCGACGATGCTAACGCAAAACAAAAACCGCATTCTACATGTTATTGCAAATATAAATTTTCATGAATACAAGGATAAGGCAAGCTGTAATTACTATATCAAGGATAGTTGTGCGCCGATATATTTGCCTTGCTGTGCTTAAAGGGGCGCTGGTTCTTGCTGTTCCGGCGGGTGTCCTTGTGGCAGCGCCGACGGATGTCGTGGATACTCTTGACCACAGCATTTTAGATTCAGGGCGGAGCTGGCGGCGCGATGTGGATTTGCGGCGCTGGTCTGCGGATGGCTTGCGCGCCGATATGCGGCACAACATCGATAAGCTGGGCAGCCAGCGGGGTCCCGACCAAATCCGTGTGATGCTGGATATCGCAGAGCTGTATCTGTCGCATATGCTGCTGTTCGAGGCAGGGGCCATACTGGCCGATGTGGTGCCCGAGACCCCTGGTCCCATACGACGTCATCGGGCGCTATCAGACGCGGTGCGGCTGCTTGCAGGAGAGGCTCCAACGGCGATGACGCCGCCTTTTTCGACCTCGCCGCTGGCGGGTAGTCGGCCGGATCGAGCCTTTTGGGCCAGCCTCGATGCCATCGCGACATCGGATGTTCGGCGGCTGTCACTTAATATCGAGGCCAGCTTTGGCGGGCTCAGCACGCAGCCTGAATCAGTTGTACGTGCAGTGTTGCCCGTGCTGCTAGAGGCGGCGATAGAGTTGGACAAGCGCGAATATGTCGATGCGACGCTGCGCTTGATGGATGAAATGCCGGACCTCGCGGGGGCTTCGTCCGGGACATTCCTGCGGGCACGGGCGGCGCAAAAGCGGGGCGATGAGGCCACCGCCCTTAGGACATATCTAGAGGCCGCCGAGGGCTGGGACCAATATGCCGTGCGCGCGCGGATGGCGGTGGCGGATATGGCGCTTGCCGAGGGCGGGAAGGGGGCGTTGCTTGCCGCACAATCGACCCTAAAGAGCGGATCAGAAGCGTGGCGCGGCGGTCGTTATGAGCTGGAAGTGCTGTATCGCCAAGAACGCGTTTATCATGCGCTTGGCAACGATCCCGAAGCGGTGCTGACCCTTGGTCGCATATTGCTGCGCTTTCCCGAGCGCGCCGAGGCGGCGTCGAACGAAGCACGTGCACAAGAATTGTTGGCGCGTATCTATGCTACGGGGGGCGAGGGGCAATATCCCTTGTCGGCGTGGATGGCGCTGCATCTGCGGCTGCTGCCACATTTCCGGTACACCGAAGGGTTCACGGCGCAGATCGAAACGTTGGGCGACTATGTCCTGAAGCTCGGGTCAACCGACCTTGCGGCCAAGGAATACCGTCGTGCGGTGCGCATCCTGCAAGAAAAGCAGGAAGAACAGGGCACCTCGCGTGAGGCGGATATTTTCCGCCTGCACCTGAAGCTCGCGCAGGCCCAGATGCGCGGCGGCCAGTTCGCCGAGGCTCGGCTGACGCTTGACCAGATGGACCCGAGCGTTGCGCCAGAGCTGATGCAAGCGCATCAGACTTTGTTGGCAGAAGCCCTATCAAAGCTGGGGGATAAGCCCGCATTATTGAAGGCGTCGGTCAATACCCCGACGGCACAACATCTGCGCGATGTGGCTTTGGCGCTGTCCGAAGAAGAGCGCTGGCCGCAGGCATCAGAGGCTTTATCGCAGCTTTGGCGGGACTACCCACAGGCCTTTTCCTTGCAGGATGCCACACGGTTGCTGATTGCGGCCTACCGGTCTGAAGATCAGGGCACACTAGAGAAGGTCACCCGATCCTTTCCTAGCCTTACGCCGTCTAAGGATCTGATATCGCTAGCGAATAGCATTTCTGAAGCACGGGATGGTGTGGATCCTCTAAGCGCCAGCAGCGCTGCAAAGCGGTTAGATCAGCTGGAAAACGCTTTTGAAAGTATCGCCAATTCAGGGATATCTCCATGAACTCGCATCCTGATGCGTCGAAATTGCAAGGTTAGGCAAAAATAAAACGCTACAATTTAACCTTCCTTAAACTAATCCGTCTATTTGTGCTATTAGGCAAGAATACCAAGAACGATAACGAGGTAGAAACATGAGCATTTCAAGTGCGCTTCAGACCGGTGTCAGCGGGTTGCGCGCCAACTCCAAAGCGGTTGGCAGCATCTCCGAGAACATCGCAAACTCGAACACGGTGGGGTACCGCCGCGGGTTCGCGCATATGGTCACGACCACGGCTTCGGGCGGAAATGGTGACGGGGTTTTGTCGGTTAATGCCGTCGAAGAGATAGACATCTCGACAGCGGGCGGCTTGATCTCGACCAACTCGCCTACCGATCTGGCGATCGGCGGGAATGGTTTTTTCTCGGTGTCGATGAACCCGAACGAAACAGTTCAGACCAACTATATGCTCACGCGTGCAGGATCTTTCCTGCCGGATGAAAAGGGCAATCTGCAAAATGCGGCGGGATATTACCTTGCCGGTTATCCGTATCAGCTGGATGGCGGCATCGGATCCGTCGACCGCACATCGTTTAGCGATATGGAAACCGTAAACATCGGTAACCTGAATATCTCTGCCGGGGTGACGACGACCATTTCTTCCTTTGGCAACCTGCCGTCGCAAGATACAGGTCAGGCCGAACCCGGTGCGCCTTTTGTGACCTCATCCGAAGTGTTTACCGCCTTGGGTGAAAGCCAGCGGGTAAGCTTTTCCTGGGCCCCCGGCACGACGGCCAATACGTGGGATCTGGCAATCGCGGACCAGAAGGGTGATCCCTTGGGCAGCGTCACAATCGAATTCAACAACGCAGGTCCGGCCGCCGGTTCGCCCCTAGGGTATACAAACGCCACGTCGACAGCGACAGCACCGGCTGCGTTTTCAGTTGATCCAGAGACAGGTGTGGCAACCATCACGTTGAATAACGGTGTCGTCCCGCAAGAGATCGACATCACATTGGGCAAGCCGGGCAGCTTTGACGGGATCAGCCAGTTCGCCGGTGACTTCAGCCTCGCATTTGATCGCGACGGGTCCAGTGCAGGGGAGTTGGTGCGTACCGAGATCACCGAAGAGGGCACTTTGTTCGGCATTTTTGACAATGGTATGCGCCGCGCCCTTTACGATATTCCTGTCGCTGTTGTGGCCAACCCCAACGGGCTGGTCGAGGTGAAGGGCAACGCCTATCGCCTGTCTGGCGAGACCGGGTCGTTCTCTGCGTTGCAGGCCAATTCCTCTACCGTTGGGTCGATCAACGCCGGGGCGCTTGAAGGCTCTAACGTGGACATTGCGCAAGAGATGACCGACTTGATCAAAGCGCAGCGGGCGTTTTCTACCAACGCCAAAGTTATCACGACCGTCGACGATATGATGGATGAAACCACCCGTCTGAAGCGATAATCCAGACGGTCTGACCGGAGCATGACATGAGCCTTACGGGCGCGCTGAATTCGGCCACGGCCGGGTTATATACCACACAGGGTCAGTCGCGGGTCGCGGCGGATAACGTGTCGAATGCGATGAACCCGGGGTATGTCCGGCGCGAGGCGGTGCTTGTCACCGCCAGCGGCGGGCAAGGCGGCGCTGTGATCAGCGAGGTCCGCCGCGAAGTCGATGCGACGCTGCAGCGGATGTCGCGGCTCGAAAACGCCCGGATGACGCAGTACCAATCGATTCAGGAAGGGCTGACCAGCTATACTTCCTATCTGGGGCAGCCCGGCGATGGTACGTCGCCCGCGGACCGGTTCAACGATTTTCAGAACAGTCTGACAACACTGGTAAATATGCCATCGTCGAATGGTGCGCAGACCGCGGTTGCGTTGGCAGCAGAGGATTTGGCGCGATCGGTCAAAGGGGCGGCGACGACCTTGTCCACCACGCTGAGCGACGTGAACATGGAGATCCGCTATGAAGTCGCGGATTTGAACACCGCGCTCTATCAGCTGCGTGACCTGAATGCCTCGGGCAGCAGTTTTGCGCCAGGATCGCTAGAGGCTGCGCAATTTGATGAAAAAGTAGATACGATCCTTGATCAGATATCGGGCATTGTGGATACGCGGATGCACCGGTCGTCCAATGGGTCGATCAGCCTATATACCGTCAGCGGTGCGGCTTTGCTTGAAGGGCAAGTGGTTCAGGACGTGACCTTTAACCCCAGTGACGGGACGCTGATGGCGGGCAAACAAGACATCACCCCGTTCAAAGACGGCGTCCGCGGTGTGCAGCACGGCAGTCTTGCGGGGCTATCCGAACTGAAAAGAGAGACGATACCGCGGTTTAGTCAACAGTTGGATGAATTCGCCCGCGGGTTGATCCAGACCTTCGAAGGGGCCGACGCCAGCCTGGAACCGAACGAGGCAGGCTTGTTCACCGACAACGGCAGTGCTTTTGATCCCGATAACCTCACCGGACTGGCCAGCCGCTTGCAGGTGAACGACAAGATTTCCTCAACTGGCGATGCCGAGGTTTGGCGTATTCGGGACGGGTTAGAGGCGGTTTCCCCTGGTGCAGGGTCTGAAATGGGGCAAATCAACGCCTTTCTGACCGCACTTGATGACCCCATGAACGCCGCGAAAGGCACAGGCATTCCGAGCGAGGTCTCATTGCGTGATTTCTCAGCCGAGATGATCACCAGTCAGGCGGCAGAGCGTGCGCGGGCCGAGAATGATTTCAATGCAGCGGCCTCTGCGGCCGAGGTGGTGATGTCGGCGCGACGCAATTCCGAGGGCGTCAATATCGACGACGAGATGCAGCAATTGTTGTTGATCGAACAAAGTTACGCGGCAAATTCCAGAGTGCTCGCAGCAGTGTCAGAGATGATCGACACGCTGATCGCAGCGGTATGAGGCGGATAAAATGGTTCTAGGCATCAGTAGTTTTTCGTCGTTTCAGTTTAACCTTTTCAACCGACAGAACGTACAGAGCAACACAATGGCGTTGCAGCGTGCGGGCGAGGAAGTCGCGACCGGAAAAAAGGCCGACATCTATGCCGATCTGGGCCCGCGCGCCGCGTCGGTCATGAAACTGCACGGCCGAGAGGCGAATACGCAAACCTTCATCACGTCTAACAAGGTCCTCGGCAGCAAGCTTGACGCGATGCTCGCCTCGGTCGATGCTGCACGCACGCAGGTGCAATCGGTGCTGGAAAGCGCGTTGGTCAATGCAACGCGGGACAACAATGGGGCCGAAGTGCTCCAGATGCAGGCGCGGGCAGCCCTTGAAAGCCTCGTGTCGACGATGAACACCTCGTATAACGGGGAAAACCTGTTTTCCGGTCTGGAATCCAACAAGACCGCGCTGACACGTTGGCCGGAAGACAGTGCTGAAACCGGGCGGTCACCGCAATCCGTGATGGAGGAAATCTTTGGTTCCGGGCCGACGGATCCCGCAAGTGCCCAAGCGATTGCAGATCAGATCGACGCGGTTTTCCAGTCTCAAGACGCCGATGCCAGCCGAAATTTCCAAGGCACTTTTTATCAAGCGTCGCCCGAAGCCGATGCAGCTGGCAACGAGACAAAGCAGCTTAGTGCTTGGGTGAATACCGGCCAAGAGGTGGCATATGGCGTGCGTGCGAATGAACAATCCTTCCGCGATGCCTATAAGGGCTTGGCAATGCTTGCTGTTTCGGATGTGAGCCAGATGGATGACGCGGCCTATAGCACTTGGATGTCAGAGGTCGTCGACAGCCTGTCAGCGTCGCAGGAAGGGATGTTGGATATCTCTGCACGGATCGGTTTCAACCAGCAGATCGTCGAGAAAACACAGATGCAGCTGAATGATCTATCGTTGGTCCAGCGCACGCAGATTTCCAACTACGAGAGCGTCGACCCCTATGAGGCAGCCACGCGGATGAACAGTCTGGAAACGCAGTTGCAAGCGAGCTATCAGGTGACATCGCGGCTCTCGAGCCTGTCGATCCTGAACTATCTGCGCTGATCAGCTTGCCTTGGAGGTCACCTCGGGCGAGCTGAGCTTATAGCCACGACCATGTACGGTTTCGATATACTGCCAGCCCGACTTTGACGCCGACGCGAGCTTTTTGCGCAGCTTGCAGATGTAGACGTCAATCACCTTGTCAAACGGCTGGTCGATGCTGCTGCCATAGATGGCGTCATAGATCGCGTTTTTCGAGATGACCTTGTTCGAGTTCAGCGCAAGATGCTGAAACACCGAGTATTCTCGTTTCGACAACTTAATCCGGCTGCCAGACACAATCGGGTCGCGCCCGTCGAAATAGGCCGTCAGCTCTCCGACAATCACGCTTTCAGAGGCGTGACCATAGTGCCGCCGGATAATCGAATTTGTCCGCGACAGCACTTCTGCACCGCGTATAGGGCTTACGATCACATCATCGGCCCCGAGGTTCAGCAGATCTGAGGTGTCTTTGGCGTTGCGGAAATCCTTGAGGACGATGACCGGATTGACGCAGCCTGCTGTGCGCATCGCACGGATATACTCACGCGTGTCATCGCCTTCACCGATCAAAACCGCATTGGTTTGGTGGCCAGGTTGCAGCAACGGGCCAAGCCCGGTGGTGAAAAACTCGGCTGTGACGAACTGAAGCTCGATACCTGCGCTGCGCAGTTCTGCGGTTAGGCCGGCGCATCGTTCTTTCCGCTGTTCGAAAATATACATGCGCATGTTTTTGTGCCCTAAACCCTGACTATTCCTATCGGTAGCAAGTATATTCTGCGGTAGCAACAATTAATAGATGATTTAACTTGTATAAAACGGTCTGCTACGTGATTATGGCAAGGATAGTTGAACTGTTCTTGTACCGGAGATTTCGCAATGGCGCACCGCCAGCGACCCCCTTTCTCAGCATGGCTGCGCGGCTTGCAGGTGATTGCGGCTGCCGCGCTGCTTGCGTTGCCGGCAGTCCCCGCGGGCGCGCAGGTTCGGATCAAGGACATTGCGCATTTCGAAGGGGTTCGGGAAAACCATTTGATCGGCTATGGCTTGGTCGTGGGCCTTTTGGGGACGGGGGACAAGCTGAACTCTAGCCCCTTCACGCGTGAATCCATTCGCGGCATGCTTGAACGTTTGGGCGTTGCCAATCTGGATGGCGAGACGCTGAAAACCAAAAATACCGCAGCTGTGATGGTTACGGCCAAGCTGCCGCCTTTTGCGCGGCGCGGCTCGCCCATCGATATCACGGTGTCGTCCTTGGGCGATGCGACCAGCCTGCGCGGTGGTACCTTGTTGATCACACCGCTGACCGGTGCAGACGGTGAGGTCTATGCCGTAGGACAGGGTGCGGTCGCGGCCTCGGGGTATCGCGTGGACGGCAATGCCGCGAGCGTCGTGGACGGCGTTCCGACTATCGCACGGATCGAAAACGGTGCCATCGTTGAACGCGAGATCGAATTTAGCCTCTTCCAGCTCGACAGCATCCGGATTGCGCTGAACAATCCGGATTTTACGACCGCTGACCGTGTGCGCGAGGCGATTGCCCGACACCTCGGGTCTAGTCAGGTCGAAGTGCTGGATTCCGGCACGATCGAGGTCTGGGTCGGTGACAAGCGCAACGCCCCAGAGACGATCATGTCAGTTGAAAATCTGCTGGTCACGCCGGATGCCGTTGCGCGGGTCGTGATCGACGAGAAATCCGGCACCATCGTCATGGGAGCTGATGTGCGGATCGCGCAGGTTGCCATCAGTCAAGGCGGATTGACCGTGCGCGTGCGCGAGAACTTTGGCGTTAGCCAGCCCGGTCCAATCAGTGTTGGTGGCAATACGGCTGTGATCAGCGAGAAACCCATCTCTATCGGGGGGACGACCGTGATCGTGCCCGAAACGGAAATCGATATCCAGGAAACCGACGGCAGCTTTAGCATTCTGAACGGTGACGTGAGCCTGCAGGAACTGGTTGATGGGTTGAACGCCATTGGCGTTGGCGCACGGCAGACAATCGCGATCCTGCAAGCGATCAAAGCCGCCGGTGCCCTACACGCCGATCTGGAGATTATCTGATGACGGGTCCAATCACGTCGGCACAGCCTGCCTTCGACATCGCCAAGCCCGATCGCGCGGCGCAGACGGGCAAGGAATTCGAAAAGGTGTTTCTGACCCAGTTTGTCGATGAGATGATGAAGACGGCCGGCTCATCTGCGTTTGGGGGCGAGCAGCAAGCCGATATGTGGCGGTCGTTCATGTCAGAAGCCGTTGCTGGCCAGCTTGTCGAACAGGGCGGTTTCGGGTTCTCGGGCAGCGTGTCGCAGATGCTGGATGCTTACGGTCAGGGCAAATTCACGATCGGAGGGCAGGGCGAATGATGTCGCGCACCTTCCGCTTTGGTCAACGCGGCAGCACCCCAGAGGGGGAGGCGACGGACCAGCCTGCGTTAACCCCGCAGGACGAAGAAAACATCCACGCCTATGTGGCGAAGATCCACGATACAATCGACGTGCTGAACCGCGAGATAGACGCGATCAAGGCCGGCGATCTGGACGTCGTCAGCGCGATCTTCGAGGAGAAATCCCGCGCGCTGAAATGGTTGGAACTGCAAACGCCGCTTGTAGAGCCCTTTATCGATCACCCGATTATGACGGAGCTGGAGGTCAAGCGGCACCTCAGGCACCTCAAAAGCGCGATTGAAGAAGACAGCGCCATTTTGTCCCGCATGGCGGTCGCGGCGCGCACCATTTTGCGCGAGGTGAAAAAGATCAGCAATCGCAATGATCTAGACGGGAATTACGGGAAGATGGGGCAACGTGTCAGCGGCGTTGCCGACAAAAATATGCGCATTGATCAGAAATTCTGATCCTCTTTCTACCGATTTACCCATTTTGTTAACCCTGCTTTAACCTGAGCTGCTAAGTAGTTCAGGTTAGCCTTTCTACGGCTGACCTCAGTCAGAAGACTGGATCAATACGAGAAGCAAGGAGAACATTAAATGTCGTCCATTCTCACCAATAGCTCCGCAATGAACGCTCTGGCCACGTTGAAAGACGTGAACCGCGGGCTGAACCAAACACAGGACCGTGTTTCCACGGGTCTGAAAGTGGCGTCTGGTAAAGACAACGCTGCCTATTTCGCCGTCTCCGAGACGATGAAAGGCGACAGCGGCATGTTCAAAGCCATTAACGAAGGCATGTCTGCGACCAAGAACTCCGTCGCGACAGCCCGTCTGGGTGCAGAAACTGTTTCTGACATTGCGCAGCAGATCGTTGAACGTGTTGCTTTTGCTCAAACCGATGGCGTTGACCGTGCCGATGTCCAGTTGGAAATCGATGCGCTTGTAAAGAACATGGGTACCGCAATCGAACAAGCGACCTTCAACGGTGATAACCTGGTTGATGGGACAAAAATGGATGACGGGACAACCGATAACTCCATAACTCTGGTCAACGGTGTCAAACGCGATGGATCCACCTTCGCTACCACGACATTCAATTTTGAAGGCGTGAACCTTGGCGCGATTAAAACCGCATTTGAGAGCGTGAAGGTTTATAGTGAAACCACTCCGGGAACTCCGGATGATATCGACATGAGCGCTGCACTGAGTGCTGCCGAAACCCAACTGGCAGCATCTATCACTGCTGCGACATCTCTCGGCATTACCGAAAACGCTCTGGAAGGTCAGATGGAGTTCATCGACAGCCTGACAGACACGCTGGATTCCGGTGTGAGCTCAATGGTTGATGCGGATATGGAAGAAGAAGCGGCGCGTTTGCAGGCCTATCAGGTCCAGCAGCAGCTGGCGACGCAGTCGTTGTCGATTGCAAACCAGGCGCCTCAGAACATCCTGAGCTTGTTCCGTTAATTCGGCTTCGGCGTTTTATGACAATACCCTCTCCATCTATGGTGGGGGAGGGCTGGCACTGACAATCGTCCAGCCCGCTTTCAACTGAGTAAAATATAAATAAAGCTGGCCCCCTGCCAGCATCAGTCAGAAGACTGGATCAATACGAGAAGCAAGGAGAACATTAAATGTCGTCCATTCTCACCAATAGCTCCGCAATGAACGCTCTGGCCACGTTGAAAGACGTGAACCGCGGGCTGAACCAAACACAGGACCGTGTTTCCACGGGTCTGAAAGTGGCATCTGGTAAAGACAACGCTGCCTATTTCGCCGTCTCCGAGACGATGAAGGGCGACAGCGGCATGTTCAAAGCCATCAACGAAGGCATGACCGCAACCAAGAACTCCGTCGCGACAGCCCGTCTTGGTGCCGAAACTGTTGCCGACATTGCACAACAGATTGTTGAGCGTGTTGCCTTCGCCCAAACCGACGGCGTGGATCGTAATGATGTTCAGCTCGAAATTGCTGCGCTTGTTAAGAACATGGGAACTGCAATCGAGCAGGCCACCTTTAACGGCGATAATTTGGTAGACGGTACAAAGACAACCCTCGGGGTCGATGACGGCGCTGGCGGGCGTACGGCAGGTACACCTGTCACTCTGGTCAACGGCGTAAAGCGGGATTCGGCTGGTTTTGGGACAACGACTTTCTCCTTTGAAGGTGTTAACCTAAACGACATCAAAACAGCCTTCGAAGCGATCGATGTATCCGCCGCGGATACTGCAGAGACTTCAGCCGGTGCAAATGATGAAACTAACATACGGACTAAACTGGCGGCTGCTGAAAAGCAGCTAGCAGCATCGATCACTGCAGCCACATCCCTCGGCATCACCGAGAACGCTCTGGAAGGTCAGATGGAGTTCATCGACAGCCTGACGGACACGCTGGATTCCGGCGTGAGCTCGATGGTTGATGCGGATATGGAAGAAGAAGCGGCACGTTTGCAGGCCTATCAGGTTCAGCAGCAGCTGGCGACGCAGTCCTTGTCGATTGCCAACCAGGCCCCTCAGAACATCCTGAGCTTGTTCCGTTAATTCGCTTTCGGCGTTTTATGAAAACACCCTCTCCGCCTTTGGTGGGGAGGGGCCCTGAGGACACAAACCACCGGCCCGGACATGCGTCCCGCCGGTTTTTTATTGCGCCTGACCAGCCTCGGCGCGGGCGCGTTCCTCGAAAAAACTCCGCAGCGGGTCGTCGATGCCGGATTCAAGGATCATCCGATAGGTATCTGCAAACCCCTCGGCGGCGGGCGTTTTGTCGCCACGGCTTTGTGACAGAAACGGGCTTGCTGCCTGAAAGAAGGTAATGGCCTGATCAGTTTCAGGATCGGACCCTGATTTATAGGCCCCAAGGCGGATCAGATCCTCCATATCGGCATAGCGGCCCAAAGCCTTGCGCGCGACTTTGGTGATTTCATACTCCTCGGGGGAGTGGCACCCCGGCAGCATCCGTGACAGTGATTTTTGCAGGTCGATCGCAGGAAAGCGCCCCTGTTCCGCGATGCGCCGATCCAAAACCAGATGCCCGTCCACGATGCCGCGCACCGCATCCGCGATCGGTTCGTTCATGTCATCCCCGTCCACCAACACGGTATAAAGCCCTGTTATGTCGCCCTCGGCCGCCATGCCGGGGCCTGCGCGCTCTAGTAAATGCGGAAGCTCGCTGAAGACCGACGGCGGATAGCCCCGTAGGGTCGGTGGCTCGCCACGGGCGAGGCCGATCTCACGCTGCGCCATGGCAAAACGCGTGACACTGTCGAGCAGTAGCAGCACCTGTTTGCCCGTCGATTTGAAGTATTCGGCAATCGCAGTCGTGGTGAGCGCGGCCTGCTTGCGCAGCAGCGGCGCCTCATCCCCGGTAGAGACAACGACCACCGCGCGCGCCATGCCTTCCTCGCCCAAATCCTCTTGGATGAACTGTTGTACCTCGCGTCCGCGTTCGCCGATCAGCCCGATCACGATGACATCGGCATCCGTATTGCGGGCGAGCATGGCCATCATCGTGGATTTCCCAACGCCGGAGCCCGCGAAAACCCCCATCCGCTGTCCGCGGCAAATGGGCGTAAAGATGTCGATGCATTTGATCTGGGTCTCTAGCTTCTCGCCGACCATTTTACGATCGAACGCGCCGGGCGGATTGGCGCGAAAACGGGTTTTTCGTCGGGGGCGTCGGGCGCGTGCATATTGAGTGAGCGGGCGGCCAAGCGCATCGACCACCGTGCCGATCCAGCTCTCGTCGGGGAAAACCATATCGTCATGTTCGATCAATTCGACCGCGTTTCCGACAGACACGCCTTCCCATGTGCCAAAGGGCAAGACACAAAGGTCGCTTCCCTGCGCGCTCACGACCTCACCGTCAATATGCCCTGCGGGGGTGTGTACTCTGCATTGGCTGCCGATGGCCGCCATTGCTTCCAGCCCGCCGACCGTCAAGGTCATGCCGGTGATTGATTTGACGGTGCCCGAGATCTTTGCGCTGGCGCATGAATAGATGGACTTTTGCAGGTTTGCGAAGGCAGAAGTCAAAATATACTCTTTCGAAAATATTCTATCCTTGCTATATATCAAGGATAGATTATGAGTCTAGTATGAATACAGATCCTACATCCTTGTTCAGTCTTGCCCCCAAGCGTTTGCAGTGGCTTGCCACGCGGCAAAACGTCGTGTCCGAGAATATCGCCAACGCAAATATCTCGGGTTACCGGGCGCAGGACGTTCAAAGCTTCGCAAGCTATCTTGAGGACACCGGCAGGTCGCAGGGGTTGCAAGAGGCCGAAGTGGTCGAGGCAAAGGTTCTTTCTGGCGCGACCATGACCGGGAATAACGTGAATCTCGAAGAGCAGTTGGTCGAGGCGAATAGTGCTTCGGGACAGTTTCAGATGGCAGCCAGTTTGTACCGCAAGGCGCATGAGATGGTTTATGCCGTTGCAGGTCGACGGTAATAGGAGGCGGGCGCGATGGATTCTCTTTCCAGAATTTCAACAACAGCAGCCAGTGGGATGCGCGCGCAGGGTGATCGGTTGCGCATTGTGTCTGAAAACCTTGCCAACGCGAGTTCGACCGCGCAAACGGCTGGGGGTGACCCCTATCAGCGCAAGGCCATTTCCTTCGAAAGCGGGACCGATCCGGCCACCGGCGCGGCGATTGTGCAGTCTGCGGGCGTAACGCGGGATGCTGCCGACTTTACCCTGCGGTACGAGCCATCGCACCCAGCGGCCGATCAGAATGGCTACATCAAGATGCCGAACGTTAACCCGTTGATCGAAATGAGCAACATGCGCGAAGCCGCGCGCAGCTATGAAGCAAACCTTTCGATGCTGGACAAGGCGCGCGATATGCGCCGTCAGCTGGTCGAGCTGTTGAAGTAAGGTGCCAGAATGACAGATTTTTCCGCCATCCGTTCCTCTTATGTTGAAGCCGCCTATTCCAAGACGGTTCAGGGAGAAACGCGCGGACCGAAGGCTGCAGGCCCCGCTCCCAAAGATTTCTCGCAAATGGTTGGCGATGCGGCGTCGCAGGCGGTGGAATCCGTACGCAGCGGCGACCAGATGGCGATCAAGGGGCTGACAGGGCAGGGCAGCCTTCAGGAAGTTGTTCAGGCCACCATGGCGATGGAGCAGACGGTTCAGGTGTCGGTGGCGTTGCGTGACAAATTGGTGGAAGCGTACCAAGAAGTTATGCGCATGCCGGTTTAACATCAGGTTAATGTACGCCATGTTTTTCGGAGGTCCACTGTGGATCCTGTCACTATCTACGAGATCATCCGGCAGACGTTGACCGTGACACTGATCGGATCAGCGCCGGTGCTGGTCGTGGCGCTTGGGGTCGGACTGGCCATCGCCTTTTTCCAGGCTTTGACCCAAATTCAAGAAATGACGCTGACTTTTGTGCCGAAAATTGCCGCAATCTTTGTAACGCTTGCGATCAGTATACCCTTTATCTTTTCGACACTCGTAGGCCTGTCTGACCGGGTTTTCGACCTTGTGGCCAATGGGGGGCTTTAGGGTGCGCTTGTCTGCATTTTTGCTGGCGGTATTGCTGCCGATATCTGCACAAGCGGACAAAGCTGGCTGGTCGGGGTTTTACACCGCGTCGGTATCGGCGGTAAAACCTGCGGCGCTAAGCACGAACCAAAATCCGATGCGGATTTGCATTGAGGAAATTCTCGCAGCTGAACAACGCTATGACATTCCGGGAAACCTGCTGCTGGCCATAGGTATTCAAGAAGCGGGTCGCGAAGTGAACAACAAGTTGGTGGTGTGGCCCTGGACCGCAAATACGAATGGCACCGGCACATTTTTCGGGAGCAAGCTGGCCCTCGAAGCGCATGTCCGCGAGACCCAGGCGCGTGGCGTTCGGTCGACAGATGTCGGTTGTATGCAGATCAATCAGCGTTGGCATGGTGACCAGTTTGCCTCGCTCGAGGAGGCGACGGCACCGGTGCATAACGTAGACTATGCCGCGCGCTTTCTCACATCGCTTTATCACGAGACGGGCGATTGGTGGCAGGCGGCTGGCCGGTACCATTCCTCAAACGCCAGCTATAAAGCGGTTTACCTAAAGAAGTTGAAGCAGAACCAGCGCATCGCCCAAGCATTCTTGACCCGCTTTGCGAGTGATGTCAGCGCTGGCGACAACGCACCGCAACAGGTTGCAGCTGCCCGCGACATGCCCGACTTTAATTGGAGCGCAGATCTAAGCGGCGCGAATTCCGGGAAAACGCGCGGTGCGTTATCCATTTATTCGACGCAGGTGTTGACCCCGGTCCTACCCCACTATGCGGAGGTCAACTGAACGTGGCGACACCCGACACAAATCCGGTGCCCTTCAGCTTTGCAAAGCTGAGTGGTGCCAATCGCGACATCGGGTTTGCCGTGGGGATGGTTCTCATTCTGGCAATGCTGTTTATTCCGTTGCCTCCTTTCTTTCTCGATCTTGGTCTTGCGATCTCGCTCGCGCTATCTGTACTGATTCTCATGGTGGCGTTGTGGATCGGTACACCTCTTGAATTTAACTCCTTTCCGACGCTGCTGCTGGTCGTCACGATGCTGCGTCTCGCCCTCAACGTATCCTCAACCAGATTAATATTAAGTGAAGGCCACAATGGCCCAGGTGCCGCAGGGAATGTCATCGAAGGTTTCTCGCAGTTCATTCTGGGCGGCGATTTCATCATCGGGATCATCGTTTTCACAATTCTGGTGATCATTAACTTTATCGTCATAACTAAGGGCTCTACTCGGATCGCAGAAGTCGCAGCGCGATTCTCGTTGGATGCGATGCCTGGCAAACAAATGGCGATCGACGCTGACCTAGGGGCGGGCGCGATTACAGAGGAGGAGGCGAAAACACGGCGTAAAACGGTGGAGGAAGAAAGCTCTTTCTTCGGGGCCATGGATGGTGCGTCGAAATTTGTCCGGGGCGATGCGGTCGCCGGGTTGATCATCACGCTGATTAATGTGTTCGGCGGCATTATGATTGGGATGATCAGCCACGGCCTAAGCGTCGGCGATGCCATGAGCCGATATACGGTGCTGACCATCGGGGACGGTCTGGTTACGCAAATCCCGGCTTTGGTGGTTTCCCTTGCCGCTGGTTTGCTCGTGACAAAGGGCGGGACGCTGGGTGCCGCGAATGAAGCAGTCTTAGGCCAGCTTAGCAACTTCCCCAAGGCGCTCTATGTCGCAGGCGGCCTGACATTCTGCATCGGTTGGCTGCCCGGCTTTCCGCTGATGATCTTTCTTGCGTTGTCGACCGGCATGGTGGGGTTTGGCTATATCATGCAAAAGTCTTTTCTAGAGCGGGATAAAGCCGAAGAACTAGCGGCAGCGCGCCAGGCCGCCCCTGCTGAAAGTACCGAAGACAAGCTTTCGGATATGCTTCGGGTGGATGATGTGCGGCTTGACCTTGGTTCCGGGCTTGTCCCGATGATTACATCAGTGAATGCCGCCCTGCCAGGCAAGGTAAAAAGCCTCAGGTCTCTGTTTATAAAGGACTTTGGCTTTGTCCTTCCTCTTGTCCGGATTAAGGACGATGCCGAACTGCCCGCCTATACCTACACCATCTCGCTGCAAGGCGTAGAGGCGGCGCGCGGTGAGGTTGATCCGATGATGATGATGGTCATTAACCCCTCCGGGCAGGAGATCAATTTGCCCGGCAAGCGCACACGCGAGCCCACCTTCGGGCTCGAGGCCATATGGGTCGACGAAACGCGCGCTTCCGAAGCAGAGCTGATGGGGATGACGGTTGTCGATCCTGAAAGTGTGATTACCACCCACCTGACCGAGGTGATCAAAGAGCACATGCCCGAGATACTCACCTACGCTGCGACGCAGGAACTGATCGAAGGGCAGGATAAGGAATACCAAAAACTGCTTTCAAATGGGTCGGACAGCAGCTCAGCCGTCATGTTGCAGCATGTTCTACAAGCGCTACTAGCTGAACGGGTATCGATCCGGAACCTTTCAATGATCATCGAGGCGGTCGCCGAGGCCAGTGCGACGTCCAAGAATATCCGGACCGTGATCGAACATGCGCGGAGCAAACTCGCCAAGCAAATCTGCCAGTCCTTAAAGGATTCTCAAGGGTACGTACCGGTGATTAACCTGGGCAGTGATTGGGAACGCGAGTTAGCGACCTCTATTTCGAAGGCAAATGGAGAGGAGACGTTTTTGATGTCTCCATCGCGCGTGCAGGAGTTCGTTCTTGCTGTGCGGAAAGAAATCCAAAAATTCTCGAGTGCGGATGAATGGCCGGCCATTTTAGTGAGCCCCCAAGCGCGTCCCTACGTGCGGTCGATACTGGAACGGGTCAGCCCAATGACCCAGGTGATTTCGCATAACGAAGTCCACCGCAAAGCGTCGTTGCGTACCGTTGGCACCGTCGGGTAAGGGCCCGTGGCAATCGAACCTTTCATTTCGTCATTGTTTTTCTCATTCTTCGTTGTGTTTGCGCGCATTGGAACAGCGCTGATGTTCATGCCGGGTTTTGGCGAGGTTCAGATTCCGGTACGGCCGCGTCTATCGCTCGCGATGCTGATCAGCCTGTCGCTGCTGCCTCTGACCCCGGTCGCAAGCTCGTTACCCGACAGTATCGTGACCGCGGTATTCCTGTTCGGCGCTGAGGTGTTGATTGGGTTATGGATCGGGCTTTGCGCACGTATCCTCTTGTCAGCATTGCAGTTTGCCGGATTTCAGGTGGGGCAGGTATCCGGTTTGGCGAATGCCTTTGGACCCTCGTTCGGATCATTTGAAGGGGCCACAATGGTCGCCAGTCTTTTGCTTATGAGTGCGGCTACCATGATTTTTGTCACAGATACCCATCATCTGATCATCCGCGCGTTGCTCGCCAGCTATCAAGTTTTTCCGCCCGGTCAGTTCGTCCTAGCAGATCTGGCGGATCAAATTCTGCGCGTGGCAAGTGCGAGCCTCTATATTGGCACGGCGATCGCGGCCCCATTTTTCGTGATGGGGGTGATCTTGAACCTAGGTATGGGGTTGGCAAACCGGATGATGCCGCAGCTGCCCGTGTTCTTTGTCGCGGCGTCGCTGCTGATTGGGGCAGGGCTACTGATCCTTGCCATCGCCCTGCCAACCATGCTTGATTACTTTTTGACGCGGTTCCAAGAATGGATCATGGGGTTTAGGATCTAGTCATGGCCGAGAACAGCGATAGCACAGAAAAGACGCTAGAGCCGACCGAGAAGAAGCTTAAGGACGCGCGCAAGAAAGGCGACGTCCCATCTTCGAAAGAGACGGGAAATATGGTGGTTGTCGTCGCGATGCTGGCGATCGCTGCCTTGATCTTGCCGTATCAAGCCCCGCAAATTGTGGTCGCGCTTTCGGTTCTCCTAGACCACGCTCCCACCCTGTTGGTCGCCACGGGGGAGCCGGGTGTCATTCGGTTGGGGCAGATCATGAGCGAGTTTTTCTTTATGATCGTCTGGGCGGTTCTTCCGATCTTTGGTGTGCTGTTCCTAGGGGGCGCGATTGGCGCGGTGATCCAAGGCGAAACTGTGGTTGCCGCCGAGCGTATCAAACCCAAACTTTCGAAATTATCCCCGTTCGAGGGATTTAAGCGTCTTTTTTCGGCCAATGCGCTGGTCGAATTCGTGAAAAGTATCGTCAAAGTGTTGGCGATTGGCGGGCTCGCCGTGTGGTTTACGAATGAAGCAGTGCGGCGCATCTGGACATCGGCTGGTTTCATCCCAGAGCACCTGCCCGGCTATCTGACCGCCGCCGCGGTGAAGCTGCTGATTGCAGCGGCAATTCTGCTGGTGCCCATTGCGATTGCCGACATCTTATGGCGGCGTTTTGACTGGCGGCGCAAGCAACGGATGAGCCAGAAGGACATCCAGGACGAGCATAAAGAATCCGAAGGCTCCCCCGAAATCCGCCAGAAACGGGCGCGCCGTCGCCGCGAGTTGTCGCAGCAGCGGACCATTACCGCCGTGCCTTTGGCGGATGTGATCCTGACCAACCCCACACATTATTCGATTGCGCTGAAGTATGACCCTGCGCAGGACATGGCCCCGGTCTGTATTGCCAAGGGCGCTGATCATCTGGCGCGGCGTATCCGCGAGGTGGCATCGGAACACAATATTCCAATGATCGAGAATAAGCCGTTAACGCGGATGCTGTATGACGAGATCGAAGTCGATCAGGTCATCCCCGTCGCCCATTGGGAAATCGTGGCGGAGATTATTAGCTTTGTCTTTGATCTGCGCAACAATAAGAAGCGCGCGGCACCGCAGGGATCAATCCTGCGGACCGACCCGAATTAGCGCAGTTTGATGCCCGTTAGGTCCTGGTCTGCGGGCAATTGAGAGCGTTCAAGAATAATCTTGGAAACCGCGCGGGCACGCACTGCGGGAATTTTCGCAAGGATTGGCGCGGCAGTTCTTGGCTTCATGGTTCCGAGGATCATGATGGTGGTTTCGATATCCAGATCATCCATAATACGCGCGGCATCCGTAGGCTTCATATTTGTATAAAGCTGGATCAATCGATCAAGGTCATCGGTCTGTGCGGCGTCAACGCGGCCCAACAGGCTCTCGATAGACGTCTTCAGTTCCGTTAGCGACGCCTTTTCGATGTTAAGCCGTTCACGTGCCAGGGCAAATTCAGCCCGCTGGTTTTCCAGCTCTACCTGTTGCAAACGCACCAGTTCACGTTCTTTGGTCAAAGAAATAAGCACGTCTTCCGGCGCTTCGCAGCCGTTTGACAGGTCGGGCAGATTAGCGACCAAGGGCGGCGCATCCTGAACCGGCTGCAGCTCCGTTTCTTCCTTGGTTTCCGCCGCAAGCACGACCATTGGCTGCGCGGGAAGGGGGCTATCTTTGAACATCGGCAGCTCTGGGAAGGACAGGGCCGCTTTGGCACAGAGCGTAAGCGCCAGCCCCCCAATGATAATCTTGCCGTTAAACATACCTGATCCAAACATCTATCAGCCCTTCGCCGCAGAGGAATTTTCGAAAAATGCGCGCACCATTTCCTTTTTATCCCGCACCACACGGACGCCATTGCGTTCGGCCGGAACGGGCTTGGTGGCGCGGCGGCTTGCGAAAGAGGCGGCGGCTTCTTCTACGGGGCGTGGTTCGTCGACGGGGTCAGGCACACGCTGCGCGGTTTCAATGCTTTCACGCATGTGATGCACCGATTGCTCGGATTTATCGACCGCCGATGAGAATTGTTCAACCAGCGGCTCAAGCTGCTTCAGCGTCGCGGTCAGCTTGCGTAACTTCATCGAGACCACATACCCATAGCCGATGCTGCCGATCAGCAATACGACGATCAGACTGTCAATTATCGTTGCTATCATCTTCGTGGTCCTCCAGAATTTCCAGCTTTTCGGTAATTTGCACAGCCACGTAGCCGTTATTGCGTTTCCCCAAAGATACGTTGAACATCGGGGTATCGGCGCAAGTCACTGTCGCGTCGCGCCCTTCTTCGATACCAAAATCAATCGTATCGCCTGGACGCCACGACATGATCTTCTGTAGGGGAAAGACGTTTTCGGACAGCACGACATCCAATTCTACATGGGCACGTTCGATCTGCGCTTCGATAAGGGACCGCCACTGGTCTTGCGACACCATGCGGTCACCGAAATAGACTTTGCCAAGATCAGGCAGAATCTGTTCTAGGGCGTCATAGGGAATGACCAGATCAAGGTTACCTGTGTTGCCTGCCAAGGTGAGAGACAAACGTAGCCGCGCACAAAGGCTGGTATTCTTGGCAATTGCAGCGCCTTCGACCTCTGTGTCGATGCGGTCCAGCTCTAGGTTCGCGGCCCCTACAACCGACAGTGATCGCTCCAGCTCGGCAAAGACAGCAGAGGCGAGCCGCTCTCCAAAGCCCAGTTCAATAGCTGTGAAGGGATCAGTGTTGTCGAAGTCGATATTCTTGGCATTGCCGCCCAGCATCAACTCTACCGCAGTCATCAGAACGGTCTGGTCCATCACCACAAGGATTTCGCCGACGAACGGATGGCCTGTTCCGATGGCGAGAAACGTGGGCTTGGGCAGCCCTTCGATCACTTTGCCCATTGGAATATAATCGAGCGATGCCAGCGATGCTTCACACATGGCCCGCAATAAATCGGGCAGGGCGACTGAAAGGTTTTCAACCATGCGATCACCGATGATGTCCAGCATAGGAAGCCGGTCAAAGGTGAAATCCGACATGCGGATGATCTCGTCTATCAGGTTAGGGCCTGTTTCGTCGGGTCGTGTTGCTGTATCGCTCGCGCTCATCTCAGCCCCCTATTGCACGATCAGGTCTTTGATCAGGATTTCCTGCGGCAGATCATTGCCAACAGCCGCGCGGGCGCGTTTTAGCAGTTCGGCCTTGATATACAGAATGCCCGCCATGCCGCGCACGTCGTTTTCCGTCAGTCCACGCAGGTACCCGTTAAAGAGATCGCGCATGAAAGGCTGACGCTCTGCCATCAGCTTGTCCGCGCCGTCGTCGGGGCGGTAGGCGACCATCAGGTTAACCTTAAGATAAACCGACGTGGGGGATCCGTTCTGGTCGAACCCCTGAATGTTGGTCAGCATCTCGCCCAGATCAAGCAAGCCGGTGTCGGCTGCTTTAGCGTCTTTTTCGCCGTCTGCGTGATCGTCGGTTTCGGCTTCGCCGTGCGTTTCGTCGCTTGGTTTTTGCGGTGCAGCGTCGTTATCTTTGGCGTCAGCGTGTTCGGCTTCATCGCTCTTGTACTCGGGCTCGAAGGCTTCTGCGTCTTTGACATAGGCCGCGCGCGCAAGGAAGAAGCCACCACCGAGCGAGACCACACACATCAAGGCCGCTGCAATCAGCATTTTGCGCGATCCGCGCGGCCGGTCCGCTGCGTCAGCAGGGGTGCCCTGCTTTGCCGCGGCTGGCTTTTTTTTTGCTTTATCGGCCATGTGGAAACCTTAACTTGGTGTTAATGTACATTCGTCTCTCAGGGCCAAAAACACAAGGTTAAAAATTGTTTAATACTTGCCACGAGGCATGAATTGTTCAATATATCCATAACAAATCGCTGCTGAGGGGCATCATGCAAGGATTACTCGACAATCTTAAGTCGCTCGGTCGTAACAAGCTTATGGTGCTTGGCGGGGCGGGTATCGGCGTGATGCTGTTGATGATTCTCGGCATCGGTGCGGTGACTCGTCCGGACTACGCGCCGCTTTATTCGAATCTGTCGATCACCTCTGCGAATTCAATCGAAGCGACACTGGCGAATGCGGGCTTTGATGCCATGGTGTCGGAAGATGGTACGAGCATTTCTGTGCCGCGCGGTGATGCGGTGCGGGCACGGATGGTTTTGGCCGAAACCGGCATGCCGATCGACGGCGATCCCGGGTGGGAGCTGTTTGACGAAAACAGCGGGCTGGCGATGAATTCCTTCCTTCAGAAAATCAAT
>NZ_WMEC01000002.1:0-206361 GCF_021736025.1 Sulfitobacter sp. M22 | reverse complement strand
CCCGGGCAGCATGGCCGGGCCGAACCTCCTGGCGCATGTGCTGGTCTCGAAGTTCGACGACCATCTTCCTCTTTACCGCCAGCATGAAATCTTCGAGCGGATGGGGGCCGACATTCCCGAAAGCACACTCGTAGGTTGGTGCGGCCGCGCCATGAAGACACTATCGCCGCTGATCGAGCGGATCGATGCGGACATCCTGAGCAGCGACCTTCTACACGCGGACGATACCCCAATCCGGGTATTGGACCGTTCCCGAAGAGACAAAGGGTTGGGTAAAGGCGTGAAGCAAGGCCGGATCTGGGCCTACGTGCGTGACCAGCGCCCGTGGGCGGGAGCCGCGCCACCTGGCACTGTCTATCGGTTCGCGCCCAACTGGAAAGAAGAGCACGTTCTAAGCCATCTGGCCGATGCCCGCGGCATTCTGCAAGCAGACGGCTACAAGGGCTATGCCAAGCTCTACGCGCCTCAATCCGATGGCCCGCCGCGTTTGCGCGAGGCGGCCTGTTGGGCGCACCTACGACGAGACTTCCACGACTTTTGGACCTCAACCAAGTCCGAGATCGCGCACGAGGCGCTCGACCGGATCGGTAAGTTCTACGATATCGAGCGTGACATTAACGGCCAGTCCGCAGAGGCTCGCCTTGCGGCCCGTCAAAGGCTTAGCCGACCAAGGGTGGAGGCCTTCTTTGATTGGTCCGAACAACAGCTCATGCGCATTCCCGGCAAGAGCGATCTGGCCAAGGCCTTCCGCTATGGCCTCAGTCGAAGGGATGCCTTCAGCCTCTTCTTAACTGACGGTCGAGTGGCCATCGACAACAATCCAGCAGAGCGGGCTCTGCGCCCCATCGGTATTGGGCGAAAGAACTGGCTCTTTGCAGGGGCCGACACAGGTGCGGAAACCTTGGCCCGCGCTATGACTATTATCGAGACGGCAAAGCTAAATGGCCTCGATCCACAGGCCTATCTCGCGGACGTTCTCGACCGTATCCACGACCACAAGATCAACAAGCTGGATGAGCTGCTGCCGTGGAACTGGAAGGCGTTGCCACAAGAAGCCGACAATCAAGCCGCGTGAACCGCGGTATCAATGGCGTGGTTACTGTTTTCGTCCGAGAAATGGTTACGCTTTAGCTCGCGAAATATCGTTGATCTGCAGCGCTTCAGAACGCGCGCCATCTCGTCAACTGGGACCTTCGCGTGTCTCCAGCGTTCTATCTTGCGTCGTTCTGTGATACTCAGTTGCTCGTAAACGGCTCCCATACCGATTCCTCTCATTAGATAAACTACTGTTTTCTAACAAGAGTCGCACTTGAGGGTAGCGCGCGCCGCGACACAAGATTTGTACTTATAAGGTTAGTTATGTAATCGAAGAAAGATATTCTTAGGTTCGTCGTTTGGCCATCGGAAAAAGGACGGCTCTGTCACCTCAATCTGACCTACATCATCCGCAATCAAACTGCTTTGTTTCCGCAAAACTTAGCTAAGTGAGATCGACGGCACTTGCCTTTCGATGCGAGCCCGCAGGGCGCAAAGGATTGTTCCGGACCTGCCAATTGCTAGCCTGTGCAGAACTAATGGTGTAGACGCGGAACCGAGGAGATCAGTGAACGGGTGTAGCTGTCCTGCGGATTGTCCAGAACGTCCTGTGTACGCCCCCGCTCGACCGCCTGGCCTCTGTACATTACCATTACCGTATCGCAGAGATATTCTACGACAGAGATGTCGTGTGTAATGAATATGATCGACAGCCCGATCCGGTCGCGCAGATCTAACAGCATGTTCAAAATTTGCATCTGAACCGAGATGTCGAGAGCGGAAACCGCCTCGTCCGCAACCAAAAACGACGGTTCCATCACCAGGGCCCGCGCGATGCAGATGCGCTGCCGCTGACCGCCGGAAAACTGGAATGGGTGTTTCTGTGACGCATCCGGTGACAGCCCGACCAGCGACAGGGTCTCCGCCACCCGGTCGTCCCGTTCGGATTTCGCCGTGCCGGCAATCGCCAGTCCCTCAGCGATGGCCTCGCCAATGCGCATGCGCGGGTTGAGAGACGCATAGGGATCCTGGAATACCATCTGTATGCCGCGCCGCACCGGGGGTACACCCGAGACGCCGGGTCCGAACAGGTCGCGTCCGGCCAGCGATAGACTTCCGGCGTCAGGTTCCTCCAGACCTACAAGCACGCGGGCCAAGGTCGATTTTCCGCATCCGCTTTCGCCGACGATGCCGAAGATCTCTCCGGGTTGCACATCGAAACTAACTCCCTGCAGAGCCCTGGTCTCGGTCGGCGGGGCGAACCAGCCGTTGGAGCGGTGGAAGGTCTTCCGGATATCTCGGGCAGACATGGAGACGGTCGGACTGGTCTGTATCATTGAGAAGGCCTCAAGCATCTGGCGCACCATTGCGGGCTCAGCTCTTTGACGGGTATGGGAGCTTCGGTGCAGGCGGCATCTGCCTTGGCACAGCGGTCCCGGAACCGGCAGCCGACATCCCAGTCAAGGGGCGACGGAACGGTGCCGGGGATACCTTGCCGTCGTTTGCCATCGACCCGGCGCCCCGGCGCACAGTTCAGAAGCGCCTCGGTGTATGGATGCGCCGAACGGCCGATCACGTCTGTCTCAGTCCCAGTTTCCATCAGGACACCGCCGTACAACACCCCGACCCTATCCGTGTATTGATGTACTAGCGACAGGTCGTGCGAGATGAAGAGCACCGAGAGACCGTGTTTCTGGCGGAGCCTCTGGATGATCTCCATTACCTCGCGCTGAATGGTCACGTCCAGCGCGGTCGTCGGTTCGTCGGCGATCAGCAGCTTGGGATTGTTGGCCAGCGCCATCGCGATCATGGCGCGCTGGCGCATCCCGCCAGACAGTTCATGTGGAAACAGCCGCGCGATCTTGGCCGGGTCATCGAACCGCACCTCAGACAGCAACGTCTCGATTCGTTCGGCTCGCTGTTTCTTGGACTGCGTGCTGTGCAGTTCCAGCGTTTCCTCGATCTGGTGCCCGATCGGCATCAGCGGATTGAGCGAACTCATCGGCTCTTGGAAGATCATCGAGATCGCGCCGCCCCGCAGCCTGCGCATTCGCGACTCCGGCAAGGTGATAAGCGAGTCACCGCAGAAATCAAGTTCGCCCTCGATCTCCAGCAGTGACGACGGAAGCAGCCGCATGATTCCACGGGCGATCATCGTTTTGCCCGAACCGCTTTCCCCAACTAGAGAGAAAAACTCGCCCGCCTTGATGTCGAAGGACACGTCGGACACAATCTTGATCCGCTTGCGCCCCTCACGGACGAACAACGACAGGTTGCGCGCGGACAGTACCGGCGGATCGGTCCTGTTCGCGGCGCCCCGGGGGGCGGTTTGGGTGTTTGTATCTGGTATCATATCAGGTTCAGTGTCTTTTTCGGGTCATACTGGTCACGCAGCCAGTCCCCCAGAAGGTTCAGGGACAGCACGGTCATGAATATCCCCGCGCCGGGCATCACGGCCAACCACCAGGCTCGCGTGATGTAGGACCGGCCTTCGGCCAGCATGCCGCCCCAGGTGGCAATCTGCGGCGGGACACCCAGGCCGAGAAAGCTCAGCGAGGCCTCTGCCAGGATTGCGGTGGCCATGGAAAAGGTGCCGACGATGATCGCCGAAGCCATCAGGTTCGGCAGGATGTGCCGCCGGATGACCCACAAAAGCCCTCCCCCCATCACGCGGGATGATTCAACGTAGGCTAGTGACCGCAGGACCATCGCTTGCGCGCGGGCCATCCGCGAATAGGGAATCCACCGCTGGATCACGAGCGCGAAAATCACGTTAGTCAGGCTCTGCCCCAGGAAGGCGAGGATCGCGATGGCGAGCAGGATCGGCGGAAAGGCCCAGAAGGATTCCACGATTTTCTGCGTGACAAGATCCCATGCACCCCGCAGGTAGCCAGACAGCGCGCCGATGGTGACACCGACGACCCCCGAAATGACCACGACCGACGCCGCGATGGCGAGAGATACGCGGGCACCCGAGATCATGCGCGCCAGAATATCGCGGCCCAGGTGGTCGGTGCCCAAGAGATGCCCGTCCGTCAGTGGCGGCAGCAGCGAAGCCAGGAGGTTCTGCCGGTTGGCCCCGAAGGGCGTCAGCAGGTTTCCGAAGACCGCCAGGAACAGGATGAAGCCCAGCAGGAAGGCCCCGATGAGGAACTTGAGGTTGAAGAAATCGAACTTCATGGTCAGGCCTTGTTGTTGCGCAGGCGCGGGTCGATCAGGACGTAGAAGATGTCGATCAGCAGGTTCAGCGCGATGAACAGGATGGTGTAGGAAGCCACGACCCCGGTCGTCAGGGGCATGTCCCTCACGCTGATCGACTGGAACAGCAGGGTTCCGATGCCCGGCCACGAGAACACTACTTCGACGATGATGGACCCGCTGATCAGTGCGCCCAGTTCAAGCCCGATGATGGTGACGATCGGGATGGCCGCGTTCGGCATCAGGTGGCGCCGGACGATCGACCGCCGCTTCATGCCCTTGGCGACCGCGGTGAACACATGCTCTTCCTGACCCGCATCGATCACCGCAGCACGCGTGATCCGGGAAATTATCCCGATCATGGCAAGCGTCAGTGTCAGGGCGGGCAAGGCCAAGTATCGCAGCGCCTGGAAGCAGGTCTCGAAGGAGCCGGCCAATAGCGCATCAATGGTGACGAAGCCGGTCACCGTCGGCACGGAAACGCCATAGGGCAGCCGGCCGCTGGACGGGAACAGGTTCATGTATCCTGAGAAGAAGAGCACAAGAAGGATGCCGACCCAGAATGACGGTGCGCTTACCCCTGAAATGGACAGCACGGACACGATCGCATCGATCACCTTGCCCTTGTTCAGGGCCGCGAGCATACCAAGCGGCACGGCGATCACGATGGCCAGAAGCAGTGCGTAGAACGACAGTTCGAGCGTAGCGGGCAAGCGCTCTCCGATCAGTTCGAACACCGGCGCACGGTAGCGATAGGATTCACCCAAGTCGAACCGGGCAAGATTGCTTAAAAACTGACCGTATTGCACCCAAACCGGACGATCTAGGCCCCAGTCCTCGCGTGTTTCGGCGACCTGCTCCTCGGTCGCGTCGTCGGGCAGCAGCAATTCCGCCGCATCGCCCGGAGCCAACCTGAGAAGACCGAAGATGGCCATTGTCACAAGC
This sequence comes from Sulfitobacter sp. M22, assembly GCF_021736025.1. Classification (NCBI taxonomy): domain Bacteria; kingdom Pseudomonadati; phylum Pseudomonadota; class Alphaproteobacteria; order Rhodobacterales; family Roseobacteraceae; genus Sulfitobacter; species Sulfitobacter sp. M22. The sequence goes on along the minus strand of NZ_WMEC01000002.1, from coordinate 201,183 downwards.
AGGAGGACCGGGATCGCTCCGAGCAGCCTTGTCGTGATTAGGTGTAACAACCGTATGCTCCCAAATGTCGTTGCATGCCGACCCGCGACGATCTTGCCGCCGCGGGTCCTATGCAAGCCCATGGCTTACATTGACATTTTCACGTCGGACAGCCAGATTTCGCCGTCGGCGCTGGCATTCCACTCAATGCCCTTCTGCACTCCGTGCACTAGGCGGTGCGACCACATGAAGAACATCGGCACCTCTTCGGCGATTAGTTCGGCCGCCTGCCGGACGATCTGGCAGCGCTCTTCCGGATCCAGGGTCTGGCGTTCCTGCTGCAGCAGCGCGTCCAGCTCAAGGTTGGTGTAGCCGATCCGCTGCGTGATATCGGATTCAAGGTACTGCGACAGCGGCTCCGACGGGTCCAGAAACAGGCCCCGGCCGAGGTAGTACATCGGCAGTTCACCGGCGCGCATCGCGGCGGTCAGATTGGCGTATTCCGGCACCTGCAGATCAACTTCGAACCCGACTTCGGTCAACATCTGCGTCACGATTTCGGAAACCTGCCGGTCCGAGATGTAGCGGCCCGAAGCGGTCATGAACTCGATCGACGGTCCGCCGTCTTCGTACCCGGCCTCGACCAGAAGTTCTCGCGACTTCTCGGGATCATAGTCAATGACGAAATCGAGCGGCCCGGTGTAGCAGATCTGCTGTTCACCCAGGGGACCGTCCAGCTTGTCCGCAAGACCCATCAGGAACCGGTCGATGATCAGGTCCTTATTGATGGCATGAGCTGCCGCCTGGCGCACTCGCTTGTCGGTCCAGGGTTCGAACTTGGGGTTGAACGCCAAAAACATCTGTTCGATCGACGGGCTCTGCACTGTGTCGATGGACTCGCTCCCTTCGATCCGCGACACCAGCTGCGGCGGGATTAGGCGGGCGATCTGCACTTCGCCATTCATCAGCGCGGTCACACGCTGCTCCGCCTCGCGGATCTGCCGGTAAACGGCGATGTCGGGCGCGGTCTCGGCGATACCAGGGAAATCGTCGTTCTTCTCCAGCGCGATTTCTTGATCGAGCGTATAGGACGCGAGCTTGTACGGACCCCAGCCATAGGGCGCGTCCTCGTCCGGTGACGCGCTGTCCTCGGCCAGTTCGGCGCTGGTGATGATGAAACGGTCGAAGATGTAGGACAGCAGCGACGCCAGCGGCTTTGTCGTGACGATCTCGAAGGTGTGTTCGTCCACTTCGCGGATTGTCTTGACCTCGCTGAAGATGTTCTTCTGGGTGCTTGCCGGATCGTTCAGTACACGATGATAGGAATGCAGCACATCCGTCGTTGTCGGGCCGGGGCCACCATCGTGACGGACCAAACCCTCCCGCAGCTTGAAGCGCCAAGTGTTGTCGTCGACGATTTCCCAGGTTTCCACCAGGATGCCTTCATATTCTTTGGTGGCGTAGTTGTAGCGCCCCAGGCAGCCATAGGTCTGGCACCAGACCGAATACATCTGCGCGTTACTCTCGGCGTAAGGCGTCGGAGAGGTCATCGGGAAGGTGCTGGTCACCATCAGCAGCTTGTCGTCTTGGGCCGCGGCGGGAACCGCCGTACCGAGGACCGCAAGCGCGCTCATCGCTCCGGCAATCAGGCCGTTTCTGTTCGTCTTCATGTGGTTGTTCTCCCTTTTGGTTGTCGGATATGCCCCCATCTTGTGGGGGCCAAGATATACTTAGGCTTCTAAGTTTATGGAGATGAAAACCTGCTTGGGTCCCCTGCCCTGCGTTCACTTGTTTTTCAGTGGCTCGCGCTCGCTTTCCGCGACCTCGCCGATGTCCCAGAAGATCCCGGCCATCATGGCCAGCCCGTCATCGTACAGGTCAATCAGCCCATGTTCGTTCGGCCCGTGCTGGCCGCAGCCGCCATAGCTCTGAGGCAGCCACATGACCGGAACCCCGAGCGTCTGCTTGAAGAATTCCGACGGGCCTGAGGCACCAATGGTGGGAATTATGTTCGGATCATCGTCCATCGTCTGCGTCATCGACTTGGCGACCAGCTGCACCCAGGGATGCTCGGGATCGGTGCGCGACGGCGGAAACATGTCTCGTTCGGTGATCAGCTGCACCTCGACCTCGGAAAAGCCGTGCTCGTCCAGATGTTTGCGCAGCGCCGGAGCCACATCGTCGGCTTTCGTGTCGACCGTGTGTCGCAACTGGATGCGCGACTTGGCATAGCCGGGGACCGCGGGCACCGGGTTTTCCGGCTGGCCGCAGATCATGGACAGCACGATGGCGCTGTTCCAAGCATAGATACGTTCGGCCCGGCTCACCCCCGGCTCACCCCACCCTTCGTCCGGGGCGGGTGCGCCGGGCAGGTCCTTGACCTTCACCTTGCGGCTCGCCTCGCGTACAGACTGAGGAACTTTCTTGGGGCGCCATCCCTCAACCAGAATGCGGCCATCGCGAGAAATGATAGTGGAGATCGCATGGGCTAGGACCACCGCCGGATCCTTCAGAAGCCCGCCCCAGTGTCCAGAATGGTGGCTACCCTCGCGCAGGTTAACGACCAGATCGACACCTAGACCGCCACGTGTGCCCAGGGTGATATCGGCCACCTCCATACTCTGGCGCGGCCCGTCCAGCGCGATGAAGACATCCGCTGCCAGAATGTCCTTCTTGTCTTCTAAAAATTTTCGAAGCCCCGGCGATCCCGCCTCTTCGCCCATTTCGATCAGCACCGTGGCATTGAAACCAAGGGATCCGCGTTCCTCGATCACGGCGCGCAGGCCCTCAATTGCGATTAGGTGCTGGCCCTTATTGTCTACCGTACCCCGTCCGTAGACCCGCTTGCCCTCGACTTTTAAAACCCATGGGTCCAAGTCTTCGCGCCAGCGTTCGGGCATAGCGCGCACCACGTCGCCATGCCCGTAGACTAAGGTCGTCGGCAGGGCGGTATCCTCATGTCGACGCGCGACGAGAAAGGGGCCGTGCTGCGGCAGCGGGTTCTCGAAGATGTCGATCTTAAAGCCAAGGTTCTTCAGGTACGGGCCCATCACCTCGTGACAGTACCGTTCCAATTCGGGCTTGCGCGAGGGCGGATGGCTTTCGGTCTGCACCGCAACTAGCCTTCCAAGCGTGTCCAAGAACTCGCCAGAGGCCAAGTAATTCTTCGCTCTCGCGATGGTGCTATTTCGCGCGTCGACTACCATTGTCTTCTTCAGCCTTTCTTGCGGTCTTTTTTGGAGACGCGGGTATCTCGCCCAGAGGCCTTGCGATCCTCTATTATGCCGATGGCCCGGTCCTCTGCGCGCTTCAGATAACGGCAATAAGTATCGACCGCCGCGTTGGTCTCTCCGTCCGCCACAGATTGCGTGACCAACCGCAGAAGCCCGATGGTTATCCTGTGCTCATCCTGAGTTGTTGCGCGGAACAGCATGACCCGGACGTAATTTATCCGACTTCGAAGGGACTCCAAAATTTGCACGGCCATCGCATTTCCGCCACCGGTCCAGATCAGGTGGACAAACCGACTGATGAAGCTAGTGTAGTCTTTGCTGTTCTTTTCGGCCGCAACTAGGGCCTGGTCCAGCAGTCGGCTCATCTTTTCAGTATCTTCCTTGTTGGCCTTGGCGATGAATCGCCGCAAAAGGGTCGCTTCCAGGATGAGGCGCAAGTCGAAGATGTCGCGCACTTCGTCCGGCGACAGCTCGGTGACCACGAGGCCTCGGGAGTTTTCGCGTCGGACTAGCCCCTCGGCCTCCAGCAAGCGCAATGCCTCGCGAACCAGAGTCCGACTGACACCTGTCTCCTCACACAGGTGCCTTTCAATCAGCGCCTCGCCCGGCCGGTAATGAAGCGACATGATTGCTTCACGGATGGTGTTCGTCGCCTTGTCGCGAAATGTCTCGCTGTCGGCCCTCACGCGCATCTTCAAGTTCCAATTCCTCCTCCTCGTGAAATGCGGGGGCCGGTCCACCCGCACCTTCGACGCGCGCACTGGCAGACCGGCGCACACGGAGGAAGCAGGGGACAGGATCATACGACCGGCTCCATCTCGTCCCGAACCTTGACCTTCTCTAGGGCCACGAGGTCAGGAAGCGGACGAGCCGTCATCGGGTTGCGGGCCAGAAGCTGTTCCAGCGTGATCGCCGCGTGCATGACCCTCAGATCTTCGTTCCGGCGTCCGACGATCTGGATTCCGAAGGGCATGCCCTCGCGGTCGACGCCGCAGGGAATGGAAATGGCCGGATGGTTAAGCAGCGTGATCGCATAGGTCAGGCCGACATATTCGAAATAGTTCGCCATCGGACGGCCGTTGACGACCGAAGGATAGACCTCGTGCTTCGGCCAGGGTGACACGCCGACGGTTGGCGTGATCAACAGGTCAAATTCCCGGAAGAACAGCTGCGCGCGGCGGTACAGGTCCGTCTGGTCCGCCATCGCCTGGCCAACATCCGTGATCGAGAACTGCGAGGAATGTTCCAGGTTCTGGGCGACCAGCCGACCCCACTTGCCGGGGTGCTCCTGCTCCCGCTTGTTGTACATGCCGATATAGCTGACGGCCCGCAGCACTTCGTAGAGGTGATCGACATTCTCCATCTCAGGTGACGCATCCGCGACCTCGCGGAAGGCCGATCCGAACAGACCCAAGCGCTCGCGGAAGACCGCGCGCAGGCTGTCTTCGAGCGGGGCGAAGCCTAAGTCTTCCGACACGGCCACGCGCAGGCTCGACAGGTCGACGGGCCGGTCGTGCGAGTAATCCATGAATGAGGCCAGAGGATCCATTGGATCCGACGTCGCCATGGCCTTCAGCATGAACAGCGTGTCTTCTGCCGTCCGTGCCATTGGCCCCTGGACGGGAAAGTGCGTCGAACCGATCATCCGCTTGTCCGATGCAACGATGCCTGCTGTGGGACGCATCCCGACGACACCGCAAAAGGATGCCGGAATGCGAAGGCTTCCGGCATTGTCCGACCCATGGGCCAGCGGCATCATACCTGTCGCTAACGCCACGGCAGACCCGCCGGACGATCCGCCACAGGTACGCGAAGGAAAGAAGGGGTTGCCGCTGACGCCATAAACCGGGTTGAACGTGTTCCCCCCTGCCCCATGTTCCGGGGTGTTTGTCTTGGCAAAGATGTTGGCTCCCTTCGTCCGCAGGTTTGCCACAAGCGCCTCGTCCTTCTCGGGGACATTGTGGCGGAACATCTCGGAGCCATAGGTCGTGGTTAGTCCAGCGGTGTCCACGAGGTCCTTGATTCCAACCGGCAAGCCGTGCAGCGGCGGAAGGTCGTCCCCAGCCATAACCTGCGCCTCGGCTTCCTTGGCCCGGGCGCGGGCGGCTTCATAAGCTATCGCGACAACACCGGTGACCGGGGGGTTCACCGCCTCAATCCGCGCGAGACACGAATCCAGAAGTTCGACTGGAGACATGCCCTTATTGCCAATTAGCCTACGCGCTTCGACTGCGCTGAGATCGCAAGCCTGCATTTATGAATTTCCCTCAATCGACCCGGTGACTGACCGGGCATATAAGGCGCTCGGACCCAGGCGGAAGCCGACCCACCTTCCGTTTGCATACATCGACCATAAAATTAAACAGTGAGTTAGAGCAATAAAAAAGTTAGACTTCTACAATTATAAATTCTTGCGGACACAGAATCCGGGCAGGTTTCGCGCCTGGAACCTACTGAAATCCGTAAGGTTTCGTGGCAGCAAGGCGCCTCAAAACGGCCGAAAAGGATGCTCCGCGCGCGTCATGAAATTGCGGGCATCCGGGCGGGCAAAGCAATCCGAATCCGGGAATCGACCCGCGCTCAGCCGAGCGCGGCCGGTTCCGCCATCGTTAGCACCGAGTATACGGTGGAGGCGGGGGCCGCGCGCCGCGCGAAATATTAGCAGCAGGGCTGAGCGCCGCGCAGCCCTGAACATTTCGACCGATCCGATAATCGCCACCACGCTCGACTTAAGATTGTAGGTGAGTCAAGACTGCATCCGCTGACCGAAAAACACCGAGGTCAATGCGCTCATCTGCTACAGCGCCGTCAGCACGCGCCACCCTAACCGGGTGTTTGTATCGATCCGGATGCCTCGCAACAGATCGGGCAGCGGCCATAGCGGTGCGAAGATGCGCATATTTGTAGGCCTGCCCGCTGTCAATCGCCCAGCGTCTTAGCCGATACCCCACCCGCGTCTCTTGCGCTCCCCTCCCCAGATCACTACGATCGCACTCCCCCCCCCAAAAAATAAACTGGCCACGAAACCGACAGCGAGCGATACCCAAATTTGCTCGAATAGGATGGACAGGGATGCGGCGAACACCGAAATCAACCGCCGCATTAGGCCGATCTCGATCTCACGCACCAGTTTGACCGCACGGCCATTCCTGCGCTCGGAGACATTAGTTTTTCTGGGGAATGGGCGTATTTTGTTCTCTAATCTGTCAATGCGCTTTTCCAATTGCTGTCGATGTCTGAGGTTGCCTTTGTTCTTTTCGAGCTCCAGGGCTCAGGATGGGGTTGGCTGGAGGTAGGTCGGCAAGGTTGAAACCGCGATTTGGCCGAGGCCGCTGCTACAGAATACACGCTGTGTCCTACGCCCTCCCTCGGGCATCGTTCCCGCTGGGAACTGGTGTTTGGAATCCTCGCTTTGAACTTAGCAATTTCAGGCCGCTTTGAAGTTGGTTTGGTCTCGCATGATGGCATGAAGAATGACTGCGAGACGTCTGGCCAAAGCAACGCGCGCCTTTCGCATCGTAGACCGGGCGGCGATTGCCAGCGCCCATGATTTCAGCTTGAGCGGCGCGGCATATCTGGTCAGCATGACATTTGCTGCCTCGTAAAGGAGCGTCCGAACTTTGACATCACCTCGTTTCGAGATGCTCCCAGTGTAGTCGATCTCGCCAGAGGCGCAGCGGGCGCTGTTCTATGGGCTCTCGCTTGAGGATCATGTCCCGCAGGATCACCTCTTGCGCTTGATTGACCGGTTCGTGGATCTGTCCGGCATCCGCACCTATCTCGCCGATTTCTATAGCCACACCGGGCGTCCGTCAGTAGGCCCCGAATTGTTGATCCGGATGCTGCTGGCAGAACTCGACACCGAGGGAGGACTGGGACGCGGGGCTTATCAATCCGATCGATGCGCCCCGCGCGGTTCGAGAGTATCTCGACACGCTGGATGAGGCCTCTTTCGGCGCAGCCAGCGAGGTTGTGCCCAAGTTCACGTCGCTTTCCGACCCGGCCAGCCAGTGCCTCTCATGACCTTGCTGCGCAAGACACTGCCGGTAATAGACCGCGGCGCGCAAAGGACCGGCATTCTTCAGCTATTATGACAACTACCTGATCGATACGGATCACGGTGTGGTCGTCGCTGTTGGGACGACAATATCGATCCGACAAGCAGAGGTCGGCTCGACCAAAAACATGCTGGATCGGGTGAGGACTAGGTTCGACCTGCATCCCGAACGCCTGATCGCTGACACTGCCTATGGCACCGGGCCGATGCTGGGTTGGCTGGTCGAACGCAAGATTGCCCCGCACATTCCTGTCTTCGACAAGTCCGGACGCGCCGACGGCACCTGGAGCCGGGCGGACTTCGAGTGGGACGTGAGAACAACCAATACCTCTGCCTCAAGGGCCAGACACTGAAACAGTTCCGGCGAAACTACTCGGACCCGAACCGGGGGCCGAGCGGACAGGGCAGAACCAAATACCGTGCCCTAAAACTGACCTGCCAGGCCTGCCCGTCCAAGGCGAAATGCTGCCCGAACGCAGATGCAAGATCGATCACCCGCGAAGAACACGAAGACGCCCGCCAGATTGCCTGAGACATTGCGAAAACCAAGCAATACGACATACCCATGAAGCTTCGGAAGAAGGTCGAGATGCTCTTCGCGCGCCTCAAGCGCATCCTCGGTCTCGGAAGGCTCCGATTACGTGGCCCATGTGGCGCAAACGACGAATTCCTGCTCGCCGCAACCGCCCAAAACCTCCGGAAATTAGCCAAGATATTTCCCGTACCGCAGCAAGCGTGAAAAGCTTAACAGGAAAGGCGTTCGCGCCGCATTTGGAACAGCCATTTCTGCACTCGCAAACGTTAGTTTCCGCAGAATCGGCAGATCCCGGTCTTGCGCTGCACAAGCGGACCATTGATGCAGAAGGTCGAGAACCCAATATCAAACCTGCTCTCAGTGTTGCCGATATAGACTTTTCCGGGTCTAATATAGACTGTGGCCTATCTGCTCTGCGCGGGAAAGGGAGAGAACCATGCCTACTGGCCACGAAGGCCACTGTCGGCTATTGATCTGGGGGTGGGTAAAGATTTGTGGAGTGCCCTACCCAAGAATGCGCGCAATTCCAGCCTGAACCTTTAGCAGTGCGGGCAGGTAACCTTCAACCAATTCCTCCGGATCCGCCGGCTGCGTTGCTGCCATCCCGGTGTTCAGAGCGGCAACCACGGCACCCTTGCTGTTGAGCACTGGCACCGCGAGCGAGCGCAGGCTGATCTCAACCTCCTGATCGACCATTGCATAGCCGCGCCTCCGCGCCGTTTGTACCTGCGCCATGATTTCCTCCGGGTCCGTCAGACTGAACCGAGTACGCGGGGACAGATCGGACGCCTCAATGACGCGGCGCGCTTCCGCATCTGGCATCGCGGCCAACAGCACCCGCCCCATGGAGGTGCTATGTGCCGGCAGGCGTGATCCGGGCATCAGGCCAATCGACATGACCCGCCGCTGCGACGCGCGGGCGAGATAGACAATCTCGGTCTCGTCAAGAATGGCGACGGAGCAGCTTTGGCTGATTTGTTCGGTCAGTTGATCCAGCCACGGCTGCACGACCTGCGGCAGTTGCAAGCCACCAATGGCCCCGGTGCCAAGGCGCAGGCAGCGATGCGTCAGCGTAAAGAACTTCCCGTCATAGGCAGCGTAGCCTTCGGCATGGAGCGTCAACAGGCACCGGCGCGAGGTGGCACGGTCAAGCCCGGTCAGCGCCGCGACCTCGCTGATCGACAGCTTGGGGCGCTGTGCGTCGAAACATTCGATCACCCGAAGCCCCTTGGCGAGAGAGGAAATTGTGCTGCTGGATTTGTTCGTCATACGCACATGAAATTACGAATAGTGAACAAATGTCAACATACGCACAAATTTCTGGCTCTGCATACGCCTGACCGCTAGACCCTCGGCAACCTGAGGAGACCAGCAATGGACAAAGCACTTCCTGCCGTGGCCGAGGCCGTGGCCGATATCCCGGATGGGGCGACGGTGATGATCGGAGGGTTTGGCGGCTCTGGCGCGCCGATCGAACTGATCCACGCCCTTATCGACCGCTTCCGCGCCACCGGCAGCCCGACGGCCATCACTGTCATCAACAACAACGCGGGCAACGGCTATTGCGGCATCGCGGCGATGATCAAAGCTGGCATGGTCCGCAAGATGATCTGCTCTTTCCCGCGCAGCTCCAACGCCGAAGCCTTCAATGAAAAGTACCTCGCAGGCGAGATCGAGTTGGACCTCGTCCCCCAGGGGACATTGGCCGAGCGCATCCGCGCCGCCGGTGCCGGCATCCCCGCCTTCTACACGCCGACCTCCTTCGGCACGGAACTTGCCGAAGGCAAACCGACCGAGGAATTTGATGGCAAGATGTATGTCCGCGAAAGATGGCTGAAGGCGGATTACGCGCTGATCAAGGGTCAGGACGGGGATCGCACCGGCAACCTGACCTACCGCATGGCGGGACGCAACTTTAACCCGCTGATGGCCATGGCGGCAGCAAAAACCATCGCGCAGGTCAGCGTGCTGGGGGAGCCGGGCAGCATCGACCCGCAGGAGGTCATCACCCCGGGCATCTTCGTCGACGCCATCGTGGAAGTGGCAGAACCTCAACAGGAAGAAGTGCTTGTGCGCACAGGAGTGGTTTACTGATGGCGGAGTTCAACATCATGCAGGACAAGCTTTCGAATGCGCAGATCGCATGGCGCGCGGCGCAGGACATCGAAGACGGGTCTTACGTCAACCTCGGCATCGGCTTCCCCGAGATGATTGCCAAGTTCCAGCCCGAAGGCCGCGATGTGACCTATCACACCGAAAACGGGGTTTTGGGTTTCGGTCAGGCCCCGAAAGAGGGCGAAGAGGATTGGGATCTGATCAACGCTGGCAAGAAGCCCATCACACTCAAGCCCGGTGCCGCCTTTTTCCACCATGCCGACAGTTTCGCGATGGTCCGCGGTGGCCATCTCGATCTCGCCGTGCTGGGAGCCTATCAGGTGGCCCAGAATGGCGACCTAGCGAATTGGCGCGTCGGCACTAAAGGCGTGCCTGCTGTGGGCGGCGCGATGGACCTTGTACACGGCGCCAAACGCGTGGCCGTGGTCACCGATCATGTCACCAAGGATGGCGGCCCCAAACTGGTCGAGCGCTGCACCTTCCCGCTCACTGGCTTGGGATGTGTCACCCAAGTCTATACCTCGCTCGCGGTGATCGACATTGAGGACGGCAAACTCATCCTGCGAGAAAAAGTGCCGGGCTTAAGCATGGACGCTCTACAAGCCGTCACCGGAGCCACGCTGCACACCAAAGGCCATGTTGCCGATCTTATCGTACCGGAGGAACTGGCATGATCGACGTCTATATCTGTGACTACATTCGCACCCCCATTGGCCGATATGGCGGGTCGCTGTCCTCTGTCCGGGCCGATGATCTGGGCGCGGTGCCCCTCAAGGCGCTGATTGAACGCAACCCCTCTTTGGACCCTGCGGCGATTGACGAGGTGATTTTCGGCTGCGCCAATCAAGCGGGCGAAGACAACCGCAACGTCGCGCGCATGTCGTTGCTGCTGGCGGGCTACCCCGAGACCGTCCCCGGCACCACAATGAACCGGCTCTGCGGCTCTGGCATGGATGCGGTGATCACGGCCGCGCGGGCGATCAAGGCGGGAGAGGCCGAGGTGATCGTTGCGGGCGGGGTCGAGAGCATGACGCGCGCGCCCTTCGTGATGCCCAAGGCCGAGACCGCCTTTGCACGGAACAACGAGGTCTTTGACACCACCATCGGCTGGCGTTTCGTCAACAAGATGATGAAGGCACAATACGGAGTCGTTTCAATGCCTGAAACCGCCGAGAACGTGGCCGAGGATTTTAACATCGACCGTGCAGATCAGGATGCCTTCGCCCTGCGGTCCCAGCAAAAAGCGGGTGCCGCCATGGCAAGCGGACGACTGGCGCAAGAGATCGTGCCTGTATCTATCCCGCAGCGCCGGGGCGATCCCATCCTCGTGTCAGAAGATGAACACCCCCGCCCATCGACCACCTTGGAGGCGCTGCAAAAGCTCAAACCCTTCGTCAAAGCGGATGGCACGGTGACGGCGGGCAATGCCTCCGGCGTGAATGATGGTGCGGCCGCGTTGATCCTCGCCACGAAAGAGGCCGCAGAGAAACATGGGCTGACCCCCATCGCCAAGGTGCTCGGTGGCGCGACGGCCGGGGTCGCACCGCGCATCATGGGCTTTGGTCCGGCGCCTGCGTCCAAGAAGCTGATGGCGCGGCTCGGGCTGAAGCAAGAGGATTTTAGTGTCATCGAACTGAACGAGGCTTTCGCGTCACAAGGCCTCGCCACCTTGCGCGATTTGGGCATCGCTGACGACGATCCACGGGTCAACCCGAACGGCGGGGCTATCAGCCTTGGCCACCCGTTGGGCATGTCAGGGGCGAGGATCACCGGCACGGCGATGCTGGAATTGAAGCCCGGCGAGAGGTCTCTATCCACAATGTGCATCGGAGTCGGCCAGGGGATCGCAATTGCGTTGGAGGCCGTCTGAACCGCGGATGGTATTGCCTAAGCCTCTTTCGATACCACAGGTCATAGCTCAATCGTTCAATTGGTTTGCCATTCTCATGTTTATCGAAGGAACGCAGAGTGGTAACCACTGATCTGTGTTTCTTCGGGCTAGGCCGTAAGGGCAAGATCGATCTTTAAGCAGATTCCTGCTATCGATTTCATCTGTAGCGATGCGGTGCCAGTTCATTTTCAGGCCGATAAAATGGCAATTTGTGTCCGTACCCTCGGTTCGGTGACGCTCGTGACTATTTAGCCCATCCCGCAATAGAGTTTTTGAATTGCACTATTAGAGGGCTCATGCGGGGCGTCCACCATCCACGGAAAAGCTATGCCCCTCGTGATTCGGACATCATTACTCAGCCAGACGGCAACGCTCTGAGTGAACGGCACCGTAAAATTAACTTAAGTGAGCCAATACGTTATCCGTACCTGACGGCTAAACTGATCTGACCTGTGCGATTTCGCGCCCAGTTGGCGTCGCAAGTGATCTCATTTCACGGAAACCGATGGATGTCATTTCGTGGGGAAAAGCTGGAACAAGTTGGCAATCGGATCATGGATGGAAAGAAATCGTTGCAACTGTCTCTGGGATTTGTACCGCTTCATCGCCTTTCGCTGCTGCGTTGGCTGATGGGAATTCTCGGCTTATTATTCAGATCCTTGTGCGATGTTCGACACCGGGCATGATCTCTCGTTTTGCCGCCCCGTATGACCGCAATTTATTGGTGATCATGACACGCGGCGCCGATCCATGTCGCTTCCGAAGGTTGCGCATCAAGCGCTTGGCCGCCTTCGTATTGCGGCGGCTTTGCACCCAAATATTCAATACGAAACCATTTTGATCGACAGCGCGCCACAGCCAGTGCTTCTTGCAGCGCATCGTGATCACGACTTCATCGAGAAGTTACTTGCCATCGATCTGACCCGCCGAGCTGCGGCGGATTGACGGCCAAATTTCTCGACGCAAATTCTTTAATAGCTTCAGTTATCTGTTCGAGAGCTGTGACCTAGGCTAGAGTGTTTTCACAGGATCAAGTATTTCGTCAATGAACCCCGCAGTCACTGATGCGGCACTAGGCTTCGTGACAAGGCTGACCACAACGAACAAGAGAACCGACACTGGCAGGCCTAACACGCCGGCGTTTAGACCAAACAAGTTGTTGCCTGTCAGATACATGCAGACAACGAAGACCGCGCCCCCCACGATGGATGTCAACGCACCCATGGCTGTGCCACCAGTCCAGAAAAAGGCACCAACGATCGCTGGCACAACAACTACCAAGCCGGCCGAGGCAGCGACTGAGAGTACCACGATCATTGAGAATTCTGCTGCCGCGAACGTTAACGCTAAAATTGAGATTACTGGGATTACAAACTTGCCGATGATTAACTGGTGGTGGTCATTCTGCGATCCGCCCATGTTACCATACATGTCACGAGCGAAAATCGACGATAGCGTAAGCAGGATTGAGTCGATTGTCGAGACAGCGGCTGCCAGAATGCCCACCATCACGGTCACACCAAGAGCCGGGGGGACATAGTCCGACGCCAAGATGGTCGCGGTCGCAACGTCAGGCTGTTCGAGCATTGGAAAGGCCGCGAAGGCGGCAAACCCCCAGATAACTGACACGATCGTGTAAATCAGACCGAAGCACAAAAAGATTAGTACCATCCGGCGCAGCGCCACAAGGTTCGCCGGCATGAACAGACGTTGGCTGACCTGCGGGTTCGAAATTGAAAAAAAGAACCAAGGGATTGTTAGCCCGAGAAATGCCTTGAAGCTGAAAAGGCCGGGTCCGGGAACCTGCAACATCTCCGGCGCCCTTTCGGTGATCGTGCGAAACATGGCGGTGAAGCCGCCCAGCCCCTGCACAATCAAAACTGCCACCAGAACCGAGGCGATGATCATTACAAAAGCTTGAATGCTGTCAGTCCACGTCACGGATCGAATGCCAGCACTATAAGAGAAAGTGATCGCCAGCATGGTCGCAATGATGATTCCCGTCATAAAAGTTATTTTGCCATCGGTCATGCCCGAAAGAAGATAGCCAATCCCTGACAACTGTACGGCGGAATAGGGGATTAAGAACACAAGGCTTGTAGTCCCAGCTGCAATTGCGACGCTGCGTTCGCCATAGCGGTGGCCAAGTAGCTCTGACGGCGTGACGTAGCCGTACTTTTTCCCCACTCGCCAGAACCGCGGCCCGAATATTGCGACTAGAGAGACACCCGCGAAATAGACGATCTCGAATCCCAGTGCGCCAACGCCACCACGATAGGTCAATCCGGCTAGCCCAATCATCATGAAGGCGGAATAGGTTGTGGCCGAGTAACTGAGCGCAGATATAATTCCACCCATTGAGCGGTCACCAAGAAAGTAGCTTGACATTGAAGTCGCTTTTCCTTGCCGCGAGAACCAAACGGTGATCAGCGAGATGACTATATAGATGAAGATGCCAGTCACGATATAAGAGGTGGTCATTCGTCATCCTCAGTGAAAGCGGCCATGGCTGCGGCGTTGAGGAGGATGATGGCCAAACCAGCAAGACACCAAAACAGGAAACTGCCCGTCCAATCAGCGATCTGCCCCACAAAAAGATATGGCACGGCATAGCAAGCGATGATCATCACTCCGATCAACAGTAGCGCAACCTTCCGTAGCATATCCTCTCCCTTTAATATCTGGCGAGTAACGGTCTGTTTACAGTGCTACTTTTAGATTTTGTGTTCGAGAACTGCTTGATGTTATAGAGCATCTTAGTTTCTCTGACAGTGCAATAGATCTGGTTTGTGCGAAAGCGCCGCAACTTGGTTATTCAAGGAGATTGCGACAGATCCTGCGAACGAGCCCGAGCAGATAAACGAACTGCGCCGCGTGCTTGCCGAGGCCGCCGTTGGGAATACGGACCAGATCAATGTGAAGATCGCACCCGCGAACCGCGCCGTCAAACCAGCGCCAGCACCGAAACCCCTAGGAAGGCCAGCGCTGATGCCAGCGCGAAGGCGCCTCCGGGGCGCCGCTCCGTCCGAAAGACGAAGCCAGCCAGCCACGCTGCGAAGAACATCTCGACAGAGGCGACAATCGCCACCGTGGCCACGCCCGCGTATACCAATGCGAGGAAAAGCAGGATCTGCCCGATAGAAATCCCCGAAGCCGCCGCCAGTTGCCAGCCAGTTGGCCGCCGCCCTACTGCCGCCAGCTGCGCGGCGAAGCCCCGCGACACCAGCGCGGCCAAGCAGAAGAAAGCGATCCCCGCGCCAGCACCGATGGCGGTGCCCAGCATTGGGTCGGGCAGGCCCGCGATCCCAAGTTTACGCGCTACGTAGGCTCCGCCGTAGCTGGCGGCGGACACCACAGCCAGCGTGCGCCCGGTCATCCGCGCGACCGCGTCTCGCGCGCCTTCCGCCTCCCCAGCCATCGGCGGCGCTGATATCCATACGATCGCGATGCCTGCAAAAATCAGGGCGAAGGCCGCGAGGATCTGCGGGTTTAGCCGCTCGTCCAGCACGACCATGGCCAGCACCGTGGCAAAGACCGGGATCAGCCTGCGTAGCAGCGATGTCTCGATGACACCGGCTAGCTCGATCGAGCGAAAAAATGACACTCGTCCCAGCACCGTTGCCAGCAGTCCCGCCGTGCTAAACGCTGCGACACCGGTCCATAGCTGCGGCGACGCGGCGGGCAGCGGCGGGCCGACAAACAACCAAGCGCCCCCCGACAAGAGTGCGGTCAACAGCACCGAAAGCAGCACAGCCGTGCCGCGACCGCCATTGGCGCGCGCGTCTTTGGTGGCCGCGACCGACGCAAATGCATAGCAAAGCGCCGACAGCACGGCGAGAGCCACGCCCAGAGTAACGGTCGCGGTCATGCGTCGCCCATACTTTCGATTCCGTTAAAGAGCGCCTGCGCCGCGGTGACCGCCCGGCCGGTGGCCAGCGTCATCTGTGGCAACAGCGCCCATTCCAGCATCCACGCCGCACCTGAGCGTTCCTGTTCGTGAATAAGCGCATGCTGCATTCCCGAAAGTGACCCCGCGTTCAGCCGCGCCAGCGTCACCAGCAGTTCAGCCAGCACCGGGTTAGATTTGTGCGGCATGGCTGACGATCCGCCACCGCCCGCGATACGGATATCGTCGATCCCCTGCTGCGCCATCAGCGCGATGTCCTGCCCCACCTTGCCAAGCGCCCCCGAGAGGCCCGCGATACAAGCGGCATAATGAACGATACCGCCGCGGTCGCTGTGCCAAGCGTGATCTGGCGCCGACAGGCTCAGCCGCGTCGCCATGGCGTTGGCGATAGCCTGTCCTTGGTCGCCAAAGCCGTGTCGCGTGCCGACTGCGCCGCCCAGTTGCAGCCGCTCGACCCCCGCTCGGGCGGCGTCGAGCCGGTGCGCTTGGGCCGCCAGCGGTCCGCGCCAGCCGCGCAGGCGGTCCGTCACCCGGATGGACAGGGCCGCCTGCATCCGCGTCCGGCCCATTAGCGGTCGGTCCCCAAACCGAGCGTCAAGATCCCGAAGGGTGGCGTCCAAGCTGCGCAGCCGACGCGCCAGAAGATCCGAGACGGATCGGAGGGTCAGCGCCAGGGCGGTGTCCATCACATCCTGAGACGTCGCGCCGGTGTGGAGCGCGTCCTTGTGCGCGGGGTCGGCCGCGCGCCAGCGGCGCACCAGCGCGGGGATCGGCAAGCCGTCGCGAGCCACGTCCCCAGCAAGCGAAGCGGGGGCAATAATGCTGGTTTCAAGCGTCGCAGCGGCGGCGGCGCCGTGGCCCAGCGGCACCCGGCCCACGTCCTCCAGCGCGTGGGACAGCGCCATTTCGAAGGCGGTGTAATGGGCGAGCTGCACCTCGGGCGACCAGAGTGCTTGCACCTCTGGATCGCCGAAGAGGCTGCCCATCCAAGGATGGTTGAAGACATCGCTCATCCCAGCAGCCCGTGCATGCCCGACACCAGTTCCGCCACGCGGTCTGGCACTTCGAGGCACGGCAGATGCCCCACGCCTTCCAGTGTCACCAGGTCGGCGCCGGGAATTCGACGGGCCAGATCTGCGACGATACTGGGCAGAGTGACGGTGTCATCCGACCCGGTGATACACAAGACCGGGCAGCTCAAGCGCGGCAGCGCGGCCGCCAGGTCCGCGTCCCGGATCGCCGCGCAGGCGGCGCGATACCCTGCCTGAGGAGTGCGCGCCAGCATCATGCGCCAGCCCTCGGTATCGACTGGGTGCGCATCGCGGAACCCCGGCGACAGCCATCGCTCAATCACGCCGGCCGACATCGATGTCAAGCCTTGGATGTCAAGGTCGTCTATCCGCCTCTGCCACATCTCGGCGCTGCCGATCCTGTAGGACGTATTACTTAAAATCAGCCCGCCTACCAAGTCCGGGCGGGTGTCTGCCAGCTGCAGAGCGATCAGCCCGCCAATGGACAAACCCACCACCAGCGCGTCGGATAGCGCCAAGTGGTCCATGGTTTTGACCAGATCCTGCGCAAAATCTGCAATGCTATCGCTCTGCCCCGATGACAGGCCGTGCCCACATTTGTCGTGCCGTAGAATTGTGGCATCCACGGGCAGACCCGGCATCACCGCATCCCAGATCCGCAGGTCTGTGCCTAGGGAATTGAGAAAGACGATAGGCCGCGCACCATCGCCCGGCCGCAGATCAGTGTGCAGCACCTTCCCGCGCAGTCTCAGAAAACGGCGCATGGGGTCCTCCCCGGCTGCACGCGAGCCCTCACGCGACTGTGGGCCGCAGGCCCAGCAACGCGCGCGCTTCGGGCCTGGGTGGCCACGGGGCAACCGTTGGCCAAGCAGATTTCTGCTGTGCGCCTCACCAGCGCCGCGTTCGACGGCGCCAGTCGGTCTTTGTCCAGCCGCACGTCATCCTCGAGCCCCGTGCGCGCGTGACCGCCCGCGTCGATGGCCCATTCGTTGAGCGTCACCTGGTGCCGCCCAATGCCCGCCACGTACCACGGTGCGTCCTCGCCGAAGAGCCGCTTGAACATCTGCACGTAGAAATCGAACACGACGCCATCGACGGGCATGGCGTTCTGCACGCCCATGACGAACTGCACATAAGGCGACGCCTCGATCTCGGGTTTCACGTCGTATTCGACCATCTCAGCGGCCAGCCAGTCCACCAGATCTGGCGGGTTCTCGTCATCGTTGCGCACATGGGCGTGCAAGATGCTCGCACCGGCCTCAAATGCCTCATGTGTGTCTTCCACCTGTTCGGCCAGAGTAATCGGCACGGCGGGGTTGTTGGCCTTTCTTGGCAGCGAGCCGGTAATGGCAACGCAGGTGATGCAGGGTTTGGTCATGAAACCTCAGATGTCGAAGAATACGGTTTCGCCATCGCCCTGCAAGTGGACGTCGAAACGATAGACGGGGATTGGTCCGCTGTCGTCGCGGTTGGCAATCAGCGTTTCGCGTCGATGGGGCGGGTCAACACGTCCCAGCACTGGGTCGGCGTCGTTGGCAGCACGTTCATCGTCGAAATATAGCCGAGTGTTGAGACCGATATTGATGCCGCGGGCCACGATCCAAAGGCTGATATGAGGGGCCTGCACA
This sequence comes from Sulfitobacter sp. M22, assembly GCF_021736025.1. Taxonomy (NCBI): domain Bacteria; kingdom Pseudomonadati; phylum Pseudomonadota; class Alphaproteobacteria; order Rhodobacterales; family Roseobacteraceae; genus Sulfitobacter; species Sulfitobacter sp. M22. The sequence continues at coordinate 182,807 of NZ_WMEC01000002.1, read as the reverse complement.
GTACCACCCCGGCCTGGCACAGCGCCCGGCTTCACCGTCTCGAAGGACCATGCGCCACTTTCGAAATCGGCAATGACGCGGCCCCAACCGCGAAAGCCGTCTTCGACGTCACCGGAGCTTTCGGGGTGGGCGTAGACGCCAGCTGCGTTGGCCTGCCAGACCTCGATCAGCCCGTCCTTCAGGGTGGCACCGTTGCCGTCGATAAGAAGCCCCTCGATGCGGATGCGTTCGCCCGCGGCATTGGGCCCGGCGATGTGTCGGCCAAGCTCGTGATCGTAAATCTCGATGCCCGTGTCGCTGGGCAGCAGCCCGATATGGACGTAGGGCCCGGCGGTCTGGGACGCGGTTTCAGGCAGGTAGCTCTGCGGATAAAGCATGGCTCAGTTCCCCTCCAGACGGTTTTCGAACAGGGTCGACCGACGCCCGCGCAACACGATGTCGAAGCGGTAGGCGATGGCGTCGAACGGGATCGTCTGGTTCACGTCCAGGCGCGCCACCAGCCGGTCGATGGCGCTTGGGTCGGGGATGGTCAGCACGATGGGGCAGATCGGGATCAGCGGATCGCCTTCGAAATAGCACTGGGTTATCAGTCGCTGCGCGAAGGCACTGCCGAAGACCGAGAAATGCACATGGGCGGGCCGCCAGTTGTTCACCTGGTTGGGCCAAGGATAGGCACCCGGCTTGACCGTGCGAAAGAAGTAGTAGCCATCATCGTCGGTCACGGTCCGCCCACAGCCGCCGAAATTGGGGTCCATCGGCGCCAGGTAGTTGTCTTTTTTGTGCCGATAGCGTCCGCCCGCGTTTGCCTGCCAGACTTCTACCAACGTGTTGCGCACGGGCTTCGCGTCCTGATCCAGAACGCGGCCGTGCAGGATGATCCGCTCGCCGATGGCGGTTTCGCCGCAGGTGGCATAGTTCGTCAGCAAATCGTTGTCGCCGGGCGCGATGTCGGAATGGTCGAAACGGGGTCCGGTGATTTCCGACACAGTGTTTTCCAGAGAGATTAGCGCCTGTCGCGGGCTGCGCGCTACGGACGTCTTGTAGCCCGGCGCGTAGGCGGGCGGGTGCAGCCGGCGGTCACGCATGTAGTATTCGGCAGGTGTCTTCATTTGGTCTCGCCCTCCATCTCGGCAAAGGTGGCCTTAGCCAGCTTAATCGCGTGGTTGGCCTTTGGCACACCGGCATAGACTGCCACGTGCAGGAAGGCCTGCATCACCTCTTCCTTGCTTGCGCCGGTATTCCGCGTCGCGCGGATATGCATCGGGATTTCCTCGAAATTGCCGGTGGCAGCCAGCAGCGCGAGCGTCAGCATGGACCGTTCGCGGTGAGGGATCGTCGGATCAGACCAGAGTGTGCCCCAGGCGCCTTCATTGATCATTGTCTGGAACGGCACGTCGAACGCAGTCTTTCCGGCCTCGGCGCGGTCAACATGGGCGTCGCCCAGCACCTTGCGCCGGGTTGACATACCGTCATCGTATCGCTTGCTCACAATTCCCTCTCCCTAAACTTCGCCTCATGCGGGTGACGTTATATGATCATCGCGCGGTTACTCGGCCGCCTCGGTGGCGCCGCCCGGGGCTACCAGCGTGCGCCAATCGACCTCTTTCGGATAGACGCCCTCGTGCGACGCGATCTGCGCCTGCGGCACGTCCGAATCGGTCCCGATGGCGCGGCCGCCCTCGGCTACCTTAGCTGCCGCGTCGGCCATTAGGCGGCGGAACTCAACGATGGCCAGGTCAGATGCACCAAGTGTGTCGGTGTGGCGCTGTACTCGGCTGCCCATGGACACCCACATTATGATGTCCTCGTTCGGGATCCCGTTAACGCCGGTGAAATGACCTTCCTTCATTCGCTCGCGGTCTTGGTTGAAGTCGTTTTCAAGCGTGTTCTTGGTGCGCCATTTGTGATCCACGTCCTTGCCGGGCACCGCGTGGTTGAAAGCGCGCCATTCGTTGGTGGACGGCACGTTCGGGCCGCCGAAAGCCACGAAATGGAAAGCAGTTTCATCGTCGTTGATCGGCACGATGACGCTTGCCACCTTGTAGTTATTGTTGGGCGGGATCAGCGAATAGTAGGGCGCGATGAATTCCGTAACGCGTAGGTAATGATGCGTCTTGGCGTTCTTGATAGGTTTGCGAATTGCCGCGTAGTGGAATCCGTAGCTGGTGGTTTCCGTCTGCATGCGCGGCGATTTGTCGGTGGAAGGACGATACCACGATTTGTCGTCCGCCGATGCGCCCTCGACCCGAGCGGGCTTCATCGTCGACGAATGCAACGACGATGAATGAGCGCTGTCGATCTGGCCTTCGTGGATCTGCGCCCAGTTGGCGGGGACGCGGATCTTGAGGATGGCCACTGGCGTGTCCTTTTCCGGCGCGAAGGCAGGGGGCTGGAATTCGGGCATATCTTCCTTGTCGCCCAGCCACGCCCACACAAAGCCGCCCCATTCTTCAACCGGGTAAGACCGCGCCTTCACCTTGTCCATCAGCGGGCTGCCCTCGGGTTCGGACGACATAGCGACCACGTTGCCGTCTACGTCCATCTTCCATCCATGATAGAGACAGCGCAGACCGCAATCCTCATTCCGGCCATAGACAAGCGAAGCCTTGCGGTGGGGACAGAGCTCATCCAGCATACCCAGCCGGCCCTTGCTGTCGCGGAAGGCTACATAGTTTTCGCCCAGCACCTCAACGCGCAGGGGCTTGCCGTCGGGCTCAGCCACTTCTTCCCTCAGGCACACGGGCGTCCAGTGCTGGCGCATCAGCTGCGCCATGGGCGCATCCCCGGTGACGCGGGTTAGCAGTTCGTTTTCCTCAATCGTAAGCATTGCTTTCTCCTCGGGGGCGATACGAAATCAGTCGGCCCACACTTAGCTATCTAAGTTCTCTTCGTCAATAACGTGCTTGAACGCGCCGCGATCAGGTGTTGAGCCACCTATCCAACCGCCGATGCAGCGCGGGCAGGATCAGCCCGGTGGTCAGTGCAGTCAGGCAGGAAGCGATTAGGAATAGCGAAAGAAGAGCGGGCATGTCGTAAAACAGCGCCCGGAAAGCAAAGACCAACGCCACCAGCGGCGGATAGACTGCAACCATGCTGATCAGCCAGCGTTTCCAGAAAGCGGGTGCTTCCCGTCCTTGAGTGTTCTTGTCGGCCACGATGTACGGCTCCTGTGTTATTTGGATCATGCAGCCCGGCGAAGGAGTCTGCCTCGCCGCCGGGCTGCGCGTTACTCGGCTGTGGTCACGCCGGCGCCGCGACGCATGAGAAACGCGTACCGCAACCCGATGGCCAGGATCACCGCCATGCCGCAAAGCGATATCAGCGGTACTGGGAAGACCGCCGCCACAGCCGCCAGCGTCAGCGCGAACCGTTCCACCGTCTTCAACGCGATGCCCACCGATCCCTCGATTGAGATCGCGATGGCTGCGGTGGCCAACAACCCGCCGAGTAGCGCGAAGCCATTGGTCATCGTGTCGCCCAGCAACAAAAGGCCAGGGTTGAAGATGAACGCAAAGGGCAGAAGGAAGCCCACCGCAGCCAGCCGCACTGCCGAGAACGCGATCTTGAACGGATCCTCGTCGGCGATGGCCGCCGCGGCCAGCGCCGCGACCGCGATGGGGGGCGTAAGCGCCGACAACACCGCGTAATATAGCAGGAACATGTGACTTTGCAGGATTGGGTAGCCCAGTTTGGCCAGTGCCGGGCCCACCAGAACGGCGGCCAGGATATAGGCGCTTGGCGTCGGCATCCCGAGACCCAGGATGATCGTCACCACCGCCGCAATGATCAGCGTGACCGCCGGTTGTTCGCCGCTGATGGTCAGGATCACGTTGGCGGCCTTCATGCCCAACCCCGTCATCGACAGCCCGCCGATGACGAGACCAGCTGCCGCGCAAGCGCCCGCCACCGGTAGGATGCGAAGAGTCGTCTCGCCCAAGCCCTCGACTATCTGCCAGGGCGTGAGCCGCGTGGCGTCCAGAAGGGTGGCAGCCAGCACCGCGCCCATGACGCCAATGCCCGCCGTGAATGTCGGTGAATACCCAGCCATAAGAGCCGCGACGATGCCGATGATCGGGATCATGAAAACCCAGCCCACGCGGAACGTGCTGACGAGCGTCGGCACTTCGTCGTCGGACGGTCGCAAGTCCTCACGCACAGCGCGGAAATGCACCTGAAGGAAGACGCCGAGGTAATAGAGCAGCGCAGGGAGCAGCGCGGCAAGCACTACCTCCTGATAGGGAACGGCAGTATATTCCGCCAGAATGAACGCGGCAGATCCCATGATGGGTGGCATCGCGCTGCCCCCGGTGGATGCGGCGACTTCCACGGCGCCCGCGAAGCGGGGGGAATAGCCCAGGCGCTTCATCACCGGGATGGTGATTGAGCCTGTGGCCACCACGTCCGACGTCGGGCTGCCCGACATTGTGCCGTAAAGTCCCGACGAGATCACAGCGATCTTCGCAGGTCCCCCGCGCGACCGTCCCGTGAGCAGGGCGGCGAGGTTAAAGAAGAACTCGCCCCCGCCGGCCTTCGACAGGAAGGTACCAAACATCACGAAAAGGAACACGTAACTGGCGACTACTTGGATCGGCACACCAAATACGCCGTCGGTGGTGAAAACAAGGATATCCAGCAAGTAGCTGAATTCGTTGATGCCGTGGCCGAAGGGCGGCGGCAGCATCGAGCCGAACTGGTTATAAAGCAGAAACAGCACCACCACCCCGGTCAGCCCCATGCCGGTGGTGCGGCGGGTCGCTTCCAATGTCAGCAGCAACAGCGCAGTCCCGAAGATCAACTGTGCGGCGGTAAAAGGTTCAAGCAGGCTTATGCGGTCGGAAATCACGCCGGCGTTAACGAAGAAGAAGATGCCGCAGGCTAAGCTAAGAAGGCAAAGCGCCCAGTCATAGATCGGAATCTCGTCCCGGGCATTCGGCGTGGCTCCGATCGCGACAAACATGATGGAGTAGATGCCGCAAACGAAAAGGATCCCCAGAATCAGTGGGTCGGAGATCGTAAAGAGGTTCGCGTAGATGACCCAAGTGGCGAACACGGCCGCGACCGCTACCAGAGCCTTCTGCGAACCGGCCGCAAGCTTACGCCTGCGGCCCGTGGCAACGAGCGGTCCAATCAATTGATCAGTCCCGCGTCCCGATAGACAGCCGCCGCGCCGGGGTGGAACTCCAGCACGCTGGGAGTCGCCAGCAACTCGGGGCTGAGCGTGGCCATCGAGCTGTGCACGCCGCGCACCTCGTCGATATTGGCGATCAGCGACGATGCCAGCGACGACGCCACGTCGTCGGGCATTTCGGTGGTGGCGACCAATAGCGCACCCAGAGCCACGCTCGTCACATCTTCGGTCTGGTTGGAATAGCTGCCGCCGGGGATCACCATAGTGCCGGTGCCGAAGGCTTCATTGGTGGCATCAATCACTTCCCGCGGAACGCTCAGCAGCACCACATCGCTGTTCTGATCCACGGCCCGGAAGGACGAATGGTTGATGAAGATGCCATTGGTGATCATGTCGAGTCGCCCATCCTGGATTAGATCGGCCTGCTCGTTGGCGCCGGCGCGAACGAATTGCCCGCCGTTCCGGGAGATGACGTCGTCGGTCACACCCACTGCTTCCAGCATCGCCAGGGCGACGTTCGAGGTGATGTTGCCCGACCGGTTGATCCCAATCCGCAGCGGCGCGCCGCTTTCGGCGATGTCGGCTAAGCTCTGCAGGCCGTACTCCTCGGCGATGCCGCGATCCACGAAGAAATGCATAGGCGCCCAGTTATACATATAGCCGATGGCGCGCATGTTCTCGATGGGGGCTTTGAAGGGCTCGCCGCCCTGTAGGGCGATCTTGGCCTCGGCGTCGTGCAGAAGGCCCAGGTCGGTGCGATTGCCACCCAGGAGGCCGATATTGGCGAAGCCGCCGCCGGTGGCTTGGTAGGTAATGACCGAATCGCCGTCGTCGGCCTTTGCCGCGCGGTCAATGCCAGCGCCCAATAGTGACCACAATCCGCCGGGATTTCCGCCCGATAAGGTAAGATTCACCGGTTCCGCTATCGCCGCGCTGGACGACACGGCAATCCCCAGTGCCGCGATTAAAGCTGATAGTTTCATGCGTTCTCCTCCCAGATACGGGCCCGCCCTGTGAACGGGCTGTGACAGCCCACGCTCCCGCCAAGGGCAGAACGCCCACGCAAAGAACTTAGACATCTACATTGGTAGTGCGACGCATCATCGCAGTCAAGAAGTTAGATATCTTATTTCTTTAATTTGTCTTATGGCCAACCACCGGCGCCAATCTGCGCAATTTTCAACAACTCTGGAAGTATCAGGCCCCGCGCTGCCCCGTGCTCACTGAATGTGGCACGGAGCAGACGCATATCTGTCACCCTTTCGGGCTCAACTTAGCCATGCGAGCGGGTGGCGGGCACGCGTTGGCCCGCCGCGGCCGCGCGTTCCTCATCGCGTTCGAGGTTACGAATCACCGTGCTAAGCGCCCGGCGCAACAAAGCAACCTCGTTCTTGGTCAAACCGTCCACGGCCAAGTTGTTGGTCTCGATCGCCAAGGGCTCCAGCCGCTCCCGCAGCGCACGGCCCTTTTCGGTCATAAAAGCGTGCTGGCGGCGCTTGTTAGGGCCCACGCGGCGGCGTTCGATGAAGCCCAGCTCTTCCATGCGGATCAAGGCAGTGTGGGCTGTGGGCTCGGTCAAGTGGGCCTTCTCGCTTAGCTCGCGCTGCGACAGGCCATCATGATCCCACAGTATCCGCAAAAAAATCCATTGGCCGAAGGTTACCCCCTCTGTCGTCAATCGTAACTGCAAAGACCGGTTAAAGGACCGCGCAGCGAGCCGGATCAAACGCGCAAGACGTTCGTCCTGGTAGACATCATTGCCGGATTGCAGCCGGTCGGGATTTTTCTGTTCGTTCAAAGATCTGCCCTCTGCCAAGTCCATTTTCTGCGAAGACGCCACCACGTCGCGTGGTCCGGCGCCTTGACCCATAACAAGACAGACGCTGTTTGACGAACGCGCCCCGGAATTCGGCCCCCGTTACTCCTGCGTCATGCCCTCGGTCATCGCGGCACTGTAGCCTTGGGCGATGCGGACGTCGATCACTACCGTGCCGCCCGCGGCCACCCGATCGAGCGCCTGGGATAGAACGTCGTCCAGCGCTGCGTGCCCCTCGACCGGGCCGAAGGCAGTAGCGCCCTGCGCGCGAGCCATTGCCGCGATGTCGATGTCAGGCCCGGTGATCGCCTGGCCCACATGCTTGTTCTCTACCGGCCTATCGCGCATTCGCGCTACCCGTTCTTGGTGCACCTCATCGTTAAAATAGGACCGATTGTTGGCCACCACGATCAGCATCGGCACCGAATGGTGCACCGCCGTCCATATCGCCGTCGCCCCCATTAGGAAATCGCCATCGCCCAGCACTGCCACCGGTAGCCGGCCCGACCCTTGCAGCGCCAGCGCCGACCCCACTGCCATACCTGGCCCCGAGCCGATGCCTGCACCCCCATCATAGCCCAAGTAATCCAGCGGGCTGCGAAAGTCGCATTTGTCACCGTTCCAGCTGAGCGTCAGGCGCATCAGCGTTGCCTCATGCCCTACCAGCCGCGCGCTCAAATGATCGGCCAGCGCGTCGATGGTGACGGGCCCAGTTTGCGCCGCTGGATCGAACGCTGCCGCCGGGGCGGGTAACGAGGTTTTCCCCTGCCCCGAGATTCCGGCGACCTCGCACAGCGCCGCGATCACCGCGTCGGGATCGGCAAGCAACGAAAAGTCGCTTTGCGGCTGCGCTTGGTGATCCAGCGACCAGCCGTTCTGCAACAACGGCTCGAGCGTCACGTTCACGACTTTCGAGGAGGCGGCATCCACGCCGGCCTGTTTCATGGTTCCCGCCGGATCCACCCAATCGAAAAATACCAACAGATCGGCCTCCACGATGACCTTCGACGCCTCGGCCGAAAGGAAATAGCTGGGCGAACCCGCGTGCAGCGGGTGTTTCGTCGGAAAAGCGGCGGCAGTCTTGATGTCAGTCAAAACGCGCGCACCGAAAGCCTCGGCCAGACCTACGCGCCGATCCCAGTCGCCGCTGTCGCGTGAAACCCTTCCCATAAGGAAAACGGGTTGGTCCGCCTCTCGCAGCATCGCCAGTATGCGAGTCGCTTCGGTCTCAGTCACCTGGGGCAATTGTGGCACTGGGTGCTTCGCCGCATCAGGCAAAGGCGGCATCTCGTCAATCTTCTGCTCCTGCACGCTCACGTCGAAACATACATATGTGGGCGCTTTGGGTGCGGTTTGCGTGATTGTCGCCGCACGTTGCATTGACGCCAGCGATGCGGCCAGCGATGCGGGCTGGTCGTCCCATTTCACGTAAGGCCGCACGATGGCCGCTTGGTCACGCGAGGTATGCAGCCAATCGATCCAGGGCCGCCGCTTGTCGGCATCGACAGGCCCCGTCGCACCATAGACCAGCATCGGCACCCGGTCGCACCAAGCGTTGTAAAGCGCCATCGCCGCGTGCATCAGACCCACATTGGCGTGCAGAATCACCGCCAACGGCGTGCCAGTCACCTTGGCCCAGCCGTGTGCGATGGCGACTGCGTGTTCCTCGTGCAGGCACAACAACATCTGCGGGTTTCGGTTGCCCAAGTCGTTCACCAGGCTGTCATGTAGCCCTCGAAAGCTCGACCCCGGATTCAGCGCAACGAACGGCACGTTCAGGTGCCGCAACATCCGGCCGATGGCGTCGCTGCCGTAAAGCGTGGTGACGTCGCAGGCCACGGGCCGGTCCAGGTCATCGTGCATTTTCGCTGTCTCTCCTGTCGCCCGGTTTCATTGGCCGGACAGGTTGATGTGGACGTTCTTCTCGTGCGTGAAGGATAGCAATTCTCCGATGCCTTCCTCGCGGCCGATGCCCGACTGCTTGACCCCACCGAATGGCGCGCCCAGAAAATGGCGCCCCACCTCATTGATCCAGACGAAACCGGCCTCGACTCGCGCCGCAGTGCGATGCGCGGTGGCCAAGTCGCGGGTCCAGATCGCGCAGGTCAGGCCCACGTCCAGTCCGTTGACCTCGGCCAACATGTCAGCTTCATCAGACCAGCGGCGCACGGCCAGAACGGGGCCGAAGATCTCCTCGCGGGCGATACGCATGTCAGGCGTTACGCCAGCAAAGATCGTGGGCGCGATGAAATTGCCATTCGCCAGATCGCCGTCGATCACGGGGTGCCCTCCCGTGACCACGCGCGCGCCCTCCGCCTTGCCGCTGTCGATATAGGACATGACCCGGTCGAAATGTTCGCGCGAGACCAGCGCGCCCATAGTCGTAGCAGGGTCCGTTGGCAGGCCAGGGCGATAGCGCGCCACCGCATTAGGCAGCCGGTCCACCACCGCATCATACAGGTCGTCGTGCAGAAACGCCCGGCTGGTCGAACCGCAGGACTGCCCGCACCAGCCGAAATTCATTCCCGCCACGATAGCATCCGCCACCTTCGCGGGGTCGCTGTCGGGATAGGCGATAAACGCATTCTTGCCACCCAGTTCCAGCAATACAGGCTTCACGGTCGTGCTGGCGCTTCGCATCACCGCTTGCCCCGCGCCCACGGATCCGATCAGCGTGACCTTGGCAACGTCCTTGTGGCTGGCCAGCGCGGCGCCTGCCTCCGTTCCGCCGGGGAGCACGCTGAAAACACCCGCGGGCATCAGACCGTCCACCAGATCAGCAAGCCGCAGTGCCGAGAGCGGCGCTTGCACCGGCGGCTTGATGATGACGGCGTTGCCTGCAGCCAGCGGCGCGGCCATCTTGCCGCCGCAGAACATGAACGGGTGGTTGAAGGCCAAGATGCGGGCGACAACGCCCATAGGCTCGCGAACAGTCATGTTCACCCGGTCGGTGCCCATTGGTATCGTGTCGCCCTTCATCTCGGTCACAAGCCCTGCGAAGAACTCCATCTGCGCCGCCGCGATAGTCGCGTCGCCGCGCATTTCGGTATAAGGGTTGCCACAATTGGCCGCGTCGATCATAGCCAGCTCGTCGCCATGCACGCGTAGGAGCCAGGCGATTTCACGCAAAATGCGCGCCCGCTCCAACGGTGCAACGTCGCGCCACTCCAAATACCCGACCTGCGCGGCGGCCACAGCGGCATCCACGTCTTCGGCGCCCGCATCGGCGACGCTGGCCAGCACCGCGCCGGTGCCGGGGTTCAGCGTGTCGGCGCGGCGCCCCGACAGCGGGGCATGCCAGCCGCCACCCCTGTACAAGTTGGTCTGGACGGGGAGAACCCGCTGCGGATCGGGCGGGGCATCATGCTGCATCGTCGGTCCATCTGAATATCTGAGAATAAAAGGGGCGGCTCAGGCGTCCGACAACAGTGCAATTAGGCGTTGACCAGTCAGCACTTCGCGGATGGGCAAATTAGCGGCGGCGGCGTCCAGCTCGGTGTCATAACTTAAGCCCCGACCGTCCCAAAACCACCAGTAGACGGTATTGCCCTGCTTGTCGCGGATGGGCATACGGAAAGTCGGGAAATCACGATGATCCTCAGGGATCTCCGCCTGGCCGAGGTTCGTGTAAGGTGCCCCCACCCGCTCCAACGCGGTCTGCAGTGGGGTCATCGCCACGAATTTCGTGGCGCCCCCTGCCGCGACGGCCGCATCGACGGTGCCGCTGTCGTGCAGGCCCTCAATGGCGCGCACAACGGGCGGATAGCTCGGGTGCAGATGGGTCACCTGCACATGGGCTACGCGGCCCGAGACACCTATCTCAATCACATCGCCGGGTCTGAAGTCGGTCATGGTATCCTCCTCACAGGCTGTAAGCTTCACGGGTCGCGGAGTGGAACAGTTCGTCGACCGAGACGCGACGCGGCGACAGGCCCTGAGCGTGGTGATAGGACAGGAAACGGTCCAGCACGTGCTCATTGCCGGGCAGACCGTAGGTCCACGGGTCAGTCCCCATCAGAGCCTGTGCGCGGTTCAAATTGTCCTCGACGAAGGGCATGGTAACCTTGGTGGCCGAGGTGTCCTGCAACGCCTCCTGCGCCAGCGCTTTCGCCTGTGAAAACCCTTTCAGCAGCGCTCCGGGCAACCAGGGATGCGCGTCGGCGATTGACCGGCGGATACCCAGAACGTGCATGATTGGAAAGATCTTGGTTCGGGCATAGTAATCCTCTGCCGCGCCCACGCTGTCTGAGAACAGCCGCCCCACATTCGGATGGCCTTCAGCGAAGCAACGTGGCCAGCGCGGTCCGATAAAGCCGTCGATCTCGCCATCCGCCAACATCTGGTTCAACGTCGCGCCCTCCGGCGCGGCGAGCACTTCAACATTCGATGGCAGGTCGACTTTGATCTTTTCAGGGCGACCGGGCGTGTCCATGCCGCCGCGCACCCAAGTGACATCCGACGGCTTGACGCCGTAATCCTCCTCGAGGATGCCGCGCAACCAGACGTTAGCGGACAACTGGTATTCGGCGATGCCGATCCGCTTACCCTTCAGATCCTCTGGCTGATCAATACCCTTGTCGGTGCGGATATAGACCGAGGTGTGGCGGAACGCGCGACTCAAGAACACCGGGATCGCTACGTAATGCGCGTCGCCCCGTGCGACCGATATCGAATAAGATGACAGCGACAGTTCCGACACGTCGAAAGCTTGGTGCCGGAAGGCGCGGAAAAACATCTCTTCGGGCGACAGTAGCATCGGTATAGGATCGACGCCGTCGATCTTCACGCGGCCGTCGACGATGGCGCGGGTGCGGTCATAATTGCCCATGGCAATCGAAAGTGAAAGGTCTGTCAAAGCTGGGTCTCCTTGGTCTCGATTCCACATTGTTGGGTCAGTGTGACGGGTTGCCTGCGCGCGGCCGACGTCAGAATAGCATTACAGACCTCAAGGCTGGCGCGGCCCCAGCGTCCGGTCTGCGGGGGCGCGCTGTCATGGCGCACGGCCTCCACCAGCGCGTCGATGACTGGCTTGCGCGGCGCGGGGTCAAGCGGTGCCTCAACGAAGCTGCGGGCCTCGTCGCCGAACACTTCAACACCGCCCGGCGACAGGCGCAGATCGGCTCGGTCGCAGCTAATGATTATCGGCCCGAAATGCTCATTTTCTGTAGGTTGAGGCGGCTCAGCCCCGGCGCCATAGGTGCGGGTCTGTTTTAGTTGCGCTTCAGCATCAGGGTTCAGGTTGCGCAGCGCACGCCGGGCAGTGCCGTAGTTTGCCGGGTCCTTGCGCCCGCCCAGTTCAGCCACGTTATTCATCCATATGTCGCTATCGAAATGCGCGTAGCCCGAATAGGTGAGGCTGGCGAATGCGCCGCCCTCGAAATCTAGCATCGCGGTATAGGCGCCTTCGGTCGGTCGCTCCGGATCCCACGCGCCGGTCATGGCGTAAACGCTGCGCGCCAGCCCGCCGCAGAGCAGCCGCACGATGTCAATCTGATGCACCCCCTGGCTGAATAGAACGCCTCCACCTTCCTCGGTACGTAATTCCTCGGGGCGACGCGGCCGATAGAGAAAATCGGTATAGTTGAAGGCTTGGACCATCCGCACCTGGCCACAATCGCCTGACGCTATCATCTGGCGCGCCAGCGCTACCGGAGGGTCGAAACTGTGGCTCGGTCCCACGATCAGATGCACGCCAGCCGCGTCGGCGGCGGCCACCATGCGGTCGGCATCCTCCAAAGTGACAGCCAGCGGCTTGTCGACCAGAATATGCTTGCCTCCGGCAGCCAGGGCTTCCACGTGATCGGCATGCATCTGGTGTGGCGTGGCGATGTAAACGGCGTCGATCTCCGGGTCCGCCGCCAGCTCTTCCACCGACGCATAAGCGCGTCCGCCAAATTCGGCCACAAATGCGTCGCGGCTTTCGGCGCGGGGAGCCGCGGCGGCCACGAGCCGCACACGGTCGTCGTTGCGGAAGGTGGGCAGCATCAGCATGAAGGCGCGACCCAAACCAAGGACCCCAAGGCGGACGGGCTTATATGTCAAGAACCAACTCCTCGCCACCCTTGGATCGCGACACGCAAATCATGATCGTGTCCTCTTTTTCGTGATCCATCAGCACCATGTCGCGGTGGTCCACTTCGCCCGCAATGAGCTTGGTCTTGCAGGTGCCGCAGGTGCCGCTTTCGCATGAGCTCACAGTGGGCACTCCTGCGTCCCGGATCGCTTCCAAGATCGACCGGTCCTTGGGCACAGTAACGGTTTTGCCGGTCTTCTCCAGCTTAACGTCAAAGGGAACGTCGTCGTCACGCACGACTTCGACCGGCTTGAAATCCTCGAAAATCACACGACCCTCCGGCCAGTGGCCGGAAATTGCTTCTATTTCTTCCAGCATCGGCGCGGGACCGCAGCAATAAACCTTCATATTCTTCGGCTCTTCGAAATCGTCCCAGAAATCGAAAACCTCGTCGGGGTCACCGCCGTCATGGTGGATGGTCAGCTTATCGCCGAATAGGTCAGTCATTTCCCGCAGATATGCGGTGTCCTCGGCGCTGCGAGTGCAATAGATCACGCGATATGGCTTTCCCTCGCGCGCCAAATGTTGGCCCATGGCATAGATCGGCGTCACGCCGATGCCGCCCGCGATTAGCAGATAATCCTCAGCATCAGTTAACTCGAAGGTGTTTTCAGGGGGGCTTACGCGCAACTCTGTGCCTTCGGCCGCATCGTCATGCATTGAGGCCGATCCTCCGCGCGACTCGGCTTCGCGCTTCACTGCGATGACGTAGTGCGTTGGCGCGTCGCCATCATTGACAAGTGAGTAGCGACGCATGGCGCCCGACGGCGTCTCGATGGTCAAGTGCGCACCGGGACTGAATCCGAACAATTCTGTGCCATCGACAGGCTCCAACGTGAACTCGCAAATGTTGTCGGTCAGGGCGCGGCGGCCCGCGACCTTCATGTTCATATCGTCCATGCAATCCCCCTTGGCTCCTCCGGGACCCGCACGTGGTGGGCAGGTTCGGTATGCTACCCCTTTAATACTTAGGTCTCTAAGTTTTTGTCAAGTCCAAGTAACCTCAAATATCCGCGAGGCGCTTTCCGCCATTCTGGCCCACTTGCCAAAGCTTAAGTTGGTGGTGATGATCACGTTTGTGCGCTCGTAGTGTTTGCTGAGAAGATCGAACAGCATCGCACCGCCCGAGGCGCTGAACGGCTGGCATCCAGCTCGTCGAAGATCACCAATTCGCTCTTCACCGGTGCCTCGGAAATCTTACCGGTCTTTCTCTGCTCCAGCGTATTCACCAGTTCAACTGTCTAGAAGAAACGTTGAACCGCCCCGGTTTTGCCGGAGACTGTTAAGTTCTTCTCAAGCGACTTTATCGAGTGTGTTCATGTTTGCATAGAACGCCTCCTGAGCTTCTGTCGGTGTGATGTATCCGATAGGTTCAAGCAGGCGGCGGTTGTTGAACCAATCAACCTAAAGCAGCCGAATTTCGCTGCCGGACGCATCAACACTAACTGGCCCGAGGGCGTGACTGAGGCCTTCGTCGCCGCCGAGATCGTTTGAGGAAGGCTGAGATGGCCGAAGACGTCAAGATCATAGACACCACGCTGCGCGACGGGCAGCAGAGCCTCTGGGCGATGAACATGCGCACCGGCTGGATGCTCCCTGCGCTCGACCGCCTCGACCGGGCCGGCTACGAGGAAATGGAGTTCTTTGTGCCCGTGGTGCAGATCAAAAAGATGATCCGCGACCTTGAGGAGGACCCGTTCGAATAGCTACGCTTTGGCGTGGCGCGGGCGCAACAGACGCCGCTGCGGCTCCACGCGGGCTACCGAAGCTGGCTGGGCAAGGTGCCGGAATCGGCGTCCAAGCTGATGATGCAGAAGGTCATCGACAGCGGCATCGAACCGGCGCGGAATTCCGACCCCTGGAACGATTTCGAAACGCTCAAGGAAGAGCATGACGAGATGCGCCGCATGGGGATGGAATCGGTGGTCAATATCATCTACTCCGTCTCTCCGCGCCACACGACGGAGTATTTTGTCCAGCGCACTAGGGACGCGGCGTCGCTGAAGCCCTACCGGCTGTGCTTTAAGGACGTGGGCGGACTGCTGACGCCGTCCCGCCTGCGCGAGCTGTTGCCCAAAGTGCTGCAGGCAGCGGGGGACATTCCCGTAGAGTTCTACAACCACTGCAACAATGGTCTGGGCACCTTCAACGCGCATGAGGCTGTCGACCTCGGCATCCGGCACATCCATTCTGCCGTGCCGCCGCTGACGGACGGATCGTCACAGCCCTCAGTGCTTGACATCCTGCGCAACCTGCGTGCGCGGGGCCATGACGTGGCGCTCGACGAGGCTCCGCTGTCGGAGGTGTCGGAGTATCTCACCCGCATCGCACAGCGCGAGGGTCTCGCCATCGGACAGCCACGTGCCTACGACGAGACGCTCTATGCGCACCAGATCCCCGGCGGCATGATCTCCAACCTCGAGTACCAGCTCGAGAAGGTGGGCATGAAGGGCCGCATGGACCTGATCCGCGAGGAGGCCGCCAAGGTCCGGGCCGAGCTGGGTTATCCCATCATGGTGAGCCCGCTGTCGCAGTTCGACCGGAACGCGTTACAAGCAGGTGACGGACGAGACCATCCAGTACGCGCTCGGGCTCTGGGGCCGCGAGGCGCTGAAGCACATGGACCAGAACGTGCGCGACCCGATCCTCGACCGGCCCCGGGCGCGCGAGATCGCCGCGATGGAAACGCCCCAGCCCGATCTGGCCGAGGTGCGTCGCACGCTGGGGGCGGGCCTGACGGACGAAGAGCTGATCATACGCGCCTACGTGGACGAAACTGCGGTGCAGTTAGTCCGCCACCTGCCTCCGGTGCAGGAGGAGCCTGTTGGCCGGTCCCCGCTAGTGGAACTGATCGCCGGGCTCGCCTCCCAGGAT
Source organism: Sulfitobacter sp. M22 (assembly GCF_021736025.1). Taxonomy (NCBI): domain Bacteria; kingdom Pseudomonadati; phylum Pseudomonadota; class Alphaproteobacteria; order Rhodobacterales; family Roseobacteraceae; genus Sulfitobacter; species Sulfitobacter sp. M22. The sequence goes on along the minus strand of NZ_WMEC01000002.1, from coordinate 166,916 downwards.
GCGCAGCATGACGTTTCGGTCAGTATGGGCGACCTTAATGTCCGGCTGAGCAAAGGCTGAACGTCCAAAGATGCGCGCGGCGGCGCGGGGTACCCTGCCGCCGACATGAGAAGGCCCCGCCGGACCGGCCGGCGGGGCTTATTCTTTCTGCGTGCTCCGCAGAAGTGCCTGTCAGAACCAGAAGCTCGGCAGCCAGAGTGCAATCTGCAGGAACTGCATCAGAAACACGATTCCAAGCAGCGTTGGCAGGGCAAAGGCGATGGCCCCCCTTGCCGTGTCGCCAATCGCCAGGTCGGGAACCACCCTGCCCAGCACGAAAAGATTGAACCGCACCGGCAGCGTGATCGCGGCAATCTCGATCTGGATGGTGGCGATCGGCCTCGCCAACTTGTCGTCGCTTTTGATGGAGTTTAGGTGATCGTCATGAAAATATCAGCTGGAAGGCTACCGGTTCCCCCGCGAAGTCGTCGTTTATGCTGTCTGGGTCTACCACCGGTTTGCGCTGAGCACGGCGGATGTAGAGGATCTGCTCGCCGAGCGGGGCGTAATTGTCAGCCGGGAAACCGTTCGTAAATGGCTGAACCGGTTTGGCCGGCATTTCGCAGATTGCATCAAGCGCGACCGGTCCGCTGCATCAGATAGGTGGCACCTCGATGAAGTCGTCGTGCCGATCAACACCGTGAAGATATGGTCGTGGCGGGCCGTGGATGGGAACGCCAAGCGCCTGATACAAGGCAAAACCCGCCGCAGCTGCTTTGCCTTTAGGTCGGCGGGCAATGGCTGTGGGAAATAAGAATACTGTGTCACCTCCGGCCGTCCGTCGCGCACCGCATTATGCAGCGCGGTGGCCAGGGCCGCCAGCGGCGCACCGGTCAGCACATGGAACCGACCGGGTTGCAGATTGGCCCCGCCTGGGGGCGGCGCGGGCCAAGCGCAAAATACGCCCAATGTCGGCCACCGGCACCGCATCGGGCAGAAACCCCCGCTCCGAACGGCGATGCAGCAACAGCGCCACGGTATCCATCTTGGTCAAATTCTCGGTCATCTTCTCGGTCATCCCCATGAATATATCCTGTTTGGCCGCGCATGCTCCCCAAGGTGACGCCACCCGCCAAATCTTTGCGCCGCACCCCAACATCGCGCGCGGCGATATACTCCGTATTCGCAATGGCCCATGCGGACAACGGTGACACCGTCTTCCATCTGGCCCGACGGGGCAAATGCAGGCAACTTTGCCCTCGCACCGGGGGTGCCCATGGGCCTCTGGCCCCCTGATACCTATGTCACCTTTGCCTTGACGACGATCCGCTAACGCCGAGGCGCAAATAGGGCGTGCTTAAAAATGCATGCAAAAGATACACAAAAGGATTTACAGAAGGTCGGATATTCGTATATTGCATGCCAAACCTAATTGATAAAACCCCCGCGCGGCCCTAATCAAGCCGCAAGTGAACGTACCCAAGGAGCTTCTGATGGAATCAATCTCACGCTACGGCACGCCCAATACACGATTGATTTCTATGATGAAGTCATTTGAATACCCCTTTCGCAACGTCAAGGCCGGCGACAAATTTGCGATCTTTACGGACGACCAAATGGATCCGCTGATCTGGCAGGCGATGATGGCTTCTTTGCATGCAAAAGATGCCGAGGCCTGCCTTTGCCTTTACCCAAAGCGTGCATATCACTGCGCGGACCCCTCCGTGATGGCGGTTGGCGCGGCCAAAGAGGCGGACGTGGTTATCGCCCTAACCACAACGGCCCTAAACAGCGGCACGCCCGGCTTGCGCCAGATCCGATCTGAAGGGGGGGCCAAGGGAAAAACCCCGATCTGGCTGTGGGAAGAAATCAACCAAGAGATTCTGATCGACGGCGGCGGGTCGGCAACCGCCGCCGATGTCGAAGAAATGTGCGCGGTCCAAGCCCGAATGGGCGCGATCTGTGACGCTGGGTCGACGATCACCGTGACCACGCCAAGCGGCACAAACCTGACCGCGGACATCACCGGATATCCCGAAGGTGCGCTAGAAACCCGTTGGGGTGCCACCCCGTTTGAACGCGACCCCGAAACTGGCCGCTTTAGCCGCAGCCCGGGCACCTGGCCGTTTGGCGAATTCCATGTTGAACCAAAACAGGGGACCGCCAACGGTGTGGTGGTGTGGGAACACACAGGCCAACATCCGGCTGGGCACTGGAAGGACCCGGTTCGCGTCACCTTGAAGAACGGTCACGTCACCAGCATTGAAGGTGGCCACGAAGCCGCAATGATCCGCGAATACCTAAATACGCACGGCGATGACAATTCTTGGATTATGGGCGGAGAGATTTCGATCGGCACCAACAAATTGTGCCCGCCCTACACCGGCAATATGCGTAGCGAAAAGAAACGCTATGGCGCGATGCACCTTGGGATTGGCCATGGCGCGGATCGCGGCGATGTCGTCAGCAAACTGCGGTACGAGGCAATCGCCGACCGGGTCACCATGGTCGTTGATGACAAGCACGTTCTCGCCAAAGACGGGGTCATTCTGGTATGAGCTCTGCGCCCGAACCTACGTTGGGCAAGCATGAGATTGCCCAATTGATCAGTGCGTTCCGCACTTCGGGTGCGCAACGCCTGAAGGTGACCTCAGGCAATACGCATTTGTCGCTAGCGGTTCCGGCTGCGCCAAAACCTGCCCGCGGGGTTGCGCAGGTGTTATCGCCCTCTGTGGGCGTATTTACACCGCGGATCCGCCAGGGAAATCCCATCTCCTCAGGCGCTAAGATCGGCACGATAAAACGGCTGAACGCAGAGATCGACATAACTGCCGCGCAGGATGGAACGCTCCAGGCGATTTCACAGCCCGAGGGGGCATTTGTGGAATATGGCGCTCCGGTTTTCGAGATCGCATTGAACGAGACGGACAAATGAGCCTAAAAAAAGTATTCGTCGCCAATCGGGGTGAAATCGCGCTCCGGATCATTCGCGCTTGCGAAGCCGAGGGCATTGAAACCGTTCTGGGCGCTTCCGAGGCGGACCGGCACTCTCTTCCGGCGCGGCAGGCCACGCAAACGGTATGCATCGGCCCATCACAATCATCCGCCAGCTATCTGGACGTCGATGCGGTTGTGACCGCGGCAAAGGGAATGGGCTGTGACGCCCTGCACCCGGGATACGGTTTTCTAGCCGAAAATGCGGGCCTATCCGACAAATGCGCAGAGCACGGAATCATCTTTATCGGGCCTGATGGCGCAACGATTTCCAAGCTGGGTGATAAGATCAGCGCCCGGCGCATTGCCGACGCGGCGGGCGTCCCGGTGGTGCCTGGCCGCGATCAGGTAGAATCGTTCGAAGACGCGCAAGCCGCCGCAAAGGAGATCGGTTTTCCCGTTCTGTTAAAGGCCGCCTCGGGCGGCGGCGGGCGCGGCATGCAGGTTGTGCACGCCATGGACCACCTACGCACAGCCTATGACACAGCCCGCGCAGAAGCCCGCAATGCATTCGGTGATGACACGCTTTATATGGAACGTTTCATCGAAAAGGCCCGTCACGTCGAGGTGCAGATATTTGGCGATAGCAAGGGCAATATTGTGCACCTGGGTGAACGGGATTGCACCCTACAACGCAGACACCAAAAGGTGGTGGAAGAAGGCCCCGCCACGGCAGTCGCGCCCCAAACCATCGCCAAAATGCATACCGCCGCTGTGCGCCTTGCCCAATCCGTGGGATATCAAGGCGCCGGAACGGTAGAGTTCATTTACGACCAAACTTTAGAAGATTTCTTCTTTCTTGAGGTCAACACTCGCATTCAGGTTGAACACCCGGTGACCGAATTATTGACCGGTGTTGACCTGGTCCGGGAACAGCTGCGGGTTGCAGCAGGCGATCCCTTGTCCGTCACGCAGGATGACATTACACTGACGGGCCACGTCATAGAATGCCGGATCAACGCAGAAGACGCGCGTTCTGGTTTCCTCCCCTCGCCTGGTACCCTCGTCAACTGGCAAGCTCCAACTGGCGAAGGCATCCGTTTGGATAGCCATTGCCACCAGGGCTACGAAATCCCGCCATTCTACGACTCCATGTTGGCCAAACTTATCGTCAAGGCGGACAGCCGGGATGCCGCATTAACACGCATGGCCGAGGCGCTTGCTGTTTTTCAAATCGAAGGGGTCACAACAACGCTGCCCTTTCTAAAGACGCTCATCGCCCACGACGAATTCCGACGTGATGACGTCAGCACAAAATGGGTGGAGGCCGTCATGGACACTCCAGAATTCAACACGCAATTGGAGGCCGGATCGTGAGCAGCATGACCTATCAAGATGTTCTTTGGCTACTAGAGACAATTGACGCGAGCCAAGGCATTGATGTCGACCTCAAGATCGACGGGTTCGAAGTCAGTCTGAATTGGGCCAACGGTCAGGTGGCATTGGGCGCGGCGTCCCCCACCACCGGCCACGCACCAGCCGCCCAAGCGGCCAACGTCTCCAATACGGGCTCCGCCCCGGCGGCGCCGAAACCTGCCAGCGCAGCGACGGAAAACGACGTTGTTTCCCCAATGGGGGGCATGTTCTATGCCGCCCCTGCCCCCGGCAAACCGCCCTTTGTGTCCATAGGACAAACCGTTTCAGCGGGCGAACAAGTCGGGATTATCGAGGTGATGAAACTCTTTACCTCTGTCACCGCGCCGAAGGCCGGTACGATAAAGGCGATCCATGTGGAGGACCAACAGACGGTCGCCAAGGACGAAGTGCTCTTTTCCATTGAGCCCGGCAAGGGGGCGTGACGCGTGGCCAAGAAACGTAAAATCAAACTGCTCGACGAGACATTGCGCAATGCGCAGCAATCGCTTTGGGCGACACGCATGCGCACAGAAAGCATGCTGCCGATTGCCGGGGTGATCGGCGAAGCGGGTTTTGACACGGTTTGCGTCGGCGCCGGGGTCAGCTTTGAATCCGCCGCGATGTACCTTCAAGAAGACCAATGGGAACGGATGCGGCTGCTCAAAACGAAAATGCCGAAAATGCCCTTTGACGTGTTGGTCCGTGCCCGTAACCTCTGGGGATGGAAGGCACAACCATATGACGTGCAAACTCTCTTCCTCGAAGTGCTACAGCGCAATGGCGTTCAGGGGTTCAAACTGTTCGACGGGTTGAATGACCTGCGCAACATGCAGCACTTTCTTGACGAAGGGAACCGGTTGGGGTTCGCGGTCAAAGTGCTGCTGGGCTACAACGAAAGCCCCGCCCATACCGACGCCTATCTTGCTGACAAGGCGAAACAATTTGTCGATGCAGGGGCCAAGGCCATAATCTTGTCGGACAGCCCCGGTGTTATGCTACCTGATCGGGCGTTTTCATCCCTGGCTGCCGTGCGGAAGGCAATTGGCGACACTGAATTGCACTTTCACTGTCACACCAGTTCGGGCCAGGGCCGCGAAGCCTGCGCGGCGGCAATCCGTGCGGGAACCGACGTTTTCTGGACAGCTTCCCGCCCGCTTGCCTGGGGGTCCGCGCTCCCTGACGCGATGGCAATTGTTGATATGGCCGAAGACGCAGGTTGCGAAACCGACATGGACCGGGCGGCGCTCGCTGAGATTGCCGACTGGTTCTACTGGGTCGCTCACAAAGAGGGGCGCAAGGTTCCCGAAGACAAGCCATTTGATGCCGAATACCACCGGCGTTACTCCGGCCACCAAATTCCGGGGGGGATGATTTCGAACCTCATTCAACAGCTTGCCGACCGTGGCATGTCCAACCGGCTTGACGAGGTGCTAGAAGAGGCGGGACGCGTGCGGCGCGAACTAGGGTTCCCACATATGTCGACGCCCTTTTCACAATTCGTCGGCGTTCAATCACTGATGAATGTGGTTCAGGGCGAACGCTATGCCTCTCCGCCAGAAGCCTTGCAACTTTATGCACGCGGGGGATTTGGCGAAACAATCGCGCCGATGGACCCCGACGTAAAAGACAAGCTGTCTGGCGGACTGCCTGACCTCGACATGATGGAAGGTTTGGACGAACCGTTGTTGCCTAAAATACGCGCTGAATTTGGCCCCTTCGATTCCGACGAAGACCTGCTCACGTTTCTGTTTCTGCATCCTGCGGCCTATCAAGAGTTTCGCGCAAACCGCAAACCAATCGTAGATCGCCCGCGGCCCCATCCGGTGGCCTGTCTGATCGACGAGGTCGCCTCGAAACACAAAACCCTCAACAAGGTGAAGGTTCGGCAAAACGACGCCATCACCGTGGACTTTCAACGGACACAGTGAACCCAACATTGCATGCATTTAAAGAAAGATATGGAGATAATCGCGCGAAACGCTTAATTATAGCAAAAAATTCAGGTGATTTTTCTATAGACCAAAGTCAATGCATGCTAGAGATTGCAACCAGGGAGAAAGAAGATGAGTTTCATTAAACCACTAGGATTAAGTGTCGCGCTTTTGGCACCCATTGCCGCCCATTCGCAAAGCTTGACCTTCAGCGACTATGGCCCCAACCGCGGTGCACGCGCCGCAGCTTTGGAAACGTTCGGCGCAAATCTCGCAGAGCAAGGCATCGATCTGACGTTTTTCTGGGGCGGTTCATTGATCGGCGGACGCGGCACATTGCAGGGGCTTGCGGACAACGTGGCGGATATGGGGTCTGTGGTCGGGTTTTTCACCCCAGCCCAACTGCCGCTATACTCCATCGGGGACCTACCGGTTGAGAACAGCGACACCTGGATCGGCATGAGCGCGATGCATGAACTGGCCAAGACAAACGACGCCCTCAAGGCCGAGTTTGACGCCGCTGGCGTGCACTATGTATCGACCTATTCCACGTCACCTATCCAATTGATTTGCAGCGACAAAGTCGACAGCCTTGACGATATGAAAGGCCTCAGAGTCCGCGCATCTGGGCCCTATGGTGATGCGCTCACCGAACTGGGCGCAGAGGTCGTTCGGATGAGCCAGGCTGACGTGTATCAAGCATTGGATAGCGGTCTTTTGGACTGTAACCAAAACTACTATTACTCAATCGTCGCCTACAAACAGTACGAGGTTGCCAACCAAATTCTCGCGCTTGATTGGGGGCAGAACATGTCATTCGGCATCTTCATGGGCAAGGCCACATACGAAGGCCTGTCAGATGTGGCCAAGGCCGCAATTGACGCTGCCGGGGATGCGTTTATCGACATCTATTCTGAAAGCCTGATTGATGGTCTGAAATCCGACCGCGCCGCGCTGGAAGGCGAAATCGATGGCAACGCAATCGACATCACCGAATTGGCCGATGCCGATAAAAAGACACTGCGCGACGCCTCCAACACACAAATCGAAGCTTGGGTCGCACGTGTGGGCGAAACCGGTGGCGATGGCAAAGCCCTGCTGGCCGAGTATCATGAGATAATCGACCGGAAAAAAGCAGAGCTAGACAAACAGGGTTACCCATGGGCGCGGTAAACAACCACGCCACCCCTACGGGCAAAGACGACGCGTCTTTGCCCGAAATGCCCCTTGCGCCGCACGAACGCGTCTTGGAGGCCTTGGCGGTCATTTCCATCGGCGCCCTTTGCCTGACGATTTGCATTTCGATCTTATCGCGTGCCGCAGGCCGATCGATCATCCCCGACGAAGTGCAGTGGGTCGAATTGATGATGATTGTAATCATCACCGGGCCGCTTGCCGTGACCTTTGCCAAACGCATGTCAATTGGGGTTGAGGTCTTTACCGCCTGGGCGACCGGCAGTGCGTTAAGAATACTGGCCGTGCTGGGGCATGTAACCGGGCTTGGCTTTCTCAGTTTTCTTTTGTGGGCCGTTTGGCGGCTTTTGGCAAACGCATGGCAAACCGGAGAATATTACAAAGGCGTCGTAGATATCCCGAATTGGATCGGTGCCGCGTTGTTTTTGTTTTGCCTTGCTGTGGCTTGGGGTCGGCTCGCCCTGATGATTGTTCTCGACCTTAAGACAGAAAAGTAAACCCAATCCATGGACCCGATTACCCTCGCTATTCTTGCCTCTGGCGCAGCTTTTATCCTGCTCGTCTTGCGTGTTCCGATCGCTTTTTGCATCGGTATCGTCGCCTGTGTCGGGCTTTTGCTAAGGTTCTCTTGGGCACCGGGAACAGAAATGGACCTAGTCCGCGGCCTCCGGCCAACCTTGTCCATCATTGGGACAACTGCTTACGGATTTGTGTCGAACTATCCACTTAGCATGATCCCGATGTTCATCGCGCTTGGCCACGTGGCATTTGCCGCAGGTATTACCACAGATTTGTTCGACGTCCTGAACCGCCGCTTGCGGTTTCTACCTGGCGGGTTGGCTGTGGCCTCAGTAACGGGATGCAGCGGGTTTTCGGCGATTACCGGGTCTAGCGTCGCCTGCGCCGCCGCAATGGGCCGCATCGCGGTGCCCGAAATGGTGCGCCATGGGTATGACAAACGGCTTGCCACAGGGGCAGTTGCGGCGGGCGGCACATTGGGGTCCTTGATCCCACCAAGCCTGTTGTTCGTGATCTATTCGATTTTTACGGAACAGTCGGTTCGCGAACTGTTTGTTGCGGGCATCATTCCCGGCATTCTGTCATTGTTCGGGTTTCTTTTGACCATTTTCATCTGGTGCTGGCTAAAACCTTCGGCGGCCCCAAGGCTTGTCCAGCAAGACACCGCAAAAACTTCGGCAGCCCGCGATCTGATATCGCTCTGGCCCCTGTTTTTGCTGCTTGCCATCGTGATCGCAGGTATTGGTTATGGCTTTTTCACACCAACCGAAGCAGCCGCCGTTAGTTTGATGTCCGCCACGCTGATCGGCCTTGCACGTAAAAAACTGGATTGGCGCAATCTTACTGACGCGGCAAAAATCACGGTCCAACAAACCGCAATGATCTTTGCGGTTGCGATGGCGGCCAAGATATTTGCCACCTTTGTGTCCCTAACCCGCATTGTCCCGACGGTTCTGGACATGATCCAAGGCGTCGATCCGTCCATTTTTATCGTCATGGGGGCGATTGTTTTGCTCTACCTCGTGATCGGTATGTTTCTGGATTCAATCGGCATTTTGGTCCTGACATTGCCATTCACCGTGCCTCTGGTTGAAAGTATGGGTATGGACCTGATCTGGTTTGGCGTCATTGTGATCAAACTACTTGAAATCGGGCTGATAACCCCGCCAATCGGCCTAAATGCGTTTGTTATCAAATCAGTAGCCCCAAAAGACACCTCGCTTGGCGCGGTATTCCAGGGATGCGCCGCCTTTCTTGCGCTTGATTTCGTCGTCCTGGGTCTGTTGCTAGCATTCCCGGTGCTGTCTTTGATCCTCCTTTAAATTGGGCCGCGACGGGAAAAGGGTGGTCCGAATAGACTGGCCGCCGTAAAGTTGCGGATAGCACCGGATTACCGGCAGTCATTTAAGGAAGATCACCCTGTTACTTGTAGACGCAACGGCAGCATTAAGAAGCAAGATCCTTTCAGGGACATTTGATGTTGGCAAAAAGCTGCGTGAGGTCACGGTCGCCGAAGAACTTGACGTTTCCAGAACCATTGCACGGCTGGCAATGAGCACGTTGGAGCACGAAGGTTTGCTTGTCCGGGAACCAAACAGAGGCAGTTGGATACGCCTGTTTTCGATAGAAGAGATTGCCGACGCAATCGAAGTCCGAGGCGAACTAGAAGCCATGGCCGCCCGCAAAGTTGCCGAGCACGGGTTGAGCGACGAATCCATACGGACCTTTCAAGCCATCATTGACGACTCCGACACCTTGCTAAAAGCCGGGGTCAGAAGCGCCGCCGATCAAAGCACTTGGAGGGAGTTGAACGTCTCCTATCATGCCACGCTCATTTCCGCATCACAAAGCCGGGCTTTGCCGAACTCAATCGAACAAATCTCGCACCTGCCCTTGGTTTCAACTTCGGCAATCGTCTTTGACAAAACCGACGACGCCTTGGGTCAACACCAACTAGAGGACGCGTTTGCTGATCACGTCGAAATATTTGACGCCATGAAGGCCCGCCAGGGTATGCGAGCCGCCGACCGGATGCGTGAACATGCCTATAAGAACGCGCAAAACAAACGACGAAACCTGGCTGATCCCAAAGCAATGAAAGCCGCACGGGCCTTGCCTGGCGGCGCATTGATTGCACAATCGAACCACACCGAAACCTGATCCCCTGTAACGGGTGCTGCCCCTTGGCCCATCATGGGCCATGTGCATTCCCCAAGGATCACACACACAGGACCCATGCCCCGCCATATGGACCAAATCAATTGAACTGATCTCGCGTTGCTGGCACCTTGATGCCCGCCTCTAGTGCCAATTTTTCATCTTGTTCCAGATTGGTCAGAACACCAAGCAATGCCTTTCGCAGGGCCCGTTGCATTAACTTGGCGAAGCAGTACCCTATTCATCTTTTTCGTTGATGTGGCACCCATGACGCAGCGCACGAATCCGTTCAAACGACACCGGTTTCCTCGTGAGATCATTCTGACGGCGGTTCGCTGGTACTGTCGTTACCCACTGTCGTGCAGGGATGTGCGCGACATGCTGGCAGTGCGCGGAGTGACTGTCGATGCCTCCACGATCCATCGCTGGGTTTGCAAGTTCGGCCCCGAGATACGGAAACGGGCTTATGGCGCACACCGTTGGTGGCGCGGAATGCAGTGGCATGTCGACGAGACTTACATCCGGGTTGGCGGACGTTGGTGCTATCTATGGCGCGCCGTGGACCAGTTTGGTCTGTTGACTGTCACCGAGAACTGATGGGGTGGCTCTGTTGCATTAGCTTCTACGAAGCGCAACACTGTTCCGCACTGATGTAGGAGGAGGCCACATGTCGCGCCGAGATCCGTTTAAACAACACCGCTTTCCTAGAGATGTGATCCTCCTGGCGGTTCGCTGGTACTGCCGATACCCACTGTCGTACCGTGATGTGCGGGATCTTTTGGCCGAACGCGGGATCACGGCTGATGCGGCGACGATCTACCGGTGGGTTCAGAAATTTGGGCCAGAGATCCGGAAACGAGCCTACGGTGCGCATCGTTCCTGGCGCGGGCTGCAGTGGCATGTGGACGAGACCTACGTGCGGGTGAATGGCCGTTGGTGCTACCTGTGGCGGGCTGTCGATCAACACGGGCAGCTGATCGATTTTCGGCTCACCGCTCGCAGAAACGCCAACGCAGCAAGGGCATTCATGCGCCAGGCAAGTGAAACAGCGCGGTGCTACTCTCCCATGACAATCGTCACGGACAAGGCGCACAGCTATGCAAAAGTGATTGAGGAAATGAACTTCGGTAACGGGCCGGATGAAAGGATCCGGCACGTTGACCGGAAATACCTCAATAACCGGATCGAAGCTGATCATGCCGCGCTGAAACAGCTCCTGAGGCCGAAACGGAGCTTTAGAAAACTCACCGCCGCCAAGAACACGCTGAAAGGCATCGAAACCCATCGCGCAATCAAGAAAGGTCATTTTGCGAACAATGAGCCTGGCATCTTGAGCGAGATCGCCTTCGTTGCAAACCTGTTTGATGCGGCAGCTTGATAGGCCGGTTCAAATTTCTTGTACAACGCGGACTAATGCAACAGAGCCCTTCAGCCTGTTCCTGTCCGATGGTCGGGTTGCAATCGACAACAACCCAGCAGAGCGGGCTCTGCGCCCTATTGGTATTGGGCGAAAGAACTGGCTCTTTGCAGGGGCCGACACAGGTGCGGAAACCTTGGCTCGCGCCATGACCCTCATCGAAACAGCCACGCTAAACGGCATCGATCCCCAGGCCTATCTCGCGGACGTTCTCGACCGCATCCACGACCACAAGATCAACAAGCTGGATGAGCTTGCGGCTGGACGCCAACGACCATCACCCAAAAGGAGTCACGATGACACTGGAAACGCTGATCGTTATCTTTTTTGGCATCGCGGGTAGCGTTGGTGCAATCTACGTTGCTTGGCGCGCTCACAAGAATGCCTTTAAGCCAACGGGTCCAGATGAGGAGCTCGTAGAACGTTTTGTGGAGACCGCTCCCCTGCACCTTTTGCACGGCCTCACCGAGACCTCTGAGCCTCTGCCAGATCAACCCAAAGGCGTCTAAAATCCGGGAACGGGTTTTATGTTAAGCGATTTTCCGGTTGCGCTGATGCCTCATAGGTTGTGCAGTGGCGTTGCTTGCCACGGGTGTATGTGCGTCGATTATGCCCATCTTTATCGCTGTAACCGTCTGGATGCTCAGCCGAAGCTGAGCCCGAAATAGTCAGTCCATTACCGTGGTGTACGAGACCGAGACACACATAAGTACTGTCTTGGTTGACATGACGGCGACATTGAAGTCAGCCCGTCTAATCATAAATATGAACCTTTCAGCGCTCCGCATCAAGGCTTTGGAAGTATTGCTTATTTTATGTGGCCAAACTTCCCCACTCTTGGCGCTCGTAGGGCGAAGCACTGCGTGTGTAACGGCCTCGATGACCAGCTGCCGATAGATTACAGATACTTGCCTGTCGACTTAGAGCCACGAGCACTCGAGATTAACACTACTAGTAATACGGTTTCACACCACATTGTTTTGGCCGAACCTAAAAAGTGTTAAACTGCTTTCCACCGAGCCTTCGCGCACCATACAAAGGCGGTCGGATTTGAGCCAAAAGCGACAGCCTTTGGTGAGGATGGATTCCTCGTTGTCATATAGAAACACCTGTAGAGACCGGCCAGGAGCCGATATTCATGCAGTTTGCGGCGAAAGTCCGGTTTGAGCCCGTTTGGACCAGCGCCGCACGCAGCATGAGCGTCCGCATTAAGAGGGAGTCTGGCGTATAGGGTCAGATTTGGGCTATTCACATTCCCGCCGTAACCGGAACGTGAACCGAGGTTTTCACCCGACTGACGACAATGGACGAGCGGTAGTGTCGCACGTTTTCATCCTGAAAGAAACGTGCGGTGAACGTCTCGTAATCGTCCATGTCGCGTAGAATCGCGACCACCACGAAATCGCTGTCGCCAGCAACGCAGTAGCATTGCTGGACACGCGACTCGTCCAGAGCGCGGCGCTTGAACGCGTCCGTCCGGTCGGCACTATCACGTTCCAACTCAACCGTGATCAGAGCGGTTATGCTGAACCCTGACCGTCTGGGGTCGATTACAGCCACTTCGGCCTTGATCGTGCCGTCGGTTCGCATCCGCTTAAGCCGTCGCTGAACCGAGGCAGTCGACGCGCCGACCCGTTCTGCGAGATCGGCGATCGCGATGCGGGCATTGTGCTGCATGGCATCCAGTATGAGGCAATCGACGCGATCCATGATCTTCCACTTTCTATTTCAGCTTAAATTTGATCGTAGAAAATCGCCTATGGACCAAATACGATGCATGACTGTTATGATTTACTTCTATTTCTTACAGCATGTGGCACGGCGCAAGAAAAATCATTCCATTTGGTCTTGGAGCGGCGGCCTACGGGTTCGCGTTCGGCGTACTGGCGGCTCAGGTCGGGTTTCCGTTTTGGGGTGTCGGGCTGATGAGTGCAGCGACATTCGCTGGATCATCGCAGATCGTAGCGGTCGAGCGGTTTGCCGACGGAGGGTTGATCGCGGGTGCTGTCGTCGCGGGCATGGCGCTTAACCTGCGGTATATCGGCATTCTGGCCTCGCTCAGCGAGGTGCTGCGGCACACGCCGCTCCTCAAGCGCCTGCTTGCCGTTCACGTCACCAGCGATGAAAACTGGGCCCTCACTGTGGCCGAGCGCGCACGCGACCCGAATGTGGGCGACGACTTCCTGATCGGGTCCGGCCTAATGCAACTTGCCTTTTGGACCGCGTCCACCGCCCTCGGTGCATTGGTCGGCTCGGGCGTGCCGAACCTCGATGTGTTCGGGATCGGATTCGCCTTCACGGCCGCGTTCATCGCCATGGCGCGAGGCATCTGGCGCGGGCGGCAGGACCTGTTTCCGTTTGGGGTCAGCTTCAGCGCAACAATTCTGCTGGTGCTGTCCGGGTGGCAGGCCGCGTTTGCGATTCTCGGCGGTGCGGGCGCAGGCGTCACGGTCGCGACGATGCGGCGTGTGCTCTTTCAACGATCCGGTGTTCAAACGCCCCAGAACGATAGACCCGGAGCAGACGCATGACCGGCACGCAATGGACGCTGATCTCGGCGCTGGCCGTCGGCACATATGCAATCCGCTACATCGGTTTGCTTGCAGGAGATGCGATAGAACGTCGCCCGGCGTTGCGCGCCGTCCTGCGTGACCTCCCCGGTTGTCTTGTCGTCGCCCTTGTCGCGTCGTCGCTGGCCGGGGAGGAACCTGTCGTATGGCTGGCCGCTGCCATTGCCCTCGGGGTCGCGTCGTGGACGAACCATGTGATTGCGAGGGATCGTCAAGTTATTGCCCTCCGCAGGGCAGTTATGTAGCTCCGTGCGATGATCAGTCAGATTTCGGCACCGCGCCTGAAAGGCCACCGCTTTCCGCGCTCCATCATTTCCTACGCGGTCTGGGCGTATTATCGCTTCTCGCTTAGCCTGCGTGATGTCGAGGATCTGCTGGCCGAGCGCGGTATCGTGGTGAGCTATGAGGCGATCCGGGCATGGGTGGGGAAATTCGGGCCGCAGATCGCGAAACGGGTCCGCGCTACGCGCCCGCGGCCCACCGACAAATGGCACTTGGACGAGGTGGTGATCATGATCAACGGCGTGCGACACTGGCTGTGGCGCGCCGTGGACAGCAACGGCGAAGTTCTCGACATCTTCGTGCAAACGCGCCGCAATGCGCGGGCGGCGAAGCGTTTCATTTCACGGCTGATCGCCAGCTGGGGTGAGCCCCGCGTCATCGTGACGGACAAACTGCGCAGCTACGGCGCGGCCCTGCGGCGGCTCGGGCTGAACGTGGATCACCGGGCGCACAAGGGACTGAACAATCGTATTGAGGGATCGCACAGACCCACTCGAAAGCGCGAGAAAATCCAAGGCCGTTTCAAATCGGCAAGACAGGCGCAAAGGTTCCTCTGCGCCCACGATGAAACCGCAAACCTGTTCCGCCCTCGCCGCCACAAGATAACCGCCTCCAGATACCGTCAGAGCCTCGCCGCCGCGTTCGAGCGCTGGAACGACTGTGCGAAAAGCATGGCCGCGTGACAGAAGGTAGCGCACCCCCACTTTCGATCCCGGACAACAACTTGACGATCCCAGTATTGGCTATCACGGACTATATTCAGACGAACCTCGGCAATGACTATGAGGCCGATGGTACGCTCGACGCCGTGGCCGATGCCCGTCCCGTCGAACCAGTAGATCAGAACACGGAGGAACACGAATGATCCGCAAATTTATCTCCCCCTTCGCCGCTGTCGCAGCGCTTATGACCACGAGCGTATATGCGCAGGGTTCGGAAGTCGTTCGCCACGGCTTGCCGGATTCAGACTTCCCGATCTTGCAAGCAGTCAAAGTGCCCGCGGATGCAACCTTGGTTTACCTCAGTGGCACCGTGCCGACGGTCGCCGATGAGGCGGCCGAAAAGGGCTCACCCGAATACTTCGGCGATACAGCGACCCAAACCGCCAGTGTTCTCGCTTCAATTGAGAAAAAGCTTGCCGGGCTTGATCTTGATATGGGGGACGTCATCAAAATGCAGGCCTATCTTGTTGCTCCAGAGGGTGGCGATGGGATGGATTTCCAAGGCTTTATGGAGGGTTACATTCAATACTTTGGTACCGAAGAACAGCCTGAGCTCCCAACTCGCTCGGTCTTTGAGGTCGCAGGCTTAGCAAACCCCGCATGGCTGGTAGAGATTGAGGTAGTGGCTGTAAGACAGGGTTCTTGAATACCAGTTGTACCTTCTAAGATAAGGAAAAGCGGTGGCCCATATCGGCCCCCGCTTATTTTTTAACCGGTCGCTAATAGCTAACCCTCAATTCTTCTCCAAGACTGCGGATAGCTTCCGGCGTGCGTCTTCATTGAGCCAGTCACGCCAAACATCCTTATTATTCAATAAAAAATGCACAGCGGCTTCTTCCGTAGACGCGTTGTTCTCGTCCTTCCAAGCCAACAGCGCGCTCATTTCGGAAGTCTCGAAGCTAATATTGCTCATCAACTTAGCGACTTCCGGGTACTCATCGATAAACTCCGTAGTCGCGACCGTGTAAACCAAACTGGGAGGATAGGCGCTTGGCTTGGGGTCGGCGACATCAGCGTTCAAGTTAGCCTTGTGTGCATCTAGGTCTACACCCCCGATATCAACCATGGTCATATCAAAGCGCCCCATAAGAGCCGTAGGCTCCCAATAATACCCAAACCACGGCTCTTTGGCTTCATATGCTGAGGCAAGGGACGCGGCTAAAGTTTCGCCGCCTCCGTGATCAAACACTTCAATGCCAGCTTCCTCAAAGCCATATGCGCGAGCAATATTACGGTTAATCGTGCTGCAGACCCACCCTCCTGTAGGACAGTTGTTGAAGCGGTTCCCTACAAGCTCGGGGTTGTCCAATATGCCTTGGATCGTTTTGAGTTCTGGATGCTCTTCTGCAAGATAGGTGGGGATCCACCAAGCCTCGAGACCGCCTGGCTGCAACACCTGTGTCATGTCATTGATCACGTCATCCTGCTTAAGCTTGTCGTAAACGTTGCCTGCAGAGTTGACCCAAAGCTCAGTGACAATATCCGGCTCATTGTTTTCAGCGAGTGATGTAAGGGCGGGAATTGTATCAGAAGGTACCCGGGTGACGGTGCAACCATAGCCTTGCTCCATCAGAAATGTTGCAATCTCTGTCGTGATAATTGCAGAAGAGAACGTCATCTCGGTGATGCTGACCTCTCCGCATTCGGCTGCCGCAATATTGGGCGCGGTGACCGCGATCGCTGCGGCTGAAAGCCAAAGTTTCAGATTTTTCATTTTAGTATTCTCCCGTTTGTCTACACGTTCCCGGCAGGTGGTGCGCAAACCCTCGACCGGCCCGCTCTCTGCTCATTTTCGTTCTATCGCGCGGTTGGGTTTAACTATAACCTTATTGATCATTCAAAGAACAGCTATGCGTACCGATCCGACGCCCATTCCTATCATTGCAGGACACTTGGAGCATGAGAGCGCCTCCTTAAGGGCCCAACGATCTTGTGGGGTAAGTTTCGGAAACTGGTCCGCTCAGGGGCCATAGCCCTCGACCGATTGGTTATCTCATAGATCTTCAGTCTTTCCGGGACTACTAAAGGTTTGCTTTCCAGCGCGGCATATCTATCTATTAAAGGTGGGCAACAAAGCTGCCCATCTGTCCCGTGACCTCCTCCCCGTCACTAGACTGTACTGCGGCGGCCTGCACCATTTTCAGGTCGCCGCGAATTTTGAGCTATTTTCACTTTATCCACTATAAGTGGGGATCAAACTGTTAGTAACCTTGGTCAAGCGTTGTATTTAAAGGCAAATACGGGCTGCCTAAAATTTAGGCAAAGATTGTAGAGGTTCGCGCGGACGGTTCTGTCGCAAAGATTTCGCCTGGCAGAAGAGGAGTCTTCAGTGGACACAATTATGCTGCGAGGGCCGTGAACTGCTTGAATCCCAAGATGCCTGTTTGTGCTAGCTGGCCCTTACGGATCATATGCGCGGTTTCGATCCCAGCAAGCGTTGCTGCCGCAGAATGGAACGCTTTGAAGCCGAGCATCGACCGTGTGATCCGTTTGATGAAGCGATGATCCTGCTCGATGATATTGTTGATGTATTTGGATTGAACGGTGTTGATAATCCGTCCAACCTCCGTGAATTTGAGGATGACGTTTAGACTTTGCAGACCAGCTAAGTTGGCGCCGCTCTTTCGCTTGAAGAACCTTCGCGCGGCAGCTGTATCGCGGCGCTCAGACAGCATAAAATCAAGGGTTTGACCGTCCCGATCTACAGCACGGTACAGATAGGTCCACTTGCCGCGAACCTTGATGTAGGTCTCGTCCATCCGCCAAGAGATGGCTGTCGGCTTCTTTCTGGCCTGCGCGCTTGCAGCGATCAGCGGCGAGAATTTTACTACCCAGCGGTTCAGCGTCGCATGATCGATTTCAATACCGCGTTCGGCCATGATCTCAAGATCCCGATACGAGACACCATAGCGGACATAGAAAAACACAGCATAAAGGATCACGCTCTTTGGGAAATGGTTACCTTTGAAATCAATCGTCACAGTTGGGTGCTCGCTTCCAAATTCAAAAGTCCGCTCCTACCACGCGCGAGCCAGTCCAACCAACCGCGAAAACTTTGCGATAGAACCAGTGATTGTCCCAAAGTCTCTTTGTTATTCAATGCCTACTTGCGTTGTTTTCGCACCAACGCCGTGATTTCATAGACACGTTCGCGCCAAAGCTGCCACTTCTCTTTTGGCCGGATCAACAACATAGACGAATAGGGAACCACATGCTCACCACAAACAGCCACCCTCCCCGCCGCGCCTCACGGTCGCGTGCCGCCATTGCCGCGCTCACTATCACCTCGGCGCTCACCTTCTCGGCCTCTGCCGCGCTGGCACAGGACTATAACCCGACCGCTGTGATCAACATCGGGTCCCTCTACGAGCCACAGAACCTCGACAACACCGCGGGCGCAGGTCAGGGCATCAACGAAGCCTTCAACGGCAACGTCTATGAAGGGCTGTTTGTGCTGACTGATGCGGGTGACGTAGAGCCAAAGCTCGCTGAAAGCTACGAGATCAGCGACGACCAACTGACCTACACCTTCACGCTCAAAGACGGTGTGACCTTCCACTCGGGCAACCCGCTCACCTCCGCCGATGTCAAAAAATCGATCGAACGGGTCACCGCAGAAGATTCTGCCAGCTCGCGCAAGCGGACGCTGGCCAACATCGAAAGCATCGAGACCCCCGACAACAAAACGGTTGTGATCACACTCACAACGCCGTCGATCTCCCTGCCCTACAACCTCTCCTATGTCTGGATCGTCAACGACGAACCGGGCGACATCACAGCCAGCGAAGACGGCACTGGCCCCTACACCTTGCAGGAATGGCGTCGCGGCTCCGCACTCGCGATGGTGCCCTTTGAGGACTACTGGGGCGAGGCGCCGAGCAATGGCGGCGTTATGTTCCAGTATTTCACCGATGCAACCGCACAGAACAACGCGCTTCTGACTGGCGCTGTCGACATCATTACATCGGTGCAAAGCCCTGACGCCTTGTCGCTGTTCACCGACAACCCCGATTTCACCGTCGCCGAAGGTGCCTCCACAACCAAAGAACTGCTAGCCTACAACGACCGCATCGAACCCTTCAACAAGGTCGAAGTGCGTGCCGCTCTGGCACGTGCGGTGAACAGGGAGAAACTGCTCAAAGCAATCTGGGGTGACTACGGCACCCTGATCGGCTCCTTCGTGCCGCCCACGGACCCGTGGTATGTCGATCTGACCGATGTGAACGCCTATGACCCCGAAAGCGCGAAAGAAATGCTGACGAATGCCGGTTATCCCGACGGATTCTCCTTCACCCTCGACACGCCCGATTATGACCCACACCCCGTGGTGGCGCAATTCGTGCAAAACGAGCTGGCCAAGGTGGGCGTTGACGTGAAAATCAACATCATTACGGCTAACGAGTGGTATACTAAAATCTACAAGTCGCAGGATTTCAAGGCGACCTTGCAAGAACATGTGAACCACCGCGACATTGTTTTCTACGGCAACCCCAACTTCTACTGGGGCTATAACAACCCCGAGGTTGTGGAACTGATCGCAGGTTCCGAACGTGCAAGTTCGGTTGAGGAGCAAACCACGATGCTGACCGAGGCGAACAAGATCATCGCTGAGGATGCTGCAAGCATGTGGCTTTACCTCTACCCACAGATCGTCGTGTCCAAGTCGAACGTGACGGGCTATCCCCTGAACGGGCTGAACGCACAGTTCTTCGTCTCCGACATCAAGAAAGCTGAGTAAGGTCGCTTGTCATGGGGGCCGCGCGCCTTTGCGGGGCCCCATCACCTTTGGGAACCTGAACAGACTATGCTGGGATATATCATAAGGCGGCTGTTTATCCTGCTGCTGTCTCTTTTCGTTGCCGCGATTGTGCTTTTCGTGCTTTTGCGCCTGCTGCCGGGCGATCCCGCGAATGCGTTGGTCGGCGTGGGCGCCACGCCAGAGCAAATTGCCGCCGCGCGGACGCAACTTGGTTCGGACCAACCGCTGGGGATGCAGTTCCTGACCTATCTACGCGACCTCGCGCATTTCGACCTTGGCAATTCCTTTGTGTCTCGCGCCTCCGTTCTCGACGAAATTTCGCGCCGTTTGAGCGTCACCCTACCGCTGACCTTTGCCGCCTTCTTCCTTGCTCTAGTAATTGCCATCCCCTTGGGCATCCTCGCCGCCGTGAAAGCCGACCGCTGGTTCGGCCTGTTGCTCTCGGTCGTGTCACAAATTGGGATTGCGGTGCCCGTGTTCTGGCTGGGTATCCTTTTAGTCTATGAATTTTCGCTCAACCTGCGCCTCCTGCCCTCGGGGGGCTTTCCCTTACGCGGCTACGCTGACCCTATCCCCGCGATCAAGGCGATGATCCTCCCCATTCTCACCATTGCCATTGTCATGTCCGCCTCTCTCATGCGCTATGTGCGCGCCTCCACGCTCGACGTTCTCGGCTCCGATTTCCTGCGCACGGCCCGCGCATTGGGCGAAAGCCGCACTGAGGCCCTGATGCGCCACGGCATCCGCAACACCGCCGTGCCCGTGATCTCGGTCCTCGGCATTGAACTGTCCACCGCCTTTCTGGGAGCGGTCGTGGTCGAGCAGGTCTTTTCGCTTCCGGGCATGGGGTCCATGCTGCTTCTCGGCATTCAACAGCGTGACTATCCAAGCATTCAAGGCGTACTGATCGTCTCCACGCTTCTCGTGCTCATGACGGGATTTCTGGCCGATCTTTTGCAGCGCGTGCTTGACCCCCGCCTGCGTCAGGGAGGCCGCCGATGAGTAGCGACCCCCACCACACCCCCAAGCGCAAGAACATCACCTTCTGGCTCAGTCTCGTACTGGTTGGCGGCATTGCCTTGGCTGGCGTCCTGTCCTTCTTCTGGACCCCCTATGCTCTGTCGGACATGGTGGGCGGGCGACTTGAAGCGCCGAATGCCACCCATTGGGCGGGGACGGACAGGCTGGGACGTGACGTCTTTACCCAGTTGATGGTCGGCGCGCGTATTGCGCTGATCGTAGGGCTTGGCGCCGTGGCCATCGGGGCCGCGATTGGCGTTACAACGGGAATTCTGGCCGCCTTTGCCACGCGGTTCCTTGACGATGCTCTTGCCGCCTTTTTCGACATCCTGATTGCCTTTCCCACCCTACTGGTGGCGATGTTGGTCGTGGCCGCGCGTGAGGAATCCTCGCTAGACACAGCGATCCTTGCACTGGGCATCGGCCTGTCTCCCATCGTGGGGCGCATCACCCGCATCCTCACCAAACAGGTTCTGGGTCAGGACTACATCACCGCGGCGCGTGTCTCGGGCACCTCGTGGCTTTCGATTGTGTTCTGGCACATCCTCCCCAACATCGTGCCCTTCCTCGCGGTCAATCTGGCGCTGCAGTTCGGTCTGGCCGTGATGGCGGAAGCCTCCCTGTCCTATCTCGGGCTCGGTGCGCCGCCGCCGAATGCCTCGTGGGGTCGAATGCTGCAAGAGGCGCAGGGCACGGTCTATACCGCCCCGTGGGGAGCCATCTTCCCCGGACTGGCGCTTTTCGTCCTTGTCATCGGGATCAACCTGATGGCCGATGGCCTGCGTGACAGCTTTGACCCGAGCAAGAGGGGCGTGTGATGAGCAACCTGCTGACGGTGAACAATCTAACCCTCGCCACCGCCGACAAGGTGCTGGTCGAGGTTCTCTCCTTCTCCATCGCCCACGGTGAACGCTTCGGCCTCATCGGGGAGAGCGGGTCGGGAAAATCACTTACCTCGCTTGCCATTCTGGGCCTTTTGCCCCCCGCGATCCGTCCGATGGGCAGCATCACACTCGAAGGCGAAGAGATCGTCGGCGCGCCCGAGCGGCTCTTGGGCGGGCTGCGCGGCTCTGTTGTGGCCAGCGTGTTTCAGGAACCTCTGACGGCACTGGACCCGCTCATGCCCCTTGGCCGTCAGATCGCAGGGCCAGTCCGCCGCCGCCTCCAACGTGAAGGGCGCGACCGCGACCGCGCCACTGTGAAGGGCGAAGTGCATGACCTGCTCGACCAAGTGCGCCTGCCCGACCCCAAACGCCTCTACGGCTCCTACCCGCATGAGGTCTCGGGCGGGCAACGTCAGCGTGTGGCGATTGCAATGGCTTTGGCCTGTCAGCCACGTCTGTTGATTGCCGACGAGCCGACCACGGCGCTTGATGTCACGACACAGGTCGAAATCATCCGCCTGATCAACACGTTGGTCGAAGAGTTGGATATTGCGCTTTTGTTTATCAGCCACGATCTGGCCGTTGTAGGTCAGGTCGCCGAGCGCGTGATGGTCATGCGCCACGGCCGCGCCATCGAGACGGGCGACACACAACAGGTTCTGACACGCCCCCAAGACGATTACACGCGCAACCTCGTTACTGCCGCGCGTCGGTTTGACGACGCCTTGGAGGGACAAAAATGACCCTAATGACGGTTGAAAATGTCGGCTTTTCCTATGGCACGGGTCAGCGGGTGCTTAAGGACATCTCCTTCACCGTCCCGCGCGGCTCCAATGTGGGGCTTGTTGGCGAGAGCGGGTCGGGCAAATCAACGCTTCTGCGTCTGCTGCTCGGTCTGGAAAGCCCGCAATCGGGACGCATCCTCTTCGACGGAAAGCCGCTTGAGGCGAAAAACGCCCGCTACATGCGCGACTATCGCAAGTGTGTTCAGGCCGTGTTTCAAGACCCCTACTCCTCGCTCAATCCCGCGCACCACATCCGCCGCATCGTGACAGAGCCTTTACGCTCGCTCAACGTGCCCGGAGACCATCTTGAAATGGCGCGGGATGCGATTGCCGCCGTTGGCCTTTCCCCCGACACGCTGGGCCGCTACCCGCACCAGTTCTCTGGCGGTCAGCGCCAGCGCATTGCCATTGCCCGCGCCATTGTCGCACGCCCCGAACTTGTGCTGGCCGACGAAGCAGTCAGTGCGCTTGACCTGTCCACGCGGGTGCGGGTCGTTGATCTGTTCGAAGAAATCTCCGAGCGTATGACAATGATCTTTGTCTCGCATGACATGGGCGTGGTGGCGGCCCTGTGTGACCGGATCGTGGTGCTCGACCGTGGCCACATCGTCGAGGCGGGCGAGACCGAGACAATCCTCAAAGACCCGCAACACCCCTATACGCGCAGCCTATTGGCCAGCATCCCACGAATGCCCGCCACAACATGACAGATACAGGACCAAAGATGACAGCTTCCAAAGAGTTCCAAGACGCCCATGCCGAGTGGTTCGAAACACGCCTGAGCAAACTGAAAGCCCCCGAAGGCTGGCTCAATCTTCTTGGGCGCTGGTGGGTCACGAATGGCGCCTACACCATCGGCAGCGGCGCAGATAGCGACGTCATTCTTCCTGTCGGCCCGGAGCGCGTGGGAACACTGAATTTTAACGGTGATGACGCGGGCACCTTTACCCCAACCGACGGCGGGGCGGTGACGCTCGATAAGGCATCGGGCAAGATGTCATGGCGTTCGGGGCGCTTCCTGATGGAGATCACCGCACCGAACGAACGGCGCGCGCTGCGGGTCCGCGACACCGAATACGACACCGAGGCGGCATGCAAGCCGATCACCTTCTTTCCGCTAAACCCTTCGCTTCGCATTACCGCCCGCTGGGAGGCCCTGCCCGAGCCAATGACCATCGCCCTCGACACGGTGATCAGCGTGCCGACCAAAGTGACCGTCACCCATGTTGCCAAATTCGAATTGCGTGGGCAAGAAATGGCGATGCTGGCCACCTACGGCACGGCAGACAGACCGCAATTCGTGTTCCGCGACCTGACCTCTCTGGACGACACCTATGCTGATATGCGGTTTGTCTTCGGCGAAGAGGTGACAGAGGACAGCGTGGTGATCGACTTCAACCGTGCGATCAACCCGCCCTGTGCCTTCACCGACTACGCAATCTGCCCGCTTGCACCGCGCGAAAACCTCTTTCCCTTCCGGATAGAGGCAGGCGAAAAACGCCTTTGACCTGACCACTCAGGCGCGAGGGTCGACGCACTCGGCTTTCATGTCCCCTGATTTTTGGGTCGTGTCCCGCACCAAAAACATAGAGGCCTGTAAGCGGTGGTGTCACGTTAACGGGCCTGAGGTTGCGGGTTAATTGATCCGGGCGTAGGCGGCATTGATGCAGACACAAAAGATGGGACGGGGTTGTCCGCCATGGGTTGCCGGATTCCGACTTCCCGATCCTACAAGCAGTCGAGGTGCCAGCAGATGCGACCTTGGTCTATCTCAGCGGCACACCGTGCCAGAGGTCGCTGATGAAACGGCCGAGAAGGGCTCGCCTGAATATTTCGGGGACACGGCAACCCAAACTGCCAGCGTTCTGGCATCGATTGAGAAGAAACTCGCTTGGATTGACCTCGATATGGAGGATGTCATCAAAATGCAGGCCTATCTCGTCGCTCCCGAAGGCAACGATGGGATAGACTTTGAAGGCTTTATTGAGGGCTATACCCAATATTTCGGCACCGAGGAGCAACCCGAATTGCCAACCCGGCTTGGCTGGTTGAGATTGAAGTTGTGGCAGTCCGTTCTGGCCCTTAAAGTTTGGAGGCAGACAATCGTCTGAATGTTGAAGCGGTGGCCCGATAAGGGCCACCGCTTTTTTTCAGCCGTCGATGCGATACCAGTCCGCGACGTTCCAGAGGTCGCTGTCCCAAGCGTTCAGCTTCACACCACCGAGCGTGTTACCCTGTGCCGCCACCGCTGCGCGGTTGATTAGCGGCAGCATGGATTTGCTTTCGGTGGTAATAATGTCGTTCAGACGTTTCACCAGACGCGCCCGCTCTTCGATCTTACTGGTGCGAGAAAGCTCATCAAGAAGCGTGTCATATTCCTCATCGCAGAAGCGGTTGATATTCTCGCCCTGCCACTGTGTTGAGGGCTTTGGCTCATTCCCACAACGGCGTTGCGCAAGATAGGCTTGCGGGTCAGTGCCGTCATAGAGGTTCGCATACATTTCAACATCGGCGTAGAACTTGGGGAATGTGTCGGGGCTGCCGGGATCGCCGCCGAAGAAGACCGACGCGTCGATGTTACGCAACTCGACCTCAATACCGATCTGGTTCCACCAATCCTTGATCAGTGCCTGAAAGTCTTGACGCACGGCGTTGGTAGAGGTCTGAAACACGATCGACAGACGCATACCGTCTTTCTCGCGTACGCCGTCCCCGTCTTCGTCCAGCCAGCCTGCTTCATCCAAAAGTGCTTTCGCAGCTTCCAAATCCTGCGTCATACATTCTGTGTTGTCAGAGCTATAAATCGGCGGCGCGGGGACCAGATTGCAGGTTGGCCGACCTGCCTGACCGTAGCCGATTTCGTTGAGCAATTCGCGATCGATTGCCATGCTCATGGCTTGCCGAACGCGCCGGTCGATGAGAAAAGGATGCGGCTCCTCCACCGTGGCTCGCGTTTCCGGGGGCAGGTCCGGAGAAGGGTTCGTCATGTTGATTTCGATCCGCTCGACAAGGGGACCGAACTCAAAAATAGGCTTTCCCGTACCGCCCTCAGCGATTGTTTGCAGCACATCAGGTGCCATCAACAGATCCCACGCGTAATCAAACTCACCGGTTTCCATTACGGCGCGCGCGGCTGAAACGGCGTCTCCACCGCCTTTAAAGTTCAGCTTGGCAAAGGCGGGCTTGCTTGGATCGCGATAATTGTCGTTTGCAACAAGCTGGATAGAGTCATTTGGCCGAAAGTCCTTGACCACAAACGGGCCGCTGCCAATCGGATTAAAGTTTTCCTCGGTACAGCCCGGCGCCCGCGCACCGGTGCATTCAGCAAACTGTGCAGCCTGAACGATGGGCGAGGCCGCCCCGACAAAAGGCAGATACGGGTAAGGTTTCGGCTCATCGAAATGGATTGTTATTGTGCGATCATCAATAACTTCAACATTTTTGACGTCATTAAACTTTGACAGCTGGGCGCAACCGCCTGCGGGGTTCATGCAGTAATCTGCCGTGAATTTTACATCGTCGGCTGTTAAAGGCGTGCCATCTGACCAAGTCACCCCTTCTTTCAGTTTCCAAGTGATGGCCGTCAAGTCTTCGGTCATGCCTCCGTTCTCGACCGTTGGGATTTCGACCGCCAGTTTTGGGACGAGTTCGCCCTTTTCATCCGCGTTGGCCAAAGGTTCCAGCACCATGCTGGAGGCATCGCGCTCTTTCACACCGCCGGATAGATAGGGGTTCAAGATTGAGGGCGCTTGCCAATAGATAATGTTGAGTTGATCATCGCGACCGCGCTCGCTCTCTTGGGCAAACGCCATTGATGACAGCAAGGTCATCGAGGTTGCTCCGAGTAAATGTGCTATGAACCGCATGGTCTATCCTCTGGTCTGTTCGTGTTTAACGGGAATAATTATTTAACCAATCAAACAGATTCATACCGATTTGCAAGGCTGAGGACTTCCGGTGCCGAACGAACAGGCATCTTCCGGACAAAGCCACATCATTACCGAGAACCATTTAAGCCCGAATCCAAGGACATCACGAGTTCCACTTTAAATCACGGACCGTCTCAAACGCTATTTTGAGGGACAGTGAAAATGCGCAGGCAAGCCTGCCCCTATGGTTTCGGTGGCGGTGAATCGCGCGGAATATTCCCCGACAAGCTGCCCTGATACTGAGCCGACCGTCACCTATGAAGCGGCTGCCAGCCTCTACACGCACACCAAACGAAACTATCATACTAAGGTCTAAACTCACCGCGTGTACTTGTTTCGGCTCGCGCAGGCAGCGCAGTCTGCAGAAAAAGTGGCGACGACCCACCTGAGGTAAAAAGGGGAAAGGGTCGCCGCAGTTATTCGGTGCTACAGGGAGGATGCACCAGCGTGAATGAACCACAACTGTCATTCACAATTTGCATATATGTGCGCTGAAGGAAAAAGCGAATACGGTGGCAGGTTTTCACCGGTATGCCCAACCTGATACGCTGTGGGTACGGGAAGAAAGGCGACGACCCCCAAGAGCCAGGGAAGGGCTAGCGGCCGCCGCAGTTTTACCGCAGCCCATGGAAGTTCAAGCCGAAGTAGAATGGGGCGTCACCCGACACCCTACACCCTACACCCTACACCCTACACCCTACACCCTACAGTTGCTTAGGCCAAAACCATTCACAAGACAAACAGTTCAAGTAAATCTATTCACCCAGCTTCCGCGTTTTCTACGCTTAAACCGTCATCCAACAATTGTTCCTTGTCCGGAAGATCTCGTAAGCTAGCAAGATCAAACGCGACCAAAAACTGCTCTGTTGTCACAAAAGTGTAAGGTGCCCCTCTTTGAGGTGATCGTGGACCCGTTCCAATCAAATCGCGCGCATGTAAGCGGCCAATTAAATCGCGGCTGATCTCCTTGCCAAAAATATCCTTCAGCCCGTCACGTGTGATCGGTTGATGGTAAGCGATGGCCGCGAGCACCGCGAGGTCGAATTCATTCAGATCCAGCAGTTGTTTTCCGAGATCTGCAGCAGCGCGGATCGCAGAGGCATAGGCTGATCGTGTGCGCATCATCCAGCCGCCCGCCACCTTTGCGACTTCAAATGCGCGCCCCTCCAGATCGGCGGCCAGATCCTCGATGAGCAGATCGACTGACGCCTCTTTCCCCACCACCCGCGCCAAATCCTCGCGCGGCACAGGAGAGGCGGAGGCAAAGAGCACTGCCTCGATCCTGCGCATCCATTCCCGCCAGCGCAGCTCTGGCGGAAGGTCGGCCAACTCGCGGTCCAGCCCGGCTTCAGAGCGCTGTCTGGCCATACTATACTCCGTAGAGCCGGAACGTGTCGCGGCCTGTGAGCTCGCGAACGGCCCCCAGATCAACCAGCCGATCGCAAAGCCGCCGTGCCGCGCGCGGCGGTAGAGGCAACTCAGCCGCTGCCACAGCATCGTGTGTTAAAAACATTTCCACGGCTGCCCCGGCTCCTTTGGCGCGGAGCTTCGGCGCAACCGCTTTCACATGTTCTGCCCGCCGCGTGAGATCGGCCGCGAGGCGTGTCGTCTCGACCGCCGAAGCCACGACGGCGCGATGACAGGCGAGGCGAAGGTCGTCACCCTGTTTGCGCAGGTCCGCGCGTTTTAGGCCCGGGGCCAGCAATGGTACGACATGTTTCCATCTGAGCGACTGAGCGAGGGATGCCTCCGCCAAAACCAACGCCGGCACATCGGCACGCGGCGCTTCCCTCAGCACCGTCTCCAGCACCGTCGCGGCCCGGGGGACGGGAGTCCCCTGCCCCGTATTTAGCCACGTCGCAATCTGGCCCGGCTCGAAGGTCGGCAGGGCGCGGCCGAGAGCCTTGACCGACACCGCGCGTTCAGTCGCACGCCGCCAAGACAAGTAGATCTCACCCGCCGGTCCGGGCAGGTCGCCGGGGCGCAGCAGATGGAGCAAGTCGCGCAGTTCCCTGACCCGGTCCGGACGGCCAGAGAACGTTACACAGGCCTCGGTTGCACGCAGCGTCAAGCGGTCCCGAATCAAGGCGTGGGGCACGTCCTCGCGTCCCAACACAAGGTGCAAGTGGCTCAGCGCCGCGCCCGACAAAAACGCAACATCTTCAAGGGTTTCAGAACGCACGGAGGTGACCCAGGGGGGCATCCGGGGTAGTGTATCGAGGTCGCTGATGTGATCCGGTCGGGCAAACGGCATATCCAAAGCCTACACCTGCGCGGCGCTTTATTCCAGATAATAGCAAGCCAACCGCCCCACCTTGCCGTCTTACTTTATGTCCAATAGATTTGCATTATCGGACGTCAAAAAATATGCTCGGCGACATGTCAGTGTCATTTTAGTTTCATGGCCGGACTCGCCCTAAATCAGCTCTCTCGCCCGCGAAATTTCCACTCCATCGGTGGACCGAGTTCTTGCTCAATCTCTGGACTCGCAGCACCAGAGACAATTTGTTCAACAGAAACATCATATCCAATTTCCTCTGGCGTTTATGGGTTCGCAAACGCATCGACCCGCGGTCCCACCACCGAAGATGGCAGAATCCACTCATGAACTGTGAGTCCACCTATGACGCAAGAATGGGTATCGCAACAATTCAACACCTTAGAGTCCGGCCATGAAGCAAGAACGACAGCAGAAAACATGTCGCCAGTCTCACAAATACTGACTCGGTAGAACAGGCGCGCTTCTGGTAAGCCATTGAAATTAAAAGAACCGCAGTCTCATGAATTCTGGCAATCCGACAATCACGCTATAAGGCGGAAATCGGGTCTTCATCGACGAGCATGACGAGAAAGTCTCCGCATCCAAAGGCAGCTCGGACAAACCTCGGCTGAAATGACCCGTCGCTATCAACGCAGACGGAGCTGCCTCCGGGTGAACCGCACGCTGGCGCATGTGGTCGCGGCGTTGATCAGATACCTTCTTTCTTCAACGCCGTCAAAGCTATCACATGACGCGGGAGATCACTGCGGGAACGCATGATATCCACGATGATGACCTCGTCGGGCTTGTCCAGAAAAATCAGAAAATGCTCCCCTGCCCTTACGAACCGCAGGTCATCGGCCGCGTCCACGACGACTGCGCAACTCCGGCTATGCGCCTGCCCGCTCAGAATCCCCTCACAGCGGAATAGCAGTTCTGCCTCGTAAAGTTCTGCTTGGCGCAGCCCAAAATTCTCGATCGTCCATCTGGCGATTTCGGCAATGCTGGCTTCGGCACGACGGGTCAGCCGGAAGGATCGGCTCATGAACGAACGCGCGCAGTCTCAAAGGCCCTACGGATCGCATCTTTGCCGCTGCCTTCCGCAAGATCACCCGTTTTAGCCTGCGCCAGACCTTCAAGTAGACCCTTCCGGATCCCGGCCAGCTGTGCTTCTTCCTGCTCGAGCAGCCTCAGGCCAGCGCGCATCGCTTCGCTCACATTCTGGTAGCGCCCGGACTTCACCAATGCTTGGACCAGATGGTCTTGGGTTTCGGTCAGGACAACGTTGCGTGTCACCATGGTACATATCTCCTTTATTGGCAATATATGCCAATGCGCGATTTTGATCAATGGAATTTGTTCTTGGTCTGCAAACAGCCCATGATGCAGCCTCTTCTCTCGTCGCTATCAAACGGTTGTTTATTGATGATATCCAAAATTCCAAAAGGCCTGTTTTTATGCCATTGATAGGCTGCGCGCGCGTCTCAACCGAGGATCACCCCCCCCCCCGCCCCAGTCGCATGCTCTGAAGACTGCGGGTTGCGTCGAGATATTTGAGGAGAGGGGTGGTTCGGTTGATTTGCCGATTTCAGCCGCTTTGATGAGATTGCGCACCAACTGCGTCATGCTGGGCGTAAAGGCTTCGCCAAGGCTGGTTAAAAAGATCGCCGGATCATGGCCGCCCAAATCAAACTGCGGACGGATTTCATGCAGATATTTCTGCGCACCACGCAAGCGTCCGCGTCCCCCAACCGGCACCGTGCGTTTATATGAACGACAACGGCGGCAGCGCCATTTTATTGATGAGCAAGCCCAGGATCTGCCCCCGTCCCTCTAACCATCTCGACCCCTCCGCGCAGCACAGTCTGGCTGCACCCTTGCAACCAAACATCGCAAAACACGGGGCCTTGAATCATCTGCAAGGCCCCGCCTCATCGCCCCTTAGTGCCCGCTGTGACCCGGTGCCGTGATCTTCACGCCGGGTGCGGGATAGCGCAGATCATGCGGGTTCTGTCCTTCCGCCGGGATCTCGATCCAGCGGGCAGATCCATCAGCACAGTCCTGCAGGACCGGGAAAAACACGTTGCTGCCCACGGGCAGCGCATCCGTCAGACGAGCGCTGAAGACGAACTCGTCATACCAGGCATCCGGCAGATCACCGCCGGCCCAGATGATCTCCGTCACACCTTCGGTCACCGGCACTCCGTGATAACTGTAAGTCGTCTCATAGGTGCTGGTCACAGTCTCCAGTTCCCAGCCTGCCTTGGGCATCGGCTTTACCGCAATCACGCCCTCAGGGATCTGAACCCGCAGCGTGTTGGTTGCCTGACCGTCGCAGCCGTGACCGATGCGCACGACCGCTTTGTACGTCGATCCTTGAGCCGCTTCACCCTTTTCAAGTGAGGCATGTGCAAAAGCTTCAGGCGCGCTAAGGCTCAGCGCGGTGATTGCAAAAAGAATAGCTTTCATGTTCGTTCTCCAGTCGGGCAGAATAAATTGTTGGATCGTATGCCCAGCCGATCCGGCACGCGCGGCAAACAGCCGGGCGCACTACCAAAAATTGGTAAATCGGTGAAAGACCTGATGCCGCACAAGGATGCCGATCTGCAGCAATTGGCAGATGGATTGCACCAGTGGTCAGGCTGCGATCAGATCAAGGAAGGGGGCGCACGAGGCTGGTGCGCGGCGGAGACAGGCGCACGGACAACCCGCAAATTGCCTGCCTCAAGCTGGTAGGCCGCGTATCCGGCATCGAGCGGCACAGACGCAACCCAATAGGTCAGCGCGGCCATTGCCAGCATGAAATTCAGACATTTCGGGCCTGAATGTTCTTCTTCATGCGTCGGTTGATCCTCGTGGATTTCGCCATCGGCGGTCATCCAGAGTTCTTTGGGGCCATCAGGCGTACAGAGCACAAGCTCCATGCCATCGGCACGCGCCGTGCGCATCAGCCCCTGAGGCACCGTGCCGGCCACCATCAACGCGACCAGGAGCAGGACACGCAGCATCGTGCCAGCGACATCCGCTTTGCGCTGGCTCAGCGATTTACCGACAGGGACAATGGACGCACGCAACAAGATGATTTCTCCGAACGCGCGATCTCTAATCCTCCACGGCGACCATCACAAGCGCATGAATTCCTCGCAGTCAGAAACGACAGTTCTGAAGGTGATCAATCGCCCTGCCTACTCCGGCAAGCTCGACCGGCTGGTCGAAACTGGATTAGATGGACAACGTCAGCAAATTATATTGGCCGGCCCCAGTATTTAGATTACTTCATTCCAATGCCTTGGCAAATGAGGTCAGTACTTGAAAAATCGATCAGTAATGGGCGGCGAGAATGTAGAGCCACGCTTCAATCTCAAGGCGGGCTGGTAAGCTTTTGTTGCGAAGCGATGTCCCGTAGATCCTTCTTCATCACCTTACCCATGGCATTTCGAGGGAGGCCGCTGACGGTGATCATCTCTTTGGGAAGTTTGAATTTAGCGAGCGATTGCGCAAGGACTTTGCTCAATGCACCCTGATCAAGGGTATGTCCCGGTGCTTCAACGATCATCGCAATCACGCGCTCTCCAAAGTCGGGATCAGGCAGGCCAATAACCGCACTTTCATAAACGTCAGGCTGGGCATCGATGATGGTCTCAATCTCTTTCGGGTAGATGTTTAATCCTCCTGAAATGATCAGATCCTTGGAGCGACCGACGATCGTTATGTAGCCGTCCTCGTCGATTTCACCCAGGTCACCGGTGCGGAAGTAACCGTCTTCGGTGAAGGCTTCAGCAGTTTTATCTTTGAGACCCCAATAGCCCTTAAACACATTCGGCCCTTTGACTTCGATCTCTCCGGTCGTCTCATTATCGGTGGTCTCGATACGGACATCCACACCTGGAAGTGGCAGGCCGACAGTCCCCGATTTGCGCGGCCCAGTGAGCGGATTTGAGGTGTTCATCGACGTTTCGGTCAATCCATAGCGTTCAAGGATCCGGTGGCCGGTTAAAGCTTCGAATGCTTCATGTGTCTGCGCAAGCAAGGGCGCGCTGCCGGAAATGAATAGACGCATGGATTGACTGACCTCTCGGTCGAAACCATCGCATGCCAACAGACGCGTATAGAAAGTCGGCACGCCCATCATCACCGTGGAGCGCGGCAGTGCGTTGATCACATGATCGGGGTCAAATTTTTGCAGATAGATCATCTGCGCCCCGGCCAGAATGCTGACGTTGCACGCCACGAACAGCCCGTGGCTATGGTAGACGGGCAGGGCGTGCAGCAAGGTATCGGCGTCTGAAAAACCCCACAGATTAACCAGCGTACGTGCGTTCGAGAGCAGATTATCATGGCTCAACATGGCCCCTTTGGGCCGGCCGGTCGTTCCGGACGTATAAAGGATCGCGGCGAGGTCATCGCCTGTGCGGTCGGTGATGCGCGTTTGGGGGTCACCTGCTGTTTGCCAGTCACCTGTGCCGTCAGGTGCCATCGTCAGGATTTTCAGCGTGGAGCCCGAAAGACCTTGGCGCAATTGATCCGCCCGAGAGGGATCGCAGAAGAGGACTGAGGCAGCACAATCCTTGAGAAAGAACGCGACCTCATGATCGGTATAGGCGATATTCAACGGCAGAAAAACAGCGCCTACGCGCAGGCAAGCGGCATATAATGCGAGCGATGTCGGGGATTTTTCGACCTGTGCTGCCACACGGTCACCGGGCCTGATGCCTAAGGCTGCCAGCATTCCCGCCAAGGCGGCTGTGATCTGAGCAAATGATCGGTGGGTCAGGACGGTGTCATCGGGCAGGTGCAAAAAGGCGTGGTCAGACGTTTCATGCCGCGCAAAAAGCGCGTCATAGAGGTGGTTCGCCATGGATCTACCGGCCCTTGAATTCAGGTTTGCGCTTTTCAGAGAAAGCAGCCCGGCCTTCGGCATAGTCCTCGCTTTGGAAGCAGGCCGCGACGGCCTTTTCAATGCTTTGCAGCGTGGACGGATCAGATTGCTCGCGCACGCCCTGGATCGCCATTTTCACCGCCTTCATTGTCAGCGGGGCATTTTGCGCGATCGTTCTAAGGTAGGCATCTGCGGCGTCATCAAATCTTTCGATCGGCAGAATGCGGTTGATCATCCCCATGCGCAGCGCCTCGTCAGCATCATACTGTCGGGCAGAATAGAAAATCTCTGCTGCATTTGCGGGCCCGACAGTATCGACGAGCGTTTTGATCCCGGCATATCTGTAGCCCAGACCTAACTTTGCGGCCGGCACCGCAAAGCGGGTATCGGAGGACGCAATGCGCAGATCGCACCCAAGGGCGGTGCCAAGTCCACCGCCCACGCACCACGTGCGGATAACGGCAACCGTGGGTTTCGAAAGGCCTGCGATCGCTTCACCGGCGGCTTTGCCTGCGGCATCATAGGTTTCAACCTGCTCGGGCGTATTGCGCTTTTCGGCAAATTCACTGATGTCCGCACCGGAGATGAAGGACGAGGTGCCCTCACCCCGCAGTGCCACGACGCGCACGTCGGTGTCGCGCTCGAACTGACTGATGATCCCCGGTATCTGTTGCCACATATTGAAGGTCACGGCGTTGCGGCGGCGAGGGTTGGAAAAGATCATCCAGCCGATACCATTCTCGACCCGTGCTATGACCTGCGGGGTGTAGCCGTCTGCTTCAGCAATCGGTGAGACATCGTTCATATTACTTTCCTTTCCCTTAAATCCGCCAGCTCGGCATCTGAAAGGCCAAGTTCCTTAAGAATTGCGTCACTATGCTGACCTGCATCCGGTGTTGCAGAGTGCATGACGGGTGTGGCCCCGGACAAAATAATAGGCTGACCCAGAACCTTCTGGGTGCCGCGCTTGGGATGTTCAACCTCCACCACCATTCCAAGCTCGGCAACCTGCGGATCTTCGAACACTGCATCAATTTTGTTGATGGGTCCACATGGGATGCCCGACGCGATCAACGCCTCGGTGAGATCCTTGCTGGTCCGGGTTCGGGTAATTTCGAACAAAAGAGCATTCAGTTCGTCACGATGCCGGAGCCGCAGGCGCCCGGTGGCAAAGCGTTCATGATCCGCAAGATCAGGCCTTCCGATGATGGTGCAAAAGTCCTGCCACATGCGGTTGCCGGTCACGGCGATGTTCATGCTGCCGTCAGATGTCGGGTAAACGCCCATCGGCACCGCCGTTGGATGGTTGTTTCCAGCCTGTCCCGGAACCTCGCCGTCAATGAGCCAGCGGGCGGCCTGAAAGTCGAGCATTGCCACTTGGGCCTGCAGCAAACTGGATTGCACCCATTGGCCGACGCCGGTGCGTTCGCGGTCCAGCAAAGCCATCAAAATGCCGGTCGCACAGAACATGCCTGCAGTCAGATCCGCGACAGGTATGCCGACACGCACCGGCCCTTGTCCCGGCAAGCCGGTGACCGACATCAACCCGCCCATACCTTGGGCGACCTGATCAAAGCCGGGACGTTCCGCATAGGGACCGGTTTGGCCGAAACCAGAAATCGACCCCAAAACCAGTTTGGGGTTGCGCGCATGCAGAGTCTCCCAATCCAGCCCCAGCCGCTTTTTGACACCGGGGCGGAAGTTTTCGACCAGAACGTCAGCCTTATCGACAAGGCACATCAGAATATCGCGCCCTTCGCTGCTTTTGAGGTCGAGCGTCAGGCTGCGTTTATTGCGGTGCAGGTTCTGAAAATCGGAACTGTCCCGATCAGCATAACCACTATTGTCTTCGGGGGGTTCGATCTTGATGACGTCGGCCCCCCAATCCGCGAACTGCTTGACGCATGTGGGACCAGAACGGATGCGCGTCAGGTCGAGGACAAAGAAACGATCAAGCGGGCCTGTGATGGTACCGGTCATGCCGCGTTCTCGACCGGTACGATCCGATCCTCCTGGATGGAAATCCAGACGGGGGCATCCATATCAAAGACCTGCTCGGCGGGTGCCGCTGCACGCAAGTTCATCTTGCGGCCATCCAGCGATAGCCCATAGTCCCATCGTTCACCCAGAAAAACACGCTCATCAATGCGCGCAGGCAAATGCAGTTCACCTTTTATCGGCATGGGTGTCGTGCCATTTCGCGAGCTTAGCTTCAGGTTTTGTGGCCGGACTGATGCAAGCACATTGCCGCTTCTTGCTTCGGTTGGGGGAATGCTGAAGCCTTCGAAATGCATGCCGCTTGCGTCTGCCTGTCCTTCTATCAAATTGGTCCGCCCGATAAACTCAGCCGCGAAGCGGGTCTTTGGCCGTGCATACAGTTGATAGGGGTCGTCGATCTGTTCGATCCTTCCGGCTCTGATAACCGCGACGCGATCAGAGATGGCCATCGCCTCTGACTGATCATGCGTTACGTAGACGGTCGTGATGCCAAATTCGGTATGCATGCGCTTGATCTCGGTCCGCATTTCTTCACGCAGGTTTGCATCGAGGTTCGACAAGGGTTCATCCAGCAGCATCACTTTGGGCTGCACGGCGACAGCGCGCGCCAGTGCCACACGCTGCTGCTGCCCCCCCGAAAGCTCGGAGGGATACCGTTCGGCCAGATGATCAAGCTGCACCACGCAAAGGATCTCTCTCACCCGTTTCTTGATCTGATCGGAGGGCAGCTTTTTCATGCGAAGACCAAAGCCCACATTCTGCGCCACCGTCATGTTCGGCCAGATCGCATAGCTTTGGAAAATCATCGACATGTCACGGTTTTCGGGCGCTACAACGCCTTTTGGCGACGAGATTTCGCGGCCATCAAGTTCAATGCGGCCTTCAGTCGGCGTGATGAAACCCGCGATCATCCGCAGTGTCGTCGTCTTGCCGCAGCCCGAGGGGCCCAGAAGGGAAAGGAATTCACCGTCCGCTAGTGTCAGCGAAATGTTGTCGGCTGCCCGGAAGCCGCCGTAGTCCTTCACCAGTCCGTCAAGTATCAGTTTGGTCATTTCAATTCCTTCTCAGCATGAAGTCGCGGCCAAGCAGGCGCATGCCGATTGCGACGACTGTCGAGGTCACGACAAGCAGCACGACCCCCATGGCAGCCAGTGTTTCGTAGTCGCCCTGTTCGCTCATATCGAGCGTCAGGATCGAGATGACGCGGTTCTCGTGGCTGGTCAGGAACATCGCCGTAGAAAGCTCGCGCGAGCAGATGACAAAGACCAGGATCCAGATTCCCAAGAGCGATTTCTTGAGCACGGGTGCCACCACTTCGACCAGGGCGCGAAGCCTTGAGCCGCCATGAATGCGCACCGCTTCCTCCAGTTCAGGATTAAGGCTGCGGATGCCGGACGCGCAGGACACAAAGGCGATCGGCAGGAACCGGGTGATGAACGCAAGGATGATGATCGCGCTTGAGCCATAGAGCGAGAAGGGCGGGCCAGCGAAAGCGGCATAGAAGCAAATCGCCAGAACGATGCCGGGCACGGCGACAGGTGCGACGGCCAGGAACGCGAGGGCGGGCGAATAGGGTATCAGTTTTCGGATCACCACATAGGCGGTCAGAAAGCCGAGTATGGCGCAGGCAGTGGCCGAGGTCAGGGCAAAGAAGACCGTGTTGATCATTGAATCCCGGACCGTCGCCTGTTCGAACAAGATCGCATAGTAATTGTCCAAAGTCAGGTTCGACAACGTCGGCGCCTTGGCCCAGGCGATCTGAAACGAGGTCGACAGCAAAATGCCAGCGGGCAGGACAACAGCCAGCAAGGTGATGGCGAGACCATGGGCCAGAAAAAGCCACTTCCAGCGGCCGACACGCATGGGCGTGCGCGCACCGCCCTTGCCGCTGACAGCCACGTGGCCACCGCGCAAAAGCAGCCGTTGGGCACCAAGCAAAAGCACGGTGATCAAGACCAGCGGGACAGAGAACGCCATGGCGAGTTCGATCTTTGACGGATACTCAAAAAACGTCGTCAGCTGGGTGGTTGCGACGTTGAAACGCGCGGGGATGGCAATCAGCGCGGGCGTTCCATACAGCGCTATCGTCTCGAGAAACACCAACATGATCGCGCCAAGGATTGCAGGCAGTGCGAGCGGCAAGGTGATGATCCAGGTGGTACGCATCGGGCCGGCACCATGGATTGCGGCGGCCTCCTCCATCTCAGAGGAGATGAGATCAAGTGCGGACGTAGCAAAGATGAATATCAGCGGGAAAACATTGAGAGCGATGACAAAGGCAAGGCCCCAAAGGCTGAAGATATTGACAAGAGGATCTTCCAGCCCGGTGAGCGATGTCCAGATCTGGTTGATCCACCCGGCGTTCGGACCGGCCAGAAGGATCCAGCCGATTGCGCCCAGAAACGGCGGCATGATGAACGCGCCCAGTGTCCCGAAGTAAAACAGGGATCGCCCCGGAATATCGGTGCGTGAGACGACCCACGCCATCGGCAGGGCCATGAAGACAGACATGACCACGGTCACAAATGCCAGCTGAATGGTGTGCCAATAGGCCGTAAGGTAACGACTGCGTGTCGCAACATCGACGAAGTTTTGGAGTGTGAAGCGACCCGTTTCCGGATCGCTGAAGCTTTCGATAAACAGACGCGTCATCGGATAGACGACCAGACCTACAAGAATTGCGGTTAACAAGCCGAAGATGACCAATGACCAGTCAAAGCTTGGTCTGCGCGACGCCAGGCGCCGACCATCTGTGTTCGTTATATCGGTCACAATCAGATTCCGAACGTGTCGCGAAACTTTTCGGAAAGCTCGGGGATGTCATTCACAATCTGGTCGGACGTTGCCGTGATAACCTTGATCTCATCAAGTGCTGGAACCCCTGGCTGCAGCGCGACACCCGACCTGATCGGTGTGCCGAACTGAACTGCAATCACTTCGTTAAATTCTTCTCCCAACAGAAACTCCGAGAATAGCTTTGCAGCATTCGGGTGAGGGGCATTCGCGAGAATTCCGCTTGGGGAGGTGATGATAACGGTCCCGTCTGTTGGATAGACGTTTGCAATCGGGTTCCCCTTGGATGCGGCCGAGAGCGAAGATGCAGCAGGGCCGGCACCAACGATGGTTTCGCCGGAGACCGTAGTAGTTGTGACGTCGATGGATGACCGCCCGATGTAGGGGTCTTGATCGAGCATCTTTTCAAAGAATTCATAGCCGTAAAGCTCTTCCATCTTTACACCCCAAATGCCCACGTATCCCGAGAAGCCAGGGTGCCCGATCGCGACTTTGCCTTTCCACTTTGGGTCAAGAAGGTCTGGCCAGTTCTTGGGTGCATCAGCTTCTGCCACGTCATCAGTGTTGTAAACGATACACATCGGGCCTGCCGTCGTGACGTGAAACATGTCGTCCGCATCGAGGTTCTGAAACTCGGGGAAAACTTCGTTCTTTCGGATCGGGGCATATTGCATCAGCAGATCGCGTGATTTCAGATCGAGGGCGTGGGCAATGCTGGACGTCGTAAGAACATCGCAGTTTGCAACGCCGGAATCGATGTCCTGATTAAGCCTTTGAAACGCAACACTTGCGGTCGAACGAACGACGTTCACCGTGATACCCGGAAACAGCTCCGTGAACTTCTGGCCGACAATCTCGGCGCTTTCCGATGCCAGAGGCACGACATACCACGTGATTTCCCCTTCGGATTTCGCGGCTTCATAAAGCTGCTGAATGGCATCTTGAGACATCGCAAATCTTGGTGCCAGCGCCGAGGCGGCAAGTCCGGTAACGACAAAAGTTCTTCTGTTGATCGACATGGTATTCCTCCCAGAATAGTTGTTTTGCAACGAAGCCTGACCCAATCGGATAATGGCCGTGTTGCGTGATGCCTGTGCTGCCGATCAAATGATCTTTGTCGTTCGACCGGGTCTTATGCGGTGTCTTTGATCTCCTTGTTGTGGGTCATGGTCGCGACAAGATCAGCATAGACCCTGCCACCCGACAGGATGTGATCACGCATTGCTGCCTGCGCTTCGGTCGGGTCACCCTTCTCGATGGCACTGACGACCTTGCCGTGTTCGATCCACGATCTCTCTACGCGCGAGCGCTGGTAAAGGCTGGACGTGTGGTAATAAGCGAGACGGCTGCGGGTCTGCCGGATCAGATCGGCGATATAAGTGTTGCGCGCCCCGGCATAGATCAGTCCATGGAACTGTCCGTTGAATTCAATATATCGCTTGCTGTCGTTGCTGTGAGCGGCATCTTCGCTTTCCGCATGAACTTTGATCAGTTGGTCCAGCTCTTCCTGCCGGATCCGTTGTGCCGCCAGAGCCGCAGCTTCGGATTCCAGACAGGCAAGCGTTTCCAACATGGCAACCGCTTCGTCTGCGCTGAGCTCACTTACCACCGCACCATGACGGGGGCGCATCTGGACCAAGCCGGTGGCTGCCAGTTGCATGATGGCCTCACGCGCGGGCGTTCGGGACACCTGAAACCTTTCAGAGAGCATTTTCTCGTCGATCAGGTCACCCGGGCGCAGTTTGCCACGGCTGATTTCCTTCTCGATCAATCCTCTCACTGTATCACTGGCACGGGCCATACGATTCTCCCCTTGGCTATATGTATACGTATTGATCTTATATGTATTCAAGCTAAATCTTTACGCGTACCGATAGGCAGCGTATTAAGCAGCACTATAACGCTACGAGATAACTTTCACTATGAGGAACAGCGCCATGAAAGCACGAGCGATACGTATACATAAGCATGGCGGTCCAGACGTGATGCAATTGGATGAGGTTGATCTTGCTGGCCCTGAACCCGGGCAGGTGCGTGTGAAGAACACCTGCATCGGTGTAAACTACGCCGATATCTACGAGCGCGAAGGCGACCATGGCGGCCCGCATTCTGCCAAGGAGATGCCGATCACGATGGGGCATATGGCCGTTGGCGTCATTGATGCGATTGGTGAAGGTGTGTCGGGCCGGCGAAACGGTGAACGTGTCGGTTATATTGGACCGGACAGCTATGCCGACTATACCAACGTTCAGGCTGCACGGCTTTTCAGCCTGCCTGATGCCGTGTCGGATCTTGTGGCAGGCGGATATCTGCTGCGCGGGCTGACCGCGGAATACCTGTTGCGACGGCTTTATAAGGTAGGGCCCGGAACGACAGCATTGGTTCACGCGGCGGCAGGCGGCATGGGGCTTATCCTGGGGGAATGGGGCAGCCTGCTTGGCGCGCGCATGATCGGGACGGTCAGCAGCCCGGAAAAGGCAGAGGTTGCGCGCGCGCACGGCTATGAGACGGTCATCAACTATTCCTCGGAAGATTTCGCGGTCCGCACACTGGCTGAAACAAATGGCACAGGTGCAGATGTGATCTATGACGGCGTGGGTAAAATGGCCTTCCTGAAGTCGCTCGACTGCATTCGACCGCGCGGTATGGTGATCAGCTACGGGACTGCCTCGGGCAACGTGGGCGAGTTCGACTTGCAGCGGCTGCACTCGAAGTCGATCATCGTAACCCGACCCACCTTGCGAAGCTGGATCGCGGACCCTGAGGAGGCGGCGCTCGCATCCAAAGCTTTATTCGATGTGCTGTCAGGCGGGGAAATTCAAACGCCCATCGGCAAGCAGTTCTCGCTTGATCAAGCGGTGGAGGCGCATCGCCATCTTGAAAGCCGCAGCGCCACTGCACCAATCGTACTTATTCCGTGAGGATCCAATATGACTGAACCAAATTTTCCCCCGGGATGGGTGCCCGACCAGACATTCGGCGATGGTCGCATTGGCCTGACCCTGCGAGATGGCATTGCTGTTCTGGCAGTTCAGATCCCACATAAGATGAACGCGCTGGACGTGCAGGCGACCAAGGGTATGGTTGATGCACTTGACGCAGCACGCGCTGAGGCCCGAGTGCTGATCTTCACTGGCATCGGCGGCAAAGCGTTCATTTCGGGGGCCGATATCGGCGGCTTCGATACTGAGAGGGAACAGGGCAACAGCTTTCTGGACCGACAGCAGGTGTTGGCCAACTATCCGATCCCCACAATTGCGGTGATCCGTGGATATTGCATCGGTGGCGGACTGATGACTGCGTTGAACTGTGATTTCCGGCTTGCCGGCGAAGATGCAAGCTTTGGCATTCCTGCCGCCAAGCTCGGGATTGCCTATGGCTTTGAAGGGCTCTCCCGCCTTGTAGAAGTGGCTGGTCCCGCAAAAACCCGCTATCTGCTCTACAGCGGTGACAGAGTGTCAGCGCGCACCGCCCTAACGTGGGGGTTGGTCGAACAGGTCTACGGTGCCGAAACACTTTGGGATGAAGCGTTAGCGCTTGCCCGCAGGATCGCCGACAATGCACCGCTTTCCATCCGTGCAACCAATCAGACAGTGGCCCAGATCATGCGAGATCCGGAGGATCGCGATATGGAGGTGATTAAGGAGCTGTCGAGGCTCTGCCAAACCAGCGCCGACTTTCGCGAGGGCCGCGATGCCTTCCGCGAAAAGCGCGCCCCAAAGTTTACGGGTGAATAATGAACCTGATCCTTTATCACGCCTGGAAATCCAGTGCGTCCCGCCGGGTTCGCTTTTTTCTCGAGGAGAAGGGTCTGCATTATGAAGCGCATGAGATTGACCTCGCAAAGCAGGAACAACATCAACCTGCTTTCCTGAAGGTGAACCCCTTAGGGGTCGTTCCCGCGCTGATCCACAACGGTCGCGCGCTGCATGAAAGTGGGACGATCTGCGAGTATCTGGAGGCCGCATTTCCCGAGC
The DNA here is from genome assembly GCF_021736025.1 of Sulfitobacter sp. M22. Taxonomy (NCBI): domain Bacteria; kingdom Pseudomonadati; phylum Pseudomonadota; class Alphaproteobacteria; order Rhodobacterales; family Roseobacteraceae; genus Sulfitobacter; species Sulfitobacter sp. M22. The sequence continues at coordinate 124,511 of NZ_WMEC01000002.1, read as the reverse complement.
CGCGCCTCTGCCCGACTGATCCTTATCATCTTGCACAGATGCGCAATTGGGTCCGTCATGTCGATGGCTTGATTGGCAACCTGATCCGCTACAACTGGCGATATACAATTCAGGACCGCGCAGCAAAACTCTCTGAAGCCGAGCTCGAAGCGCTTCTGGCCAAAATCCCCAGCGAAGAACGGCGCGAAGCCTGGCTCAGGGTCGCGCGCAATCCCTACACGGCAGCCGAACTCGATCAGGCACGCGATAATCTGATTGGGATGCTTGACCAAATGGAAACGATGATGGTAGATGGCTGGTTGATACGCGGGGGCTTTTCGCTCGCCGACATCGCGGTAGCCCCCTTTGTTCGTCGGGTGGGCGAAGAGATTGCCCCTGAGGAACTGTCACATATAAAGCGGCCAGCCGTAGCCCACTGGTGGGCGAGCATACAAGAGCGGCCGGGATATCAACGCGCGAAGTTCGATCCGTTTCTATCTTGAGAGACCTAGAAGCGGTCATTTTTCAGGGCTAGCCATCGGCAAGCGATTGGTTGCGCGGGTACAGTCAGTAAAGACAAGTCTGCGGGTGGTAGAGAGATCCGGCATACCCAAATGCGCCCAGATGGTGTTTTATGTCCGATAATTGGTCTGCCGTGACCGACTATAAAATATATTTTATTACTTAGCATCAAAAAGTTATAAAATAACCAATCAACCAAGGCAGCAAACCATGCCCTCAAAGTCGCCCGAAGAAATCAAGCAAGATGCCACAAACGGCCCTGAAAATGCTGGAGCGATCACCCTGCCAGCGCATCTCGTAGGCTCAGGCACACTTGACCGGCTGGTCGATGCCGCACGCGGATATGCGGCAGCGGCAGCATCCGAAAACACTCTAAAGGCCTACAGCAAAGACTGGTCGCAGTTCGCACGCTGGTGCCGAATAAAGGGCGCGGACCCCCTGCCCCCGTCCCCGCAGATGATCGGTCTTTACCTTGCCGATCTGGCATCGGGCTCGCCCACCTCCCCTGCCCTCACAGTCTCCACCATCGACCGTCGCCTCTCCGGCCTCGCCTGGAACTACGCGCAACGCGGCTTCGCATTGGACCGAAAGGACCGCCACATTGCGACAGTCTTGGCGGGCATCAAACGTAAACACGCCCGCCCCCCGGTGCAAAAAGAGGCAATCCTTGCCGACGACATCCGCGCCATGGTCGCCACCCTGCCCTTCGATCTGCGTGGATTACGGGACCGGGCGATCCTGCTATTGGGCTATGCTGGCGGGTTGCGCCGCTCCGAAATCGTCAGCCTCGACGCAGGCAAAGACGACACGCCGGATTCCGGCGGATGGATCGAGATACTGAAGGATGGCGCACTCCTGACGCTCAACGCCAAGACCGGTTGGCGCGAGGTCGAAATCGGCCGCGGCTCGAGCGACCACACCTGCCCCGTTCACGCCATCGAACAATGGCTCCATTTCGCCAGGATTGACTTCGGTCCCATCTTCACCGGCACCTCCCGCGACGGCAAACGTGCGTTGGAAACCCGGTTGAACGACAAGCATGTCGCCCGCCTGATCAAACGCACTGTGCTCGACGCCGGGATCCGCGCCGACCTGCCTGAAAAAGACCGCCTCGCCCTCTTCTCCGGCCACTCCCTCCGCGCCGGACTGGCAAGCGCTGCCGAAGTTGACGAGCGCTACGTGCAGAAACACCTCGGCCACGCCTCCACCGAAATGACCCGCCGCTATCAACGCCGCAGGGATCGCTTCCGCGTTAACATGACAAAGGCTGCGGGACTGTAACTCATAGAGTCTGAATTGTTTCGCGCGCGAAACAATTCAGACTCTATGACGGCAGGTCGATTGTGCAGCGCAAATAAAAATCACTAGCCGAGCAGCTTCCCGAGATACATCCCATACTCATTCTTTGCGAATACCTTCGCGCGTTCTTCCAGTGCTGCTCTGCTGATCCAGCCTTGATTGAAGGCGATCTCGTCGGGGCTGCCGGTTTGCAGGCCTTGGCGGGTTTCCAGTGTGCGCACGAAGTTGCCGGCGTCGAGCAGGCTGCCGTGGGTTCCGGTGTCGAGCCAGGCATAGCCGCGGCCCATGCGTTGCACGTTGAGCAGGCCGTCATGCAGGTAGGTTTCCAGCAGCGTAGTAATCTCAAGCTCTCCGCGCGCTGAAGGTTTCACGGTCCTGGCACGGGCGGAGGCGGTATTGTCGAGGAAGTAGAGCCCGGTCACCGCGTAGTTCGAGGGCGGCACCTCCGGCTTTTCGATGATCTGGCGGGCCTGGCCCTTCTCGTCAAAATCGACCACACCATAGCGTTCGGGGTCGGACACGCGGTAGCCGAAGACCGTGCCGCCGGCTTCCTCAGCGTCGGCGGCGGCGAGGATCTCGGGCAGGCCGTGGCCGAAGAAGATGTTGTCGCCAAGCACCATGGCGGAGGCTGCGCCATCGAGGAAATCCTCGGCCAGCAGATAAGCCTGGGCCAGCCCGTCGGGGCTGGGTTGCGTGATATAGCTGAGCGACACGCCCCACTGGCTGCCGTCGCCAAGCGCGCGTTTGAACTGATCTGCGTCCTGCGGCGTGGTGATGATCGCGATCTCGCGGATGCCGCCCAGCATCAGCACCGACAGCGGATAGTAGATCATCGGCTTGTCATAGACTGGCAGCAGCTGTTTCGACACGGAAATCGTGATCGGATACAGACGCGTGCCGGAGCCGCCAGCGAGGATGATCCCTTTGCGTTTGGGTGTCTGAGACAGGGTCTGGGTCATGGGAAATCAGTCCTTGGGGGTATCAAGTTGGGTCAAAATCTGGGTGAGGCTCTCGCGCCAGTCTGGGCGCGGGATGCCGAAGGCCGCTTGCGTGGCGCTGCAGTCCAGCCGCGAGTTCAGCGGGCGTTTGGCGGGCGTCGGGTAATCGCTCGAGGGGATGTCGGTGACATCACAGGTGATCCCCGCCTGATCAAAGATCGCGCGGGCGAAGCCGGCCCAGCTGGTGTCGGGGGTGCCTGCGAAGTGGTAAATGCCTGCCTTATGCGGCTCTGACACGAGGGTTTGCGCGATGGTGATGCAGGCGTGGGCAATCTCGTCAGCCCCGGTCGGCCCGCCGATCTGGTCGGCGACGACGGTGAGCGCATCGCGCTCCGTCCCCAGCCGCAGCATGGTTTTGACGAAGTTATTGCCATGGGCAGACACCACCCAAGAGGTGCGCAGGACGGCATAGCGCCCACCCTCCGCTGCAATCGCGATCTCGCCCTCGCGTTTGGTGCGGCCATAGACGCCTTGCGGATTGGTCGGATGATGGGGGTGCCACGGGGCATCCCCTGCGCCGGAGAACACATAATCGGTCGAGATCGAGACAAACGGGATGTCGCACGCGGCACAGGCGCGCGCCATGGCGGCGGGAGCTTGCGCGTTGATCAGATTTGCGGTGACCTCATCGCTTTCGGCCTTGTCCACGGCCGTGTAGGCGGCGGCGTTGATCACAGCGTCGGGGGCATGCGCGTTGATAGCCGCGGCGCAGGCGTTGGGGTCGGTCAGATCTGCGTCGGCGCGGGCAAGGGCGGTGATGTGGAGACCCGTCCCCGCAAGCGCGCGCAGCTCCGTGGCGACCTGACCGCTATGACCGAAGACGAGGATCTTCATGCCGTGCCCAACCGCTCGCCAACGCCGCTGCGGTCCTGCAAAGCCCGCCACCAGTCCTCATTGCTGAGATACCAATCGACGGTGCGCGCCAGACCTTCCTCGACCGTGACCGAAGGCCTCCAGCCCAGTTCGGACCGGATGCGCGAGGGATCAATCGCATAGCGCTGGTCGTGGCCGGGGCGGTCGGCGACGAAGGTGATCAGATCGGCATGGGGCGCACCGCTCGGGTGGCGGTCGTCGAGCAGGGCGCAGATCATCTTCACCAGTTCCAGATTGCTGACCTCATTCTCGCCGCCGATGTTGTAGCTGCGGCCCAGTGCGCCATTGGTCAGCACGGTCAGCAGCGCATCGGCGTGATCTTCGACATAGAGCCAGTCGCGCACATTGGCGCCGTCGCCGTAAACCGGGATCGGCTGCCCGGCGAGCGCCTTGAGGATCACCACAGGGACCAGCTTCTCGGGAAAGTGGAAGGGCCCGTAGTTGTTGGAACAGTTCGTCATAACGATCGGCAGGCCGTAGGTCTCGCCCCAAGCGCGCACGAGATGGTCGCTGGCAGCCTTGGACGCGGAGTACGGACTGCGCGGATCGTAGGGCGTACTTTCCGTAAACTGACCCGTCGGCCCCAGCGAGCCGAACACCTCATCGGTCGAGATGTGGTGGAAGCGGAAACCCTGCGGCTTGCCTGCCCCCTGCCACCAGGCGCGGGCCGCTTCGAGCAAGGTATAGGTGCCGGTCACATTGGTCTGGATAAACGCCCCCGGCCCGTCGATGGAGCGGTCTACATGGGACTCTGCTGCCAGATGCATCACCGCATCGGGTTGGTGATCGGCAAAGATCCGGTCGAGCGCTGTGCGGTCGCAGATATCGGCCTGCTCAAAGGCATAAAGCGGGCTGCCTGCAACGCTGGCCACATTCTCGAGACAGGCGGCGTAGGTCAGCGCATCGAGATTGACCACACTGTGTCCCTGCGCAATTGCCAGCCGCACCACGGCAGAGCCGATAAACCCCGCACCACCCGTCACCAAGAGCTTCATCTATACCCCCTCAAAGGTAAACGGACTGTCAAGATCCGCGAGGGCGGGCGCCTGCGCATCCTTCTCCGACAGTACTGGAGAGGTCTCGCCCAACCCCCAGTCGATCCCGATCTGCGGATCATCCCAGGCAATCGCGCCCTCGGATTCTCGCGCATAATACTCCGAACATTTGTAGATGATCTCCGTCTCGGGCGCGCGCGTCACAAAGCCATGCGCGAACCCCGCCGGCACCAGAAGCTGCTTGCCGTTCTCGAAGCTCAGTTCCACCCCGAACCACTGTCCATAAGTCGGCGAGCCCTTGCGGATATCCACAGCCACATCGAACAACGCCCCCCGCCCGCAGCGCACCAGCTTGTCCTGCGCATGCGGCGGCGCCTGAAAATGCAGCCCCCGCACCGTGCCCGGCGTCATCGACAGCGAGTGGTTGTCCTGCACGAAAGGGATGGTGATCCCCTGCGCCGCGAGCGCCTTGGCGCTGTAGCTCTCCGAGAAAAAACCGCGGTGGTCGCCGAAACGCGCAGGCGTGATGACAACAACGCCAGAAAGAGGGGTGGGAGTGATCTGCATGGGCTCAGCCTTTGGTCCGGAAACGTGTCGTAGTCCTAGCCAAACAGCACCGGTCTGTCGACAGACCGTTTATTTGCAATAGAGCCAAGCGTCTGACCCCTAAATGTTTCGCGCGCGAAACATTTAGGGTTTGAGCGCATCCCGGATACGGGCTTCAATTTCAGGCGTGAGGGCAGGGCCTCCGATGGTCACGGTTGCCTCGCCTCTTTGGAGCCAGAGACCAGGTGCCAAGGGGTCGCGCACGGGTGCTTCTCGTCTGGATGATGACGTCGATGCATCTTTAGAGTGCAGTGCCTTGCCAAGAAGATTTTGTTCAGCCTCAGGCGTGAGGCTTTCTGTCTCCGCTTTCAATACTCTGATGACATGTGCGCTGAATTCAGCATCCAACTGGAGCTTCTGCGACAGCGCCAAACCTAGGCGTTCACCGATGGCTGCCGGGTGGGAAAGATGCGACCCGAGATGTTCGACGACTGGCAAAAAGCTTTTGATCTTTGACCGCTTTGCACGGCTGCCATTTCCAAAAAGGCTGCTCAGAGCCTTTTTGGCATCAGGGTAGACGCCTTCTTCCACCGCGCGCGAAACAATGCGGGCACGCTCGTAATAGGATAGACCCACACGAATTTCGTTTTCTTCGACCATTGCGACATAAGCATCCGCCGCATCGACAGGTCGACGGACCAGCGCGAGAATGGTACTGAAACGGATATCGCCAGTTTCAGCATATAGCTGGGTCAGGGCGGAGAGGCGCCGCCAGCCTGAAATAAGACCATAGCCGGCTTGCTCTGTCGCCACGACCTCGATCGGCGTTTGCTGCCCCCGTGACGAGAGCGAGGCACGCAGGGCGGCCATGTCATCGTCATCGACAATAAGCCGGTCCCGCACAAGGTAGCGCGCGTCGATCTGATCCAGAGGCAGAGATTGCACCATGCGGCCTTCAGTCCGCGCAGCCTGCAACTCTGCTGCAACCTCCGCCAATGCAGCACTAGTGGCCGCGTCACCGGCGACATGGGCGATCGGGGGGCTTGTGGGGCGTATCTTCGGCGCGACACCTTCAGGATATGTCGGGAAAATGGCTTTCGTTTCTAAGGGTGGCACTGCCTCTGCATCATGTGCAGAATCTGTACCAAAGTAATCGCTGCGGGGCGGGGTCAGTCTTTTGCGTTTGGCCATGTCTTATCCTCTCTCCTGAGCGGTAGGATGGTGAAATAGGCAGGGTTAACCAACTGTTTTCTCTGCAGTCACAGCCTTTGCATCACGGTGCCAGGCTCCGATAAGCAGACGCTTGAACGCGGCATAAGTTGAATCGAATGTCTGGCGCCCACGGGCATAGGTCTCACGATTGAAATCGCGGTAATCAGCCTCGTAGATACCATTAACGCTTTCACCTGCCTGTCCAATCAATGCGGTGAAATCCTGACGGTGGGGGGACAAGGTCTGTCCCAGATAGGCCTGTATCAGGGCCGCAAGTTCAGCTTGCTGAGCACTATCGTAGCGAGTGATCACGGCGCGGACGGCATCCCATTCGAATTGCAGTCCTTCACGCCCCAAGGCGCGCGCGGCCATATTCTCACCCTCTTCGATCGAATTGAAGGTGGAATGCAGCATGTCGAAAAACCGGCCGGTGCTGTCAAATTCGAGAAAGGATGCGCCAAGCGGCACGAGCAGAATGTCGGCTGCGGCAAGACCGTTGATCGTGAGGTAGCCGAGGGCAGGGGGGGTATCTACGAAGATGATATCGTAGCTGTCGAGCACACCGTCTGCTTCAAGACGATCGGTCAACGCATCCCAAAGCTTCCAGCCACGGGTTGCGATGCGCCATACGGGGATCTGGAACTCGGCCCAATAGAGGTTTAGCTGGGCACCAATCAGATCGATGTTGGGCCAATGGGTAGGCCGTATCAGATCCCCGGTGCTGATCTTGAGCGCTTCAGAGAGCGTATCATCAAGCGGGGTCGGTACATCGCCCCGGGCAACTTTGGCGCGATTTTCCGTCTGGGCAGCTTCCGCATAATGGCGTGCAAGGACCGGAAAAACCGTGCCCCACTCATCCTCAATACGCCCTCCGAAGATCGAGGTCATCGATCCTTGACTGTCCAGATCAATGACGAGGACCTTGTAACCATCCAATGCTGCTGACATTGCGAGATGAGCAGCCGTTGAAGTCTTGCCGACTCCGCCTTTGAAATTCGCAACTGACACGATCTTTGCAGGTAGCCCTTCTGGTCGATAGGGGCGGTACTCTTTCGATTTCGACCCTTCTGCCCCGAAATGCGCTCGCAGACGCAGGACTTCGTCCATGGTAAACCACTTGGCACCGCCAACAGTTTCCGAGGTACCTTGGGGCAGATCAGGGTTATTGCGCAACACGCGGCGAAAATGGGGCTGGGCCACAGGGATCAAATATTTGGTGATTTCCCAAGTAGAGAAAAGGCGAAGGCGCTTTTGGCCGGCTTCATCCAATCCGCGCCCTGCCAGATCCTCTCGCCCCCGAGAGCATGCTTCGGCGATGGCACGGAAGTCCCGGGAAGAGGTAGGTTCACCCAGCTCTGCCATGGCCTGGTCAGGGTCAATGTTGAAATAGGGAGGTAAGGGCTCACTCATAGGAATATGGCTCATGTAATGCGTTTATACCTATGTACCAGAAAACCTGTCACATGGAAGAAAAACCGTACAATACACGTCTTTTCTAAGCAGATTTGATGGGTTCGCTTGGGATATTCCGGCTGAAAACAGGATGTGATGCAAATCTGCCCCAGTGTTATGATGTGTTATTATGAAGTTAAGGTTCTCAAAGCTATCATATTTTCTTTTATTTACAGTATCTTTCAGTCCTTTTTCCAACAGGTGGTGACTCTGAACCCCCGAAGCTGTGACTCTGAACCCCCGATAAAGCGACTCTGATCCCCCGATCAAAAGCGGGGGGGGGACATGCTCAAAGATGGACAAGTAATGTGGATAACTTTTAGGGTGGTGTTACTAAAACCACGATTCCCAAAAAGGGAACATTGAGCAGTGATCACGGCATTGCGTCGCACGAAAGAGGCGGGCTCTACCGGCAGGCAAAGGACAGGACATGTTAGACCCCGTGCCCGCAATGGGACTGTTGCCCGACCGGCATCAGTCGGATTTTTTTGTCTGCGATATTTTCGATGCCATCCCGAAAGACGATCTGGCGACCATGGAGCATCCGATTTTTTCGCTCTCGACCAAGCCCGATCGACGAATCCTGACCTATACCCATAACGGCACGGACATCACTGTTGTTCCAAGCATGCGCGGTTTGGCGACGATTCACGATAAAGATGTCCTGATTTTTTGCATTAGCCAGTTGATGGCAGCGCTGAACACGGGCCGTGCGGTGGGGCGCACGCTGACCCTGCGGGCCTATGACATGCTGGTGGCGACGAACCGTGAAACCTCCGGCGATGCCTACCGGCGGTTGCGCGAAGCGCTCGAGCGGCTCGCGGGAACGCGGATCACCACCAATATCGAGACTGGCGGGATGGAGGTGACCAGCGGTTTTGGTCTCATCGAGAATTGGGAGATCGTGCGCCGTGCCCGTGGTGGCCGGATGGTAAGTGTTAAGGTTACTCTCTCGGAATGGCTGTACCGTGCAGTTCTGTCGAAATCAGTGCTGACCTTGAGTCGCGATTATTTCCGGCTGCGCAAACCCTTGGAGCGGCGGGTCTATGAGATTGCGCGTAAACATTGCGGTCGTCAGCCCGTCTGGCGGATCTCGGTCGAGTTGCTATTGAAGAAATCCGGTTCCGCCTCTCCCCGCCGTGTTTTTCGGAAGATGCTACGTGACATGATCGAGGCGAACCACTTGCCCGACTACGATATCGAGGAAGAAGCTGGCGATATGATCCGCTTTACGCGCCGCACTGTGATAGAGGATGGGCCGGAAGCGCCGCCTCTGTCCGAGCGCGCACTGGAAGCTGCACGTTTGATCCTCCCCGGGGCGGATGTATACGCGCTGGAGGCGGATTGGCGGGCTTTCTGGGCAGCCTCGGGCCGTCCCAAATTGCGCGCAGCGGATGCGGCCTTCGTGGGATTTGTGAAGATGCGCGCACAGAAAAGTTAGAAGGGCTTTGCTTTTAAGCAAACTGCGCTCTTTTTCGCCCACGCGGCTTTGAAACTAACCGTGTCTTGCCTCTGGCTCTACCACTTCCCGGCATAGTCGTATATGATACGAGAATGACGACGAGGTCTAAATTGGCCTAATAAGATTCAATTTAGTATTGGCGTGAGATAATGGGATACTTTGAAACTGCCTTTATTTTGCCTTATTGTCTTATAATTGGCCTGTTATGTTCTGCACTCTGCGTCGTATTGGTTTTTTCAGCACCGCGCTTTCCGCGACTGGCAGGGAAAGCAGATCACACATGCGCAGTACAATCTATGCATGTGCGACCTACCGCTCGGGTGGGTGGTCTGGCGATCTTTATTGCCTTGGGTGTCAGTACGCTTTTTGCGCCAAGCACAATTTCGGCTGACTATGTTTGCTTCATTCTCGCCACAATAATCGTTTTCCTGGCTGGGTTGTTTGAGGATTTAGGCTTTGGGGTTTCACCGACTCAACGATTGATTGCTACCGGTATCTCAGGAATCTTGATGGTCTTGTTCCTTGGAGCTTGGATCCCACGGTTGGGATTGCCGGGTATCGACAATTTAATGCTGCACTGGGCAGTGAGTGTCCCGGTGACCTTGCTCATCACATCTGGTGTTACCAATGGCTTTAACATGATTGACGGTGTTAACGGGTTGTCGTCTTTCACGGCCATAGGTGCAGCGCTTGGATTGGCATTTATTTCTTTCCAATCCGGCTATACTGAAATGGTACCGCTGACCCTGTTTTTGGCTTCGGTCGTGCTGGGTTTTTTTGTTCTGAACTATCCATTTGGGCTGATATTTTTGGGTGACGGAGGGGCATATACGCTGGGCTTCATCCTAAGCTGGTTTGGCGTGTTCATCCTTATCAATGCTCCTGACGTGTCCCCTTGGGCGGTTCTTCTAACGATGTTCTGGCCTGTGGCTGATATGGTGCTGTCGATTTATCGACGTTCACGAAGTAAGGCAGCAACGATGACGCCGGATCGCCTGCATGTACACCAAATGGTCATGCGGGCTTTGGAAATTCATTTTCTAGGTCGTGGCCGCCGACAGCTTGCCAACCCGCTTACGACTCTCGTTCTGGCTCCATTTATTATGGCCCCGATCGTTGTTGGCGTAATGCTTTGGGATCAAAGTAAATATGCGTTGATCGCGTTTGTTGTGTTTAGCGTCCTCTTCTTTGGATCTTATAGCCTGACATTGCCGATTTTGCGTAAATTGAAGCGACGGGTGCAGTGGGTTGTGGCGCACAGCTGAGACATGTGTTGTCGGAAGAAAGGGACCAGTTCAGATGTCTAGCGACAGCCTGTCCAGCCTGCACGGGTGAAGCTAGCTCCTGCGCGCGATATGTGAAAGGCGTGGTGCATATTTGTGGAATTAGGTTTGCGATGTCTTATAATTTGCTTCCTTTGGTGTAATTAGTGCCATCAAAAGGAGCGGCATAAAACCGCAACAGAACCATGCTTTGGCCGTAAGTCGCTTGGAAAAGGCCGCGCAAGCAGCTAGGAACATAGCGAGCGCTAGGGTGCTTTCCATCGCGCTTGTTATATTGGCCTACTCAAGCCACAGAAATATGGAATTATATGCGAGGAGCTCATCATGATAAGCTCCGTTCAGTCGATACAATCGCATTCTAGGCAGGTTTTTTCTGATGGTTTCTTCCATTCTCTGTGTTTGCACCGGAAATATCTGCCGTTCCCCCGTGGCTGAGGCCACTTTGCGCGCCGCGTTGCCTGATGTGGATGTGACCTCAGCTGGACTTCACGCCTTGGTTGGTCATGATATAGACGCTGACAGCGCCACAGCCGCGCGCGAACAAGACATTCCGTTGATCCCGCATGCTGCACGCCAGTTTAACACGGAGTTGGGCGAGCGGGCCGAACTGATCCTAGTGATGGACCAGGATCACCGTGACGAGATCACGCGCCGCTGGCCTCAGTTCAGTGGCAAGACCATGCTTCTGGGCCATTTTGAGAAGGGAAAATCTATTCCGGATCCTTATCGGATGGGCATCGGCATGCATCAACGCGCGGTCGAGATGATCCGCGAGAGCGTCCCGCTTTGGGTGCAACAACTGGCCGCGATGCGCGGATGAAGGGTTCGTCCATGACTGAGCGTTCACAAAAAACTATGTCGCATATCGAAGAAAATGATGGTGATCTCGACCTTGCCGATCTGCTGGCGCAGCTTCTTGCTCGAAAATGGCTGATTGTCTCCTTGGCTCTGCTGGGTGGGTTGATTGGGCTGATCATCGGGCAACTGGGACCGAATGAATATCGCGCGACATCCGTGGTGCAAATCGAAAAGCGTTCCAGCGGCGTGGTTCTGCCGGAAGAACTGATTGGCAACCTGCTTTCCGGGGACCAGGCCCGCGAGTCGTCTTTTGAGACAGAGATACATGTGATCCGCTCACGGCTTATCCTTGGCCCCGTCGTCGAGGAGTTGGGCATAAATGCCCGGGTGGAACCGGTACGCGCACCCATTATCGGGGATTTGCTGGCGCGCAGGTCAATTCCCATTCTGGGATCATTGTTGTCTGATGCCTATCAGAGACCTGGGGAAAACATCTCGCTGAACCAGCTTCGGGTCAGTGAAGCCCTGATTGGCCAGCCGATTTTGCTACGGGTGACCGGTTCTGATCGTTTCGAAATCACCGCTCCAAATGCAACCACTGTCACTGGCCAAGTTGGCACGCTTGTCACCTTGGGGGATGATCTCCAGTTACAGGTGACTGCATTGAATGCGCCTGAAGGGCGCGAATACCAGGTTTTTGCCGAGCCTTTGCGAAACGGTGTCGCGCGATTGCGCAAAGGCTTGTCCGTCAGCGAACGCCGAACAACCGGCATTGTTGACTTCGGCTTTACCAGCCCCGACCCAGACTTCAGCCTGGTCGCTGCCAACACGGTGGTGGAGTCATATCGTTCACAGAACCTGCAACGCCGCTCCGCTGAAATCGACCAGAGCATCGACTTTATCGAAAGTAAAATACCGGAGACACAGCTGGAATTGGAAGCCGCCTCTACGGCCCTATCCAACTACCGCGAATCCCAAGAAAACCTAGAGCTCAGTTTAGGCACACAGGAATTGCTGGACCAGGTTGTAGAGATTCAGGCGCGCTTGGAGGATCTGGAGTTTCAGGAGCAACAACTTGCGCAGCGTTTGACCCCGAACCACCCTGATTATCAGGCACTTCTGGCCGAGCGCACGCAATTGGAAAGTCGCCGTGACAACCTGCGTGCTGACTTGCAGGATGTGCCTGCAGCAGAGCAGGAATTTGCCCGCTTCCAAGAGCGCGTGATCAGTGCGCGCGAATTGGAGCGCCAATTGATCGCCCGCGCAGAACAGTTGCGCGTGTTGCGCGCCAGTGCCGTGGGCAATATCCGCGTGCTGGAACCGGCGGAAGTGGCCCGACTTGTCGGGCCCAACCGTCATATCCCTGCGCTTGGCGGTCTGTTCGGCGGGCTCGCTTTTGGTATGCTCCTGGTCTTCGCGCTCAACTTTCTGCGCCGTGGCATCGAAGATGCGCACGAAGTGGAAGAACTGGGCTTGTCTGTGTTGGGATCCGTCAACAAGGTGCCAAAACTGGCGGGCGCAAGAAATGGGATTCCTGCTTATGCTCTGGTCCGGCATGAGCCAAACAATGTCGCCGTTGAAGCCTTCCGCGGATTGCGTACAGGGATGAGATTTACCCTGGCGGCGCGCAATGCCAAAACGCTGATGATTACGTCGTGTGCGCCAGCGGATGGCAAATCCTTTGTCTCTCTGAACCTTGCCATGATCAACGCAACCTTGGGAACCCGGGTTTTGTTGATTGATGGCGATTTGCGTCGGGGCAAGCTGGGGCGAAATTTTGGGGTTGCAAGTAAGCAGCCAGGCCTTGTTCAGGTGTTGGTCGGCGAAGCTGATTTGTCGGCTGCAGTTCATAGGGATCCAGAAACCGGGCTCGATTTTATCGGAGCTGGGAGCCGCCCTCCCAATCCGGCAGAATTGTTGGAAAGTACTGCATTCGCAGACCTTCTATCTGTCCTTTCTGAACATTACGATCTGATCATTGTTGATGCGCCACCGATCCTGGCCGTTACAGATGCCGCCATTATCGGTCAGAAAACGGATATTTCATTGATGCTGGTTCGCCACCTGGTGACCACCAAGGCCCAGTTGCAATCTGCTCTCAAGGGGCTTGAGCTTGCTGGCATCACACCAGCAGGCGTGATCATCAACCAATACGACGTTAAGAAGAGCCGCTATGGCCAGTATGGCAGCTACCACTATGGGGCTTATAACTATGACTATGCCTCAGAGGACTGATCAAGCAGTGCTGCGCCCAAATAATTTCATCATGGCTACGATCATTGTGGACTCACACGAAGGCATCCGTAAGCCCGGGCGCGAACACATGTATTGTATGACTTGAAGTATCTCTTCCCTGCAAAGGACACGGATCTGCAGCTTTGACAGTGGCTGCCGCTGAGATGAAATGCGCCATAGAACAGAGGTTTCAAACAAGAACGACACTGCTTGCCGAAAATCAACTGATCCGGATATGTGGGTTCTGGATTTTTCAGTCTCAGTATCGCATACCTGCCCAGGAACATAATGCGGAACGAGCAATAATGTCTGTCCTCTCGTAGTAGGACGTGTGAATATTGAAAACTATAGAGAGCGGGCGGGATAATATGCAGAACGGAATACAGCGCAAGGCAGCAAAACTGGTCCTCGCAGCAATGGTTCTCGTTCTGGCAGGCTGCGCGGGACAGATGCGTTTTCCCATTTCCGAGAATGCGCAAGAGAAACTGGTCGAGCAGAACATCAATGTCGTGCGTATCTCGACGGAAAATATCGCCCAATATCGCACCCCCGTTTTCTTCAGCAATCGCACGCAACCCGCCAACCCGCCCGGGGATCCTGATCCATATACGTACCGGGTCGGGGCAGGCGATGAACTGCGGATCATGGTCTGGTCCAATCCAGAACGCACCCAAGCCGCCGGAGCCTCAGGCACCACAGGCAATGTTGATCAGGGTATTGTGGTCAATGAGCATGGCCAGTTTTTCTATCCCTTCGTGGGGGCCATCCGCGGTGCCGGGCGCAGTGCGAGTGACATCCGCGCAGATCTGACCAAGCAGTTGCGCACCTTCATTGCCGATCCGCAGGTCGAAGTGACCGTTTCGAGCTTCAACTCCCGGAAAGCAACGGTGACTGGCGTCGTCGGGACCCCTGGTCCAGTACCCATTACAAACGTACCGTTACGTTTGTTGGATGTTCTCAACCAAGCGGGAATCGACGAAGCCGGGGATCTGGCAAACGTCACGATCCGTCGCCGGGGCACTGCATATAACGTCAATCTAAAGGCGTTCGTGGATCATGGTGCATCCCGTCAGAACCCCATCATCCTGGATGGCGATATTATCAACGTATCACCGATCCGCGATAACAAGATATTCACCTTTGGGGAAATAGCCACCAAAGAAATACCGCTGCCCTCCAATGCACCGGTTTCCCTGACTGAAACACTTGCTGAAGTGGGCGGTATCGACCGCATCAGGGCAGATTCTCGCGGAATTTTTGTCTTCCGTCGCACCCCTTCCACACCTCAAGGCTTTGATGTCTTCCAGTTCAATCTCAAGTCAGCAACAGCTCTGGTGCTTGCGACAGACTTCAAGATGGCCCCACTGGACATCATCTTTGTCACCAACGATCCGATCACGCGCTGGAATGACACGGTGGGCTCGCTAGTTGCCCCATTGACTGGATTGATACGGGTTCAAACTGTCGTAGACTCAGATTAGGAAGCAATCTTTTTTGCTTCAATAGGCTTTGTGGTAGTACTCACCTGTGAAGGCTTGTCAGTGATCGATTGAATGTGAGGGAGATCTTCACCTGCGTCCATAAAGGCACTCAATGAGCTTTCAAACTGCTCGCCAGCCAGACAGTCTTCGGCGAAGCTTTAGATGAAATTAGAATAAATTGGGCCAAAGACATGCAATGGCTGTTCTGCAATAGGAGCTTCTAGCAAATATGCTAACAAAGCCGCAATTGAAGTTCCTGAAATCGCAGACCTCACCGAACCGAAACTTTTTCATTCCTCAATAAGATCAATGTCGCTTGGCCCGTCAGAAAATCTCTGCGCCTTGTTTGATGCTTGACCTTTTGAAGCCGATGCGACGCTGCTCACATTACCCAGAGCCCGCTCAGTTAGAGAAGGCGAGGGATGATCCGGAAACCCCTCTCCAAAGTGCCGTATCATCGCCATATATTTAAGCCCTAATGCGGACATTTTGCAGATCTGGTGGCCGTCGATCTGATCGCTCAGCACCAGCCCCCCAGACTTCGGCACAATTTCGAGGCCGTGTTCACTGAAGGCTGAGATCAACTCGCCCCAAGAATGGCAGGTGGCATAGGCATGCTGCGTAATTTCGCTCAGTGCTTTCAAATCCCACCGTAGCTGTGCATCCTTTGCGTCTGATGCCGTAGGCCCGATGTTTACAGGCGGTGGGGCCGCTGTAGCTATACCTGTTTCAGACATTGCCGAAACGGCCTCACCAACTTCCTGCGAGCCCAGAGGTGAGAATACCAATTCTGGCAGCACGGTTTCCCAGGAATCACGACGCGCATAGTGGGCGTACTTTTCATCCCCATCCGACTTGCGCCAGTGAACAACGGCACCAACAGTACCTGATGCAAAGGCGTATCCCTCCGGATGCAGCCAGGATTTCGACATCCGACCCATGACATTCCCTTGCAGATCAACCAACTCCCAGTGCGGCTCTTGGAACTCCAGCCGCAGTGGATCGCCGACCTTGCAGCCCCGGATAGCATTATGAACCCCGTGCCTGTCACCCTGGCGACCAGGGAAAGACAGATCAGAATACTTCAGATCTGGTAATTGGTAGACGCGCGCAGGCGGCGTAGAAGTGGTATCTAGCCTGACTCCTCTGCGAAGTACTGAAGGGCTATGGGTTTTCAACAGGGCATGTTCGCCCGAGGTCATGACAACAAGGCTCTTTTGAGCCCGCGTCATTGCAACATAGAACAGACGACGTGGTGCGTCTTGATCTTCATTCTTCGACGGCTTGTCCCACCCTCCGTTCAAAATCACCACGTGATCGAATTCGAGCCCCTTGGCCCGGTGCGCCGTCAGTAGAAGCAAACCGCGCTGATCACTGCGCGTATCTCGAGACCATTCTGCCAACCACTCGACAATGTCGGGCACTGGCATCGTCTTTGTCTTCAGCTCCCGCGCCAGCTCAGCTACGCCCTCCGCCAGCAGCTCTACCCACTTATTGATGTCCTGCTCATTAAGGACACCGATGATGTCATCTATGCCCAACAGCGCTCCTTGCCGCTTCCGAAGACCCGCCACGAGTGTTTGCATTTCACGCAGGCGCCATATGTTCGGCAGATCCTCGTTGGCCATCTCGACCTTCAGCCCCTGCTGTTCGGCATAGGACCGGACGGCACCAAGTTTCTTCCAATCGCGGGAAATGATGGCAGTGCGTGACCAAGACCATTCCGGATCAAGCCTCGCCAGACGCATCAGCTCGTCAACTGCCGCGATGGCCTGGGCGGCATCTCCGCTCGGGGCATCCAGAAGTTGTACCCTTCCTTGAGCCACGCTATCTACTTTCTCGAGAACGCCACCTTCCGGATCGCGCTTCCGGTCGGTGTTGATCCTGATCTCATGATCGACTTTCATCCGGTCCGATCCCGCGGAGATCACCGAGTTCGCCGCGGAGATGATATGGCTGGTTGATCGGTAGTTCTCGACTAGGAACGCAGGGCGGGCCTTGTAGTCCTCCTCGAACTTTCGAATGAATTCGATCGAGGCCCCGTTGAACGCATAGATGTTCTGATCATCATCGCCGACGGCGAACAGGCTAAGCTTCAGGTCAGCGTCCTCAAGTGATCGCCCTGCCACCGCAGAAATTAGCTGATACTCCTCCGGCCCGATATCCTGGTATTCATCCACCAAGATCCAACGATAGCCTTGAATCAAAGTGTCCCGCTGCGCCTCAGCCTCGGATTTCGACAGGCCTTCGCCCTCAAGCTGCCGCACGGCTTCCATAACAATGTTGTCGAAGTCCTCGGTGTCCGCGCGCTGCCCGGCAAAACTGGCACCAACAAGTTTCATCGCCAGTGCGTGACAAGTGGAAACGGTGACGCCGAATGCGTCAGCACCCACCAAAGCTCGCAACCGCACGCGAATCTCAGCAGCCGCGTGCCTATTGTATGCCAATACCAGAATACCGCGCGGATCTTCACGCTTCATACGCAGAAGATAAGCAATCCGGTGAACCAGCACGCGCGTTTTGCCCGACCCCGGTCCGGCGAGTACCAGGACGTTCGTCCGGTCTCGATCATCGGTTACAATATCCTGCTGGACCTTGTTACCAAGCTTCTCGACAATTGCGTCCCACGATTTGCTGGTAGTCTGGCGCCGGACCTCGCGCCCCATGCCTGGCATCCACCGCTTCATGAACTGCTCTTTATTGAGCAGGAAGTAATCCTCTGACAGACGCGCCGCATCGGTCATCGTCCGAAGACCGGTTTCCGCATATGTCGCCATAACATGGGTTTGCAGGGTCTGCTCACCGTAGTGATCTTCCAGTGGGGTGAAATGCGATTGACTAAACTGCCCGCCTGCCGGGTCGAGGTAGACAGTCATCGCCGACCGGAAGACAGTAAGCCCCTTACCAAGGGTCAACACGCCCTGCTCGTGAAGCCACATCAGGCCGCGCTCCAGTAGCTTAGTCATATCCCGCACACCACTGGTTTTCAGGAAAGCATCTTGTGTCAGTTGCGCCAACAGATCACCGACCGTTGTCTCGACCTGCAGGTCTTTGCCTCGCGCTCCCTTGTCCAGCCGCCCTGTCAGGTAAGTCAGCAGCAGCTCGGATGCGAGCCACCGCAGTTCTGCCGTTTCTTGAACCGTTTTCCAGGATCGCGCCAAGGTGACCATCATTGTGTTGCTGCTGGCCTTGCGCAGCGAGATGTTCCCACGACCCCCGTCCTGACCTCGGCCATCCTGGGCAATACCGCGGATCAGCTTGTCAATGATATTGGGCCGGACGTCAGGATGGCCCTTGTCGCGCAGACGCTGGCAGGTCTCAGAGAGATTCAGTGGAACAGGCGTCCTGTCATCGATGTCGGGTGCCAATTCCTGCATCTGTGAGATGAGGTCAGCTTCTAGGCTTGAGGCTTGCGCCAGACGTTGAGCAGATGATTGCGCGACACCGACATGCACAAAGACCGTCATCGCCACGTCATTGCGTGCGATCCCCAGATTTTCCAAAGTCGCCATGGCCTTGTGCAGAGCCCCGAAAGAGATGCCGGATACCCCACAGAGCTCATCCGTCGACACACCTTCGTCCGGTGCAGCCGCCATCAGATGCTCAACAATCGCGAGGAGCTGCTTACGATGCGCTTGCGTCAAATCCGCGTCCATGAGGCGCGTCTTCGCCTCCGCAACAGTCCGAACCCGAAGCGATGAAGGTAATACCTGAACACGGTTCTCTTCTCGGGACACAAGATGCGCCTCTTCGAGCCAGGAAACCGCAGTTTTAACGCGGGTGTCATCGGTTGCGCTATCGCGCTGGAATTCTTGGTCCTTTTCAGACTGCACGATCTCTCCCGGCGTGGCCACGACCTTACCAGTTTTCTTCGTTCGCTCATCGATCCGCCGAAGAGCTTTCAGGATTGCCCCTATCTCGTGACGCGCCAGCCGCGAACTGGCCGTCAGGCGAAACTGCCGTTCCACATCATCGGCGGCAAACAACAGGACGCAATGCGCGTCCTCCCTGTCACGGCCAGCCCGCCCGGCTTCCTGCAGATAGTTTTCCAGAGAGCCTGGAATATCCGCATGGACAACCAGCCGTATGTCCGGTTTGTCTATCCCCATACCGAAGGCATTGGTTGCGGCGATCACGCGTAATTCACCTACGCGAAACCGTTCCTGCACGCCCTGTTTATCGTCGGCGCTCATCCCGGCATGAAAATGCGCGGCATCCAACCCTTGGGATTTCAGGAATTCAGCCACGCGCTCGGTTTCCTTGCGCGAGGAACAATACACGACCGCCCCCGAGCGTCCTTGGGCTGGCAGCAGCTCCTCAATGACGGCCAGCACATCCGACAACTTACTGTTTTTCGTCGTCGGGCGCACGTCGAACGCCAGGTTCGTCCGCGAAGCGCCACCATCGAGAGGTAGAAGCTCGATACCTGCCTTCGTCTGGAAATGCTCGATAATATCCGCCACGACCTCAGGCTTGGCCGTCGCTGTCAGACAGATGACCGGCGCAGTGGCCTGATCGCCGGAGAATTCCTTGATGAAGCGACCAAGGTACCGATAGTCGGGTCTGAAATCGTGCCCCCATTTTGAAACGCAATGGGCTTCGTCGATCGCCCAAAGCCCGACCTCGCGCTGCGCGAGAACACTGCGGATCGAAGTACTCCGAAGCTGTTCCGGAGAGATGATCAGGATTCCGGCATCCCCCAGACGGACCCTATCAAGAGCATTCTGACGTTCGGGCATGGACATCATGCCGTTGATTGTGACGGAGCAGGAAATCCCGGCCCGCTCCATCCCCTGAACCTGATCTGACATCAGAGCGACCAATGGTGAGATGACGACAGTCAGGGCGCCGATTTTGTCGAACCGCGACAGCGCCGGTACCTGGTAGCACAGGGATTTCCCCGTCCCCGTCGGCAATATACCCAGCAGACTGTTGCCCGACATCGCCTCCTCAACGATGCGTTCCTGTAAAGGTCGACCGTCTGGATCAACCGGCTTCGGTCGAAAGCTCGGAAAACCAAACCACCTCTCCAATGCGCGAACGGGATCATTCTGCTCGGCGCACCAGCCGCATGACGCGTCCTTGCAGGAGGTGTCCCTCAGGTGCTTTACGATCAGCGACGCTTCCCGAAACTGGGCACGCACCCATGGAGGCATAACGGAATCCCCCCCAGCGACGGTGATCCAGGACAATGCATAGGCCATTGGCCAACCATTCTGGGGACTATTTAGACGATTCAGCGCCTGCTCGACGCGCTTTGCACAGGCGCGCGGGCCCAACAGACGGCGCACGGCCGCACATGTTTCCTCAAAGCTCGGGCAGTCCTTGCCGCGCACATAGCGGAACACGGCATCGAAACCGCCCGTCCTTTCCATGCGTGTGGTCAGATAGTGGTAGGCTGTGAGGGCGTCGGGCTCCTCAGCGTCCAGCTTTACGAAGGCATCGAGTTGGTTCGCAAGTACATCAAAGACGAGTCTTGCATCCAGTTCGGGGTCGTTCACATGCCCCGTCGCCAGACGGCCATCGTGGTAGTGCTTCACCAGATGATGATAAGGGTTTCGAGGAAATGCGAGCGGGTTGAGCCATAAGGTGTCGATCGGTGCCTGCATGATCTTGGTGAGGCGCGGACGTGCCGCAATGAGATGTTCCAGATCATGGTTTAGGAAATTATGACCGATTGGATAGGCCACGTCACCGAGCTGTGCCTCAAGCTGATCGAGAAGCGAGTCAGAGAGTACCCCGTTTGCCCTAAGGGCCGGACGCTCATCGTGGCGCACCGCCGCCAAGGCGAAAACTTTTGCCTTGCTCGGATCTACTTCGAGATCAATCGACAAACATCGGGATAAAATATGATCATGACGCAATTCCATATGCTTATGATTACCAATGAGTTCGAGCAGAACATAGCCCATCAAATGATATGGTTCGCGCCAGTGCCACAAAGGAGCATTTTAGTATCCACGCCTTGGTCCAAACCCCCCGTCTTCCAGACGGGATAGCTTCAGCGCGAAGAATCGTCCTTTGATCTTATCCTCCCAAAATGAGCCGCAGCTGGGGCAAAGGCTCATTTTGGGAGGATAAGATCATGCAATATTCGACTGGCAAGCATTGCGTCTTCTATCACCGTTATCACATCGTCTGGTCGACGAAATACCGCTACAAAGTGCTGACTGGACCACTCCGCCTGCGGGAGCGCGACATCTGCCGTCGGGTATGCCGCGAGAACGAGGTCGACATCTTGCGGGGGGTCCTGTCGAGCGATCACGTCCACATGTTCGTCTCGGTGCCGCCGAAGCTCGCCATCTCGGATCTGGTGCGCAAGATGAAGGGCCGTTCGTCCCATAAGGTGCAACCGGAATTTCCAGCCATCCGAAAGCGCTACTGGGGCTGCCGGTTTTGGGGCAGGGGGTATTTTTCAACCACCAACGGCGCCATCACGGAAGACATCGTACTTCAGTGTCTTGATAATCACATCCCTGATCCTACCGGCACCAGCCGGTAGTCGTTCAGTTGCGGGCACCTATGCATGCTTGTCCTACACTTATGTAATAATCGCGCGCTTCGTTGATGAAGCCGTAGATTTCAACATATTTGATCAATGCCTTTTCAAGCAGTTCAATTCGTTGTGCGTCCGTCATGTTGGTCTGCTCCCGCTGCGAGAAGATACTCGCATAAAACATGTTAATAACTGGTTAACGAGGCAGCGGTTCGCGCTTCTGGTCAACGGAGGATACAAACAGGGCGCAATGATACTGACATCAACCTACGACTTCGCGAAGTGTGGCGAGATCTCTGGGACCCCCTGGTCGCCACTGCGTTTGCTGAACCGCCTGCTGCGCCATCCCGTCGCCGTCCAGATTGAGGGCGCGAGCTATCGGCTACGCCATCATGCAGATCTGAACCCGGAGCACACACGCTCAAGCTTGCCTTGGCCGAGAGTGACTTACGCTCAGATTAGGCTGTTACTTCCCCTTGGGTAGTCGGCTGCAGCGGCAGCAAAATCGAGAATTGCGCGCCTTGGCCAAGCTGACTTTTTACACTGATTTTACCATCCATCCGGTCCACCATGCGTTTGACAATTGGCATACCCAAACCGGTGCCGCCGTAAGTTCTCGCCGTGGTATTTTCAGCTTGTTCAAACTCCTTAAAGATCTTCTCATGATGCTCCGGGGCAATGCCAATGCCTGTATCAGTGACAGCAAGGCTAACCTGTCCATAGGAATCTTCGTCAACTGTTACGGTGATAGAGCCTTGGTCTGTGAACTTGACGGCATTTCCAATCAGATTTTGGAGGATGGTTTGGACCGCAGATCGATCAGTGAAATAGGTGTTACCAACAAGTTGATCATCAACAAATAGGCTTACCGACTTTGCTTCCGCGAGATCCTGGAATTCAGCTAAGGTATCACTCACGAGCATACCTATGTCGGTTTCCTCTTCCACAGTTTCAAAGTGACCAGCATCAAGTTTGGCCAAGTCGAGCACGTCGTTCAAGAAGTCGAGCAGCTTGTCTGCCGAGCGGTTAAGTATGGACATCAGTTTTTGTGACTGCTCCTCGGTCTTGGCAGTCTCCAGCAATTTTATTGAACCTAAAATGCCTGTGAGCGGCGTCCTGATTTCATGACTGACGTGGGCCAGGTACCCACTCCGCGCCGCCATGAGCTCCTGCAGGTCAGTATGCAGATTATGCTTCTCCACAGCTAATGTCCTCGCCTTGATGATATCATCAACGCAGTGGGCCATACCTTCCAGAATTTTGACTTCACCTTGCGTCCAAACTCGGGGAGCTTCGGACATGCAGCATATCGCGCCAATGACCCTTCCGGAAATTGTGTGGATTGGGCTTCCGATGTAAGAACGCAAACCATTTTGGATTGCAAACTCATTATCCTGAGTGCGGGCGTCCTCTAGTAGATCAGGGATTACAACCGTTTTGCGACAGGCTCGCACATACTGACAAATCGACCCTTCGACTGGAATATCAGAGAAATCTGGATTGTCAGAATCAGGCCCGACGTATGCTGAAACATAGCAGCGCCTTTCCTTTTGCTCGATCACCGATATAAAAGCGACAGACACACCAAAAATGCTGGCCACAAGTGAACTGATATTACGCAGGCTTTCATTCACGGTGCCATGCAGTAATCCAAGAGTTTGAAATGTATATGTTTTAGCCATAGCAGGCCCTTTTTAAATATGTGGTATCAACCTATGCGCTACTAAAATTTCATAACTTTATTCATGGCAGAATTGAGACAAAAAGATACTGCAATCAATTTTAGTGAACAAAAGGGCTTAAAAACCACGAACACAGAGCATGATTTGTGATCAAAGCCAGCCTTGATATGCCTATTCTCCAAGTCATCAGTCTGACTGATGGATGATGAGGACTTTGCCCAACTCTCGTCATTGTTCGCCTGCTGCGCACTACTCAGCTGCTCAGTTCAAGGATGGCGAAATCCCTGCAGGTTGCCAGCAGGCATGGATTGAAGTCGGTTCCGGCCATTATACGGAGAATGTGCTTAACTTAGACATCCTTAAAAACACAAGATATCCGTCGACTCCCAACTTCATGCAGGGGCGGCAGCTCTCCAATAACGTGTAGCTGGCACTAGCAACACATATTAAAATATGGTTAATGACATGCATTCACCAAAAGAGCTGGTTCAGTTCTTAACGATTTGCCGAGTTATTTTTTACTGTTCGAGTTCACGCGCAATGGGCTCATTTCTGAGTAACGTAGGCACACAATATGTTCAAAACCATATCCCGACCTCTAAGATATATTCTTTGCATACTTGGCATGCATCGATGGACAGATAGCAGGAGTATGCCTGAAGAAGTCTGCAAAAAATGTGGGCGCAGACGCCCGAAGTATTGATGCTCATACGTTCTGGGCCTTACTCTGCCAAGAGTTGTGCTGGTTGCTTTCTTGTCAAGATCGCGTGCTGCGTGCTATTTAGATGCTTAATGTTAAGGATTGCTAAGTCTTGGTAGGTCACCGGCCTACGGGCCGAGAGATTGGCATGAGGTTCTGTATCTTCACACAGATGTAGATTAATCAGTCGCGACCTTGCTTAGGGACAAGATAGAGTTGCGCTGCTTTATCTTTACACAACTATCCACCCCTGCTAAGATTCGCGCACTTCAGGCAAAAACGCTTGAGTCTTTTTGGTGTGCCAACAGCGTCACTCCAAGTGTTGACCGGAACATCTGCTCGGTCTCTCCACTAAACAATCAAAAACGTCCTCTTTGGTCACCGGCTCACTGCCGTGTGTATTGTGCTCTTCGTTCCAGGTTTGTCTTGGCGGTCGGCGTGATGAAAGAGGTGCGAAAACCATCAGCGAGGTAAACAAAAATGAAAATCAATCGTCGTCAGACGCTGGGCCTGCTCGGGTCGACTGCTGCATTGGCCACGCCCGGCCTTCTTTTCGCGCAGGACAAACCGATCACGGTGTCCGCGCTTTATGATCTGTCCGGTGGGCTGGACGTTTATGGCAAGCCGATCGTGGACACTTTAAAGTTTGCTGTGGCCGAATTGAATAACAACGGTGGCCTTTTGGGGCGTGAGGTCGATTTGCAGGTATTCGATCCCCAATCCAACATGCAGATGTACGCCCAGTTCGGGCGGCGGACAGTGCTGGCCGACAAACCCGCTGTCGTTTTTGGTGGCATCACGTCATCATCGCGCGAAGTGCTGCGCCCCATTATGCGCCAGTTCAACACACCTTATTTCTACGCCAACCAATACGAGGGCGGCGTTTGTGACCGCAACATGTTCGCAACGGGTGTGACACCCGGCCAAACTGTTGAAAAACTGGTCAAATACTCGTCCGACACATTCGGTAAAAAAGTGTATATCGTTGCAGCCGACTACAACTATGGCCAGATCACAGCAGACTGGGTGCGCAAATTCACCGCGGACAACGGCGGCGAAGTTCTGGACGTTGAATTTTTCCCGCTGGACGTGACAGACTTTAAAACATCGATCTCGAAAATCCAGCAAGCCAAGCCTGATTACGTCTGGTCCGCACTTGTTGGTGGCGCGCACATCTCTTTCTATCGCCAGTGGTCTGCCGCTGGTATGCACGGCGAGATTCCGTTGTCTTCGACCACATTCGCGGGCGGCAACGAGCATGTGATCCTGACTCCCGAGGAATGCAACGGTTTCATGGTCTGTCAGAACTATCTGGAAGAGCTGGACAACCCCACGAACCAAGCCTTTGTGTCCAAGTTCCACGACATGTATGGCGCGGATTACCCTTATATCACAGAACTGGGCGTCGGTGCCTATCAGGGTTTCAAGTTGTGGGCCGCAGGCGTCGAACAGGCGGGTACAACGGATCGTATGCAGGTGATCGAAGCGCTGGAAACCGGCATCGCGCTGGAAGGTCCGAGTGGTCGCGTTCAAATCGACCCCAAAACTCACCACACCATCATGGACGTGCATATCGCGCGTGTTCAGGACGGTGGATTGGCTCCTGTGCAAACATTCGAGCAGCAGCAGCCTCTGGATACAGCGCTGTCTTGCGATCTTATCGAGAACCCCGACGATACCACGCAATACGTCATTGACTTCTAAGGGGCAGGAATGGATTTCGCATCAATTCTGACGATCGAAATCCTCGGGTCCGCCGCCGTTCTGGTGCTTATCAGCATAGGACTGGCGGTGGTCTTCGGGATGATGAAGGTCATTAACATGGCGCATGGCGAATTCCTCATGATCGGAGGATATGTCGCCATTTACGCAACCAATTGGGCAGGGCTGAACTTTTGGATCAGTTCGCTCATCGTTGCACCGCTGTGCGTCGGCTTTCTAGGGTTTGTTCTGGAATGGCTGGTCGTGCGCCACCTCTATGGTCGGATGATTGATACCATGCTGGCCACCTGGGGGATCAGTCTGGCGCTGATTGGCGGGATGACCATGCTGGTGGGCAACACTACAACAGGAATTTCCACGCCGCTTTCCAGTGTTATGATCGGCGAATATTCAGTGAGTGGTTATGGCATGTACCTGATCGCACTGGCGTTGGCGGTCTTTGCGATGCTTTACGGGCTGTTCAAGTTCACAACCTTCGGCCTGAAGGCCCGTGCCACGACGCAAAATGCGGACATGGTTGCGGCCCTCGGTGGCAATCCGCGCCGCATTTACTCCGCTACATTCGCTCTTGGCGCAGCCCTCGGCGGTCTTGGTGGCGCGGCGCTGGCCCCGATCACCGGCGTCATCCCGACCATTGGTGCGACCTATATCGCCAAGGCATTCATCACAGTCATCAGCGGCGGCGCTGCCGTTATCGCGGGAAACCTGTCCGCTTCGGTGCTGTTCGGCACTGTCAGCCAGATATTCACCTATGTTTATACGCCGGTCATCGGCGAGGTCATGATGCTGCTTGCGGCTGTCGTCCTAATCCGGATCCTGCCTACCGGCATCACCGGCCGTTTCTTCCGGAGGTCCATCTAATGACACGTACACTTCAGGCGCTTGGCCTGCTGGCTATCCTTGCTGTCGGCCTGGCCACTCCCGGTATGATCGAGCTCTACAGCGTCTACGAAATCACCATCTACATCATCATGGCCATTCTGGCCCTCAGCCTTGCGTTCATCTGGGGCAAGGGGGGCATCATGTGCCTTGGTCAAGCCAGCTTTTTCGGGGTGGGTGCCTATGCCTATGCAATCGCAGCGATCAACTTCGGTCCTGGCCTGTCTGCCGTAGCGATTTCGGTCGCGGTACCGACGGCCTTTGCTGCAGTACTGGGCTATTTTATGTTCTACGGGCGCATCAGCGACATCTACGTCGGGGTCATCACCCTGGCAGTGTCTTTGATCCTTATGAATCTTACCAACTCAACCTCGGGGCCGCAGTACCGCATCGGCGAGGCGCAGCTTGGCGGGTTCAACGGCATCACCGGAATCCCGACACTGGCATGGCCTGATGGCACACCGCTTGATCCCGGGGCCATCTTCCGGCTGGCGCTGATCGCGCTGGTTGTTTGTTTCGTCGCAATCAGCCTGTTCCTGCGCACCCGTGCCGGCAAGGTTGTGATCGCCATTCGTGAAAACGAATACCGTGCTGAACTACTGGGCTATAACGTCGCGCTGAGCAAGCTGACGACCTTTGCCGCCGGCGGTGCAATTGCCGGACTGGCGGGATGTCTCTTTGTAAACTGGGGCGCTTTTGTCAGTCCTACCATCTTTGCGCTCGTCCAATCCGCACAGGTGATCATCTGGGTGATCGTCGGTGGGCGGGGCACCCTGATCGGACCGATCATCGGCTGCATCGCATTGCAGTGGGCGACAACTCAGCTTGGCACACAGCAGACCATTCAGGTGAATCTTGTGCTGGGCGTCGTGCTGACTTTCTTTGTGCTGGTCGTGCCCGCCGGGATTGCGCCGCTGTTGGGTAAATGGCTGGGCAAACTGGCACGCGCCAAATCGGGCACCAGCCCCACGGGAACACAGGCATGAACTTAGATATCCATACCGATGTTATTCTGAAAGCCGAGGGTCTGGGCATCAGCTTTGGCGGTGTGCATGCGGTCAAATCAGTGGATTTCGAACTACGCGCGGGCGAATTGCGTTGCTTGATTGGACCGAACGGGGCAGGGAAGACAACCTTTTTCCGTCTGCTCAGTGGTCAGCATCAGCCAACGCGCGGTACCGTGAGTTTCAAGGGCAAGCCATTGAAGTCCTTGTTGCCTTTTCAGGTCTCGCGTCTTGGCATCGGGATCAAGACACAAGTGCCCAGCCTGTTTGAAGGTATGACTGTCGCCGAGAATATCGAACTGGCGGTCGAGCGCGGAGCAAGCCACAAGGAAAACGCAGCGATGGTCAATGAGGTGCTGGACCACATCGGTCTGACCGCACTGCGCGACGTGTCCTGTGCCGAGCTGGCACATGGTCAGCGGCAGTGGGTCGAGCTGGGGCAGATTCTGGCGTCGCGGCCTGCGGTTGCGCTGCTGGATGAGCCCGCTGCCGGCATGACCCATGCCGAAAGCGTCAAGACCGTCGAGATCATCCGTGGCATCACCAAATACAGCGCGGTGATCGTCGTTGAACACGATATGGATTTCATCCGCATGATCGGCGACCGCGTCACGGTTTTCGAGCAGGGCGAAATCATTGCTGAAGGCAATTTTCAGGAGGTGGCGAAAGATCCGCAAGTGCGGGCAGCCTACTTGGGGCGGAAAGGGGCCGATGATGCTTGATATCATGGGACTAAGTTCGGGATACGGGCGTGTGCCGGTGTTGCGTGGCGTGGACATACAGGTCGGGGATGCCGAGTGTGTGGGCCTGCTGGGCCGCAATGGTATGGGAAAAACGACCATGTTGCGCGCGATCATGGGTGAGTTACCTGCGTGGGGCGGCAAGATTACAAAGTCGGGCAAGGATCTGACAAAGACGCCGACGCAAGGGCGTGCGTGCGCCGGAATTGGTTACGTGCCGCAGGGCAAGCAATTGTTCAAGTTGCTGAGTGTGCGGGAAAACCTGCGCATGGGCTGCGTGAAAGACTTTAGCGGTTCTGCAAGGCAGATCAGAGAGGTGCTGGCCCTGTTTCCGCGCCTTGACCGGCTGCTGGACCGTCAGGCCGGTATGCTGTCGGGGGGCGAACAGCAGTTGCTGGCAATTGCCCGATGCCTGTGCGGCAACCCGGACCTGATCCTGCTGGACGAGCCAACCGAGGGCATCCAGCCTTCGATCTGTGACGAAATCATTGATGTACTGAAGCAGCTGCGCCGCGAGCGGGGTCTGTCGATCATTCTGGTGGAGCAGGACATAGATTTTCTGTGGCAGATCTGTGACCGCGTCCTTGCCATCGACAAGGGCAATGTCGCCAAGACCATCGAGCCGAAAGCGCCCGGTTCCACCGCAGAAGCCAAAAAATTCATTGGTATTGAGGGCTAGTTCATGACCATTCGAAAACCCGACGCTCAAGATGTCGCTGAGGCGAGCCTTTACTATAACCTTGATCTGAACGAGGGGGATGTCGAAGCGTTTCGCCAACTTCTGGATGGCGTGAATACCGATTATCAGATCGTCGACAGCCTGACAGAGGATCTGCCTGAAGTGCGTTTTCCCCGTACGACCGGCGTCCGGCCAGAGACGCAGGATAACCCTTTCAACGCATGGTATGTGCGCTCTTGTGTGACAGGTGCGGAAGGTGGCGCGCTTGCGGGGCTGCGGGTCGCGCTGAAGGACAATATCTGTCTGGCGGGCGTGCAAATGATGAATGGCTCCGACACCCTGCGCGGCTACACGCCAGACATTGATGCGACTGTCGTCACTCGTATGCTGGAGGCCGGCGTCGTGGTTGAGGGCAAGGCCCAGTGTGAATATTTCTGTGTTTCGGGCAGCAGCCACACCAGCGCGCTCGGCCCTGTGCGCAACCCTCATGACGAGACGCGTTCGGCGGGAGGGTCATCCTCGGGCTGCGGCGCATTGGTTGCATCGGGGCTGGTTGATGTGGCCATTGGTACAGACCAAGGTGGTTCTGTACGGATTCCGGCGGCATATTCAGGGTTCGTCGGCATGAAGGCGACCCATGGTCTGGTACCATATACAGGCGTAATGCCGGTAGAGATGACACTGGATCACGCAGGTATCATGTCAGGCAATGTGCGCGACAATGCCCGCGTTCTGGAAGTGATTGCTGGTACCGACGGGCTGGACCCGCGCCAAGTGTTGCTGCCGGAAAACCGCATCTATACCGATGATCTGGACACCGGCTGCAAGGGGCTGCGGATCGCGGTGGTGACCGAGGGCTTTGGTTGGGATAATTCAGAAGCCGACGTAGACGAAGCCGTGCAGGCTGCCGCCCGTCATTTTGCCGCGCTTGGCGCAATGGTGAAAGAGGTCAGCCTGCCAATGCATCGCAACGGTCATGCCATCTGGTCACCCATCGCCATCGAGGGCACTGTGCGCCAGCTGGAAGGCAACAACTATGGCTCCAACTGGAAGGGGTTATATGTGACGTCGCTGATGCGGGCCCAACAGAACTGGCGCGACAACGCGGCTCTGTTTCCCGACGACATGAAGTCCGTGCTGCTGGCTGCGCATTACTATGGCACACGCTATCACGGTCAATATTACGCCAAGGCCCAGAACCTCGTGCGCAAGCTGAAGGCGGCCTATGAGTCCGTTCTGGCAGATTACGATGTGCTACTGATGCCGACGGTGCCGCTGCAGGCACCAAAGCTGCCTGATCCCGATTGCGGCACAGCCACCTTTGTTGGTCGCGCGCTTGAGATGAATGCAAATACTGCCCCCTTCAATGCCACGGGTTTACCAGCAATGAGTTTGCCTTGTGCCATGCGGAACGGACTTCCTGTGGGCATGATGCTAGTCGGCAGGGATTTTTCTGAGAGTCTAGTGTATCGCGTGGGCGCAGCCTTTGAGGCGGCATACGACTGGAAGACGCTTTGATGCATCCACTGAACTGTACTTCAAAAGGCATCCCGGTCGGGCTCCTTTTTTCAGACAGCAGCCCGACCGCGGCTGTAGAGGCCACGCAAGCCGCCGCGACAGAACTGGCGATCAGCGAAGTCAACGCAGCAGGCGGTATCAACGGAACTCCTCTCGTACCGGTCACCGTGCCGGTAGGGCCTCGACCAGCTGACTACTTGCGGGCCGCCGAGACCCTTTGTGATCAGTTCGGCGTTCGTACGCTTTTCGGCACACATATGTCGAATTCGCGTAAGGCAGTGCTCCCAATGATCGAAGGGCGTCAGGCATTGTTGTTCTATCCGACACTATACGAGGGTTTCGAGTTCTCTAAGAACTGCATCTATACTGGCGCGGCGCCCAACCAAAACTGTCTGCCCCTCGCGCGGTACCTGCTGCGCCACCACGGCCCGCGCGGCTATTTCATTGGCAACAATTACATTTATGCCCATGAATCAAACCGCATCATGCGGGATCTGTATGAACAGGTTGGCGGGCAGATTCTGGGTGAGGATTATCTGCCGATCAACGTGTCCGAAGATGCACTGGACGCGGTGATGGCGCAGGTGGTCCAGGCTCAGCCTGATTTCATTTATTCCACTGTGGTGGGCAGTGACACAGTGCGCCTATACGAAGCTTTCGCCAGAACGTCTTTGCGCGCGCGGGGTGTTCCCATGGCCAGCCTTGCGACAAATGAATCTGATCTTGCACGGATGGGGGCCGATGTCGCTGAAGGGTGCATCGCCGCCGCTCCCTATTTCTCCTCAATTGACACGCCCGCAAGCCGCGGTTTTGTAAGCGGCATGCAAGAGCGGTATGGCCTGAACATGCCTGTTACATCGGGTGCCGAGGCGGCGTATTTTCAGGTTCACCTGTTCAGCGCCGCCGCGCGGAGCTGTGGCGATCTGACGGTCGAGCGGGTGCGCGAGGCATTGTGGGGCGAAACCTTTGAGGCGCCTGAAGGGCCTGTTCACCTCGATGCGGATACGCACCACAGCTATCTATGGCCGCGGGTTGCGCGGGCAGGAGACGACGGGCGTTTCCACGTTATCGAAGCCGCCTCCGAAGCCGTCCGGCCAGAACCTTACATGGTCGACCATAGCATAGGGGAACCTTCCGCCAAAGATGTCTAGCGCTCGCCGTAAGCCACGCATTAGCGAATTGAAGGGCACGCGTGTCCTTATTTTCCTGCCGCCTGGCGAAGAGGCAGAGGTTCTTGTGACGCACCTGATCAGGATCGGGTGTTTGCCGCGACTTGAATGGCCGATCCCGCCCCGACTTCCCGATGACACCGATGTGGTCATCGTCACGGTGGAGGCCGATGCTCGAGAGGAGGTGCGCAGGTTGATAGACAAGCTGACCGACCACACTCCGCCGATCATCGCGCTGACCGGCTATGAGGACCCCTCGACGCTACAGCTTGTGCTGGAACTGGGGGCGGTTGCAGTGATCGAACGCCCGATTAAACCTTTCGGATTGCTGACCAACCTGATGATCAGCAGGGATGCGTGGCGGCGCCGGCAAGGAGATGCCCGCCGCATCGCCGATGCCGAAAGCGGGGCGTTGTCGTTGTTCTCGGTGCATGTGGCCAAGCTGATCCTGTGCCATGTTCACCAGATAGACAGGGTTGAGGCGCACAAACACCTGCAGAAAACCGCGATGAACAGCCGCAAATCTATAGAGACGGTGGCACAGGAAATGATCGTCGAACACCCCGGCCTCGCTGTCCAGCTTGGCGATCCGGACCAGGCTGGCCCCAGTCAATCTGATGGCTAACGCCAGCCCCCCACTTTGCCGCTTGGCTACATGACTCAAGCAAGACGAAAGGTGTGCAATGCACAATTTGAACGATCCGAGCCTTCTGAAGAACGATTGTCTGATTAACGGATGCTGGCAGGGCGCTGCGACTGGCGCACAGATTGACGTGATTAATCCCGCCGATGGAACATTGGTTTCGACCGTCCCGGCGCTTGGCGCTGCTGAAATCGAAGCGGCGATAGCATACTCCGAACAGGTGCAAAAAGAGTGGGCAGCGCATGCTGCCGCCGAGCGCAGCAATATCCTGAAGCGGTGGTTCGCACTAATTATTGAATCCACCGAAGACCTGGCAAGGATCATGACGCTGGAACAAGGCAAGCCCCTGCATGAAGCGCGCGGCGAGATCCACTATGCCGCCTCGTTCATCGAATGGTACGCCGAAGAAGCCAAGCGGGTTTATGGCGACATCATTCCTGCACCAAAACGGGGGCAGCGCATTTCAGTATTACGCCAACCCATCGGAGTGACTGCGGCAATCACGCCATGGAACTTTCCCGCAGCGATGATCACCCGAAAGGTGGCACCAGCGCTGGCGGCCGGTTGCTCAATGATTGTGCGTCCGGCCGATTTGACACCGCTGACTGCGCTGGCGTTGGGCGAATTGGCCTGCCGCGCTGGTGTTCCTGCTGGTGTGCTACAGATCGTTACCGGATCCGGAATAGAGATTGGCAAAGTCCTGACTGCAAGCGATGTGGTGCGGAAGCTGTCGTTCACTGGCTCGACCGAGGTTGGCAGGCAGCTGATGGCGCAATGCGCGCCAACGATCAAAAAGGTCAGTCTTGAGCTTGGGGGCAACGCCCCGTTCATTGTCTTTGACGATGCCGATCTGGAGGCCGCTGTTGATGGTGCGATGGCGTCGAAGTTTCGGAATGCCGGCCAGACATGTGTCTGCGCCAACCGAATTCTGGTGCAGCGTGGTATCCACGACCGTTTTGTCGAAAAGTTTGTCGCGCGTGTCGCGGCGCTGCGGGTAGGCAATGGTCTTGAGAACGGCTCGGATGTCGGGCCTATGATCAGTGAAGCCGCGCTGATCAAGGTGCTTGCCCATATAGACGATGCAAGGGGTAAGGGCGCGAAGCTGTTGCTTGGCGGTACGCGCTCAGATGGCCTGTTTTTGACCCCGGCCGTTCTGACAGGGGTAAACACCAATATGGATGTGGCGCGCGAAGAGACCTTTGGCCCGATGGCACCGGTCTTCATCTTTGACACCGAGGACGAGGCCGTCGCAATGGCCAATGATACGATATTCGGACTGGCCGCATATTTCTACACC
Source organism: Sulfitobacter sp. M22 (assembly GCF_021736025.1). Classification (NCBI taxonomy): domain Bacteria; kingdom Pseudomonadati; phylum Pseudomonadota; class Alphaproteobacteria; order Rhodobacterales; family Roseobacteraceae; genus Sulfitobacter; species Sulfitobacter sp. M22. Next base: position 90,847 of record NZ_WMEC01000002.1, on the reverse strand, counting down.
CGCGATCATGCGCGGACGGTCCGCGTGTCCGAGGCGTTGGAGTATGGCATGGTGGGTCATAACACCGGACTGATTTCCAACGAGGTCGCGCCCTTTGGCGGGGTCAAGCAATCGGGGCTTGGCCGTGAGGGCTCGCGCTACGGAATCGAGGACTATCTGGAGCTTAAATACATCTGCAGCGCAGTTTGAAACTGCCTGTCAGGTCCGGGCGGACGACCATCATTGGATGGCCTGAACCGACACCTACCATCAGGAGATAAGTGAAACATGACAGATTTTATCCAGCCCTTCCATTTCCAAACTCCGGGCACAATGCAGGTCGAATGGGGCGGGGCCGCCCGTCTGGGGGCCTTGCTGGCAGACATGTATGACGAACGTGATATTCTTGTCGTCACCGACAAGTTCTTGCATGAGGCCGGGGTGATTGACCCCGCCAAGGCGTCCTTGGCGGAAGCTGGCTTTCGTGTAACTGTCTTTGATGACGTGGTAGCCGACCCGCCCGAGGAGGTACTGGAACGCAGCGTTGTCGCGGGACGCGCTGCAGGGTGCGATATTGTGGTCGGGCTTGGTGGCGGTTCGTCGATGGACATCGCAAAGCTGGTTGCCGTCATGATGAACTCTGATCAGGCGCTGCCTGCAATGTACGGAATCGACAACATTCAGGGCGGTCGTGTTGCGCTGGTACAGGTGCCGACAACTGCGGGCACCGGCTCCGAGGTGACTAACATCACAATCCTCACCACCGGTGCCTCGACAAAGATGGGGGTTGTTGGCCGACAGCTTTTTGCCGATCTGGTGTTGCTTGACGGGGCGCTGACGGTGGGTCTGCCTGCCATCCAGACTGCCGCGACAGGAATTGATGCGATGGTCCATGCGATCGAGGCCTACACCAGTCTGAACAAGAAAAACCCGATGTCCGATTTGCTTGCCCGTGAGGCGCTTCGACTATTGGCTGACAACGTCGTGGCAGCGTGTGAAGACGGGACGAACCGCAAGGCGCGTGAAGCGATGCTTATTGGCTCTAACCTTGCGGGGCAGGCTTTTGCGAACAGTCCTGTGGCTGCGGTCCATGCGCTTGCCTATCCTCTTGGGGGGCACTTTCATGTGCCCCATGGTCTGAGCAATGCACTGATGCTTGGTCCGGTTTTGCGTTTCAATAGTACTGCGGCGGCACCGCTTTACGCGGAACTTGCGGACGTGGTCATGGGCCAATCGGATGCGGACACCCAGACGCGTTCCACGGCCTTTGTGGATTTCATGGACAATCTCATGACCCGCACGAGTGCCCCGCGGCGATTGCGCGATGTGGATGTGCCGGAGTCCAGCCTTCCTTTGCTTGCTCAAGACGCGATGAAGCAGACCCGCCTCCTTCAGAATAATCCTGTCAACGTAACAGAAGAAGTGGCCTTGATGCTCTACGGCGAAGCTTACTGAGCGTCTGGCCCAGTATACCCCGCCGTTCACCCCCGGATATTTGCAAACGCATCATTGAACGGTTGAAGAATGGCTGGACGTCCGAACAGAGTGGGACCTGGATTGGCGGATCGCAGAAATCCAAGCCCCTCCCACCGTTCTTAATTGCGACACCGTTCTTGGCATATCTGTTGCTAAATCCATAGAATATGGCTGCTCCAAGTAAGGGGTAGCAAAATGAAAATTTCATTCAAAAACGACGACAACGAGTATCAAACCTCGGTTGACAACAATGACGCCGTTGCGCCTAATATTGGTCAATATTCCAGAGCCCTAGGCCAAAATTGTTTGCTCTGCGGCCTTTAGTCGTGCAGTGTAAAATACCTATAATTTCGAAAGAGATGAATCCTGTTTGACCTCAGAGCAAGCACACAGAGCGGGGTCATGTCGGGAAGTAAAATGGTTTTTATGAGCTGGATTAAATTTGTATTTCTAACATTTATCTTGATTTTGCCCGTTAGCGTAGCGGCAAATTCTGTGGGACAAGCGATTGCAGTCAATCAAGGCGCGTTTCTTGATCGGGGCGGGCAGCGGTTTCAGTTAAATCAGGGTTTTGCACTTGTTCTGGATGATGTGATTACAACAGATGCCGCAGGTCAGGTGCAGCTCCTGTTTCAAGACGAAACACGGGTCGTTGTTGGTCCAGGTTCACAGCTAAAAGTCGAAAGCATTCTGTTCAATGGCCCGGCTACTGCTAGCCAGTTTACCGTGAGCGCCGTCGAAGGGGCATTTCGTTTTCTGAGCGGTAACAGTGCGAAGTCTGCCTATTCCATTCGTACGCCCAACGGTACGATGGGCATTCGCGGAACTGAATTTGATTTCAGTGTAGCGCCGCAAAGCGCTGTAAATCTGGTAACATTCCGTGGCGAGGTGCAGCTTTGCAACCGCCGCAACCAATGTGCGTTGTTACGTGGAGCATGTGCTGCCGTGTCGCTCAATAGTAATGGAGTATTTGCGGTTGCAAAAACCAAAGCTGAAAAAGCGACACTTTTGGCCGATGGCTTTCCCTTTGTAGCGGAGCAAAATGGGCTGCGCCGTGATTTCAGGACACGAACCTGGACCTGTGGTAGTCAGACGGCAACATTTGGAGAGCAATCGCCCCTCATTCAGTCCCCTGCGCCAGACAGACCCACTGATCCTGGCCCTGGCGGTGGTGGAGCAGGCGCAGGCGGTGGCGCAGGAGGAGGAGGCAGTGAAGGACCAGGTGCCTCAGCAGGTGGTGGTGGACCTGGAGCCGGCGCAGGAAATGGCGGCGGAGGCGCAGGAAGTGGCGGGTCGGGCGCTGGCGGTGCCAGTGGAGGAGCCGGTGGTGGCTGAGCTATGGGTATGCTTAATCACGGAAATCGGATAAACGCTGCGTTAAGCGGGCGTAAAAACCTGCTAAATCTATATTCAGAGACTGGGCCAGCGTCTCGCACTGTTCAACCCTGTCCACCGGTTCGACATCGCCTCGGGCAATCGCTGAGATGGCCGAGGTGTGAAGCGCACACAGTTTCTGAAACATGGGTGTCTCGCAAAGCATGTCATCACCGACCAGCGCGTAAATTTTTTGCCTTTGTGAAACACCTTTAAAGGACAGTTGACCGGCTTCAAGAAATGCCAGACCTTCGGAGGCCTTCATAACATCTTCGGAAACGAGAATATCATGCCCTACATCGCGGCAGCTGGCCTCAATCCGCGCGGCGCGGTTCACCACATCCCCAATAGCGGAATAGTCGAAGCGCTCCTTTGATCCGACATTTCCGATACACGCCGTTCCCATGCCAATGCCGATGGCAATCCCGATATCCTTGGGGGGGGGTGGATCCATGGAAAGATTCAGGTCGACCATGGCGTGCCGCATCGCAAGCGCTGCAAGACAGGATTTGCGGGGATAATCATCTACATCAACGGGTGCATTCCAGAAAGCCATAATGGAATCACCGATATATTTGTCGATTGTTCCCTTCTGACGCATAATTTCAGATGAGAGTGCGCTGAAGATATTGTTCAACAAGGTTACCATTTGCGGGGCAGCCATTGTTTCGCTCAGCGCAGTAAAGTTACGGATATCACAAAACATCACGGATACGGACTTCATCTCACCGCCAAGCTTGAGTTTATGACCACTCTGCTCGATCTGGTGCAAAACTTCGGGGGCAACATAGTGGGAGAATGAGCGTCGGATCATTTTCTTGTCACGATCTGCTACAAAATATTGAAATGCCGTCATAGCTGAAAAGAACAGAACTCCTCCAAACACTGGAAGTGTTACATCTAATAGAATGCCGTGTTTATAGAAGAGAAACCAACTTGTTGCTACGATCAGTGCTCCGATAGAGGTTGCTGTGAGGATAGATAGAAAAGCGCCTGACACAGACATGATCCAAAGGATCAGCCCGCCCAGGACTACAAATACAAGTATCTCGACACCTTCCACAAAATCGGTTCGTGACAAAAAGCTGCCTTGCAATATCTGTTCAATAATTTGGGCATGAATGGAGACACCCGGCACATTTTCGCCCAGTGCTGTTGTACGGATATCCAAAAGGCCGGCAGCAGATGTCCCGACCAAAACAATGCGCCCCTCGAAATTGGCACTCAGATTTTCCATGCTGCTCGTAAATACATCAGCAGCCGAGCGGTAGAGTGAAGGATGATCTGGACGAAACCGGACCCATAGACTGGCATCGGCTGTGGTTGGGATCTCTATCGATCCGACGCGGATTGATCGGGTAATGCCTGATGCGTTGGATTCGCCGTTTATAATGAAGCTCCCTTGTCCAAGAGCGACACGAAGTGCTTCTAGTGCAAGACTGGGTATGACCGCATCATTGGCATCGCGCCATAACAACGGAACCCGGCGAACACGTTCCGTTGTATCGTATGGGCTCATGTTGATACTCCCCAATCCCTTCGCTGCATCCGACAGCTCTGGTAGTGGTATTGAGAAACCAGATGAGCGAACAAATCCCTGACTTGGATTGTCGCCGATTTCTACAACGCCGCTCTTTTGCGGCAGTTTGCCCTCGCTTTCATTAACTGTGCTGGCAATGCCAAGAATAACCTGCCGGTCTTGTATGGCTTGAGCAAAAATCCTGTCATTATCCGGCAGTGTGTCTGGATCCCAGCCTTCTGAAAGTCCATCATAGCTTGGTTGGAGGAACAGTCGGTTGGGGGAAAGCCGGTCAGGCTCAAGAAACAGGACGTCAAATACAATCGCAGCTGCGCCACCGGCACTCAACCTGTCTACAAGGTCAGCCAGGACATTGCGTGGCCATGGCCATTGCCCAAATTCAGCCAATGATCGCTCATCAATGTCAACGACCCTTACAGGCAAATCTTCAAGTCTACGTGGATGCCATTTTTGGAGCTCGTCAAAGTATACTAACCGCAACGATTGCACCGGAGTTGGATCGCTGATCCGCAGTCCAACGAGTGCAAAGAGCAAGACAAGGCCAAAGCCAATGAACAATTTGCGCATGCGGCTCTCCTAACCGTCCTCTGGGTTCGATCTTTTGCCCTGCCGCGCATCAGCACCAGTGACATGAGCACCCGCAGTTTTCTTCGTTACCCTGAAGCCTTGGAACCTGCCCAACCGCACAGTGTAGCTGTGGCACACATATTTACCCGAAGATCAATTCAAAGGTACCACTGTAAAATCAAACTCGGTCCCACGGATCCCCATCGTCCCGTTGGGCGTACGAAGGGAATAGGCGGATTTGGCACTGTTCCCGCTCAGAAAGCGGAAGGCCCCCTCAACGGCGCTCACGGTGAATTCGCTTGCTGTATTGGCGCTGTCGAACAGAATACTTTCAACAACAAGATGCGAGTTTACGCCAATGGCAATGCGGGTTTCATCTCGAAACAGGAGTTGCACCTGGCCTGATGCATCTGTGGTAATCGCGTCCCCTATCGAAACAGAGGCACCTTGCGCGAGAGGTCTCCTCTGACCGTTACGCTCGACAAAGGCATTTTGGCTGATCGAGACGACTTGCCCAACAGGGTTTGCAAGCACTGCGCCTGGAAAAGCCACAAGGCTCAGGAGCATGGTCAAATATGTAATCTTGATCAGTGCTGGCATGATGTTATCTCCATCTAATAAGCTAAAGTTGTACAACCATTTTGTTCATAGACACCACTTTTGCGTGAGACACCCGGATGTCAGGACTAAACATCTAAACGCCTCAGCCTTTTCTGTTGGGTTTCTTCATCCTAACCAATAGTGCTGGTGCCATTTAGAACATCGTAGACAAGCCGATCCCGCGCAAAAAAAGCACGATGATCCATTTCATATGCTTGCAGTTCAAGTTCTTGGAGAGTCGTGTCTGAACGGCGGTGGTGATGGTGAAACAAAGCCCAGCGATCCAGTTTGGCTTGCTTGGCCAGGCTCATACTCTTTTCCCAAAATGTGTGACCGAACCCTTTATGTAAATTGTACTCTTGAAAAGTATAGGTTGCATCCAGAACGGCGAAGGATGCTTCAGACATGAAGTCAACAAGAGCCTTATCCAAATGGCCATTGTCATGTTCAAAATCAGGAGCATAGACAAATGAGCGCTCGTGGGCATCGAAACGAAATGCTGTACAGCCTCCTTTATGGTTCGTCTGCATCGTGCCAAGCCTGACGCCGTCACCAAGATCGATGCTCCCAGACTTTGGTAGAGCCTGATGAGTTAAACGGCATTTCAAGTCTTTCAATGAAAAAGGCAGAAACGGACCTCCCAAGAGCTTTTCAAGCAAGACCTTGCCATCAACAGCATCGTCGCAACCTGCGAACCAAATGGTGATATCGATATCTGGGGTCATCAATGGTGTAAAAAAAGGCAGCCCTTGAACATGGTCGTAGTGTGCGTGGGATATGAAAATATCGAGTTTCTTGGTAGCCGCCGCTGTCACTTGTTCGCCCAAAGGAATGATACCGGTACCTGCGTCCAGAACGAAAAGGCGCTCACTAAGTTGCAAGGCAAGGCAAGATGTATCTCCCCCATATGCAACAAAAGCAGAACCCGCCGCAGGTGAAGATCCACGCGTCCCATAAAAAGTCGCTTCGAAGGTTTTCATTCAGGATTTCTTTCGTCCCCAGCTAGAGGCGCGCCCATCGGCAATTTGTTGTGCTGCAGCCTGTAAAGCTGCTAGATTTGATTGAGAGTCACCGAATTCGGACACCTCAAGTACAGAAGACATTTTCTGATAGGCGTGTTCAAACTGACGCCGCCCCTTTGACCAATCCAGAAAACCCATACCTTTCAGGTTCTGGATCTCGAAGATGACATCTTTACCTGGATCCGTCATAGCTATTTTTCGCTCGGCATTTACGGTCATCGACCGCGTCAAAACAGCGAACATGCCGGGAAACCGCACACCTTTTCCAAAAAGCATTTTCCGCAATGCCCCAATTCGACCCGGGACATGATCATAGTCTGATCTTACACGCCATTCTGGGACACGCTTGAAATTCATAACAATATTGGCACCTGGCTTGAGCGTTCGCATGGTTTCCAGTGGTGCGTTGTCAATCAATGCGCCATCAATCAGCACTTCGCCGTCCTCTCCCAACATTGGCGGAAAAACACCGGGAATAGCCGTTGATGCGCGCACAGCCTGCCACAAAGGCCCCTGTCTTCTTATGCTGATGTCATTATGGGTAAGACTTGTTGCCACAGCATAAAAGTTCAGTGGAAGGTCTGCTATGTCGTAATTTCTATAGTGCTTTTTGAGTTGTTGATCGAAATAGCGGTGTTCAATAATGGAATGAACGGGCGCGGTCAGGCGCTTCATCGACCGGCTACGTAAAAACATGTCGTCACAAATATCCATGACTTCATCAGGTGAAACACCCATAGCAAAGGCCCCAGCCATAGCAGCGCCCATACTGGTGCCGCCAACCATGTCAAAATGGTAACCGTGTTCGGTAAGTGCCTTGACCATGCCAAGATGCGCGGTTCCAAAAGCGCCACCACCACAGAAAACGAGGCCAACTGCTTCGCCTCGAATAAAACGTGCCAGCCGTTGAAAATCGGCTTTGGTATCCAATGCAACATGATGATGCAGACCTGCGGGCCTGTCGGCAAGCCATTGTGCGGAGTTCTTCGCAGAACTCTCGCCAGAGTGCCGCATCAGTACAACATGGGTATTGGTCCGCAAGGAGGTGGTATAGATATGTTGTTCAAGCTCGGACACGGTGCTTTGGCTGGCAGCGCCTGAACTTGTATCCACAACGATGATGTTGATCTCGGAGGCTTCGGACACCTGTCTGGCCCAGTCAGATTGTTGTGTTGAGTTATCACAAACCAAAACGAGTCTTTGTTCGGCTGCCTCTTGGACCATGATCCAATCGGACACAGTTTGTCCGGAAGGCACATCACCTTCATGTACAATGTGCCAGTTGGATAAAGGCGCAAAAGCCTGCAAGAGTTCCCCTATGAACTTTGGATCGAGTCTTTCGTTGGATGCGGGGAAAATTCCTATGATTGATCCAGCACGTGGATGCAGGACCGGTGGCCGGGTATTGGCTGCTGTGATCCGATGTGCCAAGGCCCGAATAATCGACGATGGGAGTCCCGGGACACTCTTCACCAAGGCATCGTAGACTTGGCGTGTTAAGACCAGCACCTGGCTGCGGCGTGCTGCGACCACAGATGCGCTCCGCGTCTCGCCAGAAAAAAAGGCCATTTCACCAATTGGTTCGCCAGGCGCAATCTCTGCAATAGCAGTCTCACCCGAGAAGACGATGAACCTGCCGTTGAGGACAATGAAAAAATCATCTGCCGTCTCCCCCTCGACGATTAGCGTTTCTCCCCGCCTAAGCTCTCTAATTGTACAAAGTTCAGCAACTTTTGTGAGTGTCGTATCATCAAGTTGCTCAAGAACAGCCACCTTGCGCAGATTAGCGACAATATTGAAGATATCTGACGGCTGATTTTCCTGCATATTTATACCCTTACTGAAGTCCATCGCTGCAGCAAGCAAAGGCTGTAATTGCCTTGGGATCAACCAGCTTACACGATGCTGTACTGTTTAAAGGATGTCTCATGTTCCACCCCGCTAGGCGCTAGACTGCAGGATAAGGCTTGGCATACAAATGCTTTCACCTAAGTTGACGCAAGGTCAGGAAAAATATTTTATCGACGGCAGTCTGCCCTCAAAGGATGCTCGGCGAACGTTGTGCCTGAGCTGGCTCCCTTTTCTGTCTGGACACTCAGGCATGACCGAGACTGGTGGATATCTCCAAACGTGTTTGTTTATCCATAAGATCGTCAACGATGGCGGCGGTTGGTACCGCTCGATTTCCCCTGAGAAACTGCGGATCGTCGAGGAGGCACTGGGAGAGAGCGTCAGCATTCCCACTGGGGCAATGCCGCAATGGCGTTGCACAGAGCCTGTTGTATCGTTGCCGGGATCTGGTGCTGGAGAGAGGCCGTGTCAGTCGACAATGAACTTACAATCAATCCTGCCGTTCGGCAGATGAAAGGGCGCACCCAGCGACCTGAAGCGCTAGCGTTCATTAAAAAAATTAAATGCAAAATTATGGTTTCGAGTCAAGTGGCTAAGTTCAGAAAGTGCGGTTATCAGCTCAGACCGTGATATTTCAGCCGAAGATCAATTTTTTTTTGCGCTCGCGCTAAAATTGACTAACGCTTCAAAGGACCTCTATGGTAGCACCAGCGAGAATCTAATCAATCGAATAAAGTTGCGATTACTGAGCTTTAACTGAACTATTATGACGACATGAGAGTGTTTATGAATAAATATATTATCTTATGCGTAATTTCTGGCTCTCTTGCAGCGTGTGCAAAGTCAGAGATAAACGAGCGTTGCACACCTTCAGTCGCCACTTCCGTAAAGGGTGGTGAGTTAACTGATCCGCCTGTTGGGTATGACTGCGTCCCAATGCCCCTCATCGCCACACCAATTGAAAACATCAGTGACAATGATGGCGGTGATGACCCAGGTGGTGAGGACCCAGGTGGTGAAAATCCTGGGGGTGAGAATCCCGGCGGAGAGAACCCAGGTGGCGGCGACCTTGGTGGCGGCTCAAATGCCGGTAACGGAAGCAATTCTGGAGGCGGCAACCCTGGTGGGGGCGCAAGCGCAGGTGTCGGCAGCAATGGTGGCGGTAGTGGCGGCGGCAGCCCGAGCGGCGGCAGCCCGGGGGGAAGTGCCAGTGCTGGCAGCGGTGTTGGCGGTAGCGCAAGCGGCGGATAAATCTTAAAATTGCCGAGGAGGAACTCATGAAGAACGTTTTTTTAATAAGTATTGCGATGTCCTGCGGGTTTGGGGGCTCAATGCTTCATGCCCAGAATTACGGTACATCGGCATCGCATAACTGGAATTCCTCTTACGGAGGTTCGTCAGCTTTGGAGCGCAATACGCGCCTGAATTTTGCGGTTGAACAAAATAAGCTGAACAACGGCTTCTACGGTCCTTCCACCACAACGATTACGACAACAAACACTTACGACCACAGCATCTCCAACAATGTGAATGCGGCGGAAGGGGCATCTGTCGATCTTGAAAACAGATCTGCGGAAGGGACCGGAACAAGCAGCTATGTGGTCGGTGCCATTAACACATCGACAAATAATATTACTACGAACGGGAACGGGAACACCACAACCGTCAGTAATACTGCAAGCTCAGAAGCTGGATGTATCGATGGGGGAATTTCAAGCTATACAAACCGACCGGTTGGTAATGTCGATATATCGGCAGGAGCTGCCGTAAGCGGTACTGGCGCAAACACATATAGCGTGTCACCCAATAGTTGTAGTAGATGAAAATTACACTGAAACACCTTAGGCTTGCGCCAGTTTTAATTGGCGCAATTCTTTCAGCCTGTGCCCCCACGGCCAATAATCTGAGCCTGGTTGAGGGCCCAGCCATAATTGATGTTGTAACGCCTTTCGACAAAGCTTTATCATGTCTGGATGGCAAGATTGACAAGAGATTGGGATTTGCGGTTGGCAACATTCCTGATGGCACTGGCCGCGAGGCTTACAATGATGGCGGTTTAGGTAAATTCGTTACTCAATCAGGCGGCGATATTGTACAATCAGCGCTCTTCAAAACGGGTGTGAAGGTTATAAACCGCAGAGACATGGGAAGTGCGGCTCTTGAAGCCCAATGGGGCATTCGCTCCCTGAAAACCCAACAAAATGCCCATTTTGCAGTTACCGGAAGTGTCAACAGCTTGGACTTCATACCGGGTGCAGGTTCTTATATTAATATTGGGGGTGTGGGCGCAGGTTACAATCAAAGCCGAATTCTGGTCGGCTTGGACCTTGCGATGACCAATGTAGCGACTGGCCAAGTGATTTCCAATATCGCTTTGCAAAAGCAAATTGTATCAAATGATGCCGGAATTTTTGGTACTCGATACAGAAATAGCAAGTTGATTGATTCAGACATAGGCGGGGCACGTCGCGAAGCATTAAATGATGCACTGCGCTCTATGCTTCAACTCGCAACATTCGAACTTATGCTCCAACTTATGCCACCGCAAAAGTACGAAGAATGCATGGATCTTATCGACCCGCGTTATGGTGTCATCGGTGGAGAGAAGACAGCTGGCGAGCAATATGCTGCATATCGCAAAGAAGTGGAGCAAGTGCTGGAAGGCTCAGACAATCTGTCAGTTGATCAAGGGCCATCTGGAGAAAGTGACGATTTTTTTACGCCTCAAACTGCAGGCTCCAGCGATGCATCTGAACAGGAAAACATTCCCAGTAGCGCACTTGAGGCATCCTCAAACCTGGCGAATAACACTGCGTCCGACGATGCAAGCCCCCCTTTGCAAGAAGAAAAGCCCGTACCTCTTTATAAGAGAGATGACGGCCTGTCACGAGGACGCTGACATTTTGAATTTCACGAATAGGCATAAAAATAAATTACATACTTTTATGTCTTGTTGCATTCGGCAGCCCAACGCTGAAGGATGCTCCGTCGCAAAAAAAGAAATTGGGTATGACGGTGTCCCAGCTAACAGGAATGGAAATGATTATCATGAAAATCACTAAACTTTTCGTAGGCGCACTTGTTGCTGCCACTTTGTCAACCGCTGCTTCCGCACAGGTTGCTGCCAGCTTTGACGGGTTGGTTGAGGACGTTCTCTCTGAAGCCAACGCTGCATTCTTTTCGTCCGCAATAAACGTTGCCGACATTGATGCATCGGTTGATATTACAGCTGGTGTTGACGCTGTTGCAGGTTCGATCTCTGGATCCTTCACGACCTCCACTGATGTCGCAGGCTCGGACATTAACGGATCGACTCGCGATATCACTTCGACCGTAGTCGACGCGACAATTGAAGCAGATGCAATCACGCAGAACTTCGGTGAGATCTCGACAGTTGCCGCTGGTGCGATCAGCGACAGCACAATGGAACTGAATGAAACAGGTGCTCTTGCCTCCTCTGCGATCACAACCTCGTCCGGCCTCACAGACTTCAGTGGCAACGCGACTAACACTGCAGGCGGAACCCTTGGTGCGGTACAGGGTGCTCTGAACACAGGCAACATTAACGGTAGTGTTACCGTCGCAATGGCGAATGCAGCCGGTGGTGCATCGGCCGTCAAAACAGTTGCTGCTGGTGCGATCAACACAGGCGCCATCACAGCTACATTTGTGGGTGGCGATGCCGCAGAAACTAACGTAAACCCATAATTACCTTATCATAACCTCTATTAGGCCCCGCTGTATTTTATGCAGCGGGGTTTTTTATACTTTATCTCCAAAGCGCCGAGTGACCCATGCCCGCAAAGAGGATTATAGTCTCATGATTGACGAGGCAGTGTTGGAGCACGCTCGGGATAACCTAAAGCGTCGAACTGCTGCGCTAAACGACGTTCGGATCGCCAAGGTAGTTCAACGAGACTTCACTTTCAAAGAAATTAAAAACGGGTTGGCGCGTGGCGGACTCAACGACTGGATCAGGCCGTTACTCGGCCAACACCAAAGATCTGCGGCGATATATCGGTTGACCGTGAACGACCAAGATGGGGCGAATAGACTACGGCAAGCATTTCTTGATCGGGGTTCTCAAAACGGCAACGTGTTTGCGCGAAACAACAATGTCGCTGATAGCACAACTGTCTATGTTGGAAGTTCACAGAAAGTTGGCCAAAGACTTCAGCAGCATCTACTCACCGGACCAATAGGCACCTACGCTCTAAAAATGCATCTGTGGTGTCCTTACGCAGATAATTTTCTAAGCGTTGAAATTTCTGTTTTGCAAGGCACTGCCGAACCATCATTGTTACAAGATGTGGAGGACGCTCTCTGGATAACATCGCGGCCGATGTTTGGGAAATTCGGCGCACGTTAGCTCCGGCTCGGCCGTCTTTGTCCAGATTCAAGATCGAACCAGCTCCGGCAATTTTGGGCACCTGCCGGCGACCGTCCCCGCCCGTTTTTCATGCCAAGCCATTATGCGAGGTCCGATAATTCTTAGCGCTGAGCCTGGAAAGAAGTAATCCCAGGCTATCGCAAGAGATCGCCGTCCGGCAATCCAAAAATCCAGCTGTTATATGGGATGTAGCATTGCTGAAAATGCCCCGAGAACTGGGTCCAGATACCAAATACAAGCAGCAGCATTATATAAGGAAGCGCTGAATGTAGCGCGTGATTAGACTTGAAGGGCAAATATGGAAGACGCGCGAAAATCATCGCCTGAATTGGTATGAGATAATATCCGAACCTATCAGCAATAACAGTGGAGACAGGGATCAGAAGAAAGGCCAACGCCATGCCGATCGCACCTATGCTGACAATGCTGTAGTCTTGCGGAAAAGTTTGCATCCATTTCTTTCGGACGAATAGAAAGAAATAGAGCGCAGACATACCAAGTATGCCAACACGAAATACAGCACCAAAAGCCTCGCGCCCTGTCTCAATATATCGGCTGCTTGCAACCTCTGCACTATCCCCACTAATGAGTAGAAGTGCGCCTAGAATAGCAAGGATTGCGGCCATGAGTAACCGCGTCTTAGTGTAGCGACCAGTTGCAATTGGCAAAAGAAGCAAGAAAATCGATGCGCTTGAATGAAATCCAGCGGCGATTACAACCCAAAGCGCAAATCTGATTGGACGACGATCAATGAATGCGGCGAATCCGATGCAAAGCAGTCCAATGGCCGCACCCTGACGGATCGCTGACATTGGCATATTGATGATCAAAATTGGAAGCAGCAGCACCAGAAACCCTAGTGGATCGGGCTGTCGTCTAGCCAGTACATGTACGCCGATGAAAAATACGGCGCTGGAGGCCACATTGGCTACCGGATAGGGCAGACCCATGTCTTTTAGCCAGCCAAGAACGGCCCACCAAATGGGATCGCGCCTGTTGAAAATAAGCGACCAGTCAGTCGTCGTGGCAGCCAAGTACTGGTAGTAATATCCTGACCAATCACAGCCAACTTGGAACCGGAAGGCCGAGAACAGAAATAGCGCCCAAAGGACGACATAGTAGACCTGTCGGCGCGCACCCTGCGCGCTTGCCAACGCGTAGCGAAGAAGGAACAGCACATTGGCTATACCTAAATAGAGCATTAGCCATTAGCCCGATCTTCGACAATACTGCGCAACATCTGTGCCATTCGCGGCCCCCAGACTTGTAGCGAATACTGCTCCTCAACCTTCTTGCGGCCAGCGGCTCCCATTCGGCGTCGCAGGGCTGCATCATTCAGCAACATTCCAATAGCGGCGCGCCACTCTTCATCGCTTTCAGCGAGAAAGCCATTCACGCCATGCTCGACGATATCACGGTTCACGCCGACTGGTGATGCCACGATGGGCAGGCCGCAGGCCATGTACTGGATAAGCTTATAGCCGCATTTGCCGCGTGTCCAAGGCGTATCAGGCAACGGCATGACACCAATATCCATGCTCTGGATCAGCGAAACTTCGGTGTCTTCGGTCCAAGGTAGGATTTCGAGCGTTCCGGAAGTTTCAGGCTGCATGCCCGCTCCGACGGCTCGAAACAGCGCGCTTTGTTCTGTAAGCACAGGGTCTAGCACCTTATGAACTGGATGGGCAAATCCTTGCCATGTCTCTGGGGTGCCGATCCAGCCCACGCGTGGCGCATCCTGATGCATAGCGTCTGTTCGAACTTCATACGCATCAAGGTCGACAACAGTGGGCACTATTTCAACCCGTAGGGAACTGGCGCTCCGCGCGTGATTGGCGAGATAGGAGTTCCCAGCCATCACAAGATCTGAGGCTGCCATCACATGTTTGATCTTCTTCCCCAAAATAGCTCGGACGGTTCCCCGCTTATGCTTGTCATAACGGTGAAAGACTGCATCATCGTAATCGCTGACGATAGGAACTCCGTGCGGTAAAACTGCGCGTTCAAGCAGCCATGGCATCCAAGGCAATGCTTCTTTTTCCAGCCAGACTATATCCGGCGCGGGATTTACCCGCATCTGTCTGATCCGTCGGAGCATGTATGCCAATGTTGATCCGCGTTTCTTCTGCCCTGTGTAGAGCGCATGCAAATAGGCGTCATCGAAAAAGGGAGCAACCTGAACGTTGAAGCCTTCGCGCGCCAATGCAGGCAGATATTGCATCGTACGCAAACGGCTGGAGGCTCCCATGCGCGTGTATCGCGACAACAGCAGGATGTTCACGCGCGCTGCCCACGCCCTAGTGAAGCCGTGCCCTCCATCTTAAGAGCATTACGCAGGTTAAGACGATTATAGACTTTCCCATTGTAAGCCAACACATAGCGATTGAAATCCAAGGGCATTGGCTGCGCAGCCGTGACATTCACATCAAGGATAGCGAGCCGCCTGTGGTCCAGGCCGATAGCGCCTTCAGCCCAGTCCCCTTCATCATCGGACCCCCGGTGAATGAGGCGGGGGGGCGTCCCGGCCACCTGCCCAATTATGTCGTCATTCGGTGTGGAGATAAGAAGTTCTGTCAGGCCGCACATCAGGCATCTTTCACGTTGAGGATCGATGCATAGATTTCGCGATAAGCCTCGGTGCCTGTCTCGAGTGAAAAGACAGCTTCGGCTGTGGCGCGGCATCGTCTGGGCAGATCGCTGTCTTGCATCAGAGTCTGGAGTGCGTCGAATGCCGCTTCCATATGCGAGGCGCTTGCTCCCTCGACAATCACGCCGACGTTGTACTTACGAACAACATCAGCCACGTCACCGACCCCTTCATTCACTACGACAGGAAGCCCGCAACCCAGAACCTCTGCTAATCGAGTTGGTGCGCTTCCTAACTTACTCAGCCCGCTAGTGAAGAACATCACGGAGAGGTCCTGACGACGCACGGCGTCCGGCATGTCCTCTGAAGGCTGTGGGCTGATGCTAAGCCGCTCGGCCAACTCATTCGCCGGATCTAGTGCCGCGCGCACACGCGATGCATCATCGCGCGTTATAATCTCAAACCGTGTTTCAGGATCGCGAGACGCCGCGACCCGGATCCAACTGGCCAGCCAGTCCGTGCGGAACCAGCCTGACAGTACGGTGCCAATACAGCCATATACGGCGGGGCCAAGGCGCCTTTCTGCAGCGGGTGTGAAACGCTCCAGATCGGCACAGGTGGGGATTACGGCCAGACGCTGTTTTTTCAGTTCAACGGGATACACTGATTTCAGATGCGCCACTGCTGCATGGGTAAGTGAGATTACTCCAGCTGACTTTGCTAAACAGGCCCGCTCTGTTCTTACGATGGCGCGGTGGATCAATGAACCCTGACGCAACCGACCGGCGCTGATCAATTCTTCTGGCCAAAGCGCACGCATGTCAAAGATGAATGGCACGCCCGTCATGCGGCTAACGAGCAGTGCGACAGCTGCCGGAATGTAGGATCTCGCGTGGATCAATCGAATCCCCTCACGACGCACCTCACGCCTGACCAACCACACCATTCGTGTCATACTGAGCGCAGGGGCGATAACCTTTGGTTGCGGTCGAAATCGTTGCGGCAGCCACCGGATGCCATATGCTTCGCAGTCCGCGCGCGCACGCGTCATCGCCTCTGCATCTGACCAATCTTCGGGTTTTTCATAAGTGACCAGCGTGATCGCATGATCCTGCGATAGGCCACGAAGATAGGCCATCACCTGGCTTTGCCCAAGTGGTTCCAGCAGGCCATTGCGGGTGAGGTAAAGCGTGGGTGTCAGGGGCATAACAGTTCCAGATAACGCTTGGCTGCGATCTCAGGGGCAAACTCGCTGGCTCGCTGCTTTAGCAAGGCCGGATCATGTGACGTTGTGAGTGCGTCTTGCATTGCATCGGCAAGCGCCTGTGAGTCACGCACCGGGACAAGACGACCATATTTGCCATCCTCTAGTATTTCTGCCGGACCAGAGGGACAATCGGTCGAAACCACAGGTGTGCCGCAGGCCAAGGCCTCGACAATCACATTGCCGAACCCTTCGTAATCGGACGACAGCACGAACAAATCAGCGGTCTGGTAGAACGGCGTCGGATCAGGATGGAAACCGGCAAAGATCACCTGTGATGCTACCCCAAGGTCATCCGCAAGCGCACGCAGATCAGCCTCGCCTGCGCCCGTTCCGACGAACATCAGCCTTGCATCCGGACGGCTCATTTGGGCGAAGGCCCCTAGCAGCAGCGGGTGGTTCTTTTGTGCCTTCATACTCCCTACAGTGACGACGCGTGCGCCTTTGGGAGCGGACCAGAGCACCTCTGCGTCTTGTATAGCCTCATCGGACAACTTGGGGCGCGAGGGCACTGGGTTGTGGATCCTATCAAACGCATCCAAGGGCAGTCCAGACAAGGCGGCGATATCGGCAGCTACCCCAGAGGATACGCCCACACGACGATCTACGAACCGATAGCCTACAACCATTGAAGTCCGCAATGCGGCCCTGTGGCCCAAACCCCATTCGCGGTACTGTAGCGACAGACTGTTATGTTCTGACACCACTACCTTGCAGCGGTGCCCGGATAGAAAAACCGCGAGTGGAGCGATCACGGTTAGCGGCCACATCGCCACCAGCAGCGCGTCAGGACGGCGGCGGCGCAGGTAGCGGGCGAGTGTGAGCGGTATATTGCGAGCACGGGGCGCGGCGAGATCAATCAAGGAAAAGCTCTTCCGGGCCTCATTTAACAACTCGCCATGCGGTCGCATTAGCACGAATTCTACCTCGTGCCCAGTGCGAACAAATTCATGCGCGAGGTCGATGTTAACCCGTTCGGCCCCGCCACCACGAAGGTCAGGAAGGAGGATAGAAATCATAACTTCCTGATTTTTAAAAAATTAATGACGCGCCTTAAGCACAAAAAAATCCTAGCAAAAAAACCACCATAACAGACAAAGTTGTACTCCCCCCCTCCAGTTGACCAGATGTCTTGGCGTGGTGCTGACGGTGCTACTAGAAATCGCTCCATAACAGGTACGATCTTTGGATTGCGTTCCAAAAACCTTTTTGATTCTGCATCTGTCATGAGATTAATGGGATAGAAACCCGACCTCCCAAATCGCTCAAAAAACCGATGTTTGAGCATGCGTTTCTTACCGCGATAGGAAATTGGATAGGGCAACCAGCACACACTGGGGTAAATTGCACGCCCGTTTACGAGTCCGAGTTGCCTTGCTTTTTGGCTGTTTACACCTTCTCCAACTTCAAATTTTTTAAACAGTTTATAAAAACGCTCGACAGAGAACACACCAGTTGCAGAAAAGTTGGCCTTGCCGGAGATTTTGTGGAGATGTCTGATATAAGCCCCTGAATCGGGCATCGTCGCATGATCCTGCAAAAAGCTGTCGGCACTCAACTCTCTTACAAAGCTGGTTGATAGCTGAATTGAGTTTGGCACTTCTTCAAAGTACTTTTCATAACGAGAAAGCTCGTTGATCTCGAGCCGACGGACGAACTGCATGTCATCCTGTATGAAGATAACTAGGTCGAACTCTTCATGCTGTGCGATCGTCATTGCTTTGTTCATAGCACCGTAAAGACCACCGGTTTTCATCTCCACCGCATCTGCCTTATCGTGGAAAAGCACTTGGTATCTGAAAGACAATTCACCTAGGTATTCAACCGTCTCGGGGTCAGTACTATTATCGTCGAGGATAATCACCGGCACATGTTCGGGGATGCATGCTTCGATTGAGTTAATACAGTTTTCCAGAAAATTAGCTCGGTTGAAAGAAAATACAAAAATAGCAAGGCTGGTGTTCATCATAGCTGTATCGACCCACTCAGCAAAACAATTGAGTTACAATAATAAATATTCGAGTTCACCTGCAACGCGTTGACGTCGGGTGAGACAGATACTAACGGAAAAGGCTTCTCTGTGCTACCCGCCGCCCTACCCGCTTAAGAAATTTTTCGGTGCGGGGGAAAACAAGCCTTGCATCGCGGAAATCCTCTCTCAGTATTTGCCCATCGCTGCGCACCCTGCTTGCTCGAACGTTGAAGCGGCGGACATTTACTTCTGCCTGTTCAAGCGCGTGTCTGAGCAAGCGCTCTGCATGAAGACCAGAGGCATCTTGGGCAAACAGAAGCGCACGATTCTGCCGTGCTCCGTAGGCCCGAATAGCATCTGTCCCAATACACAGGGAAAACCTGTCATTAAGCCCCAGCCAATGCTGCCACGAGGGAATGAACGCGGTGCGGTCCGGGGCTTTTACAGCCTTGCCTAGTACCTTTTCAAAGCTATTCCAGTACATTAGATCAGGACGCACAAATATGCAGATATCTGGCTTCCAGTCTAACGCTGCAATGGTAACACGATCGAGAGAGTGTAGTTGATGAACAAGATTGCGCAGTGAACGAAATTCATCGTTCCAGACGTCCCCATAGGTCTTGAGAATTTGAAAACCCATCTTGTCGAGGCAGAGGTCAGGCTCTTCGAGTTCCAAGTGGTTAGGAGCGAGCAATTTGTGCTCATCATCCCTAAGCATCCCTTTTTCTCCTGAGCGTGGATTGTCGATCTCTACTTGGCGGAAAAAGTGTGCGAATGTCCGCACTTCGCCAACCATGCGGGCAGGTTCTAGTATATTCTTTTCGATTGACCCAATTGTCTGGGTTAGAGACCGGGTAATGCCAAAGAAACAAATCGCAATACGAAAATTCAGCGGTGTATCCTCATTATTTTATATAATTTCCTAGTGAATTTTTCTGCCCTTGTAATTATTTGAGATATTTTAATCAAAAAGTGCTCAAGTGGGAATGACAACTCTTCAGATTTGGTCGAGCTGCTTAAGCAAATTTCGATATTTCTCCAATGCTTGTCAAGCCGATCAAAAATATCAGATAGAGCTTTCTTGTCAGGAGGGGCTACTGCTTTTGCCAAAGGAATAATGTCATTCCATGAATGGACTATTACATTATCACCCATTTCAAGCGCCTCTAAAACGCCTTCAAATTTATTCATGTAACCTTTCTTCAAAACCAAGCCACATGGAACTCCGTATGAGGCTGCTGTGATAAACCCATGCATAGATGAGCCCACATAAAGTGCCGAGTTAGCAATTTTTTCAGCAAAACCCTTGAGCTTAAAGTCATCAAATATTTCTGCCTCGTGGCCCACTAAGCTTGAAATTTTCTTTGCATAATCATAATCACCATGACAGGGCCCAATTGGAAGAAATACTACTTTCAGCCCACTACTCGAAATAAAATCTTTTATCGCGTCTGCAACCTTTTCAGGAGCGCCACCATATCGAGAATTAACATGAAAAACTGCATATGGAGAAACATGATTCTGATCACTTTTAAGATGAGGCCACATCCTAGAGATATCAAACGCTGTATCTGGCACAAGATGTATTGATTTTTTTGTTATTCTAGATGTAAAATCCATACTTTTTTGATCGCGAAAGGAAATGTAGTCGGCTGTCGCTATAACTCGAGAAAATACAATTTTTTCAAACAGCGTCATTTCACGCTTTGCGATGCTAGGCGAATTAATTATATATGGAACCCCTTTAGTTCTTGCTGAGATGCAAGGATCTATAACTAAACTTGGATACGCACTTCCTGAGCATTTGGAATAAATATCAAGCGGCGTTCGGTTGAACCGGAAGATATTTCCACCACCAGTAAATGTTGCAATTGGCTCTTTTGTACTTAAATTTGAGCTATAGGAAGAATCGGAAAAACAGCTTTTGCCTTTCGTAGGTGAAATGTGCTGTATTTCATAGTCCCGCAAGCGCCATTCTATTATTTTTGGAAAGAGTAGATCACCGTAATTATCTACATCAAATGTTCCGTAGTGATGAATGGAATTCAATTTAGGCTTCTTTCTCTATTTTTTCCATCAAGATGCATCACTCAACTTTGCAATCCGCTGGAAAGCTGCGTTAGTCGCCATCAGCGTATCCCACCTGTCGCACCCAACTACACGCCCCCGTTCCATCACTATGATTCGATCGCAGTGTTTCACGGTGCTTAGCCTGTGGGCGATCATCAGTACGGTCTTGTCTCCAGGGAGGGCGTCGATGGCAGCCATAACCTCGGCCTCCGTCTGGTTGTCGAGTGCCGATGTCGCCTCGTCAAAAACTATGAGGTCGGCGTCATGGTAAAGGGCCCTGGCTATTCCTATACGCTGTCGCTGTCCTCCAGATAGCCGCACACCCCGCTCTCCTACAGTGGTATCATACCCCATTGGTAGCTCATTGCGGATAAAAGTGTCTATGCTAGCGAGCTGCGCTGAGCGTGAGACGCGGTTCATGTCAATTTGGTTCGATGCTATGCCTAGTGCAATATTTTCAGCCACGTTCGCGTCGGTTAGAAAGATATCTTGCGGGACATAGCCGACGGTCTGTTGCCAAGCGCGTAAGTTTGCGTCGTGGATTGGGGTTCCATCGGTTGTAAGCTCGCCTGACAGCGGTCGTAGAAGTCCCAAGACGACGTCGGCTAGCGTGGTCTTTCCCGCGCCGGTACTGCCTACAATTCCGATCTTTTCGCCAGCATGGATCTTCAGAGAAATGTCGATCACCCCTGCGTGTTCAGCTTGTGGGTAGCGATAGGAAACTTCCGTGAATTCCAGCGCCCGTTTCAGGCCAAGGGGAGCGGGCATATCGCGAGGCATGTCGGTAGCATCGCCTACAAGGTCGGCATGCACGGAATCTACTGCAGCGATGCCTGACTGTATCTCTGTAGCTGATCTATAGAACTTACTAAGTTCAGGCATCATCCGTTGCCCTGCAAAAGCAAAGACCCCGAGGATAGGAAGGAGGGTTGTCAGGGCGTTACCATCGGCAAAACTATCGCCTTCGACCAATAGCAGGCATAGCATCACCACGCCGCCAAGCGCGACCCCTTGGATTACATAGGTGGGCATTTGCGACAGCACCTGGATGCGCGTCTGCGCTCGGGCCATGCGGTGCGAGGGGATGCAAAAGCGGTCGACATAAGCACGCTCGCGCCCTAGCAGCTTTATTTCTTTGACGCCACCAAGTGCTTCGGTAGCGAGGCGGTAGCGTTCCTTGTTGGCCTCGACCCGCTGTATGCCCAGTTGACGTAGCTTCATGCGGCTGAACGCATAGGTGAACCCGTAGATTCCGCCGAAGACTGAGAAGGCGGCGACTGCCACGAGGGGCTCGACCCAAAGTAAGAAGCCGACCAGTGCGGCTATGGTCAACGTCGAGGTGATGAGTTCGGTCATCGGCCTTAAGAAGCGGTTAACGACCTCTCCCGCTTCGGCTAAGATGCGGGTGCCCATGTCGCCCGAATGGCGGTCCAGAAAGTATTCATAGGGCTGGCCAAGGTAGCGTGCCATGAGCCGATAGCTAAGGCAGTGTACCCGCATCATTGCGAACCGCGCGATGCCATAAATCTTGAGCATCTGAATTGCTAGGGCTAGCGCAATGACTATAAGTGCCCCTAATCCTAACGCAACAAGGAAAGCATAAGACGAGGTGAAGCCAAACCGCGTATATGCCCACGCAAGCAAAGGCGTATCCGCGATCTCCGACGGATTTGAAAGCACGGACAGGAATGGCATCACTGAACCCACCATGGCGGCGGACGCAAAGGCTGACATAGACGCTATTGCCAGCACTTTCAGCGCATTGCGCCGCTCCTGTGCGTCAAGCAGCGCCCATACTTTTCGTATAGTGACAAGATTGATCATATCCGGTTAACCATTCTATACTGTTCGTTTGAAAACTGCATCAGACATCACAGTCGCAGGTCACTGTCACTGCGCGCAAAGACGCTTTTTAGATCACAGAACACATGATCAGGTCGGCCATAGCCGCGCAGAGCGCTCGCTCCGGCGCCGCCATAGATGTCGTGTGCAACCGCTAATATCACACCTTCATACACAGCTAACGCGGGCGTTTTAACTAAGTCCAGCCCGTATTGGAGCTTAGCCTCGTTAGGATCTACCCAAGGATCGTGAACATCAACATGAATACCATAATCCCGCAATTCGCCCACAACGTCGACGACACGCGTATTCCGCAGGTCAGGACAGTTTTCCTTGAAGGTCAGACCCAGAATTAAAACCCGGGCGCCATCGACCTGGATCCGCCGTTTGAGCATGGCCTTGACCAGTTGCCCGGCAACATAGGCCCCCATGCCATCATTGATCCGCCGTCCTGCAAGGATCACCTGAGGGTGATATCCCATCGCTTCGGCTTTGTGCGTCAGGTAATACGGATCAACCCCGATGCAGTGTCCGCCGACCAAGCCCGGCCGGAACGGCAGGAAGTTCCACTTGGTACCGGCTGCTTTCAGTACTGCCTCGGTGTCGATGCCCATCTTGTTGAAGATGATTGCCAGTTCATTGATCAGCGCAATGTTCAGATCACGCTGTGTGTTCTCAATCACCTTGGCCGCCTCTGCCACACGGATGCTTTCCGCCTTGTAGGTGCCTGCAGTGATAATGCTGGCGTAAAGCTGATCCACCTCTTCGGCGATGTCGGGCGTCGATCCAGACGTAACCTTGCGAATGTCTGGCAGACGGTGCGTCTTGTCACCGGGGTTGATCCGCTCGGGGGAATATCCGGCAAAGAAGTCCTCGTTGAAGGTCAGACCCGAGACCCGTTCCAGCACCGGCACGCAGTCTTCTTCCGTGGCACCGGGATAGACGGTGGATTCGTAGATCACGATATCACCGCGCTTGAGAACCTTTCCCAAGGTTTCGGAAGCCTTGATCAGCGGGGTCAGATCAGGACGCTTGTGCGCGTCAATGGGGGTCGGAACGGTGACGATGTAGATGCTCGCGTCCGCCAGATCCGCAGTGCTTGTCGTGAACGACAGATGCGACGCTTCGCGAAGTTCATCTTCGGAAACCTCCAGTGTGCTGTCCCGGCCATCGCACAGCGCATCAATGCGGCCTTGATTGATATCGAAACCAATCACAGAGCGGGTCTTGCCAAACTCCACGGCGAGCGGAAGGCCGACATAGCCAAGGCCGATAACAGCAATTGTCTTCATGTCAGATGTCATTTCCCTGAATATTCCCGATACCAGTCTACAAATCTCGCAATGCCATCCCGGAAATCCGTCTGAGGACGATAGCCGGTCAGCGTTTTCAGAAGCTCCGCATTGGCCCAAGTGGCGGGCACATCGCCGGTCTGCATGCCCATATAATTCCGCTCGGCCTTCTGCCCGAGACAGTCTTCAATCGCGTCAACGAAATCCAACAGGCGCACTTTGTCGGAGTTGCCGATATTCACCACGCGGTAAGGGGCCACCGGCGAGAGGCTGTCGCCCTCGGGTACAACCCCGTCCTCTGGACGCACGGGTGCCGCATCAATCAGCAGCCGGATCGCGCGGACCAGGTCGTCGACATAGGTGAAGTCGCGGTACATGTCGCCGTGATTGTAGATATCGATCGGGCGACCATCGAGGATCGCATCAACGAATTTGTAAAGCGCAAGATCCGGTCGCCCCCAGGGCCCATAGACGGTGAAGAACCGGAACATCGTGGTCGGCAAGTTGTAGAGGTGGGCATAAGAATGCGCCATGCTCTCATTGGCCTTCTTCGTCGCTGCATAGATCGTCAGCTGCGTGTCAGCCTTTTCGGTCTCGATGAACGGCATATCGACGTTGGCACCGTAGACCGACGAGGTCGATGCCATCAGCAGGTGCTGTACTTCAAGCCGCCGCGCAGCGTCCATAACATTGAACGTCCCGATCACATTGCTGTCGAGATAGGCGCGCGGATTCTCAAGGCTATAGCGCACGCCGGCCTGTGCGGCGAGATGGACGATCACATCAGGTGCAAAGTCATCCGCAACACGGTCGAACAGCGCCTGGTCTTCCAGCATGCCTTCGGTTGCTGCAAAGTTCGGGTTCTGAAGCAGCATCTGGTGACGCCGCTGCTTCAGGGCCACATCGTAGTAATCCGTCATCCCGTCAAAGCCATGGATGATGAAGCCTTCAGCAAGCAGCAGCTTTGCAAGGTGGAAGCCGATAAAACCAGCGGTGCCAGTGATGAGAATGCGTTTCAATGAAAGCTCTTTCCGTTTTGCGGTTACTTTTGGGGGCGAGGTGCCATATCGGCACCCAGTTCCATCTCGCTCTGCAGTTTATCAATTTCTTCTTTGAGCGCCTCGTATTCGTCCATCTTGCGCTTGAGAAACCTCGACGTGAGCGCGGCCTTCTCGGACAAGCCCTTTGGCGTCAGGATATAGGCATAGCGCCGTTTGTCTTGCGCGGCCGAGAAGTTCCCCAATTTGACCATGCCTTTTTCAACCAGCGCGTTCAGACAGTAATGCACGCCGCCAACACTGATCCCGACCGCAGCCGCGATATCGCGTTGGGACATTTCAGGGTTTTCCTGAAGCAGGCGCAGAACGCGGAAACGCAGGTCCTCTTGCGCTTTACTGCGCTGTCCGGCCATCAGAGAGAGTCCTTTTCGCAGGCTACCGCACAAGAAGTGCCTTTGGCTCTTCTCGGGTTTGCTCTGTTTCGAATGGGAAGCTTTGGTACAAGCATATCGTTCAATTTTGAGCGATAGCATAATGCTGCAGCTGCGAGAAGCTCGAACTGTTCGAATGGTACTATTTATTTGTGACACCCAGACGCAGCCAGTTGAACTTGCGTGTCTCACAAAGGAGCAGACAAGCGTAGAGCCCAAAGGACAGGCATTGCCCTCTGCAGGGGCCTGAATCTTCCGTAAATGAGCGCCAGCAAAGACGCAATCGGAAGAGAAGGTCTGCATCTCGTCAACCTTTATCCAAGGGCTTTCGCAAAAAGTTCAGGGTTGAACGCTGACGATATTAGAGGCACCGTCCGTTCAAAGTTGAGCAAGAGGGCCAGAATGAGCTATCATGACAGCGAAGCGACCTGGTTTCTGGCGCAGTTCAAACCCAACAGTCACAAGATCGCAGAACGCAATCTGGTGCGGCAGGGGTTCAGGACATTTCTGCCGCTGCATGAAGAAACCATGCGCGTGCGCGGCAGTTTCACCGTCCAAAGGCGACCGCTGTTTCAGGGTTATCTGTTTGTGGCTCTTGATATGCTGCAGGGGCACTGGCGCGCGGTCAACTCTACCTATGGCATCACACGGATCGTCAGCCTTGGAAAAGAGCCAACACCTGTCCCGCGTGATCTGGTCAGTCAGCTGATGCTGCGCTGCGATCAGGAGGGCAAACTGATGCCGCCAAAGCTCCTGCAGCCCGGCGATCAGGTCACGATGACCAAGGGGCCGTTTGCGGATATCATCGCCACAATCGAGTCCGTATTGCCAGACCGGCGCGTCTGGATGTTGATGGACATCATGGGTGCGCAGACCCGGATAGCAGTGGAGGCCAACCAGCTGCGCGCAGTGAAGTGAAGTGATCCTTCACCGCCCGCTGAGGTGATATGCAAGCTGCCCGACATGTTCGCGGATTGCGGTATTCAGCACAGTCAGGTTCTGTGTGAGACCCCAACCGATGCGGTCGCCAAACCCTGCCGTGCGATAATCGACGGGCCAGGCCACAAGGCCTTTCCAGCCCGCGGCCTCAAAGCTACGCATAGCACGCGGCATGTGAAAGGCGCTGGTGACCAGAACCCAAGTCTCTTCCGGGACAGGGTCGGCAAGTGTCAGGCTAAGACGAGCGTTCTCAGTTGTGTTGCGCGATTGGCTCTCCAGAAGCAGGCGCCCGGTTGCTATCCCTTGCGCAAGAAAGAAACGCTCGGCAATGGAGGCCTCAGAGGTGTCGGCACCGACCGCGTCCCGAAGCGCGCCGCTGCCACCAGTGAACAGCACATGTGCCTCTGGGAACCGCCGCGCGAGGGCGAGAGCGGCCGTATAGCGCTCGGCACCGTCGTTGAATTGCACCTGATCCCAAAAGGCGCTGGCACGCGCGTCCTCCCCCCCGCCGAGCACAATGATGCCATCGACAGCGTCAAGGTCAGGATTGGCCGGATAGAGCCGCTCGATAGGCTGCAAGAGAAGATCGCCAAGCGGCAGGATACTCAGCGCGATCAGAAACCCCAATGCGATACTACTGATATAGAGTGCCATACGCCTGCGTTGCAGGATCAACGCAAGGATGATGCCCGCCAAGGCGATGACAATCCAGGTGTCCGCTCGCAGGAGTGCGCCTACCAGTTTCGATGCGATGAAAAAGAGCGTGTCCATTGCGATTAGCCCTGCCCGTCGCCAGTGAGGGCGACGAGGGCCTTGCGGTAAGCTGCGACAACCAACGCCTGATCGAATTCGCGTTCCATCTTTGCCCGCCCAGCCTGCCCCATTTTGGCTTGGGCTTGCGGCGAGAGCGTCAGAAATCGCTCCATCGCCGTGGCAAGGCTATCAGCGTTTCGCACGTCACACAGCAAACCTGACACGTTGTGATCGACCACCGCACGGCAGCCGGGCACGTCAGTCGCGATGAGCGGCCGGGCCATGGCGGCGGCCTCAATCAGCGTGCGTGGCGCACCTTCGCGGTAAGAAGGTAGCACAACACAGGAGGCCGCAGCGATCGCCGGGCGCACATCGCTGGTCGTGCCGAGATATTCCACCACGCCTTCGGCGACCCAAGCTTGAACAGTTGCGCTATCGATGGCTGTACGGTTTTCTGAATCGGCTGCTCCAAGCAGCTGGAAGCGCGCATTCGGATGGCGTGCCTTGATCCGCCGCGCGGCCTCGACAAATTCAATCACGCCCTTGTCGCGCAGAAGGCGCGCAATCATCAGGAACACAGGCGGCGTGTTTGCAGACGGCATCTCAGCCTGGGCAAAGCGGGCCAGATCAATGCCGGAGCCCGGCAACAATTGCGCCTGTTCAGCGCGCACAAGCTTGCGGTCAAGAAACAGATCCCGGTCATCCTCATTCTGGAAAAAGACGACCGGCAATTTGCCAAAGGCGCGGCGATAGAGCTGCTCTGCGATGGTCTGCAAAAAGCCACCCGACAGAAAGGCGGTGCCAAGTCCCGTGACGTTGGGAACGAAGGGCACACCGGTTGCATGCGCAGCCCGGGCCCCGAAGACGTTGTTCTTGATTGTGAAGCTCAGAATGGCGTCTGGCTGTTCCTCATGGAAAATCCGCTTGAGCCTGCGCTGCAGCTTGATGTCTTCAACCGGGTTCAGACCTTTGACGTTCATCTCAAGCGGGCGAAAACGACACCCCATCCTTTCAAGGTCCACCACAGAGTCGTCGGGTGGGGCCAGAATGGTTACTTGGTGTCCATCAGCCGACAGGGCTTCGACAAGCGGCCGCCGAAAATTCCAGATGTTCCAAGCGGCGTTCACCGTCATCATAATGTGCATGTCGCAGCCTTTTCAGAGCGCTTAGCGGTGTCTTTCGCCAGGATTGAAACATTTTGCGATGTTAAGACGGTATTGTTAATGACCAAGCTCTATACTTATCGAACTCCCCGCAATCGGCCGCGGAGGTACTGGCTAACTGTCGGATGAAACCACTGGCGACTAAACTCATTCGCAGCTGACTTTTCCTTCATTCCCAAAGAATGTGGTAGATTAGAAAGGATGCCCCTAATGGCATCAAGTGCCTTGGCTTGCTGTAGAAGCGGATAGGTAACAAAGGTGTCGTCACGCGATGGGCGCACCCGGACCTGGCGAAGCGGATGGCCTGTATCTACGCCTGCATCCACAAGGTGAATCGTCACTCCAAAATTGTCCGGATCATCATTCCACAGAGCCCAATACCCCCCATGCACGCCACGATACATGGGCGTTATACCAACATGTGTATTTATGAAGTCTGCCTTTACGCAGCTTAGGACGTCTGGCTTGATTATGCGGGTACCATTAACAAGCACGATATCGGGGGCGAATTGCGCCAACTGATTTGACACACTTGGCTCATTCACGCTAGTGACCTCAAGCGCGTCCTTCAGGCTTTCGACAGACGCGTCAAGATTGTATTCGGCCATAATTTGATTAATCCGCTTCGTTGAGCTGAACCGGATTAGCGGCACGATCATCAATTGAAAGAAAAGTTGTCCACACACGACGGCCACACCCAGTCGACGCCGTCTGTGCCGCAACATCGCTCGCTTACTTGGTGGACGCTCGAGTACCAAAAAAAATTCAGCGTTCGGATGCCAAGTGCGCACTGCATTTGCAAGGATTGTAGAGGATGATCCACGGCCAAGAAGCATCGCAATTCTCATTTTAAGGCCTCCATCGTTGTCGATTTCATCCCAAAGTCAGCGCGCAGCGTCGTAAAATGCGTAATAATTTGGCCTAGGCCTTCAAGATTTGCTTCAAGGTTCTGTCCAAAGTTATGCGGGTGCCACCACAGATGGTAGCCTTTCCCGTCCCGTGCTGCGGCCGTCATGCCGCGCTTGATTGTGGCAATATGCAGAGGGTGGAACGCGGTCAAACGGCCAGCACAAGGTCGCAAGAAACGACTGGCAGCCACATCCTTTGGTTGACCTCTCCCAATATCAAATGCTTGTGATCCCAGCACCCCGGAATAAGCATCAATCAACCTGAGAGCACGACGTATCGAAGTCTGCTCTGAGCCCTTCGCGGCTTGGTACGCCCAAGGGCTGGGGTTTCCCCGATAATGGGTGATCCCATGCTTGGCGCAGAGTGCCAGATGCTCCGTGGCAAACTGGTTGCGCGGGAACACGATCGACCGCAGTTCGATACCCCGCCTGTCAGCGAGGCTTTTAGCAGCTATGATATCCGCTTCGAAAGCTGAAAGTGTTGGACCATCTTCAAGGCAATAGAAATGGGACAACGTATGTGTACCGATTTCCTGACCTGGTGTTTGATGGATCGCTGAGATTAGGGAGGGCGCAAAATAATAGGGGTCGGAACGCTCATCACTGCCGACTTCGTCAATATAGGAAAAGTTTGACAGGCGCGGGTTTGAATAGGTTGGCAGTTCATCAGGAAGAGATGCCAGTAATTCTTCCTTGTTTTCACAAAACAAGAACCCGACAGTTGCCCATGTGGCGCAGATTTTATTCTCGGCAAAAAGCTCCAACATCTTTGGGACTGCATCCCGCGCACCGAGCACATTTTTACCATAAGTATCTCGATCAGCATGATCGCGAACACCCCAGAGCAACTCGAAATCCAGCGAAATCACAAACTGCGCATTCATTCGGCTATTGTTCCTGTCACATGGCTGGCTATTTTTTGGCAAAAAGGGGCTTTGCTTCACAAATCAGCCTGGAGTTGGTCTTGCCCTTATCCCTGACGGATTTAGCCTACAGATTCTGTTATGGGAATACCGAGTGCTGTTAAACTTTTGAGGATGGCCGCACGATTTTGGATTTCCACGGCCCGCCGATCGAAGTCGCTCATATAGACACTGCCTAGCAGTTCGACGCAGTGCATCTTTGCTTCGACGCGGCTGTCGGCGGTGATATCAAGTTGCCCATGTCGCCAGCGATCATGCTGGATTCATGAGGTGAATCCTGTCAGGCCACTCATGCAACAATGCCCTGCCGCTGTCGATCATCACTGATCGCCACGTCATTCGGGCCAACATCCTCAAGGATCGGCAAGAAATCTGCGGCGATTTGCGAAGAAGTATCGACGATGCAGAAACGCGCAGGTCATGGATAATGTTGCTCCATCGCCACGCGCTGAGATAATATGGCAACTAAAACAAAGAACTGTTGTGTATTTATGACTAATTTGAGATTTGATGCAATCATAACGTGAAACCATGAAAGAATTCAAAATGAAGATCTCTCTTTACCTCGCAACTGTTGCAACACTGGTCTCCGCCCCGGCATTTGCAGGCGACCTCGCTGCACCAGTTATGGAAACACCGGTGATGGTGGCAGAGCCAGTTGTAGTGCCATCTTGGACCGGCGGCTATGTTGGCGGAAACGTCAGCTATGGATTTGGCTCACTTGATGCGACAGGTCAGGCAGCTGCGGCTTTGGCGAATGAAGGTTTTGGTAGCAATCTGTCTGAGCCCGATGGTGTGGCTGGCGCAATTCGCGGCGGCTATGACTGGCAGTTTGGTCGGGGCGTATTCGGTCTTGGTGCTGAATATAACTTTGGTTCATATGAAGATGGCCTCAACCTCGACGGTGTTCAAGGTCCCGACCTCTCCGGCGTCAATGTTGAGATCAACGATGTTGCAACGATTTTTGCCCGTGGCGGCTATGCTGTAAACGACCAGTTTCTTGCGTATGGTCTTCTCGGCTATACCAAAGCCAAAGGTGAGGTTTCGCAGGGCGGTGACCGCATCAGTGAAGACCTTGATGGCGTAACCATCGGTCTGGGTGGCGAGTACATGTTCACTCAAAACTGGGCTGGCTATGCCGAGTATAGCTATACCGACTTTGGTGACATTGATAACACCGAAGGGCTGCTCGAAGCCGATCTTCACCAGGTCAAGCTTGGTGTAAACTACCGCTTCTAAAACTAAGTCTATCCTGATTTTAAAAGCTGAACGGCTGCCTGGTTCAATCTAGGCAGCCGTTCTTTTTGGTGTGCTTGCTACTCCGCCAATATATAGTCGGGGAGGTATCTCTTGCTTCTTCTCCTATCGCGCAGCACAATGATGCTTCATCTGGATTACGCGCCAAGGTTCACGCACAGCGTGCTTCCAGTATGACCGCGATGTGGGTTTTGCCGGTACTGGTGCTCACTCCAACACGAACATGCTACTCCTTCCGGACATTGAGGTCGGCCGCGAGCGTTACTGTTCAGAGCCATGCCGATGGCTGTAAGTGAATTATGTAAAAGCTCGGAAATTTATTCGGAAAAGATCGCGCCATCCATCTTCAGGCTGAAAGTTTCCACATAGGCTATTGATAACCAGCTCAAGTTATATGACGAAGCTGCGGATTGTTTCGAGGACTGATATGAGCTTTGAAGTATTTTACATCAACTTGGACCGTGTTCCTCATCGGCGGGAATTCATGAGCCTCGAGCTTCAGAAAATCAAGCTAGGCAAAGTGAATCGATTTCCCGCAGTAGATGCGAAAGTACCAGGATCCTTAAGTGAGGCCCGTTTCAGATCAGGCATCAGTGATCGATGGGCATTGCCCAAAAGTGCCATCGCATGTTTTGAAAGCCACCGAGCTGTTTGGCAAATGATAGTGGACAAAGGACTTGATGCAGCCCTGATCTTAGAAGACGATGTGGTGCTGTCGCATGAATTAACGGCCATTTTATCCAAGTTAAATGCATCTCCCCAAAAAATCGATGTCGTTAAGATGGACTTTACTGATGGCAATGTTTGCTTGGGACCAGTCTCTGATATCAATGGAGTTCAAGTTAGGACTCTCTCGAAATGTGCTCCCTCTGCAGGAGCTTATTTCGTGACCAAATCTGGTGTTGAAAGACTACTATCTGAATCTGAAGTTTACGGCGATACAGTTGATGATTTTATTTTTGCACCCCGCAAAAACTGGAAAATTTACCATTTGGTTCCTGCTCGCGCTATGCAGTTGGTCTTTAATGGGGTGGATTCCGGTGGGGGGCAGGATCGTATCATAAGGCGGTAACGGGTTGTTTTTTCCACCTGTACTCGCCTGTGAGAAGGATATGCGCCCATCCGAGAGGCGAGATGTGCGCCAGAAGCTCATGAGAACAATCCAGACCGGCACGTCTTCGTGCCGCGACTGCCTGTCCGAGATATTTTGTATTCCAGTAGATGATGATGGCCGCCAACAGGTTTAACCCGGCCATGCGATAATGCTGCCCCTCGGGGGTTCGGTCGCGGATTTCGCCCTGACGTCCGATGCGCAGGGCGTTTTTCAGAGCATGATGGGCCTCGCCCTTGTTGAGACCGATCTGGGCACGGCGCTGCATGTCGGCATCAAGTAGCCAGTCGATGATGAAGAGGGTGCGCTCGATGCGGCCGATTTCGCGCAAGGCCACGGCCAGCTCGTGCTGGCGGGGATAGGCCGCGAACTTTTTGAGCAACCGACTGGGCGGCATGATGCCCGCAGCCATCGTGGCTACGGCCCGCAGGATATCCGGCCAGTTCTGGACGATGAGGCCCTCTCTGATCTTGCCGCCGATCAGGCCGCGCAACTCCTTGGGCGCTGCAGCGGGTTCGAAGAGATAGAGCCGCTTCGAGGGCAAGTCGCGGATGCGTGGAATGAACCTGAAGGCCAGCAGCGAGGTGACGGCAAAGACATGGTCGGTGAAGCCGCCGGTATCGGCATACTGCTCTTTGATGTTACGGCCTGTTTCGTTCATCAACAGCCCGTCGAGGATGTAGGGTGCCTCGCTCACGGTGGCCGGGATGTTCTGGGTCGCGAAGGGGCCGAATTGATCTGAGACATGCGTATAGGCCTTCAAGCCCGGCTCGGAGCCGTATTTGGCGTTGATGAGGTTCATCGCTTCACCCTGCCGGGCAGCCGGGAAGAATTGCCCGTCGCTGGACGCGGTGACGCCGCCACCCCAGAATTTGGCCATTGGCAGGTTCGCTTGCGCATCGATCACCACTGCGAGCGCCCGGTTGATGGCATCGCTTTCGATGTGCCACCGCGACAGACGCGACAGCTGCAGGTAGTCGTGCGTGCTGGTGGCTTCGGCCATCTTGCTCAGCCCAAGGTTCAGGCCCTCGGCGAGCAAGACGTTCAACAGCCCGATGCGATCTTTGCACGGTGAACCGGTGCGCACATTCGTGAAGGCATCCGTGAAGCCAGTTGCATCGTCGACCTCCAGCAGCAGATCGGTAATGCGCACAGCGGGCAGGCGGTTATAGAGATCGAGAACCAGAGCTTCGGCGGTCTCTGGCACGGCTGCGGTCAGACGGTCGATTTTCAGGATGCCGTTTTCGATGGAGCCGCCGGGGATAGCACCCGACCGCGCCGCCTTGGCCAAACGGTCCAGCCCATCTGTCAGCCGCGCCTTGCGGTCTTCAATCCAGCTTTCCGGATCAAGGGGAA
The DNA here is from genome assembly GCF_021736025.1 of Sulfitobacter sp. M22. Lineage (NCBI taxonomy): Bacteria > Pseudomonadati > Pseudomonadota > Alphaproteobacteria > Rhodobacterales > Roseobacteraceae > Sulfitobacter > Sulfitobacter sp. M22. The sequence goes on along the minus strand of NZ_WMEC01000002.1, from coordinate 57,182 downwards.
CTGTTAATCTTGGCGTGGCCTGTGCAGCTTCAACCGGCACCAAGGCCTGTTTCAGATCGCCGTAGCGCCGCGAATGAGCCAACCAGATATCACCCGATCGAAACGCTTCGCGGAGATGGGACAAAACGGCCACCTCCCAGAGCCGGTGACCATCGTCCACCTCAAAGTTGAGGTGGCGGTGCCATTTGGAACCCCGCCGCAAAAAGCTGGTGGACCGGGGTTCGCCATTCCGGTCATCAGCCACGACCTGTGCCGCTTGCATCAAGGGCAGCGCCACAGTGGCCCCGTGGATATCTAAAGCACGCAACATGCGTGGCGCGTATCGCCGGAACCGATGATACCCCTGCACGACATGGGTGATAGGGTTAGCAGCCATCGTGTCCGTCAGCTCGGCCGCAGTTGCGACAAGGTCCTCAAGCTGAAGCCAGCCACAGGACGTTTCGGTTGCCACATCAAGAGATGCCTCATCCCCCTTGGCCTCCAGGAGGGCCGCGCCCAAATTTTTGAAGGAGCAAAGCGTGTCGTGCAGGGCGGATTTGGCGCCCGCGATGCGTGCGTCACACAACCTCTTTGCATCCTGCCAAGTCTTGCCCACGATCCGGTCATGGGTCTCGACCACCGCATCGGCAGTCGCCGCGTGCCATTCCACCGCACAGACCGCCAGAATGGCCAGACGCCGGTCGCTGGTGATGTCTCGCAGACCATCGGCGAAATAGCGTTCGCCCTGACGGCGCAGTCGCGTAATCCGATGGGGCGGCACTCCTTCCAGAATAGCTGGTGACGCCCCCAAACCCTGCAGAAATTCCAAGCGATCCAGAAGGCGGCTGGCCCCCGCCGAATTTTTCCCAACCTCGAACTGCCGAAGCCAGATGAACCGGCTGACCGTGCCATCAACCATGTCTGTCAACAGATTATCCAATTGGCCCTTCAAAACCTCATCGAGGCGCGCCACGATCCGGCCGTCTATGCGTCGCTCAGCGGCGACAAGGGCGTCAGCACAAAGGCGTTCGATGACAGACACCCCGGGCAGGACAGTCTGGGTCCGTCGGCATTTCTCGACAAACCGCCGGGCAAGGTCTTCATTGGATCGCGCGGTTTCTGCTTCGCGTTCAAGCCAGCCCTTCAGATCGCGGGCACCACGCCCGGAGAACATCTTGAATCCATAGATCAGGCGTAGATCTATGAGATGCCTGCGCCGAGTAACGTCGGTCTCGGCATATTGGCAAAGATCTTCCACGTCTTCGCCAATCTGCGCGGCTATAAAGCGGTTCACCTCCAAGGGAATAACTTCGCCCGGCACCAGCAAGCGGCCGGGATACCGGAATGCACAAAGCTGCAGCGCGAAGCCAAGACGATTGCGGGCATGCCGTCGGGTTCGGATGTGTTCAATATCGTCATCCGCCAGTGTGTAGTGATGCAGGATCATCGCCTCGTCAGTCGGCAGGTCAAGCAGGCTTGCGCGCTGTCGTTCGGTCAAAATAGAGCGTCTTGGCATGTGGGTTTGTCCCTGTTAATCATTAGTCTGTTCGGGACAAAATCTGCACCAGCAAAATCAATGGCTTGCAAGGCCAAAATCCAAGGGGGTTCAAATGGGACAGCGCGCGGCCATTTACGCCAGGGTCTCCACATCCGACCAGTCCTGCGAGCGGCAGGTGGCCGAACTGACCGCCTTCGCGGAACGTGGCGGCTACGATGTAATCGGCGTGTTCAAGGAAACGGCTTCCGGGGCATCGGCAAATCGAGCCGCCCGCAGTCGGGTGCTTGATCTCGCGCAGACCCGGCAGATCGATGCGATCCTGGTCAGCGAGCTCTCGCGTTGGGGGCGTTCCACCCAGGATCTGCTCGATACCCTGAACAGGCTTGCAGGCTGGAAAGTCTCGGTTGTTGCCATGAACGGCATGACCTTTGAACTCAACACGCCCCACGGACGGATGATGGCCACCATGTTGGCAGGCATTGCCCAGTTTGAGCGTGATCTCCTCAGCGAGCGTGTGAAATCCGGCCTCGCCGCCGCACGGGCAAGGGGCAAAAAGCTCGGCAGACAGCCCGGCCAACGTCCGAAATCCGACAAGCTCGCGCCAAAGGTGCTTCAGGCCGTGGAAGATGGTCGATCTTACCGCTGGATCGCCCGCGATCTCGGGATCTCAAAAAACACAGTCACGGAGATCGTCAAACGTCACCGACAGAAAGCCTTATGATACGATCCTGCCCCCTACCGGAATCTACCCCTACAGTGGTTTGATCGGCAATGGGCCGAGGAGCCCTTGGCCTGGTGCGCCGCACATGTTTGTCACGACGTCGGTGTTCTTGGCGACGTTTGATTTGCGGCGACTATAGAGTGCGTCCGCGCATTAGAACCTCTTGGTTCGTTTCTACGTGATACTCGTTTGGAAAAAGCGCGCTTAGCCACCCCTTAAGTACCTGCCAACGGCGTACAGCTTCCTTTTCCGTGAGGCCGCACAAAGAACGCAAAAGGTCATGAGCTGCGCTATCAGTAAGGCCGGTTGTTGATAGCCGTTCAATCTCCTGCACGATGATAGTGGTCCCGAAAATAGTTGCGAGTGCCTCCTGAAACTCCACTTCGTTTAGGCCTGGCGGAATTGCAAGCACTTCAAGGTCGTCTTTGGCCGACCGCATCGCGCTTGCTGGCATCTGATCTTCATCGCCGACGTAGGCTTCCCATAGTCCTGTCCATCTCGGGCATTGCGGCGTCCAGACAGTCGCTTCTTCCGGATCTGCCTCAGGCCGAGCAATAGGATTGCCAGATTTCCGCAAAGCTTCTGCTTTTTCAGCGAGTGCAATCTTCATTTCCTGTGTTGCGACAATGGAGTTTGCTGTCAATTTGGTCCACCACTCATTCAAGCCATGTTCTTGTGAATCCAACTCTACGAGCAATTCTAAATTAGCTGGGGAACGCCAACCAAGAGCGGTGTGGGTCAAGTTGGCTGAGCCAACGAGGCAAACGTCATCTGCAGCAAAAAATTTGGCATGGAGATGAGGATGAACCAACAAAGTTGATCCAGGACGTTCGCTCAGCTGATCCAAAATCTCAAGATCACAGACGCCGCTGGCGATGTCCTCTGGTCGCCACCGGGTTACACAAGTAACGGATACGCCTTCGGGAACCGCCATTAACGCCCTCTCGAGAGAATAAGACTTAATAAACGGCGCGGCAATTTGCACGCTGGTTTGCGCACGGCTAAGGACCGAAAGAAGGTGCTCACCAATCTTCATCTTCAGTTTTCTGATCCTTCACGAAGAAAAACTTTGGCCATCTTTCCCCATTCTTGACGCATCTCCATCAGGTCATCGTGCTTCTGAGTTTCTTCAAGCTCGTAACGAGCCCATGCCGCGAATAGCAGCCTCAGTGTATCTGATGCTCGGTGCACCCTATCAAGAAGTTCAGCGTCTGTGTCATCATCGGTTTCCGGGTTTAGCGCTTCTACAAGCTGGTCGTAGATGGGGTGATTGGTGTTGAAAGTGATCTTTGTCAGGTCACCAAATTGTTTGGTTGAGAAAAAATGGTGACCATCGAGGTGACCTGTAGAAAACTGCACTTTGCGTTTTCGACTTACTACGGCTTCAGTGATGTTCTTGGCGTCTTGGGCTGAGTAGTGGTCATTCTCAACCAAATCAGCTTCAAGTTCTGTCTTATCCTGATCTGTAAACCCCGCCTCATCAGTTTCGGTTTCGTGGCCAGATTCGGCGCGCTCGCGGAATTTGTCACTTGCTTGATCGTCGACGTCAGGATCTTCGTGACGTTTCTGCGAGCTGCGTTTGCCCTTTGTCTGTGCCTTTACCCGGCGTCGAATTTCATCGAGTTGCTCGTGAATATATTCAGCAACATCGATAAGCAGCGAACGTGGGTCGCCATCTGCTTGAAGGCGCTCGCGGAATGCGGAACGTTGCTCACCCGGATCGGCTTCGTCGGTCCAGTCGAATTGCGCCATGGCAGCAAAGGTGTTTGCGTGCTGCTTGTTATTTGTAACACCAAATATCTCATCAAGCGCCGATGGAAATTCGACCTCGATCCCCCACCAACGTTCGCGTGGATCGTATCCAATCGTCCAACCCTTATCGAGCTCAAGTTCTCTGCGCTCACGTACGACAGAAACCCCGACGTTCCTGGCGGAGTGTTTGCCATATGGCATTGATCCGCGGTCCGGTGAAGATCCCCGCGTAATTGTATCCTCTTTGGCCCAACTGATCCGGACAAGAACTGTGTGAACCTCGCCATCCAACTCTATTTCAAATGATTGATCGCCCTCTCCCCATTTTTGAAACATGGGTTCTTTGTCGAAAGGGGCAGGCGTAGATGAATTTGGCATCAGGTAAAGTGGGTCATTTACCCGTGCAGCGGCATCGAATGATGCGCCATCTTCACTATAAGCCGTCAATCGAATGGTAAGGTCGCCCGCATCGATAAACTTGCGATACATCCTCCCAATAAGGACCTCAGTGTTTTCCAGAGTGGCCTTGGCACCGCGCCATTGTAGTCTGTGATCGTCAAAATTCGACCAAAGCACGAGTGTACCGGAAGTGCCGATGACATTGGACCGATCACGCCATTCTTGTGGCACTGGCTTTTGCTCCGGCATTGGTACCGACTTCAGAAGACCCTGTTCGATCTCATCTACGTCGAGATAGGTCCACATCGCGTTCTGCGGTCCGGCCTGCCAAGACCAAACTTCCAAGCGCCGACACTGAGAGATCGAAGAGTTGGGAAGCCCCATGCCAAAACGGCCAATTCCTTTTCGGTCCTTCAAATGCGTGCCGTTGCCAAATTGGAGTGCGATGCGTAGTGTCTCCGGTGTCATACCGTCACCATTGTCAATGACAGCGATCTGGTCAATTCGTCGGCTTTTGCGTTGGTTGACTTGCTTCATTACTTCGAAACAAACGACATCGACTTGTGAAGCATTAGCCTGAACTGAGTTATCGATGAGTTCGGCCAGCGCGTAGTCTGTATTTCTATAACCGCTGTCACGCATCGCGCGCACGGCTAGCTCTGTGGGAATGATGTCGCCATTGAATCTGTTTGTTTCGTTAGCCGTAATCTGGTTCATGCCAGACATCCTCCCAGTTTTGAAATGCTTCCGTCACGCTTCCAAACCCAGGTAAATCGGGATCAGTGACCGTAATGATTTCCGCTTCTTTGTTACCACCAGCTCGAAGACCTCGAGTCGCCCGACCGACCATTTGGCTGTACAGGACAAGCGATTTTGTCGGCCGCGCAATAATTGCGCAACTCGTGCGCGGAGCGTCGAATCCAGTGGTCAGTACGCCATAGTTCAACATGACAATCTTGCCGGGTCCACTAGACTTGTAGCGCTTGATACGTCGCTCGCGTTCGCCACCTTCAGTTTCTCCAGCGACAAAGAGAGCCTCTATGTTCTTAATGGTCAGCATTGCTTGCAGCAGCCTTGCGTTCTCTACCGACGGGGTAAATACGATTATACGGTCATGCCGCGTCAACGCGTCAAAAATTGCTGACAGGATGGCTTCGTTACGCGCAGAGTCGAGACCAATCTTCTCCAGAAGATCATCCGTGAGGTCTGGGTTGTTCTCCAGCGAGCGAATATCAGCCTTGTCGAGAAAGGTTTCGGTCGGTGCTTTAAGTTGGCGAAAGTTGGGCCGAGCCAGATAGTCTTGATCCATAAGGAAAGTCACCGGGTCATCATATCCCTCAATTTCAAGAACGACTTTCTGCCCCTCGAAAAAGTCGGAAAGGCGCTTGTCTTCGTCAATCTCCGACCAACTACGCCCCGGTGTGGCTGTAAGACCCAAGAGAGCATTGTCTGGGCGTTTTGAACTCAAGGCCCGCAAAACGCGTGCGTAAGTCGGTGCGATTGCTTGGTGAGCTTCGTCGATAACGATTAGTGAAGCTCGGTCAGCGAGAGTTAGGATCGTGTTCGCACCTCTAGCGTCCAATGCCACCATCTTTGCCAAGCCCGCGACAAGCAGCCCGTCATTTAGATCCGCAACTGGCGCGCGCTTGCTTCCCCAGAACCTCATTAGCTGCACATCGCGATCACCTAGTGGTGCCCATGCTTTTTCAAATTCTTCCGCAGCTTGGTCCAACAGTTCCCGGTTTTGTGCCAGCCAAATGACGACCGTAGGTCCGTGCTCGCGCAAATGGCGGGCAGCTAGGTGCATAGCAGTGCGCGTTTTTCCTGCACCGGTTGGCATGTGAAGCACAACTTTACGTGGAGGTTTTGTTAGAGCAGCTGCAACCTTACTAGCGGCAACTCGTTGGTGGGGAAACAGACCATAGGCTGCAGTAACACTCTGCGATGAAGGAGCGGCAAATTTTGGGGCTCGCGGATCGTCAACGATCCCGAAAAAGTCATAAAGTTTGTCGATACCAATTTCGGCGATCTTTGCCTCTATGGTTTCATAGGGACTACGTTCTATTGTGAGACTTAAGGTCGCGCAGAACTCACGCGCTTTGGCCAGCGGAAGCAGTCTGATAATTTTCAACCGGGTAGCAGTATCAAGTAGCGCTTCTGCTGGGTCAAGAATTACTGCGGCAATGCGATTTACCTCCTGAGTACCCAACAACTCTGGAGACATCCTTTCAACAAGTTCGATCACCGAGGACGGGAACAGCTCTTGAACCGCTTTTGATTTTGCACTCAGTAGTAGTGCCTTCAGAGAAATACCTGGTGCTGAGCCTGTCACGCGTCACAACTCCAATTTTTGGTTCCAGCGCTGCTATTAACCCCAGCATCTAATTCAAATACGTTTATCACGTTACCAAACCAAAACTATTGGAATTCTCTTTTCTGAACGAGCTCAAGTTTGCGACTTCCACAATGAGCCGGTCAGTTTCCGTGAGATTAAGGGCTCGCAAGTCACAATAAAAATTGCCGCGCAAGATTTCGAGAAAATGGCATTTTTAACTTCCCTTTTGAGCCGAGATGTCACCATGCTGTCGAAACGACAGATAATGATCCGCGGCGCACTCGTCAAAAAGGGGGCCATCAAAATTCATCGATTAAACTCCGTCTTCAACACTGATTTTGAAGACCAAACCTGACTTACGGAACTCGGCTCCAAGCTGTTCGACGAAGTCAGGCCCAGTCACAATCATTCCTACTTTCTCTACCTTCGGTTTCTTGTCGTCCCTCTCCGGAAGTGGTTCACCATCCTTTAGAAGTTCTGCCGCCTGCGTGGTCTTGAGCGGTAGATTGGTCCATTGGAAACCAGATCGAAACAGCTTTCTAAGCCGGGTCTGCTCTTTAAGCTTGTTTAGCAAGGCCCTGCTGCCATCGGATACCGTGGCGACATCCAAGCTCAATATGGCAGTCGTAAGATCGTTTTCACAGCTGGAGTCAAAGATAAGCGTGGCCGACTTTGCCTTTCGCGGAACGAGTACATTGCCACGCAGCACTACACCAGCTGGCAGATTGAGCTGCTGTGAAGTCCCGTCCTGCTGGGCATAGTGAATTTCCGCGCTAAAGCGAAATGACCGTGGCAAGGGCGCCATCTCTCCCACCCTCCCGACGTTTCCAAGCAGTTGCTGACGCAACCCAAGCGCGGAAACGTCACGTAAACGACCTAGAATAACAGCGTCGCCACTCGTTTTCAGAAGATTTTTTGCGCGTGAAAGATTGACTGTTCGGAGGTCACCGAAGTCCCAAGTCACCTGCTGCCGTTTAGCGCCATCAATTGATAAAACTGGCGTTGTATTTCCGGAAACGCCGAGCACCGGTTTCGTCATGTCGACTTCTTCGAGGCTACCTGCAACCAATAGCACAGTCTTAAGCCCGTCTTTTCTGATCAAATCGCATTCAGGTGATGCGACAAAGAACACTAGATCTTTGCGCCCGGCAAAAAATCCGCGAGGTTTGATTGTGGATTCCGGTCGCGGTCCTAAAATGTCGCCGAAAGTGATTGGCCACACAGCGCCCGTTGCATGGGAACGGCGGCTAGGATTGACGAATAGCGTCCGTTCCAAGATGGCGTATGTGTCGCGGTCGTTGGAAATCATCAAGGGCGGAGGATCATCAGCCATTTCGTCGAGTGGAATGGCTGCCTTCAGCACCTCACCGTGTGCTTCAATCTCGTACTGCAAAACACGATCAAAGATATCTAGCATGTAGCTTGACGTGTTTACGCCCTCGAACCGCAAAAGCATGGTTCGAATATGCTGCAAATCATCGATGTCGATCTTGCGTAGTGCGCCTGCCGCCTTTCCAACGGCTTCTTTCGCCTTCTGCTCCCATGTGTCCACGAACCCGGCCAACGCTTGGCTATCACCGCGATGGGCAGCCAGGGTAAGTATAAGCCCTTGCACACGTCCAGGCGTCTGGAGTTCAGGTTTTCGCAAATGTCGAAATGCTGAGGCATGCAATTGAACTTCACTACGAAACTCTTTGGCCTGTTCGTCGATTGTCGGGATTTGAGACATTAGCACGATGGATGGAAGTGGACCGGCTCGCTGGGCGATAGCTTCTTTGAGCCGATCTACAGTTAATCGACGGTCGTTCGCGCCCTGATGGATACCGAGAAATAAGTCGATCAGGATCAAATCTGCGGCGGCTGCCGCATTGACAAAGTCCCGGCCATGCGTCGTGTAGGGAATGCCGAGCGCGGTCAGTGCCGCTTCAGCCGAAGCCAAGAAGGGCGCATTGTCTGCGGCTTTCTGCTCATAAACATCAAACAGTCCACCCAAGAGATCGCGCACAGCGTCTCGATTCTGCCATAAAGCGTCGATGAACTCTTGGTCAGACCTAAGGTCATCTCGCGAACTTGGATCGAAATTCGGCGAAAACGCTTCTATCCGGGCAGCCTCATCTCCCTGGACATCGTCAAAAAAGATGTCCCACCCATCTTCGTCGAGAAGTTCTTGAACCAATGGAATCTCATCGTATCCATCATCTACAATAATAGCAGAGCTTATGCCCGCTTCGGCTACGCGCTTTTTATCGTTCAAGACCCGTCACCCACCACCCGATAATCAAAAGTAGTAAACCGCCCTTCGTCGTTGGTGACGTCCCCATCCAATGTGAGGGCGCCACCGTTATGCTCGGCGGCTTCCTTCGCAATAAACAGACCAAGTCCGCGACGGCGGCTCTTGTCTTTGAGCGAGAAGAAAAGGTCAAAAACCCGATCTTTGTACTGCTCGGAAATGCCTGGGCCATTGTCGGAAAAACGAACACGCGGAGGATTGTCCTCGACTGCAATGGTAAGCGTCGATTTCCGGGACATCTTTCGTTGTTTCTCGACGTCCATCCAATAGAGAGAATTTGAGATCAGATTTTCCAAAACTTGAACAACCATACCCTTGACTGCCGAGATTTCGACAGGTTTATCCGGCATCAAGATATCTACTTCGATATTGTGGCGCAAAAACTGGACTTCATGAGCGTCCAAAATTTCTTGGACGAGTTCATCCAGCTTAAAGCGCTCTTTGCGTTGTCTGCCAGTTACACTCAGGGGGTCTAGAATACGGAGCCGTTTACTGATGCTGTTCATTGACGCACGGAGACTTTCTAGCCGCTGGCGTATTTCTTCAGGTACTGATTTACGCTTTAGGCTATTCAAAATATCCAGAGCGTCTTCTGCGGATCGCGTCAATTCATGCGCCACGACTTCGACCATCAGGCCTATACCTGCCATGGCAAGCATTTGGTCTGCATCTTTTTCCATCTCAGCTACACGTTCACGAGCCTTTGCAGCGTACCGGGAAAATTCTTCGCGCATCAATTCCAACTCCTGGACGGCTTCACGATGTTCCTTGGGAACAACTTGCCCAATTGATCGGATTGTGGCCTTCATTCGCTTTTCAAGATCGACCGTCCGGGTCTCATCAGCTATGAATGGCTCCTTGGCGTCCTTTTGTTCACGCGTAATGCGGTTCATCTCATCACGGAGTCTCTCGACCGCAAACTGAACTGTTTCTTTCAATATAGCTTCTTCAGGTGTTTGACGAAGGCCTTCGCGATTGGTTTGATCGATCAAACACGGATTAGATAATCGACCGATCTCAACCTGCCCAATGAGCTGGATGCGGTTTAAGGCATAGCCTTTTGATTTCAGGGCAGTTTTGTCTAATTCGAGCCAATCATCGTCTTCTGAGCCGTAGGGATAAACCCTGAACGCATCGCGATAGAGGCGTACCCCCATCCATTGATCGAGCAAATTGCGTAGAGCCTGATAGTCCCCTGTGGTTTTGTGCTTTCGCAATATAGAGCGGTTAAACCAATGCAGTTCAAAGTCGAACGGACCAACGGATTCGAGGGCAGTATAGTCAATGTCCCGTTTATTCATCCGTCGGCGCTTTGCCTTAGGACCCACCAAGGCTCCATATAGGACATCTGCAGTCGCGGTTTCGATACTGATCTCTTTTGGGTGGTCAAATCCAATGTTGTTCAATTCGATACGAAGTTCTAATTCAGGACCGCTGTCGGTCTTCCGGTAATGACCACGAACGACAGCATTTGCGTGAGACAAAAAGCTATTCTCCAGACGCCGAATATTGATCCGCTTCTCATTCCAAACAACAACGATTCGTTGATTTTTTTTCTTGGCAAGCGGATTTACCAGTAGTGAAAAATCATCCATTGCGAGTCGGTCCACGCGCTTCTCTGCCCAATCGGCATTCAATCTACGAATTGTGATCTGCGTGCCACTAAACTCAGGATCTCGTTTTTTGCCTCCGCGAACTGGTGTGACGATAATATCTTGGATCATTTTGTTGGGATCATCAAAAGCGGACCAATCGATATCAATAAGACTGTAGTGGCTCTCTCCGGATCGCGTTGTGCGAACTGAAAGCGTGTCCCCAAGCCTCATGGCTGACAGTCGCCCAATACCTTTTTCACCCAGATAAGGAGAGTGCGACTTACCGCCGGCTAACGCAGCATCAATTTCTGTTTTTCTCGAAGACGTGCCGATCACCAGAAAAACAGAGGTAAGCTCCTTAAGCGACATCCCGGATCCTGTGTCAGATACAGTTATCGAGTTCAAACCGTCTATCTGTTGTATCGCTTTAGCAAGGTCTTCGAAATTGCCTGCAGCCTCGATGATGGAATTTGCGTCATCCCAAAGCTCATCGGCTTCGGTAATTAGTTTTCCTGTGAGCCAGCCTTTCAGATCGTCGAGGCCCCAAACATCATCTGCTTCTTCGGGGTCTTCAGCATTCAATGCCTTTAGAACTTGTGCTTTGGCTTCTTCGAAATCACGCCGTGCCAACACGATATCAAATCGTATCGTGACGCCATTCTTGGAGCCAGCATCAATGCCATTCTTGATCAACTCATAGAAAGCAATGGGGTCAGAACTAATTAGTTCTGAACCCAACTCTAATACAGTACGTGCAGTCACTTTAAACATGAGATGACCTTAGGTCGAAATTCTTTATTTTGTATACAGTCACTTATGGCAAGTCAGACAAGCTTTGGCCGCGCCACCATATACATCGTCGAAGTCTAACTGCGTATCAGGGCGGAGTGGGTTCGCTTGCATTCGAGTACGCGCCCTTGCCAAACGTTTTTCGTGGTCGAGCTTAATCTGCTCTTGGCGCTCTGGTTGCTCAAGATCGGTAAGTGATTCACCTTGGCTCCAGGTAAAGGGCGAGCCATGATCGATAGCGTTTTTCTCGTAGCGTTTTGCTTCCTCGAAAGCCTCTGGATGTTCCGCCTTCAACCGCACCCATTCAATCTTTTGTTGGAAGAAACAGAACGTGCAGCCACTACGACTGCGCCATTTATAGTAATCTGGAAGGCCTAGGCCCGAGCCTTCGAGAATTTCGATGACTCCTGGCTTGTCGATGCTGGCATCTTTGAAGGGTAATCTGATGAGCAGCTTCTCTTTGTTTGATTGATAACCTTCGCGATACTCCTCATCACTGCGGATTGCGACGTAGGAGACAACCGTTTCGCCGGCATCGAGAAACTCGCGCACCCACTTTTCAAATGGTCGCAGCTTGAGTTGACGCGTGCACCATCGTGACTGCGCTGATGGCAGGTAACTTTTGTAACTTTTTAACCAGTAGTCAAAGTCTCGATCAGGATTCAACCGAAGTATTGGTTTGCCAAGATAGCCCTCAAGGCGGGTCAAATACTCGTACACTTCGGGCAGCTCTTTGCCGGTATCGGTAAAGAAATATTCCACCTCGATTTCCGGGTGCCTCTGACGCATGAAGATGGCCAAAGCCGCACTGTCTTTACCACCCGAAAGTCCTAAAACATGACGTGTAGTACTCATGCTCGTTCTCCGACTCTGCGTTCATCGCCTGTATTGAGGTATTTAGAGGTGACTTCGATCAAGGCCGCAAGAATGATTTCGCGACGCTGATGATCTGCTTGGCTCAAGGTTCGATCGAGAGTCGCAGCAAGGGCCTCGACATCATCCCAATCGACATCAGCCACTTGAAACTCGCTAAATAGCGAGTGCGCCGTGTTCTCTTTTCCGACCACAACGGCCATGGCATGGCGCCCATCCTTGCGGCCCTTCACGCGCGCCATGGTTTCGGTCTTCAAAAAGACTGTTGCAAGCTCGGTAAGGCCAACGGCTGCGCGTTCGCGATCACCGTCGTTCCAATCTCTGGGAAGCTTGTTAACGGCCACACCTGCGAGGCCTTCCATATCTTCACGCGTTCCGTGAAACTGTGTCAGGCGGCCAACGAAGGCTTCTAAACGCAGGTCGCCGCCGATGTGGCGAATATTGTCTGCACGGTCGCGCAAACCTTTAAATGCGTCATCGCTTTGGCTTCGCACATCCAACTCTTTGAGCATCAGGTCTTTCAAATCATCGAGCACTTTTGGATAGGCCGCGCGCATTTCCGCCAGTGCATCCCTCAGAAGCAACGCAGTTGCATTTGCATCAAAGTTCCCATCAGCTAGCGGCTCGGTCAACCGTGGGAGATCATCAAACAGAAGTTTGTTTGGATCGCTCGCCCGTTTGAGAATTTCACGAACCTTAAGGGTTTGCGGGGAAAGAGATTGAGTCCTAGACGTCCAGGGAACAAGCGCATCAAATTCTCCGATAATCGAACGTGCAACCAGCAAGGGCCCGGCAGAACCTTTGATTTTCAGCAGACTGCCAAGCGTCTCCAGTGTCTCTCCAACAAACCCCTCCATTTCGACACGGCGCAGACCAATGTCTTTGCTGTTTCGCGCGAGAAATTCGACACAAAGCTCGTTAAAGCTCGCCTGAAATATGCCCTCGCCGTAGACCGCTACGCGATCTCGACGAGATAGAATGTAGGCCGATAAGAATACTGGCCCAAGGCCTGTTTTCAATCCAATTGGAGCCTTACCCCAAGCTTGGATGATCTCGTCAGCTCCAACTACGCCTTGTTCCGAAAGGAGCAGTTTGTCTGCTGCGTGCCACAATGGGTACAGCGTGTCGGCTTTCTTTGGAGCAGTGTATTCGCCGTTCACATGAATTCCGGTTTCTTGCAAAAGAGAAATGAAAAGTCCTCGTTCGGCAGGATAGTTCTTACCATCAAACCCGAGATCAACGTCGGCTCCACGCATTGCCATGCGCTTCATGAGTTTGGTTCTCGCACTAACCGCATTTGAGGACGGTTCAGAGCAGTTCAGCAGCTCGTTGCGAAGCAGTGGCCCCTCGCTGAAAATTGCATCAGCCAAGGCGGACAGCTGCTCGTTTAGGAGACGCTTGGTGAGCCTTTGTGCTTTTTGCTCCGTAACAAACCACTGACATTCGTCGATGAGGCCATTCAGAATATCTTCAAGTTTCTGACGGACTTCCGCGATACGGGCGTCAATTTCCCGCCGTGCGATCGGATCACCACGCAGTTCCGGGAAATTCTTTTCCAATGTGCTGAGGCCTGCGAGCTCTCGTGCAAGATCGAGAAGTTTGGCTGCGTCAGCATGGTAGCCGATGATCAACGGAAAAGAAGTTTGAGATCGTGCAGCACGCTCACATGCGACCATAGTTTCGCTTTGGCTCTCTCCGTGCATCGGCAAGGCAAACACAATGCGGCCAATGATATCCTGCGCATATTTTGGCTGCTTGAACGTTTCTAGTTCGGATGCGGGCTCGATAGACATTTCAAACCAGCGCATAGCACCGGTTTCTTCATGATGGCGCTTTGCCAACATCGGCTGAAGGTCCGCTAATACGCGAACCATATTGAGATCGATATCGGTTGGCTCGGAAAGAATTTCTCCCAATCTGGCTTCAACATCAAAATCGGAACCAGCGTAAAGGACGTAGATGCCGGCGTGTTTCCTAAATACGATTTCTGATTGTTGCTCGAGGCGTGAGAGCGCAGCCTCAACATCAGTGCGGTTGGTCTCATTGAGCGAAAGCGCAATCGTGTCGAGATTTGTTGCAAGCCCTGAGCGATCCTTGAGAAGCTCAAAGATCGCAATCGATTTCAATACCTTTTGCTCAAGATCGCCTGCGCCGCGTGCGACGCATCGTTCAAGTACGTCATGCGCCAAGGCCCACCGGCGCCCATCCGGTGAAGAAAGGATAGCCGCTTCAAAATTGGCTTGAAGATAGTTCCACAAGAGATGGGGAGGATAATATCCATCGACGGCCTCTTTCGTAAGCGCGTCTTGCAATCCGTATGGTTCGGCAGAGCTCAGGAAAGAGAACACGCTCCGCTGGTTTTGTCCAAAACGTCGGCGCGAAAGCGGTCCTACAAGACACGCAGTAAGCGGATGCAGCGGGGCCGTTCGAGCAAGTTTACCCGCCATTCGTTTCGCTTCGGTCTTTTTGCGGGCCGGACGCAACTGCTCAACGCAAACTTCTGCCAAGGGGATGGCTTTGCGGACAGCGCGCTCGTGACCGAGCGCCTCACCGATAAGCTCGACGGTTTCTTCAAGCGACACCGAAATCGAAATATCAACAAAACGGCCCTGAATTTTTGCCCAGGAGTCCCTTACCTTACGGCCCAAACGCTCCGCGTACTCCTCAAATGCTTGGTGCAGGATCCCAAGAAATATGAACTTTCCTTGGCTGCGCGCAGCAAGTTCCGCAATGTCCTGAAGCAGATGAAGGTCACCTTCTCCATCTGCGGCGGCCTCTAACCCGCGACCAAGTTCATCCATGATGAGAAGAAGGCCACGGTCCGCTGTTCTTCGTTCGATTTCCTTGAGTATTTCTGAACCACTCGATGAGGATGGGAGATCAAGCAACTCTGCAAGCTGTGCCGCCATGGAGCGACGCTCAGTGACCAAGGGCAAAACATCCCATCGAGATGGAAAGTAGGGCAGGGCTGATTTCAAAGCAGCAATAACCGGCTCGCCAAATAGCGCCGCAGCTTGCTCTCGGATATCCTTGGGCGCACCGAAGAGACATGCGAGCGCCACGGCTAGACTAGATTTGCCTCCGCCGTAGGGGCCGGTCCATGTAAACGCACCTTGCTCTGTATCGGAGACATGCGCGGCCATGAAGGTTACGGCCGCTTGGAAGGAAGCCGGGCAATGGAAGCCGTCAATCGCTGTCGCCGATGCATAGTCGGTGTCGAGGCGAACTGACCGACGAAATCTTGGGGTTATCGCAACGGAATCGTTCATGCTGCCACCTTCGAGCGAGCACTCGTCAGAGCTTCGCGAAGTAGACGCTGCTCAGTTTTCAACGCGCGCGGTTTGCGTCGAATGATTTGCCTAAGCCCCGCCGTCTCTGACCACGTTAGGGCTCCATCTGAAATGTCGTCAAGTTGCTCAAGGCGACCCACGATGTCATCCTCGTCCAGCAAGAACACCCTGCCCGGAGAACCGCCTCCATAGGCGACATTTTCAAATGACATGGTCGTCTGTTCGGGCGCGAAACTTTCCCAGAACTCATTGATACAATATAGAAATACGGAGTTTGGAAGATTCGATTTCCGTCCTCGTGATAGGCGTGACCGATATTTATCCATTGGTCGAATGAGGCCTAGTTCCGCAAGAACAGACTCCCCGGCTTCGCTTGAACCGCGACCACCAATATATGTACGCAGAAGGCACTGCAGGTCCCGATCAACCGTGGTGGAAGCGACGCGACTCCATCCATGTTCCTGCGCGAGCTTAAGTAGCGGCGAAACGATGTCCTGCCGAACAAAACTACCGCCCCTAAACTCATTAAACAGCCAATACGCAGATGTAAGGCGGGGCCGGGACGCCAAATGCCAATGAAGTAGCCAAAGCGAGGCATCTTCTTCTAGGTAAGGATCGGTACCATTCTTTTCGAACAGCATGTCCCCAAGCCAAGTTGTCGAAAGTCCGTCGCTCGACTCCTCAAGTATTCCGGCGGCTGTTGCCCAATACCGAATTGCACCAACCATGTTTCTGCCCACACCAAAACGCGCGATTGAGTCCGGATCTCTAAAAACATGAACCGCGTCCTTGGTAGAAGGTGCGTCATTCACAGCGTGATAGGCCTTTTGCAGCCACCCATAGCGCAAAGGAAACGTCTCATGTCCCGAGAAGCTCGGACGATAGCCGTCAGATATTAAACCGTGTGCGCTCATTTGACCTCCTGGGGATAGCATCCAGTATACAAATCAGCCATACTACGTACTGGAGACTTCGTCCAGTATTGAGGGTGACATGCAGGTTGGTGAAACCATATATCTCGACTATCAGGCCTCGACGCCTATTGATCAGCGGGTTTTGAGCGTGATGACTGAAGCCTCAGCGACGCTTTTTGCTAATCCGCATGCGGCAGATCACGCTCTCGGATGGCGCGCAGCTGCGGCCATTGATATTGCAGCTAGCCAAGTCGGAAATCTCTTTGGCCTTCAAGGGGATGACGTAATCCTTACATCAGGGGCGAGTGAAGCAAATGCGATGGTATTCCGAACGGCACGGGCCATCGCTGAGAAGTCGGGAAGAACTGAAATCCTGATCGGAGCAGGGGATCATGGATCGATCCTCAAAGAGGCGGAATCTTGCGGTTTGATTGTGCGCTTTATCGCACTTAACGACAGCGGCGCTCCGGATGTGCTCGATTTGAAAAAACTGTTAAGCGCCACAACGGCCCTCGTATCTGTTGTGGGTGTGAACAACGAGAATGGTGCGATTGCTGATTTGGCCGCAATTTCCGAGTTGTGTAGATCCAACGGCACGTTGCTTCATGCGGATTTGGCACAAGCGCCACTTGCGATGGACTTGAACTTGCTTGATCTCGATATCGCTTTGGCCACCATATCAGCCCACAAGGTGTATGGGCCCAAGGGCATTGGCGCATTGTTGACAGGCCCAGGGTCTTCAAGATTGGTGGAGCCGGTTATTGTCGGTGCGGGTCAGCAGGGCGGTAGGCGCGGTGGCACTATGCCGACAGAGTTGATCGTCGGTTTTGGGGAAGCCTGCCGAATTCTTAAGTCGGCCGGGCAATCTGAGAGGGAAAGTCTGGCAGCCATCAGGAGTCTCTTTGTGAGACGCCTAGAAGAAAAACAAATTGCCACTTTGGTTGGTTCTTTGGAAAATAGGCACCCCGGAAATGCCTTGATGCGCTTTGCGGGCCATGACGCCTCGGACCTTTTGGCGCGCCTTCAGCCTCGGATCGCGGCTTCGACCCAGTCAGCCTGTTCATCAGGATCCATTGAGCCGTCTCACGTTTTGACAGCGATGGGTTTTGACCGTGACGTGACATCGGAGTGTGTCCGCTTCAGTTTTGGAAGGTTTTCGACTGAACAGCAGGTAAACATGGCTATCCGGTTTTTGTCTGAGGTTCTCGAGTTGACGTAGCCAGCCGTCCGCGATGCGCTCTTTTTTGTCGAGTGGAGGATGTCTTGGCTTCGCATGGCAACAGTGCAAGTGCGCATTTTGCAAGTGTGGTTGTAAAGTGTCAGAAAAAATACTATATTTCTGACACTAGGAGAATGACATGAACACGACAGCTGAGTCCATCAAGGCATTTGCCACCAGACTGCCTGAAGGCGCGACGATTTCTGCGAAGGAATTGTTGCACTTAGGGGAGCGTGCGGCTGTTGATCAGGCGCTTTCCCGACTCGTTCGGCGCGGTGAGCTTATGCGGGTCAAGCGGGGTTTGTTTGCGCTGCCAGTGAAAACGCGTTTTGGTGAGCGAGCGCCGTCAGTGCAATCCGTTGTCGAACACATCGTTCAAAGTACCGGAGAAACAGTCTCGGCGAGTGGCGCATCCGCGGCCAACATGCTCGGGCTAAGCACGCAGAACCCAACCCGGCAGGTATACTGGACGTCTGGTCCCAGCCGTCACCTCAAGTTGGGTGCGCAGAGTGTCGAGCTACACCATGTCCCAAGCTGGCAATTGCGTGCACCGCAGAGTAAGGCGGGGCACGCTCTCAGGGCAATGGCATATTATGGCAAGTCGGAAGCCAAGCAGGTTTTGCATCGCTTGAAATCGCACCTCAATGAGGAGGAGCGAATTGAGCTTTTTGCATTGCGGGTTGGTACGCCAACCTGGCTTGCCAAAGAACTCAGCGCTCTTGCGGCGGCATAATGGCAGAGACATCGAATTATTTCTCGCTGTCCGATAGCGACAAGATCGATGCTTTGGAGGCGGGTGCCTCAAAGCTGGGGCGGCCAGCCGATCTACTGGAAAAGGACATCTGGGTCGTTTGGGTTCTTAACGCCCTCTTTGACAGCGCTCTCGGCGAAAGCTTGGTTTTCAAGGGCGGTACGTCCCTGTCCAAAGTCTACAAGGCGATAGACAGGTTCTCCGAAGATGTCGATGTCACCTACGATATCAGGAAAATCATTCCCGATCTCATTGATGACCCCGCTAAACCCTATCCGCCCAACCGTTCCCAAGCGAAGAAATGGACAGAGGTTGCGCAAAGTCGGTTGTCGGGAGGGGTCCACGATGACGTCGTTCCGCTACTTGATGGCAAGATAGCTGCCGAAGGAGTTGGTGCAGAACTGCGACTTGAGGGTGATAATCTCTATCTCGACTACCGGGCTGTTCGAAGTGGAACCGGATATGTCCGACCAACCGTTCTTTTAGAGTTTGGGGCGCGCTCAACAGGCGAACCAGCGGAGCGTCAGAGTGTCAGATGTGATCTGGCCGAAGCAATTGGGGGACTGACCCTTCCGGAAGCTCGGCCCCGAGTCATGAAGGCTGAGCGGACGTTCTGGGAAAAAGCAACAGCTGTTCACGCTTACTGTCTTCGTGGCACGTTCCGTGGTGGCGATCGCTATGCCCGTCACTGGTACGATCTGGACTGTCTGGACCAAATTGGCATTGCTGAAAACGCATTGCATGACCGAGTACTCGCGAATGAGGTTGCAGAGCACAAACAGCATTTCTTTAGGGAAACCGATAACACTGGATCTGTCATTGACTACCAAGCTGCAGCGGCCGGATCCCTAACACTTGTGCCGTCTGGCGCACCCCTTAGCGCGTTGGAAGAGGACTATAGGAAAATGGTTGACGCCGGACTGTTGCAGTCAGATGCAATCTCATTCCATGACCTGATGGAGCGATTGTCGATACTGCAAAAGCGCGCGAACGCGCAGAATACTTAATATCTATTGAGGTTGGATAGACGGCAAAATGAAGGTTACCAAGGAAGCTTACGAGCAAAACTACCAGCAGTTCCGGTCACTGAACCAAATTATGTGGCAAATCCCTGTTTTGGCTATGACGCTGACCGGGGGACTTTGGTTTGGCGTCTCGACAATCGACAATAATGCCATGTTGGTCACTATCCTCCTCCTGACAGCCGTCATGGGCAACGTCATGTTATGCGGTGTCCTCGTACGTTTCAGACATGTGATGGGATGCTATCTCGACTGGCTAAAAGCTGCCGATCGAGATGGTTTTGTTGATGCCAGCCTAATGTCTGAAAATGCCACTAAACTTGAGATATTTTGCAACAAGGACAAAAAAGTTCACACCTTGTTCTTATACATGTTATCTTGGGCGGCGATCTGTAGTTTGGTGGTCTTGGCCGGATTTTGGAACGACAAATTAGGGATAATCGACTTGAGTAAAAGCAATCCATCATTGGAATTCTACGATGAGCACGCCGTTGCTCTGGCAGATAGCTACGAGTCAGTTGCTTTTGAGAATGCCTATCCCTTTTTGACCGACACCTTTGCTGCCGCATCACCACCGCTAGCTGTCCTCGATATCGGCGCGGGCACCGGTCGCGATGCGGCGTGGATTGCCTCTAAGGGTCATAACGTCCTCGCCGTCGAGCCATCCTCCTCGATGCTGACCATCGCGCAAAACCTGCATCAGTCGGAACGGATCACTTGGCTCATGAGTGAGCTACCTCGCTTAGGTCAACTCGATGCAAGTGCGAGCACTTTCGATGTCATTCTACTTAACGCTGTGTGGATGCATGTTGTGCCTCAAGATCGACACGCGTCACTGCAGCGCTTAAGGCAGCTCTTAAAGCCCGGCGGGTCAATTTTTGTTTCCTTGAGGCTTGGGCCGGTCAACGAAAATCGTGGCATGTTTGAAGTTTCGGGGTCCCAATTTGCCCTTGATGCAAAGGAAGCGGGCTTCGAAGTTGTTCCGCGTGGGGACTATGAGGATCTATTGGGGCGCGCTGAGGTTAGCTGGAAAATGTTTGAGCTGAAGTTAAGTGAATAATGGCGACATTGGCGGAGCCGAAGTAACGATAATTCCTAGTTGTCGCAACCACAGACCTGCATTATGAAACTGGCTCAGTCGGTAACGATAATGGACCCGCATTATCGTCAACATGGGTAGTTGCGGCTACGCATAATTGCCCTTGCCACCGACGGATTGCTGTCATTTAATTCACGCCTATTTATGAATGATGGTGGGAGCCACATGCAGGTTAGTGTCCGCGACAACAACGTTGATCAAGCCCTTCGGGTTTTGAAGAAAAAGCTTCAGGGCGAAGGCGTATTCCGTGAAATGAAGCTCAAGCAGCATTTTGAGAAACCATCTGAGAAGAAAGCCCGACAGCAAGCTGAAGCGATCCGCCGCGCGCGCAAACTGGCGCGTAAGAAATTGGAACGTGAAGGCATGTAATCATATGTCTTATTGGCGAATCTCGGGACGCCCGCAGTCAATTGGCTGCGGGCGTCTTGTTTTGACGACAGAACCTTCATGCGCCAAGGCCAACTCCGTGGTCGCGACGCATTGCGACGAGCTATCCGCGCTGCGCGTCAACGCACCAAGGGCTGGGGCCCGTGGCGGCAAGATAAGGGAACCCAAAACAGTAAAGCGCAGCCAGTTCGCCACCGTTCAGCAGCGGAAAAAATCGCTGTGGCAGGTGGGCAATGAAGAAGGCGGCAGCGTTCATGTCGCTCATGTCACTTGCCGGAAAACCCAGAATTTTGGTTGTTCCGTGCTGTAGCAGCAGGCGGTAGCGGTAGTGTCCCAAGACATGGTGTAATTTGTTCTCCGGCTCGGAGTTGAGCCGGTTTACGGGGCGGCGATCTTTGCCGGGTCCATGGTGATATCCTCGCAGATGGCGGCAATAGTTTCCAGATGTCGTCATGGGACGGGGAGGTTCTGATACTCTGGCGCTTTCACTTCTCAGAGGAGGACGAGATGAAGACTTTCATCGGTATCGACGTTTCTTTCGGGAGTTCCGCAGTCTGCGAACTCGACGAACCTGGGCAGATCGTGGAGCAAGCGAAGATCGTCTGCGAGCTTGAGGCTTACATCGCGTTCTCGGGCGATCTGCCATGGCGCCTAAAAACGATCGGGCTCGAGGCTGGACCGCTGGCGCAATGGCCCCACCGTGGCCTGCGGGAGGCGGGCTTCGAGCTCATGTTGATGGAGCCGCGCCAGGTAAAGGCTGTCTTAAAGGCGATGCCCGTCAAGACCGTCCGGCGTGATGCAGAGGGTATCGCTGCTGGATATTGAGCAGTCGTTTCGCGGGATGTTGCGCAACTTCGGGCTGAAGCTCGGCCCGGTCGGCAAGAGCCGCTACGTAGCGCGGATCTGCGAACTGGTCGCAGGAAACTCTTCGTTGAAAGTTGCAACTGCAGCGATCTTGAGGGCCCGAACGGCACTGCGTAGCGAACTTTCTGCCTTCGAGCGCCGAGTCCCCATGATCGTACGTTAGGACGATGCCTGTAGACTAATGATGACGATGCCAGGCGTCGGCACCGTGGTCGCCCAAACGGTCCGGTCAGTGATTGATGATCCAAGTCGTTTCTGCTCGTCGCGCGATATCGGCCCATGGGCAGGTCTGACGCCGCGAAGAGAGCAGTCTGTGAAGTCAATCGTCACAGTTGGGGACTCACTATCAAGCGCAAAAGCCCTCCCCCTACCATGCGCGAGCTAGGTGTAACCAACCGCAAAAACTTGCGACAGATCCCATTGCTCCGATTGCAATCAAGCTTCGCTGAGTAGGCGGGACAATATGCGTGCCTCGTGGTCCTGACCTCCGAAGAAGATCGCGAGAATGCGGACACGGTGTTGATGATCATCCACATCGAAATAGAGGACGGCGCGGCCCTTCGTAACGTTACGAATGCGCTTGCCGAGATGTGGACGGCGCGTCCCCTGATAGGGTGCCCCGCCCAGGCTGCGCATGGCACTTTCTATCTCGATCAATCTTTGCTCCGCGAGGTTGAAGGCCCGTTGTCCATCTTCTCCGAGCTCTTGCGCTGACTTGATGAGAAAATCAAAGATTAGGTCAAGGTCGTAATCGACGCCGTCGCCGCGAACGACGTCAAAGACCATGTTCGGTTTTCTTCCGCGCTATCATGTCTTGGGTCCGTCGCTCACCCTCAACAAGCGACACGAAAGTGCCGTTCTGACGCTTGGCGAGAAGCTCACGCAGAGCTTCAGTCGCTTGTGATTGCTCTCTCAGGAGTTCAAGCCCCTGCTGCACGACTGCGCTCAGGGTAGCATAACGCCCTTGGGACACGAGATCGCGCGCGTAAGCCTCTTGGGCCTCGCTGATGGATACAGACGCTTTTACGCTCATTAGAGTCGCCTCATCTAGATGCTACTCAGTAGCATATACCGCCGGAGACCCATTGTCGAGAGGGTTAAGCAAACTGCCCTTCCAAAGAGCCATGTCTTTGTTCTCGTAGCTATCAATCGGGCTTAGTTCGAGTGCCTTTCCAGACGGTTGCGATTGCGGGTTCGTCGGGGCGTACGATGTTTGAAGCTGAGTGCCCGAAGCCATCCGCGCGCAAGTCGTCCGCTGTCCGGCCCGGCGCGATGGCGCGCAGGTCGTCGTGGAACCACCTCGTAAAACCACGTACAGTGCGTAGCCAGAATAAATGGCGAACGATAAGCCGCCGACTAATTTTCGTACTGTACCTTTAATCGCCATACTGTGACCTTTATCACCGCACGGTCCGATCTGTGGATAACTGAGCGCGGGATTGATACTCGCCGTCAGATACCGTCATGTGTTTAAGTTCAGAATTTTGAAGTGCGGTTGGTTCTCGCTAACGCGATCTGAACAATGCAGGATGGACACCTTCCGGCGACTGCTCTCGCAGAAGTTTGCGAGAGCAGTTATTGGTTTTTTCCAAACGAACTTCGTGTTTTTGAAGAGTGCTTCAACACATCCGGTAAGGGGCTTGAGAGCGGCCCGCATTCCGTAATTCCCAAACATTAGGCCCTTGGCTTTTTTGGCGCCCAAGGCTCCTATCAAAGGTCATGCGACTTTTACTCCGACCGCATTAAAATCCACAACGAACTTAAAGGCGCCAAGGCCTTCGCAGGCATCGGAAAAACCTGCAAGACAGATCTCAATGTCTTGTTTGAACTGAGCCAAATTCATTTCTGAGGGCTGTTCGTGGAGAATAAGCTTGAACCTGGACGGTGTGTCGTTCCCATCGTCCATCATCTGGGCATCGTAAAATAGGGTAAAATCGCGGAATATAAGTGTGTGCAATTGTTTCCCTGGCCAGCAGGAATAGTGGAATAGCATACAAACAATATGCAGGTTCATCATGCTTACAGCATTCTGCGCTTTGCGGCATTTTTCAGCGGCCTCCATTGTGGGAAAGTTAATGACATGCCCACGACACAGGTCGTTCTCCTGAAAAAAGTAGGCCGCAACCTCCGACATTGCGTAGCCGCCTTCACCATACAGCTTGTACGCTATGTCAATTCCCAAAAGCGTACCATCATCTGTAACTGACGGACAATTAATGTATTCCTTCGCCAGAAAACGCAATGCGTCGACGAGGGGCTGAGGAAAAGAGGCTGGTTTCAGAACGATCGGTGTCAAATTAGTCATTGTTGTTCTCCATTTAACGGGCGGGGTTGATTGTGCCCATGAAAAGAAGATTGGAACGTTTATTTTAAGACAGAAACACTGAACGATAATTTGTGAAATTTTTTAGAAAAAGGCTCGATCCGGGGGGCAGGGCTGTATTCTGGTTCATACCTGCTCTTTGTGACATTGTTTGCACGCCGAAGACCTGGCGTGCGCGGAGCACTGCGTACGCCGCGCCGCTCGCTCCACCGATAAGATATCGGTTATAGGCCTGTTGGCTGCTGCCAAGGGCTCTGGCAAATCCGTAAGCAGTACCCAGCCCAGCAGAAATCGCTGGCATCATCATGTTCTCCTAAATTGTCCGAACGAGAAAGTGCGTTGCGACAATGAAGCCTCTGGCCATAAGCACCATCATGAACAAGGGGATGAGGGTGTTGTCACGTTAATGGGCTTGAGGTTGCTGGTTCATTTCAATGTGGCCGGAATAGAACGATAGAGGAACGTTCTTGCAGGATTTTCAGGTATCACGGGTTTGACCGGCAAGGCGAGGTACAAGGGTCGCGGAAGATGGACAGAGGCTTAGGTCTCATCTTGAGAGTGTCATTCGGCTGCCCCCCGTGACGCGATATCATCATACTGTTCTTCGGTAGAAGGAGACCTTGAGCCTGTCATCCAGTTGCCCAAGGCGGTCGAAATCTCCGACATTCCGGGTCACAATCAGGCATCCAAGACGGGATGCCTGCGCCGCCAGGATCGCGTCGTTCTGCGTCTTCCTGCGGTTTTCCCCGTTATAACCGAGAACGCGCGCCATGCAGCCCGCAAGCACCATTCCTCGCATGGTGTCCTCATGCGTCAAATCAAAGATCCTGTGGGCGCCGATGCTCGTCAGAAGGGTTCGGAGCTCGCGCGTAGCATCGGATGTGCGAGGGTCGTTTGGGTCGAGCCGACCGAAAAGAAAGGCCAACTCGCCGAGAACAACGGGGGAGTGGTAAATCGCCCGCGCCCGAATGCGCTCCTCGATGTCATGTGGAAGTCTACCTTGAAGCTGATCCAGGATCACGCATGTGTCGAGCATGATCCGTTCGCCGCCAACCGATGCATCGGCCAGAAACGAGAGATTACTGTCGGCACGCAAGGGCAGATCGGCTTTGCCGAGGGCGACCCGGCAGCGCCGTAGCAGTTCGTCGATTTCCATGCAGCGTCAGGCTTCCAGATCGAGGGTGGGGTCGATCTTTCCGCGCGCGGCGGTGAATGCATCCGCGAAGCCGTCCTCGATCACGATATTTGCGAGCGCGAACTCCAAGAGCTGGCTGTCAGACATTGCCCCGGCGCGGGCGCGCGCAAGCTCGAGGAGTTTCGGGTTGATCCGACCGGTCACCCGCGCACCCTTGTCACGCGACAGGCCCATTTCTTCGATCTGACTGAGAACTGCCTCAAGGCGGGCTCTGGAAGCCTCTGACTGCCGAAAGGTCTCTGTTTTTGCCATGACATCCTCCATTGATCAAAGTGTTCTACAAATACAATAAATTGTCAAACATTCAAGATGCAAGGATCCTACCTGTATCTCACGTATACCCAAATTGAGGGGTAACTCATACTCACAGCGGCCGATCAACTGACAACACATTCTTTAGATTTAATCGGTCTGACTGGCGGACGTCCTCTTTGATTTTTCAATAAGCCTCAACACCGCCGCTGGATCGTTCGGGCGATCGCGTCCGCTGGTTTTTACGATCCAGTGGACATAAAAAAGACCTGAAGCAGACACGACGACCGATACGACTGATAGAAAAACTTCGAAAAATGACATTCTTCGGCTCCTCGGCTTTATCGTTATTCAAATATAGTAGCACGGGTCAATGACCTCGTTAACTGCCAGCTAAAGGCGTCGGGTCAAATCCGATCCTACCAGCCTGCACCCGCGCCCAATTTTGAAATTGGCTCTCCCCGAGACGGCACACTGCCTCAGTTTGCGCACCGGCGGGAAATTGGCCCTCCGGTGCGTTTGTTCAAGCTGCCAGACTTTCAGCTAGGTCGGGAAGAACAGCTTCAGGGGCCCAAGCGGCAGTGAGTGCGGTGACGAAGTCCAGGAGAAATTGTTCGGCTTGGCCTTTATTCGAAAACGGCTGACCGGTGCCTTTGTCAAGGACGAGAAGATGGCCGTCGGGCGCATCGTGAAGTACGATGTCGGCATTCCAGCCACCGTTAACTGAGTAAAGAACGGCGGCCTGAATATTGTCTGGATGCCAGTGTGGCAGGCCCCGACGCAGCGCAGGGGCCTCTTTTTGGAATGTGCCGGGAAGGGCATCGACGTGGGTCCTGCGCTGCGCCATTTTGTGCAAACGACGTAAGAGGTGAAGCCCATCAATAAGCTGCTGATCAGTATATACAGGTGCGGTCACAGAGTATTTTCCTTGAGTTCTTGATTTGCTCACATCGCTCAAGCAAATGAGGGGCATAGCTGAAGCGATGTGAGGGAAGGGTGGCTTTAGGTACGCAACGCTGCGGGTGTCTGCGCATATGCGAGGAGCTGGGCTATCATCTCTATTCCTGCCCGACAGGCTTCCTCATAGGTGAGGCAAGGCAAGGCGTCCGGGGTGCCCAAGACATCCGGAGACCCCAAGCGGGCCGAAGATTCTGGCAGCGGTGAGTGCAGTAGAAGATCAGCAACCCATCCGCCATCGCGTCGAGTAACGATGAAGGCTCGAAAGTTCTGCGGGGCTAAGTGATGCGCTATCATGTCTAGCCGCGCACCGAAGGGCGGCTGGCCGGTTAGGCCGTTTCTCTTAAGTACGTCAAGTATTGCAGTTAGTCGGACTTCGCCTTTAGCGATTTCGATCTGAGTGAAGCGATCAATGTTCATTTGGAGTTCCTTTTGGATGTACGCCAGTTTCAATGGCGAAGAGGGTTTTTGAGGTTGGGGTTTCTGCTGGTTTTGAGTGGCAACCGGCTCGTCATCCCCTGCCTCGCCAGCAGGGCAGGGGTGACGCGGCGATGCCGCGAATAGAGTCTTTATTTTTTTGGAATTTTTGGGTGCGCTGCTTGGTGAGCTGTCACCATTGATCGAGCTGTTTGGCAGCGAGACTCTGAGCCTTCGTGCGCAAAGCAGGCAGATTTTCCGTCGCTTAGGTTTCGGGGTCCGCCGGAAGGGACGTGCCAAAAGCTAATCTGGAGCTGCGTTCCTGCGTGGACCTTCAGCCACCTGCCGCCCGCTCGTGAAAGCAACGTGATCCAGAACGCGCGCGTCCGAGGCAAAGGTGGGTTTCTTCTATTAGTATACTTATAGCGGTTTCCCCCTCTTGGTCAGAGGGGCTTAGCTGGCCGCTGATGCAGGGCACCAGGCACCCTTGCTGGCCAAAATCGCCTTCGCTCCATCGGGTACTAATGAGAGCCAGATGAACAGACCTCAGCGGCCTGATGGCCGCACCCGTTCGTTAGAATGTCTGATGATGGCCCTGTCATCCCGAGGGAGCACAGCTTTTTAAGCATGTGCACTGGCGGGTACCAAACGAAGGCGTTGGGGTTTTGCCAATCCAGAACGCAGGGCCAAAGGTTGCCTGATCTCGATGTGATTTTCAGAAAAGCGCCTTTTTTTATGAAAGGCGTTTTTCAAAAACCTCAATCGATCCCCCGGCCTTTCTGTAAATAAACAAAGGAAAAGTTATGACAGACACTCAAACACATTCGCGATCTGCCGCCCATGCATCCAATATGCTTGCCATTGTAGAGACCGCACTGTTTGCCAAAGACCGCCTCCCCGCGGTAGGCCGCAATCCGCACGGCCAGGATGTGGCAAGCTTCCATATTGCTGCCCGTCCTGGAGGCTGGGCACCAACGATCACATTCAAAGGTGGATCAGCAGGCAGCCCCGCGAAAATCTACCCATCCAAAAAAGAGGCATTTTTGGCCGGAGCAGGAACCTTGTGCCGCATCCTCAGCGGATCCAAGAAGCTGCCATTTGTCGTCGAAGGCGACACGTTGATGGTCGCAGGATACGGCACGGGTGGTTTTCCGGGAATTTTCATGATGAAAATGCCGGCACCCTGGATCTAATTAAGAGCACGGCCGAGCCTAAAACAGGGCTCGGCCAACAGATACCGCGATCTGCGGCGTTCATGATAACGGTTCGAGAACCGCAGTTTCATCATTCCTGATAACCGGGCGCTCTTCACTCACGATGTGTTTGTCGAATTCCGGCCAGAGATGTTGGGATAATTGCTGTGCACCTTTCGCGGTGGTGAATACAACCGCGTGAGTCTTGTGACCACCACGCATGCTCCTCGAGAGCAGCATGGAAGTTGCAGACAGACCCCTGTCAGCTGCAATGCTTTTCACCCACTGCAACATGACTTCCGAAGGGAGTTTTTTTCTGAATTCCTTTGCTGACTCGAAACTGGGAAACACGTCCTTGGCGTCTTTAGTCAACCCGCTTGGAGACAACCGAATCCCACGCAGCACAGGTCCGTTCGCTCCATCAATCGCACGTTCCAACTTTTGATATTTTTTGGAAACCTGCACATCAGACTTGTCCTGAACGACAGCGTCGAATTTGAGCCAATCATTTACGGGAAGACCAGGCAACGGGACGTTACTAAGAACTAGGACCCGCTTAGGTGTGTCGGTGCTCAGCAGCCTCAGCCGTGCAATTGCCTGCTCAGACTGCGCCTCGCGACTTTGACGAAGCAGGGCTGCCCCGCGTGGGTCCGGATGGCTTCGGACCTTCACATCCACGCGCGTATCGTCTGCGCGCAGAAGGCTGGTCTTGGAAGCCATCAATCTTTCTCCGTCGGTAAAGCTAAGCGGCATGTCACTATCTCCAAAAAGCGCACGCAACTGATCTTCGAGAGCAACGACAGGAAGTTGCAAACGACCCACCAGTATGATTGTTGCGAAGTCACTATAGGTGTTTACGCCCAGCAATCTCGGCCCGAACCATCTGACAGTAGCGCCATGGAGCATCTGAGGCTGGGTCGACCTGTCATTGAAGGTTTCCCCGTTGTCTTCATATAATTTATGCAGAACAGCCTTAGGCGCCACGACAAGCACATCTTTTTTACGAGCGCGTTCTACTTCGCGCTTGATGATCCTGACAATGTCATCGCGCCGTTCTTTGTGTTCCTCGCCCTTGAGTGTTGAGTACGCAAGGGTTTGGTCGCTCACCTGAATAACATGTGCTTTTGGTCGTGTGAGTAAACGTTCAAACTTTGCATTTGCGCAAAAGCGACTGACGATGGTTTCGTCGAGATCTGCATCCAAGAGAAGAATTGGCGCATCAACGGGAATTTCATCTAATTGATGAACTTTTATCAGCGCACGGTTGCCCGATTGTTCTGTTGGTTTTGCCAGGCTGAGGCGCTCTGTACCGCCCCGACCTATAGTTCTTGCCAACAGGTTAAAAACCAGCGACCGGACCTTAATGCTGTTAGCTTTCGCGTGATCGAACGAGGCTATTTGCAATCGGACGAGATTCTCTGGGAGTCCCGGATCGAGTTCCAAGACCGGCATAGCCAGCCGCTCTGCTGTGGCAAGGTCGCGCAATGATTTTGCTGTTATCTCTTTGTCGCGCAGCGCGAGATGCACCGGTTTCTTATCCCGCAAGGCAGCTGAAACCGTCTTTTGTGTTTTTTCATAGTTATGTTTTAAGGCGTCGTCCTTCAGGTGATCTGGTGTGAACATCCAGTCATCATGAGGCAACGACTCAATATCGATCATCTCTTTCCAGAATTTTTCGTCAATGATCCGCAGCGCAACAGGGCACGACAAAGGTGGTTTAGAGTTCAGATATGAATGAGCCAGAAACACGACGTGTGGCTTCGTGATGGCCTCTTGCGCAAGATAGGGGCATCCCTTGGCGCAGGCCGCTTCGACGATCTTGCCTCCTCGGGTTTCCTCTCGACATAGGGCCCGCGTGACCGATGAGACGTTTTTCGCGATTTCTTTCGCGACATCGGAGCGCGCGCACATAGCGGTGGCCGTTCCCGGGTTTAACGCACTCCTGCCGCGCAGCACGAAACTTGGATGATCGGAATTCAACTCTCTGAAGGTTTTCTCCGCTTCAACGGCCAAATCAAGCGTGGGCACATAGAACAGGATATGACCCCTTTTTAGGAATTCATGCCCATGCTTTGCAATGCACTCCAGCGCTGTGCGCGTCTTGCCAAGACCGGCCGAGACCTTGAGGCCGAGGACCGGAGGAGCGTTGTGCTCATCCCATGCATTCTGACCAGAACTGGTCGTCAAAAACCGCGCAATGTGTTCCATGAGTTGTTCTCGAGCCGTCTGGAGGTCGAGCCAGTCATCATGTGGAGGTACGCGTTGAGGGTCGGAAGTGTCATCAAGCATTTTGTACGTTTTTCGCTGTAGCAACAGACATCGTGGAGCATGGCTGTCAGAATTTTTGATTTACCAACGCTTAGAAAAGGCGTTGAAATTTGGGTTTGATGTCGTCGGCTCCTAGTACCGGTATCTTTGAAACCGGGGCGCGCAATGCGGACTAACTGCTGCACCAGCGTTGCCAGTGGATTGGCGCAAAAATTGGTCGAAAATTTGACCATCTCGTGGCGCGTTGTGTTTTGTCTGCCAAGCGTCAGCGCGCTGGGTTTCAGACGTGACCTATCGGTCAAAAGCCGCCAAGGTCGAATGTAACCGTCGAACATTTGGTGTCATGCCGGTCATAGGTATTCATTACCGGTGTGACACTTTTTTGATGCACGAAATTTCTCTGCCAGCAGGGTTCGACCGATTTCCTTGATATGATAATCAGAGGATCGGTCATGACGAACACTACCCTACTACCCCGAGATCTTGCCGGCCGCTTTGGAGGCTTTGGCGCGTTTCCGGCCAAAACTCCCGCACCGACAACGATGTTTACAAAATTGGCCCGCGCAGAGCCCAATCTCAGGCTGGCACTCAGGTTAGCCATCGAACATCTTGTCGAAATTGGGGATGCGCCGGAAGGCGCTCCTGTTCCTGCGATGGTTATTGCCGCCAGTCCCGGGGCTGGTAAAAGTCGCGTCGCGCGCGAGCTACTTGGGCATTTGGCTGGCAACAAACGCATTGTGTTTCATGCACCTACACTGGCGCTTTCCGAGGAAGCGGCCGAGCACGCCCAAGAACTTGAGGGGAAAGCCCATATCATTCGCGGTCGCTCCGCACCCGACCCAACCACTTCGGACGAAAAGATGTGCCGAAAGTATCAGCTGGTTGAGCGCGGAATCCGGCTGGGATTGAATATCCGCGAAAGCTTTTGCGAGCAGGGCGACGCGCGCTGTCCACATGCCGACAGCTGTGCTTATCTGAACCAATTCGCCGTCACCAATACAGTAGGGCATCGCTATATGGCGACGAGCTACCTCGGCTTTCCCGACACCGACAAATACGGCGGTATCTTGCGCGTGGTTGATGAAACGTTCTGGGCACAACAACTCTCATTCGTCACCATCAGCATCGATGCGTTTCGCTTGCCTCGAACTTTTTTACGGCACTACACCCAGCGTGGCCGAAAAGAGGACTGGCGCGTTGAAGCACATGCAGAACTTCTGACCGCCGCTCACACTCTCATCGAGACAATGATGCTGGGCCAATCCCCCTTGGAGTTGTCCTATACGGAAGAAGAGTATCGCGCGTTTGCGCGCCTCGAATATTCGGCTCAAGCAAATGTTCCCGCACCTGAACCGGATCAGAGCGACGCACAGCAATCCAGGTTGCTTGCGCGCGGCGAAGATCTCCTAAGAAATGCGTCCTGGTACGCCGCAGTCTGGACAAGCCTCGCCGATGCGAAGCAAAGAACAAGAACAACGATAGAACGGCTGCGCCTTGTGAACGGCCCCTCGGGCTACGCACTGAGGGTCTGCCGCGTACGCCCACAGCGTCACAAACAACCCATGCTCATTCTCGATGCCGATGCGGACCTTGAGATACTTGATGCTTTGGGTATTGAAGCACATCGCAGCACCAACATGGTGTTGCGCCCCCATGCGGACATAGTCCAAATTCATGATCGGCGCATGACACTCAGAAGCTTGCTCAAAGGTCCCGAATTGCGCGAGCACTGGCGCCGGGTGATCCGTCGCGAGGTATTGGCGGATCAGATGGGGCAAGGTGGCGGGGTTCTAGTTGGATGCAGCAGAAAGGTGGCGCTGCGCTTCTTCGAAGACGCGGGCCACAATTTCTCAGGGCTTCGGGATGAAGAGGTGTCCCAACGGATGCTGCACACACCGCTGCATGGGGCGCACTGGCTCTGGTACGGCGGGCGCGCCCTTGGCACCAATCGATATCGCGACTGCTCGACCGTGATCGCGATCGGCCGCGAAGAGTTGCCTGTTGAAGCACTTGAAGACTACGGCCGCGCCCTGTGGGGGGATCGTGAGGACGCGAATCTGGAGTTTATTCGACCAGACGCAACTGGCCAACTGCGCCTGCCGGAGGTCGAAGTTCCCTATGAGATGTCAGATGGCAGTGCCGTTGCGGTGCAAACCCCCTGCCATCCAGATCCGTTAATCCGGCGCGTGCAACTTCAGACGCGAGAGCTTGCCACGCGCCAGCTTGTCGAGCGCCTGCGTCTTGCCCGCTCGGAAACCCGCAAGCGCGTTATTTTGGGGTGCAACATTCCGATACCGGGTCTGCCGGTTGATGAGCTCGTGAGCTGGCAAGAGTTTCGGCCGACGCGGCTCGCGGCGGCTTTGATTGATGGTTTGACCGACAAAGGAGGGCTTCGTCTCTCGGGCTCCGGTCTCGTCGAAGATGCCCCGGCTTTGTTTACATCACTTGATGCAGTAAAGGCTTACCGAAAACGGTGTGGGATCGAGGCGGCAGATATGTTGTCCAGCTTGCCTGCGCAAATACGTGACCAACTTCACATAATTGAGCTACAGCAAGCGCGCCCCTATGCGCGTTCCTGCACGGCGCTGATCAAGGCTGACAGTGCGCTCGACGCGCTTCGGCGTGCACAGGAAATCTGGGGGCCGCTTTCAACGTGCACCTGTGCAGAGGTGCTAAGCCAAACGGGTCGGAACACAGTGCCAATCCAAACTGGTCTGAAAGGCCACATCACTGGCACGGGGCAGGGGCCAAGTCGGCAAAATATGCGGAGTATTTTGTAATGGCTCAGACCGATTTGTTGCGATGCCCGGGAATATTTTTCAATGCGGGAAAACAGACATCGCTCACTGGTCCAATGCCTCTTGTGAGCCCTGTCCCGGTCCGCCGCAGCCTGGCGCATGCCACCGCATCGGCGCGTCGCCAACGCCAGTATTAGAGCACTATTACGCCGGAACCCAGCATTCGACTTCTACAGGAAGTCGATATTGTAGAAGCTCAATACCCTGTTTGTTGCAAACAAGGGGAATTTTAAGGGGCAGGGTCCCTTCGACCCTGCGCGTCTTCTTGCGGACGCGCAGGACGAAGATCCCCCTTGCTGAATAGTAGGGAGGTCGACGCCCATTCCCAGCGACACCTGTCAATCACACACAGCACAAGCTTTAACGCGCAGGCTGCGTTGGTGCGTCGTCCTTTATCCCGGAGCCTCTGTGTTCGCAGGCGCTTTTCCATTTTCGACTTTTCCAAGGATACTACGATGACCGAACTCAACCCCAACACTCGCCCAGTTCTTTCTGCAGAGGTTCTCTTCCGCCGCCTCGCACCAACTGCTGCTGCAGAAGTTTCCCAGCAATTGCACCGCGCAGGCTTGGTCAATGCCAATGATCTGATCTTTGCCTTAACCACCGGTCTGCGCAGTTTCGCGCGCAACCAAGGCCTGTGTCTTGCGACAGAGTTCCCGCTGGCTTGGCCCCAAGCTTTGGAAGTCTTGAGGGGGTGCCGCAGTGAGGCAGAATGGGAGACGTTTTTGATGCAAACGAGCACTGCGCCTCAGGTCAAAGGATATAAGATGGCAAAAGGCGCGTCTCAGATGATCAGGATTCTGGAGACATTGCAGCAAACCGCTGACATGAGCCCAAGGATCGCAACAGCGTTTGGAACATGGGTGATCACGGCGGTCGTCATCGCGCATTCGGGCCCCTTGGATGCCGATGTTAGCCTCGAAGAATTGTCCGACTGCCTCTAGACAGCTTAGATCTCCCTTCCGGCTTTGAGAAAGTCGGAAGGGAGGTTTTTGCGACTCTCAAATTTTTGATGCAAATGGTTCAAATAGCTGGAGCCTATATGATAGTGATCGACCTGCTCCCCTCGCGAAGGGATCGCGTGCAATGACGCGAGATAAAATTGAAAACTTCGCCATTCTGGACTTTGAAGCGTCAAGCCTTTCGCTCGAAAGCTGGCCGATCGAGATCGGTCTCTCGTGGATCGACAATGGTGCCGTGCAGACGTGGAGCTCGCTGATCAGCCCCGCCGCAACATGGGATATCGATGACTGGTCGCATCTTAGTGCCGCGGTCCATAAGATTGCGTTCTCGAGTCTGGCGGGCGCACCTTCGGTGCAGGTTGTGTCACAGGCCTTTCTGAAAACCCTTGCCGGGCGGCAACTTGTTTCAGATGCTCCCGAGTTCGAAACACATTGGCTCACCCGCTTGCTGCACGCCGGTGGATATGACGAAGTACCCTCAATTGAGAACTTCGAGCACATCTCGTTTGCCCTCTACTCTGGTTATGCTTTGGATATGCTTTACGAAACGCTCGAGCGGCGTGCGGCACCACACCGTGCGGGCCCGGACAGCGCACGACTTGCAAAAAGCTGGCTCAAGGCGTCGAGGTTTTGAAGATAAGGCGGGCCTACTTGGAACCCCCAAACCGAACGCCCGGCATTTGCATAAAATTTCGCTGTGGCGTTTCCGCGGCATAATCGCTCGACCCATATTCTTTATACGACGGACGGACATTGTGTTTTCGTCGTTTGACTACGTCACCGGCGTCTCATGAAAGGAAGGAAACGCACGTCGGAAGGAGACTGTATTGTCGCTGAACATGGCAACGCGTTGCTTGGGATCTGATCAATCCCTATCGCGGCAAACAGAACTCAGGAGTCAAGCGGTGAAAGGCTCTTTGACTGTCCGATTGGAGGAGGTCGGCCCATCAGCCGATGCTCCGAACGTCTTGTCCGCTGACAAGGCGCACTAACGCGGGAAGCAGTGGATTCCCGCGCCGTCACAAAACCTTGTTTTAACGCCAATCTCGGCACCGGGAACCTCTCTGCAACAGAAGAAAAATGCGGATCGCCCAAGAAATGGAAACTAAAGAATGACACAGATGCTTCAGCCAGAGTTCGACTTGCTTGACCCGAACAATCCAACACAGGACGACCTCATTGAAATCCGCCGGCTCCTTCTGGCCGATTTGCGGGGACTGAAACTTGAAAAAATTGAACTGACCTATGAAGGCGAGGATGACACTTCCCAGATAGAGAGCTTTAGTGCGATCCCATCCATGGACCTTGCGGCGGACGTGATCTATCGCGTTGCGATGTTTGGGTTGGCGTACACCTATTCTGTTAATTTGGGGTGCAAGGATTCCTATGGTAATGAGGGCGTACTGAAATGGGACCTGGCGAATGATAGCATTGATATCTTTCACACAGAGCATAGCGTTTATGCACAAGCCGAAACCCACCGGGACCTCTAGGGATCCTGTAAAATAGGCGCGGGCACGCTCAATAGGGCAGGGAGGCTGCCGTGGAATTCAACATCAAAGAACCTTTGCACTATCCCGTATTGATCCTCGAAATTCTGAATCCGAAACATACCCGATTCAGATGACGGTGTTTCCAAAGCCAAGTTGTTGGCAGATTAGGCTTAGCCTTTCAAATTTTGGGATGACCCTTCTGGTACGGCATCTATCAGGGCCGAAAAACAAAACAGGACTTGGCCGCATGCGGCGGGGTTATCCTTCGTTTCGGCGAGGTTGCCGTCGGCATCGCGCCCGACGCCAAAGCCGGTAGCTTGGCGGCCCGCGTAGGCCGCATCAATACTGTAAACTGACCGCGCCGTCGCTGTGATCGGTTACAAAGCACTGCGTGTCTAAACGCATGTCGTGTTTTTTGGGGCGCATGCTCGGGACCTATGTCCCTCCCATGACGCATGACACCCCCCTTTCCAAAGATGACTTGGTCACGTTTTTCTGCCTGAAGCCTGTCAACAACGGCGATTACAGGGCGCTTTCGCGCGTCCTAAGGACGCTCGGCATCCGCTTAGTCGGCGGCACGACACGCTGGACGGTGGTGTGGTCGGCTCTGGGGCTGGCGACGGAACAAGACCTGCAGCGCGCGGCGGAGCTGAGGGAACCCCTGCTCGACGCAAAAGCGGCAGCGGCTCTCATCGGCGTGACACCTTCGATCCTCTACCGCTGGTCGAAAGGCAACGTGCCCGCACGGATGCCAGTTTTCCCAAAGGCCATCGATCTTTCAAAAGGTCGCAAAAACGCGCGCGGTCTGCGCTGGCGCCGTGCCGAGGTTTTGGCCTGGCACAGCCACGAAACCCTCCCCGTCTATGCGCGTACCGCTCCCGGCTTCGGCTCCCTTATCCCAAAAACATGAGCTCTTAATAGATGTCAGTTCACCCCTGCGGACACGCCGATTTCCACCAAGCGACCGGACCTACACGCAAGTGACCGGGACACAAACACCCTCGAGGTTTCACCGGCGGCAACCGCAAAGGTGTTTATGTCCGCTGCGCATTTAACCGGAAAAACCAGCATCTTAGCGGTTTTCTCATTTTCCCTGATCAACCTCATTCCTGAAAGGACATCTCATGCTTGATCTCTCTGGCAGACCCCCTGCCGACCTGTCTTCTGTTGCAACCATAGCGGCCTCCAGCACCCCCTCGGAGGTGCCCAACTTTGCACAGCTTCGCGCTTATACGGCCGCACGAAGCAATCTCTCTACCAGCACGCAATCAAGGTACTTGAGCGCGATTGATAAGGCCGCCTCGATACTGAACCGGCCGTTGACTGCGATTGAAGCAGACCTGGATGCTATTGCGCTGAGGTTCCCTTTGAAGGGGTTTGACCTCGATCATTGGCCAACAGAGCGCGCTTATAAGACGTTTCGGGGCCGGCTCTTGGCACCGCTAAAGACGTTTCACGGTGTTCACGCCGCAAAAGCTCGACTGCGGGCGATGCAGGACGATTGGACAGTATTGCTTGCGGCCATTGAACCGCGCGTGCAGGGGCGGGTAGGTACATCGGATTGGCATCCGATGAAGCTTCAGATGCTGAAGAGCTTTGCGCTCGTTGCGCGGTCTTACGGCTGGCAACCCGCGGATATGACTTTAGAGCGGGCGCAACAGATTGACCGGGATTTCAGCGGCAATGTGAGAGACTCTCATGCTCGGTCTCTCAAGCGCCTTGACGAGCTCCGCGCCTTTTCTGAACTTCTGCCCCTTTTGCCAGCGGGCCCCATCAACTTTCTGCCTGAGCGCCGGGCGCCAGCGCACCAAGAGATCCCGCAAGAATGGGAAGTCCAGTTCATCTCCTGGATCGAGAGTGTCACGAATAACTCTTGGGATCCGGTCGCAAAGGAATTCACCGATAGGCATGAGCCGCATGCGCATGTGATGAAGTCTGCTTTTCGCACGGCTTTGCGGGCGGGATTGGATCTCGGCATGATCAGCAGCGAAGAAGGCGATCTTAAAGCCATTCTGGCTTGTGATGAAACGCTCTATGGCATCGCGGGTGAGCTGTTTCGCCGTCAGCATGAACCGAAGTCAAAAGGGCATCTCGAGCCGCGCAGCGCCCGCAAATATCTCAAAGCCCTCAACCAGGTGCGCGCGCATCTCGGGCTGGATTGCAGCGGTATGCGTCAGGTTCTCGCGAACAACAAAACTGCGCGTGCAGGCCGCACGGCCGAAAAATCCATGACCAAGGTCAACCGCAAATTCTGTGAACGGCTTGTGGAAAAGAAGCACCTGCGGCGCCGTTTTCTCACGTCCTTTCTGACGCTGCGCGAGGCGGCTGAAAAGATCTTGGCGCAGGCTAAGGCCGAGGGTCGCAAACTCACAGCGCTTGAGACCTCCCAAGTCCGCATGCTCGGGGTCTGCGCATGTTTTGCAGCCATTGAAATTGGAGGGGCCCCCTTACGGCGCAGTAATGTGATGGCGCTGACATGCGTCGGTGAAGACGCGCAGTTCCGCATCCCTAAAAAAGGCAAAAAGCCCTTCAAGGTTGTCTTGCCGGCGGCGGTGACGAAGAACAATGCCGTGATTGAGTTCCCGATCGCGCGCAACAAATACGGCGCCTACGATACGATCCGCTGGTATCTTGAGGTGATCCGCCCGCTTTTTGCGCATGCAGACACAAGCCCCTTTCTTTTCCCTTCGGTACGCAAGACTGGGCGCTCTCTCAACGCGGACTTCTTTGCTGCGCACTTCTCGCAAGTCATGCGTGCGGTTGTCGATCTGCCGATGACCCCGCACCAAATGCGCCATGGTCAAACGTCGCTTTTGCTCGATCGCTATCCCAACGAGATCGAAGTGATTGCCAAGCGTATCGACGATACCGCGGCCACTTTGCGCCAATTCTACGGCTGGCTGAATGCGCTCAAACTCGTTGAGCGGGGCCAAGACATGATGATCGGATTGATGGATGACTAAGACTTACGACACCCGCAGCCGTGCAGAAATTCTATCGGCGGCGCATTTTGATCCTTACCGCGGGGCCGCGAGGCTTGATGAGATCTGCTTACGTGAGCTGCGTACCTTGGATAAGTTCTTTAGGTTTGCACAAGCGCGCGCGATCGTTGTGCCTACGCTTTCGGATTTTCTTACGTTTGCAGAAGGGGATGCTTCGCCACGACAGTTGGAGAACCTGCGCGGCGCGTTTGACAGGTTGGTCCCGCCAGGGACCCCAGTTCTTTGCACAATACGTGACGCGATCCGTGCAAAGAAAGGCGTGCGCCGTAGCTGTGACCTTCGAGATAGGCAGGCACTTGGGGCGGACCCTTTGATGGCTCCTTACTGCAACCTAAAAGGGTTCAAGGCAGTAGCGCTTGAGGACCTGCGCGTTTTCGCCAGGTTTCTCGCGTTCACAGCCGCGCGTGGGATCACGGTACCCACGGTCGATGACTACCTCGCTTTTGGGGCAGATGTGACATCGAGCCGCCGCTTGCGCTCTCTCAAAGCCGCCATCGATGTTTTGATGCCGGGCAGTCCTGCTGCACATGTGATCCTGCCTGAGGCGATCGTTCGCAAAGAGCCTGCGCAGGTTGCCAAGGCGGGGTCGGTGCCGCGCCCTGCAGCGCAACGGCGCGTCGCTTATGACGCCCTGCCGCCAGCTTGGCGGGCCAAATTGAAGGCGTGGCGCACGGGGTTTGTGGCGCTGCATGAAACAGTACCGGCCGCATCCGTGATCGACAGCACCGAAGATATCTTGCGTGAATATGCAAAAGTGCAGATCGATGCAGGTGCTACAATCGCTATTACAATCGAAGGGGTCCGGCGCATGGAGGCAGCGCGCACGGCGCATGCCAAAGCGCGCCAGGCCCCCGCCTATACGTCTCACGGGGATCGGCCCGCTACACGGCATACCGCTGTCATGCGGCTGCGTCAGTTTGCAGATGCTCTTGGAATTGACAGGCTGACGCTGGAGGCGATCCGTGCGCATGAGAACGCTCT
Organism: Sulfitobacter sp. M22; assembly: GCF_021736025.1. Taxonomy (NCBI): domain Bacteria; kingdom Pseudomonadati; phylum Pseudomonadota; class Alphaproteobacteria; order Rhodobacterales; family Roseobacteraceae; genus Sulfitobacter; species Sulfitobacter sp. M22. The sequence continues at coordinate 17,564 of NZ_WMEC01000002.1, read as the reverse complement.
GCGCTCTGACTTACAGTCCGTCGTGCCCCTAAAGTTTGGCCGTTATGAACAACTGCCTGATTTGAAGGAAACCTGGCAGCTGGCCCATGAACTTTTGGAGCAGAGCACTGAGGCCAAGCGGCGTCATACCAAGATACGCCTTCTCAACGAGGCGTTCTGTATTGCCTTTTGGACGCTGATCCCTCTGCGATTGGGAGACGGTCAGCTCATCTGGGGGGAGGATATATGGTATGATGGGGACTGCTACCGCATCGATATCACGACAACGAAAGAAGATGAGCCCTTACGCGGCAGATTACATAAACGGCTGGAGCCCTTTCTGAATGCTGTGCTTTTGCGCGGAATGAAGGTGGATCATCTGGCGCATCTCCGCGCGCTTTCGCAGACGGATCAGGTCCCGGTGTTGCGTGACGTATCTGGTAAAGGACTCGCAGGCGGTTATCCTTCCAGCGCTTGGCGCAGGCATATGGGGACCGGGGCGCATATTGCGCGTACTCGGATACATACAGAGCTTGGACAATTGGGGCCAGAAGGGGTGGAAATGGCGCTGGCCCTTACGGCTCAGCGCGATGCGCGATCCCAACTCGCCTACCAGGCGGCGCAATTTGAAAAGGCGCAGCGGGCCAAGGGCCAAAGTATGATTGACGGGCTATTGGCGGAGGTGTTCGACGCGTAAGCCTCGGCAACGCTCGATCGGGCTCGGTTGGCGCCTTAGTTGCTCCCAAAGAGGCGCTGCTTGTCAGGCACCGGACATGGTTTGGGCCCCACTGGGACTCAATCTCCCCTGAAGAGCACCGTGTTGGGGTCTGACGCGCCTCGACCGGATGCGCTTTGGGCTCTGCAACATCTGCTTGGCCATTCGAGCCAGACCATGCGGGGGTTTATTGGTCAGAATTCGACCGGCACCGACGGTTGGCTCGCGGACCCGATCTTGTCATTTCTCGGGGGGCCCGCGCGCGCCCAAAGGCGTGCGCGGGCCCATGTGTGAGGTTCTTGGCCAGAAGCTGATAATAAAAACTTCACCTAAACAATGCCTTGGTGACGACAAGGGAGGCGTTTGGGCGGAATGGCACAGAAAGTTGCTCTAGGGCATTTTTGTCGCCATTCGGATGATCCGATTTCTTGATCAGGAAGGCTGCGGTTGGCCTTCATTTGATTAGGAAAGGATACGTTCATGACGAACGATGATGCGGCACCTCTGGATATAGTAGTTCTCGTGGCTCTGCTGGCGAAAGACCGTTTGCCACCGGTAGCGATAAAGTGGCTGAACGGCCGCCTGCGCGGGGAAGAAACTATTGATTTTTCTCTCGAGAAGCACCCTGAGGGCTGGGTTTGGGGGCTGTCTTTCCGAGTACCAGAAAAAGACCGGCACCTCTTTGGATCGAGGGTGGAGCATCCGCGCCCAAAACCACTGCCCACAAAGCGGCGCGCCTTTCTCGCTGGCGCAGCAGCCCTTTGCGATTTTTTCACCCACTCTAAAGAGTTGCCGTTTATCGCGACGGATACTCAACTGATCGTCACGGGCTCTGGCGACGGCGGGTATTCGGAGGATTTCACCTTGAGATGGCTGGGGCCTTGGGTCGATGGCGAGCCCGTTACTCCCACCTCGTAAGCAAGCGCATGCAGGGGGGGGCTCTGCGCCCCCCGGGAAGGCCAAGTCCGGTCTTTCCGAACTTCAATGAGGTCCAAAGAGAAAGGCTACCGAAGTCATGAGGAAAATCGTCATCAAACCCGAGAATGCACTGCGCATTGAGGAGGCGTTGAAAAAGGTCAACGGGCGGGCAACAGCTCATACGATTACCACGGCACGCGCCGTTGAGGCGCTCGCGCAAGACGTTGAGCAGACCTTCATCGAGCGGGGGGCCACGAAAAAATCCCTGCTGGGGACGCAGGTTCAACATAGGCCGGGCGGGCCAGGAAACTCTTATGGGAAAGTTGGTCTGCAGGTTATCACAACGTCGCTTTTCCTTGAGCGGGGTTTAACACATTGGGCGCTCGTGGGGATCGAGCGGGAGACGATCTGGGCGAGCGACAAGAAGCAAAACCATGTCGCACTCTCTGAGGCGGCCATCAGGAAAATTGCAAAGGCCGCGCTTGGGGACCTCAATATTGTGGGCGCCCCCTCCAGCCGTTTCGAGCCTCTTTTTCAACGAGCGTTGACCGTAGCCTGCATGCCTTGCCACGGCATTGCCAAGTTGGGTGATCGTGGGCGCAAGGGGGCGTGGCGTGAGCGCTTATGCGGTCATCTGGAGCGCATAGTCGTTCCACAGGCTGAAGGCGTCAGCCCGTGCGTGGCGGTATGAAGATGCGGTGAGACGATAGCGACGGGGACGGAAGAGGGTGTTTATCTGATCATGGGCCGCGAGGAATCTCTGCGCCTGTCGTTGGGACTTGAAGCGCCCCATGATTTTCTCTCGCCGTCGCGTTGGTCTATGTGAGCCCTCGATCCGGTTGTTCAAGCCCTTGTGTGCCCGATGATCGGCGTCGGGAGCGAGCTTCCGGATCGGCGCAAAATAGCTGCGCAGTTTGTCGGTGATCACCACACGGGGCTGGCCGAACTGCGCGATGAGCCTTGCCAGAAAGCGCTTTGCCGCCCTGGCATTTCTGCGGGTTTGCACGAGGATGTCGAGCGTGTCGCCATTGGCATCCACGGCCCGCCACAGCCAGTGCTTCTTGCCACGGATCGGGATAACCACCTCGTCCAGATGCCAGTTGTCTGAAGGCGCTGGCCGGTCTCGTAGGATGCGGGTCGAGAAATGCCCGCCAAAGCGGTTGACCCAAAGCCTGATGCTCTCGCGGCTCACGATCACGCCGCGCTCGGCCAAAAGGTCCTCGACGTCCGCCGTGCTCAAAGCAAAACGGTGCCAGGCCCAGACGGCATAGGCAATGATCTCCCGGGGAAAGCGAAAGCCCTTCAGGCGCGGCATGGATGACGGCATTTTCATCCGAGATCCTGTAGCAGGGGCTCCACGACACAACAACTTGGCAATGCCCTTCAATGAGTTACCAGCTTGTGTGATCGCAATGGAGGCTTGTGGGGGTGCCCACTTTTGGGGCCGCGAAATCGGTAAGTTGGGGCACGAGGTGCGGCTGATCCCGCCCTTCTACGTTAAGCCGTTCGTGAAGAGGCAAAAGAACGATGCTGCTGATGCCGAGGCGATTTGTGAGGCTGCGGTGCGCCCGACAATGCGGTTTGTTTCCGTGAAGAGCGAAGAAACGCAAGGCGCGGCAATGGTTTTTCGCGTTCGGGAACTTCTCATCCGGCAGCGGACCCAAACCATCAATGCCTTACGAGGGCACTTGAATGAATTCGGGCAAATCGTACCCCAAGGCGTAGCAAATGCCTCGAAACTCGTGGCAATCGTTGAGGGTTCAGAGTGTGAACTGCCAATGGAAGCCATTGCAACGTTTCAAGCCCTCATTGCAACACTCGCGCATTTTGAAACTGAAATTGCCAAGCTTGATGTCGAGATCACCCGCCGGGCCAAAGAAGACGAGCTTGCGCGGCGCCTGATGACAGTACCAGGTATCGGCCGCTACACATCCCGAATCCCCATAAGCTAACTTATGTAACATGTCTGACGTCAGCACCTGTGGGACAGATTTGATGATTTGAACAACGGAGGGTTTCTGGTTCATCGTAGCCTTTAAGGAGCGAAGATGAACAAGAAGCCCGGAACATCGAAAGATGCAGCTGACAAGCTGGTCAAAAACATCCGCCGCAAGACCCGCCAGACCTACTCGGCGGAGGAGAAGATCCGCATTGTTTTGGCCGGATTGCGCGGGGAGGAAAGCATCTCTGCGTTATGTCGCCGCGAGGGTATCTCTGACAGCCTGTATTATACTTGGTCGAAGGAATTCCTTGAGGCTGGAAAGCGTCGCCTTTCCGGCGATACAGCGCGTCAGGCGACATCGCCTGAGGTGAAGGATCTGCGATCCGAGGCCATGGCTCTGAAGGAATGCGTGGCTGACCTAACCCTTGAGAACCGTCTGCTCAAAAAAAGCATGACAGGGGCTGGGGAGTTCGAGGAATGAGGTATCCAGCAACCGAGAAGTTGGAGATCATTCGCACAGTTGAAGGGTCGCATCTGCCAACCAAGAAGACCCTTGATATGCTGGGCATCCCGCGCACCACATTTTACCGATGGTATGACCGATATGTCGAAGGTGGCTTTGATGCCCTTGCAGATCGTTCGCCACGTCCAAAGTCGGTCTGGAACCGCATCCCTGATATCCGCCGTGACGATCTGATCGAGTTTGCGTTGGAGCATGAGGCACTGACCACACGCGAGCTGGCCGTTAAATATACCGATGAGAAGCGATATTTTGTCTCAGAATCATCGGTTTACCGCATCCTGAAAGCCGCTGATCTGATTACTGCGCCGGACTACGTGGTGATCAAGGCCGCCGATGAGTTCACGGACAAGACCACCGCCATCAACCAGATGTGGCAGACTGACTTTACCTACTTCAAGATCATTGGCTGGGGCTGGTATTACCTGTCCACCATCCTCGACGACTACAGCCGCTACATCATCGCCTGGAAGCTCTGCACGAACATGCGGGCCGAGGATGTGACCAGCACGATCGAGCTGGCGCTTCAGGCATCGGGCTGCGACCAAGCCGTGGTCCGACACAAACCCCGTCTGCTCAGCGACAACGGCTCCTGCTATATCTCTGGCGATCTGGCCAAATGGCTGACCGATCAGAAAATGGACCACGTTCGCGGGGCGCCATTCCACCCACAAACCCAGGGCAAAATCGAACGCTGGCACCAGACCATGAAGAACCGTGTTCTGCTGGAGAATTACTACCTGCCCGGTGATCTCGAGCAACAGATCGGGGCCTTCGTCGACTACTACAACAACCAGCGCTACCACGAGAGCCTGAACAACGTCACACCCGCCGACGTCTACTTTGGACGGGACAAAGCCATTCTGAAAGAAAGGGAGAAGATCAAGAAACTGACGATCCGACAGCGCCGCTTGCAACATCAAAAACAAGCCGCATAATCAATCACGCAACCGAACCAGAGCCTCCAATGTTCAAGCCGCTCTGATGTCCCATTTTATATGACGACTGACACAGCATGGTGCAGACCGCCAGCGGGCGAAGTGGTGACCGTGGTGAAGAGTAGGAACGAGCGACGTCGAGCATCCGACGTACATCGGCGGGTGAGTAGATGTGGGGCTTGCGCCATTGCTTGGCCACTTCCTTCTGCGGTCGCGGGTCCGGCCGGCGCAATGGGATCGATGGGTCCCGGTGGCGGTAGATTTTCGCGAGGACACGCCTGATATTTTCACATTCGGCGGCGTGATTGCGCGTAGATTTCGTCGCCGCCCAGTGATCGAGCATCACCCCGACCGGCTGTTCCTGGAGCGCCGGATTCAGCTGCAGGAACTGGTCGAACCTCGACAACCGCGCAGACTGCGAACTGTATTTGTATCCCCGGTTCCGCATCAGCGCGACGTGCTGAGCGATAACCTCTCCCAGCACGCTACCGAACGGTTGAGGCTGGCGCAACTCAGCAAGGGTCTGTTCCGGATTGCGCGACGCCAGAGCGCGCCAGACCGGCATGCACTGCTTGATATTGCATGCTTCGCGCAGGGCGGTGACGGGATTGCAGTCAATCGTCTCGTTTTTTAGAAGGTGATCGAGGAACCGGTCAACGATGCGGGTGCGGTGCAGCAGCGTCGTCGTTGACCAGCATTCGGCCGATACCCGTAGCCATGCGACCAGCACGTCCTGACCGAGTTCGTTGTGACCCTCGGCGACGTCTTGGAAGCCATGCAAGACCTGGCGGTAGCAGGCTAGGCTTTTGGTACTGCGCAGCCCAAGGCTCGAGAGATAGTGGTCAATGAGGTATTGTCACATTAACGCGCCTGGTCTGCAATTTAGTGCAGCGTTCGTACATCAAGCGACGTTTGCCGCATCTTTCCATGCCTCGAATGCTTCGAGCCGATGGTAGCGGATTGTGAGGGCGGCGCGGCGGCGGGCTGGGACAGAGAAGGAATTGCGTGTTGCGGAATGGATGGAGACGAAGCGCTGCGATCCACCCGGCGATCGGAAGCCCTGCATCACCCGCTCTCGTTTTCGAAAGGGCAGATGGCTGTTTTCAGCGCGGTTGTTGAGGCCCTTGTGGGACCAATGTTCAAGGCCGGGCGCGACCTGGCGTTTAGCTGCCCCGTAGGAGCGCAGCTTATCTGTAATGATCCTTTTTGGCACGAAGCCCCAGCGTTTCATCACCTTGACCAAAAGTCGCTTTGCCGCGCGCTTGTCTCGCTTGGACTGCAAAATTTCTTCAAGAACGACGCCGTGTTGATCGACAGCCCGCCACAGCCAGAAGGACCGGCCCGCGATCTTCACAACGACTTCGTCCAGATGCCAGACATCGCCGGGACGCGGCTGCCGACGCCGTAAGGTGTGAGCAATCAGTGGACCAAACTTCACCGTCCAGCGCCGGATCGTCTCGTACGAAACGTCAACGCCACGTTCCAGCATCAGCTCTTCAACCTCGCGCAGGCTCAAGTTGAATCGGGCGTAGAGCCAGACGACATGAACGATGATCTGGGACGGAAAGCGATGGCGATTGTAGCTGATCTTTTGTGTCTGCATTGACATCGACTACGCCGAGATTGACGAACCAGCAACGTCCGACCCATTAATGTGACAACACCCCCTACATGCATAACCGCCATAACCCGCCTATTCAGCTCGCGCTGCCCCCTCCTGATATCGCCCCCTACCTCGTCGCCGCTTGCGCAATCTTTGACGAATTTATCGGTCAGCTTGGGGGCATCGACGCGCGTGACGTGTGGCGCCGAAAAGCTTCAGCCCAGAGTAGTTAAAACTTCCGCCGGAATTCGTTTCTGCGGTTTTTGCTCAAGACCCATGTCCTCTGCAGCGGTCTTTGATGGACGCGTTCTGCAACAAAAGGAGGCATCCAAGTGGGCCCTGATTACGCACTCCTTCTTCAAAAAAATCGCATGGCACTCCGAATTTGCAACCAATGGTTTTTCGGAAACCCGAAGTCGAACCCATCTCCTCAACAGCGGTCAGAGACCCCATCCCGAAAGATTGCTTCGCTTTGCGATGCACAACCACGGCCAAAACCAAATGAGAGAATTATCCAGTGACGATGCTGCCCATCCATACCGTCCGACGCCTTTATGATGACCATACACTCGAAGTCATCGAAGATCTGATCGGAGGAGGTCCGTTCGACTTGGCAAGTGACCCGCTCGCCCACCAGCTTCTCGACCCAAGCGCTTGGAGGTCTATGCACAAAGGGTCGCTGATCTTGTCCACAAGCGTAGATGCGGAGAAACGCTGGGCGTTCGCCCGCGCGATTGCATACGATCGATACCTGCCGACCGTTGCCTTGTCCCGCGTTCAAAAAATGTGCGAGGCAAATTGCTTCCGAGGGTCTGTCAAAGCGGTCTTTTTTCCGGACGCCATCGGCATCCTGCTCAGTGGCGGCGGTGGGGGTTTCGATGAAGACCCTCAGCGAGCGGTCGATACGAAGATGTGCCTCATCACGCGTGACATTAACTGCCCTCAAGACTTTTTCCGTCGCCACAACCCGTTCGAAAAAACCGTGTGGCGCTGGCTCGATTATCTACACGCTGAGTCCGTGGGCTGTCTGGGCTTAAAGGTTCCAAGACTGGAGCATCTGCAGCGCAGCACAAAGGCAGAGCTGCTCGACTTCGCGCCGCTCGCATACTGAATCAAACTACAAACCAAGAGGTTGGCCGCGGCCGCACCTCCATACCCAAATAAGGAAAATACAATAGGAAACGACATCAGAAACAAGGGCCTCCTGCTCGACGAAGCAGATTTTGCCATTCCTCGAGACTGCGATATGGAAACACTGACAGAAGCCGTGGAGGAGTTCCTCATAGCAGAGTTTAGCAACGAGTTCGATCTTCCCTTCCTCGAAATCCTTGGCGTCGTCTCGGAAAGTCTGAACCAGACGACTGCTTGCCCCCACGGCTTTGGGGGAGCGTTGTGGACCTGTCGCGGTTTGATGCCGCTCCTTTGATAGCATTTACTGCACCAAAGGAGACTGACTATGGGACTGAAACGGACGGACGAATTCCGCCAAGATGCGGTGCGTATCGCACTGACGAGTGGGCTGACGCGCAAGCAGGTGGCTGACGATCTGGGTGTTGGCATGTCGACGCTTAACAAATGGATCACCGCGCACCGAGGCACAGACGTGGTGTCGAAAGAGGATTTGAGCCTCGCCCAAGAGAATGAGCGACTTCGGCGCGAGAACCGTCTTCTCAAGGAGGAGAGGGAAATCCTAAAAAAAGCCACCCAGTTCTTTGCGGGCCTAAAGCAATGAGATTTAGGTTTGTCGAGGAACACCGGAGCCACTTCCCCGTGAACCGCTTGTGTCACGTTGTCGGTGTCAGTTCGCGCGGTTTGCGAGCATTCCGAAGCCGTCCTGCCAGCCGCAGACAGCGGTCTGATCTGGTCACCTTGGCGCACATCAAAGAACAATCCCGTCTCAGCCTGGGCAGCTATGGCAGGCCGCGCATGACAGAAGAACTGAAGGAGATCGGCCTGAATGTCGGTCACCGCCGTGTGGGTCGTTTGATGCGCCAGAACGGCATATCCGTGGTGCGAACCCGTAAACACAAGGTGACGACAGACAGTGATCACAAGTTCAATATTGCGCCAAACCTGCTGGACCGGGATTTTATGGCTGACCAACCGAACCAGAAATGGGCCGGTGACATCAGCTATGTCTGGACGCGTGAGGGATGGCTGTATTTGGCTGTCATCCTCGACCTGCATTCAAGGCGCGTGATCGGCTGGGCGGTCAGCAACCGTATGAAACGAGACTTGGCAATACGGGCTTTGAAGATGGCAATTGCGTTCAGGGCACCGCCCAAGGGCTGCATCCACCATACGGATCGCGGGTCGCAATATTGTTCGCACGACTACCAGAAACTTCTGCGCCAGCACGGCTTCAAGGTGTCGATGTCTGGCAAGGGCAATTGTTACGACAATGCTGCCGTCGAGACCTTCTTCAAAACCATCAAAGCTGAACTCATTTGGCGCAGGTCATGGGAAACACGGCGGCAAGCTGAGATGGCGATCTTTGAATACATCAACGGCTTCTACAACCCAAGGTGCGTATTCCGGAGTATCCGCCCACTCATTCCGACAACATGCGCCCACCTATTCCGGGGTATCCGCCCACTTGTGACGCGTTGCCGTGAGGCAGTGGGTTGGGGTTATCAGGTTTGAGGGTTTTCGTCATCCATTTTGGTGACGCTTTTCCGCATAGACGGCCCCTTGAGTTCGAGGCGGTAAGCGTTGTGAACGATGCGGTCGAGGATGGCATCAGCGAAGGTTGGTTCGCCAATGACGTCATGCCAAGCCTTGATGGGTAATTGGCTGGTTATCATCGTTGAGCCGCGACCGTAGCGCTCTTCCACGATCTCCATGAGATCCCGGCGTTGCGTGGCGGTCAGTCGGTCTGGCCCCCAGTCATCGAGGATGAGCAGCTGTGCTTTGGTGATGCTGCGGAACAGGCGGGGGAAGCGCCCGTCGCCATGGGCCAGTTCGAGTTCTTCGAAGAGACGCGGCATTCGCTTGTAGGCCACAGTGACACCGTCGCGACAGGCTGTTTGCGCCAGTGCGCAGCCGAGCCAAGTTTTGCCGACACCACAGGGCCCGGTAATGATCAGATTGCGCTTGTCGGTGATCCATCTACCGGTGAGCAGACTCTGGAACAGCGTCTTGTCGAGACCACGGCGCGCGCGGTAATCGACATCTTCTGGGCAGGCGCCCACATGGCGCAGCCTGGCGGAGCGCATCCGAGCTTCAAACCGCTTGGTCTCACGGCTGGCGACCTCACGGTCGACGAGCAAGCCAAGCCATTCAGCGTGGCTGAAGTCTGCTGCGGCATCCTGCGCTTGCAGCTCGGCAAAAGCTTCGGCCATACCGTCCAGCCGCAGGGCCTTCAGATGATCGAGGGTTGGGTGGTGTTCCTTTCAATGGAAATAATCGGCGCCACGGATGTTGGGATGGGTGATTGCAGGCTCCTCCGTGGCGCGGGTGCGGGGCTTGCTCTCCAGCCCATTCTTGAGAATGGATTGGAGTGACGAGTAAGAACGGGCGTTGATCTCGAGCGCGCGGCGGCACGCCGCATCGAGGCGGGCGGCACCGAACTTGTCGGCCAGCCGAATGACACCCAGACAGCTCCGGTAGCCCTGTTCGGGGTGCTTGCGTTCGCGCATCACAACCTCTGCGAAGGTGGCGACATTCGGCCCGACGCGAGCGGCCCGTGCGATAATACGCTGCGGCGTCCAGTCCTCGCGGAACTTGTGGTGCGCTGGCATGTGCTCGCGCTGTGTAGAATGTCTGCCGTTTCCAGAAGTGCGCACATGGGAAGCAACACGCTGTCCACCATGGAAGACTTCGACCGTGCGGGCGGTGATGCGAGCCCACAGCTCTTTCTTCAGCAACTGATGGGGCACAGAGTAGTAATGCTTGTCGATTGCGACGTGGTAATCCAGCCCCGCTCGGCACTTCTTCCATTCGGCATAGACATATGGAGCCGTCGGTAGCGGCTTCAGGGCGGGCTTATCCAACTGCTCGAACAACTGCTTGCGGCTGGCCCCAAGATGCCGAGAGACCTTGTCGTTGAGCTGGTCAAGCAACGGGCGAATGGCAGCGTTCACATCCCCGAGGCTGAAGAACTGCCGATTGCGCAACCGCGCCAGAATCCAGCGCTCGACCAGCAAGACCGCCCCTTCGACCTTTGCCTTGTCCTTTGGTTTATGCGGCCGCGCGGGCACAACGGCTGTGTCGTAATGGGTGGCGAGATCCGCATAGGTTCGGTTGATCACAGGGTCGTAAAAGCACGCTTTGGTGACCCCGGCCTTCAGGTTGTCGGACACGACCTGCGCCGTCACACCCCCAAGGAAGCCAAAGGCACGCACATGGCTCGAGATCCAATCCGGCAGCGATTGCGTCCAGGTCGCCTCTGCAAAGGTATAGCTTGAGGCGGGATTGCCAACTTGTTTTCGCCTATTTGAGAGGGGCGAGACCTCTGCCTGTCAGGCGGTCATTTCGGCAGCATAGCCTCTCCAGAGGTCGAAAGCATCGGTCCTGGCGTGGCGGTATGAGATGGCGGAGAGTTGATAGCGTCGTGGGCGAAAAACGATGTTGATCTGATCATGTGTTGCCAGAAATCTCTGTGCCTGTCGGGGCGATTTAAACCGCCCCATCAACTTCTCGCGTTTTCGTGTTGGCCTGTGTGATCCTTCGATCCGGTTGTTCAATCCCTTGTGCGCGCGATGATCTGCGCCCGGTGCCAGGTCTCGGACCGGCTTGAAATAGCTGCGCAACTTATCCGTGATGACGACACGGGGGGCACCGAACCGGTCGATCAGCCTTGCCAGAAAACGGCTTGCAGCCTTGGCGTTGCGCTGTGGCTGAACGAGAATATCAAGCACGTCGCCGTTCGCGTCGACGGCCCGCCAGAGCCAGTATTTTCTGCCGTTGATTGGGATGACGACCTCATCCAGGTGCCATTTGTCGACCGCGGCCGGTCTGTCGCGCCTGATGCAATCGGCAAAGTGGCGCCCAAAGCGTTTCACCCATTTCCGGATCGTTTCCCGGCTGACCATCACACCCCGTTCGGCAAGAAGATCCTCGACATCCGCCGTGCTGAGCGCGAAGCGATGGTAGACCCAGACGGCATATGCAACGATCTCACGAGGGAAACGGTAGCCTTTCAGGCGCTGCATCGAGGATGGTATATTCATACCTACCGCCTAACCAAGCGTCGCACCGCAAACAAGTTGGCAATCCCGCTCGAACAACTGCTTGCGGCTGGCCCCAAGATGCCGAGAGACCTTGTCGTTGAGCTGGTCAAGCAACGGGCGAATGGCAGCGTTCACATCCCCGAGGCTGAAGAACTGCCGATTGCGCAACCGCGCCAGAATCCAGCGCTCGACCAGCAAGACCGCCCCTTCGACCTTTGCCTTGTCCTTTGGTTTATGCGGCCGCGCGGGCACAACGGCTGTGTCGTAATGGGTGGCGAGATCCGCATAGGTTCGGTTGATCACAGGGTCGTAAAAGCACGCTTTGGTGACCCCGGCCTTTAGGTTGTCGGACACGACCTGCGCCGTCACACCCCCAAGGAAGCCAAAGGCACGCACATGGCTCGAGATCCAATCCGGCAGCGATTGCGTCCAGGTCGCCTCTGCAAAGGTATAGCTTGAGGCCCCAAGCGTCGCGACGAACAGCTGTGCCGCGCGCACTTCCCCGGTCTGAGGATCAATCACGTCGATGGTGTGCCCCGCGTAATCGACGAACAGCCGCTCGCCCGCCGGGTGACGCTGTCGCATCACCGGCGACAGCTTGCCTTCCCACTGCGTGTAAAGTTCGCAAAATCGGGAGTAGCCGTATCCCTCGGGGTGGTCGGAGCGATGTTCCTCCCACAAAAGTGACAGCGTTACGCCCTTCCGACGCAACTCGCGGTGAATATACGACCAGTCAGGCTGCGTCTCGATCCGTTGGGTGTTCTGGTGAGCTCGGTGAAAGAGGCATCGCTCAAGGTCCGTATCAGACATCTCTGCTGGCAGCGGCCAGCCCAGACCCAACTCAGTAGCGCGATCAAGGTAGCCCCGAAGGGTTGTCCGCCCAATCGCCAGACTCGCTGCGATCTGGCGGGTTGATAGGCCCTCGGCTGACAGCCGCAAAACATCTCGTATCTTCCGCATCGGCAATCTCTTCATCGGGCTTCCTTCATGCCAAAAGGACGAAAGGTAGCCGGTTACAGATTGCCTCGCAGCAGCACGTCACAGGGGTGGGCGAATACCCCGGAATCGGTGGGCGGATAAAATCGGAACGGGTGGGCGCATCAAATCGGAATCGGTGGGCGGATCACCCCGGAATACGCAGGATAGATGGAGCTACGGTCACGCAGGTAGCTCAGCGCTGTGATGTGAGCCGGCAGCAAGTTTACAGATGGCGGCATGAGTTGAAGGCGAAAGGTCTGTGGCCGCTGGACGCGGGCGCTGCTTTTCTGTCTGTCGATTTCCGGGTTCCGGAAGTCGCGCCTCCTGAGCCGAAGCCTGCTCCTGATGTTTCGCTTGAGCTTTGCTTGCAAGGCGGTCGGAGTTTGCGGTTTGATAGCTCTATCGACGGGGCCGCGCTGACACGATTGATTAGAGCGGTAGACGCGGCATGATTGGACCTGGAACTGGCGTCCGTGTGTATCTGGCGTGCGGTGTGACGGACATGCGCAAAGGGATCGCAGGTTTGTCCGCTATGGCTCAAGATGTATTGCGCCAGAAGCCCACGGGCGGTGCTGTGTTTGCCTTCCGGGGGCGGCGCGGGGATCGGGTTAAGCTTCTTTACTGGGACGGTCAGGGGTTTTGTCTCTACTACAACTATCTGCATTCATACTACACCTCTTTCCTTTCCAGTTGATAGTTTTGGCTGGGGGCCTGCATTGCACGTGCGGCGACCCGGCCTTCGAGTCGGTTCCATCGGCTACACTGCTTTTGGGGCAGGTCTGAAGCCGGAAGTTCGTAGAGGCAATAATGGCCATTATAGGCATGGCCGGTGATTAGCCCAAACTTTGCCCATCTGGCGACCGTTTGTTCATGGATACCGAGCCGCTCTGCGGCTTCTTGTTTGGTCAGCATGCCGCGTTCCCTGAGGCGCTCATAGCGAGAGCGTAGATTGTATTGGTGGACGAGGTAGGCGACGCGCTTAGCGGTAAAACGGGCATCACTGCGCCCGCGAAGGGCAGCTTCGCCTGGTCGATGGCCCTGTTGATTAAGCAGTTCCGCGATCTCGGAATAGATATGGTCATCGAGGAGCCTATCGACGAGTTGGATGATGCCGGGCTGCGTTCTGACCTGCTGAGCGGCTGATTTGGGGCTGAGTATAGTCAGCGTCTGAAGCTTTCCCCCCTTGAAGCGCACATGAACCTTGGTGATGCCTTCCGCGGGCAGTTTGACGAGAGTGACATCCTCGATGATGTGGGCAAACAGACGCTTGCGTTCGCGATTTGGGGTATCGGGGTCGGCCCAGAGCTTGTGGAAATCAACCGTCATGGCAACCAACCGCTCGCGCACGGCCTTGTCGAGACAAAACTGGTCGCGCTCCCGTGACTGCTCACGATCTGTCCGCGCATTTGCAAGAACGCGGAGCTTGTCGTTCCATTCGCCTTCGAGTGTGTCGGCGACGAGGCGGTTGTTGGGATCGACGAGCATGAAGCGGCGCTGCGCCAGATCGGCTTCCGCTTGGGCGCGTTCTACGGCGCGAGAGCGCAGTTGGTCGGCTTCGTGGTGACGGGCTTCGATCTCCGCGCGGACATCCAGCGCAAGTTGAACCGCAGTCGGCGTCATCTGCTGGGCAATCAACTTGCCGACGGCGTCATCTACGGATGACCCCGCGATGGACTGGCACATGGGTTCGCCGCGATATTGATGGGCGCGATCACAGATGTACCAAACTTCCAGTCGCCCACGTCGGGCTGCGTACCGCACCCGGAAATGGTTGCCGCATTGTCCGCACACGGCTCGCCCCTGGAAGCAGCGCCGGGCCCTCTCGCGGAATGGATACGCGTGCTGCGTCGTAGCCTTGCCCATTTGCCTTGAGCACCTTCAGGTTCTCGTGGTGTTGATCCCAGCTGATGTACCCGGGGTGGGCGTTGGGGATGCAGGCCAGCCAATCCACCTCTTCGCGCGCGCGAAGGGTCTTCTTGCCATCGATGGTACGGCGATATTGTCGCCGCCCGTAAGCGTAGGCGCCTGCGTAACGAGGGTTGGTCAGGACGCGCATTGCGGTGGAGGCAGTCAGGGGACGAAACACAGTCTGGCTGTTATGCAGGCGTGACGGGAACAACAGCCCTTCCTTGCGAAAGGCTTTGACGGTTTGCGCGGCTGATCCAACGCGGACGAAGGTCTCGAAGAAGTGGGCAATCGTCTCTCGTATATGCTGATCCGGATCGAGTGCCACATGGCCTGAAGGATCGTAGACCAGCCCGGTGGGTAACGGGCAGCGGAACTCTCCGCGGCGTGCCTTGTTGAGAATGCCGCCGCGCAGGCGCGCCTTGATCACATGCAACTCGGCCTCGCTCATGGTTCCCTTGAGACCGAGCAGAAGGCGATCGTTGAAGTTTGCCGGATCGTAGATGCCGTCTTCGTCGAGGATCAGGGTGTCAGCGAGAGCACAAATCTCTAGCAAACGCTGCCAGTCAGCATTGTTGCGTGCGAGACGGGAGACCTCGAGCCCCATCACGATGCCCGCATGTCCCATGCCGACGTCGCTCACCAGCCGCTGAAATCCCTCGCGCCAGGCAGCCGAGGCCCCGGATTCGCCCTGATCGTTGTCGATGACGACAATCTGTTCATCGCACCAGCCAAGCGCGATAGCCCTGCCTCGAAGCGCGTATTGTCGTTTGGCGCTCTCGGCATTCTCGAGGACTTGTCGCATCGAGGACTGTCGGATGTAGAGGTAGGCGCCGCGATCCAGGTGACGCTGTTGGACTTTGAGATGAACGTTCATAGTGACCTCCCATGTTGGATGCTCATAGCGATTGCCGCGAGGACGTGGATGATGGCGCCGTGCTTGCCGGGCCGTGAAAAGGCCGCCGGGGACAGATCAACGTATTCTGCGGCAGGCTTGGCCGTTGTGGTTAGGGCCTGAGCCCAGCCCCACATACCCCGGCGCAGAAACAGCATGAGGCCGCTATGTGACGCCAGTGCGCTCTGCGCCGGACATTGTCGCAGATTATGAGATGCTGCGCGCCACCGCGCTCGGCGAAGCGCTGCCCATCATGGCGCGCAGCGGTTCAGCGGCGATTTTTTTTTAATGCCCGCTCGATCGTTCTGGGATGGAGATCGATCTCGAGATCTCGGCGGAGCAGTTTTGCCAACTCGCGTGCTCGCACCGGTTCGCCAGAGACCAGATGCGCCTCTAGGAAGGCCATGACGTCTTGATCGATCTTGTGTGGGCCGTGGGGCCCTGGCTTTGCCGGTACCAAGCCCGCAATCCCGGCCGCATCGAAGTTCGCCTTGGCTTGGTAATAGGTCGGCCTTGAAACACCGTACTCGATCGAGACCTCTGTCACCGAAGCCTTGTCGACCGAGACCCGGCGCAGCATCTCGTATCGAACCTGCACGGCATCTTGTGGATCGAAGAACTCGCTGTGGCTGAACTTCGGATCGCGCACCTTGTCGGCGCTCGAGTTGAATGTGCCTTCTTCGATGAGGGCATCGGTCTTCGACCACCCTCTGCCAGACTTCGCGGACATCGCCTGCTCCAAGGGTAGAACGCATTACAGTAGTAAGATTATTTACGCCGCAAAATATGTTCACGTCAAGATGGACATCATCCTGTCGGCAGTTATTGCGGCAATGAGACCGTGATTTACACGTCATTCCGGCATCCCTTGCGGCGTAATCTGTCTTACATGTGCGGCGTAATTATCCTTACGCTCCTGCGCCGCCGTGTGAGCTGATTTGTCAGAGATCCGAATTACCAAATCGGCAAGCTCCAAGAGGTCTGAAAAGCGCAACACCGCTCGCCCGTCGCCCATGACCAACTCCGGATCCTTACTGGCAAGATCAGTCCACTGCGGTGAAACCGACCAGATCACGCTATCGACAGCCTGCAAAAGAAGCCGTTCGCCATGCCGGTTGTATCGCCTCCCAACACAGGGCAGCTGCTGGGCAAAGAGCGGATGAAACGGATGGGTGACCCGCACTAAATCCTCATCTGCGAGGGTCACGCATGCATTCCCACGTGAGGTACAAGGTTCTGGAACGCGGCCGCTTTCCTTGGCCGAGCGCGGAAGACGGTGCCTTGCGTTTGACCTCTGCGCAGCTTGCAATGCTCTGGGAAGGCATTGATTGGCGGCGTCCGGCTTGGGGCGCTCCGCCTGCGCGCGTGGGGTGATTATAGCCTCTGATCTGCTATATTTATATGGTGTTTGCGCCTGAATTTTGGTAATCAGGCGCATGTCCAACCCAGCCAAAAGCTTGCCTAATGATCCTGCCGAATTGAAGGCGATGATCGCGGCATTGCAGGCTGAAAATGCTCAGATCGCGGCGGAAAACGCCAAGATGTCAGCCACGCTGCGGGCCCATGATCAATTGGTGCAGGCGCTGCGCCTGCGGATCGCCAAGTTGCAAAAGCTGGCGTTTGGTAAGTCGTCGGAGAAGGTCGAGCGCGAGATTGAGCAATTGGAACTGGCGCTGGAAGACCTGCTGGTTGCAGTGGCTGAGAAGGACGACACCCCTATCGACGAAGGACTGGACGAGCCCGTTCCAGAGGGGGCGTCAGCCCCTGTTTTGCGCCGCCGCCCGCGTGTGTCTGATGCGACCCTGCGGGAACGCCGTGAGCTTGACCCAGGTGCGTGCTGTCCAGACTGTGGGGGCGATCTGCGCGTGGTGGGTGAGGATGTCAGCGAACTGCTCGACATGATCGCCGCCCAGATGAAGGTGATCCAGATCGCCCGGATCAAGAAATCCTGTCGGCGCTGCGAGCGGATGGTGCAAGAACCTGCACCCAGCCGTCCGATC
>NZ_WMEC01000001.1:2825000-3104322 GCF_021736025.1 Sulfitobacter sp. M22 | reverse complement strand
CTTAGATCGTCGCCTCGAACAGCGCCCGCAGATTGTCGGACGTCAGGGTAACGGGATTGCCGCCGCAAGACGGGTCCTCGAGCGCCATTGCAACCATATCGTCGATGCGGTCCGCAGACACGCCCATGTCGGACAGTTTGCGCGGAATGCCGAAGCTGTCGTTGAATTCCTGCACAAAGGCGCGGAACCCGTCATAGCCGCCGTCGATCCCCAGATATCCCGCCGCGCGGTCGAACCGTTCGCGAATCTCAGGCGCGTTCAGGTCCAGCACAGCGGGCATGCAGACCGCGTTGGTGGTGCCGTGGTGTGTGTTGAACACCGCGCCGATCGGGTGGCTCATGGCGTGGATCGCGCCAAGACCTTTCTGGAACGCGGTCGCCCCCATCGCCGCTGCCGCCATCAACTGGGCCCGTGCTTCGATGTCGGTGCCGTCCGCATAGGCGCGTGGCAGATAATCGATGACCAGCCGCATGCCTTCTAGCGCGATGCCCTGCGACATGGGGTGGAAATGCGGGCTGCTGAACGCCTCGACGCAGTGGGCAAAGGCGTCAAGTCCGGTGCCTGCGGTGATATGTTTGGGCATGCCTACCGTCAGCTCAGGGTCGCAAATCACGACACTGGGCAGCACTTTGGGGTGGAAGATGATCTTTTTGACGTGGGTTTTCGAATTGGTCAGCACTGATGCGCGGCCGACTTCGGACCCTGTACCGGCGGTTGTGGGCACGGCGATGATCGGTGCGATGGCGTCGGCATCTGCCCGGGTCCACCAATCACCCACATCCTCGTAATCCCACACGCCGCGCGACTGCCCTGCCATAAAGGCGACCATCTTGCCCAAATCCAGACCCGATCCGCCGCCAAAGGCGATCACGCCGTCATGCCCGCCCTCGCGGTAGACCTTCAGGCCCGCCTCTAGATTGATCTCGGTCGGGTTAGCGTCCACTTCGGAGAACATTGCGCGCCCAAAGCCAGCGCAGTCCATGAGGTCCAGCGTGCGGGTCGTGATCTCCATCGATGCCAGCCCCTTGTCCGTCACTAGCAGCGGGTTTTTCACCCCTGCTGCCACGCAGGCCTCTCCGATCTCGGAAATGCGGCCTGCGCCAAAGCGGATGGCGGTGGGGTAGGACCAGTTGTTTTGCAGTGCCATAAGGATCAAGCCTTTTTCAGGTGGTAAGATTTGGGACGCGTGAGCGCCTGATAGCCAAGCTCCGACAGGCCCGCGCCCTGTCCGGTGTCTTTGCAGCCCGTCCAGCACAGGGCCGGATCCAGGTAATCGCAGCGGTTCATGAACACGGTACCGGTTTCCAGCTGCGCACCGATGGCGTCAGCAGCGTCCGCGTCCTTGGTAAAGATCGCGGCGGTCAGGCCGAACTGGCAATCATTCATCAGCGCAATCGCTTCGGCGTCGTCCTTGACGGGCATGATGCCAACGACAGGGCCAAAGCTTTCGTCGCGCATCACGCGCATGTCATGGGTGACGTTGGTCAGGATCTGCGGCGTAAGATACGCACCGCCGTCATCCGCCTCAAAGGTCTCGATCAATGCGGTGGCACCGGCGGCGACGGCCTCGGAAATCTGGGCGCGGACCTCCTTGGCAAAACGCACGTTGGCCATGGGGCCGATGTCTGTGGTCGTATCAAGCGGATTCCCGAGCTTCAGCGCATTGACCCAAGCCACAGCCTTTTCGACAAAGGCATCATACAGGCTTTCGTGCACATAAATCCGTTCGATCCCGCAGCAGCACTGCCCCGCGTTGAACATCGCCCCATCCATCAGCCCGTCAACGGCGGCATCAACATCCGCATCGGCGCGCACATAGCCGGGGTCTTTGCCCCCCAGTTCAGTCGCGACGGGGGTGAAGGTGCCTGCGGCGGCTACCTCCATCGCTTTGCCGCCCCCGACAGAGCCGGTGAAGTTCACAAAGCCGAACTGCCGTTCAGCGATCAGCGCCGAGGTCGTGTCGTGATCCAGAAAGACATTCTGGAATACATCGTCAGGGATGCCGGCGGCGTGGAAAGCCTCTGCCAGCCGCTCGCCGACTTGCAGCGTCTGTGTGGCGTGTTTCAGCACCACGGCGTTACCCGCAATCAAGGCTGGCGCGACCGTGTTGATCGCCGTCATATAGGGGTAGTTCCACGGGGCCACGACCAGCACCACACCGCGTGCCTCGCGGGTGATCTTGCGGGTGGCCTTGTCGCTGTCTTCGACGATTGTGGGGGCCAGCGCCTTTTCGGCGATGTCGGCCATGTAGTTCCCACGCTCGGCAAAGCCGTTAAATTCTCCGCCATAGCGCACGGGTCGGCCCATTTGATGCGCCAGTTCCTGCGCCATACGGTCGGTCGTCTTGCCAACCTCAGCAATGGCATCGCGTACCAGCTGGACCCGTTCGGCCAAAGGCCGAGCGGCCCATGCGCCTTGTGCTGCCTTGGCGCGGGCGCAGACATCGCGTGCCGCCTCCAGCGACAGGACCGGACGTTCAAGGTAAACCGATCCGTCGATCGGTGAGATACATTTCAAAGTGTTTGTCATGGTTTATGCTCGCTCAAATCCGCGGTTGATTTCCCAGTCGGTCACGACCTTGTCGTATTCCTCCTGCTCCCATTCGGCTGCGCGGGTGTAGTGGTCAACCACGTCGTCGCCAAGGGCCTCTCGGAGCATGGCAGAGTTGCGCAGCGTCTGGGTCGCAGCCCGAAGGGTGCGGGGGATTTCCGTGACGTTGGCGTCTTCGTAGACATCGCCCATCGTCGGTTCTTGCAGGGGCAGCTTTTCCTCGATCCCCTTCAGCCCTGCCGCGAGCAGCACAGCCTGCGCCAGATAGGGGTTCAGGTCAGACCCGCCGATGCGACATTCGACGCGAATACCCTTGGTGCCATCGCCACACAGACGGAACCCCGCGGTGCGGTTATCAACGGACCAGACGGTCTTGGTCGGGGCAAAGGTGCCTTTGGCAAAACGCTTGTAGCTGTTGATGTACGGGGCGAAGAAATATGTGATATCAGGGGCGTAGGCGATCAGACCGGCCATGAAATGCTGCATCATCTGCGACATCCCCAGCTTGGCCTCCTTGTCATAGAAAGCCGGTGCGCCGTCTTTCCAAAGCGACATATGCACATGGCTGGACGAGCCGACCTTATCCGCCGACCACTTGGGCAGGAACGACGCAGAGAACCCCTGCTGATAGGCGATCTCTTTCACGGCCTGCTTGGAGATTGTGTGGTGATCGGCACAGGCCAGCGCGTCGGCATAGCGGATGTTCAGCTCTTGCTGGCCGACTTCGGCCTCGCCCTTGGTACATTCAATCGGGATGCCAGCGCCCACCAGATGGTTGCGCAGCGGCTGCAGGAAGCTTTCCTCCTTGGTAGTCTGGAACAGGCAGTAGTCTTCGTTGTGACCGTTCAGCGGCACGAGGTTGGCGTATTTCTCTTTTTGCAGGGTGCGGTAGTCGCCTTCGAACAGAAAGAACTCAAGCTCGGTCGCCATCATCGCGTCAAAGCCCATCGCATCCAGACGGGCGATCTGCTTTTGCAGCATGGCGCGCGGCGAATGGGGCACGGGTTCATGGGTGTGGTGATCCAGCACATCGCCAAGCACCAGCACGGTTTTGTCCAGCCACGGGACATGGCGCATGGTCGACAGATCAGGCCGCAGCACATAATCGCCATAGCCGGTTTCCCAGCTGGTCGAGGCAAAGCCCTCGGGTGTGGACATCACCAGATCGGTCGCCAGCAGATAGTTGCAGCAATGTGTTTCCGCGTGGGAATGGTCGATGAAATTCGTGACGTGAAAACGCTTGCCCATAAGGCGGCCCTGCATGTCCACCAGTGCCACCAGCACCGTGTCCACCTCGCCTTTGGCGGCCAGGTCCTTGAGCGTGTCGAAAGTAAGATTGCCCATCTGCAAACGTCCCTTTTGATGTGAGGGGGCGGCACAGATGCGCCGCCCCGATGTTCATGATGTCAAACTAGGCTCAGCCGAAAGTATAGGGCGGGCCCGCTTTCGAGATGACATTGTTATAGTCGCGGAAAATCTGCACGATCTTGGCGGCGGTTTCGCCTTCTTCCGCCATCTCGTCCCAGAATTTCACGGCGGCTTCCTCGACCACTTTCCATTCTTCTTGCGGCACCGAGGTCAGTTCCAGCTTTTCACCGGACGCGCGCAGACGTGCTTCGCCGCCCCAATACCACTGGTTGCGATAGGTGTGGCTTGCCTCGATCGCGGAATTCACGATCTGCTTGAGGTGATCCGGCAACTCTGCCCATTTCTCGGCGTTGACAAAGAACGACCCGATCCAAGCACCAGAGATGTTGTTGGTGCAGAAGTAGTTGGTCACATCGGCCCAGCCGACGGTGTAGTCTTCGGTGATGCCCGACCACGCCATACCGTCCAGCTCGCCCGTCTGCACCGCGACTTCGGCGTCCTCGTAGGGGATGTTGACCGGCACGACGCCGAATTGCGACAGGAAGCGGCCCGCCGTCGGGAAGGTATAAAGCTTGAGCCCGTCCATGTCGGCCAGCGATTTGATCGGCTTGACGGTGTTGAAGTTACACGGGTCTTGCCCCGCCGCAGACAGCCAATGCACGCCGACCTTGGCGTATTCCTCGCGCCAGATGTCTGCCAGACCGTATTGATTGAACAGCACCGGCACATCGAGCGCGTGCTTTGTGGCCAACGGGAAATACCCGCCGAAAGACCGAACAGGTGTCGGCGACGCCATGGAGTCGTCATCCGAATGCACGCCGTCGATGGTGCCGCGTTGCAATGCTTGGAAAAGCTCGCCCGTGGGGACGATCTGGTCCGCATAAAACAATTCGATCTCAAGCTCGCCTTGTGCCGCCTCGTTGATCGCGTCGATGGCGGGTTTGGTCACCTCTTCCCCGAGCGCAGACCCCGCATAGGTCTGGAAACGCCAGCGTATCGGCTCTTGGGCGTGCAGGATTGACGGCGCGGCAAGGGTCGCGGGGCCGGCAATGACGGCACCTTTCAGGAACTTACGTCTCGTTGTCATGTCTCATACTCCTTGTTGGGGTTGGGTTGAAACGGGCCAGCTTCTCTGACCACTTGGTTGGTAATGCTTATTTCGCGTAGACATAGTTCGGCAGCCAAAGCGCGATCTGCGGAAAGATCATGACGACCGCGAGCGCCAGTACCATCACGCCAACAAAGGGGATGATCGACCGGTAAATGTCGCGAATCGTGATCTCTGGCGGGGCCATGGCGCGCATCAAGAACAGGTTATAGCCGAAGGGCGGCGTCATATAGGCGATCTGGCAGGTGATCGTATAAAGCACACCATACCACACCAGATCGAACCCGAGCGCGCCCACCAGCGGTACATAGAGCGGGGCCACGATGACCAGCATCGCCGTGTCGTCCAGAAACGTCCCCATGATCAGAAACGACAGCTGCATCAGGATCAGGATCACCCAAGGGTTCAGGCCCCATTGTTCGGTAAACAGGTTTTCAATCGCCTTGACCGCCCCAAGCCCGTCGAACACCGCACCAAAGGCCAGCGCGGCGAGGATGATCCACATGAACATACAGGTGATCGCAAGGGTCTGGCGCACAGAGTTTTCAAAAACGGTGCGCGTCATCCGCCCTTTCAGCACAGCCGCTACAAATGCGGCGATTGCCCCAATGGCAGAGCTTTCGACAAGCGAGGTCCAGCCGTTCACAAACGGCACCATCATCACGGCAAAGATCACCACAGGCAGCAGGCCCGCACGTAACAGACGCAGCTTTTCAGGCCAGCCCACATCGCGCTCTTCGGCGGACAGGGTCGGGCCCAGATCGGGATTCATGCGACAGCGGATGGCGATATAGATGATGAACATCGTGGCCATCATCAGCCCCGGGATCGCGCCCGCCAGCCACAGCTGCCCCACAGGTTGCCGCGCGATCATCGCATAGAGCACCAGCACGACCGAAGGCGGCACGAGGATGCCAAGGCTCGATCCTGCTTGAATGACCCCGGTCACCATCAGTTTGTCATAGTTTCGCTTCAAAAGCTCGGGCAGCGCAATTGTTGCACCGATCGCCATGCCCGCCACCGACAGGCCGTTCATGGCGGAAATCAACACCATCAGCCCGATCGTCCCGATGGCCAGCCCGCCGCGCAAACCGCCCATCCACACGTGAAACATTTTATATAGATCGTCGGCAATTTTACTTTCCGACAGCACGTAACCCATGAAGATGAACATCGGCAGGGTCAGCAGCGGATACCAACGCATCAGCTTAATCGCGGCAGAGAAGCCGATGTCATAGCCGCCGCGATCCCCCCAAAGAAACAGCGCCGCAATCACCGCGACAAAGCCGATCGCCCCGAACACCCGCTGCCCAGTCAGCAGCATCAGCATCATGGTCGAAAACATCAGGATGGCGATCAACTCATAGGGCATCGCGCGTGTCCTCTGCGGATTTAAGGAAAAGGATGTCCTTGAACAGCTCAGAGACAGCTTGAAGCAGCATTAAGGTGATGCCGATGCACATGGTCACTTTGACCGGCCACATATAGGGGCGCCACGCGGTCGGGCTGCGCTCTCCGCCGTATTTGAAGGAATACATTGTGGATTCGATACCGCCCCACAGCAGGATCACCAGATAGACCAGCAGGAACAATACAGTGATGCAATCGGTCCACGCCTTTTTGCGCGGGGTCAGCTCGGCATAAAATAGATCCATCCGCACATTCGCGCCCATCTGCAGCGCATACGGCCCGCCAAGGATGTAATACCCCACCATCACAAACTGTGCCATTTCCAGCGTCCAAAGCTGTGGCGATGCAAAGGTTTTGTTATACGACGACCACAACAGGATCCCCATCAGGACGAAAATCCCGTACATCATGATCCGGCCTAGGCCATAGTTGAAGCCATCCACCACCCGAATGTATCTGCGCATCGCCTTCATCTAGCGGCCTCGCTGTTGGGGGCGGGAAAGGCTCGGGTCAGGCTCTCGGCCAGATGCCCTGCCATGGCCTGCGCTTTTTCGGGTGTGTCGATCAGATCATTGCGTATCTCGATCATCACGGCGGGCAGCGCCTGCGCCTCGCCATGTTTTTCAAGCGTATAGGTCACGCCGTCTGTCGCTGCATAGGGTTCGTTCAGCGCCGAGGCATAGCGCCCGCGTGCCTGTTCGACCGCCAGCAACGCCTGCGCCGCGGCGGGCTGAGCGTGGTAGAGAAAGCCCAGCTCGACCGCGCGGGTCGCCCCGTTATAGACAGGCGTAAAGCTGTGGATCGTGACCAACACCGGTGCTGCTTGGGTCGGTTTCCAGCTGGTGCGCACTTTGGTGACCGCATCATGGAACGGCGTATGTACTTGGTCATACCGCTGCTGCCGGCGGGCATCATCCAGCCCCGCATTGCCGGGAATATCATAGACTTCGCTGCGCGCCGGAACGCAGTCGGGGGCTGTTATCGGGCGGTTGCAATCATAGACCAGCCGCGAAATATCGCCCGCAACCAAAGGCGCGTCCAGCGCATCTGACAGCGCGTGCGCCACATCCAGCGCGCCGATGTCCCAAGCCGCATGCGACCCGCCCGCCGCAGATGACAGCCCCAACCCGCCTAGCGCATCAGGAATCCGGCGCGAGGCGTGTTCACACACCAGCAACCAGCCCCCCTGCCCCTGCGGGTTTATGATGTTTACGGCATTCCAATCGGTGTCAGTCACGGTGACCCTGTCAATTTGTTGCCTCACAATCACTACAGAATTTTCTAGCCTGTCAAGATTTTTTCTGTAATCTTTGCTTCACACCACCACGCGCTGTACCGAAAGGAACATGACTTGCATAAAAAAGTACTGGTCCGCGACCTGCTGAAAGAAAAGCAGGCCGAGCTGACGGCGGCAGAACGAAAACTGTCGGCTGTTTTGCTGGACGACCAGCTGCTTACGGGGCTGCAATCTATCAACCGTCTCGCTGAGTTGGCCGAGGTATCATCGCCCACAATCGTGAGGCTTGCACGCAAGCTTGGGTTCGACGGGTACTCTGATATGCAAGACGCCATCCGCGGTGAAATCGGCGCACGGATGAAAAAACCACTGGCCAAGCTCGAGACCCCCAGCGACAGCAGCGATCACATGGTGTCACGCTTTATTCAGGCTGTGTCGGGCAATGTGAACCGCACGCTGGAACGGCTCGATCTGGCCGAGTTTGACGATGTTGCGGCGCTGCTCTCTGATCCTTCGCACCGGCTTTTTCTGTTGGGTGGACGCATCACGCGGTCCAACGCGCATTATTTTTTCAATCACCTACAGATCATCCGACCGCAGGTTACGCTGCTTGATTCCTCCCCCAGTGCATGGCCGCAATCCTTGCTCGATATGGACGCAGGCGCGGTGTTGATCGTGTTCGACATCCGCCGCTACGAGAAAGAGCTCGAAAAGCTGGCGGATCTCGCGGTGAAGCAGGGGGCGACCATCGTGCTGTTCACCGACGCATGGGGATCGCCCATCGAAAAACACGCCCGCCACTGTTTCCGCGCCATGGTAGAGGTCCCGTCGAGCTGGGATTCAACGCTGGCGATCAACTTTCTGATCGAAGCGCTGGTCGCCGATGTGCAATCGCGCAGCTCTGACCAAAGTGCCGAGAGGATCGCAGCGCTTGAACAGATGATCGGCGAATCCCGTATCTTCCGCAGCAATTGATCTGGCGCTGAAGGAGGGCCGATCACGGTCCTTTCGTGATAGTCGCGCGACGCATCAGAGTTTGCGTTGAACGGCAACATCCCCTAATCGGAACGCGCACCGCGTCTGCGTCGTTTTGTAAAGGATCTGCCATGAAGACCCCATATTATCTGATCGACAAATCCCGCCTCCAGACCAACATGGAAAAGATCGCCTGGCTGCGCGAGGCGTCGGGCGCGAAATCCTTGCTGGCGTTGAAATGTTTTGCCACATGGTCAGTCTTTGATTTCATGGCGCAATATATGGATGGGTCCACGTCCTCCTCGCTGTATGAGGTCAAGCTGGGTTACGAGAAATTCGGCGGCGAAACCCACGCCTATTCAGTGGCCTACGATGATGACGAGATCGCCGAGGTGCTGGCCAATAGCGACAAGATCATCTTCAACTCCATCGGCCAGCTGGACCGTTTCGATGCGGCATCGGCAGGGCATACGCGCGGGCTGCGGGTGAACCCCGGTGTGTCGACATCGGAATTCGATCTGGCCGATCCCGCCCGCCCCTTCAGCCGTTTGGGCGAACATGATCCGGCGCAGATCGCCGCCGTGGCCGACCGCATTACGGGTCTGATGTTTCACAACAATTGCGAGAATGACGATTTCGACCGGTTCGCGGATATGCTGACGTTGATCGAAGACCGCTTTGGCGACACGATCCACCGGATGGACTGGATCAGCCTTGGCGGCGGCATCCATTTCACCGGCAAAGGCTACCCGTTGGACCGTCTGGCCGCGCGGCTGAAAACCCTGTCCGACACCTATGGCGTTCAGGTCTACCTTGAACCCGGAGAGGCCGCGATCACCGGCGCTGCGACGTTAGAGACGACCGTGCTTGATACCCTGCATAACGGCAAGAACCTTGCCATCGTCGACAGCTCTATCGAGGCGCACATGTTGGATCTGCTGATTTACCGTGAGCCCGCCAAGGTGGCCCCGAACACCGGTGCCCACGACTGGATGATCTGCGGTAAATCCTGCCTTGCGGGCGACATCTTTGGCGAGTTCAAGTTCGACGCGCCGCTAAAACCCGGTGACCGCATTTCGTTTCAGGACGCTGCGGGCTATACTATGGTCAAGAAGAACTGGTTCAACGGCGTCAAGATGCCCGGCATCGCCATTCGTGAACTTGATGGAACGATTACATCGGTCCGGTCATTCGACTACGAGGATTTTAAATCCGCCCTCTCCTAACCCTTTCCTTACAAGAGGTGTAATGAATACATGAAACGCAATGTTCTTATCATCGGTGCCGGTGGCGTCGCGCAGGTCGTGGCGCATAAATGCGCGCAAAACAATGACGTGTTGGGCGATCTGCATATCGCCAGCCGCACCGTGTCAAAATGCGAAGCGATCATTGAAAGCGTGCATGCCAAAGGCGCGATGAAACAGGACGGCGTTTTTGATGC
Source organism: Sulfitobacter sp. M22 (assembly GCF_021736025.1). NCBI lineage: Bacteria > Pseudomonadati > Pseudomonadota > Alphaproteobacteria > Rhodobacterales > Roseobacteraceae > Sulfitobacter > Sulfitobacter sp. M22. The sequence continues at coordinate 3,094,233 of NZ_WMEC01000001.1, read as the reverse complement.
CCATGCGGTCGACGGGATGGACAGCGACGCGGTAGAGGCGCTGATCAACGACCTAGGCGTGCAGATCGTGATCAACGTCGGCTCCCCTTTCGTGAACATGACCGTGCTTGAAGCCTGCATTCGCACCGGCGTCGCCTATATCGACACGGCCATTCACGAGGATCCGACCAAAATATGCGAAACGCCGCCTTGGTACGGCAACTATGAATGGAAACGCCGCGAGGATTGCGCCAAGGCGAACACAACCGCAATTCTGGGCGCGGGCTTTGATCCAGGTATGGTTAATGCATTTGCCCGTTTCGCCGTGGACGAATTCATGGACGACGTAAAATCCATCGACATCGTCGACATCAACGCGGGCAGCCACGGCAAGTATTTCTCGACCAACTTCGACCCCGAAATCAACTTCCGCGAATTCACCGGCACGGTCTACAGCTGGCAGGAAGGCGCGTGGCAAGAGAACAAGATGTTCGAGGTCGGCCGCGAATGGGATCTGCCCGTCGTTGGCAAGCAGAAGGCCTATATGTCAGGCCATGACGAGGTGCACTCGCTTGCCGCGAATTACCCGCAGGCCGATGTGCGCTTCTGGATGGGCTTTGGCGATCACTACATCAATGTTTTCACCGTGCTGCAAAACCTTGGCCTATTGTCCGAACAGCCCGTGGTCACCGCCGAAGGGCTTGAGGTCGTGCCGCTGAAGGTGGTCAAAGCCGTGCTGCCCGACCCGTCGACCCTGGCGCCGAACTATACTGGCAAGACCTGCATTGGCGATCTGGTCAAAGGCACCAAGGACGGCAAGGACGTAGAGGTGTTTGTCTACAACGTCGCCGATCACAAAGACGCGTATAACGAGGTCGGCAGCCAAGGCATTTCCTATACCGCTGGCGTGCCGCCGGTCGCAATGGCGATGCTGATTGCAGATGGCACCTATGATACCGGCACGATGGTTAACGTCGAAGAGCTGGACCCAAAGCCGCTCTTTGCCCTGCTCGACACCATCGGCCTGCCGACCCGTGTCAAACTGGCGGATCAGGACACTGGCTGGGACGAGGCTATCGCCTAAGTCTGTCGCTTTAGGCACCCACGCCCACAACCCGCGCGCCCTTGCACCCGCGCGGGTTACCTCGCCCCAAGAGGCAACGCCCTATAAAATCGGACAATTAAGCACAAACAGCCCAGCGCGCGATCATGCGTACAGGGTGATCAATTTGTTTTAAAAATGCGAACTAGTATGCCGCCAAGTTCAAAATCTAGTGATGTTTGAAAGTGGCGGACCGAGGAGGATTCGAACCCCCGACCCCCTGATTCGTAGTCAGGTACTCTATCCAGCTGAGCTATCGGTCCGTTAAGGCGGGGTTTAGTTCTGGGCGCGGGGGTTTGCAACCCCTTCTTTTGCCGAACGCGAATTTTCTTTAAACAAATTTGAAAGAGCCATCGCCCTTGGGCAATGTCAGGGTAAACACGGTGCCCGAGCCGCCCGTCTCTGACAGCTCCAACGTGCCGCCGTGACCGCGCACCAGCTCTGCCGCGATGGCGAGCCCCAGACCCGATCCGCCTTTGCGTGCACCGCCTTTGAATGCTGTAAACAGATGTTCACGCGCTTTAGGAGGCAATCCCGGGCCGTTGTCACTGATGCGGATGATCCAATCGCTCGCTTCGTCCCTTGCGGTGATCAGAATTTCGCCCTGCTGCCCGGTGCCGATTATTGCCTGACGTGCATTGCGCACGAGGTTCGCAAGAACCCTGAACAAATGTTCTGGGTCGGCGCGCACATGCAGATCAGGCGGCACGTCACAGGTGAATGTCAGATCCGCCCCGTTAACAGCCAACCGTTCGCTATCAACGACATCATCTACAATACGCAGGAGCGGCGTCACTGTCAGCGTCGGGCTTGGTTCTTCAGCGCGCCCGAATGCCAAGGTGGATTCGCATAGATGCACGGCGCGGGTGATGGAGCTTACCAGCTTGGGAGCCATACGTTTGACCGTCGGATCCTCGGACATTTCGATGCGATCCGTAAACAGCTGTGCTGATGTGAGAATATTGCGCAAATCATGGCTGATCTTGCTGACCGCCTGGCCCAGCTGAGCCAAACGTTCCTTTTGCCGCAGGGCTTGGGTCAGCTCGGTTTCCAGCTTCATCAACGCTTCCTCGGCCTCGCGCACCTCTGTGACGCCGGCAGAGGGTGTAATGATCCGCCGCGCGTCTTCGGGGGCGAGCGCGTAATTCTGCATGTGCCCCACCACGCCCTTGATCGGCTTAAGAAGGAAGGCCCGCATCGTCAGGAACAGCAAGAAGGCCGTCATCATAGAGATCGCTGCCGACAGAACGAGGATCCGGATGCCATAGTCGATCATGGCAGTACGCAGAGACGCTGCCTCCATCGTGATTTCGATAAGCAAGCCTGCATCTTGCACAGGAGCACCGATCACCCGGATCACCCCCGGCTCTGTTTCCGCCAACTGGCGAAAAGCGTCGCGAATCAGTACCCAGGCAGAGGCGTCGCGCAGATCGTAAGTCTCTTTAATCGTCTGCGACATCGGGGATGACAGCGCCAATTGGCGGATCCGGTCCCGCCGCAGCACCACATTGAAAACCTGCGCAGTACGCAGCAATTCTGCCTCAAGCTCGGGGTCGATCATATCGCTCGCCAGCACGGTGAGCGATGCGATCTGCGCCCGCTCCAACCGGTTCATCATGTATTCTTCGCGAAACCGCGCGATAGAAGGCACAAAGATCAACACTTCAGCCAGCATCACAAAGATGGTGGTCAGAATAAGAAGCCGGCCAGAGAGAGATTTAAGCATTAATGCGCGCTTTATGGGATGAACCGCTGCACCAACCGAACGACAGTCTTGACCAAATCGCTTTCGAACAGCCGCGGGCTGAAATATGCCCCTGCCGCACGTTTGTTGATTTCGCCGATGGTAGGGTAAGGTGCAACCATAGAGGCAATCTGGCTCATTTTCATGTTATTTGCCAGCGCCAAAGCCCATAGGTTGATCAACTCCCCTGCTTGGTAGCCGACAATGCTTGCGCCGACGGGACGCCCCTTGACCACCATGACCTTAATCAGCCCCTTGGTTTTGCGTTCAGCAATGGCGCGGTCGTTGTGGTTATAGTGAAACCGAACAACCTCAAGCTTGTCGCCATGCTTTTCCTTGGCTTGCGCCTCGCTCAGGCCGACCTGTGACAATTCAGGATCAGTGTAAGTGGCCCAAGGGATATGCGCCGTTTTCGCCTTGGCCGGCAGCGCGAACATTAGCGATCGGATCACGACCCCCCCGTGGTAGCCAGCAACATGCGTAAACTGCATCCCACCGGCAACGTCGCCAATCGCATAGACCTTGCGATTGGTGGTGCGCAGGGAATCGTCTACCTTGATCCCGTTTTTGATTGGCTCGATGCCTGCTTTATCTAGGTCCAGCCGATCCGTGTTCGCTTTGCGGCCAACAGCGACCAAAAGATGCGACCCTTTGAAAACGCGCCCGTCCTTGGCTTCGACCTCGATCGCGCCGATGTCGCCCCGGATTTCGGCGGCCTGTGCGCCCTCGGCAATCTCTACGCCTTCATCCTTAAGGGTTTGCAACACGATCGCCGCGAGTTCCGGATCATCCTTGGACAGAGCTTTGTCGCCCTCAATCACGGTGACTTTAACACCCATGCGCATATGCGCCTGCGCCATCTCCATGCCGATGGGACCACCACCGATGATCAGCAGATGATCGGGCTTTTCGCGCAAATTGAACAGCGTCTCGTTCGTCTCATAAGGCGTTTTGTCCAAGCCCGAAATTGGGGGCACGAGGGGTGAAGACCCCGTCGCAATGACTATGCGTCGCGCTTTGATGATCGTATCGCCGGCCTGAACTTCATCATCCGAAATGAAACGCCCGTATTCACGGATGACCTTGACACCAAAGCCTTCGAACCGCTCTTGGCTGTCGACGGGCGCGATCTGCGCGATCACATCTGCCACATGGTCCTTGGCCGCGGCATAATCGACCTCGCCGCCCGCGTTGGTCACGCCAAATTGCGCACTATGCTGCTGGCCATAGGCGGCCTTGCCCGTGGCGATCAACGCCTTCGACGGCACGCAACCAAAGTTCAAACAGTCGCCGCCCATCTTATGCCCTTCGAGCAGGACAACGTCAGCCCCCATTTGCGAGGCCCCCGCCGCGACGGACAGTCCACCAGAGCCTGCGCCAATGATCAACAGGTCGGTTTTGATGCGATTCATTTCAAAAGTTCCTTTTTGCCGGTGACAGCTTTCAACACGACGGGCAGCACCGACAAAGCGCAGAGCCCCAGAATAGGTAGTAGAATATGCGGTTCAAAGATAATGCCAAAGTCTGGCGTTGCACCCTGTGCAAACACCGTCCCCAGCCCTGCCCCGATCGAGGTGAACACCAGCGAGCCCGGGATAATACCTAAAAACGTCGAAATTACAAAGCGATGGATCGGCACGCCAAGGAATGCAGGGATAAGGTTCGCCAGGAAGAACGGCACCACGGGGACCAGCCTCAGGAAGAACAGCATCGACCATTGGTTGTCGTCAATACCTGCCTTGATCCTACGCACCAGCCCGTCCGATGCGTCCATTCGCGCTTTTAATGCGGCCCCCAGCCCCATGCGCGCGGCAAGAAAGATCACAACCGCCCCCAACGTCGCGCCGGTCACATTAACCAGAACCCCGAACACCGTCCCAAATAGGAAACCGCCGGTGATCGTTGCGATGCTAGCCCCCGGAAGAGAAAATCCGACAATCGCAATATAAATGCCCAGAAAAACGAGAACCGTAAGCCCATAGTGCGAATCGCGGAATGCGATCAGCGCCTCGCGGTTGTCGCGCAATGTCTCGAAAGTGAGGTAATCGCGCAGGGCAAAGAACCCCAACACTGCGACCACCAGAATGCCCACAAAGGGTAAATAGCGAAACCATAAAGGTTTTTCAGAGGCTTGTGCGGGCATATTGTCGGGTCACTTTCAAAACACTATAAGCTGCTACCTATTAGATGGGTCAAATATTGCCATTCAGATAGGGTCCTCACGTGTGGTTGATGTGGAGGCGGCTTTTAGGACCATGTTACGGCAATTCCCAAGAAAACTGTAACATCGGGCAGATAAGCTGGCTTAATTTGTTGCAAAGGTCGAAATATCGGCTCCAAGGGTTTGACTTGCCCGTGCTGCAGCTTTAGGAGCAGGGCTTGAAATGACAGTGACGCGCCGAATCTGGTGGCGTGCTAAAGTATAAAGTGGAGTCGGAGCGATGAAACGCACCTATCAACCTTCAAACCTTGTGCGCAAACGGCGCCACGGTTTCCGCGCACGCATGGCAACCAAAGCGGGTCGCAAGATCATTAACTCGCGCCGTGCACAAGGCCGGAAAGAACTGAGCGCGTAATACGCGACTTCGGTTTTTAAAAGATATGACACCGTCAGAGGCACCTATGGATGGCAGATGCGCCACACCAGAGGAAACGCTTCCGGCGGTTTCTTTTCGTTTGGAAACGCTGAAAAATAGGCCCGACTTCCAGCGGGCCTCGCGTGCCCCTCGGGCAGCGATGCCCGGCTTTATCCTTCAGATGCGCAGACGTGCTGACGGTGAAGCGGAGGGAATACGCGTAGGTTTTACGTGCTCCAAGAAAGTCGGCAACGCCGTCGCCCGCAATCGCGCCAAAAGGCGCTTGCGCGAGCTTGCCCGCCTGACGCTTCCACATCAGGGACGCGATGGTATGGATTATGTGCTCGTGGGCCGCAGTGGTGCCACTGCATCGCTCCCCTTCAATACGTTGCAATCGGATTTTGTCAAAGCTTTGGGTATTCTGCATGGCAAGCAGCGCAGTGGTCCTCAAAAGTGAGCCCTATGGCACGTCTATTGGCACTGCCTATCAGGGGGTACCGCCTAATTTTCAGCCCATGGGTCGGCTACAACTGTCGATACCACCCCACTTGCAGCGCCTACGCACTAGAAGCCCTCTCCAAGCACGGTGCTACTAAAGGGGGTTGGCTTACCCTGAAACGCATCGCTCGCTGCCACCCATGGGGGAGCAGCGGCATCGACAACGTTCCTGAGTAAACTAGCGACTGTCCTATTGCCTGGCGCTAGAGTTCGCCTGCACGACGTCGTAGTATCGATAACGACGCAGCGACGCTTGATCGGCCAACACAGTTGCACTAAGCCACCCACATGCTTGATCATCCCGAAGATATCCACCCGCTTTTCCATGGTGCACCACAAAGCACCGAATTTCGGAAGCTGCGCAAACGACTCGTGCGGCTAACCCGCGAGGCGATTGAGCAATACGGGATGGTCGAACCCGGTGGTAAATGGCTGGTTTGCATGTCTGGCGGGAAAGATAGTTATACTCTTCTGGCCATTCTACACGAGCTACAATGGCGTGGGCTCCTCCCGGTAGAGCTTATCGCGTGCAACCTTGACCAGGGTCAGCCCAATTTTCCGGCAACAGTCCTGCCTGCTTTCCTCGACAAAATGGGGGTAAAGCACCGTATTGCATATCAAGACACCTACTCAATCGTTACAGACAAGATCCCCGCAGGTCGCACATTCTGTGCGTTGTGCAGCAGGCTCCGCCGTGGGCATCTTTATCGAATCGCACGTGAGGAAGGCTGCACCGCCGTGGTTCTTGGCCATCACCGGGATGACATCCTAGAAACTTTCTTTATGAATTTGTTTCATGGCGGGCGCTTGGCGACCATGCCAGCGAAGCTTCTGAATGAAGAAGGCGACCTGTTCCTATACCGTCCGCTGGCTCTTGTCGCGGAAGCCGATTGCGAAAAATTTTCAACTGCCATGAATTATCCAATCATTCCGTGTGATCTATGTGGCTCGCAAGACGGGTTACAACGCCAGCAGGTGAAAGCGATTTTAGACGGCTGGGAAGCAAACAGTCCCGGGCGCCGTCAGGTGATGTTTCGCGCACTTATGAATGCGCGCCCCTCGCATCTTTTGGATCCGGAGCTGTTTGATTTTGCGGGCCTCGAACGGGCGAAGTAAACCCCGAAACTCTTCGGAATTTGAAGCAAATTATACAGACCAAAAGGCGAACATTAACCTTTTCATCAGACATGCCCCCTATTGCCTAAACCGCTAATATGTCAGTCGGGGGCTGCTTTGAAACAAGACGATATCAATGAGTTCGCCAAATCTTTTCTGCACAAAGGGAAACGCGTTTTCGCGCCCGCAGGCTTCACAATCGGGATTGCCTTGGCATTGGCATTCCTGTGGTTCGGATGGCAGGGGTTCGCCTTCGTGGGCGCGGTCTTGCTCCCGCTAATATATCTATTCTTAGGACGGTCCCGCGCTGTCGCTCAATCAACCTATGCCTCGCGGCAAGATGCAGTGAGGCCCGTTGCAGCGCCTGTGATCAATAGCATATCACGTTCACGTCCGGCCCGGCACCAGCATGATCCAGTGCTATTCCAACCACAAATTTCGACGCACTCGGGTGAGGTAAGTGGTTTTTGCGCAATACGCGCTTCATGTGTCGAGTCGATCATACCTCATCAACAAAATGGCACGTCGATGGGAGCACCAAGTGAGACGGATAGCGAGCCACTTTTCCCTCTCTCAACAATTCTTTTGGAAGCAAAGAAGCTGCCGCGCACCTGTCGTTCTTCAGTTCAGATAATCTACAACCTCGCGCCTTCACAGATGGATGATCCACTACTATTACAGAAGGTAGAATGGGAACTTGAGCGGCTCGATCTCCCTCCCCGCTTTTTGCGCATCGCGCTCCCATCCTATCTTTGTCAGCGCCAACCCGGGCCACCGGTGATCATGCTTCTTCGGAAGCTTCATGAGCTGGGCAGCCAAACCGGACTAAATGGATTCGGCAGCGGCCCTCGTTGTGTAGAGATCGTTCAGAAATATGATATAAACGTCGTAGCAATTGATCCATCGCTAACGACCGGAGCGAACTTAAGCATCAACCGTCGTCTCATTTTGTCCACTGTCCTCGCAATGGCACAAGATCTGGGCACCGAAACTCTTGCTTGCGGTGTGCAGACCTCAGGAGAACATGAACTATTGTCCCAACTTGGTTGCGACAACGTTCAAGGTCCCGGAATCGCGCAACCTATGCCCCCCGAACAGGTCGTCGGCTGGATGCATACGCACATCAAAAAACTCGATTATTTGCCACGGGCCTTCGGTGACATTGCCTGACAATAAGATCCACTTTACGGGAAGCGCTCGGATGCAAGGGCCGAATTTACTTGACCTTTGGCACCTTACTCTGTTGAACCCACGCTGATATTACAGGCATCAGGTGACGGTCAAATGGACGATCAAAACAAGAATCTCATTTTTGCGACGGTTCTCAGTTTCATAGTCATCCTAGGGTGGTTCGTTTTGTTCCCACCTCAGGAAACCGAAACCCTCTCTGAGCCTCCGCTGCAAACCACTGATGCAAACGCGTCAGAGGCTGTTGTTCCAGCGAACGCTGGGTCGGCGAGCATACCAGCCGAAGACAGCGCGTCTTCTACAGAGGCCCTAGATACAGCGCCGCGTATTGCTGTCGAGACTGCCCGTATCGCTGGCTCTATATCGTTGCTTGGTGGCCGAGTGGATGATCTGTACCTAAAAGACTATAACACAACGATCGAGGAAGACGCCCCGACTGTAAGATTGCTATCTCCCGCAGGCTCTACCGACGCTTATTACGCGCTTTATGGCTGGGCACCCGGCGCGGGCATCTCACCCGATCAAGTCCCCGGCCCGAGCACTCTTTGGTCGCTCAGCGATGGTGAAACGCTGTCGGTTGACGCGCCTGTCACGCTAACTTGGGATAATGAGGCCGGCCAGGTCTTTTCGCGCACAATTTCGATCGATGAGAACTATATGTTCAAGATCGACCAAACCATTACAAACTCGGCTGAAAACTCGGTTTCACTTGCACCTTACGGCCTTATCGCACGTCATGGTATCCCAAGCGACGCTCAGAACTTCTTCATTCTGCACGAAGGTTTAGTCACCATGAATAATGGTGAACTGCTTGAGACCGCTTGGGACGATATCCCCGATCTAGATGTTGTAAATGGCGTGCCCTCCAAACGCATTGACGGTGTTACCAATGGCTGGATCGGCTTTACCGGTCACTATTTCATGACCAATCTTATCCCTGATCCAGCCCAGCCAACCCGCTTGACGGTCAAGTACCTGCCACGTACAGAAATTTTCCAGACCGAAGCAGTGATGCCGACACAAGTTGTCGCCAGCGGCCAAGCTGCCACTGTCTCAACGCAGCTTTTCGCTGGTGCCAAAGAATGGGAGATCCTGCGCGCGTATGAAGCTCAGGGTGTGTATAAATTCATCGACTCTATCGATTGGGGCTGGTTCTTTTTCCTGACGAAACCGATCTTCTGGGTTCTGCACCACCTTAACCTGCTGATCGGAAATATGGGAGTTGCGATCATCGGGCTGACGCTTTTGATCAAGGCCCTGCTCTTCCCGCTGGCGTATAAGTCATATGTGTCGATGGCGAAGATGAAAGAACTTCAGCCGCAGATGGAGAAGCTAAAGAAGGATGCTGGGGACGATCGCCAGAAGCTTCAACAGGGCATGATGGAGCTTTATAAGAGGGAGAAGGTAAACCCCGCCGCAGGGTGTCTCCCGATCTTAATGCAGATTCCGATTTTCTTCTCTCTCTATAAAGTGATCTTTGTGACGCTCGAGCTGCGCCACGCGCCCTTCTTCGGTCCGTTTCAGGATCTAAGTGCACCAGACCCCACCTCGATCTACAACCTGTACGGCCTTTTGCCATGGGGCGCTCCCGAAGCTGGGACAGTCCTTGCACTTGTCTTTATCGGTATCCTTCCGCTGTTGCTCGGTGTTTCCATGTTCTTGCAGCAAAAACTTAACCCGGCCCCCACCGACCCAACTCAGCAGATGATCTTCGCATGGATGCCTTGGGTGTTTATGTTCATGCTCGGCGGGTTTGCGTCCGGTCTTGTTGTTTACTGGATAGCAAACAACACGATCACCTTTACGCAACAATATCTGATCATGCGAAGCCAAGGGTATAAGCCCGATATTCTTGGCAATATTAAAGGGAGCATAAAGCTCGGACGTAAAGGCGACCCGAAATAATGACGACGGTTGCCCAGCTTTATCGCTACCCGCTCAAGAGCCATGGTCGCGAGGAGCTGGCCCACACTACGCTCACCGCAGGGCAGTCTATGCCATGGGACCGGACCTGGGCCGTCGTGCACGACGCCGCACGCACCGACGGAACCGAGTGGGCGCATTGCGCCAATTTTAGCACCGGATCCAAAGCGCCAGCGCTAATGGCCATAACAGCCGCCTTTGACAGCGCGCACGAACTGCTTACGTTGCACCACCCAGACCGCCCCTCACTTACCTTCCATCCCGATCGTGAAACCAGCAGATTTCTGGAATGGGTCGCACCCCTTGTCCCCGAAAACAGAGCACAACCAAGTGCAATTTTCAGGTTGGATGGGCGCGGGTTTACCGACACCCCCTACCCGTCTGTAAGCCTATGTAATTACGCGTCCTTGCGTGCCGTGTCGGATGCGGTAGGAACACCGGTTTCGCCCCATCGCTGGCGCGGCAACGTCTGGTTTGACACGGGAAGCCCGTGGGATGAACTAGATTGGGTCGGTAAAGAGGTCGCGATCGGCAGCGTGGTACTACGTATCCGTGAACGCACGGAAAGATGTCGGGCGACAACCGCGAACCCAAAAACTGGCGAACGCGATATCGAAATGTTACGCATATTGAAGGGTTGGGGTCACCAGGATTTCGGCGTATATGCCGAGGTTATTGAAACGGGTCCCGTCTTTATCGGTGACCAGGTAAAGGTACTTTAACATATGCAAGTTCAGTTCAGCATCGCCGATGAGCCTGATGCGCGCGCGCTCGAAAAAGGTCGCATGCTGTTTGCAGGCGAAACCTTGTTCGTAAAGGGCGTTGTCGCCATGGACGGCCTACCCCCTGCTGACCGAATGGAAGTTTGTTTTGCAGGCCGCTCGAACGTCGGGAAATCTACACTTATAAATGCGCTAACCGGTATGAAAGCCTTGGCGCGCGCATCGAATACCCCCGGTCGCACACAGGAAATCAACTATTTCACAGCTGCCGAGGAGCATTACCTCGTCGACTTGCCTGGCTATGGCTATGCGAATGCGCCTCTGCCCATTGTTGAAAAATGGCAGCGATTGTTGAAACAGTATTTATCCGGTCGCCAGACTTTGCGGCGTGCCTTCGTATTGATTGATGCACGCCACGGCGTAAAAAAGGTTGATGACGAAATCATGTCATTGCTGGATAGCTCGGCCGTGACATTTCAATGCGTGCTGACGAAAGCGGATAAAGTTAAAGAAGTCGAACGAGAAAAAATTCTGGAACAGGTGCGCGGCGCGCTTGCCAAACATCCAGCGGCTTACCCTGAAATCGTAGTCACCTCGTCTGAAAAGGGCTGGGGCATCCCTACGCTCCGTGCCATTATCGCTACGTTGGAGTAACGGTATCTCCGCGTTCACCGAGGCAGAGAATGAGAAAACGAGAAATGAACCGCGATTGGATCGCCACCGCGCGCACCCTGAGCCAAGCGCTCCCTTATTTGCAACGTTACGCTGATGCCACCGTTGTAATCAAACTTGGCGGCCATGCCATGGGCAGCGATGACGCCATGGAAGAGTTCGCGCGTGATGTAGCACTTATGCGCCAAGTCGGCGTGAATCCCGTTATCATTCATGGTGGCGGCCCCATGATCAATGATATGTTGGGTCGGCTGAATATCACATCCGAGTTTATCAACGGTAAACGCGTCACCGATGCCGCGACGATGGAAGTCGTCGAGATGGTTCTGTCTGGGTTGGTTAATGCACGTATCGTTCAGGCCATTACGGCGCAAGGCGGGCGCTGTGTGGGTGTATCGGGTAAGGATAGCGGGCTTATCATTTGTGACCAAGAAGACCCCGAGCTTGGATTGGTCGGTGCACCGACTGAAGTGAACCCACGCTTGCTGCGCGATCTAGCGGATAAAGGTATTATTCCAGTGATTGCCCCCCTTGGTATGGGTCGGAATGGCGAAACGTTTAATATTAACGGCGATACCGCTGCAGGCGCTATCGCCGCTGCGCTAAAAGCAGATCGGTTGCTTCTTCTCACAGACGTTGCAGGCGTAAAAAATGCTGAAGGGGACGTACTGACAGAGCTCACTGCGACGCAAATCCGTCAGATGGTTTCAGACGGCACTATTGCTGGCGGCATGATTCCCAAGACACAGACCGCGCTTGACGCAATCGACGGTGGCGTACGGGCAGCCGTTATTCTGGACGGGCGAGCCCCGAACGCCTGCTTGCTCGAGCTGTTCACCGAACATGGTGCTGGGAGTATTATCCGCGGTCAATAGCGGACCATTTATCAGTGTGTTACATATCGCTACCTCCCTGCTTTAGACACTCTGCCCCCTTGTTTATGCGAACGATAAATTAAGGAAGCGTTGATGCGACGGCTTATTTTAATGCGCCACGCTAAAGCTGGCTGGCCGGCAGGGGTATCCACTGATTTTGATCGACCTTTGGATGATAAAGGGCGACAAGACGCCGTATCAGTTGGCCAGTGGCTCGTTGCAGAGGGCTACAGGCCAGATCTTGCGCTTTGCTCAGCATCTCGGCGTACGTCGGAAACGCTCTCTCTTTTGGACATCCCGACTGATGTTAAGCGAATCTTTACAGACCGCCTTTATCTTGCTCATAGGGAACGTTTGTTGGCGCACATCCATGGCGCTGAGGGCACCACTGTGTTGTTGATCGCGCACAACCCCGGCGTGAACGAGATTGCGAACCTGCTGCCCCGTGCGGGCCTCACAGCGCAATATTCGGGTGCCACGCCTCCTGGTGCTACGCTGGTGTTAGCGTTCGACGTGGACGACTGGAAGAATGTGCATTGGCATAGCGGCGAGATAGAGGCGCATATCACACCGCGTATGCTTGCAGGGTAGAAAAAAGGGCGGGAACAACTCCCGCCCTCCTAGCTTAGTGCCCTAGAATCTGGCTAAGGAATAGCTTGGTCCTCGGACTTTGAGGGTTGTTAAAGAACTCTTCAGGTTCGTTTTGCTCAACGATTTGGCCCTCATCCATAAAGATGACCCGATTGGCGACCTGTCGCGCGAAACCCATTTCGTGCGTCACACACAGCATGGTCATCCCTTCTTCCGCGAGCTCAACCATCGTATCGAGCACTTCCTTAATCATCTCAGGATCTAGGGCAGAGGTCGGCTCATCAAACAGCATGATGCGAGGACGCATGCACAAGCTACGTGCAATGGCGACCCGCTGCTGTTGGCCGCCAGACAACTGACCGGGGTATTTGTCTGCCTGATCAGGGATTTTAACCTTCTCGAGGAAATGCATCGCGATTTCCTCAGCTTCCTTTTTCGGCGTCTTTCGGACCCAAATGGGTGCCAATGTACAGTTTTCAAGAATTGTCAGATGGGGAAATAGGTTAAAGTGCTGGAAGCACATCCCCACTTCGGATCGGATTTTATCGATATTCTTGACATCAGAAGACAGCACGGTGCCATCCACTTCTATTCGGCCTTTTTGGTGTTCTTCCAATGCATTGATGCATCGGATCAACGTTGATTTCCCCGACCCCGACGGCCCAGCGATAACAATGCGTTCCCCACGATAAACGGTCAGGTCGATATCCCGCAGTACGTGAAACGTACCATACCATTTATTCATGTTTTCGATGCTGATCGCGACCTCGTTCGAGACATTTAGCGCTTGAGCTTGTTCAGCCATGATTAAAGTCTTTCCTTAATGGTGGTCGGTCTGGAGTTGACGTTCCAGCCATTGTGAATATTGCGAGATGCCGTAGCAAACGACGAAGAACAGAAGGGCAGCAAAACCCCAGAGTTCCCAGTAAACGCCGTTCCAATCCGTAGAGGCTAGGATCGGACCGCGAATCATCCCCACGAGATCGAACATCGAAATGATCGAGACCAACGTGGTATCCTTGAACAGCCCGACAGCCACGTTCACGATCCCCGGGATCGAGATTTTCAGCGCTTGCGGCAGGATGATCAGGCGCATCGCCTGAGCATAATCGAGCCCGAGGCTATCTGCGGCTTCGTATTGCCCCCGCGGCAACGCTGCCAACCCGCCCCGGATAACCTCGGCAATATAGGCCGACGCGAACATCGTGATCATGATGATAACACGAAGGATCAGATCAAAGTTGGTGCCAGGTGGCAGGAAGTAGGCCAACACCACGTTAGCAACAAAGAGGAGCGTGATCAGTGGCACGCCACGAATAAACTCAATGAAAACAACGCAGATCAGCTTGATGATAGGAAGGCTCGATTGACGCCCAAGCGCCAGCAGGATTCCCAATGGCAGTGAAAGGGATACACAAATGACGCCCAGTATCATGTTGAGCATAAAGCCCCCCATGTTTCGCGAGGCCACCGGTTCGAGTGCGAGCACCCCCGAGAGTTGTGGCGTGATGAAGCTGAAGACCACCCACGCCACGCCGCCCGCAAGAAGACCTGCAAAAAATGCGCCAGCAAAGCTTTTCTTAACGATTCTGCTGTAGATCACATACCCGATAAGAGCCGCCAACAGCGCCGACAGCGGCACGAAAAGGGATCCGCCCCATATCAGCCAGAATGCAATGAAAGGATATAGAACGGTAAAGAGGATAAGCCAGCGCGGCAGATTCCCAAACAGCACCGGTGCCACCGCGACAAACAACAGCACAAACGCCGCCGTCGGGCGCCAGTAACCGTCTTGGGGATACGCAATCCCGAAAAGCAGTTGGTTCCAGCGCTCAGTCAGGACGGAGAAGCACCCTGCCTGTGCCCCATCCAATACTTCGCGACATTCCCGGATATTGGATGTCGTCCAAACGCCCCCCAGTAACCAGGGTAGGAACCCGGAAAGGATCAGATAGATGACATAAAGCGCTGCGAGCGTAAGGATTGTATAAGGGATCGAAGAAAACAGACTTTCTCGAACCCATTTGACAGGCCCCTGTGCGGTCGAAGGGGGCGCGTTCTGTGGCAACATAGTGTCCCGCACATAAGGGACAGAGGCGGCGTGTGTATCTGACATCCTACCGTTCCTTCAAGCTGACAGAATTGTTGTAAACGTTCATTATTGCCGAAATCGACAGCGAAATCGTGAGGTAGAAAAGCATCAGCAAAAGCACGCATTCGATCGCGCGACCCGTCTGGTTAAGGGTGATCCCTCCCAGCGTCGCGGTGATATCGGCATACCCAACAGCGATCGCCAAGGAAGAATTCTTGGTGATGTTGAGGTACTGCGAGATCAGTGGTGGGATAATGACCCGAAGCGCCTGAGGCAAAACCACGAGGTTCATGACACGCTTTGGACGTAGCCCAAGTGAAGACGCAGCTTCAGTCTGACCTTTAGAAATGGCTTGAATACCGGCGCGCACGTTTTCAGCGATGAATGCACCAGTGTAGACCGACAAAGCCAACCACAACGCGATCAGTGGTGCGCCGATCTGCAAACCGCCGCGGAAGTTGAACCCTTTAAGCTCTGGGTAATCTAGTGCAATGGGACTACCCATGATGAAAAACATCAAGATGCTCGGAACAAGCAGGATGGCGATTGTCGGCCAGCCCATTGGCAACAGCTTGCCTGTCCGGAATAGAAGGCTGACGGCGTAGCGGCGGTATATAATCGTCGCAACGATCGAGAGGATGAAGGTCGCCACGACGATCATTGATCCGGGGCCCCAAACGGGCGCGGGGATGTATATACCGCGGTTGGTAAAGGCAAAGGCGTCAAACAGCATGCTTGAGGTAGCGTTGTCGCCGCGGAATTGATTTGGCGCTGGCAAAACAGCGGTCATCAAAGTGTAGATCATCAAAATCCAGATCAGCACCGGAATATTCCGGAATATCTCGACGTAAACCGACATCAATTTCGAAACGAGCCAGTTCTTGGACAACCGTGCTACACCGGCGATCACGCCGAGGATTGTCGCGGTTATGCAGGCCAGAAAGGCGACAAGAAGGGTGTTTATGATACCGACCATCGCCGCACGCAGGTTCGATGATTGGCTGTTATAGTCGATTAATGATTGGTTAATGTCATAACCGGCAGGTACGTTCAAAAACCCGTAAGAGATGTTCAATCCAGCTTCAGCAAGATTTCGCACCAGGTTAATGCCCAGAAAAGCCATCAACGCGATAAGCAAAATCAGCGCGATGAACTGAAAAGTATAGGATCTATAGCGGGTGTCGTTTAGCAACATCGACAGCCGGAACGAGCCCTGTTGAGGGTCGGACATTGTCGTCATCAGATTTTCCCTGTGTGCCGGACCTGTTATTCACGCATCATTCGATGTCGCGGGCCGGGTTTATTTTTGGCGTCTTAAAGGCGCAAAGGGCGCGGAAATGCTCCGCGCCCTCCGACGAATGTGTTTAGCGGAAAGGAGGCGCGTACATCAGGCCGCCATCTGTCCACTGAGCGTTCAGGCCACGTGCCAGACCGATTGGGGTCTCTTCGCCGATGTTCTTGGCAAAGATTTCACCATAGTTACCTTGAGAAGCGATAGCTTTCTTCGCAAAGTCGGCTTCAAGACCCAGCATCTCACCCAATGTACCTTCAGTGCCAAGAAGACGGGCGACCTCAGGGTTGGTTGTGTTTGTGGTCATCTCTTCGACGTTTGCCGATGTGACGCCCAGTTCTTCCGCCGCGATCAGAGCATACAGCACCCAGCGGGTGACGTCGCCCCAATCGTTATCGCCGTGTCGCACCAATGGGCCCAGAGGCTCCTTGGAGATGATCTCGGGGAGGATGATGTGTTCGCCTGGGTTTTCAAAGGTCGCACGTGTCGCGGCCAGACCGGACGCGTCGGTTGTATAGGTGTCGCACGCACCGGCCAGATACTGCTGTTGGCCTTCGGCGTTTGTTTCAACAGGCACGGGCTCGTAGCTGATGTTGTTGTTGCGGAAGAAGTCCGCAAGGTTCAGCTCGGTTGTGGTGCCGGTTTGGATGCAGACAGTCGCACCATCCAGATCCTTGGCAGAGGAAACGCCAAGCTCTTTTGGTACCATGAAGCCTTGGCCGTCATAGTAGTTAACGCCGATAAAGTCGAACTTGAGGTCGACGTCCCGGCTGAAGGTCCATGTGGTGTTACGTGCGAGGAAATCGATCTCGCCCGACGCCAGCGCGGTGAAACGGGTTTTGCCGGTTGTAGGAACGAATTCGACAGCGTTCGGGTCGCCCAGTACAGCAGCAGCTACCGCACGGCATACTGCAACGTCAAAGCCTTCCCATTCGCCATTGGCGTTGGGGGCAGCAAAACCGGCCAGACCTGTGGTAACGCCGCAGTTCAGCTTGCCGCGCGCTTTGACATCGTCAAGCGTGGACGCAGCAGCAGCGCCAGCCGCAAGGCCAGCTACTGTTAGCGCACCAAAAAATACGGATTTATTCATTTTAACCTCTTCCTGATTTTCCGCCACGTTTTAGGGCGGCTCAACCGGCACCTTTTCGGACCGGAGATGTTTTGGCGGGGTTATCCCCGTCAGTGGAAGAGAGTTTGGGCGAAGTTACGCCGGAACGTCAAGCCGCTGCGCCTAAAAAACGCCCACAACCGTTCGGATTGGGGTCACCGTGAAACCTATTCGGGCAAGCTCAGGTCAAACATCAACTTAGCGTGCAAAAAACTAGCCTTTTTCACTGCGGCCAACGCATCGGCTTCGTCGTCATTGCCCCATTGTTCGGCCTGCCAAAGCTCGTCCAGCCGCGAAAGGTCCCAAATTGATTCCGCGTCTCTGGCGTCAAGCGCGGCTGCAAATCCCAAGATGAGCGATCCTGAAAGGCTGACAAGATCATGAAATGCCGCCAATTGAAAATTGTTAAGCGAATGCGTACGCTTAGACATTATCTCTACATCCGATGGCGACTGCGGCGCGTGCATGATCCCCGTACGGGTCTGCAAGCCAACGCCTAGAACGTCCTGTGCCCACTCCAGCATCGGATCCCATCGGTCAGCCTGACGCGCCACCAACTCGGCCGGACTATCCGCACGGTAGCACAACAGATCACAATCTCCATATGCCGCCAGCATATCCGCCACTTCAGCGTGCTGGGCCGCGACTTTATCGATCGCCGCATTGGCGGTTTTCGTAGCTGGCATAGTGTCAGGTTTAATCACCCCGTCTTGCGCCTGCCATTCGTCAGCGACCTTCTCTGCCATGGCGCGGGTCGGGACCACCAGCAAACGCTTCGCCGGTGTCTTGATCCCCCGTCCATCCAGCTCGACGGTAAAGCCGCCGTCAGTTTCGACGACAGTCGCATCTTTCCAAAAGCGTTTTGCCTTCCAGTCGCTCACGCCCAATCCTCCTCGAACGGGTCGGCGGGCACATCTGAAGGCACCCACTGGAAGGTGTCCCAGGTGCGCGCCATGTGATCAGGCAACGGCGCAGTCAGGTTCAGACGCGCTTTAGTCACCGGATGCTCTAGCGTCAGGGACCGCGCGTGCAGATGCAACTTCTTAGAGATGTCCCCCCCCAGCTGCGCGCCCCAGCCATCGCCCATGTTTTCCTGACCGGATCCGCCATATTTGCCATCCCCAACAATGGGATGCCCGATTTCAGCCATATGCGCACGCAGCTGGTGTGTCCGACCCGTTACCGGGATCAGCGCCATCCAGCAGGTCCGTTTGCCAGCCTGTGCAAGGGTCGCATAATCGGTGGTGGCACGTTTGGCACCTTCGGTGGATTCCATGTCCTTCGGATGAACGCAGTACATCTTTTCACCCTCGCCACGAGCCCCGTGCCCAAAGGCTTTGACCAGACCGAATTTAATCGTTCCGTTCCTCGGATGCGGGACGCCTGCGACGGCGGCCCAGTAGATTTTGCGGGTCTCGCGGTGGCGGAACGACGACGTCAGGGACGCGGCAATCGACCGTGTCCGCGCCATGATCAAGACGCCCGAAGTGTCTTTGTCCAAGCGGTGCACAAGGCGCGGCTTCTCATCAAGCTCGAACATCAGGGCATCGGCAAGCGCGTCAACATGGCGGTCTGACTGGCCAGACCCGCCTTGCACGGGCAATCCGGGCGGCTTGTTCAAGGCAATGATATGATCGTCGCGGTATATGACGCAGGACCGGATAAACTTGGTGTCGGCGTCAGAAATTCGTGTCCGCTTTGGCGGCGGTGGTGCCTCTGCGTCGGGCAGCGGCGGGATGCGCACGGTTTGCCCCACCTCCAGCCGGGAGGAGGCTTTGACCCGCCCACCGTCAACGCGAATATCGCCCTTGCGGCACATCTTTTCAATCAGCCCTTGGCCAATCAGCGGAAATGTCCGTTTGAACCAGCGGTCCAACCGCTGATCCCCGTCGCCTTCTTCTACGACCAGATGTTGAACCCGGCTCATGCAAATACCCCTCTGGCCATCATAAGGCCCAGCATTAATCCCAGCACTGATAGCCCGACGGACAGTGCCATATATATCCCTGCCGCCCCGATCTGGCCGCGCTCGATCAAGGTTACCGTCTCAAGCGAAAACGACGAGAAGGTCGTAAAGCCGCCAAGCACACCGGTCATCACAAAAGGGCTAAACTGCGTGAGCCCTTTGTGTGCAGCAAACACTACAAACAGGCCCATAATAAACGACCCGATAATGTTGACCGTCAAGACTGCCAGCGGAAAATCGGACGGCCCGGTCAGCCGCATCGCTGCGACACCGAACAGATACCGCAAGGAGGCGCCGATCGCGCCACCCATGGCTACAAGTGACAGGGTTGAAATCATCTGCGGTCTCTCACGGTTCACGCCCCGAATGTCAAGTTTTCCGCGCTGCCCGCAGCTTTTCGAAATAATCGACCCGTTTTTTCAGATCCCGTTCAAAGCCGCGTTCGACAGGTTGGTAAAGCTGCGGCCGCTCCATCCCGTCAGGAAAATAGTTCTGCCCCGAGAACCCGTCTTCGGCGTCATGGTCATAGGCGTACCCCGCGCCATAGCCCTGCTCTTTCATCATCTTGGTGGGCGCATTCATGATATGTTTTGGCGGCGGGGCGGACCCGGTCTGCTTCGCTGCCCGCCGCGCCGCCTTATAGGCCACATAAGCGGCGTTCGATTTCGGGGCCAGCGCCAGATAGGTCAGCGCCTGCGCAATCGCCAATTCCCCCTCGGGGGACCCGAGCCGCTCGTAGGTTTCCCACGACTGCAGACACACAGACTGCGCTTGCGGATCAGCGAGCCCGATGTCCTCGACAGCCATGCGCGTGATCCGACGCATCAGATACCGCGGGTCCTCACCACCTTCCAGCATACGCGCGAGCCAGTAAAGCGCAGCATCCGGATCGGAGCCCCGAACGGATTTGTGCAGTGCAGAAATCTTATTTAACTATTTTTTCTACCCACTAAGTGAGTGAGTGAGTGAATCTCTTAAGTTATAAAGTGAAAGTGATAGGCTGTCAGGCAGGATACTGGCCTCAGACCGCTGCGGGTATATTAATTTCTACCCACCATGCAGTCTGAAGTGGTCCGGCAGAACTGGACAGCGTGCCAAGATCGGAAAGCTGGCGGTCGAAAATGATTTTTTGTCACAAGGGCTGAAGCGATGAGCCCGAGCGAACGCAGAGAAATGATCAACCGGGACTGCACAGATTAGAGCCTGACCAAACAATGCAAACAGCTGAAGATCAGCCGATCATCATTGTATTACACGCCCATCGGCATGAATGACGAAACCCTGCAGCTGATGAATGAGATTGACCGTGTGTTGACTAAATATCCGTTCTTTGGGAGCCGCCACATTGCGGCTTACTTGCCCAGGAATGGGTTCAATGCGGGCCGCCACCGTGTGCGCCGTTCGATGGGGATCATGGGCTTGCAGGCGATCTACAAGGGCTTAAACACCAGCAAGAAGGTAAGCGGTGCGCCGATCCCACCTATTTAGCGTAATTCCATGGTAGCAGATCGTTGATCTGGCTTTGTTTGTGGCCTGCGACGATGGCAGTGAACGTATCGGCCAGATAGGCATGCGGATCGACACTGTTCAATTTGCAGGTCTCGATCAAGGAAGCGATGACGCCCCAGTTTGAGGCTCCGGCGTCGTGGCCAGCGAAGAGTGCGTTCTTGCGGTTCAGAGCGATGGGACGGATCGTGCGTTCCACTGCGTTACTGTCCATTTCGATGCGGCCGTCAGTCAGAAACAGGCACAGTCCATCCCAGTATTTTGCGATGTATTTGAGAGCTTCGCCCAAAGGGGCTTTGGCAGACAGCCGCGCGCGGTTGGTCGTGAGCCACTCCTCAAACGCGACGATCAACGGTGCCGATTGGTCTTGCCGTGCTGCCAATCGCACCTCGGGTGCCAGACCCCGGATATCCTTTTCGATCAGGTAGAGCGCAGCGATCTGTTTCAGCCCGTCTTCGGCGATGGGGGCAGTGCCAGATTGTGCAACTTCGTGCAGTTTGCGGCGTGCGTGGGCCCAGCAGTAGGCCAAGACGACATTGTCATCGGCGCGTTTGAGTAAGCGGTTATACCCGGCATATCCGTCCACTTGGAGGATGCCAGAGAAGCCTTTCAAAATGTCATCTGCATATTGGCCGGAACGCCCGGGCGCATATGTAAAGGCAACGCCCGGTGGTGCCGCTCCACACCAAGCCCTATCATCGCGGGCCAGTGCCCAGAAGTAACCAGTTTTGGTTTTACGTCTACCCGGATCAAGCACTGGTGCTCTTGTTTCATCCATGAAGAGTTTGGTTGAGCATTTGAGGTCAGCCATTAACGCATCGAAGACAGGGCGTAGCTCATAGGCCGCTTTGCCAACCCATCCCGCGAGGGTGGAGCGATCCAGATCGATCCCTTGGCGGCTGTAAATCTGTGCCTGGCGATACAGTGGCAGGTGATCCGCATATTTGCTGACAAGAACATGCGCCACCGTTGCCTCTGTCGGCATGCCGCCTGGGATCAGGCGCGCTGGTGCAGGCGCTTGCACCACACCATTGGTGCAGGATCGGCAAGCATACTTTGGGCGGCGGGTGACGATCACACGGAACTGGGCGGGGATGATGTCGAGGCGCTCAGACGTGTCCTCACCAATTACATGGCGCTCACCACCGCAGCCGCAGGTCATATTATCGGGCGCAATTACCTCTTCAATGCGGGGCAGATGCTTTGGCAGTGACCCACGATTGGTGTTGCGCGGTTTTGCCGAGCGCGATGCAGGCGGATCAAGCGCTTCGTCTTCAGCATGAACCATAGCCATCGAGGTTTCAATGTCTTCAAGTGACAGCTCAAATTGCTCGGGATCGGCCTTCTCAGACTTTGCGCCAAACAGCGCACGTTTGAAGTCAGATACCAGTTTCTCCAACTGATCAATACGATCCTGCTTGCGCAGATTGCGATCCTCTGAGGCGACAAGCAACGCCTTCCAGGGCCTCAACATCATTAGGGAGATCAACTGGTTTTGACATGGGGAATGACTACCATTTCCTGCAGCTCAACACCTCTGCAAAAGACAGCCTGATTCACTCTGCCGCAGTCGGCGGACGCACTGATAAAGCCCTTACTTTGCGCCAGTCTAAACCCGAGAAAAGTGCTTCAAACTGGGCATGGTTTAGCGACATCAGACCATCTTTGATAGCGGGCCACGTGAAGGTTTGTTCCTCCAATCTTTTTGTAAGCCATGACCAAACCAGTGCCGTCCCAATACAGCAACTTCAGCCGATCTGCCCGCTTTGAGCGGAACACAAAAACTATCCCGGTGAACGGGTCCTTGCGCAACTCGTTTTTGACAAGCGCTGCCAGCCCATCATGACCCTTGCGGAAGTCCACCGGCTTGGTCGCGACAACGATCCTCACTCGGTTTGATGGGAACATCATGAGAGCGCATTCAAGGCGCGGGCAATCTCGGCAATGCGCGCCGCCGATGTGCCTGCATCCAATCGCACAGTGACACTCCCACAAATCAGATCCAACGGCGACGGCGGCTCAGGGTCAGGTGTCGCCTCAACATCTTCGCGCACAACCAACGCTGCAAAGCTTGGTTCCTCGGTCACAGCGGGCAGAACCAGTTTGCCCTCGCGCGCCATGCGTCGCCATTCCGATAAATGATTGGCCCGCATGTCATACCGCCGTGCCACAGCGCCAACTGTCGCACCTTCCACCAACGTCTCGGCCACGATCTGTGCCTTCACCGCATCCGGCCAACGGCGGTGACCACGCGGCCCCACCACCAAATCAATGTTACTGAGAAACTCCGTTGAGCGCTCCATGGAGAAACTCCCTGACAATACATCCATCATGGCTGAATCTCAGATCAGAGGCTCACAAGGAAGGTGGGGGCGGCACATCGCTTACGCAAGAAGCATCCCCAGCACCCAATCTATCCTTACCTGCTAAGAAAGCGGCAAATCACGCGCGCACACCACGTCTGGTGTAGTGACATTACCTACATCCCGGTGCGGCGCGGGTTCCTCTATCTGGCGGCTGTCGAACACGCTGGACGCAAGCTTTTGTGTCGAGGCCTTGAATGAGGACATCGCCAGATACGGCACGCCAGAGATTATGAACACCGACCAGGGCTCGCAGTTCACGGGTGAACACCACAATCAAGATGGCGGATTGCCCGCATCATTTTGGAAATGCCGCTTTTCATCCCCCCAAGCAGTGTGATCGAGGCATCGCTTACGAACAATCGTTTCTATTTGTCGATGTCGTCGAATGTCGATCGAGCCACTACAGGCGGTATAGCTGTTTCTTCCTTTTTTTGCGTCACGATGTGGGTCCAGTCTGTATCACTTTCATCCTCCTCATCCCGCTCGCACTTGCGCTCTTTGAGCTTCTCAACCGAGCGACCAACTTGATCACGTGCTTCTTCGATTAAAGCGGCAGCGTCGGCGTCTACGCCCATCGCTTCCACGCGCTCCAAAAGGTCGAGCAATTTGACAAAATGGCTATCGGGTTCGTCGTCGAGATCGGAATCAGCGGCAATCTCTTCTATCCGGTGATCGAGGGACGGTAAGACAGTGGTCCGCAATCCCATACCCATGCTGACCAAACTCAACGGCGACAAAAGGCCGAGCATGTCATCCTCTTCAAAGAAAGACGCATCAAGCCCGTCTTGCGCCGCCAACATAAGGCTGTCTGCTGCTTCCTCGCGCAGGTAGTCGGGCAAGATTCTAAGGCGATTTGCACGACCGTAAATTGCAAGCTTTGGGTCGTCGACGATGGGGTCGCTCCGCCACGACGATCGCTCCAACAAATCCGGATACTGCTGAACGACTTTGGAGAAAACCGCCTCGCTGGCACGATAGTAAAGAAAGTGGAATAGCATCCGATTTCGATGGAGTTCATCTGGGGTACGGCCGAGGCGTTCGACCAACCCGTCGTCCAGTGCGGCTGGGATGACCAGCGCGTCTCGTATGAGCGGGGATTTTTCGCACGTGAAGCTTCCGAGAATGGTGTCGATAGGCGCGCCGCGGATCAAAGCCGACATCATATACGGCTTCTGCCGCATAACCTCAGTTAGGGCATCCGAAATCGTTGGGTGCGCGAAGGTCCAGCTTTGTCCGGAGAGCTTAAGAAAAGATCCCTTCAGCTCTTCAAAGCTATCCTGAATCTTAGTGATAGGATGCCCGGTTAGTTCCGTGACAGCCTGTGCAGCCAAAAGATCGTGATCGTTGGGATCGAAACCGTCTTGGTGGACGTAGACTAAAATGAGTGCTGCCTGCAGGTGATCGTCCAATGAACTAACGGTATCGACGAGGTGCTCGGTCGGTTCCCTCATGAAGCGGACAAGCGAAGGTTCGTTCGGTGCCAACCTTTTGGTGAAGTTCGGATCTCCAAGCCGTTCTGCAATGCCGGGAAGAAAATTTTCAACGGCGGCAGCTGCCGCAAGATATGGTTTCACACTTGATCGCCAGACCTGACCCTGTTCGCCGAAATTGATGTGATTATAAAGGATCTGTGCTTTTTCGTTGAAAGTCAGATCGCCCACATCTACTACGGCGCTTCCGTCTGCGAATTGCGTGAGATTGCGCTGGCCAAGTCGCCGCCGCGCACCCTCGTAGATGTGTTTGCGCGAGGTGAGCAGGAAGCGATTGCCGTGTTTGACCGCCGCACGCAATTTCGAAAATGCAGAGGCCCAGTCTTGGACATAATCGTCACGAAGTACATTCGAACCGAATGCGTCATCAATCCAGAAAAATCGACCGGGGTCGTTTGGATTCCAGCCCGCTTCGAAATCGCGCGGACTGGTGAGCGCGAGGACGGTGCTGTCCGGGTTCTCGGACGCTATCGTGGAAATGATCGCGCCGATCGCCGATTTGCCGCTCGATGGGTTGCCGAGCAGTAGCACAACTCCATGATCCGAGATCGCATTCACGGCCTCGCGATGGGACTTGGTCGGAACATAAGTCCGCAGCTTTGGAATCCAACTATCGAGGAGCGCCCGACTTTGTTCAGTGAGTCGCTCGTCGACGATCGAAGTCAAATCGCCCAGACCATAGACTTGTGGCACGAGCGCGCGCAGCCGAGCGCTGCTCCTGATGACCCTGACGATATACTGGCTGCCCAGGATATGCGGCTTGCGTACGCCGAGGGCGCGTAAGCGCGCGCGCATCTTAACGGCGATAGGCGCATCAATACTCATGTTAGTCATGAAGACATAAGTATCGGCCAGACCGGCCTTCACCAGCTCTTCGACGTGTTCGATCTCACCCGATAGGTCACCCACCTTCAGCGCCTTGCGCGCTACTGCGGTGTGCTTGCACTGAATCGTGCCAATGGCAGGCGCTTCCGAGCCCGACGGTATCAAAAATACCGCGTCTTGGCCGCCATCCTGAGCTTCCCGGAAAATTTCGACCGGACGGCCGAGCACCACCTCGCAGACCTGCGAACAGAGATCTTGGAAGGCACGCCAGCCGATCGTATGTAACGCCAGATCGCTCCATGGACCGTGTGCGCGGCGCTCTCGGGCTGACACAAGCTCAGTCATTTCGTTGTCGACTTTCACGATACGGGGACCATGGCTTGCGCCTGTGGAGGGTCAGGCAGGTCCTCATCCCGGAAATAACGCCACATTTCGCGCACGATCTCCTTCAGCATTTCGCTTTCGTGACCCTGTTCCCTGGCGCGACGCAAGGTCTGATAGACGACCTCGGGAATTTTCTGGGTGTCATTGTTCGGTTCCACGCCAAAGGGCTCGCAGGCAGCGGCAAGACAATTCGCGTGAATTTCCGGAGTGATATCCTGTTTGAGGCGGTGTTCCATTGTATTGCCGAAATGCGCATAGCAATCGCTGACAAGATCAACAGTCGGTGCGACCTCGAACACTTCGTCGGGCTTTGCGAGCCTACTCAAAGCAAGGTCAGTTGCGGGCTTGCGCTGAGCTGGGGCCAGATGGTTATCGCAGTCCCAGAGCAGGAAAGTCGGAATGCCCAGCTCGCGGAAAATGACAAAAGGACGGTCGAGGTTGGACTTTCCCTCGACCGACAGGATAGCAATCCCTGCGGCCTCAAAGTTGACTCCGAGCATCCGTGCAGTCGCCGTAAGCGCCGCTTTGTCACTGCGACCCTCGACCAGAATAACACCATTCGCGAAGAACCCCTCAGCCAGTTCGGCCCCAAGAATATGGAGTCGCGGCATCAAGGTCTGCGCGTTGAATGTGCCAACAGGCTTGCTCCAGCCGCGTTCGAGCTTCTGCGCCACGATGCCAAGATCAAGGGCTTGTATGCTGCACTGCTTAAAGTCGCTACCGTGGCATTCTGAGCGACGAGTGAGTCGTATCTCGTCGGCCTTGCCCATTGAAATGAACATCGGCGAATGCGAGCCAAAGATGATCTGGGTATGCCCTTGGGCACCCGGAAGTGTGCCCCTGCTTAGACCGCGCAGCACCTCTGCGAAATGTCGCTGCTTGGTTGGGTGCTGGTAGAGCTCAGGCTCCTCGATCGCGAGGATCAGAGTTGGCGCATTTGCGGCAATCGCATTATCGTCGAGTGCCTGGCCTTCCGCATTCCCGGCAGCTTCATCTTCAGTGTCAGGATCCGTCGTGCGCGCGAGGTGTTGGAGCAGCGTGAAGATGAAGGCGCGTTGCAGGCCGTGACCCTGTCTGTCGACCGGACCACCAAAACCGTCGTCCTTTAGAAACACGTCTGCCATCGGTAGGGGGACCGGTATCTCTCCTATCTCGCGCCAATTCAGCGCGACCTCCGCATCTTGGTACAGGCCTTGCAGATCTGCGGTAAGCGCTCCGGCTAAGGTGCCAAGCTCTGGCATGTTTTCAGCCGATACCAACTCCAAATAGGCTTCAGTCATCTTCGCCTTGAAGGCTTGGACGTCCGCTCGCTGTAAGATTTGACTTCGTACAAGTAATTCAAGCAGCTTACCAATAACGCTCGTTTTACCATCGGCGGCATCGGCCGATGCCTCGCGAACGGCCGGAATAAACATAAAGTTTGTATGCCTCTGGAGCTTGCCACGACTATTGTTCTGGAAGCCGAAGAACTGCCCATCGTCGGGTAATAGGACCAGTTGCTCTGGATGGATTGCCTCCCAATCCAGCAGTGCCTGATCAACTGCAGCGGCGCTACCAGCGTTGGGCAGGTCTGCGTAGAGCGGATTATCTGCTCTCAGGGCGTTGTAAGCGGCGCGTTTTGCCGTCGCGCTGGACGCGGATCGGATTGAAACGAAGTCAGGGATTTGGGGAACTACACCATGATATCTACCGCTTGAAGTGCCACTATCAAAAACACGGGTTACTACCAGCTTACCGTCGCGAACACGGTCCTCGAAAGATGCTACTTCTTGATCACTTAGCTGATGAAAGGTGAGTTCTATCTCGATCGGCGGCCCTTGATCGCGCCCGAAGAAGTCATCAGCATCGCAGCTTTTTGACGTTGAGTAAAATTTCTCAATCGCTTTCAGTATAGAGGACTTCCCCGCGCCGTTGCCTCCGATGAACGCTGTATGTGCGCCGAAGCTGACTTCGATATCGCGAAGCGACCGAAAATTCTTTATGCGTGCACTCTCAAGCTGCATTGCTCCCCCACGATTTCGAACTTTCAATTTCGGTCCGTATGAATACAACACAATAACAAAGATTTATTACGTCACTATGCAAGATGGCGCGACCGTTAGATGTGCATTCAGCAGAACCCTTCAGGACCGAAATAAACGTCCCTTTTGGGGTTCGAAACCTCGGCACCGTAACGAAACCAATCGGGAGGCGAAGTGCACACTTCATAGCAAACATTTCTCGAAAGAGACCGATACTAAACGGTGGCAAGACAAAAGCCCTTGGTTGGGGATTCATGACAGGTGTTCATCCATCCATCTGGCTGATTCTGGTGAAGGGTCAAATGTCCATCCGCCTCCAGACGGCTTCCAAAACAACAAATCTATTTTTTCATCAGCATAAATTAGTTCTGTTACGATCTGAAGCAGGCAGGCCATTGTCATCATTGTTTTCTTTATGAAACCAAGTGCCTCATCACCAGACTTGTAACGTTTTGGCATGTCCAGCGTAGAGTGGCCTCTGCCAATATGGACAAATTCATTGCTCAACATGCCCCATAAAGGTGGCAATATTGGCAGGGATTCTTTGGCCCACGTAACACACTTTGTCGACTTCAACTTGCCTGCGTGAAACTGCTCAATAGCTTCTGCTCTGGTGGCCAAGGCGAGAACGGTAGCCAGGGCTTCAACAACCATTCGAGCCAATGAACCGTATTGCAGAGGGAACCCGTGTCGCGCGACTTCTATACTCGCAACATAGGAGTTGCTCGCGCTTGACAGAAGGCGAGCGGACGTCGCTTTGAAACCATTGTCGTCTATTTTGGGAAGGTGTCGCAGCAGGGCACCTTGCACTGAAGAAAAAATCTTGCTGCATTCTGCTATTTCATATTCAGCCAACCTGTCAAATGACCTTGCCACACGCGGGCCGTCACGTTGAATCTGGTTCAGCAACATATCATTTGTCAGAATAAATTGTGTTTTCCTAATGTGATCAACTTCAATGTGTGCAATTTTTTTCTTTTGGGGAATGCCTAATCTATCTCTATTTAGTCGTCCTTTCGATTTTTTGGTCATCTTACTTCTACCACATCTCCACGAGCCCGCCAAATAGGGTAAAAGTTTACATTCATCGAGCAAAGCGAACAGCTGGCGGACCCAGACCTTGGATAGTTGACAACGAATGCAGGATTGGTCTGGAAAGCACCAAAGTAACCCCCAGAATACGTTCCAGTATTCGAGCTTCTTTACAAGTATACAACAAAAATACCGGAAAATATCTAAACAATTAACTGATCTTCCAAACACCTTTGACTTCAATTCTTTACCAGCTTGCGGCCAATACTCAGCAAACCTTTCTACTCTCGTTTCTATATGCGGCAATGCAAATCAAGTCGCTTGAAGACGATATCGTTTCTCAAGCACTTTCGAGATCACCCATATTTTCTTCAAAAGTTTCAATGTGATCGACCATCTTCGATATAATCCGCCTGGCTGTCTTGCGCCGTTGCACAACGCTTGGCGCTTTGATCACCACTTGCATGATCTCGTCCGTCAGGGGCTCTTTCTCCGAGAATTGGTAGTTTTCCAAAAGGTTTGAGAACAGCTTCGGGTTTAGACCTTCATCGTCGCAGATTGCGTCAAAGGCCCTTGTGCGTTTGCGGTTCCAGAAGTCGTGAAAGGCGTCCTTTGTTTGCTCTTCTCCACGAAGAGCAGGCAGGTAGGATGCGATAAATTCTTCAATGAGTTCACGCTTGCTGCGCAGCCTGGCCTCTGTGCCAAGCAGATCCAGGATAGCCTTCTTTTTTGCGTCTGTGTCTGCAGCATCTTCATCGTCTGGCGACGCTGCGACAAGCGAACTGAGCAGCGCAAGAATGTAAGCGACATTGATGTTGTCTCGACGGATCAACTCAAGCTCGAAGTCCACCTCGTCGATGATTGAAGCCTTCGTGTCATCATCCTCGTTGGATTTGATCCGATCATGGATATCCAGGTATTTGCTTTTGTAATCTTCGAACCGCTGCGGATCGAGAGCCAGGTCATCGTTGGAGAATTCTGCAAAAGTGGTCAGCACATTTCTGATGCGAATGAGATTTCTGAATGCCTGAACAAAGGCCAGTATGTCTTCTTCTGACACCAGTTTATCGACAGCGCCTGGCGTTGCCGCGACCTTCATCAGATCCATCACCGCCTGGTTAAAGCGGTCTACGTATTCCTGATAAGGCTCCATCAGGATTGTATCGTCTGCATCCTTGTTCGAAAATAGAGTAATCGCTTCATCCGTTTTGTCTTTCAGGTTTCGAAAGCAAACGATGTTTCCTTGCGATTTCTTCTGACCCAGTGTTCTGTTCGTGCGCGAGAAGGCCTGTATGAGACCGTGGTATCGCAGATTCTTGTCTACATAGAGGGTGTTCAAGGTTTTCGCATCAAACCCCGTCAGGAACATGTTCACGACCAGCAAGATGTCGATGCCTTGGTCTGGCACGAAATCCTTCTTGTCCCGTGCCTTCATGCGCTTCGCCAAGCCCTTGTAGTAGGTATAGAAGGCCTTGCCGTCCTTAACACTGTTGTTACTGCCATACATTGCGTTGTAATCGGCCACATAGCCCGCCAGCTTATCGCGGCTGTGCCTTGTCTCAGCTGTATCTGGCCCACCCATGACGTCAGGCTCACCGATCAATCCATTCGCGTCGGCGTCATCTTCGTTGGTTGCAAAGGTGAAGATGGTCGCCACTTTCAGGTCATGCTCTCCAGCCACCTTCTTACGCTGGAACGCCTCGTAGTATCGGGTGAGGGCCTCTACAGAGCTGACGCACAGGAGCGCGCCAAACTCGCGGTTGTGTGTCTTGCGGTCGTGGTTTTCGATGATCCAGTCGACGACGCTATCAATGCGGGTCTGGTCTTCAAAAAACGCCTTCACATCAAGGCCGGCGACCTCCTCGTCGCTCAGAAGCGAACCGTCCTTCTTCCGCAGCTTTCCCCAGTATTCGACCGAGAAGCGCAGGACATTCTCATCGCGGATCGCATCGGTAATCACATAGCTGTGCAGGCAGTCTTCAAAGAGGGAGCTTGTGGTCCGCTTGCCGATGGCATTTTCTTTAAGAATCGGAGTGCCGGTGAACCCGAACAACTGTGCCTTGGTGAAGAACTTGACGATGTTGCGATGTGTATCGCCGAATTGGCTGCGGTGGCATTCATCGAACACGAAGACGACGCGCTCATCCTTGATCGCCTGAAGGGCGGCGCTGTGCTTATCGCGGGTAATGGCCGTGTTGAGCTTTTGAATGGTGGTGACGATCAGCTTGGTGTCGCCCTGCATTTGCTCGACAAGGGCCTTTGTGTTGTCGGTGCCATCCACTGAGCCTGCAGAGAAGAAATTGAACTCCTTGGTGGTCTGATAATCGAGGTCCGCACGATCCACGACAAAGATCACCTTGGAGACCTTAGGGTTCTCGATGATGACCTGTGAGGCCTTGAAGCTGGTCAGGGTCTTGCCCGAGCCTGTGGTGTGCCAGATGTAGCCGTTCTTGCGGCCTTTCATGACCTGATCGACGATGCGCTCGACCGCATAATACTGATAGGGGCGCAGCACCATCAGGACCTTGTCGCTCTGATGCTGAACCACGTATTTCGCGATCATTTTTGAGACGAAGCATTTTTCAAGAAATGCGTCGGCGAAAGCATCGAGCCGGTTAATGGGCGTGTTGTCTTCACCGGCCCAATAGAAGGTCTGTTTGAAATCCTGATGCCTGTTGTTGGCATAGTATTTCGTATTCACGCCGTTCGAGATCACAAAGATCTGCACATACTGGAACAGGCCGCTTTCAGACCAGAAGGAGTGCCGTTGATATCGGTTGATCTGGTTGAAAGCTTCGCGCAGCTCCATGCCGCGGCGCTTCAATTCGATCTGCACCAATGGCAACCCGTTCACCAGCAGGGTGACGTCGTATCTGGTTTTATAGCTTCCGACCTGCGTAACCTGAGAGGTGATCTGATAGCGGTTACGGCACCATTCCTGATCATTGAAGAACCGAATATAGCTGGTTGTGCCGTCATCCCGTTGTAGGGCCATGCGTTCACGCAGGGACTGAGCTTTATCGAACACATTGCCCTTCTCAAGATGGTTCACAACGCGCCGGAATTCATCGTCCGAGAATGCGACATCGTTCTGCGCTTCAAGCTGTAGCCTCAGATTGGCCAACATGGCGGCGCTGTCTGGGATTGAGACCTCCGTCCACCCAAGGCAGGACAGGCGTTTGATCAGAGCTGCTTCAAGTTGGGCTTCGGATTGAACGGACATTAGCGGGCCTTAAACGAATAGCTTTTGCAGGAGACCTCTTTTGAAGGTCTCCATTTGGGTAATCTGTGAAGTAACGGCGTCGATTTTTACGTCGATAGCGGAGAGAAAGTCTGAGACCTTGCGTTGTTCGTCAGGGTGGGGAACGCTTATCCGAATTCTTGCCACTTCAGCTTTATTTATCTCGAGGAAAGTGGACCCCGCCGCTCGGGGAGTGTCATGAACTTTGTGTATCTGGTCTGGCCCATGCGGGTTTTAGATACAGTCACGCATTGAAGCGATCCTCAAACATTATGGCGAAATGATTGCGGGCCGCAAACGGGAGTGTCATGAACTTTGTGTATCTGGTCTGGCCCATGCGGGTTTTAGATACAGTCACGCATTGAAGCGATCCTCAAACATTATGGCGAAATGATTGCGGGCCGCAAACCATTCTCGAACATTTCGGCCGCCTTTCTCAAACTTGCGGATCGCCAAGTAGATCAGCTTCGTGGCTGCGCCTTCGGTCGGGAACGATCCCCGCGTCTTAATCGATTTGCGGATTCCACGGTTCAAGCTTTCAATTGCGTTGGTGGTGTAGATGATCTTTCGGATGGCGGGATCAAAAGCAAAGAACGGGATCACTTCCTGCCAAGCCCTGCGCCAGGCCGGTGCGATGGAGGCATATTTTCCGGCCCATTTTTCCTCGAAGGCATCCAACTCCAAACCAGCTTGATCGGCTGTAGGGGCGCTGTAAATCCGCCGTAGATCAGCGGCCACTTCCTTGCGATCTTTCCAGGCACAGAAGTTCAACGAGTGGCGCACGAGATGGACAATGCACGTTTGCACGGTCGCGTCCGGAAAGGCTGCTGTGATGGCATCAGGGAAGCCCTTGAGACCGTCTACGACCGCAATCAGGATGTCTTGCAGCCCACGGTTCTTAAGCTCTGTCATCACGGAGAGCCAAAATTTGGCGCCCTCGTTGTCAGCGATCCAAAGACCGAGAACCTCGCGCACGCCATCCTTGCTGACGCCAAGGGCCACGTAGACGGCTTTGTTCTTGACCATGCGGCTATCGGCGTCACGGATTTTGACCCGTAGAGCGTCAAAAATGACGATGGGATACATCCGGTCCAGCGCCCGGGACTGCCATTCCCGAACCTCATCCAGCACCGCATCGGTCACGCGGCTGATCAAGTCTGGCGAAACTTGCAGGCCATAGACGTCCTCAAGATGAGCACGGATATCGCGGACCGTCAGACCGGCTGCGTAGAGGCCAATGATCTTGTCATCCATCCCATCAATGCGGGTCTGACCCTTCTTCACCAGTTCAGGTTCGAAGCTACCGTCCCGGTCCCGTGGCACAGCGATAGGCAGTTCGCCGTCTTGCCCCTTCAATCTCTTGGCGGATGACCCGTTGCGACGGTTGGTCTGATCAGGCGGGGCATCCTTGCCGTCTTCATAGCCCAAATGTGACGTCAACTCAGCACCGAGCATTCGCTCCATCAGCTTGATCTTGAGCTCTTTCATTAGACCGGCATCGCCAAGCAGGTCTTCAGGCCGCTCGCAGCCCTTCAGTAGTTCGTCCAGCAGTTCCTCGGATATGGTCATCGTCCTTGCTCCTCTCAGGAAGCATGGACCAGATCGCAGTTACACAGAAGATCGGACACTCTCCCGCAAACCATTCTCGAACATTTCGGCCGCCTTTCTCAAACTTGCGGATCGCCAAGTAGATCAGCTTCGTGGCTGCGTCTTCGGTCGGGAACGATCCCCGCGTCTTAATCGATTTGCGGATTACACGGTTCAAGCTTTCAATTGCGTTGGTGGTGTAGATGATCTTTCGGATGGCGGGATCAAAAGCAAAGAACGGGATCACTTCCTGCCAAGCCCTGCGCCAGGCCGGTGCGATGGAGGCATATTTTCCGGCCCATTTTTCCTCGAAGGCATCCAACTCCAAACCAGCTTGATCGGCTGTAGGGGCGCTGTAAATCCGCCGTAGATCAGCGGCCACTTCCTTGCGATCTTTCCAGGCACAGAAGTTCAACGAGTGGCGCACGAGATGGACAATGCACGTTTGCACGGTCGTGTCCGGAAAGGCTGCTGTGATGGCATCAGGGAAGCCCTTGAGACCGTCTACGACCGCAATCAGGATGTCTTGCAGCCCACGGTTCTTAAGCTCTGTCATCACGGAGAGCCAAAATTTGGCGCCCTCGTTGTCAGCGATCCAAAGACCGAGAACCTCGCGCACGCCATCCTTGCTGACGCCAAGGGCCACGTAGACGGCTTTGTTCTTGACCATGCGGCTATCGGCGTCACGGATTTTGACCCGTAGAGCGTCAAAAATGACGATGGGATACATCCGGTCCAGCGCCCGGGACTGCCATTCCCGAACCTCATCCAGCACCGCATCGGTCACGCGGCTGATCAAGTCTGGCGAAACTTGCAGGCCATAGACGTCCTCAAGATGAGCACGGATATCGCGGACCGTCAGACCGGCTGCGTAGAGGCCAATGATCTTGTCATCCATCCCATCAATGCGGGTCTGACCCTTCTTCACCAGTTCAGGTTCGAAGCTACCGTCCCGGTCCCGTGGCACAGCGATAGGCAGTTCGCCGTCTTGCCCCTTCAATCTCTTGGCGGATGACCCGTTGCGACGGTTGGTCTGATCAGGCGGGGCATCCTTGCCGTCTTCATAGCCCAAATGTGACGTCAACTCAGCACCGAGCATTCGCTCCATCAGCTTGATCTTGAGCTCTTTCATTAGACCGGCATCGCCAAGCAGGTCTTCAGGCCGCTCGCAGCCCTTCAGTAGTTCGTCCAGCAGTTCCTCGGATATGGTCATCGTCCTTGCTCCTCTCAGGAAGCATGGACCAGATCGCAGTTACACAGAAGATCGGACACTCTCGCCGCTCGCCGTAAGAATTCATGTTTGTATTTTTTTATCCAGTAGTACCAAAATTGGTTGTAATGTGGGGACTGGACCACAAGAGATTGAAACCCTTGGTTGGTAGTGCACTCGCGCGTTGCTATCCCGACCTCACCTACCGTCGCACGAGTGGATAAGATTAATGCACCAGCGGGAAGCAATTTTGCTGAAGATCTTTTTAGCCCTAATTGAGTTATGTGCCTTTGACTGTCGCTTATAAACTTGGACTTTATTTCACTTGGCGTGAACCAAACGATGTTTCCACCCCAGTACTCAGGCACATCGCTCTCTGGCGTTCCTCCACCGACAATTGTCGCAATGTCAGCGAGCCTTTTTTTCTCCCATTCTGGAAATGCAGCCCCATTGCTATCGGTGAAACGTATTTCTTGCGAAAAAATACGGTCCATAACACCACGTTTGAAATTTATCAGGTGAGAGAGAGTTTCACCAAAGACCGTCAGTTTTCTCTCCACTGCAATCAGGCCAGAGACAATGCGTCGCTGGACGTTGAGAGGCGGCAGGTGAATTTCCCACCTAAACCAATCTTCAAGCTTGAAAATCATTTTCTCGACATGAACGCCGATGCTGGCGTGGAAACATGTTTGCTGAAAATACAATGAATGACTCAGGTATCGCAGATAATCCAATAGTAACATTTCACGCGGTCTTAGTACGGCGTATTCGTTTGAGACAATAGAGCCGTCAAATTCGGCGCTGACGATACCGCACGCCCCATGCACAATTTGGCGCTTGGAGATCAAGAAATCGCCTTCTCGCAGGTAAAACTGGGATTGTACTGAGATTTTGCGGCCTGGTAGGCGACTGCGCCGCGTAATGCCGCCACGAGACCGTTTGACCGTTACCAGATCATATTCGACGTCGTCCTGCATCTTCAAAGGGCGGGACACGACATCGAACAGATCGCCCAACTTGTATCTGGTCCAGCCTTTCGGTGTATCCGCCAGTTTTGGAATGCCCGGCTGAACCGATCTGGGGAATGTCGCAACCATCTTGCTCATACTGGGCTCACAACCCCGATATCTGCGCAAAAGCGCCGGATTTCAGCGTCAATCGCTACAGCACTTCGATCAAGCTCACAAAGCCGCCGTGCTGTCGCTTCAAGATCAACCGTTTCAATTTCCTGATACGTGTCGACGTATCGCGGTATGTTGAGATTGTAGTCATTCTCTTGGATTTGCTTCAGGCTGGCACGATGGCTGAAACGCTCCTCTTCAGCTCGCGAATGATAAGCTTCCACCACCCGGTCCACGTCTTCGTCACGAAGATTGTTCTGGTCCTTAGCCTTTTCGAAGCAAGTCGACGCATCCACAAATAGAACATCGTCGACTTCTTTGCATTTTTTGAAGACCAAGATGCAGGTCGCAATGCCAGTGCCATAGAAGATATTCGCAGGAAGACCGATCACCGCGTCCAGCCAGTTCCGTTTGATAAGGAACTCTCGAATGATCCCTTCGGCACCGCCGCGGAACAGCACGCCATGTGGCAGGACGACTGCCATGGTGCCGTCCTCGTCAAGGTGATGCAACATGTGCTGAACAAAGGCGAAATCAGCCTTTGAACTTGGTGCGATCTTTCCATACTCCGCAAAGCGGTCATCGCTTTCGAACATTTTATTCGCGGACCATTTTGCACTGAAAGGCGGGTTCGCAACAATGGCCTCGAACAGCATCCCCTCATGCTGTGGATGCTCAAGCGTGTCTTCTTGTCGAATGTCGAAGTTGCGGTAGTGAACCCCGTGCAAGATCATGTTCATCCGCGCAAGGTTATAGGTCGTGCGGTTCATTTCCTGACCGAAGAAGTCATTCACATGATCGACTTCCCTTGCTGTCCGCAAAAGCAGGGAGCCGGAGCCACATGTGGGGTCATAGACTGACCGCAGGCGTGATTTGCCCAGTGTGACGATGCGGGCGAGGATCGTGGATACCTGTTGTGGCGTGTAATACTCACCGGCCTTCTTGCCTGCACCACTGGCGAATTTCCCAATCAGGTATTCATAGGCGTCGCCCAAGACATCAGCGTTGCTGTCCTGAAGTTGGAAATCGATCGCATCCAGGTGGGTCAGAACGAGAGTGTCCGATCTTCTGTGTAACTGCGATCTGGTCCATGCTTCCTGAGAGGAGCAAGGACGATGACCATATCCGAGGAACTGCTGGACGAACTACTGAAGGGCTGCGAGCGGCCTGAAGACCTGCTTGGCGATGCCGGTCTAATGAAAGAGCTCAAGATCAAGCTGATGGAGCGAATGCTCGGTGCTGAGTTGACGTCACATTTGGGCTATGAAGACGGCAAGGATGCCCCGCCTGATCAGACCAACCGTCGCAACGGGTCATCCGCCAAGAGATTGAAGGGGCAAGACGGCGAACTGCCTATCGCTGTGCCACGGGACCGGGACGGTAGCTTCGAACCTGAACTGGTGAAGAAGGGTCAGACCCGCATTGATGGGATGGATGACAAGATCATTGGCCTCTACGCAGCCGGTCTGACGGTCCGCGATATCCGTGCTCATCTTGAGGACGTCTATGGCCTGCAAGTTTCGCCAGACTTGATCAGCCGCGTGACCGATGTGAACCGCCCCGGGTTTACCGGAGGGCAAAACTTTCGGAGAATTGCCCATTATGGAACAGTCACACAACAAGAAGACCTCGAAGCCGTATTCACCTGAGTTCCGCGAACGTGCGGTGCGGTTGGCGATGGAACACCGCGATGAGTATCGTAGCGAAGCTGCTTTATTCACAGCGATCGCAAGCAAATTGGGCTGTTCGCCAGACAGTCTTCGCGTTTGGGTCCGGCAGGCTCAGCGTGATGGCGGCGAACGGCCTGGCCAAACCAGTGCCGAGAAAGCGCGGATCAAGGAGTTGGAGCGCGAGGTGCGCGAACTCCGGCAGGCCAATGAGATTCTGGAAGAAAGCATCAGCGTATTTTGCCCAGGCGGAGCTCGACCGCCCGTTTCGCAAGTGACTGCTTTCATTGAAGAACATCGCGGTGAGTTCGGGGTCGAGCCGATGTGCAAAATGCTGCAAATCGCCCAGTCCACCTATTATGAACGGCGCTCCATCGCGCGTGATCCTGATCGGGCTTCAGCCCGGGCGAAGTCTGACGCTGATCTGTGCATCAAGATCAATGCGGCCTGGGAAGAGAACCGCAAGCTCTATGGTGTGCGGAAGATCTGGCATGTCTTACTGCGCGATAATCAGGAGATCGCACGATGCACGGTGGAGCGGTTGATGCGCAATTTGGGCATCAAGGGCGTAGTTCGGGGTAAAAAGGTTGTCACGACTAATCCGGACACCTCCCAGCCGTGCCCTGACGACAAGGTAAACCGCTTGTTCAAAGCAGATCGGCCTAACCAGCTCTGGGTCTCTGACTTCACATACGTCCCGACGTGGTCGGGAACGGTCTATGTCGCTTTCGTCATCGATGTCTTTGCGCGCCGGATCGTTGGCTGGCGCGTATCGACCTCAATGGCGACGCAGTTCGTTCTCGACGCTTTGGATCAAGCAATCTGGCAAAGAAAAACACTTGATAACAATACCTTGGTTCACCACTCAGACCGTGGATCGCAATATCTCTCGATCAAGTATACCGAGCGCCTTGTCGAATTCGGTATTGATCCATCGGTTGGAACAGTCGGCGATTCCTATGATAATGCCCTCGCTGAATGCGTCATTGGCCTGTTCAAAACAGAGGTCATCAACCAGATCGGTCCATGGAAATCGAGGCGCGAAGTCGAATGGGAAGCGCTGAAATGGGTCGATTGGTATAACAACCGTCGGCTATTCGGTCCCATCGGATACATCACACCCGCAGAAGCAGAGGAGGTATTCTATGCAAATCTAAACACACTCGATAAAGTAGCCTGACGTTGAACAAAGCACCCTCCGGTAAAATCGGGGCGGTTCAATGCGGTGCTGGATGAGGTTCGGGAATGGCAGTCCCGGGCGCTGGACCGGATGTATCCCATCGTCATTTTTGACGCTCTACGGGTCAAAATCCGTGACGCCGATAGCCGCATGGTCAAGAACAAAGCCGTCTACGTGGCCCTTGGCGTCAGCAAGGATGGCGTGCGCGAGGTTCTCGGTCTTTGGATCGCTGACAACGAGGGCGCCAAATTTTGGCTCTCCGTGATGACAGAGCTTAAGAACCGTGGGCTGCAAGACATCCTGATTGCGGTCGTAGACGGTCTCAAGGGCTTCCCTGATGCCATCACAGCAGCCTTTCCGGACACGACCGTGCAAACGTGCATTGTCCATCTCGTGCGCCACTCGTTGAACTTCTGTGCCTGGAAAGATCGCAAGGAAGTGGCCGCTGATCTACGGCGGATTTACAGCGCCCCTACAGCCGATCAAGCTGGTTTGGAGTTGGATGCCTTCGAGGAAAAATGGGCCGGAAAATATGCCTCCATCGCACCGGCCTGGCGCAGGGCTTGGCAGGAAGTGATCCCGTTCTTTGCTTTTGATCCCGCCATCCGAAAGATCATCTACACCACCAACGCAATTGAAAGCTTGAACCGTGTAATCCGCAAATCGATTAAGACGCGGGGATCGTTCCCGACCGAAGACGCAGCCACGAAGCTGATCTACTTGGCGATCCGCAAGTTTGAGAAAGGCGGCCGAAATGTTCGAGAATGGTTTGCGGCCCGCAATCATTTCGCCATAATGTTTGAGGATCGCTTCAATGCGTGACTGTATCTAAAACCCGCATGGGCCAGACCAGATACACAAAGTTCATGACACTCCCGGTCAGAACCTTTGAGATCAGGTCATTCTTGGCCTGCTCCGTGCGCCCAAGCTTAGTCGATGTCAGGTCCATGTCCTCAAAGAGGTTATCGAAATCCTCTTCTGAGGCGGTACCCATCGTCGACCGCTGGATATTGTTGAGGATTTCAGTGAGGTCCCCCAAGATGAAGCTGCCAGGTTTCGCGCCCTGCACGGCAACAGAGCTGAAGAGCTCATCTGGTTTGAGATAGTACCCCAGTGCTTCGAGGGCGTTCTCTTCGATCGCTTCCAGGATTTCCTGGTCGTCAGGTTTTGCCGCGTCAAGGCCGGTGAAGGTGCGCCCTTCATCCTTGAGGATGTCATCGGCATACATATGCAAACGCTCGGACAGGTATTTGTAGAAGATGAACCCCAGGATGTAGTCGCGAAACTCGTCTGCATTCATTTTGCCGCGTAGTTCGTTGGCAATATCCCAGAGCTTTTGCTCCAGCTTCTTTTTCTGCGCTTCGGTCAATGTCCTGCCTCGTAAGTCTGACTTCCTGATACGGTCAGGAAAGATATTGTTCTTTGGTCGCGCATCGAAAGATGGCGATGCCTTGTTTTTCTATCTTATTCCGATGTTTCATCAACTTGTAAGCCATTGGAACGTGTTTGGTCCAACACTCTTAAAGGTCTTTTCATAAAGCCCTTCGAATGGCATTCGGTCAATTCTTGGATGGGATATCTATCAGTTAGAAACAATCAATCAATTTTGTCACTTCGTTCCTGCCGAAGTTTTTCGAAATATCGAACTCTCTTCGACAATTCCCGCTCAAAACCCCGCTCCACGGGATCGTAATGCTCGGGCCTTTCCATACCTTCGGGAAAGAAGTTCTGACCAGAGAAGCTGTCCGGCGCATCGTGATCGTATTGATAGCCTTCGCCATACCCCAGGTTTTTCATCATGGCAGTGGGACCGTTCAGAATATGCATTGGCGGCGGTTCCGAACCGCTTCTCTTTGCATCTGCGCGGGCAGCTTTGTGCGCAACGTATCCAGCGTTCGATTTCGGAGCCAATGCGAGGTAAATCGCGGCCTGAGTTATGGCCAGATCTCCTTCGGGACTACCAAGCTTCTCATAAGTATCCCAAGCACTTAGGCAGACACGAGATGCCTCTGGATCCGCCAGACCAACATCTTCCCATGCAATCATTGTCAAGCGTCGCAGAACGAAGCGCGGGTCTTCTCCACCCTCAAGCGCCCTATGTACCCAGTAGATCGCAGCCTCGGGGTCGGAGCCCCTAATGGACTTTTGGATGGCGCTTGCAATTGAATAATGCCCATCAGACGCGCGATCATATTGCGCCGCGCGTCGTGTCAGACGGCTGCCGACTTCCTTTGCAGAGTAAATATGATCTGCAGGCCAAGCCAGCACACTTTCGACCAAGTTTAACAAGGCACGTCCGTCACCATCTGCCATAGCGCATAGAAGCTCTTTGGCTTCGTCCTCCAACGGAAGAGACTTGTTCAATTCGGCTTCAGCGCGCCCGATCATGGCAGCCAACGCGTTCTCATTGAGGCGTTCCAAGACCATCACCTGACAGCGACTCAGAACGGCCTTATTTACAGAGAATGACGGATTCTCTGTTGTAGCACCGCAGACTGTGACGGTCCCGTCCTCCATAACTGGCAGCAGAGCGTCAAGCTGCGTCTTGTTGAACCGATGGATCTCATCAATGAACAAAAGAGTGCCTTGTCCCAACCGAAGGCGATCACGCGCCGCCTGAAATGCTTTCTTAAGGTCAGCCACCCCACTGAAAATCGCGCTAATCTGCTCAAAGTGTAGATCCGTTTTGACAGCAAGCAATCTGCCAATTGTAGTTTTCCCGACGCCGGTTGGGCCCCACAGGATCAGAGAGGAGATCTTACCAGCTGCCAACATGGCCCCCAATGGACCATCTTCAGCAAGCAATTTTTCTTGCCCGATCACTTCTTCTATTGCCCGGGGCCTTAGCATGTCGGCCAAGGGGCGGGTCCCCGCCTCAGCTGGTAGGTGCTTAGTTGCACTGCCCGTCTCTTCAAATAAATCCATACGCCGTTCCATTCAGTTTTGCCCGTCGAAGGAGACGGAGCTTCGCTTGAGGTAGACGCTCATCAAAAATCGCAACCAGGCAACCTCAAAAGTCTGCCTTCAAGTGCTGTAACAAGTTCGTTTTGCGCAGGAAGGCAACTGAGCCCCGATCCACGGCTTTCTGGACCAGATCCATGTCCTCACAGCACACAATTAGCTTTTTTTGAGCGCGTGTTACTCCAGTATAGAGAAGCGTCTTATCCAGCATGCGTATAGCACCCTGGTCCAAGGCAAGAACCACGTTTTCCCACTGAGAACCTTGTGATTTGTGTATTGTCATTGCGTAACCAAGATTCAGGTTGTCCAACATGTCCACGCTGAGATCGATCGTCCGGCCATCGATTTTCAAGAGGCCAAGCCGTCCGTCTTCAGTTGCCTCATCAAAGACCTTCACGATAGTGCCAAGATCGCCGTTACGGATGCCAGTTTTGTAGTCGTTCTTGGTTACGAGGATCGGGTCGTTAAGATAAAATTTTCTGCCGGTGGAACTTACGTAATCAAAGCTTCCCTCCCCACCTGCCAAGCGCACTGCCGGGCGCTCAAAGCCGAGTTTGCGTTGCATAACCTTGTTAAGGTTCTCAACACCAGCTTTACCTTTCTGCATGCCCGTCAGGGTCGCGCACTTTTTTGAGCCACCGTGAGCTTGAACCAACTCACTGATTTCTACCGGATCCACGCTACGGAGTATGGAGCAATCAAGGTCTGCCTTCGCCTGATAGTCAGGCAGGACAATGGCACTGCGCTGATGCCTGATTGCTGTTGCGAACAGGTGAATTCCGCTCCCGGCACTTTGCCGCTTTACCTCCCTCAGCTCAACCGATGGAAAATCCGATTTCATGATGTGATGGAACAGCAGGCCGCCACCCACAGGCGGAAGCTGATCTACATCACCAACAAAGATGAACCGCGTCGCCGCAGGCAAATATCGCAACAGGTTGTGCATGGAATACAGATCAACCATGCTGGCTTCATCAATTACGACAATGCAGTGTTCGGGGCGGGTTCTCTGATTGTCTCTCGCCATATCCACACAGAACTTAGCGATCGTCGAAGCCGGCCGACCAGTTGCCTCAGCCATTCTTTGTGCGGCCCGCCCCGAGAGTGCCATCTGGTAGATATCAATTCCAAGAGATAGCTTTTCCAGAACTGTGAGGATAGCCTTTAGGATCGTCGTCTTACCGGTCCCGGCCCCGCCGGATAGCGAAATTACGTTTATGCGGCACGCAAGCACGACGGCATGCCTCTGCGCATCGGTTAAGCTGAATGGAATAGTCAGCTCGAACTCACGCAATCGCAGCTTGATTTCTTCTTGGGAAATGCCGCATTCCCACCCCGCCATGCAACTACCTTCGCCAGCTGACCGCAACATTGCATTACGTAGCCTTTGCCCTACAAGCGCTTCGAGTAGAAATTCCCCTTCGAGTTGGAAGCCATCCTCACCACGAATGTACCCGACAATCTCCTCCTCCATCGCGTGCCGTAAAACCTTACTGAAATCGGCCTTCATCGCTGTGCATTCCTTTTCGAATACAGAGCGAGGGATCAGGGTTGATGACGTAATGCGACAATACTGGGATATGAGGTTAAAGGCCAACGCGGCAAGGTATTTCGGGTGAGAAGAATTGAATCCAAACTTCTTTGCAACCTCACAGCACTGCCTGAAGGGGAGGTTGAACTTGAGGAGGCGGAAAGGATTTTCCTCCAACATCTCGATGGTTTTATCTCGCCAAACCGCCGAGAGGGAAGCCGCAAGTCTCACTGGTAGGTCATGAGCGGCAAGCCAATTGATAGCTGCCATGTGGACAGGGCTGGGGAAGTTGAACAGTAATGGAGCGATGGACTGTCTCGGAACTCCTACTTCCAACAGCGAGTGTACGTCTTGTTCCTCGATCATCTCAATCAGTCGAGGATTACGTGCAAGGCGCCCCGCCTTTACCACTCCAATGCCCTTCACATTTTTCTGGAGCCAAATCTCCAGTAGCTGGGTATTTGGTTTCACGAACTTTATCCAGTCGACCTCAATGCGGTCCTCGGTAATTGTGTACCCGTTGGCCGTGAAAGTAACCTCTGTTGTCGGCCCGCAAACGTTCCACAAGGTGCCTACCTTGGCCACATCCCAGTATGCACCAGGGAGCACCA
Source organism: Sulfitobacter sp. M22 (assembly GCF_021736025.1). Taxonomy (NCBI): domain Bacteria; kingdom Pseudomonadati; phylum Pseudomonadota; class Alphaproteobacteria; order Rhodobacterales; family Roseobacteraceae; genus Sulfitobacter; species Sulfitobacter sp. M22. The sequence continues at coordinate 3,050,057 of NZ_WMEC01000001.1, read as the reverse complement.
CAGAGAGACTGTTTTGTGTATGGATAACGCTACCATCGTCTGCGACGCGCTTGGCACTAAAAGATCCGTTCTGACGCCTCTTGGTTACTTGTATCAGCATGGCTCAGCGGAAACCCTTTGTTGTCTCTAAGAAAGCATCACGAGCAGACTTGAACTGCTTTGTTTCTTCGAGCTCTCGGCGCAATTGTCGGTTCTCTTCCTCCAAGGTCGCAATGCGCTGTAACAGATTCGAATTCGAGGCCTCTGTCCGCTTCACCCGCTCATTCGCCCGCTCTCTCGCTGCACTTTCCTCAGCGGCAGACCGCAGGTTAACAGGTTGCTCCGAACCCCAACGCTTATCGAGAGCTTCGATGAGACTTTTTATCGCGGGATTTTGCCCGAAGGCACGTGGGTTAAACCCGAGTTCAATAGCAATCTCTTTACGACTAAGTTTACCTCTATAAATATAGTCTGCATGATCGCCCCGGGCTTCACGCTCAGAAACCCACGCGGAAAAAAGAGCGAAATTCCTCCGGCCTATTTCTTGGCCACTGGGCATTAGTCCGTCACCCTTAGTTGGGATTTGGTCTTGAGCTGATCTCTGAGCCTGCTCACTTCTTCGTATGCCTCCCCCAGCTTATTTTGCAATCGCTCGACTTGCTCCTCCAATTGCGCATTTTCCTCGACGAGATTATTGTTCTTTTGAAACAAAGAAACATAGGAATGCTGCTGAGATGCAAGCCGATCGGCCATACTTTTCTCAAACGCCGTCTTCGCGTATTCTGACAATTGCATCTGCTCAAGCTTGCGGTGTTTGTCGAAGAGATTAGCATATGCAGCCTTCCTGTCACTGACCGACTGACGCACATTTCCCGCCTTGCGCGCGGCAATTGAGGCCTCTAAGCGAGCGTTTAATGTACCTATGAAATCGACAGTGCGCCTGACGTCTCGACGATCCTTGTTACGGAGATGGCCCTCGTTCACACCAGCAGCCCTGTTAAGAGTGGAGGCGACTAACTTCCATTCTTTGATTTTAACTTTTTCTCCAGGCTTCAATCCCTGAATAAATGTCAGTTTCTTTTCAAACGACAGTAGTGCCTCATCCACGATACTCTTGTAGCTCTGCGCGACAACTGGATCATTATACCAAGAAGGTGGGCTGGCCCTATCAGGCTGCTGGGGTGAAAAATCGAGTTCAAACTCCTCCATATTGACCTCAGACATCCCCCTTCTCCATTTTCCTTACCAGCGCCTCGAGAGTCCGGTGGGTTTTTTCGGCTTCATTCTTGAACAGAGGGCCGATCAAGTCGTTACCTTGCCACTCCTTAGCCTCAGCCCGGTAGGTCGCCAGCAGCCGCTGCAATGTTCTAAAGTGTGTGTTGTCTTTGCCGTCTGTTTGCTTAACTACACAATGATTTACACAACCAGCACAGCTATCGACCTCAGCAGTCTGTGTCTTAGGTATCCCAGCTTCGTCCCTGCAGTTCGCCAAGTGTCTCGTGTTGCTTGTCAAAATGCATAACCCATACTCGTGAGGAGTAACAATTGGATCGCCCATGTGCTCCTCAATCATCTGCATGATAGCATCATCACGCGCACCCTTGTCATGCATTTCAATTAGACCAACATTATCAGCAAGCCTCGTAAGAAATGTCCCCAACTGGCCGTGAAGTGAAGCTGCGCCTTCCACATATCGACTCACGAGCTCAAACAGCTGACGCCGACCGAGATGTTGGTACTCGGATAACTCAATCTTGTTGTGAGTATAGGCCGCTGTCATTTTTGATCCGAAATGGTGCCGATAGTGATCGCGGATCAATGGCATTACATTTCCATCAAATCGACGCATGGCAAACTCAGCCCAGGTATGACGGAATCCATGAGCCGTGACGCGAGAGCAGTAACTCTGGAAATCGTCGCCCTGTTCCTCAAGGAAAACTTCATAAAACGAATTAATCTGCATCATGGCGTTGACGTGATTTTTACCAAGGAAGTACTCCGCAGAATTCCCTGTCGAATACGAATGTCTAAAATAGGAAAATAGGTGTTTCCGCTCAGGATCAGCCAACGCAAAGCTTCCCAGACCGTCGAGCACAGCAATAAACTCGGAAACGATACCTGAAACATGTCGGTCCGTTGCGACACCGTGGTTAGTTTTGTCGATATTCGAGGCAAATGTATACGACGAACCGTTCTCTTTGAACGAATTACTCGACATACTGGCCGCTTCGCCGTGACGGGTACCCGTCAAAATGAGGATAGAAATAAAACAAGCCGTCAGGAGGTGGTCCCCTTTACGGGTCAGCGATTCCTTTATTGAATGCGTTCCGACCACGAATGGGACAGACGAGAGGGGGAGTTGTTCTCGCGATTTTGCATAAGGATAATAAGAGCAAAGCTTCTCAAAATACACCTTATCCACGTATCGAGCTTGCTCACGAGGGCCATACTGACCTGAACGATTGCCAAACATCGAGAAAACCTTCTTTACTGCCCTCCATTCGGGAAGGCGGCCTTTAGCGCGAAGCTTCCTCTCGGCTTGAAACCAAGCCAGAATGTACTTTGTCTCGTCTGATTTTATCAGCTGAATGCAGTAGGCCAGAATGGCCAAAGAAATTTCGAAAGGAATAATGTCAAAACTTCCACCAGCACGCCACTCTACCGGACTCTCACCGGATTCTCGTACCCGTCGTGAGCAAAGGTCTTCCCAACTGCCGGTTAGATTGTACGCAGGCAGGTATTTTCCGGGTACCAGACAATCGTTCGTTAGCCGTAAATCGTACATCCATGCCAGAAGGCGAACCCTACCGTATACTGTTCCAAACCGCCCAATAGACCCATCAATATTATGAATCACGAGCTCAACCAGCTCTTCGTATTTAAGGCTATCGAACGATCGCCCGACAAACCTCTCATTCATAAAATAGAATACGGAGGCGATGTTGCCGTACAGGCTATTCATCGTTCGAAAAGAGTGCGTTGTTGCGAGTTGGCCGCCTGTTTCCACGTAACCGCTCCATTGATACCGCGCTTATGCAGCTTGATTGTTTTGCGCAGTCATCGGTGCCCAGTTCCACGGCAGCAATTCATCCAGCCGATTGATCTTGTGATCGTGGATGCGGTCGAGGATGTCAGCGAGATAGGCCTGTGGGTTGAGACCGTTTAGCTTGGCGGTTTCAATGATCGTCATGGCGCGTGCAAGTGTTTCCGCACCGGTGTCAGCTCCGGCGAAGAGCCAGTTCTTTCTGCCGATTCCGATCGGGCGCAGGGCGCGTTCAGCCGGGTTATTGTCGATAGCCACACGACCGTCTGCCAGAAACAAGCTGAAGGCCTCCCGGCGGTTGAGGCCATAGCGGAAAGCCTTGGCAAGATTGCTCTTGCCAGGAATGCGCAGGAGCTGCTGCTCGGACCAGGTAAAGAAGGCTTCAACCTTGGGCAGGCTATGCTTTTGACGTGCCGCGTGACGGACGTCAGCAGGCTGGCCATTGATGTCGCGCTCGATGTCATAGAGTTTGCCGATCCGGTCGAGCGCCTCGCGGGCGATCTCGGACTTGGTCGATGCCCAGAAGTCGTGGAAGTCACGGCGCAGGTGCGCCCAGCAAGCCGCCTCGCGCAAACGGAAGGTGCCGTCAGGCTCTGGCTCATAGAGCTTGGCATAGCCCTTGTAGCCATCGGCCTGAAGGATGCCGCGGGCGTCGGCCAGATGGTTCAAGACATGCTCCTCCTTCCAGTCCTGTGCGAACCGATAGACGGCCCCGGGCGGGGCTGATCCAGCCCATGGGCGCTGGTCACGCACATAGGCCCAGATCCGGCCCTGTCTGACGCCTTTACCAAGCCCTTTGTCGCGCAAAGATCGGTCCAGCACCCGGATGGGCGTGTCATCCGCGTGCAGCAGGTCGCTGCCCATGATGTCAGCCTTGATCCGTTCGATCAGCGGCGACAGGGTCTTCATGGCCCGCCCGCACCAACCGACAAGCGTGGTCTCGGGGATGTCTGCGCCCATGCGGGCGAAGATCTCGTGCTGGCGATATAAGGGAAGATGATCGTCAAACTTCGAGACCAGAATGTGGGCCAGCAGGTTCGGGCCGGCCATGCTGCCCAGGATTGGCCGGCTGGGCGCAGGCTCCTGCACCATCCGCTCACAGCGCCGACAGGACTTCTTGATCCGGGCGATCTGGATCACCTTCATCTGGGCTGCAATCATGTCCAGCAGCTCGCTGACATCCTCACCCACCACCCGCAGATCACCGCCACAGTCAGGGCAGCACGCACCAGGATCAAGCACACGGCGCTCGCGTAGGGTCGCATCCGAGACACGTGGACGTCGACGCAGCGCGGGCGCATCGGCAGCCTCTGGAGACGGCTCATTGTGTCCTTCGTCGATGGGCGCTCCATCTTCCTCGGCTACGGCAACCAGCAGGTCTTCGAGCGCCAGTTCCAGCTGCTCGATCTCGCGTTCGATTTTCTCAGAGGATTTGCCGAAAGCCAGCTTCTGCAACTTGGCGATCCGCAGGCGCAGGGCCTGAACCAGCTGGTCGTGGACCCGCAATGTCGCCGAGATCTTGGCATTCTCCGCCTGCAAAGCTGCAATCATCGCCTTCAATATGGCGGGATCATCTGGCAGATTTTGCGTTACATTTGACATGCACATTTCTACCACGGGGCACGTGATAGCACTATAAAAACAAAGCGTTTTGACTCATATATTCAGCCCACACGGGCCGGCGGCGCGCCCCAATCCGGCCTGCGCCAGTCAATTCCTTCCCAGAGCATGGCGAGCTGCGCGGACGTCAGCCGGACGGCACCCTCGGTCATCGCAGGCCAGGGAAAGCGGCCGCGTTCCAGGACTTTATAGTAGAGGCAAAAGCCCTGACCGTCCCAATACAGGAGCTTGAGCCGGTCACCCTTGCGACCGCGGAAGGCGAAGACTGCGCCGCCCGCAGGCTTCTGGCGCAGGACATCCTGGGTCAGCGCCGCCAGACCGGCAATGCCCTTGCGCATGTCCGTGACACCGCAAGCCACGTAGACGCGAACACCAGTGCCCGGACCAATCATGCCGCTTCCACAGCACGGATCAGCTGCGTCAGCGCCACAACAGCCATGCTGCTGTCGAAGTGCAGACTGCGACCGTTACGCAGGCGCAGTTCCACCGCTATCGGAACCGCGACGGTGGGCGTGTCCGCAATGGCGGGAACGCCATGTTTAGGAATATCGAAAGGAAGGAAGAGCGCACCACCATCCGGTGACCACAGCCCCTTCTGCTTCATCTCATGGCGCCAGGCATAGATTTGCTGTCGCGTGATCTCGTGGCGCTGCGCCACCTGCGTGACCGTTACCGCATCGGTGCCCACCGACATGACGATCCTGAGCTTCTCCTCATCGCTCCAGCGCCGCCGACGTACAGAGCTATGGGGGAATTTGGGTGATGGCGTGATTTGTAGGGCGGCGTATCGTGGCGGGTGTCAAAGCCTGCCAGAACCTCACAAGGAGCGATACGCCATGAATGAAGATACAACTATCCTGCCATTTTGCCAATCGGAAACGATCATCGATCCGCTGACAGAGCTTGCTCGACAAGGTGCTCGTCGGATGCTGGCGGAAGCGCTGAAGGCCGAGGCTGATGCCTTTGTCGCCAGTTTTTCCGATGAGCAGCTGGAAGACGGGCGTCAGCGGATTGTGCGGCATGGATTTGGCCCTGAACGGAAGATTCAGACGGGGATCGGTGCTCTGGATGTCCAGCGGCCCAAGGTGCGCGACCGGATGGCGTCCTCTGATGGGGCAGAAAAGATCCGCTTTACCTCGAACATTCTGCCGAAATGGGCGCGCCGCTCGATCAGCTTGGACGCGCTGCTGCCTGTTCTTTATCTGAAGGGCATATCGACGGGCGATTTCCAGGACGCACTGTCGGCCATCATGGGGCCAGATGCGCCCAACCTCTCGCCAAGCGTCATCTCGCGCCTGACCGCTGGATGGCAGGTTCAATATGATGCCTGGGCACGGCGGGATCTGTCTGCCCGCCATTACGTCTATACTTGGGCGGACGGCGTCTATCGTAACCGCACCATTGATACCGCAGCTTATGCAGCTTGACTGTTCTCGGTATCCGCTGGTGCCCAGTTCCAAGGCAGCAACTCGTCCAGCCGGTTGATCTTGTGATCGTGGATGCGGTCGAGGACATCGGCAAGGTAGGCCTGCGGATCAAGGCCGTTCAGCTTGGCGGTTTCGATGATGGTCAGTATCCGTCCGGTGTGACTGCCATGCCTACGAGATGGAGTGGGTGATAGTGTCCACTATCGGTAGTGGACATCTTGAGGTTGGTTATGGCGGGAAAGAAGGGCTTGAAGAAGCGTGTCTGGTCGGATGACGAGAAGCGCACGATTTGCGCGCAGACGCTGACAGAGGGCGTTTCCGTTGCACAGGTTGCGCGACGCTATTCCATGAACGCGAACCTGATTTTCAAGTGGCTGAAAGACCCTCGATTTGCTCCTGTAGAGGGCGGCGTATCTACCGCTGATGCCGTGGTTGAGAGCATTTTCCTCCCCATCGAGATTGATGCGCCACCGCTGGAAAGCGCCGATCCTGCGCGTGACATGAGAGATCCGCCTTGTTGCGTCAGCGCGCAGCGCGTGGACATCACGCTGTCGGATGGACGGTAACCGCACCATTGATACCGCAGCTTATGCAGCTTGACTGTTCTCGGTATCCGCTGGTGCCCAGTTCCAAGGCAGCAACTCGTCCAGCCGGTTGATCTTGTGATCGTGGATGCGGTCGAGGACATCGGCAAGGTAGGCCTGCGGATCAAGGCCGTTCAGCTTGGCGGTTTCGATGATGGTCATGGCGCGTGAGAGAGTTTCTGCGCCTGTGTCTGCCCCTGCAAAGAGCCAGTTTTTCCGTCCTACTCCAATTGGGCGCAGGGCACGTTCAGCGGGGTTGTTGTCTATTGCTACACGCCCGTCGGTCAGGAACAGGCTGAAGGCGTCTCGACGGCTCAGACCATAGCGGAACGCTTTAGCCAAATCACTCTTGCCCGGAATGCCCAGGAGTTGCTGTTCTGACCAGACGAAGAAGGCTGTGACCTTTGGCTGGCTCAGCTTTTGGCGCGCGGCATATCGGGCGTCCGCAGCTTTGCCGTTGATGTCGCGCTCGATATCGTAGAGCTTTCCGATCCGGTCGAGCGCCTCGCGGGCGATCTCGGACTTGGTTGATGTCCAGAAGTCATGGAAGTCGCGCCGCAGATGGGCCCAACAGGCCGCTTCTCGTAAACGCGGCACGCCACCCGTATCAGGCAGGTAAAGCTTGGCATAGCCTTTGTAACCGTCCGCCTGAAGGATGCCACGTGCATCCGCCAGATGGCTGAGAACGTGCTCTTCCTTCCAGTTCGGTGCAAATCGATAGACGGCCCCCCGGTGGCGATGCCCCCGCCCAAGGACGTTGGTCGCGCACATAGGCCCAGATCCGGCCTTGCTTGACCCCTTTGCCAAGACCCTTGTCGCGCTTTGAGCGGTCCAGCACCCGGATCGGTGTGTCATCTGCGTGCAGCAGGTCGCTGCCCATGATGTCAGCCTCAATCCGTTCAATCAACGGCGACAAGGTCTTCATGGAGCGTCCGCACCAGCCGACCAGCGTGCTTTCGGGGATGTCCGCGCCCATACGCTCGAAGATCTCGTGCTGGCGATAGAGTGGAAGGTGATCGTCAAACTTGGAGACCAGAATATGCGCAAGCAGGTTTGGCCCCGCCATGCTGCCCGGGATCGGGCGGCTCGGTGCGGGTTCCTGCACCATCTTCTCACAGCGACGACAGGACTTCTTGATCCGGGCGATCTGGATGACCTTCATCTGCGCAGCGATCATATCCAGCAGTTCGCTGACATCCTCACCTACCACACGTAGATCGCCGCCACAGTCCGGGCAGCAGCTACCGGGGTCCAGTTCGCGGCGTTCGCGCGTGGTCGCATCTGAGACACGTGGCCGACGGCGCAAAGCGGGCGCATCGGCAGTGTCTGGTGATGGTTCATCATGCCCTTCGTCGATGAGGCCATCGTCCCCTTCGGCAACAGCCACAAGCAGGTCTTCCAGTGCCAGTTCCAGCTGCTCAATTTCGCGTTCGATCTTTTCCGAAGATTTGCCAAAAGCCAGTTTCTGCAACTTGGCGATCCGCAAGCGCAGCGCCTGAACCAGTTGATCATGGACCCGTAAAGTGGCCGATATCTTGGCATTCTCAGCCTGCAAAGCAGCGATCATTGCCTTCAAAATGGTAGGGTCATCAGGGAGGTTTTGCGTATCAATGGACATGGGTAAACCTACCATACCCAGTGCATAGGCACCATAAAAACAAAGCTATTCAGACGTGTAATTCACCCGACGCGAGCCGGTGGTGCGCCCCAATCCGGCCTGCGCCAATCCATGCCTTCCCACAACATCGCCAGTTGCGCGGAGGTCAGTCGCGCCGCACCCTCTGTCGCGGTAGGCCAAGGAAAGCGGCCCCGTTCAAGCACTTTGTAATAGAGGCAAAAGCCCTGACCATCCCAGAACAAAAGCTTGATCCGGTCACCCCTGCGCCCGCGGAAGGCAAACACTGCGCCACTGGTCGGCTTCTGGCGCAAAACATCCTGCGTCAGCGCCGACAGGCCTGCGATGCCCTTCCTCATATCTGTGACACCACAAGCCAAATACACACGAACGCCAGTCCCGGGACCGATCATGCCGCCTCCACCGCTCGGATCAACTGCACCAGCGCGCCTGGGTCCATTGTGCTGTCAAAGCAGAGGCAGCGTCCACTGCGCAAACGCAGTTCTATTGATGTGGGCTCCGATAGGTTAGGTGCCAGATCAGGTATGACTGGAACGCAAGGATCAGGCGCGACATCCAAAGGGATAAAGAGCGCCCCATCGTCTGGAGACCAAAGCCCCTTCTTCTTCAGATCATGTCGCCAGGCATAAAGCTGCTGGCGAGTTACATCATGGCGCTGCGCAACTTGCGTCACCGAGGCACCATCAACCCCGACCGACATGATGATCCCGATCTTCTCATCATCGCTCCATCGCCGCCGACGCTCAAACCCCAGAACTTCACCCCGCATCACACACCCCGCCTAAGACACGTCGTTAACGACGTCATTAAACACGTCTCTTAGAACAAAAGGCCAGGATCAGGCAGGCGGTGCCAATCGAGCGGTTACGTTTCCACACAACGCAAAAATATAATGTTCTTTGCTACTTGCCGCTGCCAATTATTAATATCACCAAAACGAGATTTGAAATCAACGTTGTAAACTATATCACTATCGATATGATGAATGGCCCAGACATCGTCAAAGTATCTGCTCGAAGCCTCGATTGGAGCGGCACCCTTAGTCACCCAAGCAATATCGGGGTCCGCTGTGATCCCCATGCCCCTTACTCTACGATCCACGAGTTACCCCCTTCAGAAGTCGGCGCGTGCGGTATCTTACCTTCAAGGTGCCCGTATTTTTCCGACGCATCCTTAAGACTGACGGCACTGAAGCGTTCTAACAGCAACTCCAAGAAGCAGAGCTTCGTCCATGCATTGAGGGCTTTGTCTACATCCTGCGTTCTGAACAGGCCTTCCAGCTCTCCCTCGATGTGGCGTATTTCTTCCATCATCATGCGAGCTGTGAGACCGGAATCAAAAAGATAGATTGTACCATTCTTTTTGATCAAGCCGCTCTTTTCGATGATAAATTTTTCTGCCTTGGCGGCAGCAAGGATCGTTTCGGGAGGGGTATCTGAAGTGGAGCCTCTCAAACCGATAACGTCAATTAGTGCAGCGACCGAAAGCTTGTTTGTGTTGCGTTCCCAACCATCAATGATATCTTCAGCAACGCTTACCATCTCCGCTGATACCGCTATGGCAAACGCCCTGCCCTTCCGTAGCTGCTTCTTGTCCCTTGATCGAGCCCGGTATACGTTCTCACGAACTTCTGGCGTGTGAAATTGGTTTAGAGCGTCACGCGTATTTTCATCAGTATCCTCACGGTCATATGTTTTGTCCATTGTAGCAGACTTGGCGAACGCGCCGCGCTTAGCTTCCTCCGCATAGACATGCGACTGAGAAATCGCCGAGGGCTTTAAATTTTTCGAGTGTAAGTTTCCGGTTTTGCCATCGTAGCGTGCCTTGGCAGCGCGGCGATGAGACTCCGTAACGACGGCATACATGTCCTTGAGCACCTTGAGATTGGCGTCTGAGGCCCCGTAAATACTCAGGCCTTCTTGATGGCCGCTAAACGCCAAGTGATGAAAGTTCCATGTACAATTGAAGCGGCTCGTTACTTGCTTATAAGGAGATGCCAGATATTCAAACTCAGCATTTCGAACCGGATTTTGATCATATTCCCGTAAGAATACCCTCAGCGCCCGACCGAACTTAGTGTTCTTACGTACGCTCAGATTCTGAGCGACACCGTTACGTCCCTTGTAACTTCTAATCCAAAAGGACTGTAAGCGGTGCGCCCACCCCACCTTCCTTGTGAGTCCCCGATCTGAGATTCAGCCCTGACGGATGGATTATCAGGGAGTTTCTCCATGGAGCGCTCAACGGAGTTTCTCAGTAACATTGATTTGGTGGTGGGGCCGCGTGGTCACCGCCGTTGGCCGGATGCGGTGAAGGCACAGATCGTGGCCGAGACGTTGGTGGAAGGTGCGACAGTTGGCGCTGTGGCACGGCGGTATGACATGCGGGCCAATCATTTATCGGAATGGCGACGCATGGCGCGCGAGGGCAAACTGGTTCTGCCCGCTGTGACCGAGGAACCAAGCTTTGCAGCGTTGGTTGTGCGCGAAGATGTTGAGGCGACACCTGACCCTGAGCCGCCGTCGCCGTTGGATCTGATTTGTGGGAGTGTCACTGTGCGATTGGATGCAGGCACATCGGCGGCGCGCATTGCCGAGATTGCCCGCGCCTTGAATGCGCTCTCATGATGTTCCCATCAAACCGAGTGAGGATCGTTGTCGCGACCAAGCCGGTGGACTTCCGCAAGGGTCATGATGGGCTGGCAGCGCTTGTCAAAAACGAGTTGCGCAAGGACCCGTTCACCGGGATAGTTTTTGTGTTCCGCTCAAAGCGGGCAGATCGGCTGAAGTTGCTGTATTGGGACGGCACTGGTTTGGTCATGGCTTACAAAAGATTGGAGGAACAAACCTTCACGTGGCCCGCTATCAAAGATGGTCTGATGTCGCTAAACCATGCCCAGTTTGAAGCACTTTTCTCGGGTTTAGACTGGCGCAAAGTAAGGGCTTTATCAGTGCGTCCGCCGACTGCGGCAGAGTGAATCAGGCTGTCTTTTGCAGAGGTGTTGAGCTGCAGGAAATGGTAGTCATTCCCCATGTCAAAACCAGTTGATCTCCCTAATGATGTTGAGGCCCTGAAGGCGTTGCTTGTCGCCTCAGAGGATCGCAATCTGCGCAAGCAGGATCGTATTGATCAGTTGGAGAAACTGGTATCTGACTTCAAACGTGCGCTGTTTGGCGCAAAGTCTGAGAAGGCCGATCCCGAGCAATTTGAGCTGTCACTTGAAGACATTGAAACCTCGATGGCTATGGTTCATGCTGAAGACGAAGCGCTTGATCCGCCTGCATCGCGCTCGGCAAAACCGCGCAACACCAATCGTGGGTCACTGCCAAAGCATCTGCCCCGCATTGAAGAGGTAATTGCGCCCGATAATATGACCTGCGGCTGCGGTGGTGAGCGCCATGTAATTGGTGAGGACACGTCTGAGCGCCTCGACATCATCCCCGCCCAGTTCCGTGTGATCGTCACCCGCCGCCCAAAGTATGCTTGCCGATCCTGCACCAATGGTGTGGTGCAAGCGCCTGCACCAGCGCGCCTGATCCCAGGCGGCATGCCGACAGAGGCAACGGTGGCGCATGTTCTTGTCAGCAAATATGCGGATCACCTGCCACTGTATCGCCAGGCACAGATTTACAGCCGCCAAGGGATCGATCTGGATCGCTCCACCCTCGCGGGATGGGTTGGCAAAGCGGCCTATGAGCTACGCCCTGTCTTCGATGCGTTAATGGCTGACCTCAAATGCTCAACCAAACTCTTCATGGATGAAACAAGAGCACCAGTGCTTGATCCGGGTAGACGTAAAACCAAAACTGGTTACTTCTGGGCACTGGCCCGCGATGATAGGGCTTGGTGTGGAGCGGCACCACCGGGCGTTGCCTTTACATATGCGCCCGGGCGTTCCGGCCAATATGCAGATGACATTTTGAAAGGCTTCTCTGGCATCCTCCAAGTGGACGGATATGCCGGGTATAACCGCTTACTCAAACGCGCCGATGACAATGTCGTCTTGGCCTACTGCTGGGCCCACGCACGCCGCAAACTGCACGAAGTTGCACAATCTGGCACTGCCCCCATCGCCGAAGACGGGCTGAAACAGATCGCTGCGCTCTACCTGATCGAAAAGGATATCCGGGGTCTGGCACCCGAGGTGCGATTGGCAGCACGGCAAGACCAATCGGCACCGTTGATCGTCGCGTTTGAGGAGTGGCTCACGACCAACCGCGCGCGGCTGTCTGCCAAAGCCCCTTTGGGCGAAGCTCTCAAATACATCGCAAAATACTGGGATGGACTGTGCCTGTTTCTGACTGACGGCCGCATCGAAATGGACAGTAACGCAGTGGAACGCACGATCCGTCCCATCGCTCTGAACCGCAAGAACGCACTCTTCGCTGGCCACGACGCCGGAGCCTCAAACTGGGGCGTCATCGCTTCCTTGATCGAGACCTGCAAATTGAACAGTGTCGATCCGCATGCCTATCTGGCCGATACGTTCACTGCCATCGTCGCAGGCCACAAACAAAGCCAGATCAACGATCTGCTACCATGGAATTACGCTAAATAGGTGGGATCGGCGCACCGCTTACAAAGGACTTCGCATCTTCATTAATTTGGAACCGCTTGAGACGATCCCTGTTAGATAGTTGAATCCTTCGGGAAGATAAAAGCCAAGTGAGGCATGTCTCTTCCTCAAGCGATGGGCCGAGGAAATCGAGCAATGAAAATTTGAGCCGGCTCGAAATGGAAGCTTCGTGTTTTCCTGCCTTCCATATGGACCATTGGGTCTTCGGCTGGGATTGCGGTCCTTTTTCCGTCAAGAGCTCCTTCGCAAAGCCGGCTGCACCGTTAACAGGAAGATCGACCGCAGCGACGAACTGATCAAAATCACTCGTATTCCGATATTGAGCCATAGCAATCATATTGAGAAAAGGATCATCCATCACCACGAGAATCTCGATGTTGATTTTTAGCAGTTCAAGCCAGTCATCCTTCCGCGCAGACACCTTCTTGCTATATGTTCTCTTTTTCTCAATATCCCGAAGGCTTTCTACACCGATCCTCTTCACGGTTTCGAGGATACTGGCGTATAAGTCGGGGTGCTCAGTTCGGAGCCGTCTTCTAATTTCCGACCACGCACGAATAAAAGCGGACCCATAGTCGATCAGGGCGTCGATATATCTCTCGTTAGTGTAAGGTAGATCTCCACCAAATATATCTTCCAAAGATTTGGTCGGCTCCCGCTCCACCGCGCGCAGCACAGGCCAATAGCCGGCGTCTACGCCCTTCGCTCCACTGCCCCCAACGATTGCTCGAATTTCACGCCTTACCTTCACATCGCCGCTTGCTTCGGCTGCCTTTCTGAACAACCTCCTTGCGTCATCCATGTTCGACACGACGCTGTTTTCGGAAATCAGCTCAGACTTCAATCTTTTCAAAAGTACTCGCCCGAAAAACCTCCAATCAGGTCAGCCTCATCGCCTGCAACCTTCAATAAGTGTTGAAATACTCTTCTATATCTTGCCGCTCCAGTCGGTGTAATACCTGATTCCACCGAGTTTATCGCTGCCACCATCGGTTCAATATATCGATGAGTTCGTAGCTTTGCTGGCACCTCGACCTCATGCAGAGAACCAAGAGGATCTATTCCAAACCTCGCCACTCCTTTTAGGGACCCAGAAATACTCTGAACATTATCCCGATATTCTGCAGCATAATCACCAACCTCACCGACCTGATCATCAAGACGCCCTGGTTTCTCATTGAAAGCGGATCGATCGGTCATGCTTCCTCAGACGTGAATTCATCGTGACATTCTTCGCTAAAAGCAGGTATAGGATTCACCATTGCCGTATTCTGCTGTTCTGGGTTGCCATGTAGAAGTATCTCGAAATTGATATATATACGCGTGGTATCGATACTCACGTGTCCCATTCTCTCCCTCAGCAGTTCGTAGCTTTCGTTCAGGGCCCGAAGCCGGTTCGCAAGATCTGTCGCATAACTGTGTCTGAGGCCATGAAATGTCCGAGTTTGTAGATGCCTAATCCATAGATCAAGATTAGGGGTCGTCGCGTTGCCATTCAAAATGATGGCATCCTTGCACTCTTTATATAACTTGGAAGGATACGAACTACTGAGACTGGTATTCTGAATCGATCCAAATGCAATATCGCCAGGTATTCTGAAAGTTAAGACATATCGCATGATGTCCTTCGCCAAAGCGGTGGGGAATGAGATCTTGCGGACCTTTCCCGAGCCTTTTCCCTTTCCCTTAATAGCATAGAGAAACTCACTCTTTTGCTCTTCCTCAGCCCTCTTCAGCCCACTCCTAATGCGTCGGATACTGAAGTTGTCAGGATCAACAACTTCGGAGCCGCGGCACCCCGTTTCGTAAGCAACCCGAAGAATGAATTCATCGCGCTTTCGCAGCCTCGCACTCTTTTTTGTGACGTGGCCTGCAAGCGTATCGAAGTCTTTGGGGCTAAGATATTTTGCGTAGAGGTTGAATGGATCCAGAGAGTTTTTCACACCTTCAACAAGTTTGATGTCCTCTTGGAGTTCCCTGTTTATGAATTCCGTGACTTCAATACCTTTTTCAACAAAACCCAGACTCTCCATACCCTTGTAGAACTTTGCGATGGAACCATGGTATTGTTGAACTGTGGAAGCAGCCAAGCCTTTTTCACGGTAGAGATGCTTGTCACAGTACGCCTCCAAAAAATATGGGAGTGTCATGAACTTTGTGTATCTGGTCTGGCCCATGCGGGTTTTAGATACAGTCACGCATTGAAGCGATCCTCAAACATTATGGCGAAATGATTGCGGGCCGCAAACCATTCTCGAACATTTCGGCCGCCTTTCTCAAACTTGCGGATCGCCAAGTAGATCAGCTTCGTGGCTGCGTCTTCGGTCGGGAACGATCCCCGCGTCTTAATCGATTTGCGGATTACACGGTTCAAGCTTTCAATTGCGTTGGTGGTGTAGATGATCTTTCGGATGGCGGGATCAAAAGCAAAGAACGGGATCACTTCCTGCCAAGCCCTGCGCCAGGCCGGTGCGATGGAGGCATATTTTCCGGCCCATTTTTCCTCGAAGGCATCCAACTCCAAACCAGCTTGATCGGCTGTAGGGGCGCTGTAAATCCGCCGTAGATCAGCGGCCACTTCCTTGCGATCTTTCCAGGCACAGAAGTTCAACGAGTGGCGCACGAGATGGACAATGCACGTTTGCACGGTCGTGTCCGGAAAGGCTGCTGTGATGGCATCAGGGAAGCCCTTGAGACCGTCTACGACCGCAATCAGGATGTCTTGCAGCCCACGGTTCTTAAGCTCTGTCATCACGGAGAGCCAAAATTTGGCGCCCTCGTTGTCAGCGATCCAAAGACCGAGAACCTCGCGCACGCCATCCTTGCTGACGCCAAGGGCCACGTAGACGGCTTTGTTCTTGACCATGCGGCTATCGGCGTCACGGATTTTGACCCGTAGAGCGTCAAAAATGACGATGGGATACATCCGGTCCAGCGCCCGGGACTGCCATTCCCGAACCTCATCCAGCACCGCATCGGTCACGCGGCTGATCAAGTCTGGCGAAACTTGCAGGCCATAGACGTCCTCAAGATGAGCACGGATATCGCGGACCGTCAGACCGGCTGCGTAGAGGCCAATGATCTTGTCATCCATCCCATCAATGCGGGTCTGACCCTTCTTCACCAGTTCAGGTTCGAAGCTACCGTCCCGGTCCCGTGGCACAGCGATAGGCAGTTCGCCGTCTTGCCCCTTCAATCTCTTGGCGGATGACCCGTTGCGACGGTTGGTCTGATCAGGCGGGGCATCCTTGCCGTCTTCATAGCCCAAATGTGACGTCAACTCAGCACCGAGCATTCGCTCCATCAGCTTGATCTTGAGCTCTTTCATTAGACCGGCATCGCCAAGCAGGTCTTCAGGCCGCTCGCAGCCCTTCAGTAGTTCGTCCAGCAGTTCCTCGGATATGGTCATCGTCCTTGCTCCTCTCAGGAAGCATGGACCAGATCGCAGTTACACAGAAGATCGGACACTCTCAAAAATATCTATCTACTTCGAGCGGCTCTACCCCATGTAGTCGTGCAAAGTTTAAAAAATTGGCGACCCGATGAGCTAACTGGTCGTACCCTCGCGGTTTGTGGTGGTATTGATGCAAGAGCCATATAGACGCTGGGAAATATGGCACCAGCGTCGAAGCGTCTCGTATCATTTTCACTGTTCTTAGCATGCCTTGATGGTCAACGTCGGCTGTAACAACCTCAAACTTTTCCATGTTCTGCCTCAAATTGGCTGCAAGCTGATCGGGTATATAACGCAGCATCAACAGTATGAGATATTTGGATGCATAAAAATACCCACGTTCGGCAATTGTTTTCGCAGTCTCAGTTTGGGTATTTTTCAACTCACAAGCTGTAGGGTTAAATGTGATATGAGGTTATAATGCGCATCGCCGCCTTTGTCATACTGTGCCGCGCGGCGCATCAGACGCGCTGACAGCGCCTTACCGTCAAGCTTTCCGTCCACCTTCCACGCGGCGACCTGTTCGATCAGGTTCAGCAGGGCACGCCCGTCGCCATCGGCCATCTCCAGCAGGTTTTCCCGCGCAGGGCCATCCAGGGGCAGGCCCCGCCCGAGCTCTTTTTCGGCCCTTTGGGCCATACGTTCCAGATCAGACAGAAGTAAACGCTCAAGCACCAGAACCTGCGACCTGCTCAAGACAGCAGCGTTCAGCTCGAAAGACGGATTCTCAGTCGTGGCCCCGACGAGCAAGATCGTCCCGTCCTCCATATGAGGCAGGAACCCGTCTTGCTGTGCCTTGTTGAAGCGATGGATCTCATCGACGAACAACAAGGTGCCCTGCCCGTTTTGCCGCCGGATTTTCGCAGCATCAAAGACTTTGCGTAGCTCGGGCACGCCGCTGAATATCGCGCTGATCTGGACGAAATGCAGGTCTGTCTCATCCGCAAGCAACCGTGCGATCGTCGTTTTCCCGACGCCAGGCGGCCCCCAGAAAATCAAAGATCCCAGTGACCCCGACTCTAACATCACAGTCAACGGCGCATCCGCGCCCAACACCTGCGACTGGCCGATCACCTCGGCCAAACTTCGTGGACGCAACCTGTCCGCCAGTGGGCGGTGCCCGCTTTCTACAACAGGCGCGTCAGAGCCAAATAGATCCGCCATTATGCTACACTCGGAACTGCAGCGACAGTCGCTGCACGCCGCGCTGTACCACCATCGACACCTGACGGCTTCCTGCCATCTGGTCGCTCACGTCGGCAGGCGTTGCGACCGTTGCGCCATTTACCGCGAGGATCGCGTCACCCTGTCGCAAGCCGACGCGCGCGCCATAGGGCCCGCTATCCATCACGGCAACACCGGTCACCTCAAGCGGCAAGTTCAATTCAGCCATTACCGCGGGGTTGATCCGCGCGAGCGTTAACCCCGGCAAAAGGCTACTTTCATCCAGCGCCAGCGTTTGTCGCGGCGGTTCATCTGGTGCTGCGATCAAGGCCACAGCGACCTCAGCCGTTTTGCCATCCCGAAGTCGGGTAACGCGCGCCTGCGCCCCCATGCCCGCCACGCTCATGCGGTAGATCATCTCGGCGGGGGTATGGACTTCTTGACCGTCAACGGCGGTGATCACATCGCCCACAGCCACACCTGCCTGCAAAAACGGGCTTGCCGAATGCATTCCCGACACGATGATGCCACCGGGGCGATCTAACCCCAAGGGGCCGGCCATATCCCCATCGACTGGCTGCCCGCTCATCCCCGCCCACGGACGGGTAAATTCAGCCGCCCCGTCGCGCGCCTGCGTCATGAACGCCGCGATCAGATTCGCCGGAATAGCAAAGCCGATCCCATTGGACCCGCCCGACCGGGTCAGAATAGAGGTATTGATTCCGATCAACCGCCCCTGCACATCTATCAAAGCACCGCCCGAATTGCCCGGATTGATCGGCGCATCGGTCTGGATGAAATACCCCTGCCCGCCGCCGTTCATCCCGCCCGATCGCGCAAGGCCGGACACAATGCCACTACTTACGGTTTGCCCGACCCCGAAAGGGTTGCCGATTGCAAGCGTAAGCTCCCCTACCTCTACCGTGTCACTGTCGCGCAACCGCAGATGGGCAAGCCCGGCCACTTCATCAATCTTCAAGATCGCCAAATCGCTTTCAGCATCACTCAGCAACACAGTGGCCGAGAACTCGCGTCTGTCGGCCAGTACGATGCGGATGTCGGTGGCCATACCAACGACATGATAGTTCGACACGACAATCCCGTCCTCAGACAAGATCACGCCGGACCCAAGAGAGTTCTGGACACGCGGTCTCCCCGAATCGGGCCGGCGGAAAAACCGTTCGAAAAACGGATCCGCCTGCAGCGGCGTTCGGCTTTGCTCTACGATGGTACGCGCATAGATGTTCACCACGCCCGGAGCCGCTTCGCGCACCAACGGCGCAAAGCTCAACTGGACCTGCGCGGGCGAACTAGGCACAGTCTGCGCGGCGACGGGAAAGGACAAGATGGTCAGCAGTATCAGGAGTATTCTCATACCCTCAGATATGCGCAGCCCTTTGCGCTTGCGCAACACCCATGTTCCAAATGGGTCTAAATCCTCGCCGAAGGCATAAATGCAAAAAGCCCCTGCGCAGGCAGGGGCTTTTAAAATTCGCGAAAAAAGCTGATGGCTTTAGTCTTCGGCAACCTCATAGGCCGCGACGCGTGCCTTATCGTTTGCACCCTTCGCGTCGCGGTCGCGATCTACGAATTCGATGATGGCCATAGGTGCCATGTCGCCATAGCGGAAGCCGGCCTTCAGGACGCGGACATAGCCACCCTGACGGTCTTTGTAGCGTGGGCCCAGGATGTCGAACAATTTCGCGACATACTGGTCTTGCTTCAGCTTGCTTGCAGCTTGACGACGCGCGTGCAGGTCGCCGCGCTTTGCCAATGTGATCATCTTTTCGATGATTGGCTTCAATTCTTTTGCCTTAGGCAAGGTTGTTTTGATTTGCTCATGCTCAATGAGCGAGCCCGCCATGTTCGAGAACAACGCCTTGCGGTGTTCATGTGTACGATTCAGACGGCGGTAACCACGTGCGTGACGCATTTTCTAGTCTCCAATTTGATGCCCTCTACGGGCGGTTTTACTTTGTCTGGTTGGCGTGCGTAGCGCCAACTCTCCTTGGGGCAGGTGCCCGGTCGTATTGACGGGCGGGAACAACCCCACCCGTCAAATCTCTTAGAACGAATCCTCGAACTTCTTCGCGAGGTCTTCGATGTTGTCCGGCGGCCAGTCCTCGACGTCCATGCCAAGGTGCAGACCCATGCCCGACAACACTTCCTTGATTTCGTTCAAGGATTTGCGGCCAAAGTTCGGTGTGCGCAGCATTTCTGCTTCGGTCTTCTGGATCAAATCGCCGATGTAGACGATGTTGTCGTTCTTCAGGCAATTTGCCGAACGGACAGACAATTCCAGCTCATCTACTTTCTTCAGCAGCAGCGGGTTGAATTCCAGACCGTCGTCGTCGTCTTGACGCGATGCGGATTCCGGCTCGTCGAAGTTAACGAAAATGCCCAGCTGGTCCTGCAGGATCCGCGCGGCAAATGCCACGGCATCGTCAGGTGAGATGGACCCGTCGGTCTCGACTTTCATCGTCAATTTGTCATAATCAAGCACCTGACCTTCGCGGGTCGGTTGCACGTCATAGGACACTTTTTTGACCGGCGAATAGATGGCGTCGATCGGGATCAAGCCGATAGGCGCATCTTCTGGCTTGTTCTTATCTGCCGCAACATAGCCCTTGCCGGTGTTAACCGTCAGTTCCATGTAAACGTCAGCATTGTCATCCAAGTGGCAGATGACGTGATCGCGGTTCAGAATTTCGATACCGGCGCTTTCAGAGATGTCACCGGCAGTGACAACACCTGGGCCTTTGGCAGAGATCGACAGGCGCTTTGGCCCTTCGACTTCCATGCGCAGCGAAACGCCTTTGAGGTTCAGAACGATGTCGGTGACATCTTCACGAACGCCAGTAACGCTCGAAAATTCGTGCAAAACATTATCAATTTGTACGGAAGTAATGGCAGCGCCTTGCAACGACGACATCAGAACGCGGCGTAGCGCGTTGCCCATTGTCAAACCAAAGCCACGCTCGAGCGGCTCGGCAATGACAGTCGCCTGACGTGCTGGGTCATTGCCCGGCTTCACGTCCAACTGCTGTGGCTTAATCAATTCAGCCCAATTTTTGTGGATCATACGTCCCTCCATTCCTGTCCTGCGCCCCATGTCCAAATGGCGAAGAACTCCCGAGGTTTCAACAAAGCAGTAAGAGGCCGAGCGCGAACGCGCGGCCCCTTTTGTAACTTAATCTCTTAAACGCGGCGGCGTTTCGGAGGGCGGCAGCCGTTGTGCGCCATTGGGGTCACGTCACGGATGGATGTGATGTTGAACCCGGCAGCAGCCAGTGCGCGCAGGGCGCTTTCGCGGCCCGAACCGGGGCCTTGCACTTCGACTTCCAGCGTTTTCACGCCGTGGTCTTGAGCTTTTTTGCCTGCATCTTCAGCAGCCATCTGAGCCGCATAAGGTGTCGATTTACGCGACCCTTTAAAGCCCATGGTACCAGCTGAGGACCATGCAATTGCGTTGCCCTGAACGTCGGAGATCAGGATTTTCGTGTTATTGAAGCTGGAGTTAACATGCGCCACACCTGCGGCGATGTTCTTGGAAACCTTACGCTTCGTCTTTGTCTTTTCGCGTGCCATTGATCAGACCCTCCCTTACTTCTTCTTACCAGCAATGGCCTTTGCAGGGCCTTTGCGCGTACGAGCGTTGGTGTGAGTACGCTGACCACGAACCGGCAGGTTGCGACGGTGGCGCAAACCACGGTAGCAGCCAAGGTCCATCAGACGCTTGATGTTCATCTGCGTATCACGACGCAGGTCACCTTCAACGGTGTAGTTCTCGTCGATGAATTCGCGGATCTTCAGGATTTCAGCGTCCGAAAGTTCGTTGATACGACGGGTGGAATCGATGCCAACAGCTTCGCAAATAGCAGCTGCGGAGGAGTTACCGATACCGGTGATATATGTGAGGGCGATTGGAACCCGCTTTGCAGTCGGGATGTTTACGCCGGCAATACGTGCCACGTGGGTGCTTCCTTTTCGTTGCGGGTCCGTCATACCAGACCCTTTTTTCACAACGTGAAGCCCGAGGCGTTTGTGCCGTCGGGCTCCAGCTGATCAGGTGTTCATGCGCAGGGTATGATCGGTGCCCGTTGCAATTCGATTCTCATACGAGATACGGCTGGTTATGAGGAATTGACCAGCGCGTCAACCCATAGCGATGACAGAGCGCAGGGATCAATACTGTTATCGAGTGCCCGCCTGCCCTGCCCCATCAAACGGCAAAGCGGCGCGTCGAAAAACGCGCCGCTATCTATCATCGATCGATGGTTGAATTATGCGTCCAGAACCTTAGCAATGCTGTCTTGAACCTCTTTGATATCGGCCAGCCCATCTACGCGCGTCAGCATATTATGCGCGTAATAGTACCCCAACAGCGGAGAGGTTTTCTTGTAGTATTCCATCAAACGATTCCGGAGGCTTTCCTCGTTATCATCTGCACGGCGTTTGAAGTCGGATGCGCCGCATTTCTCGCATTTGCCGTCGGCTGGCTGTGGCTTGGTGACGTCGTGATAGACTTCACCACAGTTGCCACAGGTAGAGCGCCCGGAGATCCGTGCGACCAGCGCTTCGTCGTCGACGCCCAGCTGGATCACGTGGTCCAATGGCTTGCCTGTCGCTTCCAGCAGCTCACCAAGCGCTGTGGCCTGCGCCAATGTGCGCGGGAACCCGTCAAAGATGAAACCACCGTGGTCGGTCGTGTCTTCGAGCTTTTCGCGGATGAGGCCGATCACTATCTCGTCGGTGACCAAATCGCCGCGGGCCATGACATCGGCAACCATATTGCCCATCTCGGTCCCGCTGTCTTTGGCTTCGCGCAGCATGTCGCCGGTAGAGAGCTGAACCATGTTACGTGTCTCTACCAAGTGACGCGCTTGTGTACCTTTACCCGCTCCGGGTGGTCCTAAGAGAATAATGTTCATCGACGTAACGGGCTCCGTTTTTTCCGTGGTTTGCCAGACTTACCACGCAGTTGGGAACGTTCAAGCAGACCTTCATACTGATGTGCCAGCAAATGGCTTTGTACTTGTTGGATGGTATCCATGGTGACCGACACAACGATCAGCACCGATGTACCGCCGAAATAGAATGGGATTGCGAACTGACCCCGCAGAATTTCGGGCAGCAGCATCACCGCAACCAGATATGCAGACCCAAGTACCAAGACGCGGTTAACCACATATTCAAGATATTCGGCTGTTTTCTTGCCGGGGCGGATACCGGGAACGAAGCCGTTCTGGTTTTTCAGGTTATCCGCGACATCATCAGGTTTAAAGCTGACGTTGAAGGTATAAAAATAAGCAAAAAAGACAATCATCAAGACGAAGAATAACAGGTATAGGGGTTGCCCTGGTCCGAAATTTGCCAAGAGGACCGACATTACCGGGCCGGTGGAATTCCCAGAGAACGTGCTGATCGTGATCGGAAGCAACAGAAGCGAGCTTGCGAAAATCGCCGGGATAACGCCCGCCGGGTTCACCTTGACCGGAAGATGCGATGACCCTCCGTCGTACATCTTCTGGCCGACCTGACGGCGCGGATATTGGATGTGGATTTTGCGCAAGGCGCGCTCCATGAAGACGACGAACATGATCGTCACGATCACCATGACAAGAACACCGACGATCACCGCCGGGCTGATCGCACCGGACCGGCCAGACGAAAAGAACTGAGCGATTGCGGCTGGCACCTCGGCAATGATGCCGACGAAGATAATCAATGAGATACCGTTGCCGATGCCGCGTGCTGTGATCTGCTCGCCCAGCCACATCAGGAACATGGTCCCGCCGACCAGCGTAATCATGCACGCAATGCGGAAATACATGCCCGGATCGGCGGCGATATCACCAGCTTCTAGCGATACCGCAAGGCCATAGGCCTGCAGTGTCGCCAGTGCGACGGTGCCGAAGCGTGTGTATTGGTTGATCTTTTTACGCCCCTGCTCGCCCTCTTTCTTAAGCTGCTCAAGCGCGGGGACCATCGAAGTCATCAACTGAACGATGATCGATGCGGAGATATAGGGCATGATACCCAAAGCGAAGATACCCATCCGGCCAAGAGCGCCGCCGGTGAACATGGATACCATGCCGCCGATCCCTTGACCCGCGCTTTCCATAAATTGGCGCAGGGCGGTGCCGTCGATCCCGGGAACCGGAATGAACGTGCCAAGGCGATAAACGATCAACAACCCCAGAGTGAATAGAATCCGGTTGCGCAGGTCTGTTGCCTTGCCCAACGCGGACCAACTGGTGTTGGCGGCCATGCTTTCGACGGCTGATACCATGATATAGGGCTCTTTCTTTGCAAAAACGCCGCCCAGGCCGTTTTCCGGCGGGCGGCATTTGGGAAAACTCGATTGACTATGTAAGCGGGACGCGTCCCGCTCACAAGGCAAAAGGTCGGGTTACGCGTCTGCGTTTGCCGCGGAAGGTGCTGTAACGGTCAGTTTGCCGCCCGCTTTTTCGACCGCTTCGACCGCGGATTTGGACGCGCCGGAGACCTGAAGATCGACCTTGGCGTTGAAGTCGCCTTTGGCCAGAACACGGATGCCGTCCAGTTTGCGACGTACCAGACCCGAAGAGATCAGTGCATCTTCGGTGATCGCAGCAGAAGCGTCGATCTTTTTCGCGTCGATGAATTTCTGGATCAGGCCCAGGTTCACAACCGCATAGGACTTCCGGTTCGGCTTAGTGAAGCCACGCTTAGGAAGACGTTGGTACAAAGGCATTTGGCCGCCTTCGAAACCTTTGATCGCCACACCCGAACGGGATTTTTGACCTTTGATACCACGGCCACCCATTTTACCGGTGCCGGAACCAGGACCACGGCCTACGCGTTTGCGTTTCTTGGTGGCGCCTTCGTTATCAGACAGTTCATGAAGTTTCATGTCGCTTCTCCTTTTGCCGGATGTGACCCCCAGCGACGGGAGCGGTCAAACGCGGCGTTTCATATGATTCTTGTGGCGGATTGTTGGCCACTGGGCGGCGTATAGACGGGAGAGACAGCGGTTTCAAGCCCCCTACCCTAACCGGCACAACCGAGCCCAACGAAAAACGCCCCGCAGTGTTCTGCGAGGCGTTATAGATTGGCAAAAGGGCGTCATCGGAACCCTTCACTTTCAGGCGAAAGCGTTCAGCCTTTTTCTTCGATGATCTCTACCATGTGAGAGATCTTGCGGATCATGCCGCGAACGGAAGGTGTGTCTTCCAGTTCACGTACACGGTGCATTTTGTTAAGGCCCAAACCGATCAACGTAGCGCGCTGGTCGGCGGGGCGGCGGATTGGCGAACCAACCTGCTTGATTACGATTGTCTTAGCCATGCTTATGCCTCCTCAGCCACTTGTGCGGACGATTCAACATTGTCCTCACGCTTGGGCAGAATGTCTGCAACTTTCTTGCCGCGACGCTGAGCAACAGCACGTGGCGAGGATTCTTTTTTCAGACCGTCCATGGTGGCACGGATCATGTTGTAAGGGTTCTGCGTCCCGATGGACTTGGACACAACGTCCTTGATGCCCAACATTTCGAATACGGCACGCATCGGACCACCGGCGATGATCCCGGTACCTTCTGGTGCTGTCCGCATTACAACGCGACCGGCGCCGTGACGGCCTTCCATGTCGTGGTGCAATGTACGGCCTTCGCGCAGTTGAACGCGAATCATTTGGCGCTTGGCTTGCTCGGTGGCCTTGCGAATGGCTTCTGGAACCTCTTTCGCTTTGCCTTTGCCGAAGCCTACACGGCCCTTTTGGTCGCCAACAACGACAAGTGCAGCGAAGCCAAAGCGCTTACCACCCTTAACGGTCTTGGAAACGCGGTTGATCGCCACTAGGCGGTCGGCGAATTCGGGTGTCTCGTCGCGTTGGTTGCGGCGGTTACCACCCCGGTTGTCATCTCTTGCCATGCGGCATCATCCTTTTGGTGCTGCGCTTGCGCGCGTCATAATGTCAATCCAAGTGGGCCAAGCCCCCGGATCATCGAGGCGGCACGTGACCCGTGCCGCCTACGTTGGCTTAGATTTTCAGACCGCCTTCGCGGGCTGCATCGGCCAAAGCTTTGATTTTGCCGTGGAACAGGAAACCACCACGGTCAAAATATGCTTCTTTCACACCGGCCTTTTGAGCACGTTCGGCGATTGCCGAGCCAACCTTGGTCGCTGCGTCGATGTTGTTTTTGCCAACAACACCCAGGTCTTTTTCCATCGAAGACGCGGAGGCCAGTGTGACCCCGTTTACGTCGTCGATCAGCTGGGCGCTGATGTTTTTGTTCGAGCGATGCACGGAGAGACGAAGACGCCCCGCGTTGACCCGGCGAAGTTTGTTCCGAACGCGCAGGCGGCGTTTCAGAAACAGTTGTCTTTTGCTGTTTGCCATCTGAGCTATCCTTACTTCTTCTTGCCTTCTTTGCGGAAGACGAACTCACCCTTATAGCGGATGCCTTTGCCCTTGTAGGGCTCGGGCTTGCGCCAAGCGCGAATGTTCGCAGCGACTTGACCAACAAGCTGTTCGTCAATGCCTTCTACCACAATCTCGGTCTGTTTCGGGGCTGTGACTGTCACACCTTCAGGTGCGACATAGTCAACATCATGCGACAGGCCCAGGTTCAAGCGCAGCGTGTTGCCGTTCATGGCAGCACGATAACCAACACCCTGGATCTCAAGCTCTTTCTTGAAGCCGGCGGTAACACCGGTCACAAGGTTTTCGACCATCGTGCGGCTCATGCCCCACTGCTGGCGCGCGCGCTTGGATTTGCCGCGTGGTGTGATGGTGACCACGTTGTCTTCGACAGTCAATGTAACGTCGTCAGTCGCCTTGAAGGAACGGGTTCCCTTTGGGCCTTTGACTTCGATGGTCTGCCCGCTCACGGATGCTGAAACACCGCTTGGCAGGTCGACCGGTTTTTTACCAATACGAGACATTTTGTTCTCCTTAGAATACGGTGCAGAGCACTTCGCCGCCAACATTGTGGCTGCGTGCATTCTGATCCGACATCACACCCTTGGGGGTGGAGACAATCGACACACCGAGGCCCTGACGGACAACGGGGATGTCATTGACGCCCATGTAGACGCGACGACCGGGCTTGGAGACCCGCTTCAGTTCGCGAATAACAGGTTCGCCCTCGTAATACTTGAGGCTGATTTCGATGGCGGGATGGCCATCAACACCAGTTTTTGCTTCGTAGCCACGGATGTAGCCTTCGTCCGCAAGCACGTCCAGAACCCATGCACGCAGCTTGGAAGCAGGTGTCATGACGGTGGATTTGCCGCGCATCGAAGAGTTACGGATGCGTGTCAGCATATCTGCGATAGGATCGTTCATCTGATGCGCTCCTTACCAGCTCGACTTGACCATGCCGGGGATTTGGCCGCTCGAGCCAAGATCCCGCAGCGCGATCCGCGAAATTTTCAGTTTACGGTAATAAGCGTGTGGACGGCCTGTCAGCTGGCAGCGGTTGTGCAGACGCACAGCGCTGGAGTTGCGAGGCAGTTTCGCCAGCTTCAGGGAAGCGCGGAACCGCTCTTCCATGGGCTTGGATTCGTCGCTTACGATCTCTTTCAAGGCAGCGCGCTTTTCAGCGTACTTCTTGACCAGTGCTTCGCGCTTCTTTTCGCGCTCGATCATGGATTTCTTAGCCATATCTAAATCCTCCCCGCGCTTACGATGTGAAGGGCATGTTGAATGCTTTCAACAGTGCCTTCGCTTCAGCGTCGGTTTTCGCCGTGGTGGCGATCACGATGTCCATTCCCCAAGTCTCGTCAACTTTATCAAAGTCGATTTCGGGGAACACGATGTGCTCTTTCAAGCCCATGGCGTAGTTGCCACGGCCGTCAAAGCTTTTGCCGTTGATGCCGCGGAAGTCGCGGATACGAGGCATTGCGATCGTGATCAGACGATCCAGGAATTCGTACATACGTTCGCCACGCAGGGTAACTTTCGCACCCAATGGCATGTCTTCACGTACGCGGAAACCAGCGATGGATTTCTTGGCAACTGTTGTCAGCGCTTTTTGGCCGGCAATCGTTGTCAGATCTTCCTGTGCGGATTTTGCTTTCTTGCTGTCACGAACAGCTTCAGCACCACAGCCGATGTTCAGGACGATTTTATCCAGACGCGGGATCTGCATTTCGTTCTTATAACCGAACTCTTCCTTCAGCGTCGCACGGATCTTGTCCTTGTACTCGACCTTCAGGCGGGGTGTGTATGTTGCGTTATCAAGCATCGATCACGTCCCCCGTGGTTTTTGCAAAGCGCACTTTCTTGTCGCCTTCGATTTTGAACCCAACGCGCGTGGCCTTGCCGTTGGCATCAACCAACGACAGGTTGCTCAGGTCGATTGGCATCGCTTTGGGAATACGGCCGCCTTGCGACGTCTGGGACTGACGCGTGGCGCGGATTGCCATGTTGATACCATCTACGATTGCTTTGTTGGCCTTCGGGTCAACAGACGAGATGGAACCCGTCTTGCCCTTGTCCTTGCCAGCAAGCACGATGACTTTGTCACCTTTGCGAAGTTTAGCAGCCATTACAGCACCTCCGGCGCAAGCGAGATAATCTTCATGAAGTTTTTGGCGCGCAGTTCGCGAACAACTGGGCCGAAGATACGTGTACCTACGGGCTCATTCGAGTTGTTCAGAATGACGGCGGCGTTACGATCGAAACGGATGGCTGTGCCATCGTCACGACGAACTTCTTTGGCTGTGCGAACGACGACGGCTTTACGCACGTCACCTTTTTTCACACGACCGCGAGGGATGGCTTCCTTGACCGACACGACAATGATGTCGCCGACGGATGCGTATTTACGCTTGGAACCACCCAATACCTTGATGCACTGAACACGGCGAGCGCCGCTGTTGTCAGCAACATCCAGGTTGGTCTGCATCTGGATCATTTGGTTTCTCCCGACCTTCTGGGGGGCGATGCGTGCCCTATCCCCAGGGTTTCGATTAAGTTGGTCCGCCCGAAATGGGCATCTCGCTCGTGCCTTTGCGCCTTGCTGCCCTCAGAGTCAAGGGAACAAGACGTTCAGGCCCGAGCGAGCAGCGCCTTAAGCCTCAGCGGCTTGCAGCACTTCCCAACGTTTGGTTTTCGACTTTGGTGCACATTCGATGATGCGAACGCTGTCGCCCACTTTGAATGTGTTGTTCTCATCGTGAGCCCGGTACTTTTTGGACTTACGGATGGTTTTCTTCAGAACCGGGTGTGTAAAGCGACGCTCTACGGATACGGTGACTGTCTGTTCGTTGGCATCGCTTGTCACGGTGCCTGTCAGGATACGTTTGGGCATACTCTCAGGCTCCTATTATTCTGCAGATGCCGCGGCAGCGGCTTTCTGGTTAAGAACGGTTTTGACACGTGCGACGTCACGCTTAACGGTCTTCAAACGTGCGGCATTTTCCAGCTGGCCAGTGGCTTGCTGAAAACGCAGGTTGAAGGACTCTTTCTTGAGGTTAACAAGCTCATCCCGGAGCTGGTCCGGCGTCTTGTCGTGTAGTTCTTTGGCGTTCATCGCCTCATCCTTTCGACATCACCAGTAGGCCCCTTATGGGTGACCATGATTCTGGTGGAGTTCATGTGAAAGGTTCCTCTACATGCCCTACCCCACTTTGGCAAGCGAGGTTTCTACGAAACCGTATCGCCACGCTGCGCAGGCTGATGTAGAACGGCCCTATGTCACAGATAGAATCCCTTTTCGTCACCCGTCTTTACCGCGCCGCTTTGTCAGAGCACGGTCAACCCGTCGACCCGTCCGAGCTTGAGGCCGCGTGCCTGTCCATTGCCGAGGATGACGAGGCCGGCCAGGAGTGGTGCGAGGAACACGATTTCCCCGGCTACACCAGCTATGCGTCCTTGACGGATCTGCCATGGCGGTTCCCGATCTTTAAGACGGTCAAAAAAGCGCTGGATAAGCACGTCAAGGCCTTTGCCAAGGATCTGGCGTTTGATCTGGACGGGCGCAAGCTCAAGCTTGAAGACATCTGGATCAATATCCTGCCCGAGGGCGGAATCCATACGGCGCATATACACCCGCATTCGGTCATCTCTGGCACAACCTATGTGGCGATGCCCGAAGGGACCAGTGCGCTCAAGCTCGAGGATCCGCGTCTGCCAATGATGATGGCGGCCCCCGGTCGCCAAAAAGACGCACCCCAAGAGCTGCGCCAGTTCGTTTATGCGAAGCCCGTCGTCGGTGACGTGCTGCTCTGGGAAAGCTGGCTGCGCCACGAGGTGCCGATGAACATGTCTGAAGAAGACCGTATTTCGGTCTCGTTCAACTACGCTTGGGGTTAACCACGCTTGGGCGGCGTTGCCTTGCGCGCCGCCTCTTGCTCCTTCACGGCAGCCTTTTCCTCTTTGGTCAGCTTATTGCCCCACTGATTGTTGCTAAGCCCCAGATCATCCGGCATCGGCTTTGTCTTACCCTTCTTGATCGTACCACCTTTATTCAAAAACTCTTTGATGAGGTCTGCGTCGGTGGTGGGCTTGGGCACGTGTTTCATGATCAGTTCCTTTAGGCAGGTTATGCCAAGCCTATGCGCCACATGCGGCGCTGACTAGGCCCTGCAACCGCTTATTCACGAGACATCAATGTTTCAGAAACAATGCCGCGGATCACGTCACCGCGCGGTTGCCCTAATGTGACTGGGAATAGCTGTGCCGTGGTGCCATCTCGGGCCCGATAACGCCGCAGATGCGCACATAAGGAAGCCCCACGTGAATACTACGAACCCAAGCCCCCTGCCCGCTCTTGCCCTTGCCGGGCTGATTGGTGAACTCACCTTCGAAGCCTATGCATGGCTCGCGTCCCCGATCCTGTTCGGCGTCAAGCTAGAGCCGGCCAATCTTGTCATTGGTCTCGGCAAAAAACTTTTGAGCCTCGACCTGCCCTATGCCGCCGCCTTTGCCATCCACTTTCTGATCGGGGCATTGGGATTTGCAGCGGTAGTCTATCTGACCAAGCGGATTACACAGCTCGGCTATTTCGGCGCGGGTGCCTTGGCCGGAGTCATCTTATGGTTTGTGGCCCAAGGTATTTTGGCGCCACTGATGGGGCGTAGCTTTATGATGGGTTTTGGCACCTACACGCAGTCATCCTTTGTGGGCCACGTCGGCATGACGATTGTCATTGCGATGGTCTGGCAGAAACTGGCGCGCCGCCCCGCCAAGCTGTTTAGCTAACCCTGCACCGACCGACAAAAGAAAAAGCCCCCGCTGATGGATCAGCGGGGGCTTTTCTATTCATTCCTCCGACATGTGTCGAAGCGAAGGTCTTACCAATCTTCGCGTACAACGACGCGCGTTTTGATTGGCAGCTTCATCGCAGCAAGACGCAGAGCTTCTTGTGCAACGTCCTCGGCGACACCGTCGATTTCGAACATTACACGGCCTGGCTTGACCTTGCAGACCCAACGATCCACGGAACCTTTACCTTTACCCATACGAACTTCGATGGGCTTCGCGGTGACAGGTACATCCGGGAAAATGCGGATCCAGACACGGCCTTGACGTTTCATGTGACGCGTCATGGCACGACGAGCAGCTTCGATCTGGCGTGCGGTGACCCGCTCGGGCTCGAGAGCCTTCAGACCGTAGGTGCCAAAGTTCAGGTCAGACCCGCCCTTTGCCAGACCTTTGATCCGACCTTTGTGCTGCTTGCGGAATTTAGTACGCTTTGGTTGTAGCATCTCTCATTCCCCCTTAGCGACGACCGCCGGCACCGCGAGGTGCTGGGCCGTCTTGCATTTCTTGTGCCTTACGGTCACGCGCTGCCGGGTCATGTTCCATGATCTCGCCTTTGAAGATCCAGGTCTTGATCCCGATGATGCCGTAGGCAGTCATCGCTTCGACATGTGCGTAATCGATGTCTGCACGCAGAGTGTGGAGCGGCACGCGGCCTTCACGGTACCATTCGGTACGCGCGATTTCTGCACCACCCAGACGACCGGCAACGTTTACGCGGATACCCAGGGCACCCATACGCATGGCGTTCTGTACCGCACGCTTCATGGCACGACGGAAAGAAACCCGGCGTTCCAGCTGTTGTGCGATGGATTCACCAACAAGGGCTGCGTCCAGCTCTGGCTTGCGCACTTCAACGATGTTGAGGTGCAGGTCAGATTTGGTGATCTTGGCGATTTTCTGGCGCAGACCTTCGATGTCTGCACCCTTCTTGCCGATGATCACACCGGGGCGCGCTGTGTGGATCGTAACGCGGCACTTCTTGTGTGGGCGTTCGATGATCACACGGGCGATACCAGCCTGTGCACATTCTTTCTTGATGAAGTCACGGATGGCAAGGTCTTCGAGCAGAAGATCACCATAGTCCTTCGTATCGGCGTACCAGCGGCTGTCCCAGGTGCGGTTGACCTGAAGACGCATACCGATCGGATTTACTTTGTTACCCATCAGGCTTGCTCCTCAACTTGACGCACGACGATCGTGATTTCCGAAAACGGCTTGATAATCTTGCCGAAACGGCCACGCGCACGTGGACGACCACGCTTCATGATCAGGTTTTTGCCGACATATGCTTCGGCAACGACCAGTTCATCCACGTCAAGGTTGTGGTTGTTTTCGCCGTTCGCGATGGCGGACTGAAGGCATTTCTTCACGTCCAGTGCGATCCGTTTTTTGGAGAAGGTCAGGTCCGTCAGAGCCTTGTCTACCTTCTTGCCACGGATCATCGCGGCGACGAGGTTCAGTTTCTGCGGGCTTGTGCGAAGCATGCGCAGTTTTGCGCGGGCTTCGTTATCGGCCACGCGGCGGGGATTCTTATCCTTGCTCATGGCTTATTTCCGCTTCGCTTTTTTGTCGGCTGCGTGACCATAATAGGTGCGAGTTGGCGAATACTCACCAAACTTCTGACCAATCATCTCTTCGCTGACGTTTACAGGGATGTGCTTATGACCGTTGTACACACCGAACGTCAGGCCAACAAACTGTGGCAAGATCGTGGAACGGCGCGACCAAATTTTGATCACTTCGCTGCGACCGCTTTCGCGGGAGGCTTCGGCCTTTTTGAGGACATAAGAGTCAACAAAAGGACCTTTCCATACTGAACGAGACATCTATTAACGCCCCTTCTTCTTGGCGTGGCGCGAGCGTAGGATAAGCTTGCTGGACGCTTTGTTCTTGTTGCGGGTTTTTGCACCCTTTGTGGGCTTGCCCCAAGGCGTAACAGGGTGACGACCACCCGATGTACGGCCTTCACCACCACCGTGAGGGTGGTCGATCGGGTTCATAACAACACCACGTACCGAAGGGCGGATGCCCTTGTGACGCATGCGGCCCGCTTTACCGTAGTTCTGGTTGGAGTTGTCAGGGTTGGACACGGCACCAACGGTGGCCATGCATTCCTGACGCACCAGACGCAGTTCGCCCGAGGACAAACGGATCTGAGCGTATCCACCATCACGGCCTACGAACTGTGCGTAGGTACCGGCGGCGCGTGCAATCTGGCCGCCTTTGCCTGGCTTCATTTCGATGTTGTGAACGATTGTACCAATAGGCATGCCCGAAAATGGCATAGCGTTACCAGGCTTGATGTCGGCCTTGGCCGAGGAAATCACCTTGTCGCCGACAGCGATACGCTGTGGTGCCAGGATGTAAGCCTGTTCGCCGTCTTCGTACTGGATCAGTGCGATGAATGCGGTCCGGTTAGGGTCATATTCGATCCGTGCGACAACAGCGGACATGTCCAGCTTGTTGCGCTTGAAATCGACGATACGGTAAAGGCGCTTTGCCCCACCGCCTGTGCGACGCATTGTGATCCGTCCGGTGTTGTTCCGACCGCCTGATTTGGTCAAACCCTGTGTAAGGGATTTGACCGGGCGGCCTTTCCAAAGCTCCGAACGGTCGATCAGTACCAGCCCACGCTGGCCTGGCGTCGTCGGTTTGTACGACTTGAGTGCCATGTTCTCTGTCTTCCGTTTTGCTTGTCCCCGGCCCCGTCGTGATGGTGCCGAGATGGTTGTAGGGCCCCGAAGGTCCCCAATTTGAAATGCCAGACAAAGAACCCCTTTGCCGGACGTTGCGTGCGGCTAGAACCTACCAACGCGCAAAACGACACAGCCCCGGACGAATCCGGGGCACTGCCGATGGGGTCGTTTAGGGTAGGATCACCCGAGGGTCAAGGGAGCGTCGGGGAATAGTCGGCAAAAGCCGACCGACCTGACCCTGATGCGTCTTACTGTGCCATCGACTTGATCTTGCGCGCCACGCTTTGCACGGACGGATCAGCTGCCTTCGGGACAATCCGGCACACTGCGTTCACAAAGCAAAACAACGAGAACATCAGTAGCCCTGCACAGAGAAGCCCCACCAGAATGCGCCCATAGGCCTGCTGGTGCAACCATTCAAAAGCCGCATCAATGCCACCGGTATCCGATGCATTCGCGCTCGTCGCGGCGTAAACGATCAGACCGCCGATGATCAGCACAACAACCCCCTGCGCGGCGACACCGATACGCAAAGCCGGGTTCCAGTGCATGGTAAAATGGTTGGCTTCCAGATGTTCACGGTATGACTGCGTCGCAGCTTTGTAGAAATAGTAGAATCCGGTGCCCATTGTGACCAACCCTATCCCGCCGACAACCCAGACGCCTGCCGGCGTTTGAAGGAACTGGTTCAAGAGCTCTTTGCTGCTCGACCCCGAAGACGAAACCCCCAGCACAGTGACGGCCAAGGCACCGATTGCGCCGTGGATAATACCGGTGACCAGCATCCCAATGCGCGCGACAATACCTTTCGCGCCGGACCCGTAAGCCTCAAGATCCCAAAAGCTATCGACAGCGCGCCAGATCGCATAGGCAAACATGCCCGTAGCAATGGCAAAGATCACGGCAAAGCCGGTCGCCCCATCCAACGACTGCAGCGTTGATTTCGTGCCCTCGGCCTGCCCGCCCGACAAGACGGACCACAAGGACAATCCAGCAACCACCAGATAAACCAACCCGCGTCCGGCATAGCCAGTGCGCATAATCGGCACGGCCCAGGAGAAGTCATCTGGGTCGATGTGTGATAGAATTTCCGATCGGGTGGATTGATGGCTATTGGCTGACATTGTGACGATACCCCTTCGCGCAAAGCCGGCACCGGAAAGCGGGGCCCTTACTTTGATGACATGTGGGACAACAACGCACCGCTGGTCGGCAAGTTCCCGCGAATGAGCCCAAATAGGCATCGTCACTCCAAACGCAATCGCCAAATAGGAAAAGGCCCCCCACCTTGCGGTGAGGGGCCTTTCATTTTTCGCGTCCAGTCTGACTTACAGACCGGTGGATACGTCGATGGTGTTACCCTCTTCGAGCATAACGTAAGCCTTCTTAACGTCCTTCCGGCGACCCATCTGGCCGCGGAAACGCTTTGCCTTGCCTTTGGTGATGGACGTGTTCACGGCCTTCACCTTGACACCAAAGAGAGCTTCAACAGCTTCTTTGATCATTGGCTTGTTGCTGTCGATCGCGACTTCGAAAACGACGGCGTTGTGCTCGGAAGCCATTGTTGCTTTTTCAGTGATGATCGGCTTGCGGATCACATCGTAATGTTCGTGCTTGGCGCTCATTTCAAACGGGCCTCCAGTGCTTCGATCCCTGCTTTGGTGATCACGAGTGTATCACGCTTGAGGATGTCATAGACGTTTGCACCCATCGTTGGCAGGATATCCAGACCTTCGATGTTGCGCGCGGCTTGCAAGAAGTTCTCATTTACCGAGGCACCGTCGATGATCAACGCGCGTTTCCAGCCCAGGTTCTTAACCTGTTTGGCCAAAGCTGCGGTTTTCCCATCCGAGTTTACATCGTCGATGATAACCAGGCTGCCTGTTTTTGCCTTGGCAGACAAAGCGTGGCGCAGACCCAGTTTGCGGAACTTCTTGGTCAGTTCGTGGCCGTGGCTACGCGGGGTCGGACCCTTGTAGATACCACCCTTACGGAAGATCGGTGCAGAACGTGCGCCGTGGCGTGCGCCGCCGGTGCCTTTCTGACGATAGATCTTCTTGGTCGAATAGCTGACCTCGGACCGTGTCTTGACCTTGTGCGTACCCTGCTGCGCGTTGTTACGCTGCCAGCGGACAACACGGTGCAGAATGTCGGCGCGTGGCTCAAGACCGAACAGGGCCTCGTCCAGGTCTACCGAACCGGCTGCGCCGCCGTCGAGTTTGATGACATCAAGTTTCATTCGTCACCTTCCTTCTTGTCCGACTCAATGGATGCTTCGGCTTCTGCAAGGGCGGCAGCTTCGGTTGCTGCTTGCTCTTCAGCCAAGCGTGCTGCTTCGGCTTCGGCTTCTGCGGCTGCTGCTGCGGCGGCTTCTTCAGCTGCTTTAGCGGCTTCGTCTGCAGCAGATTTCAAAGCGGCGGGCAGGATTGCGTCTTCGGGGAACGGCTTTTTCACCGCATCCTTAACAGTCACCCAACCACCTTTGGAGCCTGGAACGGCACCTTTGACCATGATCAGACCACGTACGCTGTCCGTTTTGACAACCTCGAGGTTCTGAGTTGTTACACGAGCGGAACCCATGTGACCGGCCATTTTTTTGCCTTTGAAAACCTTGCCCGGATCCTGACACTGACCGGTGGAACCGTGCGAACGGTGAGATACAGAAACACCGTGTGTCGCACGCAAACCGCCAAAGTTGTGGCGCTTCATCGCACCGGCAAAACCTTTACCGATAGATGTGCCTGCAACGTCAACATACTGACCAGCAAAGTAATGATCGGCGATGATTTCTTCGCCGACGTTCAACATGGCTTCTGGGTCGATGCGGAATTCCGCGACCTTACGCTTTGGTTCAACCTTTGCTGCTGCAAAGTGACCGCGCATGGCTTGCGACGTCCGTTTAACCTTGGCTGTACCTGCGCCGAGCTGAACAGCTGTGTAGCCGTCCCGTTCGATGGTACGCTGAGCAACAACCTGAAGTTTGTCGAGCTGAAGAACGGTCACAGGGATCTGCTTGCCGTCTTCCATGAACAAACGGGTCATGCCCATTTTTTTTGCAATAACGCCTGAGCGCAACATAATATTACCCTCCTACGCTTATGACTGCAGCTTGATCTCGACGTCCACACCAGCGGCCAGGTCGAGCTTCATCAGCGCGTCCACGGTCTGGGGGGTCGGATCAACGATATCCAGCAGACGCTTGTGCGTGCGGATTTCGAACTGGTCACGGGATTTCTTGTCAACGTGTGGGCCACGCAGAACAGTGAATTTCTCGATCTTGTTCGGCAGCGGAATTGGGCCGCGAACAGATGCACCGGTACGCTTGGCGGTGTTGACGATTTCTTGTGTGGACGCATCCAGCACACGGTAATCGAACGCCTTCAAACGGATGCGGATGTTTTGGCTTTGTGCCATATGTCATCATCCCTCATTGGGAGTAGAAACGAAGAGGAAGAGACGCCTCATCACGGCCCTTCATTGCGTTTTGTCGTAAATCAAACGGGGCGCGTAAAAACGCACCCCGCTGAGACTTGCGCTCTATAGGTCAGGTCACGCCATGTGGCAAGGGGTGAATCAGACGTTTCGCGCAAATCCGCCCTGTTCGCCTGGCCTAGGGTGATCGTCAAAGTAGGAAAAAAGGCCAAATATGGCGCAGCGCAAGCACGATAAACGACAGGACTGTCGCAACGAGCGCAACAATAAAGCGCGCGCGTTTTTGCTCGCGTAGTTTGGACACCATCAACAGCTCATAAGCGAGCTCGTCTTCCCAATCCACCTCGGCCACGGCGGACCTAAGCGATTCGACCGTGGGATAACGCGAGGTCTGGACATAAAGCGCGCGACACACGCCTGCAGCTCCGCCGTCCGGCACCTTCGAAACAGATCGCCGCGATGGGTAAAGCACATAGCCAAATAGAAACAGCGGGGCCATGACCACGGACCAGAAGACCAGTACGTACATGATCCCGGACTGGTCAGCGCCGGGCAAGCCACCCACAACCGCCGCAACGATGTTCAGAGTAAATGTATATCCGATACCGACAATTTGAGCTTTTGTATCATAACCCCGCACCGTGGCCTGCGCCTCTTCCAGTGCGATCTGAAAATACTGCCGGCGGTGCGCAGCGCTGCTGGCATCAGAGTTGGGAAACATCATGGCTGCCTCTTCCTAGGGTAAAGATCTCTATGCGACACAATACAGCTTGGCCGCATGTCGCCCGCAAAAAAGGCCGCCCCCTTGCAGGAGCGGCCTTCGTTTTGTCAGCTGTCAGCGGGGTAACCCGCTGATTGGCTTATTCGTTGATCTTGGAAACAACGCCCGCGCCAACGGTGCGGCCGCCTTCGCGGATCGCGAAACGCAGACCGTCTTCCATCGCGATGGGGGCGATCAGCTCAACGTCGAACTGCAGGTTGTCGCCGGGCATAACCATTTCAGTGCCTTCTGGCAGCTGAACGGTACCGGTGACGTCTGTTGTCCGGAAGTAGAACTGTGGACGGTAGTTCGCGAAGAACGGCGTGTGACGGCCACCCTCTTCCTTGGTGAGGATATAGGCTTCGGCTGTGAACTTGGTGTGCGGCTTAACCGAACCTGGCTTACACAGAACCTGACCACGCTCAACGCCTTCACGGTCAACGCCGCGCAGCAGGGCACCGATGTTGTCGCCAGCTTCACCGCGGTCCAGCAGTTTGCGGAACATTTCAACGCCGGTACAGGTGGTTTTCTTGGTGTCGCGGATGCCAACGATTTCGATTTCGTCGCCAACGTTGATCACGCCACGCTCAACACGGCCCGTCACAACTGTACCACGACCGGAGATCGAGAACACGTCTTCCACTGGCATCAGGAACGGCTGGTCAACAGCGCGTGCTGGTGTCGGGATGTATTCGTCAACAGCGGCCATCAGCGCGCGGATGGATTTCTCGCCGATTTCCTCATCGCGACCTTCCATAGCTGCCAGAGCGGAGCCAGGGATCACAGGCATGTCGTCGCCTGGGTAGTCGTAGGAAGACAGCAATTCGCGGATTTCCATTTCCACCAATTCCAGCAGCTCTTCGTCGTCAACCTGGTCAACTTTGTTCATGTAGACAACCATGGTTGGAATACCAACCTGGCGGCCCAGCAAGATGTGCTCGCGGGTTTGTGGCATGGGGCCATCAGCCGCGTTCACAACCAAGATCGCGCCGTCCATCTGAGCCGCACCGGTGATCATGTTTTTCACATAGTCAGCGTGGCCGGGGCAGTCGACGTGTGCGTAGTGACGTGCTTCGGTTTCATATTCAACGTGAGCGGTCGAAATGGTGATACCGCGTGCTTTTTCTTCGGGCGCGCCATCAATTTGGTCATAGGCGCGGAAGTCGCCGAAGTATTTCGTGATCGCAGCGGTCAACGTCGTTTTACCGTGGTCAACGTGACCAATGGTACCGATGTTAACGTGTGGTTTATTACGTTCAAACTTTGCCTTAGCCATGGTGGCCTCCTTGGTTTTCAAATTGGGCGGTGGGTTGAACACCCACCCTACGGTTTGGGTAGGGCGGGGTTATCCCCGCCGTCCCAGTTATTGCAACGCGCAGTTACGCGAATTTCGCTTGGATCTCGTCAGAGATGTTTTGCGGAACAGGTTCGTAGTGCGAGAACTGCATGGTGAAGTTCGCACGACCCGACGACATCGAACGCAGCGTGTTGATGTAGCCGAACATGTTGGCCAGTGGCACATTTGCGTCGATCGCAATGGCGTTACCGCGTGTATCCTGCCCCTGAACCTGACCGCGACGCGATGTCAGATCGCCGATGATCCCACCTGTGTAGTCTTCAGGTGTGATAACTTCGACTTTCATGATCGGCTCGAGCAGTTTCGCGCCAGCTTTACGCATGCCTTCGCGCATACCCATACGGGCCGCGATTTCAAACGCCAGAACGCTGGAGTCAACATCGTGGAACTTACCGTCGATCAGCGCAACTTTGAAGTCGATGACCGGGAAGCCCGCCAAAGGACCGGAGTCCATGACCGAGTTGATCCCTTTTTCGACGCCGGGGATGTATTCTTTTGGAACAGCACCACCAACGATGCGGCTTTCAAAGGAGTACCCTTCGCCTGGCTCGGTTGGCATCAGGATCATCTTCACTTCAGCAAACTGACCGGAACCGCCGGACTGTTTCTTGTGTGTGTAGGTGATTTCCGCTTCGCGCGAGATGGTCTCGCGGTAGGCAACCTGAGGCGCACCAATGTTGGCTTCGACTTTAAATTCACGACGCAGACGGTCCACCAGAATATCGAGGTGAAGTTCGCCCATACCCTTCATGATGGTCTGGCCGGATTCAATGTCTGTCTCGACGCGGAAGGAGGGATCTTCGGCCGCCAAACGCGCAAGACCAGTCGACATCTTCTCTTGGTCAGCCTTGGTTTTAGGCTCGACCGCGATTTCGATAACCGGATCGGGGAAGGTCATTGTTTCCAAGACCACAGGATCGGCAACAGAACACAGTGTGTCGCCTGTCGTTGTATCTTTCAGGCCGGCCAGCGCAATGATGTCGCCCGCGAACGCTTCTTGAATTTCTTCACGATCGTTCGAGTGCATCATCATCATACGACCGACTCGCTCTTTTTTACCTTTGGTCGAGTTCAAGAGCGTGTCACCCTTGTTCAACTTGCCCGAGTAAATGCGCGTGAAGGTCAACGAACCAACAAAGGGGTCGTTCATGATTTTGAACGCCAGACCGGAGAAGGCCATATCATCGTCCGCGCGACGCGGGATGTTACGTGTTTCTTCTTCGTCGCCTGGTTTAAAGCCCATGTAATCAACAACGTCCATCGGGGATGGAAGATAGTCGATAACAGCGTTCAACAGTGGCTGAACACCTTTGTTTTTGAACGCGGAACCACACAGAACGGGGATGAACTTGATCGCCAACGTCCCTTTGCGGATCAGCGACCGCAGGGTGTCGACGTCAGGCTCTGCGCCGTCCATCAGGTAGTTTTCCATGGCTTCGTCATCCATCTCGACCGCAGTCTCGATCAGATGCGCGCGCCATTCGTCGGCCAGGTCTTTCAACTCGGCACGGATTTCGCGCTGTTCCCAGCCTGCACCCAGGTCTTCGCCGCTCCAGACCCATTCTTTCATGGTGACCAGATCGACCAAGCCTTCAAGCTCGGTTTCGGCCCCAATTGGGATTTGGATCGGCGCAGGTGTTGCACCGGTACGGTCTTTGATCATCTTCACACAGTTGAAGAAGTCAGCGCCGATTTTGTCCATTTTGTTAACAAAAACGATCCGCGGAACCTTGTAGCGGTCGGCCTGGCGCCAAACCGTTTCAGTCTGCGGTTCAACACCGGCGTTGGCGTCAAGAACAGCAACCGCGCCATCAAGAACCGCCAGCGAGCGTTCAACTTCAATTGTAAAGTCAACGTGACCGGGCGTGTCGATGATGTTCATCCGGTACTTGGTGTCGGATGTTGCGTCCGCGTCTGGCAATTCCTGGCGCTGCCAGAAAGTTGTCGTCGCAGCGGAGGTAATTGTAATACCGCGTTCCTGCTCCTGCTCCATCCAGTCCATCGTTGCAGCGCCGTCGTGCACTTCGCCGATGTTGTGGGACTTACCAGTATAAAACAGGATCCGTTCGGAGCAGGTTGTTTTGCCTGCGTCGATGTGGGCCATGATGCCGAAATTGCGGTAGCGTGAGAGCGGATAGTCGCGTGCCATGGGGCTGCTTCCTCGAATATATCTGAAACGGATAAATCGCGCCCCAGTGTGGGACGCGACGGGAACGGCTTATGCCGCCCGAATTACCAGCGGTAGTGGCTGAACGCTTTGTTCGCGTCGGCCATTTTGTGCGTATCTTCGCGCTTTTTAACAGCAGTACCACGCGATTGAACAGCATCCATCAGCTCGCCTGCAAGGCGCTCTTCCATAGTGTTCTCGTTGCGGGCGCGGGACGCTTTGATCAACCAGCGGATCGCCAGCGCTTCGCGACGCTCGGGGCGCACTTCAACAGGCACCTGATAGGTGGCACCACCGACGCGGCGCGAACGCACTTCGACGGATGGTTTGATGTTGTCCAGCGCTTCGTGGAAGACTTCGATGGGCGCGCGTTTGATTTTGTCTTCAACACGGTTCATCGCGTTGTAAACGATACGCTCTGCAACCGATTTTTTACCATCGATCATCAGGTTGTTCATGAATTTGGTGAGGACCAGATCACCGTACTTGGCGTCTGGCAGTACTTCGCGTTTTTCAGCGGCGTGACGACGTGACATTTAAAGCTCCTAATTGTCAGTTGCCGAGGCAGCGATGGGCCAGCGCGTCTGGTGCGATATGCACCCCGATCGTCCGGCGCTCAGTCTTACTCGGCTCACTCCCTTACGGGAAAACATGGCGGGCGGCCGGACCGAGCATCGTGTATCTGCGATGCGCAAGCCCGAACCGACCCAAATTACTTTGGCTTCTTTGCACCATA
Organism: Sulfitobacter sp. M22; assembly: GCF_021736025.1. NCBI lineage: Bacteria > Pseudomonadati > Pseudomonadota > Alphaproteobacteria > Rhodobacterales > Roseobacteraceae > Sulfitobacter > Sulfitobacter sp. M22. The sequence continues at coordinate 3,008,172 of NZ_WMEC01000001.1, read as the reverse complement.
TTTGGAGCGACGCTGCTTACGATCTTTAACGCCTTGCGTATCGAGAACACCGCGCAGGATGTGGTAGCGCACACCGGGAAGGTCTTTTACACGGCCGCCGCGGATCAGAACAACAGAGTGTTCTTGCAGGTTGTGCGATTCACCCGGGATGTAGCTGATGACTTCGAAACCGTTGGTCAGGCGCACTTTGGCAACCTTACGCATGGCCGAGTTCGGCTTTTTAGGTGTGGTCGTGTAAACACGTGTGCAAACGCCGCGCTTTTGCGGGCATTCCTGCAGGTGCATGGATTTCGAACGTTTGATTTTAGGCTGGCGCGGTTTGCGGATCAGCTGCTGGATCGTTGGCATTCCGGTTTTATCCCCGTTTAGCTCACATAAGTGGTGCAGCGGGGCGGACCCCAGTGCGGTTTCAAATTCGGTCACTTCGCACGTCCACGAATTCTATCTTCGCCCTACACCGATGGCGCAAAGCAAAATCACCGCAGCGTTCCCGTACCGAGGAAAACGAAGCGGTGGGGTAACAGAGGATCGAGTCAGCAATAGACCGGATCGTGACCACAGTAGATATGATGTCGGCAAAGCAGGGCGACCCCTACATCCGAGATAAGGGCCGTATAGGCAGAGTCGCCCCCGCTGTCAACAGCCCCCCGCCCCAAGTAGGGGCGGCACGCGAAACGGGTATTCTTCTTGCATCACGCCCCCCCTACCCCGCATATTTACACTGCATAATCGGGACAAGGCGGAACACGATGCAGATACTTGGGCTATGCCGCTTTTCCTACCCGGCGCTAGGCGGATTTCAGGTCGGGCATGAAACCATCGAAGATCGTATCGCCTATCTTTACGAACCTGCGCGGTTAGAAGAAAGATTCCGCCTGTTCGAAGCCGTCGCCCTGCCCTGCCTAATGGCACAAACCGACCCGGACTTCGAGATGATCGTCCTCGTCGGGGATAGCCTTCCGAAGCAGCACATGGCGCGCCTGAAAGCACTACTTTCCCCCCTGCCTCATGCAAGGATCATCGTCGAACCACCCAGGCCCCACCGCGAGGTGATGAAAGAGATACTAAACAAGGCGCGCCTCTCGCGCTATGAACCATGTGTACAATTCCGCTTTGATGACGACGATGCCATTGCAGTAGACTTCATCGCCAAGCTGCGCAAAGCCGTCGACGACGCGGCACCGCTCTTGGTGCAACATAAGTCTGTCGCTCTTGACTGGAACAAGGGCTACGTGGCCGAGTTTGGTGCGGACGGGATCGAAGCAACGCCGTCCTACCGGCCTTTCTATACCGCGGCACTAGCGATGTTCGTAAATGCGCGGTGCCCATTAACCATCATGAACTTTGCCCACGACAAGCTACCCCGCTTTATGCCTGCGCTTAGCTTTCCCGATCAGGCAATGTACGTACGCGGTCACAACGGCTTTAACGATTCACGTCAAAAGAACGCCCGACCGATCGAGCTTCCGCCGCTCAGTGCCGAGGAGGAGACGCTGTTCAAGGATCGCTTTGCCATCGACATCAACGCAGTGCGCCGCGTCTTCGCCAAAGGTTAAAGGGGCGGCAATGGGCGTGTGGTGATGCGCTCGCGGTACAGCGTGAACAACCCTGTCGCGGCGACGATAGAGGCACCGATCAGTGTCGTCGGCACGGGCCAGTCACCAAACACCAGCCAGCCTAGGATCAGCGCCCAGATCAGCCCCGTATAGCGGAACGGCGCGATGAAAGACACATCGCCAACGCGCATCGTCTGTACGCTAAAATAATACCCCATCAGGACAAAGACAGCGGCCGCAGTGATCGCGATCCAATGGTCTGACGATACTGGCGCCCAAGGGGTGGTGAATTGCGCAAAGGTCGAAAAACCGGTGACAGAGAGGACCGCCGCGAAGGTCACCGTCATCGACGGCACCTCTTTCGACAAGCGGCGTGTGCTCAGGTCGCGAACGGTCACAAAGAACACCGCAATCAAAGCGTAGACCGACCAAATATTGAACCCGTCGGTGCCCGGCTTGACGATCAACATCACGCCGAAAAAGCCGACGAGGATGGCAGAGAAGCGCCGCCAGCCGACCTTTTCGCGATAGACCAGCGCCGCGCCCAAAGTCACCGTCAGCGGCAAGGATTGTAGAATGGCGCTGAGGTTCGCCAAGGGCATATTGAAGAGCGCGGTCACGAAGAAGAAGCTCGCCCCGACTTCTGCGCCAGACCGTATGGCAACCAGCTTCCAATCGCGCCGGCTAAGCCGCAGGTGCATCGGACCAAGCCGCCCCCAAAGCATCACGATCAACGAGATAGAGATCACACCACGCAGAAACAGCAGCTGGAACAGCGGCACCGCCCCGCCCGTGGTCTTGGTCATTGTATCGTTCAAGACAAAGGCCGCCATGGAGCCCATCATGAAAAGTGCTCCGGTAAGGTTTGGCGACATTAGGCGGCTTTCTTTTTGTTAGGTTGGCTTATCATTGCCGCAGGCCGCGGCGGAAAACCAGCCCACCCACACATATTTTAGACGCTATTTCATCACCGCGCCCCCGTAATGAAAAAGCCCCCGCCGATCTCTCGGCGGGGGCTTCTATCTAGCTAATAAGCCTAGGCTTAATTGCGGCTTTCATCGTCGTTAGGGACGTTGTCGAAAACATCGCCACCGACAACATCATCATCCGCTTTAGGCTCTGGCGCGGCCAAACGTGCGGCGGCTTCGGCTTCTTCGCGACGGGCTTCGATAACCACGTTGTCACGATCCGTTGCAACCTTACGCATCTGTTGCGTTGCACCACCGGTACCAGCTGGGATCAAACGGCCCACGATGACGTTCTCTTTCAGGCCAACCAGCTTATCGCGCTTACCCTGAACCGATGCTTCGGTCAGAACGCGTGTGGTTTCCTGGAAGGACGCCGCCGAGATGAAGCTGCGGGTTTGCAGCGACGCCTTGGTGATCCCCAGCAGGATGGGTTCGCCCTGCGCAGGACGTCCGCCTTTGGACAGCGCTTTGGCACAGGCTTGGTCGAACTCTTGCTTATCGACGTGTTCGCCTTTCAACAGGGTGGTGTCACCGCTGTCTTGGACTTCCCACTTCTGCAACATCTGACGCACGATCACTTCGATATGCTTATCGTTGATCTTAACGCCTTGCAGACGATAAACATCCTGAACTTCGTCGATCATGTAGTCAGCCAGCGCTTCGACACCCATAATCGCAAGGATGTCATGCGGCGCAGGGTTGCCGTCCATGATGTAGTCGCCCTTCTGGACAAAGTCACCTTCCGCAACGGGAATGTGCTTACCCTTAGGCACCATGTATTCGACCTTGTGATCCGGATCTTCTGACGACTCGATCGAGATACGACGCTTGTTCTTGTAGTCCTTGCCGTAGCGGACATAGCCGTCGATCTCTGCGATGATCGCGTGATCCTTGGGGCGACGTGCCTCAAAGAGTTCCGCAACACGTGGCAGACCACCGGTAATATCCTTGGTCTTGGCACCTTCGCGCGGAATACGCGCAACGATGTCACCTGCCGCGATTTCAGTCTGGTCCTCAACGGACAGAATGGCATCGACGGACATAGGATAGCTCACCGGGTTGCCCGCATCGTTACGGACAGGTTCGCCATCGGCATCTACCAGAATAACTTCTGGCTTCAGCTCATTGCCTTTGGGTGCTGCACGCCAGTCGATCACGATCTTCTGTGTCATACCGGTTGCATCATCGGTTTCATCCTTAACCGCGATCCCCGACACAAGGTCGACGAACTTGGTCATACCGGATTTCTCCGCGATGATCGGCAGCGTGTAGGGATCCCATTCGAACAGCTTGTCGCCGCGCAGAATGTTCTGACCGTCTTTCACGAACAGCTTGGTACCATAGCCGACCTTGTGGCTGGCACGCTCGTCACCGTTTTCGTCAACAATCGCAAGCTTCATGTTCCGGCCCATGACCATGATCTCACCTGCGGTGTTCTCAAGGGTCTGAGCGTTCTCGAACACAACCTTACCGGACTGCGACGCTTCGAGGAAGGACTGCTGGCCACCCTGAGCAACACCACCAATGTGGAATGTACGCATGGTCAGCTGCGTGCCGGGTTCACCGATCGACTGCGCGGCAATAATGCCGACAGCTTCACCTTGGTTCACCAGCGTACCGCGTGCAAGGTCACGACCATAGCACATGGCGCAGACGCCCTCTTCGGCTTCACAGGTCAACGGGCTGCGGATCCGGGCAGACGCCACGGCAGCTTCGTCGATAATGTCAGCCAGACGCTCGTCGATCACAGTCTGTGCAGGTACCAGCACTTCTTCGGTACCGGGGCGCAGAATGTCATCAGCCGCAACGCGACCCAGCAGACGTTCCGCCAGCGAAGAGACAACCTCGCCATCGTTCACAGCTGCTTCGGCCGTGATCGCGGTTTCGGTGCCACAGTCATGCATACGAACGATACAGTCTTGAGCCACGTCCACCAGACGACGGGTCAAGTAACCCGAGTTCGCTGTTTTCAAAGCAGTATCCGACAGACCCTTACGGGCACCGTGGGTGGAGTTAAAGTACTCCAGAACGGTCAGACCTTCTTTAAAGTTCGAGATGATCGGCGTCTCGATGATGTCGCCATTCGGCTTCGCCATCAGACCGCGCATCCCGCCTAGCTGTTTCATCTGTGTGACCGAGCCACGCGCACCGGAGTGGGCCATCATGTAAACCGAGTTCGGCTCCATGACTGCACCCTGATCGTTGCGACGTTCGGCCGAAATAGCACCCATCATCGCGTCGGTGACTTTGTCGTTACACTTGGACCAGGCATCGACAACTTTGTTGTACTTTTCACCCTGAGTGATCAGGCCGTCCATGTACTGCTGTTCAAAGTCCTTAACCTGATCGCGTGTCTCGTCAACCAAGGTCCATTTGGTCTCGGGGATCAGCATGTCGTCCTTACCAAAGGAAATCCCGGCGCGGAAAGCTTCGCGGAAACCCATGGTCATGATCTGGTCACAGAAGATAACGGATTCTTTCTGACCACAGTAGCGGTAGACCGTATCGATGACCTGCTGCACTTCTTTCTTACGCAGCAAGCGGTTCACCAGATCGAACGGCGCTTTGGCGTTCAGCGGCAACAGCGCACCAAGGCGAATACGGCCTGGTGTGGTGTCGAAACGCTTCATTACTTCGTTGCCTTCGGCATCGATCTGTTTGACCCGCGCTTTGATCTTGGTGTGCAAGTGCACGGCACCGGCATCAAGCGCGTGTTCGACTTCCTCAACGGAACCAAACACCATGCCCTCGCCCGGCATGCCTTCGCGTTCCAGGGTCGTATAGTACAGACCCAAGATCATATCCTGCGATGGAACGATGATCGGTGCGCCGTTTGCAGGCGACAGAACGTTGTTCGTGGACATCATCAGAACACGCGCTTCAAGCTGTGCTTCAAGCGACAGTGGTACGTGAACAGCCATTTGGTCGCCGTCAAAGTCAGCGTTAAAGGCCGAACAGACCAGCGGATGCAGCTGGATCGCTTTACCCTCGATCAGAACCGGTTCGAACGCCTGAATGCCCAAACGGTGCAACGTAGGCGCACGGTTTAGCATGACGGGGTGTTCGCGGATCACTTCGTCCAAGATATCCCACACTTCGGGACGCTCTTTTTCGACCAGCTTCTTGGCTTGCTTCACAGTGGAAGACAGGCCTTTGGCTTCGAGGCGCGAGTAGATGAACGGCTTGAACAGCTCAAGCGCCATCTTCTTGGGCAGACCGCACTGGTGCAACTTCAGCTCGGGGCCGGTCACAATGACCGAACGACCGGAGAAGTCGACGCGCTTGCCCAAAAGGTTTTGACGGAAGCGACCTTGCTTACCTTTCAGCATGTCGGACAGCGACTTCAGCGGGCGCTTGTTGGCACCGGTGATGACGCGGCCGCGACGGCCGTTGTCGAACAATGCATCAACGGATTCCTGCAGCATCCGCTTTTCGTTGCGGACGATGATGTCAGGCGCGCGCAGTTCGATCAGACGCTTCAGACGGTTGTTCCGGTTGATGACACGGCGATACAGGTCGTTAAGGTCGGAGGTCGCAAAGCGGCCACCGTCCAGCGGCACCAGCGGGCGCAGCTCAGGCGGGATCACAGGAATGACGGTCATGATCATCCACTCGGGCCGGTTGCCGGACTCGAGGAAGGATTCAACGACTTTCAGACGCTTGATGATCTTTTTCGGCTTCAGCTCGCCTGTCGCCTCTTTCAGATCGGCCCGCAGCTGGTCTGCTTCGGCTTCCAGATCGATGGCGGCCAGCATTTCGCGGATCGCTTCGGCACCGATATTGGCGGTGAACGCGTCCATGCCAAAGGCATCCTGAGCGTCCATGTACTCTTCCTCGGTCATCATCTGACCATAGGTGAGGTCCGTCAGACCGGGTTCAATCACGACGTAGTTCTCAAAGTACAGCACGCGCTCCAGATCGCGCAGGGTCATGTCCAGCATCAGGCCGATGCGCGATGGCAGCGACTTGAGGAACCAGATGTGCGCAACAGGCGACGCCAGTTCGATGTGGCCCATACGCTCGCGGCGAACCTTTTGCAGGGTAACTTCAACACCGCACTTCTCGCAGACAACGCCACGATACTTCATGCGCTTGTATTTACCGCACAGGCATTCGTAGTCTTTGATCGGGCCAAAGATACGCGCGCAGAACAAGCCGTCCCGTTCGGGCTTGAACGTCCGGTAATTGATGGTTTCGGGTTTCTTGATTTCACCGAACGACCACGACAGGATCCGCTCTGGCGATGCCAGAGAGACCTTGATTTCGTCGAACGTCTTAGTCGGCGCGACGGGGTTGAACGGGTTGTTTGTCAGTTCCTGGTTCATCTTAAATCCTTAGATAAGTCTCGAAAGCGGAGGGAGAGAGGCGTTTTCAGTCTGAGAAAACGAACCGGGGTTTAAGCAAACCCCGGTGCTGACCTCACTCTTCTTCCTCCGCATCCAGGAGTTCCATGTTCAGGCCAAGACCACGTACTTCTTTCACAAGTACGTTGAACGATTCCGGAATACCGGCCTCGAAGTTGTCTTCGCCTTTGACGATGCTTTCATAGACCTTAGTCCGTCCGGCCACGTCATCCGATTTCACAGTCAGCATTTCCTGCAAGGTGTATGCAGCGCCGTAAGCTTCCAAAGCCCAGACCTCCATCTCACCAAAGCGCTGACCACCGAACTGCGCTTTACCGCCCAATGGCTGCTGGGTGACCAGCGAGTATGGACCGGTTGAACGCGCGTGGATTTTGTCGTCCACAAGGTGGTGCAGTTTCAGCAGGTATTTGACGCCAACGGTGACAGGGCGGGCAAACTGCTCGCCTGTGCGACCGTCAAACAGAACCGACTGACCGGAGGTATCGAACCCGGCACGTGTCAGGCTGTCATTCACGTCTGCTTCCTTGGCACCATCGAATACCGGCGTGGCGATTGGGACACCGCGTGCGACGTTCTTGGCTGCGTCCAGCAAGGATTCCTCGTCCATGCCAACGATGCCTTCTTCATAGACGTCGTCGCCATAGGCGTGGTGCATTGCTTCGCGCACTGGTGTCAAATCACCGGAGCGTTTGTATTCCTGCAGGGCCTCGTCGATGTTGATGCCCAAGCCGCGTGCGGCCCAACCCATGTGGGTCTCAAGGATCTGACCGACGTTCATACGCGACGGAACACCCAGCGGGTTCAAACAGAAGTCCACTGGCGTACCATCCGCAAGGAACGGCATGTCTTCCATCGGTACAACCTTGGAAATAACACCTTTGTTGCCGTGACGACCAGCCATCTTGTCGCCCGGTTGCAGCTTGCGCTTCACCGCGACGAACACTTTGACCATCTTCATCACGCCCGGGGGCAGATCGTCACCACGACGGACTTTTTCGACCTTGTCCTCAAAGCGCGCATCCAAGGTCCGTTTCTGGATCTCGTACTGCTCGTTCAGGGCTTCGACGATTTTTGCGTCGTCTTCGTCTTCGAGGGCAAGCTGCCACCACTGACCGCGCGACAGGGATGCCAGCAGGTCTTCGGTGATTTCCGAGTTCGACTTGACGCCTTTGGGGCCTTTGACAGCCGTCTTGCCGATGATCATCGATTGAAGACGCGCATAGATGTTGCGGTCTAGAATGCCAAGTTCATCGTCACGGTCACGGGCCAGACGTTCGACTTCTTCACGCTCGATCTGCAACGCACGTTCGTCTTTTTCGACGCCGTGACGGTTGAACACGCGGACTTCGACGACTGTACCAAAATCACCGGGCTTCACACGCAGCGATGTATCGCGCACGTCCGAAGCTTTCTCACCAAAGATGGCGCGCAGCAGTTTTTCTTCTGGCGTCATCGGGCTTTCGCCCTTGGGTGTGATCTTGCCGACAAGAATGTCACCGGGTTCAACATCCGCACCGATGTAAACGATGCCAGCCTCGTCGAGATTGCGCAGCGCTTCTTCACCAACGTTCGGGATATCGCGTGTGATTTCCTCTGGCCCCAGCTTTGTATCACGGGCGGCGACTTCGAATTCCTCGATGTGGATCGAAGTAAACACGTCGTCACGCGATACACGTTCAGAGATTAGAATGGAGTCTTCGTAGTTGTATCCGTTCCAGGGCATGAACGCGACGACCACGTTCTTACCAAGCGCCAGTTCACCCATGTCGGTCGACGGACCGTCCGCGATAACCTGACCCTTTTGAACCGTCTCGCCAACCTTCACCAGCGGACGCTGGTTGATGCAGGTGTTCTGGTTCGAACGCTGGAATTTGCGCATGCGGTAGATGTCTACGCCCGCGTCACCCAGCTCGAGGTCTTCGGTGGCACGGATAACGATACGGCTGGCATCGACTTGGTCGATGATACCGCCACGTTTCGCCATATAAGCAGCACCGGAATCCCGTGCGACGACTTCTTCGATACCGGTCCCGACCAGTGGTGCTTCAGCTTGAAGCAAAGGCACCGCCTGACGTTGCATGTTCGAGCCCATCAAGGCCCTGTTCGCATCGTCGTTTTCAAGGAACGGGATCAAGGACGCAGCGACCGAGACCAACTGTTTTGGCGAAACGTCGATCAGGTCAACGTTTTCGGAAGGCGACAAGGTGTAGTCGCCCGATTTCCGCGTCGAGACCAGATCGTTTACGAACTTCATGTTTTCATCAAGGTTCGCGTTGGCCTGCGCCACTGTGTGACGCATTTCTTCCGTGGCCGACATGTACTGAACGTCATCCGAAACCACACCGTTCGATACCTTGCGGTAGGGTGTTTCGATAAAGCCGTACTTGTTCACACGGGCAAAAGTGGCCAGCGAGTTGATCAGACCAATGTTCGGACCCTCGGGCGTTTCAATCGGACACATGCGACCGTAGTGGGTCGCGTGAACGTCACGTACTTCAAAACCGGCACGCTCGCGTGTCAGACCACCTGGCCCAAGCGCGGAAAGACGACGCTTGTGCGTCACCTCGGACAGCGGGTTGGTTTGGTCCATGAACTGCGACAGCTGGCTGGAGCCAAAGAATTCACGTACCGCAGCAGCTGCTGGTTTAGCGTTGATCAGATCCTGTGGCATCACAGTGTCGATTTCAACGGAAGACATACGTTCCTTGATCGCGCGCTCCATCCGGAGCAGGCCAACACGGTACTGGTTTTCCATCAGCTCGCCGACGGAACGCACACGACGGTTGCCCAGGTGGTCAATATCGTCGATGTCGCCACGGCCGTCGCGCAGGTCAACCAACGCCTTGATACAGGCGACGATATCGTCACGGTCCAGCGTGCGCTGCGTGTCTTCCTTGTCGAGCGCCAGGCGCATGTTCATCTTCACACGGCCAACCGCGGAAAGGTCATAGCGGTCCGCATCAAAGAACAGCGTGTCGAACAGGTTCGACGCGGCTTCGACTGTGGGCGGCTCGCCCGGACGCATAACACGGTAGATATCCATGAGCGCGGTGTCGCGGTTCATGTTCTTGTCCGCCGCCATGGTGTTACGCATGTAGGGGCCGACGTTAATGTTGTCGATGTCGAGCAGTGGGATCTCGAAGATGCCCGCGTCGATCAGCTCTTTGGCTGTACCACCGATAAGCGTGCCATCTTTGTCGTGCTCGAGCGTCAGTTCGTCGCCCGCTTCAACATAGATCGCGCCGGTTTCTTCGTTGATGATATCACGTGCAGCAAATTTGCCTGCAATATGGTCAAACGGCAGCAACAGTTCAGAAACCTTGCCTTCGTCGATCAACTGCTTAACGGCACGAGGTGTAACCTTCTTGCCCTTTTCAAACAGGATCTCGCCTGTCGCTGCGTCAACGAGATCATACGTTGGCCGTGTGCCCCGCACACGATCCGGGAAGAAGGGTGCGACCCAGCCTTCGCCGTCTTTCAGCGTATAGTTAACGGTGTTGTAATACGCGTCCATGATCGCTTCTTGGTCAAGACCCAGCGAATAAAGCAGCGTTGTTACAGGCAGTTTGCGGCGACGGTCGATGCGCGCGAAGACGATGTCTTTGGCGTCAAATTCAAAGTCGAGCCACGAACCGCGGTAAGGAATGATGCGGCAAGCGAACAGCAGTTTACCCGAAGAGTGGGTTTTGCCTTTGTCGTGGTCAAAGAACACGCCGGGCGAACGGTGCATCTGGGATACGATCACACGCTCGGTACCGTTCACAACAAATGTACCGTTTGGCGTCATCAAGGGCATGTCGCCCATGAACACGTCCTGTTCTTTAATGTCCTTAACCGATTTCGCACCGGTGTCTTCGTCTACATCAAACACGATGAGGCGCAGCGTCACCTTCAAAGGCGCGCTGTAGGTCATGTCGCGTTGCTGACATTCCTCTACATCGTATTTTGGCTTTTCAAGCTCGTACTTGACGAATTCAAGCACCGACGTCTCGTTGAAGTCCTTGATCGGGAAAACCGACTGAAAGACGCCCTGGATGCCGTCACCGTCTGTCGGTGCTTCCGCATCGCCGGAACGCAGGAACAAATCATAAGAGGATTTCTGAACCTCGATCAGGTTCGGCATTTCCAGCACTTCGCGGATTTTGCCATAGTATTTACGTAGACGTTTCTGGCCAAGGAAGGATTGCGCCATGTGTCTGTCACCTTTCGTATCTCTTGCCGAGCTCGCCATCACCGGGGCCGTGATGCGCGCCCATAAGAGCGGTAAATCCTGATCAATTCTTGAGGCACGTCCCACCGTACCTCTTCCGACCACTAGGACCTATCCAGAGAAATATTTCGCGTGAAATACTTTTCAAAACAGATCAGGCTGGACAGGGAATTCCCCCGTCCAGCCTTAATTTTTATGGGCTTCCCCAAAGCTTTACAAACTTCGGGCCGCTTTCATCAAGCAAAAACAGCACCCGGATCGAATGGCTTAGGCCAATTCGACTTCTGCGCCAGCTGCTTCCAGCTTGGCTTTAACGTCTTCAGCTTCCGCTTTATCAACGCCTTCTTTGATCTTGCCGCCAGCTTCAACCAGATCTTTGGCTTCTTTCAGGCCCAGACCGGTGATGCCGCGAACTTCTTTGATCACGTTGATTTTGGATGCGCCGGCGTTCTTCAGAACGACGTCGAATTCAGTTTTCTCTTCTTCAGCTGCGCCGCCATCTGCGGGGCCAGCCATCATCACTGCGCCGCCAGCTGCGGGCTCGATGCCATACTCGTCTTTGAGGATGGTTTTCAGTTCTTGTGCTTCCAGCAGTGTCAGACCAACGATGTCTTCTGCCAGTTTTTTCAGATCAGCCATGTTTAGCTCTTTCCGTTAACGATATGTGTGTTCCAACGCGAGTGTTCAACCCTGCGCCAGCTTGACGATATTGCTTTACGCAGCCGCCTTGTCCTCGATCGTGGACAAGATGGAAGCGATGTTGCTTGCAGGTGCGCCAATGGCCCCGGCGATGTTGGAAGCAGGTGCGCCCAGCATACCCGCGATGGTGGAGATAAGCTCCTCCCGCGAAGGCATCTTGGACACGGCTTCAACACCGGCGACATCCAGTGCGTTCTCACCCATTGCGCCGCCGAGAATGACAAATTTTGCATTCTCTTTAGCGAATTCCTGGGCCACCTTGGCTGCTGCCACGGGGTCTTCGGAATAGGTCAGAACGGTCATACCCGTCAGGAGATCTGCAATGCTTTCGCATGGCTTTCCGTCAAGGGCAATTTTGGCGAGCCTATTTTTGGCAACACGCACAGCCCCGCCCGCAGCGCGAGCGCGCGCACGAAGGTTCTGCATATCAGCAACTGTCAGGCCGACGTAGTGGCTAACCACAACGACGCCAGAGCTTTCGAAGATTTGGCCGAGCTCGTCGACCAACTGTTCTTTCTGGGCTCTATCCACAGTTTCACTCCAAATCTGGGGGTTGCCCCCCGGCTCAATTAAGTCCGCTTACGCGAACAGTCTTGGTCCATTTTACGGGAATAAGCCAAAATAGCCCCACGCTTGCGCGAACGGTAATTCTTGCATCTCCCATCTCAGAAAGGAATTAAGGCTTGCGCCACCCTTCGTCTCGGACAGAAGACTCACCATGCGATGCATAGTGAATCGAGGGCGTTCTAGGCGATGTGGCACGGAATGCCAAGCGCTAATCTGGTTTCAGGTTAATTCATGCACGCAAGGCGACGAGAAAACAGGCCCACCGCACGTTGGAACCAGCACTCTGCCCACAGGCATACCTCCGACCATCTAACGAAAACGGGCCCCCTTGAAACCAAGGGAGCCCGTCAATTAAAACAACAAACTACTCCGAATTACTCGGTAACAGCGTTGTCGACTTCAACAGTTACGCCTGGGCCCATTGTGGAGCTCAGAGCGATCTTTTTCATGTAAGCACCTTTAGAACCAGTAGGCTTGGCTTTGGACACGGCACCAACAAAGGCACGTACGTTTTCAACCAGCTTCGCTTCGTCAAAGGACAGTTTGCCGATGCCAGCATGCACAACGCCGCCTTTTTCAGCTTTAAACTGAACCTGACCGCCTTTGGCAGCTTCAACAGCTTCTTTGATGTCCATTGTAACTGTACCAACTTTTGGGTTTGGCATCAGGTTCCGTGGGCCAAGAACCTTACCAAGACGACCAACGATCGGCATCATGTCAGGTGTCGCGATGCAACGATCAAAGTCGATCTTGCCGCCTTGAATGGCTTCCATCAGGTCTTCTGCGCCAACGATGTCGGCACCAGCTGCTTGGGCTTCGTCAGCCTTTGGGCCACGTGCGAATACAGCAACGCGTACAGATTTGCCGGTGCCGTTTGGCAGGCCAACAACGCCGCGAACCATTTGGTCAGCGTGACGGGGGTCAACGCCAAGGTTCATCGCGATCTCGATGGTTTCGTCAAATTTCGCGTTTGCGTTGGCTTTGATCAAAGATACCGCTTCTTCAACGGTGAGATCTTCTTTGCCTACGAATGCTTCGCGTGCGGCGCGGGTGCGTTTTCCGAGTTTTGCCATCTTACTTAACCTCGATGCCCATGGAGCGGGCGGAGCCCAGAATGATTTTCATCGCGGATTCAACATCCACAGCGCTCAGGTCCGCCATTTTGGCTTCTGCAATCTCGCGCAGCTGCTTGGTGGTCACAGTGCCAACGGTTTCACGGCTCGGTGTTTTCGCGCCGGAGTTAACCTTGGCGGCTTTCTTCAGGTAGTAGGACGCCGGAGGCGTCTTGATGTCCATGGTGAAGGACTTGTCCTGATAGTAGCTGATCACGGTCGGGCAAGGAGCACCTGGCTCCATGTCAGCTGTCTTGGCGTTGAACGCCTTACAGAATTCCATGATATTGATCCCGCGCTGACCCAGTGCGGGGCCAACGGGTGGGGATGGGTTCGCTTGACCCGCTTTAACTTGCAACTTCATCGTACCGACGAGCTTCTTGGCCATTGGCCTTCTCCTTTTAATGTCGGTGAACTTTCATTCACCCTATACGACCATATCGCGATGTGGCCGTTTGCTAGTGTGGTGCGGTTGAGCGGCGCGCCGCTATCCCCTCCCACAAACGAACGGTGTCGCCACCGTATGGCGGGTTGCCCCGCCGCTCGCTCAGACCTGTTTATTGACCTGAGTGAATTCCAGTTCGACCGGGGTTTCCCGGCCAAAGATCGACACAGACACCTTGAGGCGCTGATTCTCGTCGTCGACCTCTTCGATCATGCCGTCGAAATCCTCGAACGGCCCATCGGCAACCTTCACCCGCTCGCCCACTTCAAAGTGGATCAGGGTACGTGGTGCTTCTTCGCCCTCTTGGACGCGGCCAAGGATCGCGGTTACTTCGGCGTCACGCATCGGCATTGGACGACCCTGCGGCCCCAAAAACCCTGTGACGCGGTTGATCGAGTTGATCAGGTGATAACCGCGGTCGGACATCTCCATGTGAACAAGCACATAGCCGGGCATAAACCGACGTTCTGTCGTGACTTTCTTGCCGCGCCGAACCTCGATCACCTCTTCGGTGGGGACCAGCACTTCGTCGATTTGGTCCTCAAGCTCTTGCTCGGCGACCGTGGTGCGGATTTGCTCGGCAATCTTCTTTTCGAAGTTCGACAAAACACTGACCGAATACCATCTTTTCGCCATCTGAACTTGGTCCCTGTCTTGTGATGCAGCAACAACTGCATCTAATTCTCTTATAACCAGCGTGCCACAACAGGCCGGCGGTGAACAAAAAATCGGCGCGCAACACGAATCGCCGCACGCCCCTCTTGAACAGGTCTGCGGGATAGCCCGCAATCACAAATGTTTCAAGAGGTCCGCGGCGCTTTTACAGTGCCGCGCCCCGGATCAGCCGAAGGCCGACAAAATATACTGCAAGCCACCACGGATCAGAATATCGACAACCGCAAAGAACACTGCGGTCAGAGCGGCTAGGATGAACACCATTACCGTGGTGAGCATGACCTCGCGACGAGTCGGCCAGACGACCTTGGAAACTTCGGAACGCACTTGCTGGATGAACTGAAGCGGGTTGACTGTGGCCATGTCGGTTTTCCTGTATACGAATGATTGTGGGGATGTATCTGGCAAAAGCACTGAATTCAAGGCTTCAAATACAGCGCCCTACCCGAGCGGCCATACGCCTTCGCATGCGTTTATCATATTGTGAGATTGGCAGGGGCTGAGGGACTCGAACCCACGACCCTCGGTTTTGGAGACCGATGCTCTACCAACTGAGCTAAACCCCTATGCCGAGTGGTGACGTAGTCGATATTTCCCGGGGGATCAAGTGCCGATAGGCCCTTTGCCCGCGAATAATGCCATCAGGCGTCAAACAACGAAAAAGGCCGCCCCCTTGCAGGAGCGGCCTTCGTTTTGTCAGCTGTCAGCGGGGTAACCCGCTGATTGGCTTATTCGTTGATCTTGGAAACAACGCCCGCGCCAACGGTGCGGCCGCCTTCGCGGATCGCGAAACGCAGACCGTCTTCCATCGCGATGGGGGCGATCAGCTCAACGTCGAACTGCAGGTTGTCGCCGGGCATAACCATTTCAGTGCCTTCTGGCAGCTGAACGGTACCGGTGACGTCTGTTGTCCGGAAGTAGAACTGTGGACGGTAGTTCGCGAAGAACGGCGTGTGACGGCCACCCTCTTCCTTGGTGAGGATATAGGCTTCGGCTGTGAACTTGGTGTGCGGCTTAACCGAACCTGGCTTACACAGAACCTGACCACGCTCAACGCCTTCACGGTCAACGCCGCGCAGCAGGGCACCGATGTTGTCGCCAGCTTCACCGCGGTCCAGCAGTTTGCGGAACATTTCAACGCCGGTACAGGTGGTTTTCTTGGTGTCGCGGATGCCAACGATTTCGATTTCGTCGCCAACGTTGATCACGCCACGCTCAACACGGCCCGTCACAACTGTACCACGACCGGAGATCGAGAACACGTCTTCCACTGGCATCAGGAACGGCTGGTCAACAGCGCGTGCTGGTGTCGGGATGTATTCGTCAACAGCGGCCATCAGCGCGCGGATGGATTTCTCGCCGATTTCCTCATCGCGACCTTCCATAGCTGCCAGAGCGGAGCCAGGGATCACAGGCATGTCGTCGCCTGGGTAGTCGTAGGAAGACAGCAATTCGCGGATTTCCATTTCCACCAATTCCAGCAGCTCTTCGTCGTCAACCTGGTCAACTTTGTTCATGTAGACAACCATGGTTGGAATACCAACCTGGCGGCCCAGCAAGATGTGCTCGCGGGTTTGTGGCATGGGGCCATCAGCCGCGTTCACAACCAAGATCGCGCCGTCCATCTGAGCCGCACCGGTGATCATGTTTTTCACATAGTCAGCGTGGCCGGGGCAGTCGACGTGTGCGTAGTGACGTGCTTCGGTTTCATATTCAACGTGAGCGGTCGAAATGGTGATACCGCGTGCTTTTTCTTCGGGCGCGCCATCAATTTGGTCATAGGCGCGGAAGTCGCCGAAGTATTTCGTGATCGCAGCGGTCAACGTCGTTTTACCGTGGTCAACGTGACCAATGGTACCGATGTTAACGTGTGGTTTATTACGTTCAAACTTTGCCTTAGCCATGGTGCAGCCCTTTATATTAACGAGGGCCTGAAACCAGACCCAAACCTATCTGGCGGGCGATGTATTGGGTCTGGCGCATAAAATCAAGCACCTGTTGGCCAAACACCCCCCGAGAATTCATGTAAATGCGCGCTAGTTTTCAGTTACTGCCGGCGTAGAGGCGACTTCAGCCCGTTTGATGATCGCATCTGCAGGCCGCTCGAACCATCCTTCGGCCTTATTTTGCTTGACCAAATAATTTTCGATCGACTTTGCCGCATTCTGGCTGAGGTTCTTAAGCTGCTCTTCAGCAGTCTTGGTATAGCCTGACCCGACGATAGGGCCCTGATCCAAAGATTCGAACACGGTGATCTGATGCGGCTCGTCGGTGAGCTTCTTACCTGCGGCGTCATCCCAGACGGTGAGGTTCAGAATCATGATCGACTTGGGCGCAAGTACAAGCGGAATACCAGGAGGTGCCAAAACATACCCCTCAACACTGACGCCGAAATGATAGTTTCGCGTCCCGTCGTATCGGTCAAACCGTTCAGCAATGGCATCTTTGATGGCTGTGGTCAGAACATCTTTGCTGACTTCGCGGCTGATCGGCAGCTTCTGCACCTTCGGTGCGACGACAATATTATGATACAGGTTGAAATCTCCCAGCGGCACTGCCGGCTTGTCGAGATCAGACGCCCCGTTACACGCCGTAAGAACAACAATACTGATCAAAGCTGATAAAATTCGAACCACTTCAAGCCTCCTCGGCGCATTCATGCCTTCTGCGATACCCTAAGGCTGGTTCAGGTTCAACGTTTGCCACAGTGGCAGGGGCTGCTTTGCGTGCTACGGTGTGATCGCCTGTCCGAGGAGCAATATCATGGATCGTCCCCTGCCCGCCCGTGTGGCTTTGATTAACCGTCCCGTAGGCCTGCTTCGCAGCCTCGCGATGGCGCGTCGCAACGTGTTGAGCATTATTCCGGAGCTTGCTGTCAAACAGCCTATGGTATCGGGGAAAATGGGCAAACGCTGGCACATGGTGATGGACCCTACTGCTATTCGCGAAATGTTGCTTGATCGGGTGGATGACTATCCCAAGTCGCAAGTGACAAAGAACCTGTTACGTCCGGCCATTGGGGATTCGCTGTTCATCGCAGAGGGCGCACAGTGGCGGTGGCAACGCCGCGCAGTGGCACCCGCCTTTTCCCATCGAAATATGTTAAACTTGGCGCCAATTATGACTGCAGCGGCGGAGCGTTCAGCTGATCGGATTTCTTCCGCCGGACCAGCAGCCATAAACCTGCTGGACGAGATGGTGACGACGACGTTTGATGTGATTTCGGACGTAACATTTTCCGGTGGTGATGGTTTCGACCGTGGTGCCGTTCATCGGGCGATAGATGCCTACATCGCAGAAGCTGGAAAAATCAGCCTGTTCGACATTCTCGGGTTCCCCGATTGGCTACCGCGGCCTGGGCGCGCGATGTCTGGTCGCGCTCTTCGGGACATGAAGCGGATTGCCGATGACGCCATACGCGCGCGCGCGCAGCGTGGTACTAGCAAGATGCCGGACCTGCTGGACCTGCTGCTTGGCGGTGTCGATCCCGAGACCAAACGCCAAATGAATACGGCAGAGCTACGGGACAACTTACTGACGTTTATCGTCGCCGGACACGAGACGACCGCGCTCACCTTGTCATGGGCACTGTATCTGGTCGGGTTCGATCAAAAGGTTCAGGACAAAGCCCGCGCCGAAGCCCAGAGTGTCTTGGCAGGACGTGCGGCAACCGGCACGGATGTCGAACATCTGCCCTATATCCGTCAGATTATCGACGAAACGCTCCGCCTGTATCCGCCAGCCGGCATCATATCACGTACGGCACAAAAGCACGATATTCTGAGCCACAGGGAGGTCAAGCCAGGCGATACGGTGATGATTCCGATCTACGCACTTGGTCGCCATCGGCTGCTATGGGAAAACCCTGATGCTTTTGACCCTGACCGGTTCCGCAATCGCAAGGCAATCGATCGCTACGCCTATCTCCCTTTTGGCGACGGTCCGCGAATTTGTATCGGGGCCTCCTTCGCGCAGCAGGAAGCCGTGATCATCCTTGCAACATTGCTATCACGTTTCCGTTTCGCCCCAGTCGGCGGCAAAGATCCTGAGCCGGTTATGATATTGACACTGCGTCCCGAGGGCGGCGTCTGGTTAATAGCAACGCCCGTTTAACCAATGTCCTGCGACCGGCCACTTCCAACGCGGCCCCTACGGCAAGATAATACAAAATTGATACGGCAGAATGCTCACGGGTACTCCCCGGGGCGCCTACTGAGGCGTTTTAAGAATGTTCTTCGCTTCGTCAAAAGCTCCCGCGGACCTGTCGGTTATAATTCCAAGCCGTTTCACTATGGTAGTACGATACTGTCAAAAATCGCCTTCACCTCACCAGGGTGCCGTTCGGTGAACAAATCTGGCGCATTGCGTCCGTGAGGAAATTACCGGGTGGGAACAGGGACATCACCGCGATAGTCATAAAAGCCTCTTTGCGATTTGCGCCCCAACCATCCAGCTTCAACATATTTGGTAAGCAAGGGACAAGGGCGATATTTCGTATCAGCCAGACCGTCATGCAACACGTTCATAATGGCCAGACAGGTGTCCAGTCCGATGAAATCGGCAAGCTCTAGCGGGCCCATTGGGTGGTTCGCGCCAAGCTTCAAGGAGCTGTCAATCGACTCGACCGACCCCACCCCCTCATAAAGCGTATAAACAGCTTCGTTGATCATCGGCATCAAGATACGATTTACGATAAATGCTGGGAAATCTTCGGCCGATGCCGCCGTTTTTCCTAATTTTTCAACGACAGCACGGCAAGCCGCAAACGTTTCTTTATCCGTCGCGATCCCACGGATAAGCTCGACAAGCTGCATCACCGGAACCGGGTTCATGAAATGGAAACCCATGAATTTTTCGGGGCGGTCGGTTCGGCTTGCCAGTCTCGTGATTGAAATCGAGGACGTGTTCGACGTTAGGATTGTCGTCGGCTTGAGGTGGGGGATCAGATCTTCGAAGATCGCTTGTTTGACTGTTTCACGTTCGGTCGCCGCTTCGATCACAAGATCACTTTGCCCTAAATCAGCAAGCGCCTGTGTTGTAACGATTCTTTTCAAGGTTGCGTCACGGTCGGCTTCTGACA
The DNA here is from genome assembly GCF_021736025.1 of Sulfitobacter sp. M22. Lineage (NCBI taxonomy): Bacteria > Pseudomonadati > Pseudomonadota > Alphaproteobacteria > Rhodobacterales > Roseobacteraceae > Sulfitobacter > Sulfitobacter sp. M22. The sequence goes on along the minus strand of NZ_WMEC01000001.1, from coordinate 2,988,496 downwards.
CTTTCCCCCGCCCGACCTGCCGGTCCAGATTACCGGTGATCGTATCAACAGCCTTTTGCAGGGCCTCTGCGCTCACGTCAGTCAGCAGAACGTCATAGCCTGCCAAAGCCATTACATGGGCAATGCCATTGCCCATCTGGCCCGCGCCGACGATGCCTATTGTCTGGATATCCATGCGCTGTCCCCTCTTGTTTCGCTGCAGCATAAAGCGGGCGGGGTAGCAGCCGCAAGGGCCGGAATTCATGACAGCTTTTCATAAATCCGAACTTTAAGGGAATCGAAAATACTTAAGGCCATCCTATGCCCAGAATGAGTTGGCATAGGGCGTTAGCTATGAGTTGCGAAATAAGGAAGCTGGGGGGGCTTGACTATGCGTTGTGTCGCTATGGCGGGTCGAAGCTCAAATTTAGGGGACCGCGCCGGAATACCTCGGTCCCCTACGTGGCCTTTATGGGGGGGGCGAATACCTTTGGCCGTTATATAGCGCTGCCGTTTCCGACGCTTGTCGAACGTCAGGTGGCTTTGCCTTGCGTGAATCTTGGCACCCCAAGCGCCGGTGTTGACGTATTTATTCGCGACGACGAGATCATGCGTCTCGCCAGCGCAGCACAGGTCACTGTAGTGCAGATCATGGATGCGCATAATATGACCAACCGATACTATTCGGTTCACCCCCGACGAAACGACCGTTTTATAGCCCCGTCTGAACTCCTTTGCTCGATCTATCCAGAAGTCGATTTTGCGGAGTTTCATTTTACCCGCCACCTTTTGAACGCACTATGGACAGTGTCGAACACACGTTTTGAACTTGTGGTTAATGAATTGCAGGAAGCCTGGGTCGCACGCATGAGGCACCTTATTGGGCGCATGACCGGACCTTGCGTTCTGCTATGGCTGAGTGCCCATGACGAGGTACCAACGAACGATCCCGCCATCGGGTCCGCCCCCCTATTTGTGACACGCAGGATGATTGAACAGGTTGAACCCATGGCTGCAAAGCTGATTCAGGTTTCACCATCACCGCATGCCGTCTCTGAGGGCACAACGGGCATGGTCTTTCCGAAAGAGGAGAGAAAACAGGCGACCCAACTGGCTGGCGTTCGAGCACACCGTGAAATTGCAGATATTCTGGTGCCAGCAGTACGACGCTTTGCATAAAAAAAGGCCCGCCAAAATAGGCGGACCTTTTAGTTCATAATCCGGAAGGATTACAGTTTTTCAATAAGTTCCGGAACCGCTTCAAACAGATCAGCGACCAAACCATAATCAGCAACCTGAAAGATTGGTGCTTCTTCGTCTTTGTTGATGGCGACGATGATCTTGCTGTCTTTCATACCCGCCAAATGCTGGATCGCACCGGAAATGCCAACTGCGACATACAGCTCGGGTGCGACGACTTTGCCGGTCTGCCCGACCTGCCAGTCATTCGGAGCGTAACCGGAATCAACTGCGGCGCGCGATGCCCCTACAGCGGCACCCAGTTTGTCAGCCAGTTTTTCGATCAAAGCAAAGTCTTCTTCGGAGCCGACACCACGGCCGCCAGAAACAACAACGCCAGCCGATGTAAGCTCGGGCCGATCGCTTTCTGCGACATGATCTTCAACCCAGGAAGAAAGTCCAGGATCAGCCGCCGCAGAGACGGTTTCAACTGAAGCAGAGCCGCCGCCAGCCGCCGCATCGAATGTGGTAGTGCGGAAAGTGATGACTTTTTTCGCGTCCGATGACTTCACGGTTTGAATCGCGTTACCGGCATAGATCGGGCGTTCAAAGGTATCGGCATCTACAACACCGGACACATCTGACAGCAACATCACGTCGAGCAAAGCTGCAACGCGTGGCATAACGTTTTTGGCGTCTGTCGTCGCGGGTGCCGCGATGTGATCATACCCATCGGCGAGAGATACGATCAATGCTGCAGTTGATTCCGCAAGGCGATGGCCGAGTGTTTCATCTTCAGCAACCAAAACCTTGGAAACGCCGTCGATCTTGGCGGCCGCTTCACCCGCAGCTGCGGCAGAGCCGCCCGCGCAAAGTACAGTGACGTCGCCCAACATCTTGGCCGCGGAAACGGCCTTCGATGTCGCGTCGAGCGCCAATTCGCCGTCAGTTACTTCTGCAAGGAGTAGAACAGCCATTATACAGCCCCCGCTTCTTTAAGTTTGGCAACCAGTTCGTCAACCGACTCCACCTTGATGCCTGCAGCACGCTCTGCCGGCTCAACCGTCTTGATGATCTCCAAACTGTTGGAAACCTCAACGCCATAATCGGCGGGTGTTTTCTCATCCAAAGGCTTTTTCTTAGCCTTCATGATGTTAGGCAGCGACGCATAGCGTGGTTCGTTCAAACGCAGGTCCACGGTGACAACTGTAGGCATGGAAACCTTAATAGTCTGCAAACCGCCATCGACTTCACGTGTAACAACGGCGCTGTCCCCATCGATGTCGACTTTGGACGCGAATGTTGCTTGCGACCAACCGAGCAGAGCGGAAAGCATCTGGCCGGTAGCATTCATATCATTGTCGATCGCTTGCTTGCCACAAAGCACAAGGTTCGGCTGCTCTTCGTCGACAACACCCTTCAAGATCTTCGCGACGGTCAGAGGCTCGATGTCGTTGTGCACATCATCTGCAGCGACGATCAGAATGGCGCGATCTGCGCCCATTGCGAGTGCCGTGCGCAGCGTTTCCTGCGCCTGTTTCACGCCGATGGAGACGACCACAACTTCTTCGACCTGGCCGGCCTCTTTCATGCGGATCGCTTGTTCGACGGAAATCTCGTCAAACGGGTTCATCGACATCTTTACGTTGGCAAGATCAACACCCGTGCCGTCCGCTTTGACGCGTACTTTCACGTTGTAGTCGATCACGCGCTTTACAGGTACCAGTACCTTCATGAGCGTTCTCTCTCCTCAGTTGACGATCAAAGCCATTACGACCCAGATCATGTGAACTCTTCGTCGGTGTAACGAAGCAATCGAATGCAAAACAGTCAAAAATAGTAATTTATTGTCTTTCGACGCGGCGTTCCTGACTGTCAGCTTTAGCGATTTGCCCCCGGCACCCACAATACATCGTCTTTGCCGCCATTGTTTGACACTCGGGCAGCGACGAAAAACCAATCGCTGAGCCGGTTGAGGTATTTGACGGTGGCGGGATTGATAGAATCTCTGTCTGCCAAGTGCACCGCAAGCCGTTCGGCGCGGCGGGCAACTGTCCGGCACACGTGCAAATGTGCGGCAAGTGCGGTGCCGCCAGGCAGAATAAAGCTGCGCAGCGGCGACAGATCAGCGTTCATCACGTCAATCTCACGCTCAAGCCTGTCGACTTGCTCGGCCGCGAGGCGCAGAGGCGGGTATTCGGCGTCGGCATCCGTTTCCATATCGGGGCGGCACAGGTCAGCGCCCAGGTCGAACAGGTCGTTCTGGATACGCGATAAGGCGGCATCGGTTTCGCCTTTCGCCTCAAGCCGCGCGACACCAACAAAACAGTTCAATTCGTCGGATGTGCCATATGCCTCGACCCGCAGGTCGTGTTTAGCCACACGGTCCCCATTCCCCAACGCGGTTTCGCCTTTGTCGCCGGTGCGGGTATAGATTTTATTAAGAACAACCATCAGCCAGCGTCCTTTCGCAGGTACACATATATGACGATGAGAACGACAGCGATGAACTGTGCGACGATGCGCATGCGCATAAGTTTATTTGAATTGCGCTTATTGAATTCTCCGCCACCAGCGAAGCCCCCAAGCCCAAAAATCAATACGATAACAACCGCGATCACGGCGATAACGGTTAGGATATACAACGGGTCAGCGAACATAAGCATCCTTTGTGTTGCTGAAAGATGTAGCGGGGTCATTCTTTAGCGCAACCCGAATTTATCGAGACAGCACCCAATCAAGGGCGCGTGTAGGTAAAATGCGCCTTAAAATGCCCGAGATATGTGTAGGCGTCGTGACATAATAACGCGGTCGGGGCCTGTCGGATTCAAGCGCATGGATGAGTTTGTCGACTACAGCTTGCGGCGGAAGTTCGAACCGGTCCGGCTCTCGCTGCGTATACAGCCTATCCAAAAGCTGCTTTTCGTACTGTGTTTTTCGAGGTGACGTTTCCCAGCTAATCCAGCGCTCGAAATGCGGAATAGAATTCGCGCGAATATTAGAGGTGATTGGTCCAGGCTCGATTAAACTCACGTGAATTGGAGTGTCGCGAAGCTCAATTCGCAGGGTATCGGTCAACCCTTCCAGCGCAAACTTGGTCGCATTATATGCACCACGCCATGGCATCGTGACCAGACCAAGGACTGACGAACACTGAATAATTCGTCCGTGACCCTGCGCCCGCATGACAGGAAGTATGCTGCTTGTCAGCTCGTGCCAGCCGAAAAAATTGCTTTCAAAAATCTCTCTTAAAGCGGCTGTTGGCAAATCTTCCACTGCCCCTGGAGTTGCGTGGGCACCATTATTATAAAGGGCATCCAGCCTACCACCCGTGAGTTCAAGAACGTGATTAACCGCGGCAGAGATGGTAGCCGTATCAGTATAGTCAAGCTGCGGCGCATCGAACCCTTCGGCGATAAGCCGATCGCAATCCCGCTGCTGACGGCACGACGCAAAAACGCTCCAACCACGTTTCCGCAAGGCGTGCGCCGCAGCATATCCGATACCCGACGAGCATCCGGTAATCAGTATAGAGCGTTGCGCCGCTCCGCCGCTAATTCTGGTCACGCCTGCGATCAGCCGCTCGAGAGGAGAAAATCAGCCATCCACCCTTCTTGGCCACCACCCAATGAACGCATCTTCACCCATCCGTCGCCGTTGTCGTGGATCACTTCCACCGAATCGCCACGACCGAGTTTGGTAACAACCTGATAATCGGTTCCCGGACCACCGCGTACATTTACACGATTCCCTGATACGGAGCGGATAGCGGTGTCGGAACCAACTTCAATTAAGGTCGTCTCAGTATCACCGGGCGCGATCAAGCTTGGAATAACAATCGGTGCAGTGTTCGCAGTGATGTCATTGTTGCCAGGCTTAGCTACATTGTCGTCTAGGGTGCGCAACGAGGTCAGCGAGACGGAAACATTTTGCACCTCTGATGCATTACCGGAACTTGATCCTGGCACGAAAGATGCGGGTGTCGGTGCAATAGGAGCAGATGCGACTGCTCGGGAGATAACAGCGGGCTCGACCACATTCCGAGTTCTGTCCGCGGCAACTTTCTGAATCACAAGCGAGGGCTCGCCATCACTTGCAGCGATGCGCGCACTGGCTGGCTGAAAATCAACGCCGCCGCTCATTTCGAAGAATGCCCAACCCAGAAAGCCAAAAGTTAGAAAAATAAACCGTTTCATCGCACATCCCCCGAAGTATTGACTGGCACCGTGTCGGTGCGAGGATTTCTAAGCCCTCTTGTGAGGCATAACACAAATGCTGGGTAAAACGTTCCAACATGATTGAAACATTAGCTGCTAAGGGCCATGCGCATCGGACGAAGCATGCACACTCCAAACAGTCGCTTGCCGCGTCGCGCGCCCTTAGCTAAACAAGGAAAATGTCAGATATAACCACCCCCGCCGATCAAAATTCTCGCAATTCGTCAGAGCCATTGCGCCGCGCCCTGGGGGACCGGTATCTGACCTATGCGCTTTCCACCATTATGCACCGCGCGCTGCCCGATGCGCGCGATGGTTTGAAGCCCGTACACCGACGCATCTTATTTGCAATGCGTGAACTGAGGCTTAACAGCACCGGGGGATTCCGGAAGTCCGCAAAAATTTCCGGTGATGTGATGGGGAACTATCACCCCCACGGTGACGCCGCGATTTATGATGCGATGGCGCGTCTCGCTCAAGATTTTAACGTGCGTTATCCGTTGGTTGACGGGCAAGGTAACTTTGGCAACATCGATGGCGATAACCCTGCCGCAAGCCGCTACACCGAAGCGCGGATGACAGCCGTTGCCGAAGCCATGCTCGAGGGCTTGAACGAAAATGCTGTCGATTTTAGGGAAAACTACGACGGCACGCTGACAGAGCCCGTTGTTTTGCCGGCGCAGTTCCCGAACCTTTTGGCGAATGGGTCGTCGGGCATTGCGGTCGGGATGGCGACCAACATACCGCCGCATAACATTTCGGAACTCGTCGACGCGTGCATTCACCTCATCAAGACACCCGACGCGCGTGATGATACTTTGCTTAATTTTGTCCCGGGCCCCGATTTCCCCACCGGCGGTATCATCGTCGAACCCCCTGAAAACATTGCAAACGCATATCGCACTGGCAAAGGCGGCTTCCGCCTGCGGTGCCGCTGGGAGACCGAAGATCTAGGCCGCGGTGCATGGCAGATCGTCGTTACCGAAATCCCCTATCAGGTACAAAAATCGAAGCTCATAGAGAAGATCGCCGAGCTGATTCAGACCAAGAAGATCCCGATTTTGGGCGATGTGCGAGACGAATCGGCAGAGGATATCCGGCTGATTATTGAGCCCCGCTCGAAGAACGTCGATCCCGAGGTGCTCATGGGCATGCTGTATCGTAGCTCGGATCTCGAGGTGCGGTTCTCTCTCAATATGAACGTGCTGATCGATGGCGTGACACCCAAAGTGTGCTCGATGAAGGAAGTGCTGCGCGCGTTTCTGGATCACCGTCGTGAAGTGCTGCAGCGACGTTCTGCGTATCGCATGGAGAAGATCGATCATCGGCTTGAGGTCCTCGAGGGCTTCATCATCGCCTTCCTGAACCTCGATCGCGTCATTGATATCATTCGCTATGACGATGACCCGAAATCCGCGCTGATGATGGAAGATTGGGGCAAGGAACATGCGCGTGCGTTGAACGAGTCCAGCTATGTGCCGCCTGCCCCGTCTACCGAGCACTCTCTCTCCGAAGTTCAGGCCGACGCCATTTTGAACATGCGTTTGCGGTCATTACGACGCCTGGAGGAAATCGAACTTCTTCGCGAACAATCCGCGCTGATCGCGGAACGCGCTGGCCTCGAAGACCTGTTGGAAAACGAAGCGACCCAGTGGACAACGATCGTTGACCAGTTGCGCGAGACTAAAAAGAAGTTTGGCAAGGATTGGACACTAGACGGCAAAAACGTTGGTCGTCGCAGAACAAGCTTTGCCGAGGCCGGCGTGGTCGAAGAAGTCCCACTTGAGGCGATGATCGACCGCGAGCCGATCACTGTGGTCTGCTCGCAAATGGGGTGGATCCGCGCAATGACCGGCCACATCGATCTTAACCGAGAGCTGAAGTTCAAAGACGGCGATGGGCCCCGCTTTATCTTTCACGCAGAGACAACAGACAGGTTGCTCGTTTTCGGCACGAATGGGCGATTCTATACACTTTCTGCCTCCACCCTGCCCGGCGGGCGTGGAATGGGAGAGCCGTTGCGCTTGATGGTTGATCTGCCGAACGAGGTTCAAATTGTCGATATCTTGATCCACAAGCCCGGGCGCAAGCTCTTGGTCGCGTCATCAGCCGGTGATGGCTTCGTTGTGCCAGAAGACGAGGTGTTGGCGCAAACTCGGACCGGCCGACAGGTTCTGAATGTGCGCGGAGACGTCAAAGCGATGATCTGTGCGCCTGTGGCGGGAAACGCAGTTGCTGTCGTTGGTGAGAACCGCAAGGTCTTGGTCTTTGGCTTAGATGAGCTCCCAGAGATGGGTCGCGGCAAAGGCGTTCGACTGCAGAAATACAAAGATGGTGGTATGTCAGATGCAATCACCTTCAATGCCGAGAATGGCCTAAGCTGGCAAGATCCGGCGGGTCGCACGCGCACTGAACCCGACTTGACTGAATGGACTGGAAAACGGGCTACTGCGGGGCGAATGGCCCCACGTGGTTTCCCGCGTGACAACCGCTTTGGTTGATCGTGTGGTGCGCGTCATCTCGGAGCAATCTTTGTCTAAGCGTATTTGACGAGCACCTGTCGTCAACAACTGCGCCGATCAGACCTGACGAACACCGCCCCACAGGAGCACGCCGCACAACTTGATTTATCAAATTAGATCAGAAGGTTACTCTTCAAGCGAAAGCGTATGCGCCCGAAGCCAAGCCATAAAGCCACGCGGGTCATCTATGTTCGCGCTCATCTGTTCCGGCGTCAGCGCATGACCTACGATCGGACCCTGGGGCTTATTGCAGGCATGGACGATCTCGTGCAGTAGCAACCCCTGCCGCAAAATTGGCGATATTCTATTTGCGATTTGATAGGCGCGGCTGTTTTCACCGGGAAACCGCATCGGCACAACCTTTGCCCCCGATCGGCGGATCATTTTCGCGGTAAAGACATTCCACTCTGCTTCGATCGCCGGACCAAACATGGTATCAGAGGCGGCGACGACGCCTGACGGGAAAAGCGCGACAACGCCGCCCGCCTTCAGGTGTGCCATCGCTTTCGCGCGCATTTCGACACCCTTACGTTGTGCATCGGGATCGTGAGCAAACGGCACCGGGATCATATAGCTGCCCGCGACTTCGTCGATTGAGGTTAACAACGATCGAGTGAGGATGCGGTAATCGGGCCGGACCCGACCGATAAGATCCGCGAAAATCATGCCGTCGACCATTCCGTGCGGGTGGTTCGCAACGACGACGACGGGTCCGCTTTTCGGAATTCGGTTCAACTGCTCCTGCGGCGTTGTCAGGTCGATGCCCATGGTATCCAGCGCAGCCCGCCAGAATCCCTGCCCAGTCGGTGCCCCTTGTTTTTCAAACTGACGGATCAGGCGGAGCACTTTGAGTTTGCCGGTGAACAGCTCAATAGCGCTGATGAGACCTGACTTTACCGGGTGATCGAATGTAGAGGCATAGGAAAGGCTGCTGCGATCATATTTGGTGAAGGTTACCGGCTCGCCGGTTCCATCATTTAACAACCGCGCAGGTCCGCTTTGCGCATTCTCCGTCATATTTTTAACCTTATACCCTTCAAGGCAACCGACAACGGCCATCGCAAACCGGCGATCAGTTGCCCTCACCGAACTTATCAGCGACCAAGGCTGTCAGGGCATCTGCGAGCGCCTCCTGATCAGGGCCAGACGTTTGCACATCAATCGTGCACCCTTTAGAAGCCGCGAGCATAAGCAAGCCCATAATGCTGTCACCCGACGCCGACATGCCATCTTTGCTGACTTCCGCACGTGCGTCGAACGCTTCGACAACTTCGACCAATTTGGCAGAGGCGCGCGCGTGCAGGCCTTTTTCATTTACAATTTTCAGTGAAACTTGAGTCATATAATAGAGCCTTACTATTCCGCACTAACGTTCTGGCTATCAATGTACTTCCTACCGGCCGCCAAAGCTGCGCGCACCGCTTCGGGCACTTCCAAGTCACGGGACTTGGCCAGCTTGATCAACATGGGGAGGTTTGCGCCATAAAGGATGCGGCGATTTTCGGGGCGACACGCAAGCAAGCTAAGGTTCGAAGGTGACCCGCCAAAAAGATCGGTCACGACAACCACCCCGTTGCCAGTGTCCACGGCATCGGCGGCCTGACAGATCTCTTGCTGCTTCTCGGTGCGATCGTGGTCGGCGTAAATCGCAATAGCGCGCACACCATTTTGCGACCCGACGACATGCTCGATCGCGGCCAAATACTCCTTGGCCAACCCGCCGTGTGCAACAATCACAATACCAATCAACGCGATGTCTCTTCCCGTTTGCTACGATCTAATTCGCGGTGCCTAACCGAAACTTGCCAGCCGTCTTTCGATAGGCTGGATGCGAGATATTCGGCCAAAGTTACGGACCGGTGTTGCCCCCCTGTGCAGCCGAACGCAAGAGAGATATGTGATTTCCCTTCGGTCTTGCAGGCGGGCAGGACCAATTGACACAGAGATTTCACCTGTGTCGCAAAGTTTGCGAACAAGGGATCGGCACCAACGTAGTCAGCCACAGGTTGCTGGGTGCCATTCATGCTCCGCAGCGCTGGTTCCCAATAGGGGTTTCGCAGGAAGCGGCAGTCGAAGACCATATCAGCACTGCGCGGTAGCCCGCGTTTATAGGAGAATGACTGGACCGATACAGTCAAGTGCCGTGCGCCATCAGGCGTGAACCAGCGCTCTACCTCTGATCTGAGCTGATGCACATTCAGGTCTGATGTATCAATTAAAACGTCCGCGATCGCTAAAACCGGTTCAAGCAGTTCTTTCTCACGCACGATACCCTCAATAGGTGTCGCGGACGCAGCCATCGGGTGGCGCCTGCGCGTTTCCGAAAACCGGCGTAGCAGTACGTTGGTATCGCAATCGAGGTAAAGAAGTTCGATGTCGATGTCAGGACGTGATCGCATGTCCGCCATTAACTCAATAACGCGGTCCGTCGAAAAATCGCGATTGCGCAGGTCAACGCCAAGAGCCATCGGACGCAGTTGGCCTGGTGCCTCGATCAACGCACGCAACATCCGCATCGGGCTATTATCAATCGCTTCGAAACCGGCATCCTCCAACACATTCAACGTGGAAGACCGCCCTGCCCCTGCCGGACCGGTCACAAGCACAATTCGCCGATTGGATGTCATTGCCTCAGTCATCTGCTGGGTAGTCCATCATATTTGCCATCAAGTAAACAGAAGCAGCGAAATGTGGCCCATCGCACCGCCTAAGACATCGTAGAGCGACGCCCATTACCTCTTCGTAGCGTATTTCGGGAAGGCGGTCGGGTTCATCGTTGTCCAGATCTATTAAGAGGTAGATCGGAATTTCAGTTTCGTATTTCAAGGCCAGTATCCCGATGCCGCGCGCTTCGATCAGGCCTTGTATCGCGTCGGGCGGGCTAGCGATGAGCCGATTATCGTGCTTAATCAGCCCTGTACGGTCATCCGACACAAGCTCGGCCCCCATTGCAATCAGCTGCAATGCCAGCGCAGATTTCCCGCTGCCCGAAGCACCGCGTATCATCACACCACGCCCCTTAACGGACACGGTCGTGGCGTGGATCGTGGTCGTCGGTGACATCGGCTTCAGATCGGCAATCCAACCACAAAGCGCGCGCCAAGAGGGTCAGAGGTGATATCGGCATCGGTCGGCCGAATATTTTCGGCCCAGATGACACCACCATGCGCCTCTACGATTTGCTTCGAAATCGCGAGCCCTAGCCCAGAGTTATTACCAAAATGCTCTTCGGGGCGCTCCGAGTAGAAACGTTTGAAAATCTTCGAGAGCGCTTGTTCCGGGATGCCCGGACCGGTGTCTTCTACGACAACGAGAATGCGATTTTCACGCATGCGCGCCCAGACACGTATTGCATCGCCATCTTCACAAAACGACACGGCATTGCTGATCAAATTCACAAAAACCTGCGCCAAACGGGCTTCGAGGCCATGAACGATAATCGGCTGTTCTGGCAGATCAGTTATAAAGTCGATGCCGCGTTTGCGTGCGTCTTCCCCCAGATACTGACCCAAATTGCCGATCATCATGAGCAAATCAAAGGGCTCTTCCTCTTCTTTGACCAGCTCACTGTCCAGACGCGACGCGTTCGAAATATCGCTAACCAGACGGTCCAATCGGCGCACATCGTGGTCGATGACGTCGAGCAGCTTTTCGCGTTGGTCTTCTCGCTTGATCAAGCGCAACGTGCCAACAGCCGATCGCAAAGAGGCGAGCGGGTTTTTAATCTCATGCGCGACGTCAGCCGCAAATTGCTCGTTTCCGTCTATTCGGTTGTAAAGCGCCGACACCATACCGCGCAGCGCCCCTGAGAGCCGACCGATTTCATCGGGGCGTGCCGTCAGATCCGGAATACGGATTCGGCCGGGATTCATTTTTCGCGCATCTTTGTCGCGCCCCAGCTCGGCGGCTGCCGCCAAATCTGATAGCGGGTTCGCAATGGTCGAAGCCAGCACGATACTCAGACCGATAGAGACCAGCGTCGCAATGACAAACATCTGGAGGACCCGCTCGCGCTCATCCCGCACAAGCCTATCGATTTCCCCCGCTGCCGAGGTAACGGCGACTACACCTATTGGCATACCATCATGAACGATAGGCGTTGCGACCGAGAAAAGCGTTCCCCCCGCGCCAACAAGATCATTCCCCATCCGGGTGCCACTGACGAGAGCACCAGAGACCAGCGGCCGCAACTGCTCTGCTACCGGGACAGTCTCAGCCAGCGTGCCTGCACCAAAGGATGCGGACAGCACACCCCAAAGCCAGCTTAGCCCATCAGAAATGAGGGCTGTATCCCCAGGATCCGAAATCTCAGAGATCGTATCGCTTTGCCCTGCGTTTTGAGCAACCAAATCGACGGATGTATCAAAGATAAAAACTTCGATCCCACTACGCAGGTCAAGCCGCTCAAGGCTTGCCCGCGCGTTCTCCGCCCCCGCCAACCCGTCAGGAATGCCCCCCGCCGCTAGCTGTGCCTCGAACACATCTGCAATAAGTTCTGCCTCAGAGATAAGCGAGGCACCCCGTTGTACGGCCAAGCTATCTCGGGAGGAATTAAGATAGAGTATACCGGCGGCCAAAACATTCAGCGCAATTAAGTTGAATGTGATTATTTTTCGGGTCAACGGCGACGCGCGCAACGCAAACAGGCCGCGCCGTGCACGTTTTCCGCGCAATTCATCTGTCGCGATTTTGTCCGGAGCGACCCAGTCGTCACCCAATACAACATCACCGTCCCGATTAGGCGTGGTCATGTCCCGCACAAAATTCCTTTCGACAATGGCCATGGCTCAGATCACTCTTCGTTGTATCTGTAACCGATGCCGTACAGCGTTTCGATCGCGGAAAACTCCTCGTCCGCTGACCGCATCTTTTTACGCAAGCGCTTGATATGGCTATCGATGGTACGATCATCGACATACACTTGGTCATCGTACGCAACATCCATCAGCTGGTCGCGTGATTTTACAAAACCAGGACGTTGAGCCAACGCTTGTAATAGCAAAAATTCAGTTACAGTCAGCGAGACATCCTTGCCCTTCCAACTGACAGCATGGCGCAGCGGGTCCATCCGCAAGTCGCCACGCTCAATTACTTTAGTTTCTTCAGTGTCGCCAACTTCGTTCGTTTCAACAGCATCTTGGCGGCGCAACAACGCACGAATACGCTCAACCAAAAGGCGTTGGCTGAAAGGCTTTTTGACATAATCGTCGGCCCCCATTCGCAGGCCAAGCACTTCATCGATTTCGTCGTCTTTGGACGTCAGGAAGATCACGGGCATCGCAGTTTTCTGCCGCAGCCGTTGCAACAGATCCATACCGTCCATGCGAGGCATTTTGATATCCAGCACCGCCATATCGGGCAGCTTTTTGTTGAATGCGTCCAACGCGGCCTGACCGTCATTATAGGTTTCGACCTCAAAACCTTCGGCTTCTAAAGTCATAGAGACCGACGTTAGGATATTCCTATCGTCGTCCACCAATGCAATTTTTGACATTGCCTGTTCCCTTTATATTCTGCTCAACTGCTAAATATTTTTTCTTCTACTGATCATCAATTTACGCGGGCGAATCAATCGGAAACTGAGAATCGCTCCTTATCTTAGCCTTAATCGTGCCACAATTTGTTAAGAAATGGCTAAATTGCCGCACATACGGGGTTAGCTCTCATGATATTCGGCAGGCCTTTACGTCGGATTAAGAAGAGTTTCCGCAAACAGTTGGATGATGGCGCTAACTGAGACAAACCTACCTGTTCATACTGTAAATCAACGTGCTAAGAGGCAGTCACGGCCCCAAAGGGTCGAGCCATTTGTGCAAGAATTGGCATCTTTCTGATGCAGCTACAGGAGACATCACATGACGTTAGGCCGCGTAAATCCGCAATTTCGCCTCGAAGACCAAGGCATTAGCGGGCTGGGTGATGTCTATTACAACCTGATCGAGCCCGCACTGGTCGAGGCCGCGCTTAAGCGAGATGAAGGCACCTTGGGCAAAGGCGGTGCGTTTTTGGTCACAACGGGTAAGTTTACCGGCCGCTCTCCCAAAGACAAACATGTCGTAAAAACTGAAAGTGTCGCTGACAAAATCTGGTGGGAAAATAACGCGACGATGTCCCCCGAAGGGTTTGACGCGTTACATCAAGATATGCTCGCTCACATGCAGGGACGGGACTACTTCGTACAGGATCTCGTGGGCGGTGCCGACCCCAAACATGCAATCAATGTACGCATGGTGACCGAACTTGCTTGGCATGGTCTGTTCATTCGCCACATGCTGCGCCGTCCGGATCGTGACGCACTGGATAGCTTCATTGCAGATTTCACTGTGATCAATTGCCCCAGCTTCTCTGCTGATCCGGCAAAACATAACTGCCGTTCTGAGACGGTTATCGCGATGAATTTCGATAAAAAGATGATCCTCATCGGCGGCACTGAATATGCAGGTGAAAACAAGAAATCGGTATTCACGCTGCTAAACTATCTGCTGCCAGAGAAAGGCATCATGCCGATGCACTGCTCTGCCAACCACGCCACCGGCAACCCCGTTGATACCGCCGTGTTCTTCGGACTGTCGGGCACAGGTAAGACCACCTTGTCCGCCGACCCCGGCCGTACGCTTATCGGCGATGACGAACATGGGTGGTCCGACAATGGCACCTTCAACTTTGAGGGCGGATGTTATGCGAAAACGATCAACCTGAGCAGTGAAGCCGAACCCGAGATTTACGCGACCACTGAAAAGTTCGGTACCGTCATTGAGAACATGATCTTTGACCAAGACACAAAAGAGCTTGATTTCGATGACGATAGCCTGACCGCTAACATGCGTTGCGCCTACCCGCTGCACTATATCTCTAACGCCTCTGCTAAAGCGACCGGCGGGCATCCCAAAAACATCATCATGTTGACCTGCGATGCGTTCGGTGTACTTCCTCCGATCGCGCGTTTGACCCCTGCGCAGGCAATGTATCACTTCCTGTCGGGCTTCACGTCCAAGGTAGCAGGCACAGAGCGTGGTGTAACCGAACCCGAGCCTACATTCTCAACCTGTTTCGGTGCCCCCTTCATGCCACGTCGCCCTGAAGTTTACGGCAACCTCCTGCGCGAGAAAATTGCCACGCATGGCGCGACATGCTGGCTGGTGAACACCGGCTGGACCGGGGGCGCTTATGGCACCGGTAGCCGCATGCCAATCAAGGCCACCCGCGCATTGCTAACCGCAGCGCTGGAGGGATCACTCGCAGGTGTTGAATACCGCAAAGACCCTAACTTCGGCTTTGACGTTCCGGTCGCAGTGACGGGGGTTGCTGATATCCTTCTGGACCCGCGCAGAACTTGGGACAATCCTGCTTCCTACGATCGTCAGGCAGCCAAACTGGTCAAAATGTTCGCGGAGAACTTTGAACAATACCTCCCCTATATCGACGAGGACGTGAAAGCGGCCGCAATCGGTTGATCTTAACAGAGCCGCGCGAAAAGCGCGGCTCTCTATTCTTAGCGCCCTCTATGCCGCCCTCGACGATCGATCTGACAGAGGCATGTCCAGAATAAACCGTAGATCCTCTCGGTCCATATAGGCCATAAAGCCTTCAACGGGCGCATCTTGCCCATTAATGAACCATCGCAACGTGCCTGGCTCAGTATGCATATAACCATGGCGTGCAGGGAACCCCTTATACACAACTGCATTTGTCATGAACGCAATGATGTGGTCTGGATCCCAATGCTGCATTGCCTGCCAGAAGGCATAGCGCCCCAATAGTGACGATAGACCAGCGGTCTTAAATTCACGCGGTGTCGCACCGACCCAAAATTCGCCATGATAGCACACGTCGCCAGCGATGCGGTGCGATCCCGGCCCTGCGCGATACCTTGAGCGGTGGAAATCAATATCAACGCCCGGAGGTGGAAACTCTACGAATGACCGACGCAGGTACTCGGCCAGCTTTGCCCCTTTCAACGCCAACATACGCATCGCCTGCGTATGCATAATTTCACCCTTCGAATTCCGCCCAACGACCCAAAAGGCGTTATTTTCGCTCAGATCATGCGCGACAGGGTCGAAGGGCAGCCCAATTAAGTGATCCGGTCGCGCATCCTCTAATAGTTCCTTGTAGACCCTAAAGTCATAACCGACCGTTAACGTGATCCCAGCTTTGCGCAGGGCCTCTGAACTACTGGCGATAAAACGTTCGCCGCTCTGAAAACTCAACAACGTCATACTGAACTCTCCTCTGATGAAATTCCAACAAAGGGTAGCCTATTTGACAAAAGTTAGCTTCGAATTTTAGATAGATGGCTAGAAGCGCACTATGGCGTCGTCGGGCATGCCTGACATCGCGGCTTGATCTAGGCCGGAAATGGTCACATGGCGCGATCTATCTACTGCCGAGATCAAGGCGAAACTACCATCAGGAAACCGGCTCGCCATTAAAAGTCTTTTATATGCCAGTGGGATAAGCTCTCCGCTGGCTGTGTCGCGCGGTATTTGTGTCACAATTTCATCCAAGCGCACCCCGCCGTTCGCCTGCACCTCCCGAAAAGGGAAATCCAGCATTGCCTCGAACTCGGGACCGCCCGGAAAATTAGCGAGGGGCCGCCCGATGCTACTCCGCGCATTCTCCCAACCCCACCAATTTGTATAAAATGATTCCTGCCCCACCTCGATGCAAATCCAACCGCTCGGGGAGTCTCGGTACACCAGAACATACGGACGAATTTTCTGGAAATTTTCGTGCTCCAGCCGTCCCTCGCTATTCACCCAGGCGACAAATGCTTCTTTTATCATCGGCGACTCGCCATCCCAAATCTGCGTTAATGGGCGTTGCTGCTGATAGAAATTCCACCCGTTTGGCGTTTCGTGCGACAGGCGTAACAGGCCGCCGGAACTTCGTGTATTGCCGCCAATCCACACCTTACCGCGCGCGAGAAACTCTCGCGCCTCGGGCAATGCTTCTTCACCACGTTGAGTAAGGCGATATCGGCGTTCGTCGACATCGAACAATGGGGCATCCAAATAGTCTTCAATCTGGGCAATATGGCGCCTCACGGTCTGCCTCGTACTTCCCAACAGGCGCACGGCTTGGCTAAGATTGAGTGTGTCCGCGAGGACGATAAAAGATCTAACCATTTCATATAGTAACGGCGGAATTTTGTCCGCTTCGGTTTCAATTAATCCTGCCTCGTCGACACTATTCATTGGCCACCAATGGTAAATTAATCATACATTAAGGCATTATTCATAATACATCAGTGGACACTTTGTAACCACAAATTGAATAAATCTATCCAATTGATCGGAAAGAGAGATTTGGGGATGACTAGGTACAACAACAACCGGAGGTATCAGAATGTCGCATCCCGTAGACATCCACGTCGGCAAAAAACTAAAACAGATTCGTACGCTGCGTCGTTTTTCTCAAACCGATGTGGCCAAACGGTTGAATCTATCCTTCCAGCAAATCCAGAAATACGAAATTGGCTCGAACCGTGTCGCTGCCAGCCGTCTGTTTGAATTGTCTCAAATTCTAGACGTCGCACCCGCGTATTTTTTCGAAGGACTGCATGACGATACAAATGCCACGCCTAAGGCCGACCCGAGCATCGAGATCGTTAGCGCTTTGGCCGCGATAAATGATGATGCGCTCAAGACACGCATCGTGACATTTATCGAAGATGTATCAGGATTGACCGTTGCGCGGCAAAGTTAAGCGTTAACCAAATAGACCGCGGCGGACTAGATTTGCCCCCGCAATTAACAGGATGACCAGTGTCGCTTTCTTAAAAGACGCTTGGTCAATCTTGTCCATCACCAGGCTGCCTAGCCACATGCCGATCAGCGATGGTACGATCATCACGGTCGAAAAAGGCACCGTCTCCGCGCGCAATACACCAGATCCAAAATGCGAAATCAGCAATAGGATTGCACCTAATCCGTAGATGACCCCTTGCACGCGCATTTGATCATGCTTGGGCGTTCCAAGCGCAGTAAGGTAGGCGACTGTCGGCGGCCCCCAGACGGCCGAAACGCCGCCAATGGCCCCAGCGAACACCCCGATAGCGGCCTCTAGTCTTGTGGATCTATGCGAGAGGGTAAAACTGCGTCCCGTGACCTGCCACAAAGCAAATAGCGTTATCGGCACACCAATCACCAGCATCATCGTATCAGCGGCGAGAAAACGCACAGTCTGGGCAGACAGGCAAAGTGCGACGCCTCCGGCGATCAGGAAAACTTTAAACATTTTCATGCTGCCCCACGCAGCGGCTACGCCCTGCCGTAAGGCCTGAAACATATTCGTGATGACCGTTGGGAAGATCAGCCCGGCCAGCGCGAGCTCGGGCGTTAGAAACATCGTGAGCCCCGATATGAGGACCAAGGGCATCGCGAAGCCCACCACCCCCTTAATAAACCCAGCTACAAGTCCGACCCCGAAGGCAAAAGCCCATTCTCCCGGTGTCATTAAGGTAAAAAGCATGTCCATGGGCATGTTCATATCAAGTTTACCAAGAGGCGCACGCGAAATCATCGACGAAATTTTAAACCAATTTGTCGCATCGAAACGTATCTTTATTGTGCTGCAACTGCGAAAGGTCTATGTCGTCCTTAACCAAATAAGGGAGCTTACAGATGGCACATGATGGACAAGACGTAATTGCTGGCACCGAAGTTGTTATCGAAGACTTGCTTGCGATTACCAAATCAACGTTGGCTCCCGTGGATCGTCTCTTAGATGCAGCGAAAGCCGCGGTACGCGCGATTGTATCTCAAGACGGAAAAGTGGCGAACGCACTTGTCGAAGAAAATCAAACCGCGGCACATGGGCTTGCTTGGCTCGCTACCTATGCGCAGTCTCTTCATCAGATGCAGCTATGGGCAGAAAAACTTCAGTCCGAAGACAAGTTTACCGAGACCGAACAGCTAATTCATCAGATCGCCTTCGGTGAATATCTCTGCCAGATGACCGGCGGCATTCAGATGAACCAAGGTGAAATTCTGCGCCTGCACGATCTCGGTGTAGCGACCGAGGATCAGACCGCATTCGTGAACGCTGGCATCACTTCATTGCAAAAGCAGGGCAATACGCAAGCCGCACGCACACGTCTTGTTGAACTGATGCAAGAGCAATCCGCTAACATCACCGTGGGTCGGTCCGGCCTCGATGAAGAGCTAGAGATGATCCGCGAGCAGTTCCGCCGCTACGCTGTTGAAAAGGTCGAGCCCTTCGCCCACGAATGGCACCTCAAGGACGAGCTGATCCCGATTGAGGTCATCAATGAGCTCGCAGAAATGGGCGTTTTCGGCCTGACAATCCCCGAGGAATACGGCGGCTTTGGCCTGTCCAAAGCCTCTATGTGCGTCGTCTCCGAAGAATTGTCGCGCGGCTATATCGGCGTTGGGTCTCTGGGGACACGCTCGGAAATCGCAGCGGAGCTTATCATCGCGGGCGGGACGGACGCCCAGAAAGAAAAATGGCTTCCCCGGATTGCGAGCGCTGAGACCCTGCCCACGGCCGTATTTACAGAGCCGAATACCGGTTCGGATCTCGGCTCCCTGCGTACCCGCGCAGTGAAGGACGGTGACGATTATAAGGTGACAGGCAACAAAACATGGATTACCCACGCGGCGCGCACCCATGTCATGACCCTTTTAGCACGGACTGACCCTCAGACGACAAACTACAAAGGCTTGTCGATGTTTCTGGCCGAAAAAACGCCCGGCGATGACGCAAACCCCTTCCCGTCCGAAGGCATGACCGGCGGCGAGATCGAAGTGCTGGGCTATCGCGGCATGAAAGAATACGAACTCGCGTTCGATGGTTTCCATGTCAAAGGTGAAAATCTGTTGGGCGGCGAAGAGGGCAAAGGCTTTAAACAGCTAATGGAAACCTTTGAAAGCGCGCGCATCCAGACGGCGGCTCGTGCCATTGGGGTTGCGCAGTCCGCGCTCGATATCTCCATGCAATACGCTATCGACCGCAAGCAATTTGGAAAGTCCCTGATCAACTTCCCTCGTGTGTCTTCAAAACTTGCGATGATGGCGGTCGAGATTATGATTGCACGTCAGCTGACCTATTTCTCTGCCTTCGAGAAAGATGAAGGTCGTCGTTGTGACGTCGAAGCAGGTATGGCGAAGCTACTCGGCGCACGTGTCGCCTGGGCCGCGGCTGACAACGGTCTGCAAATTCACGGCGGCAACGGCTTTGCGCTGGAGTATAAGATCAGCCGTGTCCTCTGTGATGCGCGAATCCTCAACATCTTTGAAGGTGCCGCAGAGATCCAGGCGCAGGTCATCTCTCGCCGCTTGCTAGGATAGTGTCACAGCGGCCTGATGGCTAACACCGTCGGGCCGCTTTCGCACCGAGTATGTTCAAATTCATCCCTCTTCTAATTCTTGCTGCTCTGACAAATCTGTGCAGTCGGAATGAAACCGCTTGGGCATATGGCGGGGCAGACCGTCTTTGGGATCTACAAGAGATAAACGGCGTCCCGTTCCCGGCAACTACGACGCTGTCCTTTCTAGACGCAGAAACAATCGCCATCCAAGGTCCGTGCAACCGTATCACTGCGTCGAATACCGTGCCCTATCCGTGGGTCACACTCACGATCATATCCTCCACCAAAATGTTCTGCCCGGACCTGCAGTACGAAAAATCACTCACCAACGCGCTTATACGCACCACCATCATCGAAATACTGGATGATGTGATGATTCTATCTAACACCGAGAACCTTAATATGGTGTTTATCGCTGCCGACTGAAGGCCTCCACGTATCGCGTTCTCGCCTCAGGCAAAGACCTTGCGCCAAGGTCTCGTGCCAGATGTCGTTCTAGAAAATAGCCCGTGGTTTTAAACGCCAACACAATATCTGCGTTGCTCGCATCACCCTCACCACGGAGCACGGGCGAAAGCGGCAACATTTTGTCCACCCACTCTCCAGCCCCCTCCCGCGTGACGGCACGACCCGTTTTTGGCGACACAAAGATCAGCCCGCTTGTTCGTCCGGTGACAGCACAAACGCTAAGATCAAGCCCGTAGCCCAGCTCGTCTAACAAACTGATTTCCCACTGAAGATAGGCGAGCGGCCACAGGTCCCCCTGCCCTAAAAGGTCCAGCAGAGCTTCCGTTCGCCGATACAGCGGTGCATGGGGCTCGCGTTCAGGCAGGGCGAAAACCAGCAGACCGGTCACGGCGTTCAATCCCGCGAGGCTCATCCGATCGTTCATCGCCAATGCCGCCCGACTTCGTACCGGCTCGACGGTAAAAGCACCGATGTGGTCTTCTAATCGTGCACGCCATGAGACATCCAATTGAGCACCCGGCTGCAAGATTGGCGCAATTTTACGGCTGGTGCCGCCGCGCACGATCCCGGCGTGACGCCCACGTTCTGGCGTAAAAACTTCGATAATCGCCGATGTTTCGCCGTGGCGGCGCGTGCTCAGCAAAATGCCCTGATCGCGCCATTCCATCAACTCAGCCCATCCTCGTGCAACAGATGGCGGCCTTGGCGGTCTTCAACCTCGATCACCCATAGATCCGGGTCAAAGCCGCGCTGTCGACTGATCGATTCATCCACATCAGGCTCTTGGCCGCTCGTCATCTCGACCCAAGTTCGTTCACCACTGATCAAATCAAAGCTTTTATGAAAAAGCTGCGCATTTCCATCCAATGTGGCCAGCTTCACCAGAACCGCGCCACCAGTGTCATCCCCGTGCGCGACAACAAATGCCGGTATATCATAGACGCGCAGCCGCGCGAGGTAGGCGTCCACCCAGAACCGCGCCGTCAGCCGGGCCATGACAGGCCCTTGCTTCCAAATGGTGAAAATTCCTCCCCGAAGGGTCGGATCGCACCAAACCTAGACATTGCCGTCTTTGAACTCCAACCCCATTTCAGAGTAGCGCTCCGCCTCATCGAGCCAGTTCGGGCGGACCTTGACCTGCAAGAACAGGTGAACCTTTCGGCCCAAAAACTCTTCGAGCTCTTCGCGCGCGGCTTTGCTGACGGACTTGATTGTCTCGCCCTTATTGCCCAGCACAATACCTTTGTGCCCGTCACGCACCACATAGATCAGTTGATCTACCCGCGCCGACCCGTCCTTGCGCTCTTCCCAATTCTCGGTTTCAACCGTCAGCTGATACGGCAGCTCTTGGTGCAGGCGAAGGATGAGCTTTTCGCGGGTCATTTCGGCAGCAATCATGCGCATCGGCAGATCTGCGATCTGATCTTCGGGGTAAAGCCATGGGCTCTCGGGCAACTCGGCTGCGAGCCATTGGCGCAATGTATCGACGCCATGCCCGCGCTCCGCTGAAATCATAAAGGTCTCGACGAAGTTAAATCGGTCATTCATCTCTTTGCTGAGACCCAGCAAAACCGGTGCGTCAACGCGGTCGATTTTATTGATCGCCAGCGCAACTTTACGTCCCTTACCGATGTCGGCCAAACCTTCGAGAATGCGTTCCACACCTTCGGTGATCCCGCGGTTGGCCTCAATCAGCAGAATGACAACATCGGCATCTGCAGCACCGCCCCAAGCAGCAGCCACCATGGCGCGATCCAGCCGACGACGGGGTTGGAACAGACCGGGCGTGTCGACGAACACAAGCTGGCTTTGCCCTTCCATCGCAACGCCGCGGATCCGGGCGCGTGTGGTTTGCACCTTATGGGTCACAATCGACACTTTCGCGCCCACCATGCGGTTGAGCAACGTCGATTTGCCCGCGTTGGGCTCGCCTATCAGGGCGATAAATCCGGCGCGCGTGGTCATGAGGGTCTCTCCAATTGGGCCAAGAGCGTCTTGGCAGCGGCCTGTTCGGCTTGACGTTTCGACGGGGCGGACGCAACGGCGCTGGCCCCGCTTTCAATACGGGCAGTGATGGTAAAAACAGGGGCATGGTCTGGCCCCTGCCGGTCAGTCTGGACATAGGCGGGGGGCGGCAAGCCGCGCGCCTGTGCCCATTCCTGCAACGCGGTTTTGGCATCGCGGGCGTCTTGCTTGACCTGCAGTACCCGCGTCCCCCACAGCCGCAGGATCAACGCTCTGGACTCGTCAAACCCGCCATCCAGATAGACAGCTGCGATTATAGCCTCGATCGCGTCGCCCAACAATGCTTGCTTGCGCCGACCGCCTGATAGCATCTCAGAGCGACCGAGCTTGAGCACAGCCCCCATATCGATCTCGCGCGCGACCTCCGCACAGGCTTCTTTGCGTACTAGTGCATTGAACCGCGGGGCCAGTTGGCCTTCGGTCGCGGCGGGATCAAGGTTAAGCAGCGCTTCGGCCATCACCAGCCCCAAGACGCGGTCGCCCAGAAACTCAAGCCGCTGGTTATCGTCGCGGTTGGCCGACGACATAGAGGCGTGGGTCACCGCACGGTTCAACAGCTCGGGCTTGGTAAAATGGTACCCGATACGGCCCTCAAAGGCCCGGAGATCAGCGTTTAACTTCACTTGACCGCCTTAAAGAAACGATCGCCCCGCCACGTCCAGAAGAACAGCATAGACCGCCCCCCCGAACTGAACATGATTCGATCCGCGCGCCCAATCAGATTTTCGAACGGGACAAAACCCACGCCACCGGCTTGCTGCGCAAGACGGCTATCGGCCGAATTGTCGCGGTTATCGCCCATGAAAAAGTAATGCCCTTCCGGCACCGAATACACGCCGGTGTTGTCCGACGCTTGATTGCCAATGTTCAAGATCGGGTGCTCTACCCCATTGGGCAGAACTTCAATCTGGCGGGTCTTTTTGCACATCCCACCAGCACCGACCGCACCATTTTCACAGCGTGGACGCATACCCTGCGGTCCTTGACGGTCCATGACTTCTTCGAAAACGCCATCCTCACGTAGCTCGACCGCGGTGCCATTGATGCTGACAGTACCATCGGTGATCTGGACCTTATCGCCCGGCAACCCGATCAAACGTTTGATATAGTCACGGCCCGATACGGGGTGACGGAAAACAACAACATCGCCGCGCTCAGGTTCCGATCCGAACAGACGTGTGTTGTCGCCGTCAAACACGCCGCAGATATCCTTTGCGTCCACTTCGATGCCGAAACGGGGCATCATCACGCTAGGGCAGGACGCGTAGGAATAGCCGTAGGCCATTTTGTTCACGAACAAGAAATCACCAATCAACAACGTCTCTTTCATCGACCCGGACGGAATCCAGAACGGCTGGAAAAACAGGGTCCGGAAGACACCCGCAATCAACAGCGCATAGACAATCGTTTTGATGGTTTCGACAAAGGCGTTGCCGGTTTTCTCTTTGGCGGCCATTTTGGCGCTCCTGTTCATGCGTTCGAGCGTTACATGCGGGTGCCATTGCCGCAAGTCAAGCAACCCCGCCCCCGATCGATCGACCGATTGGGCCATGATTTGCCGTTGCGGCTAGATCCCTGCCGTGGGGCGGGCTTCGATGACGACAAATGCCTGAGCCCAAGGGTGATCGTCGGTCAGTGTGACATGAATGATCGCCTCATGTCCTTCAGGTGTCATTTCGGCCAGACGTTCTGCGGCCCAGCCGGTCACTTCCATCACGGGCTGGCCGGTTCGAAGATTGCTCACGGCCATGTCCCGCCATGCGATCCCCATGCGCAGTCCGGTACCAAGTGCCTTTGAACAAGCCTCCTTGGCAGCCCATCGCTTGGCATAGGTCCCCGCGATATCGCGCCGCCGTTCAGCCTTTTGCTGTTCAACTTCGGTAAATACGCGTTTTCTAAAACGGTCCCCAAAGCGGTCCAGCGTGCCTTGAATCCGTTCGATATTCGCAAGGTCAGTCCCAATGCCCAAAATCATGCTGCGCCCTCAGCCCTTGCGGGCGTCATCCATCAGGCGGCGCATCTCGGCGATGGCGGGACCAAGCCCCAGAAAGATTGCCTCGCCGATTAGGAAGTGTCCGATGTTCAGCTCTTGCACTTCAGGGAAGGCGGCGATCGGGCTCACGGTGTCATAGGTCAGCCCGTGGCCTGCGTGCACTTCAAGCCCTAGATCATGCGCAAATTTCGACATTTCCTCGAGTTTTTGAAGTTCTTTCTGCGCCTCCTCCCAATGCCCTTCGGCATAGGCGTCGCAATAGGCACCGGTGTGCAGTTCGATCACTTCGGCCCCGATGCGGTTCGCGGCTTCGATCTGACGCTGGTCGGCGGCGATAAAAATGCTGACGCGGCTACCTGCTTCGCGCAAAGGCGCAATGAAGTGCGCCAACCGGTTTTCTTCGCGCGCCACTTCCAAACCGCCCTCCGTGGTCCGTTCCTCGCGCTTTTCGGGCACGATGCAAACCGCATGGGGTTTGTGGCGCAAGGCGATGGCCTGCATCTCTTCGGTAGCTGCCATTTCAAAGTTCAGCGGCACGGTCAGCACTTCTTGCAGACCCTCGATATCGGCATCCGTGATGTGACGGCGATCTTCGCGCAGGTGCGCCGTAATTCCATCGGCCCCGGCCTCTTGCGCGGCCCGAGCGGCACGCAGCGGATCAGGATATCCACCACCGCGCGCATTGCGCACAGTTGCCACGTGATCAATGTTTACACCCAGCCGAAGCTTACCTTGTGCCGCCATGGTCTTTCCCCTCCAGAGCCGCCTGCTCTGCCTTGCGTTTCGCCTCTGCCTTGGCCGAGGCTTTTTTCTTCAACGAGTCAAACTTGGCCTTAATCGCGCCCTTGCGTCGTTTTTGATAGGCCCGAAGTAACGGTACAGCCAGATAATACGCGATTGTCGCGCAGATCATGCCGGGCACAATGCCCCCGATCAAATACGGATAAAACACCTGATGCCAGAATACCTCAAGCCCGGACCAATCCATATCGCGGTTGGTTAGGATCGCGACAAAATTGGCCAATAAATCGTGTCCGGCGTCAAAGAACTTGCCGCCGAATGACCGGTGTTCCCCCGTCTGCATCTGAGACCCGAGTATCCAGTGCCCCATTGACAGCGATGACAAGCCAATCGGCACGTAGGTTAAGGGGTTGCCAAAAAACGTCCCCATCAGCGCCGCCAGCAGATTGCCCCGCATCACCCGTGAGACCAACGCCGCTACGATAAAATGCATTCCGTAAAACGGCGTGAATGTCGTGAAAACCCCAGCCCAAATCCCGCGTGCAATCCGTTCGGGTGTATCAGGCAACCGGCGCATACGGTGTTTGACATAATGGAACGCCCGCGTCCAACCACCCCGAGGCCACATGAATTCAGCCATCGCGCGCACTGTCGGCTTGGGGTCGCGGCGTTTGAAAATCAACAGTTCGTCCTTGGGTCAGCGCAGTCCGGGCGGATCATGCGTCTTTGCTGCCTGCCTTGAACAAATCGGGGTTCCGATATCGGCTGATCTCGGCCACTTCGCTCTCGGCCTCCAGCATGGGGATCAAAGAATGCAGATGTGCAATGTCTCGCAGCTCTACGTAGATCAGCAACCGGAAAAAGTCAGGCTTGCGGTCCAAAAATTCCAAATCCGCGATATTGGCCGAGGATTGACCGATCAAGGTACAGATCCGACCCAAAACCCCAGCGCCATTGCCGATGGTCAGCTCCAGCGTCGCGCCATAGATCGCCGGATGCGGACCATCGTGCCACCGCAAATCCAGCCACCGTTCGGGCTGGTCCTCGTAATGAGACAGGCGTTCACAGTCGATCGTGTGTATTTTCACGCCCTGCCCGCGGAAGGTAATGCCGACAATGCGTTCCCCTGGAAGCGCCTGACAGCACGGGGACCGGTCAAAGGACTGACCCGCTTCCAAGCCTACAACCGCCCGTTTGCGGTCGACATGTTCGCCGGGTTTCGGACGCAGGTTGGGGTAGACGGCTTGCACCACTTCTTGGCCCGACAGCTCCGCCGACCCAAGCTGCGCCAGCAGTTCTTCCTCATTGGACAGCCGCAGGTTGCGCGCGGCGGTGCGCAATACTTTCTCTGTCGCAGATTTATTCATCTGCTCAAAAGCCGAGCGCGCCAATTCGCGCCCCAAACTCACAAAGCGCGCGCGATCCAATTCACGTAGCGAGCGACGAATCGCTGTTTTCGCCTTTCCGGTCGTCGCAATATCCAGCCACGTTGCCTGCGGTGTTTGACCTTGGGCGGTAATAATTTCGATTGACTGACCGTTTTTCACCCGCGTCCACAAAGGAACGCGCATACCGTCGATCTTAGCCCCGACGCAGGCAGCGCCGATTCGCGTGTGAATCGCATAGGCGAAATCGATCGGCGTGGCCCCACGGGGCAGTTTGACCACCTCGCCCTTGGGCGTAAAACAGAACACTTGGTCGGCATACATCTCGAGCTTGACCGCCTCGAGGAAATCTTCGTGATCCTCCTCTGAATCAAGCTGCTCTGTCAGCTGTGCAACCCATTTCACTGGGTCGACTGCGAACGGGTTTCGGGACCGTACACCGTCACGATAGGACCAATGCGCCGCCACACCGGATTCGGCGACATCATGCATCTGCCGCGTTCTGATCTGCACTTCGACCCGTTTACCATCACGACCTGAAACGGTGGTATGGATCGACCGGTAGCCATTGGTTTTAGGCTGGCTAATATAATCCTTGAACCGTCCCGGAACAGCCCGCCACCGTCGGTGGATTGTTCCAAGGGCGCGGTAGCATTCATCCTCCGACGTGGTGATAACGCGGAAACCGTAAATATCTGATAAACGGGAAAAGGATTGCTGCTTTTCCTGCATTTTCCGCCAGATAGAATAGGGCTTCTTTGCCCGCCCGAATACCTCAGCCTCGATTCCAGCCTTCTCAAGCTCGTGACGCATGTCGCCGGTAATGCGCTGGATCACATCGCCGGTTTCACGCTGCAGCGTGATGAACCGCCGGATGATGGATTGCCGCCCTTCGGGGTTGAGCACCCGGAACGCTAGATCTTCGAGCTCTTCGCGCATCCATTGCATCCCCATACGCCCTGCAAGAGGCGCATAGATATCCATTGTTTCGCGTGCTTTCTGAATCTGCTTATCAGGGCGCATCGACTTGATCGTGCGCATATTATGCAGCCGGTCCGCCAACTTAACCAAAATAACCCGCAGGTCTTTCGACATTGCCATAAACAGCTTGCGAAAATTTTCGGCCTGCTTGGTCTCGTTAGAATTCAACTGCAAGTTGGTCAGCTTGGTCACGCCATCAACCAGCTCGGCCACGTCACGCCCGAACTTTTCATCGACGCTGCGGTAGGACGCTTTCGTGTCCTCGATCGTGTCGTGCAGCAATGCGGTAATGATAGTCGCGTCATCCAGCTGCTGTTCGGTCAAAATAGCCGCAACAGAGACCGGATGCGTGAAATAGGGCTCGCCTGAATGGCGGAACTGCCCGTCATGCATCTGCTGGCCATATTCATAGGCCAGCCGAATATGATTTTCGTTTGTCTTAGGGTTATAAGCGCGCACAAGCGCGATAAGGTCTTCAGCCGTAATGTCGGCGGTGTTCATGCCTGTCCTGCCTATATGCCCCGAAGGGCGCGGGCCTTAGCCCTGCCCTTGCGCCGCCATCAACTGCCGCAGCAGCATTTCTTCGGACATGCTGTCCTCTTCGGGCTTGTCTTGTTCTGCCCCCATAAGAAGCGCCATCGCGTCCTCTTCGGGTTCATCGACTTCGATTTGGTTCTGATTGCTTTCGATCAGACGTTCGCGCAGATCGTCAGCCGACTGCGTTTCATCTGCAATCTCGCGCAGGGAAACGACAGGGTTCTTGTCGTTATCACGATCAACAGTGACCGGCGAACCAGCCGCAATTTCGCGGGCACGGTGCGCGGCAAGCATGACAAGCTCGAACCGGTTTGGCACTTTATCTACACAATCTTCGACAGTGACGCGGGCCATGGGGATGCTCCAATCATGAATGCTGCAAGAAGCCGACTATTTAGAAGCCATCGCCGGAATTTACAAGGCCCTATTCCATGGGCCATACCCCCTTTTTATCTGCCTCAGGTAGGTCATTCAACATCTCTCGAACTGTTTTGCCAATCAGCGGATGACGCCAGTCCGGCGCGATGTCGGCAAGCGGCACCAGTACGAAGGCGCGATCTTGTAAACGAGGGTGTGGCAGGATCAGTTCATTTGGTGCGCGAACCGACTGTTGGTCGAATGCAAGCTTGCGCCAGAGGGCCTGTGTCTTTGCATCGGGCAGCACCGTATCCCCCATCGCGATCAAATCCAGATCCACCGTACGGGGGCCCCAACGGTTTGTCCTTTCGCGCCCCAACTGCCCCTCTACAGCGTGAAGAATGGCTAAAATCTGATCGGCCTCGCCGTCGAATCTAATCCTTGCGGTTGTATTTACAAAGTTTGGGCCAGACCCTGGCGGATACGCATGGGTTGAGTAGAGCGGACTAACAGCGACGACTTGTACCGCCATATTCTCTAGTATTTTAAGCGACTTCATCACCGTATCAGCGGGCCCTCCCGCAACCGAAGATTGATTCCCCCCCAAGGCGATCAGCGCTTCCCTGCCGATTTGTGCCCCATCGTCACGGGCCTTGCCGAATGTCTTCACTTGCTGCCCCCTCAAAAACTCTTAGGTAGTATGTTATTAAAGTCGGAAACTCATTTTGAAACATTTCGTTTTATAGCAGCGCTACACGACGCAGTTTTCCGAACGACGTGTATTAGGAAGGCATTTCATGTTCTACAAGGACGAACGCTTAGCTTTGTTCATCGACGGCTCTAACCTCTACGCCGCCGCCAAGAACCTGGGCTTTGATATCGACTACAAGCTGTTGCGGCAGGAATTCATGCGGCGCGGGAAACTATTGCGTGCATTTTATTACACCGCCCTTCTCGAGAATGACGAATATTCGCCGATACGACCATTGGTCGACTGGCTGAACTACAACGGGTTCTCGATGGTGACCAAGCCCGCCAAAGAATACACGGATAGCATGGGTCGCCGCAAGGTTAAGGGGAACATGGATATCGAGCTTGCGGTCGACGCGATGGAGCTCGCGCCACATCTTGACCATATCGTGATCTTTTCCGGTGACGGGGATTTTCGCCCGCTGGTGGAAAGCCTGCAACGGCAGGGTGTCCGCGTGTCTGTTGTCAGCACAATCCGCAGCCAACCGCCTATGATCTCTGACGAATTACGCCGTCAGGTCGACAATTTCATCGAGCTCGAAGACCTGCGCGACGTTATTGGCCGGCCTCCACGTGAAACACCGGACGAATAGCTCGCTCCCCCGCGCCTACATCTCCGCAGCTGCCATGCCCCTGCGATAGGTGCGCGTGCACTCGAAGCAGCAGACTGTGCCGCCGCCGGTCTGGACGATGCGCGGCGCAGCCCTTACCTATGGCCCAAGCCCGAGGAGAGATTGATGACCAAACCGCCTTTGACCCTATACCTTGCCGCACCGCGCGGGTTCTGTGCGGGCGTGGACCGTGCGATCAAGATCGTCGAAATGGCCATCGAAAAGTGGGGCGCACCAGTCTACGTGCGCCACGAAATCGTGCACAATAAATTTGTCGTTGATGGATTGCGCGAACGCGGCGCAATCTTTGTCGAAGAGCTTTCGGAATGCCCCGATGACCGACCCGTGATCTTCTCAGCTCACGGGGTACCCAAGGCCGTGCCCGCCAAAGCGGAAGCGCGCAATATGGTGTATGTCGACGCCACCTGCCCGCTTGTTTCTAAGGTTCATATCGAAGCACAGCGACATGCCGATGCGGGTTTGCAGATGATCATGATCGGTCACGCGGGACACCCCGAAACCGTCGGGACGATGGGACAACTGCCACCGGGCGAGGTTCTGCTCGTTGAAACCCCGGCCGATGTTGATACCGTCGATGTGCGCGATCCGACAAAACTGGCATATGTCACCCAGACCACGCTGAGCGTTGATGACACCGCGGAAATCGTCGCCGCACTGAACCGCCGTTTCCCCCAAATCATCGGGCCTCACAAAGAAGACATCTGCTATGCCACCACCAACCGCCAAGAAGCGGTCAAGGCAATGGCTCCGAAATGCGATGCGATGCTGGTGGTTGGCGCGCCGAATTCGTCGAATTCCCGCCGTCTTGTCGAGGTTGGATCGCGTGCGGGGTGTGAATATGCGCAGCTGGTACAGCGCGCGACGGATATTGATTGGCGCAGCCTTGAAGGCATCGCAAGTATCGGCATCACGGCGGGTGCTTCCGCCCCCGAGCAACTGATCAATGAAGTAATCGACGCCTTCAAAGACCGCTATGAGGTGACCACCGAATTGGTCGAAACCGCCGTTGAAAACGTCGAGTTCAAGGTCCCCCGCGTTCTGCGCGTGCCCGCATGACCGGCATTCCCCGCGCACCGCTCTGGCTTGGCCTTGCCGGTCTGATCCCGTTCATCTGGGGGGCGCTGACCGGGCTGGTTGACCCCTTGGCCAATTGGGGGGCTACGACCTTAGGCGGGCGCTTTGTCGGGCCTTATATTCAATTATTCTATGGCACCGTTATCCTTTCCTTCATGTCTGGCGTGCTATGGGGGTTCGCAACAAAGACCAGCGGGGCCAAGGCCACTGCTGGGTATATCCTTGCTGTACTCCCGGCGCTGTGGGCATTTTTCATGACCAGCGGCGGTCCTGTCGGGTCTGGGTTGAACCTGATGTTCGGTTTTGCCGGTCTGCTCGTCTTGGATGCAGCGTTCTGGCACTGGCGTCTTGCGCCGCGCTGGTGGTTGAAACTGCGCACGCTGCTGACTGTTGTGGTGCTGGCCTGTCTCGCCGTGGGCGTCTTTCTTTAACGACAAAAGTCGCCTATCCAAGTCAAAATAGACTGGACGCCCCCACGCCAGACTGGATAAGGCAGCCCTATGACAAAGCTAATTGCATATACTGACGGTGCCTGTTCGGGCAATCCCGGTCCTGGCGGCTGGGGAGCCCTAATGCGGGCGATGGAGGGCGACAAGATCGTCAAACAACGCGAGCTCAAAGGCGGCGAACCCGATACGACCAATAACCGTATGGAACTCATGGCCGCCATCAGCGCCCTCGAAGCGCTGGCCCGCCCAACCGAGATTACGATCGTCACAGACAGCAATTATGTCAAAAACGGGATCACCGGCTGGATTTTTGGCTGGAAGAAAAACGGTTGGAAAAATGCCGCGAAAAAGCCTGTAAAAAACGCAGAACTTTGGCAGCGCCTCGACGCCGCGAATGCGCGGCATCAGGTGACATGGGAGTGGGTCAAAGGCCACGCGGGGCATCCGGAAAACGAACGTGCGGATGAACTGGCCCGGGCTGGCATGGCCCCGTTCAAGACAAAATGAGCCTGCTCACCCTGCTCGAGTACGCCTCCGTGCTGGTCTTTGCGATCACGGGTGCTCTTGTGGCCAGCCGCGCGCAGCTTGATCTGGTGGGCTTTGCCTTTATCGCCTGTTTGACGGCACTGGGTGGCGGCACTCTGCGGGATCTCCTGCTCGATCGAAACCCGATTTTCTGGATCGCGAACCCCACGCATCTTGCCCTGGGTGTGACCGCCGCGCTGGTGGTCTTTCTATCAGCGCACCTTTTGGAAAGCCGGTATCGCGCCTTGCTTTGGCTTGATTCCATCGCCCTTGCCGTGGCCGTCGCCGCTGGTACGGGCATCGCGATTTCGCTGGATCAATCGGCCGTCGTCGTTGTCTTGATGGGAATGATCACAGGCTGCATGGGTGGCCTGATGCGCGATGTCGTCGTCGGCGAAGTGCCCTTGGTCTTGCGCCAGGGTGAGCTTTACGTGACAGCAGCCTTTGCTGGTGCCGCCACCGCTGTTATCACCCGCAGCATACTAGGGGATGATCCGATTTCATTGTTTGTCGGGGCCTGCGTAACATGGGTTCTACGTGCCGGATCGCTGTATTTCGGGTGGCACTTGCCGGTGTACAAAAGCCGTCCACCGCGGGTGTAACCCTATTTCCGACGCCAATGAAACGGTACGATAATCAGGGCCCCAATAGACGACGCGATGGCGTTCATACCGGCGGAATTAAACCCAAAGCCAAACATCAGGCGGACAAAATAGAATAAGAACGCCCCACCAACGCAAATGATAATCGACGCAAGATATCCGTTGCGGGTAAAGCCGGACTTTTCGGCGAAAAAGCCCACAAGACCCGCAATCACAACCGTGCCGATAAGCGTCGGAAACATGTTTACCCTTTGCTCAGAACTGTGCCCGCCGCGATCTGCGCGCCACGCTGGAATGTCTCGGCATCTTGCGCCGCTTTTCCCGCACGTTGCAAGCAGATCAACCGAACGGCACCTGTCCCGCAGGCGACTGTCAGACTGGCATCCAATACCTCCCCTGCCGAACCGCCCCCCTCCGCAAGCGCAGAAGCCAACACCTTTACCCGCGTATCATTCAGTTCAAACCAAGCCCCCGGAAACGGCGACAAGCCCCGGATCTGACGGTCGACGTCCGCAGCGGGGCGGGACCAATCGATGCGCGCCTCAGCTTTATCAATCTTGCTGGCATAGC
The DNA here is from genome assembly GCF_021736025.1 of Sulfitobacter sp. M22. NCBI lineage: Bacteria > Pseudomonadati > Pseudomonadota > Alphaproteobacteria > Rhodobacterales > Roseobacteraceae > Sulfitobacter > Sulfitobacter sp. M22. The sequence continues at coordinate 2,955,179 of NZ_WMEC01000001.1, read as the reverse complement.
TCACGCCCACGTCAGGCTGCTGCTCTGGCGCAAGCTGCGGCAGCTGGCGTAGCGCCTCCACAATCAATTCTGCACCCAGAGTACTTAACCGGTCGTGAAGTTCGATCGTCGTCTCAGTACTGCGGATCGGTGTCGTTGAACGCATCAACACCGGACCTGTATCCAACCCAGCCTCCATTTGCATGATGCAAACGCCGGTTTCTTCATCACCGGCCATGATTGCACGATGGATCGGCGCAGCTCCGCGCCAGCGCGGCAGTAGGCTCGCGTGGATGTTCAGACACCCGGATTTGGGCGCATCCAGAACCGCTTGCGGCAGAATGAGGCCATAGGCGACAACAACCGCGACATCAGCCTCAAGCGCGGCAAACTCGGCCTGCGCCTCGTCCGTTTTCAACGACACAGGGTAACGAACAGGCAGGCCAAGCGCCTCGGCCCGCTGCTGCACCGCGCTCGGACGATCTTTTTTACCACGCCCTGCTGGTCGGGGCGGTTGACAATAGACAGCGGCGATTTCGTGGCCGGCCAGCACCAATGCGTCCAAAACAGGCACCGAAAACTCGGGCGTTCCCATAAAGATCACACGCATCACACACATCCTCTTAAAACCTAAAGGTGACTAAATCTTGAATTTTCGAGCTTTGCGAAGCAGCATATCGCGGCGCGTTTTACTTAGATTGTCGAAAAACATCTTACCGGCGAGGTGATCAATTTGATGCTGCACGCTGGTCGCTTCCAAGCCGACAAAGTCACGGGTCACTGTATCGCCTTGTTCATCCAGATACTGCACCTTAACGCCACGTGGACGGCGAATTTTCGCAGAGATCCCGGGTAGGTTCGGGCTCGCTTCATCGTATTCATTCATGATCGCGGAGGCATCGATCACAACTGGGTTCGCCAATCTGATCCGCTTGTCCCGACCCTTCGAGGCATCTACAACAGCCACCTGTAACGCCACCCCGATCTGAGGCGCGGCCAAGCCGACGCCGGGCATCGCATCCATCGTGGTGATCATATCGTCCCACAACTTTCTTATTTCATCATTAATTTCAGTCACTTGGGCAGCGGGGGACCGCAGGCAGGCATGGGGCCACGGGATGATGCGACGAACGGTCATTGGCTTTTCTCCTGCTCTACCCGATCATAGATGACGACCCCATCAAGATGGTCATATTCATGCTGCACAATCACGGCCTCAGCCCCGGCAAAATCTCGTTCGTGGGTGCCATTCGCATCTGTCCACCGCAAGGTTACCTCTGTCGCACGGGGGATATTCATCGGCACGCCAGGGATGGACAAGCACCCCTCCTCGCCGATAGCGCGGGTGTCAGACAGCCTCAGAATCTGCGGGTTGATACATGCCACGGGCGTAGGCGTGCCCGTTTTCCAGCCCGCATCGAACACGAAAATTCGCTCGGTCCGGCCAACTTGGGGCGCGGCCAAACCGCGACCGGGGGCGGCATACATCGTCTCGAGCATATCGGCGATCAACCGATCTATTTCAGGCGAACGCGTTTCAACTGGATCGCAAACCGTTGTCAGACGTACATCGGGCCATGTGACGATTTCCAGCACGCTCATTCGCGCGCCAACTCTCGTTTCAACTTGGTCATTTTGCGGGTAATCATCTGACGTCGCATCGGCTTGAGGTAATCGATAAAAAGCTTGCCGTCCAAATGATCGATTTCGTGCTGCACGCAGGTCGCCCAAAGCTTGGTGAAGGTCTCTGTTCGCTCATTCCCGTCGGCATCGACCCACCGCACATCTACATCAGCCGGGCGCGTCACATCAGCAAAGTGCTCAGGTATCGACAAACACCCTTCTTCGTAGGTGTTAAGCTCGTCCGATGAGGCAACGATTTCAGGGTTGAACATTACCAACGGACGCGGCGTTTCACCCTCTTCCTTGACACAATCCATGACGATCAGACGGTTCATCACCCCGATTTGGGGTGCCGCAAGACCAATCCCTGGCGCATCATACATCGTTGCAAGCATATCATCGGCCAAGCTGCGCAGATCCTCCGTCATATTGGTCACGGGGGCGCATGGCTTTTTAAGCCGAGGATCAGGGTGTAATAAAATATTGCGTATCATTTAGATGATTTAGGCCAACACATACGCCGCTGCAACCTCGGGCCTTGCGGTCCGGTCGATTAGGTTTAGCGTGACGGCCAAATCTGACAGGAGAACCCCATGAGCTTTGACGAAATCATCGACCGGCGTGGCACCCATTGCGCGAAATGGGACAAGATGGAGCAGATCTATGGCGTCCCCGCAGATACCGGAATCGCGATGTGGGTTGCCGATATGGATTTTCGTCCGCCGCAGGTGGTTCAAACCGCGCTGCAAGACATGTTGGATCATGGCGTCTATGGCTACTTCGGCGACGATAGCAAATATCTGGGCGCCATCCAGTGGTGGATGGAGAACCGCCATGGCTGGAAAATCGCAACAGAGTGGATTTTCACCACCCACGGATTGGTAAACGGGACGGCAATGTGCGTTGATGCCTTCACCAAACCAGGGGACGGCGTGGTTCTTTTCACGCCCATCTACCATGCATTTGCGCGGGTGATCTCGGCCGCGGGTCGGCAGGTTGTAGAATGCGAAATGACAATCGAAGACGGCCAATACACATTGGATTTCGATGCCTATGACGCCCAAATGACTGGCAATGAAACGATGCTGATTTTCTGTTCGCCACATAACCCGGGGGGCCGTGTATGGTCCAAATCCGAGCTGGAGCACGTCGCTGCATTTGCCAAACGCCATGACCTCATCCTTGTCTCAGATGAAATCCACCATGATCTTGTGATGCCCGGGCATAAGCATACAGCAATGGCGCTGATCGAGGGGGTCAACGAACGGCTGGTCATGATGACCGCGACGACGAAAACCTTCAATATTGCTGGCTGCCATTCTGGCAATGTCATTATTCCAGACCCCAAGTTGCGTGCGATCTTTGCCCAACGTGTCGCGGCGATGGGGCTGTCGCCGAATTCATTTGGCCTTTTTATGGCCACCGCAGCCTATTCGCCGGAAGGCGCGGCGTGGGTCGATGATCTGGTGAGTTATCTTGACGGCAACCGGCAGATTTTTGACGCCGCCATCCAGAGCATACCAGGGCTGCAATCCATGTCGCTACAATCAACTTACCTTGCCTGGGTCGATTTCAGCGGGACCGGTATGGATAGGTCTGAATTCACTCAGCGGGTCGAAAAGTCCGCAGAGATCGCGGCGAACCATGGGCCCACTTTCGGCAAGGGCGGTGAGAACTTCCTTCGGTTCAACATCGCCACACCGCGCGCCCGCGTAGAGGAAGCCTGCGACCGTTTACGCGACGCGTTCAAAGACCTGCAGTAGACTCAATGAGGTGCGTCGGTGCCAATCAACCCTGCCGGCGCATCCCTCGCCCGTTCGAAATCCAGCGCAGCTGTTTTTGCAACGCGCGTTGCTCGCTTGAAATCAAAGAGCATCTCGTCGCCCTCTTGCGCGACAGCAACGACGAGGCACTGACACAGATGTGCAGCCCCATCATACAGGTCCACGCGCCCACGTAGCTGCGGTGCGGTTGCTGACTCCAGCGAGAACCCTGTGTCCCAAAACCGCAAAACCTTGTGCTGCGCCCCATCAGCCTCAACATGCAAATGAGATGACTTTCGCATACTATCTAATCGTGCGGCGTCCAGCCCTGCCTGGATATTTTTTGGCAACATCGCTTCCACAGCATATTCCCCTCTGTGCTGACTAATACCGAGCGTGACGTATAGCGATTTAAAATCAAGAGATTCCTTCAATGTATTCTAAGTGCACGACTGCAGCCCCCCCTGTGCACCAACCGCTATAGCCATTCGCTGGCTTAGCCTTACCTTGACCATAAGTATGTAAAGGAATTGTGTATGGGACAGTTGATTGACGGAGAGTGGCACGACAAATGGTATGATACCGACGCCACAGGCGGGAAATTCGAGCGTTCGGCCTCCAAATTTCGGAACTGGATAACGGCCGATGGCAGCGCTGGCCCATCTGGAAAATCAGGCTTTGCCGCGCAGTCCGGCCGCTACCACCTGTATGTTAGCTATGCCTGCCCGTGGGCACATCGCGCATTAATTTTCCGCGCGCTCAAAGGGCTTACCCCTCACATAGACGTTTCGGTCGTCCATCCAGATATGCTGCAAGACGGTTGGACTTTTGCGACAGACTTCGAGGGTGCTACCGGCGACGCCCTCTCGGGTGAAAGTTACTTGCGTGACATTTATGTCAAAGCCGATCCACTTTTCTCAGGTCGAGTGACGGTACCTGTGCTTTGGGACAAGGAGCGAGAAACGATCGTTTCGAACGAATCGGCTGAAATCATCCGTATGCTTAACAGCGCCTTTGACCATATATCCGGCAATACGGAAGATTATTCGCCGGCATATCTGCAAACGCGGATCGACCAAGTGAATCAACGCGTCTACGACACTGTGAATAACGGTGTCTACAAGGCGGGATTTGCGACGACACAAGAGGCCTACGATGATGCAGTTCACCGTTTATTTGATAGCCTAGAGTGGCTAGAGGAAATTCTCAGTCATAATCGCTTCCTGATCGGCGTTACCCCGACCGAGGCAGACTGGCGTCTATTTACAACGCTTGTACGTTTTGACCTCGTCTACCACACGCATTTTAAGTGCAATCACAAGCGCTTGACTGACTACCCGAACCTTTGGGCCTATACCCGTCAGCTGTATCAACACACTGGTGTAGCAGAAACCGTTCACTTTGATCACATCGTCCGGCACTACTACTACAGCCAGAAAACGGTGAACCCCCATCAGATCATACCAATTAACCCGACAGTCGATTTTAATATGCCTCACGGGCGTGATTGAACAACGGCTCCGTCCGGCGCTAGGCGACCAGGGTCTCTGCTTTCTTCAGATCAACAGAGACCAGTTGGCTGACACCCTGTTCCGCCATCGTAACGCCAAATAAGCGATCCATCCGCGCCATCGTCACGGCATGATGCGTGATGATTAGGAACCGGGTGTCAGTCTGTCTGCACATTTCATCCAAGAGGTCGCAAAACCGCGAAACATTCGCATCATCCAAGGGCGCATCGACTTCATCCAAAACGCAGATTGGGGCGGGATTCGCGAGAAAGACCGCAAATATCAGCGCCAATGCGGTTAGGGTTTGCTCCCCTCCCGACAATAGGCTGAGCGTACTCAGCTTTTTTCCCGGAGGCTGGCACATGATCTCTAGCCCGGCATCTAAGGGGTCGTCAGATTCGACCATCACCAGATTGGCTTCTCCACCGTTAAAGAGGTGTTTAAAGAGCATAGAAAAGTTGCTGCTCACCTGTTCAAAAGCGGTGAGCAATCTTTCTCTCCCCTCCTTGTTCAAGCTCGCTATGCCGCTACGCAGCGTCCGGATCGCCTCCATAAGATCGGCCTTTTCGTCGATCAAGGTATCGTGCTCAGCCTTCACATTCTTAACGTCTTCTTCAGCACGCAGGTTCACGGCACCCAATGCCTCACGCTGGCCCTTCAAAAGGCTCAACTGATTTTCGAGCACCCCGATCTCGGCTGCATCATCCGCGCCCAAATCAAGCGATGCCAAAAGCTGATCTGGCGTCATATCGCGCTCATCATCGATGCGCTCAGCTGCAAGTGCTGCAGTCTCCTTCGCTGCATCTGCCCGCGCTTCAGATTTCGCTCTGGCTTCTCGCGCCTCCGACGCCTGCCGTTCGGCGTCGCGTTCCGCCCTGGTTGCGTCGCGCAAAGCCGCGTCACCGTTCGAAAGCTGCCGCGCTGCGGAAAGCTTGCGCGTTTCGGCAGCAGCAATATCGAGCGTTAGCTTTTCGCTTTCCGCTGCGATCCTCCCAGGTGCAAAACTGGCTTCATCAAGCTCCTGTTCAGACGACGCTTTTCGCTCAGCAAGCTCGGCCCCGCGTTTTCCCGCAGTGCCCAAGCGATTCCGCCACCCGCCCAACTCGGTTTTGACGTCTTGAATGCGCTTCAGCCGCGCGGTGCCCTCGCGACGTAATTCGTCCAATGCAGAGCGATGCGAGATCATGGCAATACGTGCGCCTTCAACGGTCTCGCGCAGCGTTTCCACGCCCGCGCGCGCGGATGCAACGTCTTCAAGCCTTGCAAGCGCGATTTCCGCCTCAGTCACCAACCGACGTCCCTCGGTGGCTTCCGCTTCGTGTCGCGCCACGGCCAAGCCCAAACTTTCTAGCCGGCTTTGAGCCAAATTACGGTCAGCCTCGACCCGACTTAACGCACGGCCGGCATCTGCAACTGCCTTATCTGCATCGCGGCGCAGGGTCCGGGCGTCCCTATCAGCCTCAGCCTGAGTAAGAAGAAGCTTCTGCAATGTTTCATGTGCATCGCGTGCTCCCTCTGCGCGCTGAGTCGCCTGCTCCAAGCCCTGCTTTAATACCTCCAACCTGTTAATTTGTTGTAACCGTAGGGCCGAGGCAGAAGGCGCATCTTCTGCCCACGCCCGGAAGCCATCCCATCGCCATAGATCCCCCTCAAGAGAGACAAGCCGCTGGCCCGGCTGGAGAAGCTGTTGCAGTCGCGAACCATCATCGGCATCGACCAATCCGATTTGGCTCATTCGGCGGTCTAACACGTCGGGCACAGAAACATGCGCCGTCAACGGCGTGATCCCCTCGGGTAGAGGCTGGATATTGGAATAGGGCGGCAGGAACGCCCATCCTGATGGTCCGTCCGGCTCGACATCGGGGGCGCGCAAATCGTCGGCCAACGCAGCACCGAGTGCTTTTTCAAAGCCGTGCTCAACTTGCAAGCGATCTAAGATCTGCCCGCCCTCGGCCGTGTCCCGTTCCACCAATCTCGCAAGCGCGCCGGCCTCCGCACTGATCGCATTCAGCTCACCTTCCGCTTGCGACCGTTCGGCCCGCGCGTCTGCCTCGCGGTTCTGCGTAGCCGCGCTTGCTTCTTCTGCTTTTAGCAAGGCCTCCTCTGCGGCCGCGGATGCGCCATGGGCCTGAGCTTCCGCAGCTTTGGCCGTGACGAAATCTGCGGAAGCTTTCTCGACTGCAGCGCCGCTTTGCTGCACTGCGTTACGCGCTTTGGCTGCTTCTGCCTCGGCTTTGATCAGGGTTCCCCGATAGTCACTGAGAAGCCGTTCTGCAGAACTGTGGCGCGCCACCAAGCGGGCGACATCTTCGGTCAACTCAGACAATTCGGCTTCCCGCGCCTCTAGGACACTTGCCGCCTCCTGCGCCGCATCTTCTGCATTCGCGACGGCGGCTTCATGCCCTTTACCAGATTTGTCCAGTTCACACCCTTCCCGCTCCAATCGAGAAATCGTCTCTTCGGCGTCGCGGTTCAGCTCGTTTTCTCGGTCGAGATCGCGGGACAACTGGGCAATGCGCTTCTTAAGTGTATCGATAGCGGCATGGGCGCGGTTTTCTTGATCGCTCAACGCATCTCGCTGCGCTTTCAACCGCTGGAGGATAGCAGTTGCGATCGCCTCTTCTTCCCGCAAGGGCGGGAGAGCTTCTTCGAGCTGCTGGCGCGTAGCAGAAGCCTGCCGCACCGCCCCTTCGGCCTCAAGCGCGACGGCCACCTGTGCCCTCAGGCCTTCTGTCGCGACGAGCCTTGCGTCCTCTGCAGCACGCCAGCGGCGGTACAGCAGGACCCCCTCGGTGCGGCGGAGCGTTTGGCCGATATCCCGGTACCGCGCCGCTTGGCGTGCTTGGCGCGTCAATTGGGCAAGCTGGTTGGCCAGTTGGTCAACGACATCATCGACCCGTGCAAGGTTCGTTTCCGTGCCATTCAATTTAAGCTCGGCCTCGTGCCGGCGGGCATAAAGCCCCGAGATTCCGGCGGCTTCTTCCAGAATGCGACGCCGACTTTTGGGTTTAGCATTGATAAGCTCGGAAATCTGGCCCTGTCGGACCAACGCGGGAGAGTGCGCTCCAGTCGAAGCATCAGCGAAAAGCATTTGAACATCGCGTGCGCGCACGTCCTTGCCTGCCGCCTTATACGCGCTTCCGACATCACGGGTGATCCGTCGGACAATTTCGATACTGTCGCCGTCGTTGAAACCAGCGGGTGCCAAACGTTCGGAGTTATCGATGTGCAACGCGACTTCGGCAAAGTTTTTGGCAGGACGCGAAGATGCACCGGCAAAAATCACGTCCTCCATCCCGCCGCCCCGCATCGCAGTCGGGCGATTTTCCCCCATTACCCAACGCAGCGCCTCGAGAAGGTTGGATTTGCCACAACCATTGGGGCCGACCACGCCGGTCAGACCATCCGTAATGATCAAATCTGTAGGGTCTACAAAGCTTTTAAAGCCCGTCAGCCTGAGTTTAGAAAACCGCAATGTTCGTACCCGCCTGATTCTTTTGGACAGTTAGGATTGCGGGTCATTGCCTTTACTGTCAACGTAACGCCGCTAGGTAGAGCGGGAAGCAGCCGCTTTATCCACAAGATATTGTAGTTTGAGGTACCTCCTCGCTTCCTCCCGCTTCCTAATCAATGATTTGGCCACTCCCATTAGCCACAATCCAGTTTTCCTATCGCAACCGCCTGGTCCCCCACCACATGTGTAACCTTGCAGCCGCTCGCCTGCACCATGGCCCGCGCGGCACGGTCGCGGATCGGGCCAAACCTGGGGGCGTATTCCATATTGATGCGTATGGCCTCTGCTTGAGCCCCGTTTACGCGAACATCAAATACCGATCCATCCACGATGATCTGTTGGACCGGCAGGCCGCTAAAGCCGGCGCTTGGCATGTTGCAACCAGCAGCCATGAGCATCACCAAGGTGCAAATTAGGACGGGCAGCAAACGTATATCTGTCAACATAGCAACACCCTGCGCGACAAATGCTAATCGACCGTTAAAGCGCCCCTTGGTCTTCGAAAATAATTGCATTGCTCCCCCATGCCGCTGGTCATATAATTTGACCAATCCAAGGAACCACCAATGCCCTTTCACCCTGTCGCCTCTGAAAAACTATCCGCCGCCGTCGTCCGGCAGGTTGAACAGTTGATCCTCCGGGGCATTCTTCGCCCGGGCGAAAGGTTGCCCGCGGAACGTGAGCTGGCCGAAAGGCTTGCCGTGTCACGCCCTTCCCTGCGAGATGCCATCGCGCAGCTTCAGGCCAGCGGATTGTTGACTGCAAAGCCCGGCGCAGGCGTCTATGTCGCCGATGTCCTAGGCAGCGCTTTTTCACCCGCGCTGACAGAGCTTTTCGCACGTCACGACGAGGCGGTTTTCGACTATCTATCGTTCCGCCGTGATATGGAGGGACTGGCTGCCGAACGGGCAGCGCGGCTGGCCTCTGACACAGATCTGGGCGTGATTCAGGCAGTTTTTGACAAGATGGAGGCCGCACACCACAAGCGCAACGCCGACGACGAGGCCCAGCTAGATGCGCAGTTTCACATGGCAATTATCGAGGCGAGCCATAACGTCATTATGCTGCATATGATGCGGTCGATGTACGATCTGCTACGCGGTGGCGTGTTCTATAACCGCGAAGTTATGTTCAAACAACGTACCACCCGCACCGCCCTGCTGAACCAACACCGCGCCATCAACAATGCACTACAGGCGCGCGATCCGGCTGCGGCGCAGGCCGCGGTAAAGACGCATCTGACCTTTGTCGAAAACGCGTTGAGGGAACATCAAAAGGCGGAACGGAACGAAGACGTCGCCCGCCAGCGGTTGCAACACGAGACGATGACAAAACCTTGAAACGCAAAAAGGCCCCGGATGATACCGAGGCCTTTTAGAGTAAGTCCGTTAAAACTTAGTGAAGCTTTGCGTCGACTTCGGCTATTGCACTGTCAATCAACGCGTTGCCTTCGGCGGCGGTCATCTTCTTGGCGATAACATCCTTGGCAGCGGCGATGGCCACAACAATCGCTTGATCGCGCACTTCCTTAACGGCAGCGGCCTGAGCGGAGTCGATTTGCTCTTCGGCTGCGGTCAAACGGCGCGCGATGGATTTCTCCAGATCGGCACGGGCCTGATCCGCAGCTTCGGTTGCTTCGGCCTTGGCCGACGTGACAATACGGTCCGCTTGTTCTTTCACTTCTTGCTGTTTGCGCTCGTAGCTGGCGAGAAGTGTTTGGGCCTCTTCACGCAGCGCACGGGCTTCATCCAGCTCAGACTTGATGCCAACGGCACGATTGTCCAGCATGCTGCCGATCATCTTGGGCACTTTGAAATACATCAAAACGCCAACGAAAAGAATGAAGGCAAGCAGAACGATAAAGTCGGTGTTGCTTAGCGAAAAGAACACGTCACCAGCTGCAAATGCAGGGGAAGCGACCAGACCGGCGATGAGGGCTGAGAAGGTCAAACGCATGGCTTATCCTTTCATCCGGGCATCGACAGCCGCGGAAATAGTTGTCGCGTCAGCGCTGCCACCGACGGCGGCGATGATGGCCTCGGCGGTGTCTTTGGCAACGGCTTCAACGTTCTCCATCGCGGAGGCGCGGATTTCGCTGATGGCTTTTTCAGACTCGGCGGACTTTGCTGCGATCTCGGCGTCGGCCTTGGCAATCGCTTTGTCCAGATCAGCCTGAATGTCAGCTTTCGCGGCGGCGATGATCTGCTGCGCTTCTGCACGGGCATCGATCAAGGCTTTGTCGTAAGCGGCCTCTGCCTCCGTCGCTTTGACCTTCAGGTCTTCGGCGGCGGCGATATCATTTGTAATGGTGCCCTGGCGTTCCGCCAGAACAGCGCCGATGCGTGGCAGGGCAACGCGCGACAGAATAAAGTAGATTGCGACCAGGGCGACGATAAGCCAGAAAATCTGGTTGCCGAACCAATCAATGCAAAGCTGTGGCATACCAATGGCGCTGCCAAATTCGTTGACGCATGCGCCAGCGATTTCCGTAGTAATCGGTTCCGTCGCCATAGCGGGCTCCTGTCAATGCGTGGAAATCTTTCGGGCAGCGCGCATCTGCGCACTGCCCGAAGCGTAAGGACGTAGGTGTCTTAAGCTTAGACAGCGAACATCAGCAGCAGAGCGACGAGGAACGAGAAGATCCCCAGAGCTTCTGCAAAGGCGATGCCGATGAACAGAGTTGCTGTTTGACCAGCAGCAGCAGATGGGTTGCGCAGTGCGCCAGCCAAGTAGTTGCCTGCAACGTTGCCCACACCGATGGCTGCGCCACCCATGCCGAATGCTGTCAGACCTGCGCCAATGAATTGGCCCATTTGTGCGAGTTCGCCTTCCATGTCATTTCTCCTTACAATGGAATTGAGGTGATTGGTCAGGCAGGGATACCCTGCCCTGGTGTTAGTGGTGCGGGTGCAATGCGTCTTTCAGATAAACGCATGTGAGGATCGCGAAAACATAGGCCTGGATGAAGGAAACCAACACCTCAAGGCCATACATCGCCGTGATCGCAAGAACCGAGAAAGGGGCGATTGCAGCAAGTGCAGCGAAGCCCGCGAAAACTTTGATCACGGCGTGACCCGCCATCATGTTACCCGCAAGACGGATAGAGTGGCTGACCGGACGTACAAAGTACGAGATCAGCTCGATCACGGCCAGAACCGGACGCAGTGCCAGTGGCGCGCTGCTGACCCAGAACAGGCTCAGGAAAGACGCGCCGTTCTTGACGAAACCCAGAATGGTCACACCAAAGAATACGGCAAACGCCATCACAGCGGTGACAGAGATGTGCGACGTAGGCGTAAACGCCATCGGCAGCAGACCAAGGAAGTTCGAGAATACGATAAACATGAACAGTGTCATGATGTAGGGGAAGTATTTCACCCCTTCTTTACCGCAGATGTCTTCAACCATCTTGTAGATGAAGCCATACGCAAGCTCGGCCACAGACTGCATGCGCGACGGGATCACCGACCGCTTGGACGTGCCCAAAACCAGCAGCGCAAAGATCGCCAGAACAGCAATTGCCATCCAGACCGTTGCGTTGGTGATCGTGTACCAGGATACAGCGCCTTCGCCAAAGAATGGCTTAACGATGAACTGATCCATCGGGTGAAAAGCCAAACCGCCTGTTTCTTCGCCGTGTGCTTCTGCCGCCATGTCAGGGCCCTTTTTCTTCATCGGCCACATCGGCCATCTTCTTTTCCTGGATTTCCTGCGCAGAGCGGAGCATCGTCTTTACCCCAGCCGCAAGGCCCAGCATTACAAACAGCACCATGAAAATCGGGAGCGTTCCTAAGAACCAGTCCAACGAATATCCGATGCCAAAACCGATCCCAAGACCGGCGCAAAGTTCGATCACCATCCGCCAGGCCAGCGATGCCTGAGAATAATGTTCATCCGCCCGGGGTTTCGGTGCTTGCGCCCGCTTGGCTGCCTCGATCTTTGCCTCAAGCTGCTTTAGCCGCTGCTGTTGGTCTGGATCGGTCACGCCAAAATCCCTGTTGAATGTGTTGCGCAGTAGCTACTTTCACACCGCCACAGAGTCAACTCCGAACGCGAGACTGTTATCTATCGGAAAACGCTAGGAAATGTGCAGGGCGGATCACCTAAATCACTGTCAAAGCGGGGCCAGCCCTTGCAAACTCAGCCTGCAATCATATTCAACCTTTTGGTTAAGCGTGGTTTCCGCTACCTCTAGGAAGTCACCCTTACGTGCCCTGCAAGGACATCCATAAACGCCGTGCCCCAACCACCCACCGCCCAGCTTGATGCGATCTTTGCCGCGCTCGCCGATCCGACACGGCGCGCGATTTTGTCGATGCTGCTAGAGGATGATATGGCGGTGACAGACGTGGCTGAACCATTCGACGTGTCGCTTGCCGCGATCTCAAAGCACCTGTCGGTGCTCGAACGGGCGGGACTGATCGTGCAGGAGAAACGCGGCCGGCTCAAATGGTGCAAGCTCGAACCTGCAGCGTTGAAAACCCCATCCGTCTGGATGCAGGGCTTTGGCCAGTACGAGCCTATCAATCTTGATGATTTTGAAAGATTTCTGGCCGCAGAAATTAAAGGGATGTCAACAGATGCGGCACAGGATGATCTGGGGACATAGGCAGAGCAGTGTATTGTTGGCCCTCCTGCGACGAGGTTTTACACAGAAGGGCCAAACTTGATGTTGTTAGATGACGCCGAACGCAAAGCGCAAGATCGCCAAAACAACAACAATCAAACCAATCAGATAAAGAATGCTACGCATTAGAATAGTCCCTTCATAAACTTTATGTGATGCTAACGCAGGATAGATCAGATCGGTTCCCGCTATTGTGATCAAATCTGTTTTGTGTCGTCCCGTAGCAGCAGATACAGGGCGATGATCGTCAGCCCCACGCCCCCCAAAATAAGCGGTCGCGGTGCGCCATTGCCTAATGCGATCTCCCATAGGATCACCCAACTGGGCGTTAGATAGGTATAGGCCATGACCTTGGCCGACGGCAGCCGCAGAGACGCAAATTGCAGCAAGACAAAGGTAGCAGACGAGGCCGCGACAGCGACATATATGATCGTGATCCACACGATGGCGGGCAGCGCAATCCAGTCGGTCCCCAGCACATCGCGCCATCCGTAGACAAACAACAACCCGCCCCCGGCAATCAGCGTGCCCAGGGTGAACACAACCGCCGGTTCGCCGCGATTCAGCTTGCGAACCATCGGCGTATAAAGCGCGTGACAGATAACGCCGACGAAATAGACGGCCTCGCCATAGCCGATCTCGAACCGGCGCAGGGCCGCTAAATCTGCGCGGAAGATCACCCAAAGCGCCCCAACCGCTCCGATCGTCAGGGCCAACGCCATACGTGCCGTCGTGACCTGCCGCAGCAGCAGCCAGCCAAACCCCGCAGCGATCACCGGCGTCAACGTAAACACAGCTGCCGCACTGACCGGGCGCGCCGTCTTCAGCCCCTCGAACATCAGCACAAAATAGACAGCGAACAGGCCGCCAAGCACCAGATAGCGCCAAGGGGACTGCGTTGCCCCTTTGGGCACACCGGTCGTCGCGGCCACAGCCACCGCAATCACCATACCCGCGATCACGAACCGTGCCGCATTCAACGCCGTGGGCGAGATCAGATTGGCCGACAGCGCCCCCAGTGAAAATGACCCCGCCACCAAGGCCGAAAATACCAGCATCGCCAGATGCCCCTGCATATCAGGCCGCATCACATTTCTTTCTTTACTGCTTTTTTCAGAAAAGACAGCAACGCCTGTACCTTCGGCGTACGGTGCAGATCAACATGGGTCACCAGCCACAACGTCGAATCCCACTCGGGCAGATGCGGGTGCACTTCGACCAGGTCAGGGTCGGCGCGACCTTCCGTCAGCTCGATGAACCCGATCCCCGCGCCCTCAAGCACCGCGACCCGCAGCCCGCCCGCATCAAGCCCGCGAAACGAGATCGCTTGTGCCGGCACGATATCGCGCATCCACTTAAAGAACGGTGCACGCATCTGCGCGTCGTCATGCCCGACAAAACGGTGGTTCCCATAGTCGTCAGGGCCCGAAGGCATCCCATGTGCCGCAATATAGCTTTTATGTGCGAACAGCCCCATCTGCAGCATATGAAACGGCTGCACCACATTATCTGGCTGTTCTGGCACCTGTCCGGCGCGGATCGCGATATGGGCTTCACCATATTCCAGCCGGAACAGGCGCTCTCCGGTCAGAAAACGCACGGTCACATCCGGGTTTTTCTTCTGGAACGCGACCAACAGCGGCGTCATCCAGCTCGACAGTTCCATCAGGGACGTGACGACCAGCTCGCCCGACACTGCCTCCCCGCGCCCCTTGATCCTGCTCGCCAACTGGCTGAACTGATCGTCGGTGGCAGCGGCCACACGCAGCAAGTCTTCGCCCGCCTCGGTTGTCTTGTACCCGCGCGCATGACGCTGAAACAATTTGACGGCAAGCCGGCTTTCTAGCGCATCGACGTGGCGGATTACGGTGGCATGGTGCACGCCCAACACCTCCGCCGCGCCGCTGACGGTCCCCATACGCGCCACCTGATAGGCCGTTTTGATTTCGTCCCAGTTATCCATCCACAGCCCCTTATGCCCACGCCTGTGCATTATTGAACACATCACCTGCATTTTCACCAGTTGCGTTCGCACAAACAAGGGTCATGTTGAGGCCACAAAGCAAACCCGAAAGGATATCCTCCCATGTCTATCTTGCGCATCGACTCCTCCGCCAACACCACCAGCTCTGTGACCCGTGGCCTAACCGACCGGATCATCGCGCAACTGGGCGACACTGATGTCACCGTGCGCGATCTCGCCCGTGAACCCCTGCCCCAGATTACGGAAACATGGGCCATCGCCCGCGCCACACCCGAGACCGACCGCTCCCCCGAGCAAAGCGAAGCGCTGGTTGAATCCGACAAGCTCGTCGCTGAACTGCTAGCCGCCGACACCATCGTCATCGGGGCCCCCATCTATAATTTCAGCGTGCCCGCGTCGCTTAAGGCTTGGATCGATCTCGTCGCCCGCGTCGGCGTCACCTTCCGATACACCGAAGCCGGCCCCGAAGGCCTGGTCAAAGGCAAGCGCGTCATCGTCGCGATGGCCTCCGGTGGCGTCCCTGCTGGCTCCGAAGCCGACTTTAACACTGGCTACCTCAAGGCGGTACTGGGCTTTATGGGCATGACCGATGTCACCATCGTCGCCGCCGACGCGCTGGCCACCGATGCCGAAGCCACCATCGCCCGCGCCAATGAAGCGGTCGACGCGCTCAAGGCAGCCTGACCCTAGGGGCGCGCGGCGGGTTGACTCAGCCCCGCCGCTCGCCTAAACGGTCCGCAATCTCCGGAAGCATCATGTCTTCCGGTCTCTGGCGCGGCCAGAGATCGCCCCCCACCAGCGTGTTACGCCCGTGGGGGCATTTGCGTATTTAACGCGGGCATCCTATTTCAAGGGAACCGCAACCGATCGAAGGGGGCCATGGCCCATGTTTGAGAATCTTTCCGAACGTCTCTCTGGCGTCTTTGACCGTCTGACCAAACAGGGTGCCCTCTCCGAAGAGGATGTGAAAACCGCCCTACGCGAAGTCCGCGTCGCCCTGCTTGAAGCCGACGTATCCCTGACTGTCGCCCGCGATTTCGTCAAAGCCGTGCAAGACAAGGCCACAGGTCAGGCGGTCACCAAATCGATCACCCCCGGCCAGCAGGTCGTCAAGATCGTCCACGACGCGCTGATCGACACACTGAAGGGCGAAGGCGAACCGGGCGCGCTGAAGATCGACAACGCGCCTGCGCCGATCCTGATGGTCGGCCTGCAAGGCTCCGGTAAAACCACCACCACGGCCAAGCTTGCCAAACGCCTGAAAGACCGCGACGGCAAGCGTGTGCTGATGGCCTCGCTTGACGTCAACCGTCCCGCCGCGATGGAACAACTGGCGATCCTCGGCGTGCAGATCGGCGTCGATACCCTGCCGATCGTCAAAGGCGAAAACCCCGTCCAGATCGCGAAACGCGCGAAAACGCAGGCATCCATGGGCGGCTATGACGTCTATATGCTTGATACCGCGGGCCGCTTGTCGATCGACGAAGAGCTCATGCAACAGGTCGAAGCGGTACGCGATGTCGCCAACCCGCGTGAAACCCTGTTGGTTGTCGATGGCCTGACCGGCCAAGACGCCGTACAGACTGCTGAGAACTTCAACGACCGCATTGGCATTTCCGGCGTCGTGCTGACCCGCATGGACGGCGACGGCCGCGGCGGTGCAGCGCTGTCGATGCGCGCCGTCACCGGCAAACCCATCAAGTTCGTCGGCTTGGGCGAAAAGATGGACGCGCTTGAAACGTTTGAGCCAGAACGCATCGCGGGCCGTATCCTAGGCATGGGTGACATCGTCGCCTTGGTTGAGAAAGCGCAAGAAACCATCGAGGCCGAACAAGCCGAAAAGATGATGAAGCGCATGGCCAAGGGTCAGTTCAATATGAACGACCTGAAAATGCAGCTTGAACAGATGCTCAAAATGGGCGGGATGCAGGGCATGATGGGCATGATGCCCGGCATGGGGAAAATGGCGAAGCAGGTCGAAGACGCGGGCTTTGACGACAAGATCCTCAAACGCCAGATCGCCCTCATCCAGTCGATGACCAAGAAAGAGCGCGCTAACCCGGCTCTCCTTCAAGCCAGCCGCAAAAAGCGCATTGCCAAAGGCGCGGGCATGGAAGTGTCCGAATTGAACAAGCTCATGAAGATGCACCGCCAGATGGGCGACATGATGAAAAAGATGGGCAAAATGGGCAAAGGCGGCATGCTCAAACAAGCGATGAAGGGCATGATGGGCAAAGGCGGCATGCCCGGTGGCATGGACCCGTCCCAGATGGACCCCAAGGCGCTGGAAGCAGCGGCCAAACAGATGGGCGGCAAACTGCCTGGCGGCATGGGCGGCGGCGGTTTGCCTGCCAGCCTCTCTGGCTTCGGGAAAAAGAAATGATCCGCACTTCATTTTGCCAGATAAACTCCCGCCGGAGGCACTTGAACGTGCAACGCGTCCTGCCCTTTGCCGTGAAAGGAGCCGCCGCATGACCGACCCCGTCACCCGCGCTGCCGAGGTTCTGAAAGAACACCGCGCGTCCATCGACCGTCTGGATGCGATCCTGGTGTACACTTTGGGCGAGCGGTTCAAACACACTCAGGCTGTGGGGAAACTCAAAGCCGAACACGACCTTCCCCCCTCTGATCCGGACCGCGAAGCGAACCAGATCAAGCGGCTCGAAGATTTGGCGAAAGAGGCTGACCTCGATCCCGAATTCGCCAAGAAGTTTCTGAACTTCATCATCGCTGAAGTCATTCAGCACCACAAACAACAGCAATCATAGGTCCGGGTGCGTCCCTGACCTCAGTACCAACCTAAAGGAAACTACTCATGTCCATGAAAATTCGTCTCGCCCGTGGCGGTTCCAAAAAGCGCCCCTTCTACCGCATCGTTGCCGCTGACAGCCGCATGCCACGCGATGGCCGCTTCATCGAAAAGCTGGGCACATACAACCCGCTGCTGGCGAAAGACAGCGAAGAGCGCGTAAAAATGGACGTCGAGCGCGTTCAATACTGGATCGGCCAAGGCGCACAGCCAACGGACCGCGTTGCACGTATGCTGGAAGCTGCTGGCGTGAAAGACAAGACCGAGCGGAACAACCCCAAGAAGGGTACCCCCGGTAAGAAAGCGCAAGAGCGCGTAGAAGAAAAAGCAGCCAAGGCCGCCGCCGCTGCCGAAGCCGCCGCTGCTCCTGCAGAAGATGCCGCCGAAGAATAATCGGCCCTCTCTCGGCGCGGCTTTGTTCGCGCCGAGAGATTCAGGTACATGCGACAGCCCGCATCTTTGCGCGTGCAGCCTGTCCGATGTACGTGCTACATAAATGAGACGTCCCGCCGGAACGGCCTGCGACCCTTTGGCCTTCGCGGCCTACCTTTGGACCAGAATGAAAGCTGACAATGTTTCGTCTTCTTCGCCTTCTTCTTATCCTCGGGATCGGCGCTGCCATTGGCATCTGGTTTGAACGCAACCAGATGAAGTCGGAATGCCGCGCGGGCGAAGGTCAGTGGACCGGTACAATTTGCTTAAACTCGGAGCTTTTGCAGTGAGCGATAAAATTTCAGTGGGCGTGATCTCTGGCTCCTATGGCGTCCGCGGAGAGTTGCGGATTAAAAGCTACTGCGCTGTCCCAGAAGATATCGAAAGCTACAGCCCGCTCTCCAGCGAAGACGGCACCCGCAGCTACAATCTCGCGCTGGTCCGCCCTGTCAAAAACGGATTTGTCGCCCGCATCACTGATGTCACCTCCAAAGAAGAGGCTGACGCCCTGCGCGGCACCGTTCTTTTTGCGCAGCGCGATCAACTGCCTTCGCTGCCCGACGATGAATTCTATCACACCGACCTCATCGGGCTAGAGGTCTATGACACTGGCGGTGCGCTGATCGGCAAGGTCAAGACGGTCCAGAACCACGGCGCTGACGATTTGCTTGAAACGCAACTCGCGGGCAGTTCGCAAACGGTTTTCCTCCCCTTCACCAAGGCTGCGGTCCCCACTGTCGATTTAGCGTCGGGCCGCATCATCGCGGACCCGCCCGAGGGCATCCTGCCCGATGAAAAAGACGCTTAGGTCAGAACCGAAGGCCACCATGCCAAAGGCCGATATCACATGAACACTCCTTCACGTTCTCACGGACGGCAAACTGTTCGCCCCGCCCTCAAGCCGCGTGCGTTGATGCAGGACACCCCTGACTACGCTGACGTTTGGCGCGCCGAGATCGCGACCCTCTTCCCCGAATTGTTCCCAGGTGTGCTGGGTGCCAGCCTTACCGGGCGCGCCTTGCAAGAAGGTACATGGCAGCTAAATACCCATGATCTGCGCGGCTATGGCGTGGGCAAACACCGCAATGTCGACGATACCCCCGCGGGCGGCGGTGCCGGCATGGTTATGCGCGCTGATGTGGTCGGCCCTGCAATAGAGGCCGCGATGGCCAGTGCGTCCGGACGTTGGCCGATCCTTTATATGTCCCCCCGCGGACGGCGCTTTGATCAAGCCATGGCCCAAGATCTCGCCACCTGTTCCGGCGTGACCATCCTGTGTGGCCGGTTCGAAGGCGTCGATGAGCGCGTGATCGAACATTACGGCATCACCGAAGTGTCCCTTGGCGACTTTGTTCTGACAGGCGGAGAGTTGGCCGCGCAGGCTATGATTGACGCCACCGTGCGCCTGCTGCCCGGGGTCTTGGGCAACGCCGACAGCGTGGTCGAGGAAAGCCATTCCTCAGGCCTGCTGGAGCATCCGCAGTACACCCGCCCCGCCGACTGGAAA
Source organism: Sulfitobacter sp. M22 (assembly GCF_021736025.1). Taxonomy (NCBI): domain Bacteria; kingdom Pseudomonadati; phylum Pseudomonadota; class Alphaproteobacteria; order Rhodobacterales; family Roseobacteraceae; genus Sulfitobacter; species Sulfitobacter sp. M22. The sequence goes on along the minus strand of NZ_WMEC01000001.1, from coordinate 2,935,430 downwards.
GACCGCCCCATCCCCCCGGTCCTCATGTCCGGCAATCACGGCGAAATCGCCAAATGGCGGCAAGCCCAGTCCGAAACGCTGACAGAACAACGGCGCCCCGATATGTGGGCTAAATATACCTCCAAGAAGTGACCCTCACGGAAGGCAGACCATGACAGACCTGACCCGCACCCTTGATCACGCCCGCATCGATGAGCTGCCTAACCCTTATTTCGGCAAGGTGCGTGACTGCTATGATCTGCCGGATGATCGGCGTATTCTCGTGTCATCGGACCGGATTTCGGCCTTTGATCGTATTCTCACCTCCATCCCGTTCAAGGGTCAGGTGTTGACGCAGACCGCGCGGTTCTGGTTCGACAACACCAGCGACATTTGCCCCAACCACGTGCTTGAATATCCCGACCCCAATGTGGTGATCGGCAAGCACCTGACCATTTTACCTGTCGAGATCGTGGTACGCGGCTATCTAGCGGGCTCAACAGGCACTTCGGTGCTGACGCTATACAAGAAAGGTGAACGAGAAATGTACGGCCATCATTTTCCTGATGGCCTGCGCGACAATCAGGCGTTACCTGCGCCGATCATTACCCCGACCTCCAAAGAGTTCGACGGCGGCCATGATGCTCCGATGACGGCCCAAGAGATCGTTGACCAAGACCTGCTCACCCAAGCGCAATGGGATCAAATCAGCGAAATTGCCCTGAAACTCTTTGCCCGCGGGCAAGAGATGGCGGCGAAGAACGGGCTGATCCTAGTCGACACAAAATATGAATTCGGCACCGATGCGCAGGGCAATATCCTGCTGGCTGATGAAATCCACACGCCCGACAGTTCGCGGTTCTGGCTGGCCGAAGGCTATGAGGCTGCGTTGGAAAACGGCACCCGCCCACCGTCTTTTGACAAGGACGTGATCCGATCTTGGGTTGATGCGCGCTGCGACCCCTATCACGATGATATCCCCGAAATTCCCGCCGATTTGATCGCTGCCACCTCGCAAGTCTATATCGACGCTTTCGAGGCGATTACCGGCCAGCGTTTTGTGCCCGATCTGAATGGCGACACCGTGCTGGACCGGGTCCGCAGCAATCTTCGCCCCTATTTTAGCGGCTGAAACGCGCGGCACTTTTTGTGATCGGGACTTGATCTGCGAAGGCATCCCGCCTATACGACGCGCAGGTCTGGAATCGTGTGTAAGCGGCTCCAGTCATTTCTGCATCCGCAGATGATAATTAAAGATGACCCTATCTTCGATGGGCTGCTACGGCAGGCCCGCCAAACAGACCGAAGCTCTTGGATCGCACAAAACTTCGTGGACTAACCGCGAGCATTTATAGGAGACGATCAGATGAACCTGATTGCTGAGATCGAGGCGGAACAAATCGCCGAACTGGGGAAAGAAATCCCTGACTTCCGCGCCGGTGACACCATCCGCGTGGGCTTTAAAGTGACCGAAGGTACACGTACCCGCGTTCAGAATTACGAAGGCGTCTGCATTGCACGTAACAACGGCAAAGGTATTGCCGGCTCGTTCACCGTGCGCAAGATTTCCTTTGGTGAAGGCGTAGAGCGCGTATTCCCCCTGCACTCCACCAACATCGAGAGCATCACAGTTGTCCGTCGTGGCCGTGTGCGTCGTGCGAAACTGTACTACCTGCGCTCGCGTCGTGGTAAGTCGGCACGCATCGTCGAAAACGTACATTACAAGCCAAAATCTGGCGCGAACGCGTAAGGAGAGCTGTCATGAAAGCCGATACACACCCCGAATACCACACGATCAACGTCAAAATGACAGACGGTACGATCCTGGAAATGAAATCGACCTACGGCAAAGAAGGCGATCAACTGTCGCTGGATATTGACCCCTCCGTGCACCCTGCATGGAACGGCGGCACATCCCGCTTGATGGACACCGGTGGCCGCGTTTCCAAGTTCAAAAATAAATACGCAGGTCTGGGCTTCTAAACCCTTTCCATTGCGAAATTCAGAAATGGCGTGCCCCGAGGGGCGCGCCATTTTTTATTTGATCACAGTATTTTAGTCAAAGAAGCGGCATCTCGCCCCTGCCCCAAGGTTACCTCGCATTTTACGGAACAAACTGGCCGATGTTTAGGTTTTGGAAAGCAACTACGGTCCATAGTCCCCTCAGCTCTCCACGAAAGGTTCGCTGATGCCCGCTTTCCCCCTCTCTGATTCAGGTCAGCCTCGCGCTGGCGCAAACCGCACAACCGCCCCCCTGTCGCAAGGTGACAAGCCCCCCCTTCCAGCCGAAGATTTAATCGCGGCGCACGACCTCGTCGAACGGGGATGCTTTGCGCAGGCACTGGTCCTGACAGGCGCGCTTGAACGGTTGCACGGGCCCCATGATGAACTCCGCCAGCTTGCATCGACGTGCCGCGCTAAACTGGCAGTAAACGATGTCACCTGCGTTACAATTGACACTGGCCGTCTGGGGCCACAGGGTCGCTCGCTACGGCGCTCGGGTTAGCGGTGCCTTGCGCGTAGGCCGCTTGCCGCTGCGGGTGAATTTAGCAACAATAACCACAATCTAGAGCCACAAACGCTTTCAAAAGCGCCATGTGTGCCATATGGTTTTTCCCAATGTGGCCCCGACAAAAACGGGGAGTGAAAGGGACAAAACGCAATGGCGCATATTATCGTCGTCGGGAATGAAAAAGGCGGGGCCGGAAAATCAACCGTCTCTATGCATGTGGCAACAGCCCTTGCACGCATGGGTCACAAGACCAGCGTTCTGGATCTGGACCTGCGCCAGCGCACATTCGGGCGATACGTCGACAATCGCAAATCCTTCCTTGCAAGCGCTGAGCTGGACCTCCCATCCCCCGAGATGCACGAGCTCCCCGAAATCGAGGCAAGCAGCTTGCAACCGGGCGAAAACATCTATGACAACCGCCTCAGCGCCGCCGTGGCAGAGCTTGAACCCACGTCGGATTTCATTCTGATCGATTGCCCGGGGTCGCACACCCGTCTCAGCCAGGTTGCACATTCGCTGGCCGACACGCTTATCACGCCGCTCAACGACAGTTTTATCGACTTTGACCTTCTGGCACGCACGGATGCCATGGGTGACAAGATTACCGGCCCATCCGTCTATTCCGAAATGGTCTGGAATGCGCGCCAGCTGCGCGCGCAGGCAGGTCTTGCCCCGATCGACTGGATCGTCGTGCGTAACCGCATGGGTGCACAGCGCATGGTCAACAAAGACAAGATGGAACGGGCCATCGCCAACCTGAGCAAACGCATCGGCTTTCGCATTGCGCCCGGTTTCAACGAACGCGTTATTTTCCGCGAACTTTTCCCCCGTGGCCTGACCCTGCTTGACCTCAAGGATATCGGCGTCAAACAACTCAATATCTCGAATGTAGCCGCCCGCCAGGAATTGCGTGACCTGATGAAAGCGCTGAACCTGCCCGGTGTCGATATCAACTTCTGACCGTCAGTGGCGGGCCATGGGCCCGCGGCCAGCCATCAGATGTCGCCGCCCTGCCCGGCGGCGAGTTTGACCAACAACCCCTTTAGCGTTTCGCGCTCGGCTGTGGTCAGGTCTGCTGTCAGACGAGCATCATAGGCTTTGGCCACCTCGAACAGATCATCATACGCGGCCCGCCCTGCGGCCGTCAGCGACAACAGCTCTGTCCGCCGGTCCTGATCTCCGCGCAGCCGTGTGACGAACCGCCGGTCGGTCAGCTTTTGCACGGCGCGACTGATCTTGGTCTTATGCATATTGGCGCGTTGCCCGATTTCGCTAGCGGTCATCTGACCATAAAGCCCCAGATGGAACAGCACCCGCCACTCGGTTCGCAGCATGCCATAGCGGTCTTTATAGGTACGCTGGAACGCAAGACTGCTCACTTCAGCGGCCTGATTCAGCAGATAGGGCAAGAAATGGGTCAGCTCGAAGTTCTGGTCTGGCATCGGTGCAATCGCTTGTTAGGATGAGCTAAGGTCTATTACCAACCGCCCAGATTTTGCAAGGGAGCCGCCACAAGCCCCCGCTCCGAAGCCGGCAACCGAGCGCCCATCACATCAGCTTGACGGGTTTGAAATTGGCATCGAAACATCATACCGGTTCCCTATCGGCATACCGACCCGCGCCACAAACGTCACCGTGTACAGAACGACATGCAAGGAACACCTATGACACTGCTCACTTCTTGGATCGAAAGCGCGAACAGCGCCGACACTGACTTTCCGCTTAACAACCTGCCCTATGGGGTGTTCTCGACGGACACGCTTGAACCACGCTGCGGTGTGGCGATCGGTGATATGGTGCTCGATATGGCCGCGATTGAGGCCGAAGACCTGATCTTGCTGCATTTCGACCCCGTCTTTGACGTGCCCTATTGGAATGACGTGATGGATTTGGGTCCCGAAGCCTGGGCCACCCTGCGCAGCCGTCTGATCGAATTGCTATCGACCGACAGTCCGGATCAAGCCAAAGTCGCGTTGCACCTGATCCCCATGGCCGACGTCCGCCTGCATATGCCGATTGTTGTCTCTGAATACACCGATTTCTATGCGGGCCGGCACCATGCCACCAATGTCGGCACAATGTTTCGCGGTGCCGAAAACGCGCTGCCGCCGAACTGGCTGCACATGCCGATTGGCTATAACGGGCGCGCGTCTACTGTGGTTGTGTCAGGTACCGACATCCATCGTCCCAACGGCCAGATCAAACCTGCAGATGCAGACCGCCCCTATTTCGGCCCGAGCGAACGCCTTGATATAGAGCTTGAGCTTGGCGCCATCGTTGGCACCTCTACCGACCTGGGCGACACCCCTAGCGTGGCCCAAGCGGACGAGATGATTTTTGGGTACGTCCTGCTGAACGACTGGTCCGCACGCGACATCCAAGCGTGGGAGTATCAACCGCTTGGCCCGTTTCAGGCCAAGGCCTTCGCCACCAGCATTTCGCCGTGGATCGTGACCAAAGCCGCGCTAGAGCCCTTCCGGACCTCCACCCCCGAACGCGAAGTCGATCTGCTGCCCTATCTGGCAGAGCCTAAACCGATGCTTTACGACATTAACCTATCGGTCATCCTCCAGCCCGACGGCGGTGAGCAACAGGTGATCGCACGCACCAATTACAACACAATGTATTATTCAGCGCCGCAACAACTGGCGCATCACGCGTCCTCGGGCTGTGCCATGAATGCGGGCGATTTGCTGGGGTCCGGCACGATTTCAGGGGCACAGAAAGATGCCCGCGGCAGCTTGCTTGAACTCAGCTGGGGCGGCGCGGAACCGATCACCCTGAATGACGGCACCACCCGCAGCTTTGTGCACGACGGCGACACGATGATCCTGTCGGGCCACGCTGCGGGGGACGGCTACCGCATCGGCTTTGGCGCATGCGCCGGCACCATCCTCCCCGCCAAGCCCACGGCATAACCGCGCTTCATTTTGCCTTTTAAACTCCCGCCGGAGGCATTCTTTGCCTTCGGTCCTCACGAACAAGAACGACGCGGGCTCGCACCAGCCCCCCGCCGCGAACCACCGCGGGAGGTGCTTGAAATGCCTGAAAACATGCTAGGTATTGAATTAACGAGAAACAGCGGGCGACACCCGACCAGAGAGGAAGACCATGACGTTCTTAACCCGTATCGGAACACCGTTGCCCGCAGCCATTCATGCCTCGGCCGAAGCCGCCAAACGCGATCCGGTCAACCGCCGCGAATTTCTCGCTCTGGCCAGCGCCTTTGGGGCTACAGCAGCAACAGCCTATGCGATGATCGGCATGGCGGCACCGGCTCAGGCCGCCGCGCATAAATCCGGCGGTACGGTCCGGATGCAGATGGAAGTCCGCGCCCCGAAGGACCCGCGCACCTATGACTGGTCCCAGATCGCCAACGTCACCCGCGGATGGCTTGAATACCTATGTATCTGGGAAAACGACGGTACCTTTACCCCCGCCTTGCTTGAAAGCTGGGAGATCAACGACGATGCCACCGAATATGTTTTGAACGTGCGCAAGGAGGTCACGTGGAACGACGGCACGCCCTTTACTGCCGATGATGTGGCCCGGAACATTACCGGCTGGTGCGATAAATCGGTCGAGGGCAATTCGATGGCCGGTCGCTTTGCCAGCCTGATCGACGCGGAAACCGGTCGGGCGATCGAGGGAGCCATAAAGGTCGTGGATGACCACACTGTCAAACTCTCACTGCCCAAGCCTGATATCACGCTCATTCCCGGCATGGCGGACTACCCTGCCGCCATTGTGCCCAAAGGGTTTGACCCCGAGACCATGCTCGACAATCCGGTCGGCACAGGCCCCTATCTCCCCGAGATGGTCGAGGTAGGTGTCAAGGCCGTGCTGGTGCAGAACCCAGATCACACTTGGTGGGGTTCCGAGATATATGGCGGGCCTTATATCGACCGTCTGGAATACATCGACTATGGTACCGACCCGTCGGCCTTTGTCGCCGCAGCGGAAGCTGACGAAATCGATGCCACCTACTCTGTCGAGGGCGAGTTCATTGATGTGTTCGGCACACTTGAGGATTGGAACCAGAACGAAATCGCAACGGCCGCGACCATTGTGATCCGCACCAACCAGCTCGCCGAGGTCGATGGCAAAACGCCTTATGCCGATGTCCGCGTACGTCGGGCCTTGGCGATGGCAGTTGATAACGCTGTCCTGCTTGAACTCGGCCATGCCGGCCGTGGTTTGGTTGCTGAAAACCACCACATCGGCCCGATGCACCCCGAATACGCCGAGCTTCCCCCGCGTGCACCAGATCCCGAAGGGGCCCGCGCTTTGATGGAAGAAGCCGGTATGGCTGACTTCGAACACGAGCTTTTTTCGATTGACGATGCGTGGCGCAAAGATACCACCGATGCGGTCGCCGCACAGCTGCGCGATGCGGGCATCAAGGTAAGGCGCACCATCCTGCCCGGCGCTGCCTTCTGGAACGGCTGGACGAAATACCCGTTTTCGTCGACCAACTGGAACGCACGGCCATTGGGCATCCAAACCTGGGCGCTGGCGTATCGGTCAGGCGAAGCGTGGAATGAATTCGGCTGGTCCAACCCCGAGTTTGACGCGCTTGTCGCCGAAGCACTGTCGGTGGCCGATGTGGAAAAACGCCGTGCTTTGATGGCAAAAGGCGAGGAGCTGATCCAGAATGAAGGAGTCACGATACAGCCCTATTGGCGCTCCTTGTACAACCATACCCGCAAAGGTCTGGTCGGGGCCGAACACCACATCGGCTTTGAATATCATCCCGCTCGGATGGCGTGGACGTCTTAGACTGCGCATAGTTTCGATACAAAAAGGGCCGCGTCTGACGCGGCCCTTTTTACATGCGCGCCCCAATCCCGCTCAGGGAAGCAGGAACAGCGTGATTGCGGGGAACATCACCAATATCACCACGCGGACAATGTCCGAGCCGACGAAATACATCACGGCTTTATAGGTCTCTGTCATCGGGGTTTCACGGTCCATCGAATTGATGATGAACAGGTTCATCCCCACCGGCGGCGTGATCAGCCCGACCTCTACTACAATTAACACAAGAATTCCGAACCAGATCGCCAGATGCTCGGTGCTCATCCCGAAATCCATCGCCGAGATGACCGGAAAGAAGATCGGCACGGTCAGCAGGATCATCGACAGGCTGTCCATAAGGCAGCCGAAGATCAAATAGAATACAAGGATCACGACCAGCACGAACCACGGGCTATAGCCCTGCCCCACGACCCAATCGGCCATGAACTGAGGCACCCCTGACAGCGCCAGAAAGCCGTTATAAAAACCGGCTCCCAACACTATGAAAAAGATCATCCCTGTGGTTTTGGCCGTTCCTAACAGACTGTCACGCAACACCGCCCAATTCAGGCTGCCTGCCAGCAATGCGGCCAGACCGGTTCCCGCAGCGCCCACAGCCGCCCCTTCGGTCGGTGTGAACCACCCCAGATAGATACCGCCCACAACGACGAAAAAGATCACCATCACCGGCCACGTGTTCGCCAATGCCTTGAACCTTTCGCCCATGGGGACCGCAGGGCGCACCCCCGCCGACTTGGGGTGCAAGCGCACATAGATCGAAATGGTGATGACATAGCCGATGGCAGCCAGAACACCGGGCAGAAACGCCGCCAGAAACAGCTTGGCGATATTCTGTTCTGTCAGGATCGCATAGATCACCAGAATAACCGAAGGCGGGATCAGGATACCCAAGGTGCCCCCTGCCGCCAGTGTCGCCGTGGAAAACCCGCCGGAATACCCATAGCGCCGCAGCTCGGGCAGCGCGACTTTCGACATGGTCGCCGCCGTCGCCAGCGAACTGCCACAGATCGCGCCAAAGCCCGCACAGGCCCCTACGGCAGCCATCGCCACGCCGCCCCGCCTGTGCCCCAAAAAGCTTTCGGCGGCCTTGAACAGCGCTTGGCTCATCCCAGAGAGGGTCGCAAATTGCCCCATCAGCAGGAACATCGGAATGATGCTCAGCGAATAGCTGGAAAACGTCGTATAGGTCTCTGACTTCAGCTTTGCCAGCAGCGGCGTGGGGTTGCCCCCCATCGCCAGAAACCAACCACCAAATCCGCACAGCAGCATCGCCAACCCGATCGGCGCACGCAGGAAAATCATCAACAGCAGCACTGGAAACGACCAAAAGCCCAGTTCTAGATTGGTCATCAGTGTGCCCCTTGTTCGCTCGGTAGGATGTCGATGCCGCGCGCGGCCTCGATCACACGTATCACGGCGCAATAGACAGCCACGACACAGGCAATCACGCCCGAGGCAAAGCTCGCGGCATAGGCCCACCACACGGGGAATTGCAGAAACAAGGTCGTCTCTCCATTGCCCAGATAGCGCTGCATCCCCTCGTACAGCCGCCAGATGACCAGCAAGATTACTGCCGCTAGCACGATCTCCCAAAAGGCGATGATCCAACGGTTCGCACTGCGCGGCAGGAACGACGTGAACACATCCACAGAGGCATGCGCCCCATAATACTGGCAGACCGGCAGGAACGAGAAAATCGCAAAGGCGACGCCTGCCTCCAGTACCTCGTAATTTCCGTTGATTTCGCCGACGCCAAGGTCGATCAGCCTTTGGGACAAGCCCGTCAGCTGCTCTTGAAAGAACGTGCTGTGCAGCATCTTGTTGACCGTGCGCCCGATGATTGAGGCCGTGGTCATCAGCACCAGCGCAATCAGCACCAGCCCTCCGATCACCGCGGTGAACCGGGCAAGAAAATGTATCAGCTGACGCATGGGTCTCTCAGTCTTGTCAGGGTATTTGGTGGCATCAAGCCATCAGGCCCGCAGCGCAGGGATACGCCGCGGGCCTGTTTCACGCGCTACGGATTACTTACCGTAAGCGTCCATCAGCTCTCGCGCCTCGTCGATCAGCGCTTGGCCGTCGATGCCCTTGCTGTCCATATCGGCAATCCAGCTGTCATAGATCGGCTGCGACGCATCGCGCCACACGCGCGTTTCTTCTTCGTTCAGCTCGATCACGTTGTTACCTAGATCGACAGCGACCTGACGCGCAGGCCCATCAGCATCCGCCTGTGTGCCACCGGCAAAGACAGAGAATTCGAGGCCCGAGTTGTCATCCAGAACTTTCTTCAGTTCGTCCGACAGCCCGTCATAGCGGTCCTTGTTCATCGCCAGCACAAAGGTCAGCGTATAAAGCGCGGCACCGTCAAATTCGGTGTGGTTCTTCACCAGCTCGGGCACTTTCAGCGATGGCGTCACTTCCCACGGGATCGTGGTGCCGTCGATCACACCCTTGGACAGACCTTCGGGAATCGCCGGAACCGGCATGCCCACAGGTGTCGCGCCGGTAATCTCAAGCAGCTGGTTCACCAGACGCGACCCGCCGCGAATTTTGAGGCCCTGCATATCGTCTGGCGACCGGACTTCGGCGTTCGTGTGCAACAGGCCGGGACCGTGGACCCATGTTCCCAGAATATGCACATCTTTGAACTCGGTGTCTTTCATGTGCTTTTCGAACATCTGCCAATAGGCAGAGCTCGCCGCGCGAGCGTCCGTCACCATAAAGGGCAGCTCGAACACTTCGGTCGTCGGATAGCGACCCGGGGTATAGCCCACCACGGTCCAGACGATATCGGCCACGCCGTCAATCGCTTGGTCCATCAGTTCTGGGGGTTTCCCGCCAAGCTGCATGGAGGGGTAACGTTCAATTTTGATTTTGTCGTCACTGGCGGCTTCGACCTTATCAGCCCAGACATCCAGAATAAGTTTCGGCACATTGGCCTGTGGCGGCAGGAACTGGTGCATCCGCAGCGTGACCTCTTGCGCCAGTGCGCCGGTCGCGCTCATGCCAACGGCAAGGGCCGCACCCGCGATCCCCATCAGGGTTCTTCTCATCATCATCTAACTCTCCCAAGTTCAGTCAAAGACGGACCCCTCTGTTGCCGAGCGGTTCCGAGCATCTCGCTGAGCATCACTTGACACCAGCAACTCGCGTTTATCAATCATCTGTAACGCCGACCGATGGAAAAACACCCGACCGGACGAATCCGGCGGATGGGCGCAAAGCGATCTTTGATAGATTTAGGGAGGGTGATGGTGGCGTTACCTGGATTTGAACCAGGGACCTAACGATTATGAGTCGTTCGCTCTAACCAACTGAGCTATAACGCCATCGGCGCTCCGAGTATGACAGGCTTCGGCCCCCGTCAAGAGCCAAAGCCAATCTTCTTGAATTATTCGCCTTCGCGCACCGTATCGATCATGCGCTGCACGTTGTCAGGATCGGCATCCGGCGTGATCCCGTGGCCAAGGTTAAAGATATGCGGCCCCTTGGAAAAGGCTTTGACGATCTGGCGCGTATCGTCCACCAGCGCCTGCCCGCCCGTGACCATATGGGGCGATGCCAGATTGCCCTGCACACAGCCGTCAACTTGCACATTCTGCGCGGCCCAATCCGCCGAGACAGAGTTATCCAGCGCCACACAATCCACGCCCGTTGCCTTGGCAAACCCGATGTATTTATCACCTGCCTCGCGCGGGAAACCGATGATCGGAATACCGGGGTGCCGCTTCTTCAGTTCTTGCGTGATCTCGCGGGCCGGCGCGACCGCGTATTTCTCGAACGCATCGCCGGGCAACGATCCCGCCCAGCTGTCGAAAATCTTCATCACCTCGGCCCCTGCGTCAATTTGCGCAGACATATATTCGATGGTTGCCTTGGTAATCAGGTCCAGAAGCTTTTCGAAAAGCGCGCTATCTTGCGTGCGCAGCAGATGGGCCGGCCCCTGATCCTTCGTCCCCTGCCCTGCAATCATATAGGTCGCCACGGTCCAGGGCGCGCCGGCAAAGCCGATCAACGTCGTCTCCCGCGGCAGCGCCGCGGTAAGGTTACGCACCGTCTGATAGATCGGGTTCAACGTCTCGTGAATATCACCCACGGGCCGCAGCTTGTCGAAATCCGCCTGCGTGGTGACAGTCGACAGGCGCGGCCCTTCGCCAGTGACAAACCACAGATCCGCGCCAAGCGCTTGTGGTACAAGCAAAATATCCGCAAACAGGATCGCCGCGTCAAACCCGTAACGACGGATCGGCTGCAAGGTGACCTCTGTCGCAAGATCAGGATTATAGCACAGCGATAGGAAATCCCCCGCCTGCGCCCTTGTCGCCTTATACTCTGGCAGATAGCGACCCGCCTGCCGCATCATCCAGATTGGTGGCACCGGCAACGTCTCTCCTGCCAATGAACGCAGAATGGTTTTGCTTTGCGTATCGGTCTGCGGCATCTGGGTTTCCTACTCTTCAAAGGTTTTGTCTTAGGTCAAGATGTAGCGCCCCGATGTCAAGGCAATGGCACCGCTTGTCAGATCAGATCGGCCCCCCTAAAGAAGGGCCATGACTGTGAACCTGCCCACCCCCGAAAATCCTATGCGCATAGGTACCCGCGGCTCGCCTTTGGCGATGGCCCAGGCCTATGAAACCCGCGCCCGTCTGGCTGCCGCTTTTGAAATCCCCCAAGCGGCTTTCGAAATCGTGGTGATAAAGGTGACCGGCGATATCATACAGGATCGCCCGCTCAAGGATATCGGCGGCAAGGGCCTATTTACGCGCGAGATCGAAGAGGACCTGCTGGCGGGCAAAATCGACATCGCCGTTCATTCGATGAAAGACATGCCGACGATCCAGCCGGGGGGCTTGTTGCTCGACACCTATCTGCCCCGCGAAGACCCCCGCGATGCCTTTGTTGCACCGACGCTCTCTGCGCTGGATCAATTGGCCCAAGGCGCGGTTGTCGGCACCTCCAGCCTGCGCCGCCGCGCGCAGCTGTTGCACCAGCGCCCCGACCTGCAAGTCGTCGAATTCCGCGGCAACGTGCAAACCCGTCTGAAAAAGCTCGCCGATGGCAAGGCCGAATGCACCTTCCTTGCGGTGGCCGGCCTGAACCGGTTGGGCATGCAGCACGTCCCCGCCACCCCGATCGACGATACGCTGATGCTGCCCGCTGTCGCGCAAGGGGCGATTGGCATCGAACGCCGCGCCGGTGATATTGACACCGAAGCCATGCTCGCCGCGATCCACGACACCCCCACCGGACAACGGCTCGCGGCGGAACGCGCCTTCCTGCTGACACTCGACGGGTCGTGCGAAACGCCGATTGCCGGGCTCGCGACGCTTGACGGTGATACGCTGCACCTGCGCGGCGAAGTGCTGCGCCCCGACGGATCAGAGGCGCTGAGCGGGGAACGCAGTGGCCCTATCTCAGACGGCGGCCTGATGGGTGTCGATCTTGCTCAAGACCTATTGGCGCAAGCAGGCCCCGGATTCTTTGACTGGCACACCAAAGGGTAAGATCGAAACTTATTTCACACGGCGTTTGAAACTAAGCAACGCATGGGCGCGTTACTCCGTCATGATCAGCAACTGATCACGATATAAACCCAGGAGAACACCATGACTTTCGCCAAGAAAATGATGACAGCAACCGCAGCTCTGGCCCTGACTGCGGGCGCGGCGTTCGCTGAAGAGATGAAAAACCCGATGGTTGGTGGCGCCGAGATGTTTGCCGAAAAGAACATCGTTGAAAACGCCGTGAACTCTGCCGACCACACCACATTGGTTGCCGCCGTAAAAGCAGCCGGTCTGGTCGAAACCCTGTCCGGCGAAGGCCCCTTTACCGTATTCGCCCCCACCAACGCCGGTTTCGACCGTCTTGAAGCTGGTGCCGTTGAGAACCTGCTGAAGCCCGAAAACAAGGACCAACTGACCGAAGTCCTGACCTGCCACGTGGTCGGCAAAGCTGTAATGGCCGAAGCCTTGCAAGGCATGATCAAGGATGACGGCGGCGAGCACCCCGTTCCCACGCTGGGTGGCTGCACACTGCAAGCATCCTATGCTGACGACGGCCGCATGATGCTGGCCGATGAAAACGGAAACGCGGCGTTTGTGACCATTGCAGACGTTAAACAGTCGAACGGCGTGATCCACGTGATCGATGGCGTGATGCTGCCAAAGCAATAATCTGACACCAAACTGACCGAAAAGGCCCCCTACTTGCACAGTCGGGGGCCTATTTATTCGAGATGGCTCAAATCCCGGGGGAGCCCGCAGGGCGGGGGCTGGCCCCCCTACACCCACTTCGCCAAGGGTGGCAGGCTCATAAGAACCGCATTGGCATCATGGCCGGTTTCCAGCCCGAATTTTGTGCCGCGGTCATAAACAAGGTTATATTCCGCATAAAGTCCGCGATGCACCAGTTGCGCGTCTTTGTCGGCGTCCGACCAGTCTTGCGTGATCCGCTGTTGTACCAGCGGCAGATAGGCGGGCAGGAACGCGCGACCAATGTCTTGGGTCAGGGCAAAGTCGGCCTCCCAATCCCCTGTTGCGTGATCATCCATAAAGATCCCCCCCACCCCGCGTGCGCGGTGACGGTGCGGGATGTAGAAGTACTCGTCCGCCCATTCCTTCAGACGCGGGTAAAGATCGCGCCCGTGCGGGTCCAGATGCGCCTTTTGGACAGCATGGAAATGCGCCGTATCCTCGGCATATTCGATACAAGGGTTCAAATCGGACCCACCGCCAAACCAGCTGGCATGGGGCGTCCAGAACATGCGGGTGTTCATGTGCACCGCTGGGGCGTGGGGGTTTTGCATATGCGCCACCAGACTGATGCCTGATGCCCAGAACCGCGGGTCTTCGGTCATGCCGGGGATGCCCTTGCGCGCCGCCATGGCGGCCTGCGCCCGCTCTCCCAATGTGCCAAAAACTGTCGATACATTGACGCCGACTTTCTCGAACACGCGCCCGCCGCGCATCACGCTCATCAGGCCACCGCCCGCGTCGCTGCCATCGTCGCTGCTGCGTTTGGTCGGGGTTACCTCGAATGTGCCAGCGACCGCATCTGACAATGGCCCATTGGCGTGGTCACGCTCCAGCGCCTCAAATGCCTCCACGATCTGGTCGCGCAGGCTGCGGAACCAATCAGCGGCGCGGGTTCTTTCCGCCTCGAAATCATCGGTCATGCGCAAAGCCTTTCGTTGCTGTGTTTTTAGTGTGCGGGCGCGTCCACGGCGTCCAACAAGGACCGGCCCCCGTCCACCACGATCACTTCGCCGGTCAGAAAGCTTGAACTGTCGGCGGCAAGATACTGGATCGTATCGGCCAGCTCGGACGGAGATGCGATGCGCCCCAGCGGCGTGTGATTGCGAATGTCGTCGCGCCATTCACGGTTCTCGGCGCAAGACGCCTTTAGCGAGCCGCTCATCACCGACCCGAAGGCGACGGCGTTCACGCGGATGCGGTGCGGCGCCAGGGTCAGCGCCATTGACCGCGTCATCTGTTCCAGCGCTGCTGCCGCCATGGAATAGGCCATCAGCTCGGGCCGTGTGTGCCGCGAGGTCGTCGAGCTCAGGTTGATGATGCTGCCAACAGCGCCGCCCTCTTGCCCTTCGGCTTGTTTGATCATGCGTTTGGCGACCTGCTGTGTCAGTTGCATCGCGGTCATCACGTTTTCCTGCCACAAGGTTTCAACACTGGTGTCGTCGCCGTCCAACGCATCCGTGGGCAAAAACTGCCGCGATGCATTCACCAGCACATCGACCTCGTCAAAGGCATCGATGGTAGCGGATACAAGGTTCGCAATGGTCAACCGCTGCCGCAAATCGCCCGCGAAAAAGCGGATGCTGCCTTCGTCCTTGGCATCACCCAATTCTTCAATCAGCGCTTTCTCGTCAATGTCGGCGCACATCACATTGGCACCTTTGTCGGCAAACTGACGTGCAATCGCCAGGCCGATGCCGTTTGCGGCCCCTGTGATGATGACGTTCTTGCCAGAGATTGAGAATGACATAGCTCGTTCCTTAATCAGCCGCAGCCAACTTACCGACGCTTGCGCAAGGGCCGTGCCGCGTGAAACAGTTTAAACCGCGCATCGCCGCCGATTTCTTCGACATGGGCGAAACGGGTTTTCAACTCTGCCTCATAGGGCAGATGACGGTTTGCCACCATCCACAGTTTGCCTTGAGGCGACAGAATGCGGGCGGCCGTGGCAACAAAAGCCTGTCCGATTTGTGGTTCAGCGGCGCGTCCGATGTGAAACGGCGGGTTCATGATGACGCCGTCCAACCGGTGCGGCGGCTCCCAGCTGGTGGCATCCTCCCAATGAAAAGACGCGCGGTCATCGGTGACATTGCGGCGCGCGCATTCAAGCGCCAGATGCCCTGCCTCAACGACATATAGGTTTTTGATAGCCGGCCGTGTCAGCGCGTGCGCCGACAAAAAGCCCCAACCGGCCCCCAGATCGGCGACCTCGGCCCCCAGCTTTTCGGGCAAGGCATCGACCAGCAACGCTGACGCCAGATCGACGCCATCCGCAGAAAAAACCCCCGGTGCAGTCCAAAAACCGCCCTCTGTCAGTTCGGGGCCCTGACGCCAATCGGTAAAGAATTCTGCTGCGGGCTCAGAGATCCAGAACATCTTGCCATGTGCCTTGGAAATCGGGCCCTGCACCGTCACGCGGTCGCGCATTTCGCGCAGGACACTATCGGCACCGTCGGTCTTTTGTCCGTCGATCACAACGATCCCGTCACAGACCTCGCAGGCGGCGGCGATGACAGCGCGGGCTTCGGCCTTGGCGCGTGGCAAGCAGACGATACAGGCCGCATAGCGGTCCTTGATCGTGCGCACGACATTATAGCCGCGTGCCGCCCACGCGTCGTAATCAGGCTTAAAGCCATGGATGATCTGAACGCGGTCCTTATCAAGGCCGGGCAAATCACTGTCACGGGGGGGCTGAAAGACGGCAATCGTCCCTTCAGCGGGCAACTCAAGACCACCGCCGTCAAGCGCCAGGTGCAGGCGTGCATCAATCACGTGTTATTCTTCTTTTTCCATAGTGCATTGCAGCGGGTGCTGGTGACGTCGGGCGAAATCCATCACTTGCGCGACCTTGGTTTCGGCGATCTCGTGGCTAAACACACCCACGACCGCCAGCCCTTTTTTATGCACGGTCAACATGATCTCGAAGGCCTGGGCGTGGTTCAGCCCGAAAAAGCGTTCAAGAACGATCACCACAAACTCCATCGGGGTGAAATCATCGTTCAACAGCATCACCTTGTACAAAGGCGGCCGCTTGGTCTTTGGTTTGGTCTTGGTCAACAGATCGGTTTCATCGTCGTCCCGATCTTTGCCCGCCATCATAAGATCATCAAGGCGCATTGCTGCTCCTGCCTAAGAAGTCGTTTCAAGTGAGTCGTATAGGCGTCTATATAACCCTAAAGCAGAATTAGAAAAGAGGGCGCGCCAAAGATGGGCAATCCGCTAACGACCATCGGTTTTGATGCCGATGACACTTTATGGCACAACGAACGTTTCTTTGCTTTGACACAGGTCAAATTTGCCGAACTTCTTGCCGATTATACAGACCGCGATAGCCTGATGGACCGGCTGCTTGAGGCAGAGCGCCGCAACATTCCGCACTACGGTTTTGGTATCAAGGGGTTCACCCTGTCGATGATCGAAACCGCAATCGAGGTCACCCAAGGCCGCGTGCCTGCCGACGTCATTTCTCAAATCCTCGCGGCGGGCCGTGATATGCTGGCGCATCCGGTCGAATTGCTGCCTGATGTCTGTGAAACCCTAGAGGCGCTGCAAGACATCTATACTCTCGTGCTCGTGACCAAGGGCGACCTGCTGGATCAGGAACGCAAGCTTGCTGAGTCCGGACTGCGCGGGATGTTCAGCGCGATAGAGATTGTGTCGGACAAAACCCCGCAAACCTACCAGCGCATCTTTGACAGCCACGGCGACGGTCCGGCCCGTGGCATGATGATTGGCAACTCGATGAAGTCAGACGTAGTGCCGATGATTTATGCGGGCGGCCATGGCGTCTATATCCCGCACGGTATCACCTGGGCGCTGGAGCACGCCCCCGCGCCAAGTGATTCGCCCCGCTTCCATCAGATCGCCCGACTGTCCGAGGTGGCAAAGCTCCTGCCCTGAACTTTGCTGGATTTTCGCCGCACCTTCGCTGCGTTCTCGCCCAACTCCCGCCACATTCCTGCCGCAATCCCCTCTATAGTGGCGGAAGATTGAACATACGCTACATGTGCTGCCCAAAAATCGCCGCTTTTGCCCAGCCCGTCACATTGGACGGGTTTATCGAAAATTCGTCCTATGATACGGTGACCTCAATAAAAATGGTCAGTCGAAAAATCGGCGGCTTAGGCAGAGCAAAGGCAGTTGTTATGAGAGTGCGGCGTGTGCAGCCAGCCCGGTTTGGGCTATTCATCCTTGCGGCTATATGGATCCTGATGATCTTGCCGCTCAGCGCAATGGCGGCCCCTTATGCCGCTTATGTTATCGACGCCCGTACAGGCGAAGTGCTGCATTCCCAAAACGCCGACACCCGTCTGCACCCGGCCTCCCTCACCAAAATGATGACACTTTATATCGCATTCGAGGCGATTAAACGTGGTGAGATCTCGCTGGACAGCAAGGTCAAGATCACCAGCCACGCCGCGTCCGAGCCGCCCAGCAAACTAGGGCTGAAATCGGGTCAAACCATCTCCCTGCGCTACTTGATCCGTGCGGCTGCCGTCAAATCTGCCAACGACGCCGCCACCGCCATCGGCGAGGCGATCGAAGGCTCCGAGGCAAATTTTGCACGCCGCATGAACCGCACCGCCAAAGCGCTCGGCATGACCAACACGACTTTCAAGAACGCCCACGGCCTGACAGAATCCGGCCACATGTCTACCGCACATGACATGACCATCATGGGCCGCCACCTGCTGTATGATCACCCCGAATACTACAACCTGTTTTCGCGCATTACAGCCGATGCCGGCGTCCGCAAAGTCAGCCACACCAACCGCCGCTTTCTCGGCTCCTACAAAGGCGCTGACGGGATCAAAACGGGCTACACCCGTGCCGCGGGCTTCAACCTCACGGCCTCCGCCGAACGGGGCAATGAACGGGTGATCGTGACAGTATTTGGCGGCACCTCGACCAGTGCGCGTAACGCCAAGGTAACCGAGCTGATGGATCTGGGCTTTCGCCGCGCCCCGTCTAGCGCGCCTTTGAACAAACCCTCAAAACCGGCCTATGCCGACATCGAAGACACGCCTGTCGCCTCCAACGGAGGGGCTGGCAAAGTCATCCGTCTTGTGGGCGCGGTCACCAGCTCCAAACGCCCGACCTTGCGTCCGGGTCACCAGGCTCAGGTCGTTGTCGCAACCGCCGAAGCACCGCAAGCGACCTCGCCTATTCTGAATGCCGACATCACCGCAGCACTGCAAGAGGCGCAGAAAACCGCGCCAGCCATCGTCGCCGCGGCCCCTGCCCCCGAACCCGAAGCAGAAACCCTGCTCGCCGCTGTCTCTGTGCGTCCGACCCTGCGCCCCTCTGCCGCCGCATCGCTGGTCGAAACAGCCGCTGTCAGACAGATCACCCCCAAAGCGCCCCCCGCACCCGAAGTCATCACGCGGGTTTCCACCTCTGGTGGCCGTCACTGGGGCGTCAACGTGGGTCGTTATCCCAGCCGCTATGCCGCAGAGAAAATCCTGCTAAAGACCGCTTTGGCCGAAATCTCGACCCTCGACGGGAGCCTGCGCAAAGTCGTGCGTCGCCCGCAGGGGTTCGACGCCAACTTCCTTGGCATGACCCGCGAGACAGCCGATCTGGCCTGTCGCCGTCTGGTCGCACGTAATGTGAACTGCTTTATGATCGGGCCAAGCTCCTAAGCTTGGCCTGCTCAGGTCGTCGCCTGCAACAAGGTGCGCGTATAGTCTGACTGCGGATTGTCATAAAGCGTGTCAGCGTCGCCGTATTCGACCACATCCCCCCGTTTCATCACCATCACCTTATGCGACATCGCGCGCACGACCTTGAGGTCGTGGCTGATGAACAGATACGCCAGCCCGTATTTGCGCTGTAGATTGCGCAGCAGGTCCACGATCTGCACCTGCACGGTCATGTCCAGCGCCGAGGTCGGCTCGTCCAGCACCAGCAGTTTGGGCCGCAGCACCATCGCCCGCGCAATCGCGATCCGTTGACGCTGACCGCCGGAAAATTCATGCGGATACCGGTCCATCGTGGCAGGGTCCAACCCCACCTCGATCATCACATCATGCACCAGCTCACGCGGGTTTCGGTCCGGGTCGACCTTATGCACGCTCAGCCCTTCGGCGATGATCTGCATACAGGTCATCCGCGGCGACAAGCTGCCAAACGGGTCCTGAAACACGATCTGCATATCCTTGCGCAGCCGCCGCAACTGCCCCGTGGACCAACTGCGCACGTCCTGCCCCATAAAGCTGATCCCCCCTTCAGAGGAGATCAGCCGCATGATGGCCAATGCCAGCGTCGTCTTGCCAGAACCGGATTCGCCGACGATGCCCAAGGTCTCTCCGGCACGCACAGATAAAGAGGCGTCATTGACCGCCTTCACGTGATCCACGGTCTTGCGCATGAACCCCTTCTGGATCGGGAACCAAACCTTCAGATGGTCGGTGCTGGCGATGACTTCGGCATCGTGTGGCACAGGGTCGGGGCGGCCCGATGGTTCGGCCCCTAGTAGCTTGATCGTATAGGGGTGCTGCGGGTTCTCGAAAATCTCGTTCGTGGGGCCGTGCTCGACGATCTCGCCCTGTTTCATCACGCAGACGCGGTCCGCGATGCGACGCACGATTCCCAGATCATGGGTGATGAACAGCAGGCCCATGCCCTCGCTGTCTTTTAGCTCTTTCAACAGACCAAGGATTTGCGCCTGAATGGTTACATCCAGCGCAGTGGTCGGTTCATCCGCGATCAGCACGTCGGGTTTGTTGGCCAGCGCCATCGCAATCATCACACGTTGCCGTTGCCCACCCGACAGCTGGTGCGGGTACGCCCCCAGCCGGCTTTCAGCGTCAATGATCCCGACCTTGTCCAGCAGTTCAAGGATACGCGCCCGCGCCTCCGCCCCCGCCACGCCCTGATGCAGCGCCAGTGATTCCGACAGCTGTTTCTCGATCGTGTGCAGCGGGTTCAACGATGTCATCGGCTCTTGGAAGATAAAGCTGATGTCATTGCCGCGCACCTTGCGCAGCAGCTTGCCGCTCGCGCCGACCATCTGCTGCCCGTCATACAGCACCGATCCAGACACCTCGGCACTGTCGCCCAACAGCGATACGGTGCTCAACGCCGATACGGATTTACCCGAGCCGGACTCCCCCACCAGCGCCACGGTTTCCCCGCGCTGCACGGCAAAGCTCACGCCCTTGACCGCATGGGTCAACGCACCTTCCTGACGGAAGGACACGCGCAGGTCTTCAACTTGCAGCACCGCAGTGGACGGGGTCGAAGGCGTCATGAGAACGTCTTTCTCGGGTCAAAGGCGTCGCGGATCCCTTCAAAGATAAAGATCAGCAGCGACAGCATGATGGCAAAGGTGAAGAACGCGGTGAACGCCAGCCAGGGCGCTTGCAGGTTCTGTTTGGCTTGCAAGGTCAGTTCGCCCAAAGACGGTGCCGACGACGGCAGGCCGAAGCCCAGAAAATCAAGGATCGCAAGCGTGCTGATCGTGCCGGTAATGATAAACGGCAGCATCGTCAGCATCGCGACCATCGCATTGGGCAGCATGTGGCGGAACATGATCGTCATATTCCCCACCCCAAGCGCGCGCGCCGCACGCACATATTCAAGGTTCCGCGCGCGCAGGAATTCGGCCCGCACAACACCCACAAGCGATGTCCAACTGAACAGCACCAGCAAGAATACCAGCAGCCAGAAACTACGCCCCAGAATGGCGAACATGATGATGATCACATACAGCGACGGGGTCGAGGTCCAGATTTCGATCACGCGCTGGAAAATCAGATCGGTCCAGCCGCCAAAGAACCCCTGCACCGCCCCTGCGATGATCCCGATCAGCGATGCGGCACCGGTCACAATCAGGGTAAAGATGATCGACAACCGGAAGCCATGAATAACCCGCGCCAACACGTCACGTTTGGTACCATCGGTGCCCAGCAGGTTCTGCCCGTTCGGCGGCAGCGGGGCCGCGCCGGGCCGGTCCACGGCGGTATTAAAGCTATAAGGGATAGGCGGCCAGATCGACCAGCCCGCCGCAATCGCCTCGCCCGCGACGTCACCATCCTGCGCGTCTTCGATGATCCCCTCGGGGTCGTCCAGACAGTCGATCAACCCGCCCGAGGCGATCAGACATTGCACTTCGGGGTCGCGGTAGACCGCTTCGGTCAGGAAATCGCCGCCGAATTCGGTCTCGGGATAAAACTTGAAAATCGGCATGTAATAGTCGCCGCGGTAGTTCACGAGGATCGGCTTGTCGTTGGCCACGAATTCAGCGAACAGCGAAATCCCGAACAGGATCGCGAAAATCCAAAGGCTCCAATAGGCGCGACGGTTACGGGTAAAGTTCCGCCAGCGGCGTTGGTTCAGCGGGGATAGCGCCATCGGGTTCAGCCCTCGCGTTTTTCAAAGTCGATGCGTGGGTCGACGACCACATACATCAGGTCAGACAGGATACCGACCACCAAGCCGATGAGGCCAAAGATGAACAGTGTGCCGAAGACGATCGGATAATCCCGTGCGACCGCCGCTTCGAACCCCAGACGGCCCAAGCCATCAAGGCTAAAGATCGTTTCGATGATCAGCGACCCGCCAAAGAACACGCCGATAAACACCGCTGGAAAGCCCGCGATCACGATCAGCATCGCATTGCGGAATACATGGCCGTACAACACCTTACGCTCTGACAGACCCTTGGCCCGTGCCGTGACGACATATTGCTTTTTGATCTCGTCGAGAAAGCTGTTCTTGGTCAGCAACGTCAGCGTCGCAAAGGCCGAGATGGTCGAGGCCAGCACCGGCAAAGTGATGTGCCAGAAGTAGTCCGCGACCTTGCCCAGGGGGCTTAACTGGTCAAAATTGTCCGAGGTCAGCCCCCGCAGCGGGAATATCTGCCAGTAGGACCCGCCCGCGAACAGCACCAGCAGCAGGATCGCGAACAGAAAGCCCGGAATCGCATAGGCAGCGATAATCGCGCCCGATGTCCATGTATCAAAGGCCGTGCCGTCCTTGACCGCCTTGCGGATACCAAGGGGGATCGACACCAGATAGGCAATCAACGTGGACCAAAGCCCCAACGTGATGGACACCGGCAGCTTTTCCTTGATTAACTCGATCACGCTGATCGACCGGAAGTAGCTGTCGCCGAAATCGAACCGCATGTAATTCCACAGCATGTTCACGAACCGCTCTACCGGTGGTTTGTCGAAACCGAACTCTTTCTCAAGCTCTGCGATGAATTCGGGCGGCAATCCCCGTGCACCTACGTAATTCTCGTTGCCGCCGGTATCGACCGCGTTGCCCGCATCCGATCCCCCGCCCGAGAACCCTTCAAACACGTCACCACCGCCCTGAATACGCGCGATCGCCTGCTCAACAGGGCCACCCGGCACAAACTGCACCAGTGCAAAGTTGATCAGCATGATCCCCAGCAAAGTCGGAATGATCAGCAACAGCCGTCGAAGAATATATGCGCCCATGACCGGCGTTTACCTCAGTGCGCCCGCAGCGCGCAAGGCGTCTGCTTTGTCCGTGTCGTACCACCAGAAATCGAGATAGCCTAAAGCGTAAGCCGGCTGCGTTTCGGGGTGGTCGTACTGGTCATAATAGGCCGTCCAGAAGCTGTCGTTATACCAGGTCGGGATCATGAAAAATTCGTACCGCAGCGCCCGATCCAGCGCCATAAGGCTGGCGTCCTCTTCCTCTTTCGTGTTGGCCGCCAGCGACGCGGTCACGATCGCATCGACCAGCGGGCTGGCAAGCCCCGCAGGGTTGAACAGCGAATAGGCGGCCGCCTCTGACCCATAGCGTTGTTCCAGCCCGGTGCCCGTGCCCAGAAACGCACCATAGCTGTCATAAACCATGTCATAATCGCGGTCGCGTTCGCGGGCCGTGTATTGGGAACTGTCGACTTTCTCGAGCACGGCATCAATGCCCATGTTCTGCAAATTCGACATAAAGTTTTCGACCACCGCCGACAGCGTGGCCGATCCAGACGAGTTCAACAAAAACCGCAGCTGCAAGGGTTTGCCCTGCGCATTATAGCGTTTGCCGTCATCGCCCACGGCCCAACCGGCCTCGTCCAGCAGTTTCATCGCGCGGCGCAAGTTGCGACGGTCCGACAGGCGGCTCGCATCCGACGTATGCGGCACTACGGCGTCTTGCGTCAGCAGTTCGGGCGGCACGACATCGCCAAGGCTTTCCAGCAGCGCCAGTTCGGCCCCTTGGGGCGTGCCCGTGGCCATCAGCGGGGTATCTTGGGTAAACGATGCACGCGGTTTAAACAGCCCGTATTGCAGCGATTCATTGGTCCATTCAAAGTTGAACCCCAACGCTACGGCCTCGCGCACGCGCTTGTCTTGCAACACCTCGCGGCCAAGGTTGAACACGATGCCCGAGGGCGTGGGCGGCGACCCGTCGGGAATATCCTCTTTCACCACCTGCCCTGCGGTCACCTTGGGGAAGTCGTAGGATGATGCCCATTGTTTCGAGCTGCCCTCGGTACGGAAGGTATATTCACCCGCCTTAAAGGCCTCGAACGCGGAATTTTCATCGCCGAAGTATTCCACGCGGATTTTATCAAAGTTGTTGCGGCCCACGTTGAACGGCAGGTCCTTGCCCCAGTAATCGGGGTTGCGCTTGTAGACGATCCGACGGTTCACATCGATGCTGTCGATCATATACGGGCCAGACCCGGGCGAGGTTTCAAGCCGCGATTCGTCCAGCCGCGCGCCGGTTTCCTCGTACCATTTTTTCGACCATGCAGGCACACCGCCGACCTGTTCGATCAGGCTGCGGCGCGACACGCCGGGGCTGAAATAGAACTTGATGGTGTAATCGTCGATCACCTCGACCTCGGGGATCAGCTTGCGCACTGCATCGGCATAGGATTTCAGCCCCTGATCCAGCAGCAGGTTGTGGCTGAAGGCGATGTCATGGGCCGTCACCGGATCACCGGTCGAGAATGTGGCGTCCTTGCGCATGTGGAACACCACCCAGTCCTTGCTCTCGGGGTATTCAAGGCTCTCGCACAGCAGGCAATAGGCTTCGCCGTAAACATCGGCGGGCACGGTCTCTCCGCCAACGCCCTCGCCCAACAGGCTTTCGTACATTACCGTGCTCAGCGCGCCGCCGCGGCCCTTGCGTGAATAGGGGTTCATCGAATCAAACGTCCCAAGCGTCGAGATTGAAATCTCGCCGCCTTTGGGTGCGTCGGGATTCACATAGTCGAAATGGGTGTAATCGGCGGGGTATGTCAGATCGCCATAAAAGGAATAGCCATGCGCGGTGATGATATCGCCGCTGCCTTGTGCGGCATCCTCCTGCCCCCAAGCTGTCCCGCCCAGCATCGCCACCCCAAAGACAAGTAAAGCCGCGCCAGCGACGCGCAGCATGGGGGTTTGCGATTTTGTGTCAGCACGGGCATGGGTCCGGGGCATCGGGCGTATCCTTTATAACAACGGGCGTTAGGCGGTGGTCGCCGCGGCAGATGACTGCCGGATACACGCTAACGGCCCGACCGCCCAAGTTACAAGTTGCGAATATGTTACCTGACTGAAAACAGGGCACTTCACAGCAAAAGGCCGCCCACGAGGGGGCGGCCTTGCATTCGGAATATAGGATGGATCAGTTGTCCAGGCTGTCGAGATAGGCGATGACATCTGCCCGGTCTTCGATCTTGGGCAGACCTGCAAAACCCATCGTGGTGCCCGGTGCAAAACCCGCAGGCTTGGTCAGGAACGCGTTCAGGTTTTCAGGTGTCCATGTGTCCGCGGCTTTCTCAAGCGCGCCGGAATAGGATGCATACCCGTCAGCGGAATCAACCGGACGCCCGACAACACCGTAAAGGTAGGGACCAACCGCATTCGCACCGTCTTCGGCCTTGTGACAAGCGGAACATTTACGGAAAACCTTTTCGCCTTTGGACGGATCGGCGGCCGCCATAATCTCGGCAAAATCGACTTCTTCTGCGGGCTCTCCACCAGCGGAGGCATCAGCCACTTCAATCACATAGCCCTGTTCGCCATGCGAACCCGCATTATAAAGCTCTTCGCCCGCGAATTTGCCAAGCAGAAGGACAAGCCAAGCGCCAAACAGGCCGGCAGCGATTTTGGTAACGGTCATTGTATCGAACATGCGTGAAGGTCCATCGTTGGTATTCGGGCATCGTATTGCAGGCGTATCTATTGCTTTCCCTTCGTCGGGGCAAGGTGTAGTTACCGCGACCAAACGCCATAGTTGGCAACGGCTTGAAGAAGGATGCCCCTAATGACCCATAAAACCGCGCCGCGCATCGCGTTTCAAGGCGCTTTGGGGGCCTATAGCCACGAAGCCTGCCTGCAAGCCCGCCCCGACATGATCCCCGTGCCCTGCATGACCTTCGAAGGGGTGATCCGCGCCGTGCGCGAAGGCCGCGCCGATCTGGCAATGCTGCCGGTCGAGAACTCTACCTACGGGCGCGTCGCGGACATTCACCGGCTTTTACCACAAAGCGGGCTGCGTATCATCGGCGAGGCATTTGTGCGGGTACGCATCAGCCTGATGGCCCATGACGGTGTGAAGCTGGAAGACATCAAACACGTGCGCGCGCATATGGTGTTGATCCCGCAGGCGCGCAGCTGGCTGGACGCCCATGGCATCACCTCAGAGGCAGCGGCGGACAGCGCGGGTGCGGCGGCGGATCTTGCGGTGTCGGAGGAACGCGATGTCGGTGTGCTGGCAAGCGAGGTCGCGGCGGATATTCACGGGCTCAAGGTGCTGGCCCGCGACATCGAGGATCTGGATCATAACACCACGCGCTTTTTGCTGATGTCACCCGAGCTGGACCAGACCCGCCGTGCGGACAATATGCTGACCACCTTTGTCTTTCAGGTGCGCAACATCCCCGCAGCGCTTTACAAAGCTATGGGTGGTTTCGCGACCAATGGCGTCAACATGACCAAGCTGGAAAGCTATATGGCGGGCGGGTCGTTCACGGCGACGCAGTTCTATGCCGATATCGAAGGCCACCCCGAAGACCCCGCCGTCGCCCGAGCGATGGAAGAACTGGAACACTTCACCAATGTGATCGAGATTCTAGGCGTCTACCCCGCGCATCCCGACCGCCACGGAAAATAAGCGCGTCAAACCCCTTAGCGGGGTTTGTGGTAGCGTTCGTCCATGTCCTTGGCGTAGTCGCCGACGCGTTTCTTGAACTTCTTGGTCAGCGCGTTTTTGGCCAGCTTCAACGACTGCACCAAAAGACGCGCCGACAGGTTTTGCGGCTTGAGGTCAAGTGCCACCATGATGCGGGTGCGGCTGCGCGACAGTGCGACCAGATCAAAGCTCATATCGCCGGTCAGCCCCTGCGACCGGGTTTCTAGCTTCATCTCTGTCGGGCGTTCGAAACGGTCCATCTCGACCTGAAGCGCGCGGCGCTTGCCGCGCATGTCAAAGGCAGCTTCCCACAGCATCCCCACCCCCGGTTCTGCTAACTGGTCCACGCGCTGGACCTCGGCACCGCGGCGCATGGCGGCACGTTCGAACTGGTCAAATTCGCACAGCATGTCGAATACCGCATCAATCGGCGCGTCGATGTCTTCTTTGGTGGAAAATTTCATGTTCTGCCTTGTTCGTCGTCTTTCCCGAAGGTTGCCTTAATCCAGCGTATCCGCAAGCCAGTTTTGCAGCAAGAAATGCGCGATTGCCCCTTTGCGGGCCGGTTTGATTGTGGGGTGCTGTCCGGCGAAGACATCCATCATCTCTTCTTTGGTGACCCACATCGCCGCTTCGATTTCCTTGGGGTCGATGGTGATCTCGCTGCTGGTCGCCTCTCCGGCGCAGCCGAACATCAGCGAGGCGGGAAATGGCCAAGGCTGGCTGGCAAGGTAGCTGACGGTGCCAACCTGAACACCGGCCTCTTCAAAGACCTCGCGGCGCACCGCGGCCTCCAGCGTTTCGCCCGGTTCGACGAACCCCGCCAAAAGCGAGAACATACCCTCGGGCCAGCCCGGCGACCGGCCCATCAGGACAGAGTTGCCATGGGTAATCAGCATGATCACAACCGGATCGGTGCGCGGGAAATGCGAGGCGCGGCAAGCGGGGCAGTTGCGTTGCCAGCCTGCGTCATTCACCACCGTTTCAAACCCGCAGCGCGCGCAGTACCCATGGCTATCATGCCATGCCAAAATCGCCTTGCCCGTCGCGGCCAGTTCGGCGTCGCGCGGGGTGAGCCATGTCATCACCTGACGCATTTCGACAAACACAAAGTCGGGCGGCAGCATCGGGTGGCGCTGTTCGCTTTGATCCACAAAAGACCCCAGCTGGCGCGGATCGAATATCTCGTCCGGCATCCACGGTGACAGGTCATAGGCAAAGCGCGCAGCACCGTCTTCGCGCCCCAGCAAGATCGGGGCGGAACCGGCATCGGCGAGTGCGGGATGATCCAGTGGCAAACGCACCAAAGACGCGGGGCGCGCGGGGTCGACCAACACCTTGCCGCGCCAGAACAGAATGGCGCGGGTGGCATCATCTGCACGCAGTGCGGCCACGGCGTCTTTGTCGGCGCGGACCTCTCCGGCACGGTCCAGCGCGGACCCTCCGAAAGTCACCGTTTCAGCGTGCTTCATGCGTATCCTCCCGATTGCGTGGTACATGCCTATTGGCCAATTCCAGCGATGCCAAGGCTGCATGATCCCCCTGCCCGATAAAAACGCATAGGGAAAAACGCCTTTGGGTCCGTCTTGCATCCCACCGGACCCTATACTATATGGGCGGTGAGAGGTTGGTGCGGGCAGGTGCCTCGCCAACCCGGTCAGATCCGGAAGGAAGCAGCCGTAACGAGACCCACTTGGGTCGTTATCAGCCTCTCACCCCTGCGTATTTTGCAAGGCAAAATACGCGTCGCCCCGCAGGGTCATCCAAAGGATGGCACGAGAGGGGCAGCCCACCCCGCCTTAACAATATCTGCTTATTGCCCCTGCCCCGATGTATTTGATCATCGGCATTTTGGCACGGCCGAAAGCAACAGGTCAGGTTACCCATGGGTAACTTAACCTGTTGTTTATAATAGTTATTTTTTCGTTATGGCACCGAACGCTCTTACAGTTGCTCTGCGGCAAAGGTATCGCATTGCCCGACCTGACCGCTGTCAAACCCGCGCTGGAACCAGCTTGAACGCTGCTCGGACGTGCCATGGGTAAAGGTGTGCGGCTGCGGGACACGACCGGCCTGACGTTGCAGGTGGTCATCGCCGATCTTGCGGGCGGCATTCAATGCCTCGTTCAGATCGCCACGCTCCATCAGACCCTGAACGTTTTTGGCCCATATGCCGGACAGGCAATCAGCCATCAGTTCAAGCCGGACCGCCAGCGCATTCGCCTCAGCGGTGGAGGACTGGCGACGCAGCGCATCAACCTGAGGCAGGATACCCAATTCATTCTGCACATGGTGGGCGACCTCATGCGCAATGACATAGGCGGCGGCGAAATCCCCGCCTGCCCCCATGCGCTGCGCCAGAAGATCAAAGAATTGCGTGTCGATATAGGCTTTTTCATCCGCGGGGCAGTAGAACGGGCCCGTCGCACCAGAGGCGCCGCCACACGCGCTTTGCGTCACATTTGAAAAGACGACGAGCTTGGGCGGCACATAGTCACGGCCCAACTGCTGTGGGAAAATCTCGCCCCAGACGTCTTCTGTGGTGGCCAGAACCTGTGCGGTAAATTGCGTGGCTTCGCCGTCACTTTCAGACACGGGTGCGCCCTGCTGGGTTTGCGGCGCGCCCCCACCACCAAGCAAGGGTGATACGTCTATTCCGGTAAAATACCCGATTGCCAGCACGGCCAGAACGCCGACGATCCCCAGACCGCCCGCACGACCGGCACCCCCACCGCCCCCGCCGCGGCGCACCTCTACGTTTTTGCTTCGTCTGATGCCACGCAACCGCATAATTCTGTCCCCGCTGTGTCAAATATTATTGTCAGCGTAACGCGCGAGGCGCACAATAGTTTAATGAATAAAAGCAATGAACTGGCCGAGAACCGCACCGATTGGGCCGAAGACCGCACGATTCTGGCGAATGAACGCACCTTTGCGGGATGGATGCGCACGGGGATGGCGTCGCTTGCCGTAGCGATCGGGCTTAAGGCGGTGTTTGGGGATTTCGACCCGACATGGGCCGCGAAAGCCGTCGCCTCGATCTTTGTCGTGGCGGCGGTCTATATCTTCTGGGCGGCCCATGATGCGGCGACCAAGACGCTGGACCGGCTGAACGACCACCATGCCAATGCGCAACCCAATGCGCGGATGAAGACACTTGCGGTGATTTTCAGCTTTGCCTCGGTTGCGGTTGGCGGCATCCTTTGGATGCTCTAGGTTCAGGGCCTTAATCGAATCTTGCAGGATCGTCATGACAGCACCCTCTGCCTATCGCGTATTGGCCCGCAAATACCGGCCTGAAACCTTTGCCGATCTGGTCGGGCAGGACGCGATGGTACGCACGCTGAAAAACGCGTTCGAGGCGGATCGCATCGCGCAGGCGTTCATCATGACCGGCATCCGCGGGACCGGTAAAACCACCACGGCGCGGATCATCGCCAAGGGGATGAACTGCATCGGGCCGGACGGCAATGGCGGGCCGACGACAGACCCCTGCGGTGTTTGCGAACATTGCGTCGCCATTATGGAGGGCCGCCACGTCGACGTGATGGAGATGGATGCCGCATCCAACACCGGCGTCGGCAACATCCGCGAGATTATCGACAGCGTGCATTACCGCGCGGCCTCGGCCCGGTACAAAGTCTATATCATCGATGAGGTGCACATGCTGTCGACAGGGGCGTTCAACGCGCTGCTGAAAACGCTGGAAGAACCGCCCGAGCACGTCAAATTCATTTTTGCGACGACCGAGATCCGCAAGGTGCCCGTAACCGTTCTGTCGCGGTGTCAACGGTTCGACCTGCGCCGGATTGAACCCGAGGTGATGATCGCGCTAATGCGCAAGATCGCCACGGCGGAGAATGCACAGATTGCCGATGACGCGCTGGCGTTGATCACCCGCGCCGCCGAAGGGTCGGCGCGCGATGCGACGTCGTTGCTGGATCAGGCGATCAGCCATGGCGCGGGCGAAACAACGGCCGTGCAGGTGCGCGCCATGCTGGGGCTGGCGGACCGCGGGCGGGTGCTGGACCTGTTCGATATGATCCTGCGCGGCGATGCGGCCGGCGCGCTGAACGAGCTGGGCAACCAGTATTCGGATGGGGCCGACCCGATGGCCGTGCTGCGCGATCTGGCCGAGATCACCCACTGGGTATCCGTGGTCAAGATCACCCCCGATGCCGCCGAAGATCCCACCGTTTCCCCCGAAGAGCGCACCCGCGGCGTGAGCATGGCCGAGACCCTGCCGATGCGGGTGCTGACCCGTCTGTGGCAGATGCTGCTGAAAGCGCTGGACGAAGTCGCCAGCGCCCCCAACGCGATGATGGCCGCCGAAATGGCAGTGATCCGCTTGACCCATGTGGCCGATCTGCCCAGTCCGGAAGAACTGGCGCGCAAGCTGGCCAACGCCACGCCGCCGCCTGCCTCGCCACAAGGTCCGGGCGGGGGTGCCGCGGTGCCCTCGGGGAATGGATCGACCGGCGCAATGGGCAGCCAGCAGATGTCGGGCGGGCCTGCGGGCGGCGCGACGATGGCAGCACTTGCACCGGCCGTGTCCTCGGCGCTGGCCCAATATCCGAGTTTTGAACATGTGGTCGAACTGATCCGCAGCAACCGCGACGTCAAGTTGCTGGTGGAGGTCGAAACCTCGGTCCGCCTTGCCGCCTATCAACCGGGCCGGATCGAATTCACCCCAACAGATACCGCCCCCCGCGATCTGGCGCAGCGCCTTGGCACGCGGCTGCAACTGTGGACCGGCAACCGCTGGGCCGTGACCATCGTGGGCGACAGCAGCGCAAAAACCATCGCCGAGATCCGCGACGCCAAGGAAAACGCGCTGAAATCGCAGGCCGAAAACCATCCGCTGATGCAGGCCGTCATGGCGAGCTTTCCGGGGGCCAAGATCCTGTCGATCCGCACGCCGGAGGAAATCGCCGCCGCCGCTGTGTCCGAAGCGCTGCCCGAGGTCGAAGACGAATGGG
This sequence comes from Sulfitobacter sp. M22, assembly GCF_021736025.1. Classification (NCBI taxonomy): domain Bacteria; kingdom Pseudomonadati; phylum Pseudomonadota; class Alphaproteobacteria; order Rhodobacterales; family Roseobacteraceae; genus Sulfitobacter; species Sulfitobacter sp. M22. Next base: position 2,903,787 of record NZ_WMEC01000001.1, on the reverse strand, counting down.
ACCCCTTCGAGGACGACTGAGCCTGCCGGTCTCGTCGCCGCCTCTCTGGCCTCTGCCCCCTTGTCGGACCGCGGCAAAGACCGCATATACATAGGCAAATATAGCTACAGGAGACGACCACATGCTTAAAGGTTTGGGTGCCATGGGTGACATGGCCAAAATGATGAAAACCGCGCAGCAGATGCAGGGCAAGATGGCCCAACTGCAAGAAGACATGCACAATATCATCGTCGAAGGTGAATCCGGTGCCGGTCTGGTCAAGGCGACCTGCACTGCCAAGGGCGAGCTGAAGTCGCTAGATATTGACCCGTCGATCTTTAACGGCGACGAGAAAGAAGTCGTCGAGGACCTGATCCTCGCCGCGATCAAGGACGCGCAGACCAAAGCTACGGATCGCGCCCAGTCCGAGATGAGCAAGCTGACCGAAGGCATGGGTCTGCCCGCGGATATGAAGCTGCCGTTCTGATCCTTCCAAATGGGGTTAAATCCTCGCCGAAGGCATTAGAACTCTTTCACACCAACGCCATGGGGGTCCACGGATGAGCAGCACACGCGACATTGATGCGCTCATCGACCTGATGGCGCGCCTGCCCGGATTGGGGCCACGCTCGGCCCGCCGGGCGGTGCTGCATCTGATCCGTAAACGCGCGCTGTTGCTGACCCCCTTGGCCGATATGATGCAGACCGTGGCGGCGACGGCGCGTGAATGTATCAACTGCGGCAATGTCGGCACCACGGACGTCTGCGATATCTGCACTTCGGAAAAACGCGCCAATGGCGAGATTTGCGTCGTCGAAGATGTCGCCGATCTATGGGCGATGGAACGGTCCGGCGTGTTCAAGGGGCGGTATCATGTGTTGGGCGGCACGCTGTCGGCGCTGGATGCCATTGGTCCGCAGGAATTGCGCATACCACGCTTGATCGATCGTGTGCGTGAAGATGCCGTATCCGAGGTTATTCTCGCGCTCAACGCCACCATCGACGGGCAAACCACGGCGCATTACATCGCCGACCAGCTGGAAGGTCAGGTGCGGTTGACGTCACTGGCCCAAGGGGTGCCCATCGGCGGCGAGCTTGACTACCTCGACGACGGGACGATCACTGCGGCGATGCGGGCGCGCAAGTCGCTCTAGGGCTTTAAGCCATCTTTAATCTTTTTGCGCTGCCAAGCGCTGCCGCATCTGCGCAAGTTCGATCAGGGCTGCGTCGCGCTCTGCCTCCAGCTGGGTAATGCTGCGGCCTGCGGCTTCGGTGTTCACACCCTCTACCAGTCGCGCGCGGGTGTCGGCGTCCAGTGTGGGCGAGCCTAAGCTGTCCCAGCGTTTTTGCTGGCTTGGCCCCAAGTGTTCGAGATAGCCCGCCATGCCCCCCACGCCCCCGCCAAGGTGATAGGCCATATGCGCCCCCAAGACCGACCAGCGCAGCCCCGGCCCGTTGACCAGCGCCATGTCCACCGCGTCGACATCCGCGATGCCGTCGGCAACGATATGCACCGCCTCGCGCCACAGGGCCGACGACAGACGGTTGGCAATATGCCCTACCGCGTCTTTTTTCAATCGCACGGGGGCGGAGCCGAGACTGCGGTAGAATGCTTCGGCCCAGTCGACCACTTTCGGGTCAGGGCCATAGAGCTCAACCAGCGGCACCAGATGCGGCGGATTGAACGGGTGGGCGGTGATCAGACGGTCGGGGGAGCGCATCCCCGGTACAAGGTCCGACCACGGGTGCGCCGAGGTGCTGGAGGCGATGATCACATCGCGCGGCACCGCCGCTTCGATCTGGGCATAAAGCCGGTGTTTCAGCGGTATGTTTTCGGGCGCGTTTTCCTGAATCAGGACCGCGCCTCGAAGAGCGTCCTCTAATCTGTCGTGGACGGTCAGGCCGCCCTGCGGTGCCGTACCCGTCTTGATCTGTTGCAGCTGCGTCAAAGGCCCCGCCACGCGGGCGGTAAACCCGCCGCGGGCACCCTTGTCGGGATCCCATGCGCGCACGGTGTGGCCGGCATGCTGAAACAGCGCCGCCCAGCTTGCCCCGATCAGCCCGCATCCCACGATCGCGACACAGCAAGGGGCCACAGCCGCAGCGTCCTTAGTCAAGCGACAACACCGTTTCTGCGCCGTTTTCCAGCACGTAGACGCAGCCCTGACGGTTCGAGAGTTGGCCCAATTCGTCGCGGCTAAGACCACAAAGCGCACCACGCAAAAGCTGCCCGCTGAGCCCGTGGGCAACGATCACGGTGGGTTCGGTCAGCGTGTCGACAAAGGCATTCACCCGCGCCTGAAACACGTCAAAGCCTTCGCCATCGGGGGCGGCGCAATAGAATTCCATATGCGGACTTTGCGGCGTGATGCCTTCGGGGAGGTTCTTGAAGATATCGGCGCGCAGGTGTCCTTCCCAGCTGCCGGCGAAAATCTCTTTCAGGCGATCGTCGGTCTGGTAGTCCCGCCCGCCGAGCGCGATATCCGCAGTCTGGCGCGTGCGTTTGAGCGGCGACACGATGCAGGGTGGGTTCTGCGCAAGGATCGGGGCCATCAGTTCGGCCTGTTGCTGCGCGTGGATCTTGCCCCGTTCAGACAGCACGGATTCGGTCTGGCCTTGCACCCTGCCCTCTGCGTTCCATTCGGTTTCGCCGTGTCGCAGGAACCAGACTTTGGGGTAGGATTTCATGATGGCGGGCCTTTTATCGTGTTGAGCTTTCTAGCACTTTGGCTCAAGCGCCCGCAGAACGCCACCCACACAAAAATCAAGCAACAGATCGCGATATGCTAAGGGACTGTCGGGCACTTCGCTTTGCGCCAACCCTGCGATGCGGATGCCGCTTGCGACAATAGAAACCATCGAGGCCACGGTCAGCGACAACAGCGCGGCAAGCTGGTCGCGGCCGGCATCGGGGCATAAACGCTCCATCTCGTCGAGGTAGACGGCGGCGACACGATCATACAGCGGGCCGGCTTCGAGATAGTAGCGTTCGTCGGACACGATCCGCGCCACCAATTGCGCATAGGCGCGCCATTGTGGATCCCCGCGCGAGGCGATTTCGAGGTAGGGCGTTACATAGGCGTCGATCAGGGTTTCCAGCGTCAGTCTTTCGGTCGCTTTCAAAGCGGACAGCCTGGAGATACGCAGCGCATTCAAGGTTTCGACCCGGCGTTTCAAAACGGTCAGGAACAGTTCCTGTTTCGTGCCCCCGTGAAAGCCGACAACGCCAAGGGTCACGTCGGCCTCTCGGGCAATCTGGCGAATGCTGATCGCATCAAAGCCCCGTTCGGCAAAGCAACGTTCGGCGGCATCAAGCACCCGCTCGCGGGTAATCTCGCCTCGGGCGACGCGCCCGTCTTTGCTTGTCCCGTCTTCCCTTCGGTCAGTCATGACAGCACGGCCCCTTCAGTCAGGTCATATGGTCTATTGATCTGCATCCTGCGCAGTCTGGCAGTATCGGAATATGCCCTGCGTCTTTTATTATTGGTCGCATCGTGTTGTTTTACAAACGCTATCAATGTCCCAGCTTTTCAGGTCGTTAAGAGCGAATTCGGCAGCGCTTAGCGGTATCTTAACGTGTTTGCGACCCGAATTTGTAAAGAATCAGCTATTACCACAGGGAACCAGCGCCCGATGGTTGAACCAGCGAACAGAGCGACACGGCATAGGCTAAGCCGCCGAACCTGCACGTGTATCACCGAAAACACTTTCAACTTGATTAACAGTATAGGGCACGAGGTGATTCGTTTTGCATTCATCCGTTCCGCGCTATGTGAGGGCGCGATGGTTATCCTGCGCCCTTCGCCGCCGCGCAGTGTACTTTCCCCGCCCCGGAAGCGCAGTGGAGGTGGATATTTCAAACTAAGTGTACTATCGCATACCAAACTTTAGGAAAGGCTGGATACCATGGCTGATACGCAGACACCCGACATCATTTACACACAGGTCGACGAGGCCCCCGAACTGGCGAGCTATTCGCTGCTGCCGATCATCCGCAGCTTTGCCGATGCGGCGGGCGTTTCTGTCGGCACCCGTGATATTTCCTTGTCGGGGCGCATTCTCGCGGCCTTCCCCGACGCGCTGACCGATGCGCAAAAACAGTCTGACGATCTGGCGATCCTGGGCGACCTGGTGAAGACGCCCGACGCCAATGTGATCAAGCTGCCGAACATTTCGGCGTCGGTGCCGCAGCTGGTTGCCGCGGTTAAGGAACTGCAGGGTCAGGGCTACGCGCTGCCCGACTATCCCGAAGCCCCAAGCACCGACGCGGAAAAGAAAGCCCGTGCGGCCTATGACGCGATCAAGGGCTCTGCTGTGAACCCTGTTCTGCGCGAGGGTAACTCTGACCGTCGTGCGGCCAATGCGGTCAAGAAATACGCGATGGCGAACCCCCACTCGATGGGCACATGGTCCAAGGACAGCAAAACCAAAGTGTCCTCCATGTCGGGCGGTGATTTCTTTTCGAACGAGAAATCGCTGACGCTCACCGACGCGCAAGCCGGTGCCGCGAAAATCGTGCATGTCGGCGCTGACGGGTCCGAGACCGTGTTGAAGGACGGCGTTTCTTTCCCTGCGGGCACTGTGGTCGACACCACGTATATGTCTGCCAAGGCGCTGGATAAATTCCTGGCCGAGCAGATCGAAGAGACCCAAAAAGAAGGCACATTGTTTTCGTTGCACATGAAGGCGACGATGATGAAAGTGTCGGACCCGATCATCTTTGGCCACGCTGTGCGTGAATACCTGAAGCCCGTGTTCGACAAATACGGTGACGAGCTGAAGGCGGCGGGTGTGAACCCGAACGCAGGCATCGGCGACATGATGGAGCGTATTAAGGACAACGCCGAGATCACCCAAGCCGTCAAAGACGCGATGGATGCACGCCCGCCGATGTATATGGTGAACTCCGACAAAGGGATCACCAATCTGCACGTGCCATCCGACGTAATCATCGACGCGTCCATGCCCGCGCTGATCCGCGCCGGCGGCAAAGGCTGGGGCCCCGACAATAAGGAACACGACACCAACTGCGTGATTCCTGACAATTCATACGCCCCCGTCTATGAAGAAAGCATTAATTACTTCAAAGAAACCGGCGCGCTGGACCCGACCACGTCGGGCACTGTGCAGAACATCGGTTTGATGGCGCAGAAAGCCGAGGAATACGGGTCGCACCCCACCACCTTTGAAATTCCGGCTGACGGCACCGTGAAAATGATCGCCGCCAATGGCGACGTGATTTCCGAGCACAGCGTCGAGGCGAATGATATCTGGCGCGCGGCGTCTGCCCGTAAGGCCCCGATCGAAGACTGGGTACAGCTGGCCATCGACCGTCAGAAAGCCGAAGGCTGCGAAGCGATCTTCTGGCTGGACGAGAACCGTGCCCATGACGCAGAGCTGATCGCCTATGTAAAGCCGATCCTTGAAGCCAAGGGCGTGGCCGACAAGTTCCAGATCATGTCCCCCGCCAAGGCCACGCGCCAGACGCTCGAGACGATCCGCAAGGGCGAGACTTCGATCGCGATCACCGGCAACGTGCTGCGCGACTATCTGACCGACCTGTTCCCGATTTTGGAACTGGGCACCTCGGCCAAGATGCTGTCGATCGTCAAGCTGATGCAGGGCGGTGGCCTGTTTGAAACCGGTGCGGGCGGGTCCGCCCCCAAGCACGTGCAGCAGCTGGTTGAAGAAAACCATCTGCGGTGGGACAGCCTGGGCGAATTCTGTGCGTTGGGCGAAAGCCTGAAGTTCCTCGCGGACCAGAAGGACAACGTCAAAGCGGGCATCTTGGGCAAAGCGGTAGACGCCGCGACCCAAGGCATTCTGGACAATAATAAATCGCCATCGCGCAAAGTGGGCGAACCGGACAACCGCGCCAGCCACTATTACTTTGCCCTCTATTGGGCACAGGCGCTGGCAAGCCAGAGTGACGACGCCGCATTGGCCGAACATTTTGCCCCCATCGCGGAAAAACTGGCCGCGAATGAGGACAAGATCATGGCCGAGCTGGCCGAGGTTCAGGGCAAAGCGGTCGATCTGGGGGGCTACTTCCATTCCGACCCCGCCAAGACCGAAGCGGTTATGCGCCCCTCGGCCACGTTGAACGCCATCATCGGCTAAGGGTCACCTAGTTCAAGGCCGTTGCGCCCCGTCCTTTTACCGAAGGGCGGGGCGTTTTCATGTCTGCCCGCTTTTGGTCGGTGCAGATCGTTCGTCGGGCAGCCGGCTGCGCACTCGGCAAATAACCGTCCCGCGCCCAAGCTGTCAGTTGATCCCTGAGGGCAATCCTTCTATCGAAGAGAGCAATATTTAAACGCCGATAGATCAGGATATTTTCATGACCAAGCCGTTGAACAAAGTCACGCCGAACACATGGGAATTTTTGCGCGACCCCATGATCGCCCCCACCGGTTTTCGCGAATATGACGCGCGCTGGCAGTACCCCGAGGCGATCAACCTGCCGGGCATCACCGCGCTTGGCCTTGGTCTGGGCACGCAGATGCAACAGCGCGGGATCGAGCCCGTTATCGCTGTCGGCAATGATTACCGCGACTATTCCCTATCGATTAAAAATGCGCTGATTTTGGGCCTGATGCAGGCGGGTATTCACGTCAAGGATATCGGCCCCTGCCTGTCGCCCATGGCCTATTTCGCGCAATTCCATCTGGATGCGCCTGCGGTGGCGATGGTCACCGCCTCGCATAACCCCAATGGCTGGACGGGCGTGAAGATGGGCTTTGAACGCCCGTTGACCCACGGCCCTGACGAGATGGCAGAGCTGCGCGATATCGTGCTGGAAGGGCGTGGCGAACAGCGCGAAGGCGGCAAATATGAATTCGTCGATGGCGTGCGCGAAGCCTATCTGGATGATCTGGTGGGCGACTTCAAAATGACCCGTAAGCTCAAGGTCGTCTGCGCCACGGGGAACGGCACCGCAGCCGCCTTTGCGCCCGAACTGTTCCGCCGTCTGGGGGTCGAGGTGGTCGATAGCCACAACACGCTGGATTACACTTTCCCGCATTACAACCCGAACCCCGAAGCGATGGAAATGTTGCATGACATGTCCGACAGCGTGAAAGCCTCGGGCGCGGATTTCGCGCTTGGGTTTGACGGCGACGGTGACCGCTGCGGCGTGGTGGATGACGAGGGCGAAGAGATCTTCGCCGACAAGATGGGCGTCATCATGGCGCGTGACCTGTCCGCGATCTATCCCAACAGCACCTTTGTCGCCGATGTTAAATCAACCGGGCTTTATGCCTCTGACCCCGTGTTGCAGGCCAATGGCGCGACGGCGGATTATTGGAAAACCGGCCACAGCCACATGAAACGGCGGGTCAAACAGTTGGGCGCGTTGGCGGGGTTTGAAAAATCCGGCCACTATTTCTTGGCTGAACCCATCGGGCGCGGCTATGACTGCGGCATGCGCGTCGCGGTAGAGGTCTGCAAGCTGATGGACCGTAACCCCGACATGAAGATGTCGGACCTGCGCCGCGCCCTGCCGCATACGTTCTCGACGCCCACCATGTCGCCCTATGCGTCGGACGAGGACAAATACAACATCCTCGACCGGATCGTCGCCAAGCTGAAAGATGTGACTGAACTGGGTGGCCGCCCCGTGAAAGAGGTCGTGGCCGTGAACGGTGCGCGGGTGATCCTTGATAATGGCAGCTGGGGACTGGTGCGCGCATCGTCGAACACGCCGAACCTTGTGGTGGTCTGCGAAAGCTCTGAATCCGAAGAAGAATTGCGGGCGATCTTTGCCGATCTGGATGCGGTGATCCGGACAGAGCCGGACGTTGGCGACTACGACCAAACCTTCTGATTGCATCAAGACTCGCCAGAATCCCTTAAGTTGAGTAAATGTTGATGTGTCTGCCCCCAAGGCAGGCACATTTTTCTTTTAGGGGCCCTGATGGTAAAACGTGCAGTGATCACCGGTATTACCGGTCAAGACGGGTCCTATCTGGCGGAGTTGCTGCTGGACAAAGGGTATGAGGTGCACGGGATCAAGCGGCGGTCGTCATCGCTTAACACGCAGCGGATTGATCATATTTATCAAGACCCTCACGAGGATGACCCCGATCTGATCCTGCATTATGGCGACCTCACCGACAGTTCAAACCTAACGCGGATCATGCGCGAGGTGCAGCCGGACGAGGTCTATAATCTTGGCGCGCAAAGCCATGTCGCGGTGAGCTTTGAGACCCCTGAATACACCACTGAGGTGAACGCCAACGGTGCCTTGCGGCTGCTTGAGGCAATCCGGTTTCTGGGCTTGGAAAAAACGACGCGCTTTTACCAAGCATCAACTTCTGAGCTGTACGGTCTGGTGCAACAGACACCACAGACGGAGGAAACCCCCTTTCACCCGCGCAGCCCCTATGCCGTGGCCAAGATGTACGCCTATTGGATCACGGTGAACTACCGCGAGGCCTACGGCATGTATGCCTGTAACGGCATCCTATTTAACCACGAATCCCCGCGCCGTGGCGAAACCTTTGTCACGCGCAAGATCACGCGCGGGTTGGCCAATATTGCGCAGGGGCTCGAGGACTGCCTGTATATGGGCAACATCGACGCGCTGCGTGATTGGGGGCACGCCAAGGATTATGTGCGCATGCAGTGGATGATGCTGCAACAGGACGCGGCAGAAGATTTCGTGATCGCTACCGGCGTCCAGTATCCCGTGCGCCAGTTCATTACGTGGTCTGCGGCGGAACTGGGGATTACCCTGCGGTTCGAAGGGGCGGGCGTGGACGAGTGTGCTATCGTCGACAGAGTGCGCGGTGATGATGCCCCCGCAGTCAGCCCCGGCGATGTGCTGATGCGCATTGATCCGCAGTATTTCCGCCCCGCCGAAGTGGAAACGCTGCTGGGGTCGCCTGCCAAGGCGAAGGAAAAGCTGGGGTGGGAGCCGCAGATCACCGCGCAGCAGATGTGCGCGGAGATGGTGGCGAATGACCTCAAGGTCGCGCGGCGGCATGCGTTGCTGAAAGAGCACGGGCTGGATCTGCCGATCTCGCTCGAGAACGGATAGACCTATGCGAAAGATTTATATCGCAGGGCATCGTGGCATGGTCGGTGGTGCGATCCTGCGTCAGCTGCAGGCACGCAAGGTCGCTGGCGAAGGGCTTGAGCTGATCACGCGGACCCATGCGGAACTGGACCTGACCGATCAAGCGGCGGTGCGTGACTTTATGGCGACTGAGCGGCCTAATGTGGTGATACTGGCCGCGGCCAAGGTCGGCGGGATCATGGCGAACGACACCTACCCCGCTGATTTTATTTACGAAAACCTGATGATCGAATGTAATATGATCCATCAGGCCCATGCCGCTGGTGTTCAACAGCTGCTGCAACTGGGCAGCTCCTGCATCTATCCACGCGACGCCACGCAGCCGATGGCAGAAGATACGCTGCTGACCGGTACGCTTGAGCCCACGAACGAGCCCTATGCCATTGCCAAGATCGCCGGCATTAAACTTTGCGAAAGTTATAACCGGCAATATGGCGTGGACTATCGCAGTGTGATGCCGACGAATCTATACGGACCGGGGGATAATTTTCATCCGCAAAACAGCCATGTCCTGCCCGCCCTGATCCGTCGTTTCCACGAGGCCACGAGCGACGGTGTGGCAGAGGTCGTGATCTGGGGCAGCGGCAAACCGATGCGGGAGTTCCTGCATGTGGACGATATGGCGGAAGCGTCGCTGTTTGTGCTCGACCTGCCGCGTGACGTTTACGCGGCGCAGACGCACCCGATGCAAAGCCATATCAACGTCGGCACGGGCTGCGATGTCAGCATCGCCGCGCTGGCGCAGATGGTGGCAGAGGTGACGGGGTTTGAAGGGCGGCTGGTGTTCGATACGTCAAAGCCCGACGGGACCATGCGCAAGCTGATGGATGTCTCGCGTCTGGCGGACATGGGGTGGCGCGCGCGGACCGATCTGAAAGACGGGCTGCGGGAGACGTATGATTGGTTTTTGCGACAGGATCGCCTGCGCAACTAAATCTAAAGCATTTGATTAATCTCTCGTTAGAATTTTTCAGATCTAATGCCCCGATGATGCAAGCCATTCTTCTTTGCGGCGGGTCGGGCACACGTCTTTGGCCACTGTCGCGCAAATGCTACCCCAAGCAGTTTGCCAAACTGATGGGCGACGAAAGTCTGTTCCAGATCTCTGCCCGTCGCCTGTCCGGCCCCGAATTTGCCGCTCCGATCATTGTGACGGGGGACCCTTTTCGGTTCATCGTGACCGAACAACTGGCGCAGGTCGAGATGACGGCGCAGGCGATCTTGATTGAACCTGACGGGCGCAATACCGCCCCTGCAATCCTCGCCGCCGCACTATACGTCGCACAAACTGATCCGCAGGCGCTGATGCTGGTGGCCCCGTCGGACCATGTGATCCCCGATTGTGATGCCTTTGCCCAGACGGTGCAGGCGGCCGTTCCGCGGGCACAGGCTGGTGATCTGGTCACATTCGGCATAACGCCCACGCGGGCCGAAACGGGCTATGGTTATCTTGAGCTTGCCGCGGATGCAGACGCCACAGCCAAATCCCCGCAACCCCTTGCGCGCTTTATCGAAAAGCCGGACGGCCCGACCGCGACCGCGATGCTGGAGGCAGGGAATTTTCTGTGGAACGCGGGCATTTTCCTGTTTACCGCGCAGGCGATAATTGATGCTTACCACACCCACGCCCCCGACCTGATCAGCGCCGTCACCGCAGCGCTCAACGGGGCGGATTCGGATCTGGGGTTTACCCGTCTCGAGGCCGAGGCGTGGGGCCAAGCCGATGATATCTCTGTCGATTATGCAATCATGGAAAAGGCAGATAACCTGGCGGTGATGCCTTTCGCCGCCGGCTGGTCCGACTTGGGCGGTTGGGATGCGGTCTGGCTGGAAAGCGGGCCGGACGCGGCGGGGAATGTCTGTTCTGACAATGCCACCGCGATTGACTGCGCGGACACGCTACTTCGGTCCGAAACCGACGGGTTGCAGCTGGTGGGCATCGGGCTGGACAATATCATCGCCGTCGCCATGGGCGATGCGGTGCTGGTCGCGGACAAATCGCAGGCGCAGCGGGTGAAGGAAGCCGTTGATGCCCTGAAGAAACGTGATGCGAGCCAAGCGGTGCAGTTGCCGCGCGATTACCGGCCTTGGGGGTGGTACGAAAGCCTTGTGATCGGCGGACGGTTTCAGGTGAAACGCATCGTTGTGAACCCCGGTGCCGCGCTCAGCTTGCAAAGCCACCATCATCGGTCGGAACATTGGATTGTGGTGGAAGGCACCGCAAAAGTCACTGTGGACGAGACGGTGAAGCTGATCAGCGAGAACCAGTCGGTCTATATTCCGCTCGGGTCCGTTCACCGGATGGAAAATCCCGGCAAACTGCCCATGGTACTGATCGAGGTCCAGACCGGCAGCTATTTTGGCGAGGATGATATTATCCGCTACGAGGATGTCTATGCGCGGGGCTGAGGCTTCGTCTATCGCGAAAATGAAAAAAGCGCCCCCGGCTAGGGACGCTTTCGCTTTTTGGGTTCTGCGTCAGATCAGCTGCGCGACAGGACGCTGGCAGGGCGCGCTTTGGCCAGACCGCTGGTGATAAAGCCTGCTAGCACTGCTTTGATCAGGTCGCCGGGGATGAACACGGTGACAAGGGCAGCGGATTCAAGCAACGATTTGTCTAACGCGATTGAAAGGCCAATGATCCCGAAGATGTAAAGCACAACGATCCCGCCGATGACCGAGGCGACGGCTGCAACGAGTGTCAGCGACGGCCCGTACCATTTTTCAACGATCAGGCCAGTGACAAAAGCCGCCACGGGAAAGCCGATCAAAAAGCCCGACGACGGCAGCATGAACGCACCAAGCCCGCCGTTTCCACCCGCCAGAAGCGGCAGGCCAAGGGCAACCAGCAGCAAGAAGAGCAATACCGCCAGCGCGCCGCGTTTCGCCCCCAGCACGGTCCCGCAGAGCATGATACCAAGACTTTGCGCCGTGATCGGCACGCCAAAGCCCAGCGTGAATTTAGGGATCAACGCAAACGCTGCAATCAGGGCAGCAAACAGCGCGACGAGGGTCAGGTTACGTTCCATTGGAGAGGTCCTTTGCGTAAATTTGACAGCATGTATCCCCGCGATCCCGCAATTAAGCAAGCGTCGTGATCGTGACCAAAGGTCAGGCCTACATTATGCAACCGGCGCGGCACTCGCCAGCAGCGCAGACACGTCCAGATGTGTTTCCATGTGGTCGGCCAGCGCATCGAGCGTGTCTTCGACGGTCTGACTGTAGGAGGTCGGACCCGCAGTCAGCCCCAGCTGTTGCAACCACGCGCTGCGGAACGCGTCATTGGTAAACAGCCCATGCAGATAGGTGCCGCTGATCTTGCCGTCGCGCGACCCTGCCCCGTCTGGCACACCGTTGATGCGCGAGAACGGGGCGGTGCAATCGGGCCCCAAGGTCTGGCCGATGTGGATTTCATAGCCGTCGATCTGGGTGGCGGTCGCGGTGTGGTCTGCGGTGACGCGGGTCAGGGTCTTGTCCGGTGCCATACGGGTTTCGACATCCAGCAGGCCCAGCCCCTCTTCGCGGCCCGCAGGTCCCTCAAAGCCCTGAGGGTCCTCGATAAACCGGCCCAGCATTTGGTAGCCGCCGCAAATCCCCAGCACCGCGCCGCCGCGCCGAACATGAGCATATAGGTCGATGTCCCACCCTTGAGCGCGCAGGAACGCGAGATCGCCGCGGGTGGATTTCGTGCCCGGCAGGATCACCAGATCGGCGTCGGCGGGCAGCGGCGTACCGGGGGGCACCATGGTCAAGCGCACCGACGGCTCTGCCGCGAGCGGGTCAAGGTCGTCGAAATTGGCGATGCGCGACAGCATCGGGCAGACGATGTGGAAACCGCCCGCCGATGGGGCACGCGACAGGTCCACCGCGTCTTCGGCGGGCAGCAGATGGGCATTGGCGAACCATGGCAGGGTGCCAAAACCGGTCCAGCCGGTGCGGCGTTCAATCTCGCGGTAGCCGTCGTCAAAAAGGCTCACATCGCCGCGGAACTTGTTGACCAGAAAGCCGGTGATCATCGCCGCGTCCTCCGGGTCCATCACCACTTGGGTGCCGACAATCTGGGCGATGACGCCGCCACGGTTGATATCGCCGGCCAGCACGACGGGCACGCCTGCGGCGCGGGCAAAGCCCATGTTGGCAAGGTCGTTCTGGCGCAGGTTCACCTCAGCCGGGCTCCCCGCCCCTTCGACGATAATCAAATCGGCGCTTTGTCCGAGGATACCGAAGCTTTCGAGCACGGGGGCCATCAGCCCTGCCCGGGCTTTGCTGAAGTCACGCGCTTGCAGGGTGCTGTGGCGCTGCCCTTGCACGATCACCTGCGACCCGCTGTCGGTTTCGGGTTTCAGCAGGATGGGGTTCATATGCACCGTCAGGGACCGCCCGCAGGCAATCGCTTGCAGGGCCTGTGCGCGGCCAATCTCTCCGCCATCGTCGGTGACGGCGGCGTTGTTCGACATGTTCTGCGGTTTGAACGGCGCGACGGAAAGCCCCCGACGCGTGGCCGCGCGGCACAGGCCCGCCACCAGCATGGATTTCCCCACATTCGATCCGGTGCCCTGGATCATGATAGCGCGGGTGGGCATGGCGGAACCTCGTGGTTTTCGTGCAGCCCTTGGTGTCAGTCCGCGGTGATCCCGTCAAGCATCCGCAACGCGCCGGCACGGGGGGCGGTCGCGGTAAAATCCGCGCAAAGCGGGTTTGGCCCCCGCGTTATGACAGCCGCTGCTTGACAGAGGCGGGCAAATGACCAATGCAGGGCGTATGTTGGTTCCTGTCCCAGACAGGCGAAGAGGGAACGCGATACGCATTGATCCAGCCTTGGGTCAGCGCCAAGCGCAGCCGCCCCCGCGACCGTGACCGGAGAGACCTTTAAACCACTGGCCCGATGGCTGGGAAGGTGAAAAGTTGCAAGGCAAGCTGCCTTAGATCCGCAAGCCGGGAGACCTGCCAGCATAGTTTGTAACGGGCGAACGGGGTGTTTCGCGACTGGCCTAGAACGCTGTTCGCATGTCGTTCGCTGCTGGCGATCCCCCTTGGCCCATCGACGTATGAGGCAAGATATGACCACCACGGATCAACCGGTCACCGTCACCATCTGCACCACCTGTCGCGCAGGTCAGATCACCTCCGAGGACGCGCCGCGCCCTGGGCAACAGCTGTTTGACGCGCTGTCGGGGCACCTGCCTGACGGTGTGCAGCTGCGCGGTGCCGAATGTCTGTCGGCCTGTTCGCGGGGCTGTTCGATGGTCCTGTCGGGTGGCCCCTCGCGCTGGACCTATGTGTATGGCGATCTCGACACCGACGCGCATTTGTCCGATATCGTGAATGGCGTTTCCGCCTATGCCCAGACCACCGATGGCGTGGTACCCTGGCGTGAACGCCCCGTGGTTTTCCGCAAACAATCCATCGCCCGCATCCCCCCACAGGAGCCTACCGAATGACCAACCTTACCAAAATTCCCGTCACCGTGATCACCGGTTTTCTGGGTGCCGGCAAAACCACCTTTATCCGTCACCTGATGGAGAATGCGGGCTCCAAGCGTCTGGCCGTGCTGGTCAATGAATTCGGCACCGCCGGTGTGGATGGCGATATCCTGAAATCCTGCGCGATCGACAACTGCCCCGCCGAGAACATTGTCGAGCTGGCGAACGGTTGCATCTGCTGCACCGTGGCCGATGACTTTATCCCCACGATCGAGGCGTTGATGGCTTTGCCGCAAACGCCGGATCACATCCTGATCGAAACCTCTGGCCTTGCGCTGCCCAAACCCTTGCTCAAGGCGTTTGACTGGCCCGCAATCCGGTCGCGCATCACCGTGGACGGCGTGATCACCCTTGCCGATGCAGAAGCTGTGGCGAGCGGGCAGTTCGCCCCCGATCTGGAGGCCATCGCTGCACAACGCGACGCGGATGACAGCCTGGATCACGAAACGCCGCTGTCCGAAGTGTTCGAGGACCAGATTGCCTGCGCCGATATCGTGCTGCTGTCCAAGGCCGATCTGGCGGGCCCCGAAGGCGTAGAAGCCGCCCGCAAGGTGATCGAGGCGCATGCACCGCGCAAGCTGCCGATCATTCCGATGACCGAAGGCGTGATTGACCCGCGCGTTGTACTGGGGCTCGAAGCCGCCGCCGAGGATGACATCGACGCACGCCCCAGTCACCACGACGGGCATGATGACCACGAGCATGACGATTTCGAAAGCGTTGTGATCGACATGGGCGAAGTCGCCGATGTCGCCACGCTTGAGGCCGCCGTGCTGCGGCTGGCGCGCGAACAGAAAATCCTGCGCGTCAAAGGCTATATCGCTGTGCAGGACAAACCGATGCGTCTGTTGGTGCAGGCCGTGGGCGAACGTGTACGCAGCCAGTTCGACCGCCCTTGGGGGGACACGCCGCGCCGCAGCCAGCTGGTCGTGATCGCAGAGCATGATCACGTGAACGAAGCCGCGATCCGCGCGGTGCTAGAGGGCTAAACTGCCATGCATGTCGTCTTTCGCGAAAGCCACGGACTGGATCAAAGCGACCTGCCCCAAAACTTGGGGCAGACGCCGGCGGATCTGGTTGTGCTGTCCTTTTCAGACAGTGATCTGGGGGCTTTCGCGGCGGGCTGGCATCGGGCCGACGGCGGGCTGCCGTCTTTGCGGCTGGCCAATCTGGTGGCGCTGAAACATCCGTTGTCGGTCGATACCTATGCCGAACAGACCCTTGCGGGGGCCAAGGCGGTTTTGGTGCGGCTGATCGGGGGCGAAAGCTATTGGCCTTACGGGCTTGCCACCTTGCAAGATATGGCGCGCAAACAGCAGATCGCGCTGGCGGTGCTGTCTGCGGACGGCCAACCCGACCCACGGCTCGACGCGCTGTCGACGCTCCCCCATTCGACATTAAGACGCTTGCAACATCTGTGCGATACAGGTGGCGCGGTGGCTGCGCAGGCGGCACTGGCGCAGCTATCGCTGGCCGCAGGGCTTTATGCGGGGCCGGCAAAAGGGGCCAAGACCGTACCTCAAGCAGGGTTTTACCAGCCCCACACAGGCGTGATCCCCGCGCCGGAGGCATCTGACAAGCCGCGCGCCATCGTGACATTCTACCGGTCCTATCTGACGGCCGCCGATACCGACCCTGTGGATGCCCTGATCACGGCGCTCGAGGCCCGCGGTTTTGACGCCGTGGGGCTGTTCGCGCCCAGCCTAAAGGGTGAAACCGCCCCGTGGATCGCGCAGCAGATTGCCCGGCTTGATCCGGCGGTGATCGTGAACGCCACCGCCTTTTCCGCCCAGCGCGGGCCGGACCAGCCTTCGGTTCTGGGGGCAAGCGATTGCCCCGTGGTGCAGGTGGCCCTGTCCACCGCGCGGCGGCGCGATTGGGCGGGATCAGAGCGGGGGCTGTCGCCCACCGATCTGGCGATGCATGTCGTGTTGCCCGAGGTGGATGGCCGTCTGTTTGGCGGCGTCGTCAGCTTTAAACAACCCGGCAAACGGGACGAGGCGTTGCAATACAGCCGTTTCGCACACCGCGCCGATGCAGCGCGTGTGAATTTCATCGCGGATCGGGTGCTGCGTTTGCACCAACTGCGCGTGCAGGACAATGCGGCAAAGTCCATTGGGGTCGTGCTGTCGACCTACCCTGGCAAGGACTGGAACATGGCCCATGCGCTTGGGTTGGATGCGTTGGCGTCCCTGCGCGAAATGACAGCGCAGTTGGCGGTGCAGGGCTATGACGTCGATGCGCATGCGCTGGCCGATACGCAAACTGTGGCCAGCCGTCTGGGCACCGAAACCATCCGTTGGCCGCTAGAGGGTTACAAAGCCGCCCTCGCCAAGCTGCCGCAGGTGCTGCGCGATGACCTGACTGAAAGCTGGGGCGCGCCGCAGGACGATCCGCTGTTTCACGACGGGGCGTTCTGCTTTCCGGCGCTGCGCAGTGGCAAGCTGCTGGTTGCCCTACAACCCGAACGCGGCACTTTGGCCGAACGGGACGACGACTATCACGATCTGAGCCGCACGCCGCGTACGGGCTATGTCGCCTTCTATCTGTGGCTGCAACAACAGGCCGATGCGATGGTGCATGTCGGTGCGCATGGCACGCTGGAATGGCTGCCGGGCAAATCCGTCGCCCTGTCAGAGGTCTGTTGGCCCGAGGCGCTGATTGGTCCGATGCCGGTGATTTATCCTTTCATCGTCAACGATCCCGGCGAGGCCGCGCAGGCCAAGCGCCGCATCGGGGCCGTCACCGTGGGGCATATGCCACCGCCGCTCGTGGCGTCGAAACTGCCCGAAGACTTTGGCCGGTTGGAACGGTTGCTCGACGAATATTCTACCGCAGACGGGCTCGACCCCGCGCGGCGCGACCGGCTGATCGCTGATATCCGCACCGAAGCGCAGGGCCGCGGCGTAGAGCAGGACCTAGGTCTTGATGCCAGTGCCAGCGCGGCAGAGGCGTTGACCCGCATCGACCGCTTTGTCTGCGACATCAAGGAAACGCAATACGGTGACGGGCTGCATGTATTTGGTGCAGGCGATCATGGCGCGAGCGAGATCGACGGGCTGATCGCGGCCTTGTCTGCGCGGTTCGTGCCCCCCGGCCCTTCGGGATCGCCCTATCGCGGGCGCAGCGATGTGCGGCCCACGGGGCGCAATCTGTTTACCACCGACCCGCGTGCTGTACCGTCGCGGGCGGCCTATACCCAAGGGGTGAAGCTCGCCGAGGAACTGCTGCGCAAGCATTTGCAGGATCACGGCGACTGGCCCAAGGGGTTGGTCATGGACATGTGGGGCTCTGCCACCATCCGCACCGCGGGCGAGGAATTTGCCATGGCGCTGCATCTGGCCGGTCTGTCGCCCCGCTGGGATGACGGCAGCGACCGCGTCAGCGGGTTCGATATTCTGCCGCTTGCGCTGTTGAACCGTCCGCGCATTGACGTGACCCTGCGGGTGTCGGGCCTGTTCCGCGATATGTTCCCCGGTCTGGCGCAGCTGTTCGAGGCGGCGATTGCCAAGCTGGCCGAGCGTCCCGAAAGCGCTGCCGACAACCCATATCTGGTCCAGACCCCCCGTGTCTTTGGCCCGCGCCCCGGCTCTTATGGCTTGGGGATCGGCGCCGCGATGGATGACTATTCCGACGAAGCACGCGCAGCGGCGGGAGAGGCCTGGCTGGCTGCGTCGTCCTACGCGATCGACGCGCGCGGAGAGATCACCTATGCCCGCGACGCGCTTGAGACGCAGCTGACGCGGGCCGATAGCTTCGTGCACCTGCAAGACCTGCCCGAGACCGATCTGCTGATGGCAGAGGATTACGCCGCCCATGAAGCAGGCTTTGCCGCCGCGATGCAGCGTTTGGGCAAGGGCGGTGCTGCCGCGCTGTATCATCTGGACGCCACCCGCCCTGACCAGCCTCGTGCCCGCACCCTGACCGAAGAGCTCGCCCGTGTCGTGCGCGCCCGTGCCGCCAACCCTGATTGGGCCACCGGCATGATGGCGCATGGTTTCCGCGGTGCCGCCGAGATCGCGGCGACGCTGGATCACCTTGCCGCCTTTGCGCATCTGGCGGGCGTTGTGCCGGACCACCTGTTCGACCTGATGTTCGATGCCACGTTGGGGCGTGATGACCTGGTCGACTTTATGCAAGATGCCAATCCGCAGGCGCTTGCCGCGTTGCGCGCGCGGTTTGATGCGTTGCACCGTGCGGGGCTTTGGTCATCGCGCCGCAACTCTGTCCTCGCCGAATTGGGAAGCCCCGCATGAGCGCGCCGCAGGTCTTTGGTTGGTGCCCCGGTGCGCTGCGGCCGATGATGTCGGGGGACGGGCTCGTGGTGCGGCTGCGTGTGCCGATGGGGCGGCTGAACCCCGATCAAATCCGCCGCGTTGCCACGCTGGCGCGCACCCATGGCAACGGCATGATCGATCTGTCGGCCCGCGCGAACCTGCAACTGCGGGGGGTGACAACTGATAGCCATGTCGCGCTGATTGACGGGCTGCGCGAGATTGGCCTTGTCGATCCTGATCTGGCTGCCGAAGCACGGCGCAATATCACCGTTACGCCGTTCTGGCAGGCCGGTGATGACAGCCACCGCGTGGCACAATCACTTGGCGCGGCACTTGCTGCTGCGGATGCGCCCGACCTGCCGAGCAAGTTCGGCTTTGCTATCGATTGCGGTGATCAACCTGTGCTCATGGACACCTCTGCTGATATCCGCATCGAACGCAGCACCTCTGGTCTGATCTGCCGTGCGGACGGGGCTGAGATGGGCCAGCAAGTGACTGTAGATACGGCAGTAGATGCCGCATTGACGCTGGCGCGATGGTTTTTGAACACCGGCGGCGTGACCGACGGGCGCGGGCGCATGGCGGCACATATCGCCACGCAAGGCGCACCCGAGGCGGCTGATACGCCGCCCCTGCCCGCTGCGACAGCCCCTGTGCCGGGTGCGACGACACGTGGCACGCTCGTCGGATTTGCGTTTGGCCAGACCACGGCGGAAAGCTTTGCGCAGCTCGCAGACCTTGGCCCGCTGCGGCTGACGCCGTGGCGTATGGTGCTAATCGAAGAGGCCGCGATCACGGAGCCGCTGCCCGATTTCATCACCGCCCCCCATGATCCGCGCCGCCGTGTGCAGGTCTGTACCGGCGCCCCCGGCTGCCGTCAGGCGTTGTCGGACACACGCCATGCGGCCCAAGCCATCGCCGCGCATCTGTCGCCGGACAGCGACGATACGATCCATATCTCGGGCTGCGCCAAAGGCTGCGCCCATCCCGCCCCTGCCCCCGTCACGCTGACCGCCAGCCATGACGGGCATTTCACCCTTATCCACCACGGGCGCGCAGGCGATCTGCCGCAAAGCGCGCCGCTGACAGTGACCCAAATTCAAGACAGGAGGCTTTGAGTGCCCCACACCTACGAAACCAACGGTGCCGCGATCTATCTGGAAAGCTTTGCCACCATCCGCGCCGAGGCCGATCTGGCCCGCTTTACCCCCGATGAAGAACGTGTGGCCGTGCGCATGATCCATGCCGCCGGTCTGGTCGGGCTGGAAAAGCACGTACAGTTTTCTGAAAATATGGCGCAGATTGCGCGGGCGGCGCTGGCAGACGGTGCGCCGATCCTGTGTGATGCGCATATGGTCTCCGAAGGGATCACACGTACGCGTTTGCCCGCCGACAACCAGATCATCTGCACCCTGCGCGACCCGCGTGTGCCGGACATGGCGCAGCAGATGGGCAACACGCGCTCTGCCGCAGCGCTGGAACTGTGGCGGCCGCATCTGGCGGGGGCTTTGGTGGCCATCGGCAACGCGCCGACGGCGCTGTTTCACCTGCTCAATATGCTCGAAGACCCCGACTGTCCGCGACCTGCCGCCATCATCGGTTGCCCCGTGGGGTTTGTCGGTGCGGCTGAATCGAAAGACGCGCTGATGCAGGATTTGCCGGTGCCGTCGATGATTGTGCAGGGGCGTTTGGGCGGTTCTGCGATTACAGTGGCGGCGGTGAACGCGCTGGCCACGTGGAAGGAATAACGATGGGCAAGGTCATTTGCGTCGGGCTTGGCCCCGGCGATCCCGAACTGATGAGCGTCAAGGCGCACCGTTTGCTGACCGGCGCGCAGCACGTCGCGTTTTTTCGCAAACCCGGGCGGCGCGGGCAGGCCCGCACCATCGTGGACGGCATCATGGCCGAGACGGCGGTGGAACATGCGATGGAATACCCCGTCACGACAGAAATCCATTTCAGCGATCCAGAATACAACCGTCTGCTGTCGGCTTTCTACGACGATTGGGCTGACCGTTTGACCGACCTTTCGCAGACCGAAGATGTGATCGTGCTATGTGAAGGGGACCCGTTCTTTTACGGGTCGTTCATGCATCTGCACAGCCGCCTTCAGGGCCGCGCCGAGGTTGAAATCGTGCCCGGTATCACCGGCATGTCGGGCTGCTGGACAGCCACGGGGCATCCGATCACTTGGGGTGATGATGTGCTGACCGTGCTGATGGCGACGCTGGACGAAGAAGAGCTGACCACGCGGGCCGCCAACACCGATGCGCTGGTGGTGATGAAGATCGGACGCAACCTCGACAAACTTAAACGCGCGTTGACCAAGGCGGGCCGCTTGCAAGACGCATGGCTGGTGGAGAAAGGCACGATGGCAGGCCAGACGGTGCAAAAGCTGACGGAAGTCCCCGCCGAAGTGCCCTATTTCTCGATCGCGATTGTGCATGGACAAGGGCGCCGCCCATGACCGGCTGGGTGCGTGTTGTCGGCCTTGGCCCCGGTGACGAGGCGCTGGTGACACCAGAGGTGCGCGCCACCGTGGACGAGGCCACCGATATTGTCGGCTATATCCCCTATGTGCGCCGGATCACGCCGCGGGACGGGCTGACCCTGCATGAAAGCGACAACCGTGTAGAGCTGGACCGCGCCGCCCATGCGTTAAAGATGGCGGCAGCGGGGCACCGTGTGGTGGTGGTGTCTTCGGGCGATCCGGGGGTGTTTGCCATGGCCTCTGCCTTGTTCGAGGCGCTGGAGAAAGGCCCGAAAGACTGGCTGGCGACCGACATTCGCATCCTGCCCGGCATCACCGCGATGCTGGCGGCGGCGGCACGGCTCGGGGCACCGCTCGGGCATGATTTCTGCGCGATCAACCTGTCAGATAACCTGAAGCCTTGGTCGCTGATCGAAAAGCGGTTGCGGCTGGCAGGCGAAGCGGGCTTTGCTATGGCGTTCTACAACCCGCGCTCGGCCTCGCGGCCGCATCAGTTCGCCACCGCGCTTGATATTCTGCGCGAGGCTTGCGGGCCGGAGACCTTGATCTCTTTCGCACGGAACGTGAGCCATCCCGACGAGACCTTGCGCACTGTCACGCTGGCCGAAGCGACGCCAGAGATGGCCGACATGCGCACAGTTGTGATCGTGGGCAACGCCGATACCCGCCGCGTCGGGTCGCATATCTACACGCCACGGTCTGCCGAATGATCGAGCCACGCCAAGATATCGTCGAGCTGCGCGAATGTCGTGCGAGGGGGCACGGCGGGGCGCTGGATCATCAGCACGCGCAGCCCCAGTTCGCGCGCGGCGATGAGCTTGGCCTCGGCCCCCGTGCCGCCGGCGTTCTTGGCGATGATCAGCTCGGTCCCGTGGTCGCGCAGCAGGGCGATGTCTCCGGCCACGTCGAACGGCCCGCGGGCGAGGGTAACGGTCGTGTGCGGCAAGGGCAGCGGCGCGTCGGGCTGGTCCACCAGCCGCAGCAGATAGTGGTGTTGGGGATGGTCGGCAAAGACGGGCAACGCCTGCTTGCCGATGGCCAGAAAGACCCGCGTCGGGGTCTGCGGCAGGGATGCGGCGGCGGCTTCGATATCAGGCAGATGGGTCCAGGTGTCGGCGGCGGTCTCGGACCACGGGGCACGTTCATACGCGGCCAGCGGGATACCGGCCTGCGTACAGGCGGCATGGGCGTTACGACTCATCTGTGCGGCGAAAGGATGGGTCGCGTCGATCACGCGGGTGATGTGGTTTTGCGCGATAAAGTCCAGCAATCCGGCCACGCCACCGAAACCACCCACGCGGGTGGGCAACGGTTGCGCCACGGGGGCCGCCGTGCGTCCGGCATAGCTGAACAGCGCATCATCGCCACGTTCAGTCAGCGCGCGGGCGAGGCTGGAGGCCTCTGTCGTGCCGCCAAGAATGAGGGTGCGCGTCATGGTTGATCCTGTCGGTCCGTGGGTGACCCTGATCGGTCTGGGCGAAGATGGCCTTGCTGGGTTGACCGATGCAAGCCGAAAGGCGCTGGCCGAGGCCGAAGTGATCTTTGGCGGGCCGCGGCATCTCAGCTTATGCGACGCAGGCGCGCGGGGGCGGGAATGGCCGCTACCGTTCAGCGTAGAGCCGGTGTTGGAACATCGCGGGCGCGCGGTTGTCGTGCTCGCCTCGGGCAATCCGTTCTGGCACGGCGTGGGCGGTTCGCTGGCGCAGGTGCTGGACCCGTCGGAATGGCGCTGCTTTCCCGCGCCGTCCTGCATGACTCTGGCGGCTGCCCGACTTGGCTGGCGATTGGAAGAGGTCACGATCCTCGGCCTGCACGCGGTTCCGTTCGAGGTGTTGCTGCCCCATCTGGCCGAAGGCGCTCGGCTCATCTGTACGTTGCGCGATGGTGTGGCCCCTGCGGCGCTGGCTGAGTATTTAAACGCGCAGGGTTTCGGCGCCTCCCGCCTGACGGTGATGGAGGCGCTCGGCGGTCCGCGTGAAATCTCGCGTGGGGCCGATGCCGCGACGTTTGACTTGGCCGGCATTGCCGCCCCCGTGGTGGTGGCGATTGCGGTGTCGGGGGGGGCTGGGATCAGCCACGCAGCGGGGCGGCCCGAGGGGCTTTTTGCCCATGACAGCCAGATCACCAAATCGCCGATGCGCGCGTTGACGCTTGCTGCGCTGGCCCCCCGAGCGGGGGAGCTGCTGTGGGATGTGGGGGGCGGATCGGGCTCTGTCTCTGTCGAATGGTGTCTGGCCGCGCCGCAAGCGCAGTCCATCGCCATAGAGCCGCGCGAAAGCCGGTGTGAAAATATCACCGAGAATGCCCGCCGCTTTGGTCTGGCGGGTCGGATGCGCTGCGTGCACGGCACGGCCCCCGATGCGCTGGCCGATCTGCCCCTGCCTGCTGCTGTCTTTCTGGGCGGCGGCGCGACCGAGGATGTGTTGCAGGCGATATGGCACAGGATCACGCCGGGTACACGGTTAGTGGCCAATGCTGTCGCCCTTGAGACGCAAGCCTTGCTCATCCGCTGGCACGGGATGCACGGCGGGCAGCTACTACGGATTGATCTGGCGCAGGCCGCCCCCTTGGGGACCATGCAAGGCTGGCAACCAAGCCGCCCGCAACTGCAATGGAGCGTGACCCGATGATCGTTGCAGGCATAGGGATGCGGGCAGATGCAACCGAGGCGGATTTACACGCGGCACTGACGCTGACACGGCGCACGCCGGACACATTGGCGACGCTCGCGATCAAGGTGACGCCGGCGTTGCGGCTTTTTGCAGACAATCTGGGGGTGCCGCTGATCGAACTGTCGGAAGCCGATATTGCGGATATCCCGACGCGCACCGTGTCGCCGCGTATTCAGGCGCGGTTCGGGACAGGATCACTTGCCGAGGCCGCCGCATTGCGCGTCGCCGGTCGCGGTGCCAAATTGACGACCTTGCGTGTGACCAGCCCCAATGGCATGGCCACCGTAGCTATCGCGGAAGGAATTGCCCCATGACTGTTCACTTTATCGGCGCGGGCCCTGGTGCCCCTGATCTGCTGACCCTGCGGGGGCGCGACCTGATCGCGGCCTGCCCTGTCTGCCTTTATGCTGGGTCGCTGGTTCCGTCAGAGCTGCTTGCGTACTGCCCAGCCGACGCGAAAATTGTGAACACCGCGTCGCTGTCGCTCGATGATATCATGGCAGAGATCAAAGCCGCCGATGATGCCGGTCACGACGTCGCGCGGTTGCATTCGGGCGATCTGTCGGTCTGGTCCGCCATGGGCGAGCAGCTGCGCCGGTTGCGCGAGCTGGACATCAATTACGACATCACCCCCGGCGTGCCCGCATTTGCCGCTGCTGCTGCCGCCTTGGGCACAGAATTGACGTTGCCCGAAGTCGCGCAATCGCTCGTGCTAACGCGGACATCCGGGCGGGCGTCGGCCATGCCCGAAGGCGAAACGCTCGAGAATTTTGCCGCCACGGGTGCTACGCTGGCGATCCACCTGTCGGTGCATGTGCTGGATGATGTGGTCGCGCGGCTCACCCCTCATTACGGAGAGGACTGCCCCGTCGCCATCGTCTGGCGCGCAAGCTGGCCAGACCAAAAGGTGGTGCGGGCGACTTTGGGCACCGTGATCGACGCCACCGACGGCGAACGCGGGCGCACGGCGCTGATCCTTGTGGGCCGCGCGCTGACGGCAGAGGAGTTCCGCGAAAGCTGTCTGTATGCCGGCGATTATGACCGCCGTTTCCGCCCCGTGGGCACAGAGCCACGCTTTCCCGAGGGCACAGAATGATAGAGACAACGCAACTGCCCAAAGGCCTGATGATCTCGGCCCCGGCGTCGGGCACGGGCAAGACCACGTTGATGCTGGGCCTGCTAAATGCTCTGAGCCGTCGTGGTGTTGACGTGCGCCCGTTCAAAAGCGGGCCGGATTATATCGACCCCGGCTTCCACCGTGCGGCGTGCGGGCGGTCGTCGTATAATATCGACAGCTGGGCCATGGGCTCGGGCGTGTTGTGCAACCTGATCGGCACCGCCCATGGCGGAGATCTGGCGTTGATCGAAGGGTCGATGGGGCTGTTCGATGGTGTCGCGCAACCGGGCGAGACCTCTAACGGGGCGAGCGCGGATATCTCTGCCATGACGGGCTGGCCGGTGGTTTTGCTGCTGGATGTATCGGGTCAGGCGCAATCGGCTGCGGCCACAGCACTTGGGTTCAAGACGATGCGCCCGGATGTGCTTGTCGCGGGTGTGGTGCTGAACAAGGTCGCCAGCCCCCGCCACGAGGCGCTGCTGCGCTTGGGGATGGAGCAGGTCGGCATCCCTGTTCTGGGCGCGCTGCCCCGTCAGGGATCGGTCGCGCTGCCGGAACGCCACCTCGGCCTCGTGCAGGCCGAAGAACAGCCAGAGCTGATGAAGCTGCTGGATGCGGCGGGAGACTTTATCGCGGAGCATATCGATCTTAATCTGATCGTCTCAGTCGCCCAAGGGCGCAGTATTCCCGATGGGCCAGACGTATTGCCCCCGCCCCCCGGTCAACGGATCGCCTTGGCCAGGGATGCCGCATTCTCGTTTATCTATCCGCATCTTCTGGATCACTGGCAGGCTGCGGGCGCGCAGGTATTGCCCTTCTCGCCGCTGGCGGATGAGGCACCGGACGGCAGCGCGGATATTTGCTGGCTGCCCGGCGGCTATCCTGAGCTACACGCCGGTCGCCTTGCCGCTGCCGCGCAGTTCCGCGATAGCCTGCAACAGTTTGCCACGACGCGCCCGGTGCATGGGGAATGCGGGGGCTATATGGCGATGGGGGCCGGATTGGTCGACAAGGAAGGTGTGCGGCATCAGATGGCAGGGCTGCTCGGACTGGAAACCAGCTATGAGAAGCGCAAGATGCATTTGGGCTACCGGCTGGCCACCCTGAACGAACCCGGTCCCGGATATGACGCAGGTGCACGGTTGCGCGGTCATGAGTTCCACTATTCCACCATCCTGTCGCAGCCCGATACACCGCTGGCGCGAGTGGTCGATGCCAATGGTGCCGAAGTGCCTGAAACCGGATCGCGGCGCGGCCATGCCACGGGTACGTTCTTTCACCTGATCGCGGGGGCATCATGACGGGTTTTGTGTCTTTCGTTTCCTCTGGTCCCGGTGACCCCGAACTGCTGACCGTCAAGGCGGTGAAGCGGTTGCAAGAGGCCGAAGTCGTGCTGTTTGACGATCTGTCGGCGGGTCCGATCCTTGAACATGTCTCGGTCGAGGCGGATTTGATCGGGGTTGGCAAACGCGCGGGCCGCCAGTCGCCGAAACAGGATCATGTCAGCCGCCTGCTGGTCGAACATGCGCTGACCGGCGCGCGGGTTGTGCGGCTCAAAAGCGGCGACGCGGGCGTGTTTGGACGGCTTGAGGAAGAGATCAGCGCGCTGAAAGAGGCGGGTGTCGCCTTTGAGATCATCCCCGGTGTGACAGCGGCGTCCTCGGCGGCGGCGGCGGCAATGATCCCGCTGACACGGCGGCTGACCGCGCGGCGCGTGCAGTTCATCACCGGCCACGGGGAATCGGGGGCTTTGCCGGACGATCTGAACATGGCCGCGCTGGCCGACCCCACGGCAACCACGGTCGTCTATATGGGCCGCCGTACCTTTGCCGGTTTCGCCGCGCGGTTGATCGAGGCGGGTCTGCCCGGATCGACCCCTGCGCTGCTGGCCGAGGCGGTATCGACCCCCGATCAAAAGCTGAGCCGGCACACGGTGGAAAGCCTTGCCAATCTGCCGCTGGATCCCGCAACGTCAGCACCTGCGTTGATCCTATACGGACCGCTGAGCGAATAGACCGCTTGACAAAACCGGCCTGAAAATGAACACCTAATCTGGACGGTTCCCCGTGCGCTTTTGGGCAAACGGGGTGAAAAGGGAATACGGTGCGGTGCCAACGCAAAGGTGCCTAATCCGGAACTGCCCCCGCACCTGTAAGTGAAGAGCAAACCGCATTGCCACTGGGCCAATCAGCCTGGGAAGGCGCGGCACGCATGGACGCACAAAGTCAGGAGACCTGCCGTCAAGGGGATGATCCCCGATCCAACTGGCTGCCTTTCGGGGCAGCTTTCACATCATGCCGTCGGGGAAGACGGCAAGGAGACCTGAACATGCATATCGAACCCGAAGTCGTGACCGGCGCAAAGCTGGTCCTGTCCTATGGCACCGCCGCCGGTGCTGCGGCCTATACCGCGAAAACCGCGATGGACTCTGTCCGTGAAAAAGGCGTCGTGCCTTTTGCGGGTGGGGCCATCGTTGCCACCGCGTTGACCTTTGTCTTTTTTCAACTTTTCCCGCATTTCCCCGTGGGCGTGAGCGAGGTTCACCTGATCCTTGGTTCGACCCTGTTTTTGCTGTTCGGCGTGGCCCCTGCTGCTGCCGGTCTGGCGCTCGGTTTGCTGGCGCAGGGCATGTTCTTTGCCCCCATCGACCTGCCGCAATACACGATGAACGTCACCACGCTGCTGGTGCCCTTGTTCATGGTCTCGGCGCTGGCCAAACGGATCATCGCGCCCAACACCGCCTATGTTGATCTGACTTATGTTCAAGCGCTCAAGCTGTCGACCGCGTTTCAGGCGGGCGTTGTGGGCTGGGTCGCGTTCTGGGCCATCTACGGTCAGGGCTTTGCCGCCAGCAACATCGCCGCTGTCGCCAGCTTTGGCGGGGCGTATATGATGGTCATCCTGATCGAACCGCTGGTCGATCTGGCCGTGCTCGCCGCTGCCAAGACCCTGCGTGATGTTGCAGGCAGCGCAGTGTTCACCAAGCGTCTGACCCAATCCGCCGCTGAATAACCCAAGACCAGACGCGGCCCCTTCTCTTCGGGTCGCGTCACACTACCGGAGCCATAAGATGTTTACGCTTTCACTGATCGGCATCGGGTCCGGCAACCCCAAACACCTTACCTTGCAGGCCATCGACGCGCTGAATGCCTGTGACGTGATCTTGATCCCGTCCAAGGGCGCGGGCAAGGATGATCTGGCCGGTCTACGCCACGAGATTTGCGCTCAGGTGCTGCGGTCGGACCGGCCTGCTATTCACGAATTTACCCTGCCCAAACGTGACGCTGCCAACCCTGATTATCACGCGGGCGTACACGATTGGCACGATGCTATTGCGCAGGTCTGGCTGGCCGAGATGCAGCGCATCCTGCCCCAAGGCGGGCGCGTGGGTTTTCTGGTGTGGGGCGATCCGTCGTTGTATGACAGCACGCTGCGCATTGCAGAGCGTCTGCAACAGGTGGTGCCGCTTAGCGTCGATGTGGTGCCGGGGATCACGTCGCTGCAGGTGTTGACGGCCGGCCATACGATCCCGCTGAACACCATTGGCAACCCCGTCATGATCACTACCGGACGGCAGCTGCGCGATCACGGTTGGCCCGAGGGCATCGATACCATCGCCGTCATGCTGGACGGGACCTGCGCGTTCGAGGTGCTGCCAAGGGACGCCGGTTTCCACATCTGGTGGACCGCTTATGCCGGGATGCCAAATGAGCGGCGCATCGCGGGGCCGCTGGATCAGGTCCGCGACAAGATCATTGCGACACGCGCAGAGGCCCGCGCGGCGCATGGGTGGATCATGGATATCTACCTGCTGCGCCGCTAGAAGCTTTGGTCTAAAGCTCTTCGAGCCGTTGCAGGATCGGGCAATCAGGGCGATCGTCGCCAGCGCATTCATGCACCAGATGCGTCAACGTATGACGAATATCCTGAAGGTCCGCGATCTTGCTTTCGATCTGCGCCAGATGTTGCTGTGCGATGGCACGGACATCCGCGCTGGCGCGGTCCTGATTGTCCCAAAGCGCCAGCAAGTCGCGACAGTTTTCAATCGTGAACCCCAAGGTGCGCGCGCGCCCCAGAAAGGTCAGCTTGTGCACGTCACTGTCGCAAAAGCTGCGATAGCCATTGGTATCCCGCGCTGGTGTGATCAACCCGATGTCTTCGTAATAGCGAATGGTCTTGGCAGGCAGGCCCGCGCGTTTTGACACGTCACCGATGTTCATAGACGTCTCCTTTCGTTGAATTAGGTGGTTGCAGCCGCGGCGACCCACCGCAGGCGCAACGCATTAAACAGGACAAACACGCTTGAGAGCGCCATCGCAGCGGCAGCAAGCACCGGCGACAACAGCACACCGAATAGCGGGTACAGAATGCCTGCAGCGACAGGGATCAGCAGCACGTTATATCCAAAGGCCCAGAACAGGTTCTGACGGATATTGTGCATCGTGTGCTGGCTGATGTGCAGCGCGTTGACCACACCTTGAAGATCGCCCGACATCAGCACCACGTCGGCTGCTTCAATCGCGACATCGGTGCCGGTGCCAATGGCAATGCCCACGTCGACACCGGCCAGCGCGGGCGCGTCATTGATGCCATCCCCGACAAAGGCGACCTTGTGCCCTGCCTCTTGCAGTTTCTGAAGCGCTGCGACTTTGCCCTCGGGCAGGACTTCGGCGACCACAGTGTCGATCCCCAATGTGCGCGCGATTGCCTGTGCCGTTGCCTTGTTGTCACCGGTGATCATGGCGATTTTCAGCCCCGCGTCGTGCAACGCCTTGAGCGCTTTGGGCGTTGTCTCTTTGATCGGGTCGGCAACACCGATCATCGCAACGAGTTCCCGGTCAACAGCGGCGAACAGCGGCGTCTTGCCGTCAGCACCCCATGCGGCCGACCGCCCCTCTGCGGCCGCAAGAGAGACCCCTTCGAGGGTCATAAACCTGTCCGCCCCGACCAGCACGCTATGGCCTTCGACCTCGGCGCGAACGCCCTGGCCCGTCTGGGACGTAAAGGATGTGACCTGCGCCAGCGACAGCTCCTCTGCCTCGGCATGGCGAATGATGGCGGTGGCGATCGGGTGCTCTGACTTGGCCTCGACAGAGGCGACAAGCCGCAAGGCATCGGACCGGGTCCAACCGTTGAAGACGTCCAGATCGGTCACCTCCGGGCGTCCGGCGGTCAGCGTCCCTGTCTTGTCGAGCGCGATGGTATCCACCTCTGCCAAGGTCTGCAGCGCATCCCCCTTGCGAAACAGCACGCCCAGCTCGGCACCTCGTCCCGTGCCGACCATGATAGAGGTCGGCGTTGCCAGACCCATCGCGCAAGGGCAGGCAATAATCAGCACGGCAACGCTGGCCACCAGCGCGAACCCCAACGATGGCTGCGGCCCGACGGCCAGCCAGATCAGGAAAGTCGCTGCCGCAATCGCCATGACCGCGGGCACGAACCACATGGTGATGCGGTTGACCAAATCCTGAACCGGCAGCTTCGCGCCTTGGGCATCTTCGACCATGCGCACGATCTGCGACAAAGTCGTATCCGCACCGACATGGGTCGCGCGGTAAACCAAAGCGCCAGTGCCGTTTACCGTCCCGCCGACAACGTTTGTATCCGCTTCTTTTTCCACCGGTATAGGTTCGCCGGTGATCATGCTTTCGTCCACAAACGACGTGCCGCTGGTGACAGTCCCGTCCACCGCGATCTTTTCCCCTGGACGCGCATGGATCAGATCCCCGACGACAATCTCATCGATCTCTATCTCGGCCACTTGCCCCCCCCGCTCTACACGCGCGGTTTTAGGGCGCAGGCCGATCAGTTTGCGAATGGCCTGGCCTGTCTGGCCCTTGGCGCGTGCTTCAAGCGTGCGCCCCAGCAAGATCAACGTGACAATCATCGCTGCGGCCTCGAAATAGACAGCCTGCGCGCCAGCGGGCAGCACCTGCGGCGCAAACAACGCGACGGTCGAAAAGCCCCAGGCCGCTGTGGCACCGAGAAAGACCAGCGAATTCATATCAGGCGTGCGTTTCAACAGCGCCGGAACACCGGTGACAAAGAAGCGCCGCCCGGGCCACGCCAGCACGATGGTGGTCAGAACGAACTGGATCGACCAGCTGAGCTGCTGACCAACTGTGGTCATCACCCAATGATGAAACGCCGGGATCATATGCCCGCCCATTTCCAGCACAAACACCGGGAGAGTCAGCGCTGCGGCCAAAAGCGTCATGCGTTTCAGATGCGCCGCTTCTTCTATCTTGCGGTCGGGTGGTGACGTCATCGAGGCGTCTTTGACGGGGGTGGCAGGGTAGCCGACGGCTTGTGCGGCTTGCACAATTGCGGTGTCCGCGTCCGCAGCCAATGTGTGTACCACGGCTTCTTCGCGGGCCAGATTGACAGAGACGTCGACAACGCCGGGCACCGCAGCCAGGGCGCGTTCGACCCGACCGACGCAGGAAGCGCAGGACATGTTTTCAATGGCATAGCGCCGGTTTTGCACTGTGGCAGGGTACCCCGCGGTGTCCAGTGCAGCAACGACAGCCTTGGGATCAAACCCCGATGTCACCTGCAATGCTGCCGTCTCAGAGGCAAGGTTCACGCGGGCTTCCTGCACACCATCGACGCGGCCAAGCGCCGCCTCGACCCGCCCCACGCAAGAGGCGCAATTCATGCCGCTTATCTCAAGATTGATCGCAACTACATCGCCCATTCTCAGCCTCCTCAGAGTGTGTTGCCCCTCAGATAGGACTTCCAGTCACTGGAGGGTCAAGCGGTAAAATTTAATTTAATTCATATTGTTCAGAATTCGCCGCTTTTCCGCGGGGCGTTTAACGATTTCGAAACGGATAGGCCCGATCTTCACTGCAAAGCGATATACGGAGGGTGCGTATCGACGGATGACAACAAAAACATTGGTTATCAAAGGCAAAGGCGGGTTGGGAAACCGCATATTGTCTGCAGTTTCGGGCTTGGTTTACGCTGACTTATCCGGGCGTACACCCGTGATTGACTGGCGCGACGGCAGCTATGCTCCACTTGGTATAAACGCCTATCCGTTGCTGTTCCAATCCCCGATCACAGGTGAAATCGTTGATGAACATTCAGACATATGCCCCGCGATCTGGACCGGCAAACTGCATCGCCAACCGCAGGATATGATCGACGCCTATATGCCCCAATCCCATTCAAACCCCTGGGGGTATCGCAGGCTATGTGTTGATCTAAAGCGATTAGACCACCCTCAGGAAACGGCCGTCTACTGGTCCTACCTGCCCAAGCTGGCACGTATGCAGCATCACTTGCGCCGTGACCCTCGCTTTGCCCACAGGGGGGAGCGTGAAATTCTGGCCGACTACCTGGGGCGCTACTTTACCCCCAATGCGCGGGTGCGCAGAGCGCTGTCGCAGATGCGCCGCGCGTCAAAGAGGCCCAGTATCGGCGTACACATCAGATTTACGGATCGCAAAATCCCGCTTCGCCCCGTACTGGCGACGCTGCGACGGCTAACATCATGCCACCCGGATGCGATCATCTTTCTTGCCACAGACAACGCGCAGATCGAGCAACGTCTGACACGTGAATTCGACAAGGTAATGACCCACCCGAAACGGCTGGACGCCTCGGGCCATCGCTTGCACGGGCCGGATACAACCTGCGATCGGCAACGCGAAGCAGAGAATGCGTTGATCGACATGTGGCAATTGTCGCGCTGCGATCATCTCATCTATTCGCACCGTTCTACCTTTTCTGTGACATCCGCCTGTTTGGGGTGTTTTTCAAAGGTACATACTCATGATGTCGAACGGTTTTCAATACGGCTGTGGGCGAAGGACCTTTTGCAGCGCTATGCCTAATCATACCCCTGTAGCCAAAGTTTTCGTGCAGTCCAAACCGCCGCCCAATGCGCTGCCCGCGCCCGCCGGTCGGCCCTGTTCGACGCTATTAGGGGCCGCGTGGCCAGATACCGCGTCGCAGACCAAAGCCACATCAAGAAGATCCCCGCGCCCCTATGCGATTTGGGCCAGTGATCGCGGATCAAAGATGCGCGCGATGTCATCACTGCAATGGCCTTTGCCTCTGTGCGCGATGTGGAGGCCCCAACATGGTGTACGATCTGCGCATTTGGCGTGATCATCGGGTGGTACCCGAAAGCCCGTGCGCGCAGACACAGATCGGCATCCTCGCCATACATGAAATACTTGGGGCTGAACCCGCCCAACCGGCGCCAAAGTGAAGCTTCGATCAGCAAGAAGCATCCGACGACGATGTCCACCTGCCGCACGGTGTCGCGCGCCCAGCCACCATAAGCTTCAGGGTTAAAAAACCTGTTCTTCGTCAAAGCTGTGCTGACCCCGGTCGCCTTAAAGAGTAGGCTTACCAATGTGGGCCGCGCCCAGCATGACGCGATGTTCAACGCGCCGTTCGCAAAAACAGTCCGGCCGCCCCAGATTCCAGCCTTCGGATAAAGTCGCGCAAAGTCGATCAGGCGATCAATCGCCTCGTCCTGCAATTCTGTATCGGGGTTGAGCAAAAGCACGTAGTCAGATGCGCAATCTAGCGCAGCCAAGTTATTGCCACGCGCAAAGCCAAGGTTCTGCGGCGCTCGAATCAGCTGTACCTGCGGAAACGCAGAAGCAATTGCATCCGCAGAACCATCTGAAGACGCATTATCCAAGACGACACAGTCAAAACGCGTTGCGTGGGTATGTTGGTACAACGTTTCGAGCGCCTTTAACGTCATGATGCGCGTATTATAGCTAACGATCACGACGGTTAACGTGACTGGTGCGGACGACGACGCTACGCCGGCCTGCGCCATCGTCAGCATCCCGTTGCGCGAAATACCACGCACGCTGTCGCTTTTAATATTCGTAAGTCCTGTTTTATTGAAAGCGAAGCAAAATACTGCTCGTCAAAATGAGCGCGTTCGACAAATTTCGATCTATTGCGTGCAGAAACCTGCCAGTTCCCGCTGATTCCCGGCCGCAGACGGTAATAGCTTTTTCCACAATACAATACTTGTTGAGACACCAGCATGGGTCGCGGGCCAACCAAACTCATATCGCCGCTGAGCACGTTCAAAATTTGAGGAAGTTCATCCAGCGATGTGCAGCGCAAGAAGCGCCCCAGTTTTGTCACTCTAGGATCGAGGCACAGTTTGTGGCTGCGCTGCCATTCTGATTGCGCTGCGGGATTTTTCGCCAAATATGCGTTAAGGTAGCCCGGATCATGAGGCCGCATGGTGCGCAGCTTCCACATCCGAAAAATCTGCCCATTTCTGCCGACACGTTCCTGAGCAAAGAATGGATTAAGCCCAGATCCCGCGACCAAGCCTGCCAGTAACGCGATCATAGAAAACGCGATCGGGAACAGCAGTAGACATAAAAGGAGGTCAAAGCAGCGCTTCCCGTAGCGCTGATATAGGTCCGACCGCACATATAAGTGCGGCCTGGTTTGCATATGATGATCACGCTGTTTTTGAAGTAAATTACTTTGATACATCTGAAACTCCTTCGTCGGCGTGCGCCAGGGAAAAATCGATGCATCAAAGCGTATGGGAGCAGGCTTACTGCTGGGTTAAGAATACATGTTCAATTTGAGCTATTGTGTAGAAAGAGGGGCGCACTGCCGCTCGAAGGAAAACGTTGTGAGGTAAACACAAACTGTTTGGAATTTTTCGATGCTACCCAAGCCTGAAGACCACCTAAGGTGCAACGGACCGATCTTCACGCGCTCGCTTAGCTGCCAAATGCGCATAAGCAGCAAGCAATTGCGGTTCAGAGAATGACCATGCCAATGAGCAAACCACCCTTTGCTTGCCAATTTTGCCCATGTCACGTCTTCGTTCTGGATTGCTGACGAGGGTTTTGATGCATTCTGCGAAAATTTTGGGATTATTATTCGCAGCATAGAGGGATGCCCCTCCAGCGGTTCGCCGGCCTTCAGTCAAGTCAAATTGGACCACAGGTTTGCCCAGCGCCATATACTCGACCACCTTATTCATGGTCGAAATATCGTTCATCGCATTGCAGGGATCAGGTGCGAGGCCAATGTCGATGGCATTCAACGCGCCGACCAGCGCAGGCCCGTATAGAGCACCCGCAAACGTAAAGTAATCTTCTAGCTTTAGCTTAGTGATCTGCTGCTTGATCTCGGCCAGCGACGGCCCAAAACCGATAATTAGGAAATGAACGTCGGTTTCGCCCAATACAGTGACAAGATGATGGGCTGCCGAAACCATGTGCTCCATACCCTCTTGCTGTCCGATTACACCCACGTAGCCAAGCAGTGTTTTTGCAACGACTTGATCGAATTTAGATCCAAGCTCGGGCTTAAAATCTGCGAGGTTGGGTGCCGAGCGGACGACAAAGATATCATCCGTATTCTTGCGCCCTCGCGCGACAGCAATGTCGTGAAAGCTGACATTTGGCGAGATGACGATGGATGCGATGCGGTAGCTGAGCAGTTCCAATCGACGCATCAGCCAATAGCCAATCCCCCGTTTCTGAAATTTCACGATATATAGTTCGGGGCACACGTCGTGTTGGTCAAAGACGTATGCCACGCCTTTGCGTCGAAACCACAGCGCCAAGAGGCAGATCAGGTCCGGAGGGTTACAACCGTGAATTGCCTGAAAGGGGTTTTCTCGCCAGATTCTTCGGGCCAATCGAAACCAGTGAAGCAGTGCGCTGGAATACTCTTTCACGTAGGAGGCAGCCCCACCGCTCCCCTCTAGAACAGCGGGATACCGGTAAATGTGTACGCCTTCCCGAATTTCGAATGCCTCGATCCATCCCTGCCCCGTGGGCGAAATGATCGAAACCTGGTACCCGGCTTTGACCAACGTTGTTGCTTCCAGCCAAACCCGCCGGTCAAGCGGGACGGGCAGGTTTTCAACGACGATTAGGATATGGCGCAAGGGCGGTTTGGTCATACGTCTTTCAACAAGGGAATCATAGCTTCCCTAGGCTTGACACAAAGGAATGAACACTTGGTTAATTCGGCCGCCAGACAGCCCGGGGCGCGCCGCCTATCGGAAACAATGGCAAGCACACCATCCATTTTATCCAGCAATTGTGTCGAACTGGCGATACTTGAGGACTTGTAGCCACCCTGATCGCCGCGTATCCAAGTCAGTGGGACACCCTTCCCCAACGAAGGGTCCAAGTCATTTTTATATTTCCTTTTATTTACAGTTACTTGTCTGATAGGCGCTTTCGTCTTGTGTCTATTTTGTGCCAAAAAGCACATCTGTGACGGTCGGATCGTCCATCGCATGGGCATAGAATTTCATAACTGTTCCAACGTCTTTCCAGCCACCGCGTACAGCGACAGTCTTAGGGTCAATACCTGCTTGAAGCATTGAAGTCGCAAAACCGTGGCGGCAACAGTGGGGTGACAGTTTTTCGATGCCCGCGCGCTCAATGACGTTGTTCCAGACCTGTCCCACACTTTCACCAGAAGCATATTGAAACACCAGACTGTCGGGTTTGCGATTTGAAGGAATGTTTGCCAGTGCCGCAATGATTGGCGGCGACAGGTGCGCGACGCGTTGGTCATCAGTTTTAGTTTGCTTGATCACGGCCTTCTTCTGAAACAGCTCGACGTCGCCCCAAGTCATCGCACAGGCCTCGCCACGTCGCGCTCCCGTACCAAACATAAACAGGCACAACGCAGCCAAGTGGTGTAGCTCATCTTGTACTGCTTGCTGTGCGAAAGCTTCTACCCATGCCCGCGTGGCAGGGGTCTTTCTCTTAGCATTGACCTTGAACTGAACCGCCCCGGGTTTACCGGAGGGCAAAACTTTCGGAGAATTGCCCATTATGGAACAGTCACACAACAAGAAGACCTCGAAGCCGTATTCACCTGAGTTCCGCGAACGTGCGGTGCGGTTGGCGATGGAACACCGCGATGAGTATCGTAGCGAAGCTGCTTTATTCACAGCGATCGCAAGCAAATTGGGCTGTTCGCCAGACAGTCTTCGCGTTTGGGTCCGGCAGGCTCAGCGTGATGGCGGCGAACGGCCTGGCCAAACCAGTGCCGAGAAAGCGCGGATCAAGGAGTTGGAGCGCGAGGTGCGCGAACTCCGGCAGGCCAATGAGATCCTGAAGAAAGCATCAGCGTATTTTGCCCAGGCGGAGCTCGACCGCCCGTTTCGCAAGTGACTGCTTTCATTGAAGAACATCGCGGTGAGTTCGGGGTCGAGCCGATGTGCAAAATGCTGCAAATCGCCCAGTCCACCTATTATGAACGGCGCTCCATCGCGCGTGATCCTGATCGGGCTTCAGCCCGGGCGAAGTCTGACGCTGATCTGTGCATCAAGATCAATGCGGCCTGGGAAGAGAACCGCAAGCTCTATGGTGCGCGGAAGATCTGGCATGTCTTACTGCGCGATAATCAGGAGATCGCACGATGCACGGTGGAGCGGTTGATGCGCAATTTGGGCATCAAGGGCGTAGTTCGGGGTAAAAAAGGTTGTCACGACTAATCCGGACACCTCCCAGCCGTGCCCTGACGACAAGGTAAACCGCTTGTTCAAAGCAGATCGGCCTAACCAGCTCTGGGTCTCTGACTTCACATACGTCCCGACGTGGTCGGGAACGGTCTATGTCGCTTTCGTCATCGATGTCTTTGCGCGCCGGATCGTTGGCTGGCGCGTATCGACCTCAATGGCGACGCAGTTCGTTCTCGACGCTTTGGATCAAGCAATCTGGCAAAGAAAAACACTTGATAACAATACCTTGATTCACCACTCAGACCGTGGATCGCAATATCTCTCGATCAAGTATACCGAGCGCCTTGTCGAATTCGGTATTGATCCATCGGTTGGAACAGTCGGCGATTCCTATGATAATGCCCTCGCTGAATGCGTCATTGGCCTGTTCAAAACAGAGGTCATCAACCAGATCGGTCCATGGAAATCGAGGCGCGAAGTCGAATGGGAAGCGCTGAAATGGGTCGATTGGTATAACAACCGTCGGCTATTCGGTCCCATCGGATACATCACACCCGCAGAAGCAGAGGAGGTATTCTATGCAAATCTAAACACACTCGATAAAGTAGCCTGACGTTGAACAAAGCACCCTCCGGTAAAATCGGGGCGGTTCACGATCAGTGATTAGGCCAACGCTGACTTGATCCAGAATCCACGCGTGCAGCTCGTCGCGGCCTTGGGCGCGGGTTGAGGTTTCGATGGTGTCGCGGACCTCTTGGGTGCGCACCAACTCCATCGGATCGGCCCAGCCGTGACGCTGGTTCATCACGTCCCGCAGGCTGTCGAAGGCTTTCTCATACCCCGGCGGGGCGATGTTCAGACTTCGGCCCGAGGTCAGCTCCAAGCGCGGCGTGCAGAAGTGCAGCTCCACTCGGTCTTCGTGGGTATGTCGGACCCAGAGCACGTCATATTGCGTCGGGTCCAGCCCCGCGAAGGCCAGACGCTCGAAGTGGTCCATGACTTCGGCCTGCTGTTCCTCGTTCGGGGCGTCGGTGGCGGCAAAGCTGATCACGCCCGCGCGGTAGGTCCACTGGTGGCGGCTGGCGTCGATCAGGACCTCGGTGCGGTCGGGATTGCCGCGCAGGACTTCGGGCAAGGGTTCGCGAGTGACGGTCATTGGCTGGCCGTCGGCATCGCGGATCAGGTCGCGGTTGTCGTCGTAGGCCAGCACCTTGTCCGCGACGAGGTAGCCGACCGGACCAGCCCCCGCGCCTTTGCCGTTGCGGAAGAACTTGATCAACATCGGCGTGCGGCCTCGACGATCTGGGCAAGCTGGCGTTCGATGGTCAGCAGACGGCGCGCGACTGTCAGCGCGTCGAGGTCAACGCGGTCCGCCAGCATCGCGCGGTTCAGCCAACGGGCGATCTGGTTGAGGTTGCCGCCAATGCGCCCGACGGCCAGCACCAGCGTCGGATCAACGCGGGGGATCGGCTTGCGACGGCGGGCTTCGGTGAGGCCCAGAGCCTCGCGCAGCAACGTTGCAGCGGGCAGGCCTGCGGCCTCGGCCTTGGCGCGCAACTGGGCCTTCTCTGCGGCGCTGCACCGGAAGACGAAAGTCTCGGTCAGCGGCTCTTTGGTGCGGGCATTGCCTGCGCCGGTGGGGTTCGAAGGGGAGGCGTGCCGCCCCTCGCAAGGTCCCGTGTCAGCAGCGCCAGCGTATGACATGGGTCGCCTTGCTGTTTGCTCTTCTGTGGGATCGGTAGCGATCATGATCTGAGGCCTGCGGCTTGGATTTGGCCCTCTGTCACAAGCTTTGAGGCGAGCAACGCCGCAACTTGGGTTCCCGTGATGTGTTTGCACATCGGGCTGCGATCACTGATCCAGCAGACTAGCCGCGCGTGGTGATCGGATTGCAGCGTTGCTGTCTTTTTGCGGTCTGCCACTTGCTTCTCGACATAGGCCTGCCACCGCCGCGACTGGAACCAGTTGTCAGAAAAGCAGACCTTGGAGCGGGTGAAACCTGTGCTGTCGGTCGCGTAGGCTTTGACGGCTTGCAGCAAATACTCCGGTGCGATCCCTTCCTTCATGGCCGCTTCGATCTGGGCAAGGCAGACTGCTTTGCCGCGAAGCCGGTCGGGCGGATAGGCTCCCAAAATCTTCTCAGACTCCCCCGTCTCGCGCTCACGCGATGGAGGTTCTTTCTTAGGTTCAATGGTAAGGTTCGTGTCCCGATTTGAGACTACCCCCGTCTCACCCTTGAGACTTTTCCCCCGCCTTTTTGAGACTTTTACCCCCGTCTCATTTTGAGACGCAACCCCGTTGGGACCACTGACCCCACCTTTCGAGCGCGAACTGGGACCAAGGGTAATATCAAGGTGCAACTCATACTGATTGGACCCGCGTCCACCATCGCCATCCCCTCGAGCATGGCGTGTGACAAGGCCGCACTCCTCCAAGGTTGTCATGTGCCGAAACAGAGTTGCACGACCCATCTCGCACTCGTCCGCCAACCGCTGTGCGCTTGGGTTGCACTGGCCCGTCTCTTTGTTGTGAAAGTCCGCCAATTGGATCAGCACAATCTTGGCGGCGGGCTTCAGGCCTTTGACATTCGCCGCCCAGATCAACGCCATGCCACTCATGACACCACCTGACCAGCAAGAAATGGGCTACTTGCATGAAGCCTGCCACTTGATTCTGCGGCGCGGTGTTGTGGAACAAAACCAGATTTCCTTGTGTCAGATTTGTGCCAATAGGAAACATGCGTTCCTGCATCGTTCTGCAAAAGGCTACATTTACTCGCATAGCAAGTACCTTTACCTGTTGCTGTTTTTACTGGGGTTCCGTATGTCCGGCGGTGGGACACCCTTCCCCAACGAAGGGCGCTTATCTGAAAGGGTAGCTAAATGGCTATTACGACACCGACCTCGCGGCCTACGAATCCGCGTTTTTCTTCTGGCCCGTGTGCCAAACCCCCTGCTTATGACTTGGCGAAGCTTGCAAGCGCGCCGTTAGGGCGTAGCCACCGCGCAGCGCCCGGCAAGGCGAAATTGCTTGAAGCAATTGAAACCACCCGTGAGATTCTAGGCGTACCTGCTGACTATAAAATTGGCATTGTTCCCGCTTCCGACACCGGTGCGTATGAAATGGCGATGTGGTCGCTGCTTGGCGAGCGCCCGGCAGAAATGGTCGCATGGGAATCATTTGGCGCGGGCTGGGTTACGGATGCCGTAAAACAGCTCAAGATCGAGCACACGGTACATACAGCTGATTACGGTCAAATTGTCGATATGTCGGCGTTGAACTATGACAATGATGTATGCTTCACTTGGAATGGGACTACCTCTGGCGTGCGCGTTCCAACCGGCGATGTCATCCCATCCGACCGCAAGGGATTGACCCTGTGCGATGCAACTTCCGCTGCTTTCGCAATGGATTTGCCCTGGGACAAACTGGATGTGACAACGTTCAGCTGGCAGAAAGTTCTGGGTGGTGAAGCCGCGCACGGAATGCTGATCCTTAGCCCGCGGGCTGTCGAACGGCTTGAAAACTATACGCCCGCATGGCCACTGCCTAAGATTTTCCGTCTGACCAAAGGCGGCAAGCTGATCGACGGTATTTTCAAAGGCGAGACAATCAACACGCCATCCATGCTTTGCGTTGAAGACTATCTGCTGGCCTTGGATTGGGCGAAATCCGTGGGTGGACTGAAAGGTCTGATCGCGCGTGCCGATGCCAATACGGCAGCCATCACAGATTTCGTGGAAACACACGACTGGATCGATTTCTTGGCGGACGATCCGGCGACACGGTCGAACACATCAGTATGCCTGAAGTTCAATGACGACCGGATCAAAGACGGCGCAGCTTTTGCAAAGGCTGTGGCCAAACGTCTGGCTGACGAGGATGTAGCATTGGACATCGGAGCTTATCGCGATGCTCCTGCCGGTCTGCGTATCTGGTGCGGCGGCACCGTCGAAGCCTCTGATATCCAGGCGATGTTACCCTGGCTTGAATGGGCTTTCGAAGCTGAAATCAACGCCTAATTTGCGGCTCCCCGCCTAGCAGTTTCGCTGGGCGGGTGGTTAGCCCATGCCCCCATTTTATTCAAAAAAAGGAGCGCCACTCATGGCCCCCAAAGTGCTTATCTCCGACAAACTCTCGGACGCTGCGGTTCAAATTTTCAAAGACCGCGGCATTGACGTCGATTTCCAACCCGACCTCGGCAAAGACAAAGACAAGCTCGCAGCCGTGATCGGCGACTATGATGGGCTCGCGATCCGGTCCGCAACGAAAGTAACCGACAAGATTCTCGCAAACGCGACCAACCTGAAGGTGATTGCGCGGGCCGGCATCGGGACGGACAACATCGACAAGGATGCGGCCTCGAAAAAGGGTGTCATCGTGATGAACACCCCCTTCGGCAACATGATCACCACCGCGGAACACGCGATTGCAATGATGTTCGCCGTCGCCCGGCAAATCCCCGAAGCCTCGGCCTCGACGCATGCGGGCAAATGGGAAAAGTCCAAGTTCATGGGTGTTGAACTGACGGGCAAGACCCTGGGCGTGATTGGCGCAGGTAACATCGGTGGTATCGTTTGCGACCGCGCGCGTGGGCTCAAGATGAAAGTTGCCGCCTATGACCCCTTCCTGAGCGAGGAAAAAGCCAAGAAGATGGGTGTCGAGAAAGTCGAGTTGGACGACCTGCTGGCGCGCGCTGATTTCATCACATTGCACGTACCTTATACTGACCAAACCGCCAACATCTTGTCGAAAGAGGCGCTGGCGAAGACGAAAAAAGGCGTGCGGATCATCAACTGCGCCCGCGGCGGCCTTGTTGATGAAGAAGCATTGGCAGAAGCGTTGAAATCCGGCCATGTTGCCGGCGCAGCCTTTGACGTATTCAAAGAAGAGCCGGCGACCGAGAACCCGCTGTTCGGCCTGCCTAACGTCGTGTGCACGCCCCACCTTGGCGCGGCGACAACCGAGGCGCAGGAAAACGTTGCCCTTCAAGTTGCCGAACAAATGTCTGACTACTTGCTGACCGGTGCGGTCACCAACGCGCTGAACATGCCTTCGGTCACCGCCGAAGAGGCAAAGGTCATGGGCCCGTGGATCACATTGGCCGGTCACTTGGGTGCCTTTATTGGCCAGATGACTGACGAAGCCGTTAAGGCAATCAACATTCTGTATGATGGTCAAGTCTCGGAGATGAACCTGAACGCGCTGAACTGCGCGGTCGTGGCGGGCATCATGAAACGTGCCAACCCAGATGTTAACATGGTCAGCGCCCCTGTCGTCGCACGGGAAAAAGGCATCCAGATCAGCACCACCAACCAAGATAAATCTGGTGTGTTTGACGGTTACGTGAAGGTCACGGTTGTTACTGAAAAACGGGAACGTTCGATCGCGGGCACCGTCTTCTCGGACGGAAAACCACGGTTCATCCAGATCAAGGGCATCAATATCGAAGCCGAAGTTGGCGCACATATGCTTTATACAACCAACGACGATGTACCCGGTATCATCGGCACCTTGGGACAGACCCTTGGCGCGCATGATGTCAACATTGCGAACTTCACGCTTGGCCGTTCCACCGCTAAGGGCGAAGCAATTGCATTGCTCTACATTGACGGCCCACTGCCCGAAAAAGCGCTAAAAGATCTGCACGATACAGGCCTCTTCAAGCAGGTCAAAGAGCTCGAATTCGAAGTCGGCTAAGCTCGACCTTACCCGTAAAACGCAAAGCGCCCCCTGCATCGGGGGCGCTTTTTTGTCTGCTTCCAATTGGCTCAAATCCCGGGGGAGCAGCCAAAGGCTGCGGGGGCAGCGCCCCTTCTTAGACGACCCGACGATGCATCACGCACCGGTCCAGTCCAGCACGACCTTGCCCGACGCACCCGACCTCATGGTCGAAAATCCGGTTTCGAAATCATCTGCATCAAAGCGGTGCGTAATGACCGCACTGACATCCAACCCGTTTTCGAGCATGGCGATCATTTTGTACCAAGTTTCGAAAATCTCGCGGCCATAGACGCCTTTGACGGTGATCGCCTTGAACACAATGCGCGACCAGTCCACAGGGGATTTTCCGGGTGGAATCCCAAGCATCGCGATCCGCCCGCCCATGGTCATCGCCTCGACCATTTGGTCAAGCGCGGTCTGATTGCCCGACATCTCCATCCCGATGTCAAAACCCTGTTTCATCTTGAGACGTGCGATGACATCCGCGAGGTCTTCTTGACGCACATCGACAGGCATGACGTCCGCAACCTTGGCAGCCAGTTCAAGGCGTGTGGGGTTCACATCCGTGATCACAACATGGCGGGCACCGACATGACGGGCGACCGCGGCAGCCATGATGCCGATGGGGCCTGCGCCGGTGATCAACACATCCTCGCCCACCAGATCAAAGCTCAGCGCGGTGTGGACCGCATTGCCAAGCGGATCGAGGATGGCACCGATATCATCCGAAATCGTGTCGGGCAGCGGCACCACGTTGAACGCGGGCAGCCGTAGGTATTGCGCGAAGGCACCTTGTTCGTTCACGCCGATCCCGCGGGTGGCGGGATCAAGGTGAAATTTGCCCGACCGCGACTGGCGTGAGGTTTTGCCGATGAGGTGCCCCTCGCCCGAGCACCGCTGACCAATGCTCAGCTCAGTAACATTGCGCCCCAACTCTACGATCTCTCCGGCGAATTCATGACCCGTGATC
The DNA here is from genome assembly GCF_021736025.1 of Sulfitobacter sp. M22. Lineage (NCBI taxonomy): Bacteria > Pseudomonadati > Pseudomonadota > Alphaproteobacteria > Rhodobacterales > Roseobacteraceae > Sulfitobacter > Sulfitobacter sp. M22. The sequence goes on along the minus strand of NZ_WMEC01000001.1, from coordinate 2,859,556 downwards.
AACGGGACAGGCACGGTTTTTTGCGCCCATTCGTCCCAGTTCCAGATATGAATATCGGTCCCGCAGATGCCAGTTTTGTTCACCTTGATTAGCACATCATCCGGCCCGATCTCTGGCACCGGTGCGCGGGTCATCCACAGCCCCTCACGCGGCTCGGACTTGCACAGCGCTTTCATTTGGTTGCTCATGACAGAACCCCACAGGCTTTGCCCGCGACTTCAAAAGCGGCCAGCGCGCGATCCAGTTCATCGCGTGTCAGCGCGGCGTTCATCTGGGTGCGGATGCGGGCTTGACCACGAGGCACCACCGGAAAGAAGAAACCGCTGACATAGACGCCTTCCTCGAACAGACGCGCCGCCATATCTTGTGCCAACTGCGCTTCGCCCAGCATCACAGGGATGATCGGATGTTCGCCGGGCAGCAGGTCAAAGCCCAGTTTGGTTAGTCCCTCGCGCCAGTATTTCGCGTTTTCGAACAGTTGCTTGCGGCGGTCGTCACCTTGCTCGACCAGCTCCAGTGCCTTGATCCCCGCCATGACAATCGATGGCGGCAGCGAGTTCGAAAAAAGATAGGGGCGTGCGCGTTGGCGCAGCAGATCGATCACCGGTTGCGGCCCTGCGATATAGCCGCCGATCGCTCCACCAAGCGCCTTGCCCAACGTGCCCGTCAGAATATCAACATCGACGCCAAAATGTGCGGGCGTGCCCTCGCCCTTGGGGCCCATGAAACCTGTCGCGTGGCAGTCGTCGACCATCACGAGCGCTTCGTATTTTTCGGCCAGTTTGGTTATTTCCGGCAGTTTCGCCAGATAGCCGTCCATGCTGAACACGCCGTCGGTCGCGATCATGATGAACCGCGCCCCTTCCTCGCGGGCGAGCTTCAGCTGCCCTTCAAGGTCGTCCATGTCCGAATTAGCATAGCGGTAGCGTTTGGCCTTACACAGGCGGATGCCGTCGATGATCGACGCGTGGTTCAGGCTGTCGGAAACGATAGCGTCTTCGGGCCCAAACAAGGGCTCGAACAGTCCACCGTTGGCGTCAAAGCAGGCGGCGAAGAGAATGGAATCATCCTTGCCAAGGAAAGCTGCCAGTTTTTGTTCAAGCTCGCGGTGAATATCCTGCGTGCCGCAGATAAAGCGAACCGAGGCCATGCCAAACCCCTTGGGGTCCATCGCGTCGCGGGCAGAGGCAATCAAGTCGGGGTGGTCCGCCAGCCCGAGGTAGTTGTTCGCGCAAAGGTTAATGACCTGACGCCCGCCCACCGTGATCTCGCCCGATTGCGGCGAGGTGATCATGCGTTCTTGTTTCATCATACCGTCTGCGGCGATGCCGGACAGGGTGGCGTTGACGTGATCTAGGTACGCTTGGGTCATGATAAAACTCCTTTTCACAGACGTTCTACCATAATGGATGAGTTTCCGAAATAGAGGAATTCCCCTATAGCGGATTTTTTCCTATATTGTGGATGAAGGTGTCGATCTAGGCGTCCTGCACCACTAGAAACGCCCGTACAGGACCATCCGCTGCAGCGATCCGGTGCGGCACGTCGGCAGGATAGCGCGCTGTATCACCTGCGTGGACTGTGCCGACGGCCTCTCCGCTTCGCAGCTCTACCGTGCCTTCCAAGACTGTCAGGTGTTCGCGTGCACCGCGCGTATGGGGCTGACTGTCCAACATACCGCCGACATCAATCAGCAGTTCATAGACTTCGTGTTTGCCCGCCTCTTCGGGGGGCGAGAGGATGCGGATGCGGCAGCCGGAGCCGAGGTTATTGATCGTTGGCACCTCTGCGGCCCGTAGCACTTCGATCTGGGCAGGGCTCGGGGCGCTGTCCAGCAAACCTGCGAAATCCACCTGCAAGGCGCGGGTCAGGTTCCACAAGGTTGCGATGGTAGGGCTGCTTTCGCCGCGTTCGATCTGGCTGACCATGGACCGCGACACGCCTGACAGCTTGGCGACCGCATCAAGGCTCAGACCCTGTGCGGTGCGCGCGGCCTTCAGGCGCGCGGGAAGTTGCGTCAGTATAGCGTCTGGATTATCCGTCATGCCGGATAGATGGGCCGCAGTGTGCCCCGCTGTCAATGGCAGGCGCTAGCTGAGCGCCTGCAAAACCGCGATAATCCCCGTTGCGGTGCCTGCGCCCACAATCGCCGACAGGATAATCCACCGCCGGAAGGCCGGACGGGGCGGCGGCGTTTCTTCCTGCTGCCGGATCAACGCACTTTCAACCAGCGCAGGCAACCGCGGGCCGAAACGTGCGAGCACCATCGCGGTTCTGCTCAGATCTTTGATCACAGCGCATGGACCGATGGATTTAGAGATGTAATCTGTCACAATCGGGTTCGACACTTCCCAGATGTTGATATGCGGGTTGAGCGAACGGGCGACCCCTTCGACGACGACCATGGTGCGCTGCAGCAAGATCAGCTCGGTCCGCGTCTCCATCCCAAAGCGTTCGGTGACCTCGAACAGATAGGTCAGCAGCCGCGCCATCGAAATGCGGGTCGCGTCCATGCCGAAAATAGGCTCCCCCACGGCGCGCAGGGCACGGGCGAATTCGTCGACGTCTTTGTCGGCAGGCACGTAGCCCGCTTCAAAATGCACCTCTGCCACACGTTTGTAATCCTTACGGATAAAGCCGAATAGAATCTCGGCATAAACGCGGCGGGTGTATTCATCGATATGGCCCATGATACCAAAATCATAGGCGATGATATCCCCGTTCGGTGCGACCTTGAGATTGCCCTGATGCATATCCGCGTGGAAATACCCGTCGCGCAGCGCGTGGTTCAGGAACAGCTGCAACACGCGATCACCGAGCGCGACACGGTCGTGACCCGCGGCGTCAATCGCATCGTTATCCCCCATGGAAACGCCATCGGCCCAGCCCAGCGTCATCACACGGCGGGCGGAATATTCCCATTTGATCGCAGGCAGTTGGAACCCTGCGTCGCCTTTGGTGTTCGCGGCAAATTCAGACGCGGCAGAGGATTCGAGCCGCAAATCCAGCTCGCCCCGTACGACGCCATCGAAATGCTCGATCACCTCCATCGGGCGCAGGCGGCGCGATCCGGGCGAGAAGAGTTCAACCATACGCGCTGCCAGATAAAAGGCATCGACATCCTTGCGGAACGCTTTCTCGATACCGGGGCGGAGCACTTTGACGGCCACGTCTTCTTGGGTCTCGGCGATGGTTGCGCGGTGCACCTGCGCGATAGAGGCGGCGGCGACAGGTTCGCTGAACTCAGAGAAAATCGCACTGACCGGCAGGCCCAACTCTTTCTCGACTTCGGCCTTGGCCTGCTCGATCGAAAACGGTGGCAGCTTGTCTTGCAATACGCGCAGCTGCACCGCCAGTTCGTCGCCCACAACATCGGGGCGCGTGGACAGAACCTGACCGAATTTGATGTAGGCGGGGCCAAGCGCGGTGAGCGCACGTGTGGCGGGTGGCATCGACGGATCGCCAGCATAGCCCAGAAACTTGAACGGCTTGCCAAGCGCCTTGGCGACGAACCGCAAGGCAGGAGTCGCGTCAAAAGCGTCGAGCACGACATTCATCGCGCCGGTCCGCTCCAAAGTTGCACCGGTGCGGATCAACCGCCAGATATTGTGAGGTCCGCGCATGACTTAAATCTTCCAACCAGAATGAAGCGCCGCAATGCCCAGCGACAGGTTCCGATATTTCGCCTGCCCAAAGCCCGCGGTGCGTAGCATACCTAAAAAGGTCTCTTGGTCGGGGAAGTTGCGGATCGATTCGACAAGGTATTGATAGCTGTCACGGTCGTTCGCGATCATCTGCCCCATGCGGGGGATGACGTTAAAGCTATACAGATCATACGCTTTTTGCATCATCGGGTTGGGCAACTGGCTGAATTCAAGCACCATAAGACGCCCGCCGGGGCGCAGCACGCGGTAGGCTTCGTTCAAGGCCTCTTGGGGACGGGTTACATTCCGGATGCCAAAGCTGATGGTATAGACGTCAAAGCTGTTGTCCTCGAACGGCAGCGCCATCGCATCGCCGACGACCCAATCAAGACTGTCCGCCATTGCTGCTGCTTCGGCGCGCTTGCGTCCTGCGACCAGCATCGGTTCGGTCAGATCCAGCACAGTGGCGTGGCCCGATCCCGCGCGACCCAGAAACTTGAACGACACATCGCCCGTGCCTCCGGCGACATCCAGCAGCTTTTGCCCTGCACGCGGGGCCAGCCAATCCATCATCGCTTCTTTCCAGACGCGGTGGATGCCGACGCTCATCACGTCGTTCATGATGTCATATTTGCTTGCGACAGAGTTAAAGACACCCTGCACGCGTCCGGCCTTGTCGCCTTCGGCCACGGTTTCAAATCCGAAATGAGTGGTTTTGTCGCTGTCGTTTGTCATGGGGCCTTGTAGTCCTTTGATCTGCACCTTTGTTATAGGGCGCGAGGGGTCAGGTACAATGCGCCCTTTTGTCAGAAGGGAAACAACCATGCCTGAGTTGCCAGAGGTCGAAACAGTACGTCGCGGTTTATCCCCCGTGATGGAGGGTCATGTGATTGCCCGCGCCGAGGTGAACCGCCCCGATTTGCGCTGGCCTTTCCCCCCAGATATGGCCGCACGGCTGACAGGACAACGGGTGACCCAACTGCGCAGGCGGTCAAAATACATTCTGGCGGATTTATCCTCGGGAGAATCGCTGCTGGTGCATCTGGGAATGTCCGGCCGGATGCTGATCTCGGGCGATCCGTTGGGGCAATTCGTGCATGACCACCCTGCCCCCGAGAAACACGATCACGTTGTGTTTCATATGGGCAACGGCGCGCGGGTGACTTTTAACGATCCACGCCGTTTTGGTGCGATGGATCTTTTGGAGACAGCCCGTGCCGACAGCCACAAGCTGCTGTCGTCGATTGGGCCAGAGCCGCTTGGCAATGATTTCCACGAGGCGCACCTGATTGCCGCGCTGAAAGGCAAGAACACCCCGATCAAGACCGCGCTGCTGGACCAGCGGATCGTGGCGGGACTGGGAAATATCTATGTCTGCGAAACACTTTACCGCGCAGGCATCCACCCGGCGCGCAAAGCGGGGCGCATATCAGCGGCCCGTGTTGGCGGGCTGGTCCCGATCATCCGCGACGTCCTGAATGCAGCGATCACCGCAGGTGGATCGACCTTACGTGATTTCAAACGCGCTGACGGAGAGTTGGGCTATTTCCAGCACAGCTTTGACGTGTACGGGCGCGAGGCACAGCCCTGCCGCACCCAAGGGTGCGACCATCAGATTGCCCGCATTGTGCAGTCCGGACGTTCTTCCTTCTACTGCCCGCAATGCCAAAGATAACTTGAAACACCCCGTCCCCGTGGTATGCACATCTTTCAAAGCGTAACAAACGAGAGCATTCTTTGATGGCTTATGAAACGATCACGGTCGACGTCGACAACCACATCGCGCTTGTCACGCTGAACCGTCCTGACGCAATGAACGCATTGAATGACCAGCTGATGACAGAGCTGGCCGATGCATTGAAATCGGCTCAGGAAAACGAAAAGGTCCGCTGCATCGTGATCACCGGCTCGGAGAAGGCGTTTGCCGCCGGTGCCGATATTGCCATGATGCGCGACAAAAGCTTTGTCGACGTCTTTGCCGGTGATCTTTTCACCCCTGAGACCGACCAGATCATGCGTGTGCGCAAACCCATCATCGCTGCCGTGTCGGGCTATGCCCTTGGCGGCGGTTGCGAACTGGCGATGATGTGTGACTTTATCATCTGTTCGGAAAGCGCCAAGTTCGGCCAGCCCGAGATCAATCTGGGCGTTGTCGCCGGCATTGGTGGCACCCAGCGTCTGACCCGGGCGATCGGCAAATCCAAAGCAATGGATATGAACCTGACGGGCCGTTTTATGGACGCAGCAGAAGCAGAACGCGCGGGCCTTGTGTCACGTGTGGTTCCGGTCAAAAAGCTGATGGAAGAAACGATGGCAGCCGCGGCAAAGATCGCCGAGAAATCCATGATCTCGACCATGGTGGTCAAAGAGGCGGTAAACAGGTCCTTCGAAGTGCCCCTACGCGAAGGTCTGCTGTTTGAACGCCGCGTTTTCCATTCGCTGTTCGCAACAGAAGACCAAAAAGAAGGCATGTCCGCCTTCCTAGAAAAGCGCGAAGCACAGTTCCGCGACAAGTAAATAGCTTTGCGGGTTTGCATTGCGCGTCGGGGTGGACTATAGGCAACCCCAATACATGCGCGTGCAGCCCGCTCTGGCTAGAATCACCTTATCGGATATCGGTTCCGGTCATTGGGTTTGTGTCGCGTATTCGCAATTTGAACATACCCAAGATGAAGGCTGATCCTCATGGCAAACACACCTCAGGCAAAAAAACGCGCCCGTCAGAACGAAGCACGTTTTCAAATCAACAAAGCACGTCGTTCGCGCATCCGTACCTTTCTGCGCAAAGTAGAAGAAGCCATTGAATCCGGTGACAAAGAAGCCGCAACAGCCGCCCTGCGCGCTGCTCAGCCAGAGCTGATGCGCGGTGTGACCAAAGGCGTTTTCCACAAGAACACAGCGTCGCGCAAAGTGTCGCGCCTGGCGTCGCGGGTCAAAGCACTGGGCTAAGCCCAACTGACCCAGCGTCACCATTAAGATCCGAAAGGCACCGTTTTTACGGTGCCTTTTTTTTGGTGTCGCACTCGGATCACGGGAATGAGATTCTTTTGCACCAATCTCTGAGTCAAGTTTGAAGATGTGTTGTAACAGTCCAACCGAGATTGCTAACAGTATCAAACGCGATTCACTTCGCTTGGGGGGACAGGCCCGAACGGTTCGAGATATTTGCTAGGATATCGAACATCCGTCGGGGAAATTTGGATGGCCTTGCTAGAGGCCAACTGACGTCTGCAGATGCTGCTGCCAGCACATTTGCCCTGTCTTTTGAATACGACGAACGGTGTGTTCGGCAGCGACGTTGGGCGATTTTCATCGCCAACGCACGCGTCAGACGCGCCCTATGTAAAAATGTCCGAAGGGCGACAGGCCGGTTTTCTGTGTGGGACCGGGTGAGCGGTCTATTGTCTTTCGGCACGGCAAAATAGCGGTTCAGCATAAGCTGGAGCGATCAAAGAATGGGACGGCAGGGCGCATGATGCAGGCAGAGTGGACGACAATTCGGGACCGGCTTTTAAAGACGGTCGGGCAGAACAACTTTACGACCTGGATAGACCCGCTGACCGTTGGCCCGATCGATGACGGCATCTGCACGTTGTTCGTGCCGACCAACTTCTTTGGCAACTATGTCAGCCAGAACTTTGCCGATCTGCTGCTGCATGAAATGCAATCCGAAGACATCAGCATCAGCCGCCTGAAATTTGCTGTGGCCCCACAGGACAAGCCCGCCGCCGTCGATCCTGTGACTGCCCGTCCCAAGCCCGCAGCCGCAGTTCAGCCTGCCAACAGCCAGATCAACACCGCCCCGCTTGATGCGCGCTTTAGCTTCGACAACTTTGTTGTCGGCAAACCTAACGAGCTGGCCCACGCCGCCGCGCGCCGCGTTGCTGAAGGCGGCCCCGTCACGTTCAACCCGCTGTTCCTGTATGGTGGCGTCGGTCTGGGTAAAACGCACCTGATGCACGCCATCGCGCAAGAGCTTCAGATCCGCAAACCCGAGTTGAACGTCCTGTATCTTTCTGCCGAACAGTTCATGTACCGTTTTGTTCAGGCATTGCGCGATCGCAAGATGATGGACTTCAAAGAAATCTTCCGCTCGGTCGACGTGCTGATGGTGGACGATGTCCAGTTCATTGCCGGCAAGGACAGCACGCAGGAGGAGTTCTTTCACACGTTCAACGCGCTTGTGGACCAGAACAAGCAGATCATTATTTCGGCAGACCGCGCCCCGGGCGAGATCAAGGATCTGGAAGACCGCGTGAAATCGCGTCTTCAGTGTGGTCTGGTCGTCGACCTGCACCCCACCGACTATGAACTGCGTCTTGGCATTCTGCAAAACAAGGTCGATGCGCAGCGCAAGAACTACCCCGGTCTCGAAGTCGAAGCAGGCGTGCTTGAATTTCTGGCACACCGGATCACCACCAACGTCCGTGTGCTTGAAGGCGCGCTGACCCGCCTCTTCGCCTTTGCGTCATTGGTGGGCCGCGAGATCAACATGGACCTGACGCAGGATTGCCTTGCCGACGTGCTCCGCGCGTCCGAGCGCAAAGTCAGCGTTGAAGAAATCCAGCGCAAGGTGTCCGAACATTATAACATCCGCCTCAGCGACATGGTCGGCCCCAAGCGTCTGCGCAGCTACGCCCGCCCGCGTCAGGTCGCCATGTATCTGTGCAAGAAAATGACCAGCCGGTCGCTGCCTGAAATCGGGCGCCGCTTTGGCGGCCGCGATCACACCACGGTTATGCACGGCGTCAAACGCATCGAAGAGCTGAAACAGAACGACGGTCAGATCGCCGAAGATCTGGAACTGCTGCGCCGCTCTCTCGAGGCTTAAAAGCACCAGCTTGCTCAGAACACACGCGAAGGCCTTGACGGGCCTTCGTTTCGTGCTGAAAAGTCAACAAAACTCTTGTGAATACATTGGTATCGGGTAGTTTGCCCTCCCGGACTGCCGGAATGGAGATGGCATATGAAATTCAGCATCGAACGCGCCGCGCTGCTTAAGGCCGTATCACAGGCCCAATCAGTGGTTGAGCGCCGCAACACCATCCCAATTCTCGCCAACGTGCTGATCGAGGCCGAAGGCTCCGACGCGTCGTTCCGCGCGACCGATCTGGATATCGAGGTTGTCGATAAGGCTCCCGCTCAGGTGGAACGCGCCGGTGCGACCACCGTATCGGCAACCACGCTGCATGAAATTGTGCGCAAACTGCCCGATGGCGCGTTGATCAGCCTCACCGCCGACAGCGCCGCAGGGCGTCTGACAGTCGAAGCAGGCCGGTCCAATTTCTCGCTGGCGACGCTGCCACGCGAAGATTTCCCCGTGATGGCCACCTCTGAATATCAGTCGAACTTCAAGGCCCCTGCCCCCGTGCTGCGCCGGCTGTTCGACAAATCCAAATTCGCCATCTCGACCGAAGAAACGCGGTATTACCTGAACGGCGTCTACATGCATATTTCGGACAGCGACGGCAGCAAAGTTCTGCGCTGCGTTGCGACCGATGGCCACCGCTTGGCCCGCATCGACGCGCCCATGCCGGACGGTGCCGCTGAAATGCCCGGCGTGATCGTCCCCCGCAAAACTGTGGGTGAATTGCGCAAACTGCTAGATGACGATGATATGGAAATCGCCGTTTCCGTGTCCGAGACAAAGATCCGCTTTGCTACGCCGCATATCACGCTGACGTCGAAAGTTATCGACGGGACGTTCCCCGACTACACGCGCGTGATTCCGCAGGGCAACACACGCAAAATGGAAGTCGACGCCAGCGATTTCGCTCGCGCCGTCGACCGTGTTGCGACCGTAAGCTCTGAACGGTCGCGTGCCGTCAAACTGCAACTGGACGAAGACCGTCTGGTGCTGTCGGTCAACGCACCAGACAGCGGTGCCGCCGAAGAAGAGTTGGTCGTCGCCTATGCGGACGAACGGCTAGAGATCGGGTTTAACGCAAAATACCTGCTTGAGATCGCCAGCCAGGTAGATCGTGAAAATGCGGTATTCCTGTTCAACTCCTCCGGTGATCCGACGCTGATGCGTGAGGGCAATGATATGTCTGCCGTGTATGTCGTTATGCCGATGCGTGTGTGACGCTGCCAGCTTACGTCGAATATCTTAACGCATTCATACCATCCGTATGAGCGGCCTATTTTTATCCCATCTGACGCTGTCGCATTTCCGTTCGCATAAGCGAGCGGTGATCGACAGCGATGCGCGACCGGTGTCGATTTTTGGTCCGAATGGCGCGGGCAAGACCAATATCCTTGAGGCGGTATCTTTGCTGTCGCCCGGCCGTGGCCTGCGCCGATCAAGCGCGTCGGATATGACCCGCCGGCCAGAGGCGCTTGGCTGGAAAATCACCGCACATCTTCACAGCTTAGGACAGGTCCACGAAATCGAGGTCTGGTCAGAAGCAGGCGCGGCGCGACAGCTGCGCATTGACGGCAAAGCCGTAGCGCAGAACGGTTTAGGGCGCATTGCGCGGGTGCTGTGGTTGATCCCGTCGATGGACCGTCTTTGGATCGAAGGGGCCGAAGGGCGCCGCCGTTTCCTTGACCGCATGACACTCAGCTTTTTGCCTGACCATGCAGATCAGTCGCTGGCCTACGAAAAGGCCATGCGGGAACGCAACCGCCTGCTCAAAGATATGGTGCGCGAACCGTCGTGGTATGTCGCGCTGGAACAGCAGATGGCCGAAGCCGGAAGCGCGATCCACGCCAACCGTGTTGCTGCCCTTCAAGCGATCACCGAAGCGCAGGCGCAGGCCGAAACCGCCTTTCCGACCGCCACACTTGATCTGATCTGCGACATGCCCACCACCGCCGGGGGGCTGCGTCAGGCGCTTGCCGATAACCGCATGCGCGATCTGTCGGCTGGGCGGACATTGATCGGCCCGCATCGCGCCGACCTTGAAGGGGTCTATGCTGCTAAAGATGTCCCCGCGCGCGATTGTTCAACCGGAGAGCAGAAGGCGCTGCTGGTGTCGCTGATCCTTGCCAACGCCCGTGCTTTGGCCGCTGATTTTGGCGCGCCCCCTTTGTTGCTGCTCGACGAGGTCGCGGCACATCTGGATGCGAACCGCCGCGCCGCGCTGTATGAAGAACTAAGCGCACTTGGTGCGCAGGCCTGGATGACCGGCACCGGCGAAGAGCTGTTCGACACGCTCGGCCCGCGCGCGCAACGGCTTGAGGTGACAGACGCCGACGGATTATCGACCGCAAGGATGCTCACATGACCATCGCCCTGCCCGATCTGATGCTGTATTGCGGCGCGCTGCTCATCCTGTTCCTGACACCCGGTCCGGTGTGGTTGGCGATCATGGCGCGCGCATTGTCGGGCGGATTTGGTGCAGCTTGGCCGCTCGCCGTTGGTGTTGCAATCGGTGATATGCTGTGGCCACTGGTGGCAGTGCTTGGCATCAGCTGGATACTGTCGGTCTTTGATATGTTCATGTTGGGCATGCGTTGGATTGCATGCGGTGTGTTCCTGATCATGGGCTTCCTGCTGATCCGCCATGCCGACGCAAAAATTGACCGCGACAGTCGCCTCACGCGGCCAGGTGCCTGGGCCGGTTTCGGGGCCGGTCTGCTTGCCATTCTGGGAAATCCAAAAGCGGTATTGTTCTACATCGGCGTGCTGCCGGGGTTCTTTGATCTGCGCAGCGTCACCGCAGTTGACGTGGGTGCGATCATCGCGGTTTCGGTCGCAATTCCGCTGCTTGGCAACCTCGCTGTCGCCGCTTTAGTGGGCAAATTGCGCGGCCTGATGTCCAACCCTGCGACCCTGAAACGGATCAACATGATGGCCGGCGTGCTCTTGATCTGCGTAGGTTTGCTCATCCCCTTCCTATAACGCAAAATCTTGTGTCAGGCGCGTGACAATCATGGCGGAAAACACTATAAATTGGGTAACAAAAGAAGGTTCCCCAATATGTCCGACACCGATCAGCTCCCCGAGGAATACGGCGCAGATTCCATTAAGGTTCTCAAAGGCTTAGAAGCTGTTCGCAAACGTCCGGGCATGTACATCGGTGATACCGATGATGGGTCTGGTTTGCACCACATGGTCTATGAGGTCGTGGACAACGGCATCGACGAGGCGCTGGCCGGTCATGCGGATGCGGTGAACGTCACAATCCACGACGACAGCTCCATCTCCGTCAGTGATAACGGGCGCGGTATTCCCGTCGGCATCCACCAAGAAGAAGGCGTTTCCGCAGCCGAGGTCATCATGACCCAGCTGCACGCGGGCGGTAAGTTTGACAGCAACTCCTACAAGGTATCGGGCGGCTTGCACGGTGTGGGTGTTTCGGTTGTGAATGCGCTTTCGGACTGGCTTGAGCTGCGCATCTGGCGCGAAGGCAAAGAACATATCGCGCGCTTTGAGGGCGGTTTTACCACCAAGCACCTTGAGGTGGTTGGCCCCACCGATCGCACGGGCACCGAAGTGCGCTTCATGGCTTCGACAAGCACGTTTTCGAACCTCGAATACAGCTTTGAGACGCTGGAAAAGCGCCTACGCGAACTTGCCTTCCTGAACTCCGGTGTGCGGATCATCCTAACGGACGAACGCCCTGCCGAACCTCTGCGTACAGAACTGTTTTATGAAGGCGGCGTGAAGGAATTCGTGAAATACCTCGACCGTTCGAAATCCTCTGTCATGCCAGAACCGATTTTCATCACCGGTGAAAAAGATGATATCGGGGTCGAGGTCGCGATGTGGTGGAATGACAGCTACCACGAAAATGTCCTGCCTTTTACCAACAACATCCCGCAACGCGATGGCGGCACCCATATGGCGGGCTTCCGGGGGGCATTGACGCGGACGATCAATAACTACGCGCAATCGTCCGGCATTGCGAAAAAAGAGAAGGTCTCTTTCACCGGCGACGACGCGCGCGAAGGCCTGACCTGCGTGCTGTCCGTTAAGGTCCCGGACCCCAAGTTCAGCTCGCAAACCAAAGACAAGCTTGTCAGCTCGGAAGTGCGCCCCGCCGTCGAAGGGCTGGTGAACGAAAAGCTGGCCGAATGGTTCGAGGAGAACCCGCAGATCGCCAAGATCGTCGTTGGCAAGATCATCGAAGCTGCTCACGCCCGCGAGGCGGCGCGCAAAGCCCGTGATCTAACCCGTCGCAAGACCGCCATGGATGTGAATTTCCTTGCCGGTAAGCTCAAGGATTGCTCTGAGAAAGACCCGTCTAAAACCGAAGTCTTCCTGGTGGAGGGTGACTCGGCCGGTGGTTCTGCGCAAACGGGCCGTGACCGCCAGACACAGGCGATCCTGCCGTTGAAAGGTAAAATCCTGAACGTCGAGCGTGCACGGTTTGACCGGATGCTGGGCAGTCAGGAAATTGGTAACCTTGTTATGGCGCTTGGCACAGGTATTGGCCGCGACGAATTCAACATCGACAAACTGCGCTACCACAAGATCGTCATCATGACTGATGCGGACGTCGACGGCGCGCACATCCGTACGCTGCTGCTCACGTTTTTCTATCGTCAGATGCCGCAGTTGATCGAGAACGGCCACCTCTATATTGCGCAGCCACCGTTGTACAAAGTGTCGCGCGGCAAGTCCGAGGTGTACCTGAAAGACCAGGCCGCAATGGAAGACTACCTGATCCAGCAAGGCATTGATGGTGCTATGTTAAAACAGGGTAACGGCGAAGAGATCACCGGTCAGGATCTGGCCCGCGTCGTCGATTTGGCGCGCCAGATGCGCCGTGTTCTCGAAGCCTTCCCGACCCATTACCCCCGTCACATTTTGGAACAGGCCGCCATTGCCGGTGCCTTTGTTCCAGGCGCGGTTGATTCCGATTTGCAAGGTGTGGCCGATAAGGTCGCCGAGCGTCTGAACCTCATTGCGCTGGAATGGGAACGCGGTTGGCAGGGCCGGATCACGCAAGACCACGGCGTCCGTCTCGCCCGTATTCTGCGCGGCGTGGAAGAAGTCCGCACTCTTGATGGCCGCATGCTCCGCTCAGGCGAAGCAAAGCGGTCCGGCGGTTTCACAGAGCACCTGCAAGACGTCTATGGCACGACCGCCAAGCTGGTACGCAAAGACCGTAGCCAGCTGATCCACGGCCCGATGGACCTACTTGAAGCAATCCTGGCAGAGGGCGAAAAAGGCCTATCTCTGCAGCGCTACAAAGGCTTGGGCGAAATGAACCCTGATCAGCTTTGGGAGACCACGCTCGACCCTGACGCGCGAACCCTGTTGCAGGTAAAGGTCGCGGATATGGCCGAAGCGGATGATCTTTTTACCAAGCTCATGGGCGACGTCGTGGAACCCCGCCGCGAGTTCATCCAGCAAAACGCGCTGAACGTAGCGAACCTCGATTTCTAAAGGATTGTAGGGAAGCACATAAAATTGCGCGGCGCGTATAACTTTGCGCGTCGCGAATGATATCGCTAAATATGAAACCGTATTAATTCAGTAACTTACGTGATTTAACCCAAGATGCTCGACTTTGGGGCTTGAGCCAAGTTCGCAGCTTCACTTTCAAACCCGAGTGAACCTTCAAATTGATCTAAGGTCGGCATATGGCCATTGCCCATGACAGCGTACGCATGGTTTACAATCTCGCTGTCGCAAATAAGACTTTGAATTAAATGATATTTTATTCCAAAAGCATTCACTAAGAGCGGTTCCGCAGTGAGACCTGCGTCTCTCTGGTTTTAGCATGTTGATTGTCACTGAGAACTGACCCGGCATTTTCACCGAGACTTGACCCAGCCAGTTGTTATGTTCTTTGCTTTATGATGGCGTCAATGCCGCTTTCTCCTTTCGTTTTTGTTTGGCTGTCGCCGAGCTGGCCTTGAACCGATAGCTGTCATTGCCGGTCTCGAGAATGTGGCAACGATGTGTGAGGCGGTCGAGGAGCGCGGTGGTCATCTTGGCATCACCGAACACGCTGGCCCATTCGCTAAAGCTCAGGTTGGTTGTGATAACGACGCTGGTGCGCTCGTAGAGTTTACTCAGAAGGTGGAACAGCAACGCGCCACCCGAAGCGCTGAACGGCAGATATCCCAGCTCATCCAAGATCAACGAATCGGCTTTCACCAGCGCCTCGGCGATCTTTCCTGCCTTGCCTTGGGCCTTTTCCTGCTCCAACGCATTGACCAACTCGACCGTGGAGAAGAAGCGCACACGCTTGCGATGATGCTCGATTGCTTGAATGCCGAGGGCGGTAGCGACATGCGATTTTCCCGTTCCAGGGCCCCCCGATCAGCACTACATTCTCAGCCGCCTCCATGAACTCGCATCGGTGAAGTTGGCGGACCAAAGCTTCACGGACTTCGCTGGTGCCAAAGTCGAAGCCAGAGATGTCTTTGTATGCCGGAAAGCGTGCTGCCTTCATGTGGTAGGCGATGGAACGCACCTCACGTTCAGCAATCTCGGCCTTAAGCAGCTGCGACAACATGGGGATCGCTGCATCGAAAGCGGGCGATCCCTGCTCATGCAGGTCCTGCACGGCCTGTGCCATGCCCGGCATCTTCAGGCTGCGCATCATAATGACGATGGCAGCGCCGGCGGGATCATGACGCATGACGTGTTCCTCCTGTAGTGCGTAGCCCGTCATATCGTGCGACATTGGCCTCGGGCTCCTTATTCAAAGAAAGGGCCGCAGGCGGGGTCACATCGGGCTGGTCTATCGGTGCGCCATCCACCAGCCTGTGAAGTAGGTTCAAGACATGGGTTTTTGTTGGCACGCCCGCCTCCAGCGCCATTTCCACCGCGCAAAGCACGGCCTGTTCGTCATGGTGGAGCACCAAGGACAGGACGTCGACCATCTCGCGGTCACCACCTGGCCTACGCAACATATGATCCTGCAGCTTCCGGAACCCTTCTGGCATCTCAACGAAGGGTGCCCCGTTGCGCAGCGCGCCGGGTTTGCGTTGAACCACCGCCAGATAATGGTGCCTGAACCGCCCCGATTTTACCGGAGGGTGCTTTGTTCAACGTCAGGCTACTTTATCGAGTGTGTTTAGATTTGCATAGAATACCTCCTCTGCTTCTGCGGGTGTGATGTATCCGATGGGACCGAATAGCCGACGGTTGTTATACCAATCGACCCATTTCAGCGCTTCCCATTCGACTTCGCGCCTCGATTTCCATGGACCGATCTGGTTGATGACCTCTGTTTTGAACAGGCCAATGACGCATTCAGCGAGGGCATTATCATAGGAATCGCCGACTGTTCCAACCGATGGATCAATACCGAATTCGACAAGGCGCTCGGTATACTTGATCGAGAGATATTGCGATCCACGGTCTGAGTGGTGAACCAAGGTATTGTTATCAAGTGTTTTTCTTTGCCAGATTGCTTGATCCAAAGCGTCGAGAACGAACTGCGTCGCCATTGAGGTCGATACGCGCCAGCCAACGATCCGGCGCGCAAAGACATCGATGACGAAAGCGACATAGACCGTTCCCGACCACGTCGGGACGTATGTGAAGTCAGAGACCCAGAGCTGGTTAGGCCGATCTGCTTTGAACAAGCGGTTTACCTTGTCGTCAGGGCACGGCTGGGAGGTGTCCGGATTAGTCGTGACAACCTTTTTACCCCGAACTACGCCCTTGATGCCCAAATTGCGCATCAACCGCTCCACCGTGCATCGTGCGATCTCCTGATTATCGCGCAGTAAGACATGCCAGATCTTCCGCACACCATAGAGCTTGCGGTTCTCTTCCCAGGCCGCATTGATCTTGATGCACAGATCAGCGTCAGACTTCGCCCGGGCTGAAGCCCGATCAGGATCACGCGCGATGGAGCGCCGTTCATAATAGGTGGACTGGGCGATTTGCAGCATTTTGCACATCGGCTCGACCCCGAACTCACCGCGATGTTCTTCAATGAAAGCAGTCACTTGCGAAACGGGCGGTCGAGCTCCGCCTGGGCAAAATACGCTGATGCTTTCTTCAGGATCTCATTGGCCTGCCGGAGTTCGCGCACCTCGCGCTCCAACTCCTTGATCCGCGCTTTCTCGGCACTGGTTTGGCCAGGCCGTTCGCCGCCATCACGCTGAGCCTGCCGGACCCAAACGCGAAGACTGTCTGGCGAACAGCCCAATTTGCTTGCGATCGCTGTGAATAAAGCAGCTTCGCTACGATACTCATCGCGGTGTTCCATCGCCAACCGCACCGCACGTTCGCGGAACTCAGGTGAATACGGCTTCGAGGTCTTCTTGTTGTGTGACTGTTCCATAATGGGCAATTCTCCGAAAGTTTTGCCCTCCGGTAAACCCGGGGCGGTTCACAAAGCCAGAAGTTGCCAGATAGTACGCCAAGACACGGGATAATTGCCAGTCGCCTCAAAGGCCACACGAACTGGGCGTCCGTATTCCTTAAGTGCGGTGGCGAGGCGGTTAAAGTCGGCGCGTTCGTTCAAAACGGTTAAGCGACGTCGCCGTTTCTTATCTGGAATAGCGATCAAAACTTCATGCCGGGCCTTGGAGATGTCGATAGCCACCAAAACAGGGGCATCTGGTGTAACAATAATCTTGGTCATAGTTGGTCTCCTTTGCGGTGTGGTTTGTGTAAAACCACTGTAGGGACCTGAGACTCGGCTATGACCACCTGCCGCGCAATCTGGGGGCTGCGCAGGCGGTCATAGCCTCTCAATCAGCTTCATTCCGAAGGTGTTACGGCACAGAATAGGTCAGTGGTAAGCTGATGGAATGAGCTGAGAAACGCAATGTTCGGCTCGAATATATCCAGCCCGGTAAGCCCCAACAGAATGCCTATTTCGAGCGCTACAACCGCACCGTTCGTGGCGAATGGCTGGGGCAATATATCTTTGAAACGATCGAGGAGGCGGAAGACCAAGCAACCGAATGGCTCTGGACCTACAACAACGAGCGGCCCAAGATGGGCATTGGCGGCATCACACCCGCCATGAAACTGAAAACAGCCGCCGGAATTCTACGGCTGAGCCCCATTAAAAATGGGGGGATTACCTTGTCACCAGCAGACTTCGAAAGATGACAACAGAAGCTGCAAGGCGTCTAAGAAACCAGGGGCTATTCACCACCGTAAGCGGTGCGCCGATCCCACCTATTTAGCGTAATTCCATGGTAGCAGATCGTTGATCTGGCTTTGTTTGTGGCCTGCGACGATGGCAGTGAACGTATCGGCCAGATAGGCATGCGGATCGACACTGTTCAATTTGCAGGTCTCGATCAAGGAAGCGATGACGCCCCAGTTTGAGGCTCCGGCGTCGTGGCCAGCGAAGAGTGCGTTCTTGCGGTTCAGAGCGATGGGACGGATCGTGCGTTCCACTGCGTTACTGTCCATTTCGATGCGGCCGTCAGTCAGAAACAGGCACAGTCCATCCCAGTATTTTGCGATGTATTTGAGAGCTTCGCCCAAAGGGGCTTTGGCAGACAGCCGCGCGCGGTTGGTCGTGAGCCACTCCTCAAACGCGACGATCAACGGTGCCGATTGGTCTTGCCGTGCTGCCAATCGCACCTCGGGTGCCAGACCCCGGATATCCTTTTCGATCAGGTAGAGCGCAGCGATCTGTTTCAGCCCGTCTTCGGCGATGGGGGCAGTGCCAGATTGTGCAACTTCGTGCAGTTTGCGGCGTGCGTGGGCCCAGCAGTAGGCCAAGACGACATTGTCATCGGCGCGTTTGAGTAAGCGGTTATACCCGGCATATCCGTCCACTTGGAGGATGCCAGAGAAGCCTTTCAAAATGTCATCTGCATATTGGCCGGAACGCCCGGGCGCATATGTAAAGGCAACGCCCGGTGGTGCCGCTCCACACCAAGCCCTATCATCGCGGGCCAGTGCCCAGAAGTAACCAGTTTTGGTTTTACGTCTACCCGGATCAAGCACTGGTGCTCTTGTTTCATCCATGAAGAGTTTGGTTGAGCATTTGAGGTCAGCCATTAACGCATCGAAGACAGGGCGTAGCTCATAGGCCGCTTTGCCAACCCATCCCGCGAGGGTGGAGCGATCCAGATCGATCCCTTGGCGGCTGTAAATCTGTGCCTGGCGATACAGTGGCAGGTGATCCGCATATTTGCTGACAAGAACATGCGCCACCGTTGCCTCTGTCGGCATGCCGCCTGGGATCAGGCGCGCTGGTGCAGGCGCTTGCACCACACCATTGGTGCAGGATCGGCAAGCATACTTTGGGCGGCGGGTGACGATCACACGGAACTGGGCGGGGATGATGTCGAGGCGCTCAGACGTGTCCTCACCAATTACATGGCGCTCACCACCGCAGCCGCAGGTCATATTATCGGGCGCAATTACCTCTTCAATGCGGGGCAGATGCTTTGGCAGTGACCCACGATTGGTGTTGCGCGGTTTTGCCGAGCGCGATGCAGGCGGATCAAGCGCTTCGTCTTCAGCATGAACCATAGCCATCGAGGTTTCAATGTCTTCAAGTGACAGCTCAAATTGCTCGGGATCGGCCTTCTCAGACTTTGCGCCAAACAGCGCACGTTTGAAGTCAGATACCAGTTTCTCCAACTGATCAATACGATCCTGCTTGCGCAGATTGCGATCCTCTGAGGCGACAAGCAACGCCTTCCAGGGCCTCAACATCATTAGGGAGATCAACTGGTTTTGACATGGGGAATGACTACCATTTCCTGCAGCTCAACACCTCTGCAAAAGACAGCCTGATTCACTCTGCCGCAGTCGGCGGACGCACTGATAAAGCCCTTACTTTGCGCCAGTCTAAACCCGAGAAAAGTGCTTCAAACTGGGCATGGTTTAGCGACATCAGACCATCTTTGATAGCGGGCCACGTGAAGGTTTGTTCCTCCAATCTTTTGTAAGCCATGACCAAACCAGTGCCGTCCCAATACAGCAACTTCAGCCGATCTGCCCGCTTTGAGCGGAACACAAAAACTATCCCGGTGAACGGGTCCTTGCGCAACTCGTTTTTGACAAGCGCTGCCAGCCCATCATGACCCTTGCGGAAGTCCACCGGCTTGGTCGCGACAACGATCCTCACTCGGTTTGATGGGAACATCATGAGAGCGCATTCAAGGCGCGGGCAATCTCGGCAATGCGCGCCGCCGATGTGCCTGCATCCAATCGCACAGTGACACTCCCACAAATCAGATCCAACGGCGACGGCGGCTCAGGGTCAGGTGTCGCCTCAACATCTTCGCGCACAACCAACGCTGCAAAGCTTGGTTCCTCGGTCACAGCGGGCAGAACCAGTTTGCCCTCGCGCGCCATGCGTCGCCATTCCGATAAATGATTGGCCCGCATGTCATACCGCCGTGCCACAGCGCCAACTGTCGCACCTTCCACCAACGTCTCGGCCACGATCTGTGCCTTCACCGCATCCGGCCAACGGCGGTGACCACGCGGCCCCACCACCAAATCAATGTTACTGAGAAACTCCGTTGAGCGCTCCATGGAGAAACTCCCTGATAATCCATCCGTCAGGGCTGAATCTCAGATCGGGGACTCACAAGGAAGGTGGGGTGGGCGCACCGCTTACCTTGAACTGCGGGGCAAGCTATTAGAGATACTGCACGCATGCATGCCCGCATGTTCTGCGGGCGTTGTTTACTGCTAAGTTTGTGTAGATTTGGTTGCGGGAGCCGGATTTGGCCTTTGGCGAACAAATCTCGATCTCTGCGAATAAAACTTAGGCCGGAACTTGATCACCCGCCTCTTTGGCTTTTTCCACGGCCCGTTCTTTAGCCGCGGCTCGTTCAGCTTCTTCCTTCTGACTTTTCAAATCGTCCTCAACTTGCTCGACGATACCTGCAGGCATAAGCGCGTGTTTGGAGATACGGCGGCGGTTGCCGGCAGAGGCCATCATACAAACCTCATAGTAGAACTGATCGACTGCTTCTGGGTCATTTTCCGTCAGGAAGGCGATCCATTCCTCGATAGTGTCTGCAATCGCTTTACGCGCAGCTTGCTGGGCTGCTTCGTCTTTTCTGGACAAGTTCGCGGCAACATTGGCGACCTTGAACATCGCTGCTTGCATCGCTGCGCTCATTGGCACATCAGCGCGTTTCTTGCGGGTAGTTTTCGAAGGCTTTCCTTGCATGCGGTTGTTCATCTAATAATCCTTTGTTCTGGTAAGTTCATGCTCGGACGGAATGTCTGGGCTGCGTAAAAATTAGATGGGAGAGCAAATCGGGATACGGTGACTTTTACGGCAACAAAAAATTGGTCAATCCCCTAAGTTATTGTCTTTGCTTGCACTTCTTTTTTCGGCTCTTTCGTGTGAAAGATTTCCTGTGACAACCGCCTTCTTCAATCGTTGAGCAAGCTCCGAAAGCGAGCTTACGTTTTCGGCAAAGCCATCGCCGAGAGTGGCCCCAACCTTCGCCAACATTGATGTCGCCTCCTCTAATGTTCGGTTGGCAGCGCGGAACTCATCCGAAACCCGCTCAAAGGCGTCCGTGCGCGCTTTCTTGAACATTGCGCCCCATCCGCGACGGAAGGCTTTCGCAACGCGTGCAGCGCCCGTGGGCGATTGCCTCGCTTTGTTTTGTGCTCTCAGGAAAACTGGGTCATTCTCGCGACCCTTCACCGGTGCGATTGCCGCTGTTCCATCAGCCGACGGATCAACAACGCCGTCCGCGATGGCTTCGGTGATGTCGATGATGGCGTCCGCCTCCGCCGACTTTTCCTCGATCGCGTCAGTTCGAGCATCAAGATCATGCTCACGCTTGGCCAGTTCACTATCCTTTTTGCGCCGCCAGTCCCTCGTTTTTGTATGCATCCGTTTTGGCGGCGGCGTTTCACCTTGGGCGACAGCCTGGCGGAACGCCTCCTTGCGCTTTTCACCGCGTTCGAGACCGATTTTGGAAAACCACGCGCCGACGCTATCCTGAGCGTGCTCGTAGTCTTCTATTACGTCGAACTTTGATGGTTGAAGCATCTTCCGGGTCGCGATGACTTTCTTCTCGCCCGTTGCCTTGTCCGTGCGCATCATCTCCACGCAGACACGCGGCATGATTACGGCGTGGATGTGATAAGCTTCTTCATCAAGGTCTGCGCGTGCGTGAATGACGTCATCGCCAAACTGTTCTTTCAGCCAAGCAATCGACAACAGCTCGAAATCCGCAATCCTTTGGTTGTTTTCGACACCTTCATCGAACACTGCGGCAGGGTCAGCATCGAACCACTCTTTGTTAGCAGTCAGAATCACCTCACGCATTGGACCGTGACGTGTTGGACGCCAAGGGTTGTGCGGCCCTTCCGCCAGCCGTTTCTGGATATCTTTTTTACGCTTGCGCTGTTCCAACGCCTCAAGTTCGGCCGCAAAGTTCTGTGCCTTTATTTCGGCAATCTCAGCTAAAGCTTCAGACGCCCAGTTTTCGGATCCAATCAGACGGCGATTTGGGGCTGGCGGGTGCTCCAGAATGTGACCGGTGTCGCCCCCGACCCGCTTGCGGTGCTTTTCGTATCCAGCAATGTTTTCGGGACCGATCCCCTCGAAACGCAGCACGACGGGGAAGCGGGTGTGAAATTGTGAACCGTCCATTTTTCATCTCCTTGATGGTGGAGATGAGAAAATGGTGATGGGATTTTTGAGGTGATAATTTGAGGGCGGCAAAGATTTCAGGTGAAAGATTTTGCCGCAAATGCAATCGAGCCAGCTCCATCACACTTCGGTCAGTTGGGCGGGAAGCAGACATTCGCCGCGGTTGCGACATATGTCCATCGATGACGAAATCGACATTTTCATTCGCTATGCTTTGATAATCTCAACTTTGGGCAGGCGCACGACGGCTGCGAAACCGCGTGGATTGTCCGGACGGGGGCCATAGATCTCGAATTGGCAGCCAGACTGATTGCACAGGTCCTGAACGATCGACAGTCCAAGACCGTATCCGTCTGAAACTGTGTCGCGTCGGATAAATCGCTGTTTCATAGCTTCAAAATCGGTAGTGGATAGCGGGGCGCAGTCGTTTGATACCAACACATCTCCCGGCCGACTGGCATCCACGATCGTGGGTGCAGTGCCACAGGCGTGTTTCAGGGCGTTGTCGAATATGTTGGTCAGGATGATACCCAATGCGTCCGGATCGACGCGGCTTAAACAGCGGCCTGTGGGGAATTTCAGCACCAGCTTGTCAGTATCCGGGCATTGATTGCGCAATTCGTTCATCAGGAGCGTGATCACTGGATTTAGGTCTGTCACAGACGCATTCAGGCCCAACCCGGACTGCGCCCGTGACAATTGCAGCAGGCGTTCAATCAAGCGTTCCAGACGTTTCAGACCCGTCTCGATTTCGACAAGGTTGCCGGTTTGGACCGGGTCATTGATCTTTGCCCGAAGCCTTTGCGCCTGGGCCAGGCAAATCGCGACGGGTGTGCGCAATTCGTGGGCGGCATTGGTGGCAAAGGCACGTTCCGCATGCAACGCGCGGTCGAGCCGCGACATCAGCCCGTCGAGCGTGTCAATCGCCGGCGTGATCTCGGCGAATGTATTGTCACGATCAATAGGGGACAGGTTGTGTTCGTTCTTTTCGGCGATGTTTCGGCTGAGCTCTGCAATCATCGCAACTGAACGGCGAACCGCCCAGAATGACGCAAGGGCAAAGAGCAGTCCCAGCAGTGCTAAACCGACAACGACCCCGATGATCACATCGGTTATCGCTTCGCTGCGTTCGATCATCGGTTCGGCCACCACCACGCTTCCCATCCCAGGCTGATCCGACGGCAGAACAATGACACGATGCCCGCGCGTGGTGCTCAGACCTGGAAGCAGTGGTACAGGCAGCGCGAAAGTTCCTACTGTCATGGATCGCGCCATGACCTCACCGTTCACACCGACATACCACAGCAAAGCCCGCTCATTCGGCTTGCGCAGATCGCTTTCGTAGTCCAGCAGATTGCCCGCACCGGTGCCGATGCTTCCCGTGGTCCTTTGGGAGGTTTCGATGATGTCGCGCAGCAGATGGGCCTTGCCAGTGAGGCTGGCATCGAGCAGTTCGTCATATTCGTCCATGAATACATGGAGGACGATGAAAACGCTTACCACCATGACGATCAGTCCGGGCAAAAGCAACGAACCCAGAAGCGACTGAAACAGGCTTTTGCGGCGGTTAATCATTTTGTCAGTGCGTACCCCATACCCCGGTGCGTTACGATCAGGTCTTTGCCCAATTTTGTGCGGAGGCGGCTGATATGTGCTTCGAGAGCGTTGCTTTCTATCTCTTCACCGTAGGCATAGATAGAGGCCTCGAGGCTCTCCTTTGGCACGATCTGTGACTTTCGGCGCAGCAGCGTTTCAAACACACCCCATTCCTTTGCGGTCAGCCGGACCGGTTGCCCAGCACGGATGACACTGTGATCCGACAGGTTGATCACCAGATCGCGCAGCTGGACAGTTTGCGCAATCTGGTTTGCGCTCCGCCGACATACGGTGTGAACGCGCGCTTTTACCTCATCGAGATCGAAGGGTTTTATCACATAGTCATCGGCACCACGGTTCAATCCGTCAATCCGGTCCGAGACCTTGTCGCGCGCAGTCAGAATGATGATCGGCGTCCGCAGCATCCGCGCCCGCAATGAACTGAGAAAGATGAGCCCGTCTCCATCAGGCAGTTTCAGGTCCAAAAGAACCACATCATAATCCAAGGTGCGCAGCGCGGCATCGGCCTCGTCCAGCGTGTCAAACCATTCGACAATGTTCTGATCAGCCTCCAGATGCTCTATGAGCGGCCGCGCAAGTGCAGCTTCGTCTTCAATCAGGAGGATGCGCATTTTGGTCCAGTCCGATCCGATGAGAAGCTTGCCACAGTTCGCCCAACGCTTGATTTCGACTGCCGTTTGCACATGAGAAACGTCTCCTTTCTCGACCTATCCATCGGATGCCTTTCAGCCTATGCCGTAAGAACGCAAAACCACAGCACACAGAAAAACGCCATTCGCAAACAGCAGGCACATTGTTGCAAGTGATCCCAGATCCTTTGCGTCGCGCGCGAACACCTCCCACTGCGGTGTCAGGTGGTCGACGATACATTCGATCGCCGTGTTCAGCGCTTCCACTGCGATGAGGCCGGAGAACAGGATCAAAAGGATCAGGTAGTCGAAGAGTTCCGCATCCATGACGTACAACAGCACACCACAGAGCGGCAAAGCCACGACGATATGCCGGAACGCAGTTTCCAACCATAGCCTGCGGATGCCCCCGATCGAATATCCTGCTGCGGCAAAGACATGGGCAACCCCGGTGACCCGCGCAGGTTTCTGAGGCCGGATTGCCTTATCAAACTTCATATCTTGGCCAGCTCTACTTTGGTTTTGCAGGAAGAAAAGATATCCAGATCGGCATTTCGCTCTGCTGTGTCGATATTAAGCAAACCAAGCAGCGAGTGGAACAGGTTGTCATGCGAAAGCGGGTTGTTCTCCTGTGCGGCGACGCAGCTTTCATCAATGCCAAAGCGGGTCTTGAAGGCATCAGACAACCATAGGATCATCGGCACATGGGTTTGCGTTTCCGGTGCCATGAAATAGGGTGCGCCGTGGAGATAGAGCCCATGCTCACCCAGAGATTCACCGTGATCCGACATATAGATCAGCGATGTGGCCAGGCGGTCATCTGCGGACAGCATGCCAATGATCCGGGCGAGGATATGATCGGTATAGGCAATGGTATTATCGTAGGCGTTGGTAATCTCCTGTGGCGTGCATTTTTTGAACTCTGAGGAGCGGCAGGCCGGTTTGAAACGTTCGAAGTCTTCTGGGTAACGCTGGTAGTAGGTCGGTCCGTGGCTTCCCATCTGGTGGAGGACCAGAACGGTATCTTCGGTGATCGACGCGATGTAGTCTTTGAGGGGCTCAATGAATATTCCGTCCATACATTCACCCGTCGAACAGAATTCCGAATTGTTCAGGTCGGTAAATTTGCGCGTCTTGAACCGCGCGGCAATCCCTTTGTCACCGGTGTTGTTGTCCCACCATTCAACATGCAGCCCTGCGTGCCCCAGCACATCCAGCACGTTCTCGGTCGAAATGCCGTTCTCATACGAATAGGTGTCGCGGCTGAATTTCGAGAACATGCAGGGCAGCGATACGGCTGTCGCGGTTCCGCAAGACTGCGCGTCGCTGAAATTGATGATCGGCAACTGTGCCAACTCGGGGTTTGTGTCAACATCATAGCCGTTCAGGCTGAAATTTTGGGCGCGCGCTGTTTCACCGGCAACAACAATCGTCAGCATGGGCTTTTGCGGCTCGTCATACGCAGCGCCGGTCCGTGCGTCCGTTCCGGTTCTGACGAGGTCCAGCTTGGCTGAACGCGACATCATTTTAGCATATCGGATCGCGGCCACGAGCGGCGCGCCTGGCTGATAGCTGCTCATGAAATCTTTCCGTTCGCGCAGGATGGAAGAATAGGATTTCAGGTCGGCCATCAACAAGCCCGCCGCCAACGCAAAACTTAAAACGCATGTCAGCATCGGTGTCACGGCCGCACTAACGCGCCGCTGCGGTCGAATGCGGACACAGAGCACCAAGAGTGAGGGTAAAATGCCGAAAATAACAAGGTGGGTGATGTAGCCAGCCGTTATCAGATGTCTGGATTCACTCACGGTCGTGACAAAGATATTCTGTATCATGTCACGGTCTATGATGATCCCCAGCGTATCAACGAAATACGACGTCATAGCAGTCAAGATCAGCATCGAGATCAGAAACGGTTTAACTGTCCACGGAAAGGCAAACAGGCTGAATGCCGCCAGCGTCAGA
Source organism: Sulfitobacter sp. M22 (assembly GCF_021736025.1). NCBI lineage: Bacteria > Pseudomonadati > Pseudomonadota > Alphaproteobacteria > Rhodobacterales > Roseobacteraceae > Sulfitobacter > Sulfitobacter sp. M22. The sequence continues at coordinate 2,833,231 of NZ_WMEC01000001.1, read as the reverse complement.
AGAAACAATGCTGCCATATATCCTAACAGGGAAATCAGATGGCCCGAGAAGACATCCGCAGCGATCACCCAGAACGTGCCATTGTCGACACAAAACATGAATGCGATGGTCAGAACGGTCAGCAAGAGTGGCGAAATAGTTGACCGCTCACGCAGTTCTGCCGTTCGGCATCTAAGGGAGTGAAAAGTTGGCATTGTAGAGCTCTCGCAAGGTCAATTGCGTGCTCATGATCATTGGAAGCTTACGAGAAGCTTACGAATGAAAACCATTCGAGTTCGAGCGCCGCCTTTTCTGTGAAGTAGCAGATTCGGCCAGAACAAATTTGCGGTGGGGTCAAGGCTCACATGGTACCATTGACCTGCCGCAGCGCAGCATTACAGCAGGTAATGAATGTCCGCTTCGGGCCGCAAGCGACTTCCTCCCGTTCAGAACGCCGGTTATTTACTCACTAAGTAGCTCGCACTCCGGCCCTTCGGTTCTACGTTCGAGCTACGCATTCGCCAGGGGCAAGCCCCTGGACCCTGGCCGCCTGCGGCGACCTTGGGAGACGTCCAACTCTCCCAAACCCTCAAGGGGCTTTCAGCCCGAGAAAGGGAGGTTTCGCCCACCCCTTTCATCCCCACTCGCAGGGTCGTCGTTCGCCACTCCCCCTGCACCCCCTGGCAGCCTGTCCGTCTGAGACCAAAGAGCGGACTTCCCTCTCTGGACGCTCCAAGGCAAGGACCACTCGCCGTTTGTCCCTGCACCCTCTCAGACGGTTTTGAAATGCGTGAAATCGCAAGGCAGCAGACGGCCCCAATCTGCCGTTTACGCAAGCTCTCGAACCTGCGGCGCAGTTTTTCAAAGCGGACATTGGGCGAAGGGCGCAGCATTTTACATGCTGCAGGTTCGCTTTGCGGACTTTGCTAGTTTCGTCCCGCCGCTCTGAACGTCACATGCGCAGCTAGACGAAGCCAAAAGCAACACCAATCTTCACAGCTGATCGCACCACGTGCACAGCCGACGATCGGTCGCAGTCATGCTTGACGCCACATTGATCAAAGTTTGCAATAATTTCGGTCGTTGCATTCCGGCCGTATTGAGGACTTCAGTACCGACGGCACCCGGCGCCTCGCTAAATTCTATGCCGCCGCTATGCGCTTAACATATTGTAGTTGGTCAATTTAAGAGCACTGCCATTCTCAGGCTTTCGGGGTGTACAGCGAACCTTCATGCGCATAGAGTTGCCCCCGCAATATCAATGCTAGATGAGGCGCGTCGCGCGCAAGTCGGAGACCGCCAGTCATGCACACCACCGCAATCGATCTGCTTCTGGTTTCGGGGAGCCGCCCGCAACTGCTCGAACGGACACTCGATAGCTTCGGGAAAAACCTACTCTCGAACTTCGAGGTCTCAACGGTCTACGCCAACATCGATCCGTTCGAAGGCACAGCCGAGGACACCCAGTCCTGCGCCGACCTGATCCGAGAGAGATTTCCTGCCTGCCACATCCGCGCGCCTGATACTTGCAGCTTCACCGGCGCGGTGAAGTGGCTTTGGTCGAACACCTCCGCAGCAGCGGCACTCCACCTTGAGGATGACTGGGTGATCGACCGCGAAGTGCGGCCGGAGGATGTGTTTCCGCATTTCGACAATATGACACGTCAGATTGCGTTTCTAACAAGGGAAAAGAACTGGAAGGGAAGCTCGCCGTTCCACTATGAATGGTCGCGTCGCCGCATCGCAGGCCTCAATATCGGGCGAAAGTACAACTACGATCGGCCGATCTTCACGACAAGCCCTAGCTTTTTGGAGCGCAGCTTCGCGCATGAATGCGCGTCGAAGATGAGGTTGGACCTTGATCCGGAGAAACAGCTGTACGGGGATCGCAACCCAGAACTGGGTCAATACACCAAAACGTTCCGGAGCCGGCTGCTTGGCGTCGGAGGCGACTTTTGGATCTCTGACATCGGCCGCGAACATCGTCAGGCCAGTAACCTGAAAAAGACCCTCATCGATGGCCAGAGCCACTGGATTCGGGACGTCCATGAGAGCGAGACCTGATTAAATGCGCAGCGCGTTACAGTGCTCTACTTAGAAGGCTGAAACTTGACCTTGAACGGATTGATCACTGGCTGCGGCCGATCGGGTACCAGCTATCTTGCCGATGTCCTGAATGTTTCAGGTGCGTCTTGCGGCCACGAAGCGGCCTATGACGTTTTTGGACAGCATCATAGTTCCCACCGGTTCGAAAGCTCTTGGTACGCGGCGCCATTTCTAGATCAGCTGCCCCCACGCACACCGATCGTTCACCTCGTACGAGATCCTGTGAGGGTTATCCAATCGTTCCATCGCCTTGGCTTGCTGTCGAAGCGACCCTTCCGGCATGTCACCTACGGTCGCACCGGTTTTCATCCGAAGGCCTGGATGCTCTACCGCCGTCAGGTTCGTGATCGATGGCACTTTGTATTAGAACATCGCCGTTTTCTAGAGCGGCATCTCGCTGTCTGGAGTGAGCATGATGAGGTGCAGCGGCTAGTGACCTACTGGTTTCGCTGGAATCAAATGGTCGAGGATAATGCCGCACATCTTAATCTTCCCTACCTACGTGTGCGCCTAGAAGATCTCGACCAGCGGCTGAATGACGTTGCAGAGTTCCTTGGCGTCGACCCCATCCTCGATCGACGGAGTCCGACGAACACAAAAATGGGATACAAGCCTCGCCCGGTTCCGGAGGTGGAACTTTCTGAGCAAGCGTTATTACTAGCCAATCGCTTCGGCTATTCCGGAAAGTAATCCATGGCTAAAACCGCGTTCCAGGTTGCCTCGCGGTTTTTCAGGACCATGATTTCGAAACCGAACCTATTGTGCGCGGTGCCCAAAATCCGTCCTCTCTCTATCGAACAGCTCAAGCATATCCTGAGAGTTTTCGCTGAAGGTCCGCTTCTTTACTTTGGCGGGGTACGGTCATCTTTTCGGCGAATGGCCGCTTACCGCCCGACTTCTGCACAACAGAACTTCCAATAAAATTTGACGAGAGGGCCTACCCTCTCGCCGCTCTCCCGTTTTTTTACCTCCAGTTTTGCTGCGCGGTCTTTGTGACGCGCAGCAAAACTGGAGGCTTTTTAGGTCTCCAAAGCTGGTGTCGATTTTCAATCGGATCACAGGAGACCCCAGATGTATCAATCCACTCAACCCTTCGTGCCAGCATTTGATTGGCAGAACCTTGTCGAACGAGGCGATGTCGTCTTGTTCCGGTATCCTCTAGCGGACGAATACGACGCATCAACGGACACGAGGCCCAAACGTCGCCCCTGCTTGGTTCTCGACGTCTTTACCAAAGGCGGGACCTGCTTCATCGAACTTGCCTACGGCACTTCAGCACCTACTAATGCGAACCGCGGTTACGAGGTGAGAGTCGGGGAGTTGGCGTCCTGCCACGCAGCTGGCCTGAAGCGGCCGTCGCGCTTTGTCTGCGCCCGTCGGCTCATCGTCAGCGTTAATCATTCTGGTTTCGATGACGACGACGATAGCGGAACACTCATCGGTCGTTTGGATCCGCCACTTATCGAGCGGATGAATGCCGTGCAGGCACGGCTACAATCCGACGCTGACATACGGACAGCCGCGCAAGAAGAACGCCGGGAAGACTCGGCACGATAGTCGCGCGTAGTTCGCGGTTTCCTTTTGGGAACCGCGCCTTCGAGCGACCCCGCACCTCAAACATCAAAGGATAAAGACTATGGAACTACCATTCACACCAGGCACAGAAGTCACCCCTATGGCAGCCGCGTGCTACCCGCTCGCCCGCGCCGCCGCGACGGGCATCGAACAGGATGTCCTCGACCTCATTGCCCCGAAGCCTAAACGGGAGGCCCAAGCGCTCGCGGCGCTCCTTCAGCGTGGGGCGATCTTCGATAAGGGCGTTCTCGCAAAGCTGCACGATCTCGTGGGCGTGCTCGATGCCGAGATCATCGAAGGAACCTATGTCGATACGCATTACGATCACAGCGCGGAGAACGTGTCCGACACTCAGGACTACGGTATGGAACGTCTGACGCCGGAAGCCGATCGGCTAACCAACGCTCTGGGAGTGCTAATCGAGCTCTACGTAAGCCTTTCAGCAGTGCACGATCTGCTTCGTGCCGAGAAGGCTCTTCAGGGACTGCGCGCAGCAGCCTGACCGAACATGCGGGTTTAGACACCCCGCATCAGGCGCGCTGGCGACACTTCTGCTGCTACAGATGTCAGCGCGCCGCCCATACAGAGACGCCCGCACAGATCATCTCTGTGCGGGCGTAGACGATCAACCGTTAAGGGCCACCGTATCTCGTCGTGTTGTTGGTTTTCGAATGTCCACAACCGAAGGAGAAGCGAATGACCCTCACAAATCTGATCGACCTGATAGCTGAAGTTGCCGCCAAGCGGGCCACCGAAGAAGGCAGAACGAAGGAAGAAACACCAAGCGCAGGGTTAACCATATGCAGGCTCTTTTGGGCAAAGTTATGGCGAACAAGGTCAGATCGCATTTCATTCAGTGCGTTGCCACAAAACCGCCATTGATGCGAGGCAACTATCAAAGCAATCATCTTAATATCGTGAACAACAGTTCGCAGGAGACCACATGACTTCGACTGCCCGCCGTGCCGTGATCTACGCCCGTTTTTCGACTGATATGCAGAATGCCAACTCGACACGAGATCAGATCGCGAGTTGCCGCGCCTTTGCGCAGACAAACGGGTGGCAGGTTCTGGAGACATTTGAAGATGCCGGGATCTCCGGGGCAAACCGCGGCAGACCTGGCTACCAAAAGATGATGCAAGCCGTCAAAAGCGGTATGGTCGATGTTGTTCTGGCCGAGGGAACGAGCCGACTGAACCGAAGTCAGGAACTATCCGCCAATCTTTTCGCAGTCTGTGACTTCCACGGCGTGGAGATTCACACGGTGGCCGACGGCCGTATCGAAGAGATTCACATCGGCATGAAGGGGACAATGGATGCCCTGCAAATTAAGCGGACGTCACAGGAGGTCCATCGGGGCCAAACTGGCAGAATCAAAGATGGCCTCTCTGCAGGCGGGCTTAGTTTTGGCTATCGGATTCCTGTCGATCCATCGACTGGATTGCGGAAGACCGGTCAGACCGAGATCAATGAGGCCCAGGCAATCATCGTCAAACGGATCTTTCGCGAGTTCGCAGATGGCAACAGCCCGAGGGCCATTGCCCACCAACTCAACAAAGAACACATCCCTGCCCCGCGTGGGGGAGCCTGGAAGGTCAACACGATATACGGCAACGCTGCACGCGGCACAGGAATATTGAACAACCAGCTCTATGCCGGCACCCGCGTGTGGAACCGGTTGAACTACCGCAAGAACCCAGAAACCGACAAACGGGTATCACGGAAGCGGGATGAGGGAGAACTTGTCGTGCACGAGGTGCCCGAGTTGCGGATCATCGAACCGGCACTCTGGGAAGCGGTAAAAGCGTGCCAAAGCACGCAAAGAAAGACTTTGTCAAAATCGGCACCCGTCGCCTTGCGACGCAAGAAGTATTTGCTCTCTGGGCTCGTCGAATGTGGTCAGTGCGGGGGTAATATGACTGTTGCAGGATCAGGCGCGCGCCGGGCCTATTATTGCGCCAACGCCAAAGAGAAAGGTGCAGCGATCTGCAAGGGGATCCCAGGGATCCGTATAGACCGGTTGCAGCCCTTGGTTCTGGCAGGGCTCAGAGATGAGCTGATGATGCCAGAAGCTGTTGCGCGCTTCTCCGAGGAGTATCGACGCCATATCGCGGAGAAAAATCGAACCAAACACGAAGCGACCGCAGTCCTGCGTCACGCTATTGCGCAGCAGCAAAAATCCATCGACGGCTGCCTGCGCGCCGTCCGCGATGACCGAGCAACGGACAGCATATACGAGATGCTGGTAGAGGCTGAAGCAACCAAGAAGAAGCTTGAGGCGGATCTGGCTACTCAGGCTCAGGATCCTATTGAGATCACACCGGACTTAGCAGCACTCCACCGCGCTGCGATTGACGACATCTCCGACCTACTTAACGACCCCGATGTCGTGCATCGCGCGTCTGACGTCCTCGGCGAGCTTATTGACAGCATTACGATCCGTCACGATGCGGAGCGGGGCCACACGGCGCAGCTGGAAGGTAAGCTGTTGGGATTGTTAAGCTTTGCGGACAACAAAAAAGCCGCGTCCTATTCGGACGCGGCTTGTTCGCTAAAGCTGGTTGCGGGAGTAGGATTTGAACCTACGACCTTCAGGTTATGAGCCTGACGAGCTACCGGGCTGCTCCATCCCGCGCCGGGGGCCAATGTTTGTGTATTGGCTTATTATTTTGTCATCGCAGAGAGATACTAAATTTAGAGGTTTTGCTAGGTTTGGCGGTGACCTACTCTCCCACGTCTTAAGACGCAGTACCATTGGCGCAGTAGCACTTAACTGCCGAGTTCGGGATGGGATCGGGTGTTTTGCTTACGCTATGACCACCAAACCGAGTAAAACCTCTATGTTGTTGCTTTTGCCATTGGCAAAAGAGCAACAAGCGGGAGAGAGCGTATCCAAAGGATGCGCGTTCCCGCCTCCTCACCGTTCTGGGTAAGGATTTGTCCAAGTCAGTACGACTGATTGTATGTGTATGCTTTTGTCACAGTATGAAGTCTTTCTTCTACTGGATCAAATCAAGCCTATCGAGCAATTAGTACCAGTCAACTGAACGTATTACTACGCTTACATCTCTGGCCTATCGACGAGGTGGTCTACCTCGGCTCTCAGGGATACCTTGTTTTGAGGGGGCTTCCCGCTTAGATGCCTTCAAGCGGTTATCCTGTCCGATCATAGCTACCCAGCACTGCTATTGGCATAACAACTGGTCCACCAGTGGATCGTTCACCCCGGTCCTCTCGTACTAGGGGCAACTCCTCTCAAGTATCCTACACCCACGGAAGATAGGGACCGAACTGTCTCACGACGTTCTAAACCCAGCTCACGTACCTCTTTAAACGGCGAACAGCCGTACCCTTGGGACCTGCTCCAGCCCCAGGATGAGATGAGCCGACATCGAGGTGCCAAACACTGCCGTCGATATGGACTCTTGGGCAGTATCAGCCTGTTATCCCCGGCGTACCTTTTATCCGTTGAGCGATGGCCCTCCCACTTGGGACCACCGGATCACTATGGCCGTCTTTCGACTCTGCTCGACTTGTCAGTCTCGCAGTCAGGCTGGCTTCTGCCATTGCACTCAACGAGCGATTTCCGACCGCTCTGAGCCAACCTTCGCGCGCCTCCGTTACGATTTAGGAGGCGACCGCCCCAGTCAAACTACCCACCACACAGGGTCCCGGATCCGGATAACGGACCGCGGTTAGACATCAAGCAGAACAAGGGTGGTATCTCAAGGGAGGCTCCACGCAGACTGGCGTCCACGCTTCAAAGCCCACCACCTATCCTGCACATGTTCGGCCTAATGCCAGTGTGAAGTTGTAGTAAAGGTGCACGGGGTCTTTCCGTCTAACCGCGGGTAACCGGCATCTTGACCGGTAATTCAATTTCGCTGAGTCTATGTTGGAGACAGCGGGGAAGTCGTTACGCCATTCGTGCAGGTCGGAACTTACCCGACAAGGAATTTCGCTACCTTAGGACCGTTATAGTTACGGCCGCCGTTTACCTGGGCTTCAATTCAGAGCTCTCACCCCTCCTTTTAACCTTCAGGCACCGGGCAGGCGTCAGACCCTATACGTCGTCTTACGACTTCGCAGAGCCCTGTGTTTTTAATAAACAGTCGCCACCCCCTGGTTTGTGCCCCCCAGCCTCTAGTTGCCTAGAAACCGGGCCTCCTTCTCGCGAACTTACGGAGGTATTTTGCCGAGTTCCTTCAACATAGTTCTCTCAAGCGCCTTGGTATTCTCTACCTATCCACCTGTGTCGGTTTAGGGTACGATCTAGCGATGGAGCTATTTCCAGGGACCTCTAAGCAGCCCATTCAATCCGATAAGGATGAACTACCCTCGAGATCCGTCACTTCCATCTGGCCCAGGAATATTAACCTGGTTCCCATCGACTACGCCTTTCGGCCTCGCCTTAGGGGTCGGCTTACCCTGCTCAGATTAGCTTTAAGCAGGAACCCTTGGATTTTCGGCGAGAGTGTCTCTCACACTCTTTGTCGCTACTCATGTCATCATTCTCACTAGTGATCTCTCCACGGGATCCCTCACAGGCCCGCTTCACAGAAAGCTCCGCG